>NZ_VDOR01000002.1:463948-465653 GCF_007666205.1 Kocuria palustris
CCGCCGCCCTCCTCTCGCGCGAGAGGAGGGCGGCGGCCTTCTGCGGGCGGGGAGCCGGCTCAGCGGGCGGAGCGCTGCAGGAACGCGGCCATGGCGCCGCGCTCCGTGGAGGCCCGCGGGCGGAACGTCCCGTCGGCCCAGCCCCGGGCGATGCCCTCGTCGGCCATCCAGGCGATCGCCTCCCCGTGCAGCTGGCCGGGGCGCACGTCCGCGAAGGGCGCGGGGCCGGCCGCGGGTCGGCCCTCCATGCGCCACAGCAGGGCGGCCGTCGCATCGCGGGCCATGTCGTCGCCGGGCCGGAACGTGCCGTCGGACCAGCCGGTGAGCAGCCCCTCGGAGCGGGCCCAGGTGATCTCCTTGTAGAACTGATGCCCCGTGGGCACGTCGCGGTAGGGGGAGACCGCCGGCGGCCGGTAGGCGGGGGAGCCCGCCATGCGGTAGGCCACGGCCGCCATCGCATCGCGGTCGATGCTCTGCGACGGGCGGAAGGTGCCGTCGGCCCATCCCGTGAGCAGGCCCCGGTCACGGGCCCACCCGATCTCGGCGGCGAACGGGTGGCTGCCCGGAACGTCCCGGAACGGCCCCGCGGCCGCGGTCGTCAGCGGGGCGGGGCGGGTCATGGGCGCGGCGACGGACTGCGGCGACACGGCGGGTGCGGACCCCGTGACCCCGGCGCGCGCGTCGGCGGGGCCGTGACCGGGGACGTAGCCGTAGCCGTCGACGACGGAGACGAGGCGCCACGGCTGGCCGGTGTTCGTCAGGCGGCCGTCGGCGATCGTGACGCCGATGCCGATCACCTCGATCTCGGGGGAGAGCAGCACCTTGTCGTGGGAGGGGGAGGACTTCCACCACCGCACGAGAGCAGCGGGGTCGATGGAGTGCTCGAGGGCGGTGATCTCGTTCATGGCATCGACCCCCGTGCCCCTGCGGGGATCGGAGAGGAAGTCCATGGAGTGGCTCACTCGCTCGGCGCGGACCACGCGGTCCGATTCGTCCTGGGCGATGCCGGTGATCGTGGGCGAGTAGCGCACCGGCCGGAGCCCGTTGGCCTTCCGGTGCCGGTTGACCTCGTCGAGGATCTGCTGGCGGTATCCGTCCTTCTCGGCGGCGGGCGCGCTGACGATGTCCTGGGCGGCCGCGCGGGCGGGGGCGGCCGTGCCCAGCAGAGGCAGCGCGGTGAGCGCGGCGGCGGTCAGGGCGGCGGCCGCGACGCGGCGTGGGGCAGTGCGGATCATGGCGGGTTCCCTTGCTGGCACGGGCAGGTGCCGTCGGCGGATGGGGCGACTCGGCTCGGCCCGCGGGCAGGCGGGCGAGCGGTTCTGCGTCCGTGCCGGGGAAGGGACTCGGGGCAGCCTCCGCCCCGGGGCTGCGCAGGCTGCGCAGCCCCGGGGCGGCAGGAAGGTGCGGCCGCGGCGGGGGACGGCCCCGCTGCGGCGCCGAGGGCCGTTCAGCCCCCGGAGCGGTCGGGGATCAGTTCTCGTAGCGGTGCAGGAAGGCGGCCATGGCATCGCGATCGGTCTGCTCGAGCGGGCGGAAGGTGCCGTCGGGCCAGCCGGTGGTGATGCCCTGGGCTCGGGCCCAGTGGATCTCCTTGTAGAAGGCGGAGCCGGGGCGGACGTCGGTGAAGGCGGAGGTGCGCGGTGCGGTGTAGGCGGGGGAGCCGGACATGCGGTAGAGCAGCGCTGCGGTGGCGTTGCGGTCGATG
>NZ_VDOR01000030.1 GCF_007666205.1 Kocuria palustris
GTGCTGCCATGCTCCTCATCCTCCCGTGGAATCAGAGCCTCCACCAGACCCGGGGCGATTCACGTTGACCGCTGATAGGGACACGGCCCAGGACGCCCTGACGGTGATTGCCGCAGCCGGAGAGCCACCGTACGTGCTCGAATGCGGCACCGGATCGGCGTCCAGAGGTGCATAGACGCCATCGGTCGCAGAGACAGCTGCCACCGAGACGCTTCGGCACTACCGGCCGCGCGGACGCCGGGGTGGGGGCGCGCTCCAGCGTCCGCGCGCGGGGCGACACGAGCTGCCCCGTGCCCACTCCCTCAGGACTTGAAGGACCGACCATGCACATCCCGCAACGACGTCCGATGCCCACGAGGCTCTACCCCCACTGAGCCTGTTCGCGGGGCCGGCGGTCTGCTCCTTCGCGTCGGCGCCGATCAGTGGTGTACAAAATCGCGAGTCTCCGTGTACACGAAGCGACCGAAGCCCCACCATCGCCCCTAGTCAGCGCGTTTCGTGAACTACCCACCAGGGATGTCCCAGGACATCGAGAGCACCCCGATCCATCAGGATCGGGGTGCCCTTCGCTGTCCTCGATGCTTTCGCGACGCGTGATGGTCGCACAAGGCCCCCACATGGCCGAGTGGTCACCGGTGCAATGCATGCCCGGCCGATGCCCTGCACCACCGACCACTCGCACCCGGCGAGCCGAGCCGGTCATCACGGAGTCGATGCGGCATCGATGAGCTGAGCGAGCGGACCCCAGCGCTCCTGCGGCAGGGGGTCACAGCCCGCCGTGCACGAACCGCCCGCCCACGGCAGTGGCGACGACCTCGATCGCGGCGATCTGCTCGGCGGGCACCGCGCGCGGATCGTCGCTGAGCACCGCTAGGTCGGCGAGCTGCCCGGAGACCAGACGCCCCTTGCGCCCGCCCCATCCCGTGGCCTCCGCGGATCCAACCGTGTACGCGCGCAGCGCCTCCTCCGCGGTGAGCCGCTCGCTCACGGGGCCGTAGTCCTTCCCCGCCTCGGTGCGGCGCAGCACGAAGTCCTGGATCACGTCCAGGGGCCGCCCGCCTGCCACGGGCCGGTCCGAGCTGCCGGGAAGGACGAGCCCGGCCCGCAGCAGGCGCCCTGCCGGATACGACAGCTGCACCCGCTCGTCGCCGATCCGCTCGCGCACCGATTCCCCGAAAGCGCTGATGTAGTTGGGCTGGGTCGTCATCACCACGTCGAGTTCGGCCATGCGGGCCACCTGCTCGTCGCGCACCACGCCGCCGTGCTCCACGCGGTGCGGCATCACCGGCTCCCCGAACCGCTCGCGGGCCTCGGCGATCACCTCGAGCGCGAAGTCCAGTGCGGCGTCGCCGATCGCGTGCATGGCCAGCGCCCAGCCCCCAGCCGCGGCCGACAGCGCGGCGCGGCGCATCTCCCCCGGGTCCTGCTGCAGATAGCCGCGGCCGTGCCCGGCATGGCAGTAGTCCTCCGTCATGGCCGCGGTCATCCCCAGCATGGCGCCGTCCGTGAAGACCTTGGCCGGGCCGATCTGCAGCCACTCGTCGCCGGCACCCGTGCGGATGCCCGCGCCGAGCGTGACGTGGGTGCCGTCGTCGGGGTGGCCGTCGATCGGCTGCAGGCCGTCCAGGGTGACCATGGTCTGGAACCGGGTGCGCAGCAGGCCGGCCTCGCGGGCGCGCTGATACGCGCCGAACTCGAGCGGGCTGTGCCCGATCCACCCGCCGGCGATCCCGGCATCCGTCACCGAGGTGATGCCCTCGGCGGCGTACTCCTGGGAGGCGCGCTCCAGGCAGCGCCCGATGTGCTCGTGGGACTCCGGCTGCAGCAGATGCGTGACCAGCGGCATCGCGGTCTCCTCGAGCAGCCCGGTGGGCCGGCCTGCATCGTCCGTGACGATGCGCCCGCCCTCCGGCTGCCGGCGCACCTGCTCGCCGATGCCCGCCATGGCCAGCGCCGCCCCGGACACCGTGAGCGAATGGCCCGTGTTGTGGCGGATCAGCACGGGGCGTCCGTCGCCGGCCGCATCCAGGCCGTCCCGGTCGGGCTGAGGACCATCGAGGTGGCCGGGATCGAAGCCGGCGCAGGTGACCCACGCACCGGGGGCCAGCTGCGCCGCGCGAGCGCGGATCAGGCCGTAGACCTGCTCGGCGGAACGGGCCTGCCCGAGATCGACGTCAAGGCGGGACTGGCCGAACCACACGCTGTGCGCGTGCACGTCGTTGAACCCCGCGACGACGGCGCGCCCGCCGGCGTCCAGGCGCTCCCGGGCGCTCAGGCCGTCCAGCTGCTCGTCGACCCCCACGACGAGGCCCCGCCACACCCCCAGCCGCGACGCCGACGGACGGGCCGGATCGCCGGTGATGACGGACGCGTTGTCGATCACGAGGTCGAGCTGCATGGGATGGGGCTCCTGGGGGTGGCGGATGGGATCACCGGGCGGGCTCGGCAGGCCCGTCGGGCCTCAGCTCCGGGCGCTCACCACGGAGATCGCGCGCGTGTCCGGGGCCGTGTCCGCGACATGGTCCATGGCGGCGCCGACATCGCCCGTGCGCTCGTACGCGGCGTGGATCTGCTCCCAGATCGGGGCGTTGTGCACGCCGATCGCCCTCGGGTCCAGCACGATGTCCCCGCCGGCGCGCCGCTGCCGGTCGTAGTCCTTCATCAGGCGGATGGCCTTCGGGCTCAGCAGAATCAGCGCGAGGATGTTCACCCACGTGTACAGGCCCAGGCCGAAGTCGGCCAGCGACCACACGAACTCCGAGGTCTGCACCGAGCCGATCACCATGGACACGGCGAGCAGGACCCGCGCGATCCCGACGCAGATCCGCTGGGCCCTCTCGTTCGGGATGAGATAGGCGAGGTTCGTCTCCGCGTAGAAGGAGAACGACAGCAGGGTGGTGAAGGAGAAGAGGAACACGGCGATCGCCACGAAGGACGGGCCGAAGGCGGGCAGCACCGAGTCGATCGAGATCTGCACCCAGGCCGGGCCCTCCTCCACCCCGGGCACGTTCTCGGCGAGCAGCGTCTCCTCATCCGGGCCCAGCACGTTGAAGCTGTTGGTGGACAGGATCATCAGGCCCGTCATCGTGCACACGAACAGCGTGTCGACGTACGCGGAGAAGGCCTGAGCCAGGCCCTGCTTCGCGGGGTGGGAGACGTGGGCGGCCGCCGAGGCCTGCGCACCGGAGCCGGTGCCGATCTCGGTGGAGTACACCGCGCGGCGCACGCCCCAGGCGACCGCGGAGCCGAGCAGGCCGCCGTAGACGGCGTGGGCGCCGAAGGCGCTGGAGAAGATCAGCCCGAACATGGCCGGCAGCTGCTCCCACATCATGACCATCACGAGCAGTCCGACGACGATGTACGCACCGGCCATGAACGGCACCACGAGGCCCACGGTGCGCGCCAGGCGATGCATGCCGCCGAACACGATGAGGCAGAACAGCACGGCCATCCCGAGTCCGACCCACAGCGGGCTCCAGCCCCAGGCCTCCGTGGTGGCCGCCGTGACGGCATTGGCCTGGATCTGGGGCCCGGTGATCACCGTGGCGAACACGGTGGCCGCGGCATAGGCCACGGCCAGCCAGCGCCAGTTCCGGCCGAGGCCCTCGAGGATGTAGAAGGCGGGTCCGCCGCGGTACTCGCCCCGCACCTTGTGCTTGTAGAGCTGGGCCAGGGAGCTCTCCGCGAGCGCCACGGGGGCGCCGAGGATGGCGGTCACCCACATCCAGAACATGGCGCCGGGCCCGCCGAGGTAGAGAGCCGCCGCGACGCCGGCGATGTTGCCGACGCCGATGCGGCCCCCGAGCGCCATGGCGAAGGCCTGGAACGAGCTGATGCCCGCCGACGACGAGCCGCCGCCGAGCAGCTGGCCCACCATGTCCCTGATCAGGCGCACCTGGGGCACGGCCATGCGGACGGTGAAGTACAGGCCCAGGGCGAGGATGCCGAAGGACATCGGCAGGCTCCAGAGGATCCCGTTCGCGGCGGTGATGAACTGTTCCATGGGGGTCCCCCGGGTCGTGATCGAGTCCTGTGACTATAAGCACATCGCGATCACGGTCTTCACAGGGCATCGCCGCAGACCGCCGTCGCCCTCGGCCGATCCCGCAACGGCGCACCGTTCGGCCGGATCCCGGCCATCCGCGTCCCTAGATGTTGTGGGTCATGAGGTTCTTGGCGCGGGTGCGTCGATGAGATGAGGAACGGGCTCCTCGTC
>NZ_VDOR01000031.1 GCF_007666205.1 Kocuria palustris
GGGGGCTCTTTCGCGGCCCCGCTGTCGTCTGTCTCCGGGAGCGCAGTCGCCAGCACCCCGCAGGGCCTGAGGCGGCCGGCGAGCGCACGAGGGCCACCGACGATGCTGCCGCCTCGTCCCCTGGACCGCGAGGCGCACCGGACAGAGCCGAACGCTCATTCGTCCTCGGCGTCGCCGGCGGGGCCGAGTCGGCCGGCGCTCTGCTCGAGCACGGCCCGGCGCGTGTGCTCGCGGTCCTCCTCGGTGGCGCCGTCGATCTCCCAGACCCGGTAGTCCTGGAGCAGCGCCTCCGGGCGTGCGGTGACGAAGAGGATGACACCGGGATAGGTCTCGAGGACCTCTCGCACGAAGCGCTGCCCCTCGTCGTCCAAGCCCACGCTGATGTTCTCGAGCACGAGGACGGGCGGCTCGCCCTGGAGCGCGCGGGCCAGCTTGAGGCGGGTCAGATCCGATGCGGACCAGCCGGAGCCGTCGTTCTTGAGCCTGGCGCCCAGGCCCTTGGGCTCGCGTCGGACCCGCTCGGAGAGGCCGACGCGATCGAGGATCCTGTGGACCTCGCCGTCCTCGGTCCCGGGACGGCGGTAGGTGACGATGCGTCGGATCGACCCCTGCTCCAGCGGCACGTCGAGGGAGGCGTAGCCGACCATCTTGCGACGCTCCTTGCGAGGCGCGCGCACGTAGTCCAGCCCGTCGATCAGCACGTACGGAACGTCCTCGTCATGCTGCTGATCGGCCAGGCTCTCGCCGGCCATGAGCAGCCGCTGGATGGCCGCGTGCGGTCTGGCCGAGTGCTCGGAGATCATGCGGAGGCGAGCGCCGGGGGCGGCATCGATATCCGGCAGAGAGGTCCCCAGGACGGTCAGGCCCCGCACGTGCAGGCCCTCGTGGTCCGCGATCGACTCGACGGCGCCGTCGTTCCACGCCCGCTCGCGACGCCGCTCCGCTCGTGTGAGCTGGATGGCCTCGTCGAGCACGGGCGCGAGGATGCGTCGAGCGGCCTTGTAGTTCTGCCGGTACTCCACGACGCGGCCCAGATCGGCCAGGGGCGTGGAGATGATGCCGAGCAGCGTCATCACGGAGGCCACTCCCGCCGCGTCGATCACCCCCATCATGGACAGGAGCACGACCATCACGGTGCACAGCGACGCGGCCGTGACGGTCAGCGACCGGATGAATCCGGTGACGCGGGCGCGGTCCACCGCCGCGTCGACGACCCTGCTCGAGTTCCGGTCGACGGCCTTGAGCTCCCTGTCCACGGCCCCCGCGATCTGGATCGACTCGCCGGCGCGGACGGTGTCGGAGATGTGCGAGGACATGCGGCCGCGGCGGCGGCGCAGCAGGCGCGCGCGGTCGAATGCGATGGCGGAGAGCTTGGGGACGGAGGCGGCGGTCAGCAGCAGCGGCAGCGAGACGGCCGCGGCCACCCGCCAGTCGATGAAGCACAGGGCCCCGATGATGACGATGACCAGCGGGAGGCCCGTGGCCAGGGGGACGATGCCCTGCGCGATCCAGCTGCGGATGGCGGTGAGGTCGTTCGAGGCGCGGGTGACGATCACGCCGAGGGACTTGTTGCCCTTCTCGCCGAGGATCGCCGAGGCGATCAGCCGCCGGCGCTGCTCGAACACGTAGTCCTGCCCCAGCTGCTCGGCGACGATCCGCTCCATCCAGCGCGCCAGGCCGATCCCGAGCACGGAGAGCAGCAGGAGGGCCAGGAGGTCCCAGCGCCTCTCGGACGTCGAGAGCACGGCCCCCACGCTGAGGGCCATGACCAGGGCGAAGACCGCCTGGAGGACGCCGAGGGCCACCAGGGACACCAGGAGCCGCCGGCGGCGTCCGCGCCACACCGGCGGCATCCTGGGGGTGGTCTCCTGCTGCCGTGCCATCACGGGCCCAGTCAACCAGCGATCCTGCGCGCTCAGGCCTGCTGGGGGGTCGGTGCGCCGACCGCGCCCGGGCGGACGGCCTGCCGCGCGCGCAGAGCGACCGCCTCGAGGGGGTCCTGCAGGGCGAAGGTGCCGACGACCGGGACGGCGAAGTCGGAGAGGACGGTGTGCGCCTCGGTCGTGGCCAGCGGCGAGGAGGTCATCACGCCGGAGGCGGCGGACACCCGCAGCCCGGCGTCGACCAGCTCGTGGACACCTGCCCGAGCACCGAGGGCGTCGGTCGCGGCGAACATCACGTGGTCGATCGTGGCCTGGAAGATGTCGTCGCGCAGCAGCCGGGCCGTCTCCTCCTGGTAGACGCCGTCGGCGATCTCCACCACGACGACGTCCGTGTCGGCCTCCGTGAGCGCATCGACGAGGTTCACCGTCAGCGCGCGGAGGTCCTCCATGGGGGCGCGGAAGGTCGTGGGGTAGCCGAAGTCGGTGAAGTCCAGGACCCTGGATGCGCCGGCATCGCCGTAGATCATCGGATCGTTTCCCGCTCCGGTGCCGGTGATCTTGCCCGCGCCGACCTTCAGGCCGCCGTTGACCAGGCCGTTGATGAGGCAGGCCATCAGGGTGGACTTGCCGGAGTTCATGGAGGTCCCCAGGATCCCGATGACCTCGGGGCGAGCGGTCCGGTCCCCGGCAGGGCCCGCCACGGGCTCATTGAGGTACGGAGCGTAGCGCTCGAGGGTGACCACGCCGGTCTCGTCGGCGACCAGCCCGAGGGGGCGGATCTGCGTGGGGGAGGCCATCTTGTCGTGCGAGGCGGTCACCATCCCGGCGATGCCGCCGGCGGCGACCAGGTGCAGCGGCTCGAGCGAGTCCGGGACGTGGGCCAGGAACTGGTCGGCGGCGTACCGGTTGCCGTAGGCCAGGATGACGAGGCGGCCCTCGAAGAGGATGGCCTTCCGGGACTCCGGGGTCTCGATCCGCTTGTGATTGCCGATGCGGGTGACCTCGGCGATCACGACGTCGCCCGGCTCCGGGTGCACGTCGGTGCCGGAGACCAGGTGGAACCGCGCCGGATCGTGCGACATGGCCTGGGCGACGTGGCGGGTCGTGTACGACGGCTGGAAGCGCGCCGGCAGGCTCGAGCGCACGGTGCGGTCCTCGTCGTTCATGGCGGCCTCGTTCATGTCGTGTGTGGGGAGCATGCGGGTCAGGGGCTGCGTGGTCATCTCGGATCCTCTCGGTGAGCTGTTCGCCGCTGATGAGACAACCCGACGAGGATGAGGCGCTCATGAAGCGCTGATGAGTGCTCTCTCATCTCGCGCTGACTCGCGCGGATCCCCCCGCCCGCCGCGGAACGGGGATCCGGCAGAGGGCAGAGCGCCGCCCGCCGCCGCTCACCGAAGGGGCAGCAGCGAGCGCACCGCCGGCCGCTGCCGTCCCAGGGGGAACAGGGGCAGGTACGAGAAGCCGGAGAGGTTGTACTTGAACCTGATCCCCATGGTGACCCGGATGCCCCAGTGCATCCCCAGGGCGCCGAGGGCGAAGACCTGGCCGAGCCTCCTGTCGGCCAGCGCCGCCGGTGCCCCGAGCTCGACGAGCAGCGCCATCACGGCCAGCGCCCCGAACCGGGCCCTGCTCCGGTACAGGGCGCCGGCCATCGCGGGGGCGACCGAGCCGAAGACCTCCTTGCGGACGGCGTCGGCGCCGATCTGCTCGCGCAGCGTGCTTCCCGTGGCCCACCGCCAGCCCTGAGGGCTGCGCAGCTTGGCGACGCCCGAGATGAAGTAGACGGCGACGGTCGCGATGTTCAGCGCCGTGGCCGGGGCGCCGTAGGCCCGCTCCAGGCCGTGCGGCCGCTGGGGGCGCCCGCTCAGGGCGTTGTCCAGGGACAGGGCGTCCGCGGCCGGCGAGAGCCCGAGGATCACCTGGTGCATGGTCAGCTGGTTGTCGTTGTGCAGGATCATCCCCCAGGAGTTGCGGTAGGAGATGGTCCACAGCTGCAGGAGGGAGTTCAGCGGCCCGGTGAGGCGGTGGGCTAGTTGTAAGAGGGCATGACGTTATTGGCAGGGGCCGGGACGCGTGAGGCCGGGGGATGAT
>NZ_VDOR01000032.1 GCF_007666205.1 Kocuria palustris
CTGTGGTCAGTGACTGTCCCATCTCACAGGAGATGTTGCGCTGACCGCTTGAATCCGCCGATCCTGAAAAAGGCCTCGGCTTTTTTCGCAGCGGAACTCGACCGCCCCACGACGAGATGATCCGGTTCATCGACATGAACCGCGACGATTTCGGGGTCGAGGCCATCTGCCGCGTCATGCGCGAAACAGAATGTGGGTTCATCACCTCCCGGGCCTACCGGGCTGCGAAGACTCGACCGGCCTCAGCTCGTGCTCTGCGTGATCAATCTTTGATCCTGGAAATACAGCGCGTCCATGCGCAGAACTATGGTGTCTACGGGGCGCGGAAGATGTGGCATGCGATGCGCCGAGCAGGCTGGGACCTGGGCCGCGATCAGGTCGCTCGTTTGATGCGTAGCGCCGGGCTGCACGGGGTCCGCCGGGGCCGCAAGCCCAACACCACCCGTCCAGCCCAGGCAGATGATCATCGCCCGGACCTGGTCCAGCGCGACTTCACGGCCGCGGCTCCGCATGAGCTCTGGGTCGCCGACATCACTTATGTGCGTCTCGTGTCGGGATTCTGCTATGCCGCATTCATCACGGATGTCTGCACCGGCAAGATCGTCGGCTGGTCGGTCGCTTCAACGCTGCACACAGATCGCCTGCCGCTTCTGGCTCTGGAACAGGCATTATTGACGACTGGTGCCCGTCGGGATTCTTCTGGCTTGACGCATCACTCGGATCGAGGGTCTCAATATGTGTCGCTGGCCTACTCGGATGCGCTGATTGCTGCAGGTGTGACTGCTTCGGTCGGTACGGTCGGGGATTCTTATGACAATGCCCTGGCAGAAACGGTCAATGGTCTCTATAAGACCGAGATCATCTACTCCAAGCGCGTCTGGCCCTCGGCTACTGCGGTGGAGATCGCGACGTTGGACTGGGTCCACTGGTGGAACACGGCTCGGCTCCACGAACGACTGGGGTACCGGACCCCGGTCGAGGTCGAGGCTGCTTACACTGACCTCGAGGTGACCGCGCCCGCGGTGCCCTGACCTCGGAACGAAACCCAGGGCGCTTCATCGGCCCCATACCGCCTGTGGCGATCATCCCCCGGCCTCACGCGTCCCGGCCCCTGCCAATAACGTCATGCCCTCTTACATCGGCCACTAGGTTGAGGCTCGGGTTCATGAGGGGCTCGTACTCGATGGGCCAACCGACCCAGGCGGGCCCGCCGGCGGCGTCGGTAGGTCCGCTCGATCCAGGTGATGATCGCGGTTCGCAGCTCTTCACGAGTTCCCCCGCCGCCCGCAAGGCCGACCCGACAGACCCCCTGTGGATCACCGCCATGACCCAGGCCAGCAATGCGCGGGAGCGAAATCCCGGTCAAGCACTGCCTACGAGAACGTCCTCGCCCTTCATGCCCGCCCTGGGGCGCAGAGGGACCTTCGCACGTTGCAGCGGACTCCACCGAAATCCGTCACCCAGAGGTCGCCTACTCGCCCCCGCGGCAGGTCCGTAGTGCGCTTTTACAGTATTCCGTAATTCTGGAACTATGTATCCATGACGACATTGGACGCACCTGACTCGCTGGCCAGTCGAGTAGCTGCACTCGAGAAGCGGATGGTCGCGGTCGAGGCACACGCCACCCCCGCCGCTGGTGACACTGGAAATACGAACGGCGCGCAAGGCAGTTCACCAAGCACACAAGATCACCTCTGGGCCCTTCGCGGCCTGAAGCAGTACGAGGATGACAGCGAGGGCGGCACCGTCATGCTCGTGGGCTCCGTCGAGCTTCCGGGCAGCGGCCCCGTCTCCTGGCAGATCGGAGCGCACGCCGACGAGCTCCTTTCCGACGAGTGGGACACGGTCACTGCTGTGCTGGACGCACTGGCGCACCCCATCCGCCTGCGCATCCTCAAAGAGGTGCTCACCGGGGAGAACAGCACCGCACGCGAACTTGCAGAACTGGAGTCCATGGGGTCGACCGGGCAGGTCTATCACCACCTTCGCGCCCTCACCTCGGCCGGGTGGTTGAGGCCGGGCTCCGGGGGCAAACACACGGTGCCGGCCGAACGAGTCGTCCCCCTGCTCACCACCCTTCTGGGGGCGCGCCGATGATGCGCACGCTCAAGGCGGCTTCCCCCTGGCTCCTTCGAGCCTTCGTCCTGCTCGTGGCGCTGAGCTTCATCATCGAGGTCCCCGTGTGGCTCGTGTTCGCGCCGCTGGGCCTGGCGATCGCAGTCCCTTCTCCACGTGCAGACGACGAGTCTCCCCAGACCATGCATGCTCCCGTGACGGGCCGCTGGGTCGCCATCAACAGCCCGGCGACGAAGGTCCCCAGCCACGGCGTTCGCACGCTCGGTCAGGCATTCGCAGTCGACATCCTGCAGGCATCAGACTCTCCCCGCGAAAGCGCCCCCGGCTGGCAATGGAGACAGGCCGAGCCCCAGGAGTTGCCAAGCTTCGGGGAGCCTGTCCTGGCAGCGGGCTCCGGCACCGTGATCGCTGCCCATGACGGCAAGCGTGACCATCGCGCCCGGAACACCTGGCCCGGCCTGATCTTTATGATGTCGCTCGAGGCCTTCGGTCGAGAGTTGGCCGGGCACCGCTCCATCATCGGCAATCACGTGATCCTCGACCATAGCGACGGCACGTTCAGCATGTACGCCCACCTCAAGCACGGATCTGCAGCCGTGTGCGTCGGGCAGAAAGTCCGGGCCGGCGATGTCCTGGGAGCGGTCGGGAACACCGGGAATACCAGCGAACCCCATCTCCACTTCCAGCTGATGGACCGGCCCCAAGCGGCCATGGCCGCCGGCCTGCCGTTCCGGTGGTCCCCGCTCACGATCGAGCCGGATCCCGATCCCCACTGGGCTCCGAAGAAACCTGTCGCAGAGACGGTCGAGGGTCTCCCCGCGACAGGGCAGATCTTCCGCACCCCGGAGTCCGGCGTCATGCCCCAACCCAAGCGCGAGGCCAGTTGTTGACGCGAACACTCCCCCATGCCGCCCGACCAGCTCGCGCCCAACAGCTCTGACCAGCTCTTCTACAAATTGAATCTCCATTCGACCTCATTGCGTTGGAAATAGGCGTCACAGATCGATCGCAACGAAGCCTGGGTCACGCCGCCACCGATGCCCGGTCGGAGCTGGCGGACGTTGCCTCGCGAGCAGCCGCTCCCCCACGGCGCGGAGTGTCTCGTCATAGGACGTCGATTGGAAGGTGAATTCCAAGGGGTCCCCGATGGCGTCGTACGGCTCATCGCTGAGGCTGTCATCCCATCCGAACTCGCTCCATCGCACCACTGACCCGGATCGTTCGATGTTGACCGTCAGCGCCCCACAGCCCAGGTCGCCGCACTCGCGACACACGTACAGCTCCACCCGGCCAGAAGGAAGACTGTCCTGTAGCCCTAGGTGTTGTGGGTCATGAGGTTCTTGGCGCGGGTGCGTCGATGAGATGAGGAACGGGC
>NZ_VDOR01000033.1 GCF_007666205.1 Kocuria palustris
CACCATCGGAAGCTAGCGACCAAGAGTGGAAACCTAACCGTAGGGCAGGTCAAACTGTCACCTGTTCGTGCGGCAGTCCCTTACTTGCGGCGCTGTTCTGCCTAGCTCTCGTTGGCCTCGCGGTGGCTTCGCGTCGAAAGTAGGTAAGGCCCGCCGCGACCGGGGTATCACCTCGCTCGCTCATGCCGCAGGTCTCGCGCAAGGTGGGTCCATTCCTGGCCGTCACCCCGGGGCCAAGTGGGGTTGACATAGCCAGGCCAGGGCGAACATCAGCACCCAAGCCCACGGACCCCAGTCGGTGAGGTGATCCTGGACGGCTTGATTCCCCAGAAAGTCGACGGGCGGGTTATCGGTGGAGAGCGGCGTGATTTCCCCTTTCTAACCGCGGAGATGTTTTCTAAGGTGACGCAGTACCTTCCGGGGTGTGAGTGGGCTCCAGCATCCAGGGGTTCCAGTGATCGGTCAAGAAGCATTCGGTCTGGCATTTTCTGGTGATGGTGATATTGTGCTTATTTCTGAGTCGAAAGTGCGGTTAAAGGGAATATCCTCGGAATGGTCGAAAGTCTCGGGGACAGGCTGCTGATGAGAATCCTGGGACTCGATGCGGATGATGGCTGAGTCGACGGCGGATGCGGCGCGGGGGTCGCTGGGCCGGTCGGGGGGAAGGGGCTGAGCAGGGTCGTCCCAGGAGCTGAGTTGGCGTGCGATCAGCACGGAGTCGATGGTCTGCTGTGGGCGGCCAGTCAGGCTCAGGCGCCAGGGTTCATCGGCGCTCTGTGCGCGCAGGCCGGCGAGGCGGTCGTCGATCTTGTTGACGAGTCGCTGGACGGTAGTTGTCTCGTCGGTGGTCTCGGGGATGGGCAGCTGCAGAGGGCCATGGCGGCGTTGAGCGTCGGGGTCGGTGGGCTGCGCTTTGAGTGCGTCGAGGGCTTCGCGTGAGGTATCGGGGACGTTCGAGGGCAGGGTGCGTCCGGCGGTGACGGCGTTGACGATGGCGGGCCAGTGCTCGGAGTCGGCCCATGCGTCTGCGGTCTCGGAGCCGTGGGCGTCGCGGACCCACTGGACGGTCTGTCGGGTGGCGATGGCCTGGCCGGTGTAGCGCAGTTCGTCGGTGAGGCGGGTCAGGTCGTTGTCCCAACCGTGGGCGTGGTCGCGGACTTCATGGGCAGTCAGCTCCGTATCCGTGCGGTCCAGGACGCGGGCCAGCTGGTCCTTGGCTGTCTGTGGGGTGAGCCGGTGGATCATCTGCCAGGGGTCGGGCGACTCATCATCTGGTGCCGGCGGGGGGAGGACTGCGGTGTTCGAGTGCTTGCCGCGCGTCATGGAGACGTAGAAGGTCTCTCGCGAGGTCTGGTTCGGGTCGACAGCGGTGATGGCGCGATCGACGGTGACGCCCTGAGCGCGGTGGGCGGTGGAGGCGTAGCCGAGCTGGGTGTTCTCCAGGACGGCAGTCGGGAGGTGGACGGTCGCGCCGTTGTCTCGTGCGGCTTCCAGGGTGCCGTCGTCGTTCAGGGCGGTGACGGTGAGCAGGTCGCCGTTCTTGATGAAGTTTCCCTGGTCGTCGAGCACCTGGCGTTCGTTGCGGCGGGTGAGGATGCGATCGCCGAGCCCGGCCACGGAGTCTCCGGAGAGAGCGACGGTGGTGGTGTGGTCGATCTCTCCGGTGCTGCGCAGCAGATCCTGGGCTTGGAGGTTGAGGCGGTCAACGGATTCCTGGGAGGCCGACAGCAGCAACGCACTGCCTTGGGTGCGAGCGTCGGCCCACTGATCGAAAGCGGTGGTTTCGACGGCTTCTGGCTCGTCGACCTGGGTGATGCGGTCGTGGTCGAGCAGGGTGTCGATGGCGTCGTGTTCGCCTTGGCGCAGGGCGAGGGAGTTGCCGGCTTCCCAGTCGTTCTTGAAGCGCCAGACGGATTCGAGGGTGGCTGCGGTGACGTTGGGCTGGTCTTGGTGGCGTTCGATCCAGCCGAGGGTGCCGCCGGCTTCGATGGCTCCGAGCTGGGACGGGTCGCCGACAGCGACGATGCGGGCTCCGGCGGTCTCGGCCTGAGCGCGAAGCCGATCGAGGGAGTGGGTGCCGGCCATGGAGGCCTCATCGACGATGACCATCTGGCCGGGGCGCATCTGGTAGCGGTCCTGTGTAGTCTCCAGCTCGGTCAGCGTGGCGTTCAGCCGGCGCAGCGTGCGCTGCTGCTGGGCGGTCGGGGAGTCCGGCAGCTCGTCGAGCAGCCGGGTCATCTGCTGGCGGGTGGCGGTGATCTTCTCGTGGCGGCGGGCAGCCCCGGGGCCTTCGGATTCCCAGAGCCACTTGGCGACGTTGTCGGTCGGGACGTCGATCTCCTTGCCGAGCACGGAGGCCGCGACTGCCGAGGGTGCGAGGCCGACGATGCTGCCGGGGCCGTGCTCGTCCTCCCAAACCTGCCGCAGCGCAGAGAGGCAGGTGGTCTTGCCGGTGCCGGCAGGGCCGATGAGCGCGGACAGAGACTGGTCTGCGGTCGCCAGGCGCAGCGCAGCCTCACGCTGATCGGGGGCCAGGGAATGACCGTCTCCGACGGTGACGGCATCGAGGATCTGTTCGGCGCGCTGCCGATCGGTGATGGTGGGCGCTCCGGTGTTCGTCGCAGCGGAGATCAGGCGCTCCTCAGCGGAGAGCTGGTCCTGGGTCGCGTAGGAGGCTGAGTCGTTGAAGGCGTGATCGCGACCGGTGCTGAGCCCGGGCTGCGCGTCGGAGGAGTGCTGGAACCGGGTGGGGGTCAGTCGCACGGTCTGATCGAGAGCCTGGTCGGTGAGTTCGTCGAGGAGCCGATCGCGTTCGTCTGCGCTATGGCAGCGCACGGCGGCTAGGTGTAAGAGGGCATGACGTTATTGGCAGGGGCCGGGACGCGTGAGGCCGGGGGATGA
>NZ_VDOR01000034.1 GCF_007666205.1 Kocuria palustris
CCTTCCAGGCCGCCCTCCGGGCAAGCCAGATCAGATGTCACCTATCCGTGCGGCAGTCCCTGGCGTTGCGGGTGGCGACCATGAGCGAGAGGACATTCCAGTCCAAGTAGTCCAGCGACTTCGGTAGCTTAGCCAGGCTCGGTACTAGGTGATTCTCCGCCTTGGCGTCCGAGGACTTCTTGTCCTTGAAGGTGAGGTTGTAGTCGTTGGGGTCGAGCATTCCGGCGACCCGCTCCATCGTCGGGTGCTTGGGCAGCGCGACTTCGAAGCGGCCCTCGGGATCGTCCTGTATGCCCTTGATCAGGGCCTTGACCTTCTCGTCAGACTTCGCGGCGGCGTCGACCACGCGTTTGGTCACCCAGGCGCGGAACTGGGTCGCGTCGCAGGCAATGGCTCGTATATGCCAGTCGGTCCGGAACGACTCCCAGTTGGTGGCGCAGGCGCTCAACGTGGCCTCAGAGGTGGCATGCAGTGCGGATGGGCCGAGCACATCCGCCTGCGCCTGGATCGCCCACCAGTGGTCGATGACGCGCTGCTGCGCCTCGAGGTAGTCGTCGACGGGTTTGCGGAGGTCCGGGGTTCTGGTCACCCGCCTGATGCTACCGGTGCACGACGATGAGCGTTCGTCTCCGATTCCTCTGCCGATGCGCAACTGGCATGACTACATCGATGCACAGGCCGCCTAGGGTGAGCCGTAGGCGGTGGCGCGCGCACCCAAGCCGAGTTCGCGGAGCTGTTCAACGTCTCTCGCACCACCATCTATCGCGAGTTGCGCCGCACCACGGGCTACAACTGCCCGCGTGTTCACCGCCACTGAGCGATCACAGAAGCCCGCCACCAAGCCATCACATCTACACGCGACCGCCGACCGGCAGCCCGAGCCGCGCCACAAACGACCGTTTGAGCTACAGCGCCGCGTTCGCCGCCTCGACACGTCCTTGGAGGCGACGAACACCGTCCCGAATCATCGCGCCATACCCCTGCTCGGGCAGTCGTGCCACAGATTGCTGCGCCCGTACAACCTGATCTTCGGCGTCTTTGACGCGCCCAGCGCGCAGGTAATCATCACCAAGGTTAAGGTGCAAGCTCGGAGCGAATCCCCCTGTCGAGGGAACTCCGATGGCTGCGAGGTCACCGTCTTGGAGGTGTGTGAACTCCGTCAAGGCTTGCTCGTCCCAATGAGTCTCACTCTGAAGATTCTCCTGCTGGTCGGCCAGGTAGTGCGCCAACACGCACCGTTGGGCATGGTCTTCTTCGACCACCTCATCCCAGCACTTCTCGAGAGCCGCCTTGGCGGCTTCGCTCCGACCGTTGACCGCTTGACCGACTGCTTCGAGGACTGGTTCCCAATTCATGCCCCCGACACTAGACGTGAGGAAGGACATGGCCGCAGACAGGTAGCTCAAACGACCGATTCTGACTCCAAGGAAGGCCACCATGCAGCAAGCCCGATCGCATGAAGAAGTCAAGACCCGTCATCTCAAAACGGCCCGAGAACTCGTGCAGCGTGGGTACACCTGGCAGGCTCTCGATCAGACCAACACGGATCATCTCGACCAGCTCACCGATCTGATCCGTAGCCGAGTCGCGGTATCGGCGGACTGGACTCTTGAACCGAAGACCGGGGCGGTGATCGCCCTCGACTCGCACAGCACCGTCGCGGCAGCAGCAGTCGTAGGAGCAGCCAACTTTGACGGTTACGAAGTGGCCTCCGTCATCGCTCTGGCGACGGCACCTGAGCACAGTGGAAGCGGAGTTGGGTTCCTGACTCTGCGCATGGTCGAACCGTACCTAGCTCAGAGCGGCCACCGTCCGCACATGATCTACGGCGGTTGTGAGCCGCGCATGTCCCGGTTCTACGCAAGCGCGGGCTTCAACGTACTTGACCCACACGCGGCATTGTCCATTCCTGGCGCAAGAGCACCCGTCAGACCATCCAGCACGCGGTACACAGCTTGGTTCTACACCAGGCGTGGGTGACGACCGTGCACGAATCAGATGGAGCGCCGTCCACGCTTCCGCATAGGAGGGCGCTCGAGACATTGGCCGCAGCCGGGTTCACCGAGGCCGATCCGTGCCCGCTCGAGCAGTGGGCAGCCAGTGGCCCGCCACGGGATGTGGGAGTCATAGTCGCCCCGAGTGGTGCGCTCATTGCCCACACCCGCCGCCACCCGAGCCGTGCGGACGCTTGGGGAGTGGTGCTTGACGGTTCGCCCGTGCTTGTTGCGCTGCGCTTCGCCGTGCCAGGAATTGAGGCTGCGACCGGAACGCGGGTCGCACACATCGCAGGGTGGGAGCTGACCACATGATTATCGGCTACGCGAGAGTTTCCACACGCGGCCAGGGCGAGTCCCTAGCTGTAAGAGGGCATGACGTTATTGGCAGGGGCCGGGACGCGTGAGGCCGGGGGATGATC
>NZ_VDOR01000035.1 GCF_007666205.1 Kocuria palustris
GCCAGATCGCTGCTCGAGACCGGCGGGTTCAGACCCCAACTACACCCTGGATCATGATGAGCCGTCAAACGGCCGCCCTGATCTACAAGGCCAAGGCCTCTCGCGGGGACGCGGAGCCGTTCGAGGCAGTCATGAACAGCACCTACGCGCTGGTTGACGGGCAGCCCGGCCTCGCGCTGTACCAGCAGACAACATCCACGCACTGAGCACGACGCCCGTGGGCGATCGCTCATGCCACGTGGGGCGCGAATCTCGAACGTAGTTCCCTGCCCAGGCGAGGAACTCTACTGTGTAGAGCATGGAGAACCCGATCAACGGAGAAGTGGTTGCAGCTCTGACTGTATTCGTCCGCGGGGGAAGTGGCCCCTCTCACTCCTCGCTCACCTCCGCCTTCCTGGCAGCCGGAATTGTCGGCCTTACTCCTTACAGCTCGGGTTCGCTCGACAGTTTGAACAAGGTCGACCGAATCACCGAGGCTGCCCGCAAGGTCTGGCAACAGCCCACCCGGGGCCGGCGTCTGGTCGAGGAAATCTTGAGTATCTATCGAGTGGCAGGCATCTTTGGCGCCCCCAACCTCCAGATGGAGGTCGCATCACTCAGAAGCGCCCTGCTGCAACGCGGCTGGGCTCTCGATACCGACGGCCGACTGGACCCGTTGGGCGATATCGATCTCGAGGTTGGGGATCGGCAAGCGCTAAATGACCAGTTGAACCGCTTGCGTCGCAACACCGAAGATGCCGGCCTGCTCCTGGGGACAGCCAAAGAGCTGCTTGAATCCGTCGGAAAGTTTGTACTGGAGGAGAACGGGTGCCTTCCCGACCGCAGGATCGACATGCCCGAGGTGATGACCGTCAGCATGGAGCTCTTAGGCATCATGCCCGTCCAGGTCGACGCCTCCACGGAGGGCAGCAAGCAACTGCGCAAGGTTTATCAGGCAGTCCGCACGGTGGTCGATGCCATCAATGAGCTGCGCAACGACCATGGAACAGGCCACGGTCGCACGCTGCCGAGCGGCGTGTCCGTGGAAGCGGCACGGTTCATGATTAGGCAGGCCACGATGGTCGCCGAGATAATGCTGGCGACTCATGACCGCCAAATGGGGCGTGCTTGACGAGGACGGATGAGTCGCACCAGCGACAGGCTAGGTCTCGCCACTGACCCATAGGGCGGAGCTGCTCCAGAATTCATAGCGGTGGTCCTCGCACGGCAGCCGCACACACGCGCCAATCCGCCGCTCCGCGCGGCGTCGAAGCCGCGCCCCAATGCCGACCAGCGCACGAGTCTCGCCACTTAGTGCTGCGATTTTCGCGCCACTTAGTTGTATGAGGCCATGACGTTGTTGACGCGTGCCGGTGTTGCAGAGGCAGGCGGTTGCCCGTCGTGAGCGCCGTGGGGACGGTGATAGTTGTAGTGCCGGTTCCACGTTTTCAGCGCGGCAGCGCGTTCGGCTTCTGAATCCCACTTACGGGCGTAGAGGAACTCTTCGGCGACGGTGAAGTCAGGGTGGTCGGCTCGTGCCCTGCGGACCATGTTGGGTGAGAGGTCGATGCCCTCCGCGTGGCATCCGCGCCCAGCCAAATAGGGCAGCATTCGCCCTGCCCCGCAGCCAGCATCCAGGACCACGCGAGGCTCGTGCAGGAGTGCGACGAAGTGGTCGATCGTGGCCAAGTCGATGGGCTGTTCGCCTTCGGTGGTACGGAAGTGGTCGGCGTACACGTCGGCCACAACGTTGTAGGAGGTCCTGGTGAGAGCTTCCTCTGCTTCCGGCATGGCTCTAAGTCTGCCAAAACGTCGCGCTCAACCACGAGGGAACTGGTGCACAAACGGTCGTTTGTGGCAGACCTGATCCTCGCCACAACCCTCGCCAACACGTCATGGTGGTGGCCCACCCATACCCAGTGCGACGGATGTGTCGCAAAAGTCCGCGAACGGACCCTAACGACAACCGTAAATGACTACTGCGTAACTGTTGCGCACGGCCTCCCCCTAGTGGGACGCATTGGGAGAGCGCGGTTCCGGAATCTGGCGGGGATCCCGGTGCGCGGGCGAGCGAGGTCGCTGGCAATGGTGTGTAGGGCGTGATCAAGCCTCAGTAGGCGGGCCCCTGGCGAGGATGTGTCGTGGCGGCGGCGCCGTGCTGCGGGGGTCGCCGGCGCCCCAGGGGCGGAGGCTGGCGATGAGCTCCTCGGCCCTAGGGCATGTCTCCTTTATCGGCGTAGCCATGTCAGGATCGCGCTGATCACGACCGCCGCCC
>NZ_VDOR01000036.1 GCF_007666205.1 Kocuria palustris
TGGCGATCATCCCCCGGCCTCACGCGTCCCGGCCCCTGCCAATAACGTCATGCCCTCTTACACTTAGCAGTGCGGGTCGTGAGCGTGGCCTGCTGGCGCAGCTGGGCGAGATCTTGGCCGGTAGGTGCCGTCCCGTGGTCGGCCTCCCACTTGGCGATCAGGCGGTCGGTTTCGGCCTCGATCACACGGGAGCGGGAGGAGAAGGCATCGATGAGTTCGCCGGGGACGCCGGCGAGTTCGATGCGCGCGTTCCGGTCAGCGAGGGTGATGTCGTCGTAGTCATGGGCAGATTCGCCCCGGATCTCAGCCTGGGTGCCGAGGGTGCGGGCGAGCTCGTCGAAGAGAATCCCGTTGAAGCGCTCACTCGCGGCGACGACGTTCTTGTGCAGGGCGACGGAGTCCAGGGTGGTCCAGGCGCCGTCGGAAGCGCGCTGGACGCGGTTGGCGATCACGACGTGGGTGTGCAGCTGGGGGTCGCCGGCTCGGGAGTCCCAGTGGTCGAACGCGGTGGCGATGAGCCCCCGGGTAGCGACCTTGGCGACGCCGGCATGACCCGCTCGGGTCTGGATCACCCGATCGTCGAGCCAGGACAGCGAGTCGTCGATCGCGCGACGGTGGGCTGCGTGCACGGCTGCCTTGGTCTGGTCATCGGCCATGGCCCACAGCACGGAGACGGACTTCGGCACGGAGAACGTCAGATCGAAGCCGGCAACGGATTCGCGCTCGGACTTGGCGGCCTTGCCGGCAGCGGTCTTGGCGCCGGCAGGAGCCTGCTGTTTGGCGATCGGTGCTCTGCCGAGTCGTTCGCCGGTCTCGGGGTGAGCGGAGTCTTCGAGGAGCCGGCGGGCTGCTTGGGAGGTGACGCGGGTGCCGGTGTCGATGCCGAGGCCGACGGTGCCGGAACCGATCCAGCGTCCGGGAGGTGCGCCGGCTTCGGTGTAGTAGCGGGTGAGGTCGCGGCTGCCGGTGCCGGCGGGGGCGGCGTCGCCGACGGTGACCTGCTCGATGTAGTAGCTGACGGACATCTTGGAGATGGAGACGGTCATCGTGTGGTCCTTCCGGGGCTTCCGGGACGGGCTGCCGGACGGGCGGCAGGGCGGTTCTTGCGGGGCGGGGTCTTTGCCGTTGCCGGCTGCGGGTCGCCGGCAGGGGCTTGCCGTTGCCGCTGGTAGGTCGTGAGGACTTCTTGGTCGAGACCGGCAAGCGGCACGTTCGAGCCGGCAGCCTGCCGGGCGATGCGAACGGCAAGCGCTTCCCATTGCCGACGGATCTCACGTGCTGCCGTCAGCTCCGGGGTGATCTCACGGACGGTCTGCCGCAGCCGCTCGACCTCGGCATCGCGTCCTCGAACGGCTTCGTGGGCCTGGATGATCTGGTCCTGGAGCGAGGCCTTCTCCGCACGCAGCCGATGCTGGTCTTTGCCGACGGAGGCGATAGCCCGCTCAGCGCGCCGACGCTCCGAGGCTGCCTGGGCCTCCAGCTCACGCATCCGGCGACGGTCTGCGTCGCGCCCGGCGCGGAGCCGGGCGATCGTGCGCTCCTTGCCGGATAGCTGTCTCTCCCGCTGGGTTAGGGCGGCGTCGAGGGCGATGGCATGAGCTGTGCTGGAGGTGGGGCGATCCGAGATCGAGATGCCTTGCTGGCGGCGCTTGCTCGCCCGGTATCGACACGCAGGCGAGCAATAGCGTCGAGTCGGATGAGAAGCCGGGTCGAGGGGCTGGCGGCAGGTGGCACAACGGCGGGCAACGGGCATGTTGAGCCTTCGCAGCGGTCGGCAGCCGCGTGTGTCAGGTGTGGAACGAATTCCACACCTGTGCACCTTGGTGCCAGAGGTGTGTGCAGTGGTTCTTCTTGGTTCTTGTTCGGGGTGTCTGCCTGGCCCTTCGGGGCCTGGCAGGTGCTCAGCCCCTCGGGCTGAGCATGGGGCTGGGCATGACTCAGCCCCTCCAGCGGGGGGATCACCTGGAGGGGCTGAGGGTCTAGTGGGGCTGGCCTAGGTGTAAGAGGGCATGACGTTATTGGCAGGGGCCGGGACGCGTGAGGCCGGGGGAT
>NZ_VDOR01000037.1 GCF_007666205.1 Kocuria palustris
GGGCGTGAACCCCTGGAAGTGGACACATCAATGTGTACTATCAGGCGGCAATGTCCATCATAAATGTGCAATCGACCTCGAAGTCAACCGGTGCTCGATAACCCAGACTCGAATGTCTCCGCCTCGAGTTGTATCGAACCAACCACCGAAACACCTCACGACGACACTCGAGGTCCGAGACCCACCGCTTCGCTCCTTGCAGCGTCTCCCGCTTCAACGCCGCGTTGACCGACTCCGCCAGGGCATTATCAGCACTCGACCCGACCCTGCCCATCGACTGGACCACCCCGAACCGACGACACATCGCCTGAAACGACGAGGACGTATATTGACGACCATGGTCGCTGTGAAAAATCGCACCTTCCAGTGTTTCTCTGTTGTTTACTGCATTCTGTAACGCATCCTCGGCGAGACTGGACCGCATGTGATCGGCGATCGACCAGCCCACGATCCGCCGCGAATACAAGTCGATGACCGTGGCCAAATACAAGAACTTCCCCTCATCGCCATAGGGTAAGTAGGTGATGTCGCCGACGTAGGTCGTGCCCAACTCAGCGGCCGAGAAGTCCCTGCCGACCAGGTCGGCAAACACCTGAGCATCTGGGTCCGAGATCGTCGTAGTCTTCGGCTTACGCAAGTGGATACCGACCATGCCGTTGTTCCGCATCAGGCGGGCAACCCGCTTACGGTTGACCGGCTCGTCCACGTGCGGGTCATCGGCGAGTTCGGCCGTGATCCGTCGGTACCCGTACGTGTGGTCCCAGAATTCGAAGTGGTGCTCAATCCGCTCGCACAGAGCATCATCAGCAGCCTGCCTGGCCGCCCGTGCCGGCCGGGAGGCACACCACTTATAAAAGCTTGAGCGCTGGATACCCAGCACGGAACACATCCGCTTCACCTCATGGGTGTTTCGGTGGTCGTCAACGAACTGGAAACGGATCACCAGGTCGTCTCTGCCGCGAAATATTTCGTGGCTTTCCGCAGGATCGCTCGCTCTTCTTCCAGCCGCTCCACATCCGACCGCAGAGACCGCTTATCGGCCCGCAACGAATCGTTCTCGACCCGCAGGCGAGCAAGCTCCTCCTCGGGTGTCTCGGGCCGATCAGGCGAGCTCGTGGACACCTTGCCAGCTTCCTTCCGCGCTTGGAACACCCACGACTTGATCGCGCCACGGGAGATGCCAAGATCGGCCGCGACTTGGGAATAAGACATATCGGGATGAGTCTCGTACAGCGCGACGGCGTCGGCTTTGAACTCATCGGAGTACTTCTTCTTTGGCATGGTTTCTACTCGCATTCTCCGGCCCATTATGGGCCAGACTCAGCGTGTCCACCACTCAGGGTTCATCCCC
>NZ_VDOR01000038.1 GCF_007666205.1 Kocuria palustris
GGGACTGCCGCACGAACAGGTGACAGTTGGGGTGTCAGGCCGCGAGGTCCACGGCCGGGTTCATGATGGTCTCGTATTCGATGGGGGTCAATCGACCCAGGCGGGCCTGTCGGCGACGGCGGTGATACTTGCGTTCGATCCAGGTGATGATCGCGATCCGCAGTTCGTCTCGGGTCCGCCAGCGTTTGCGGTCCAGGACGTTCTTCTGGAGCAGTGCGAAGAACGATTCCATCGCGGCGTTATCGCCGGCAGCGCCGACCTGGCCCATGGATCCGATGAGGTGGTGACGGTTCAGGGCGTGCACGAATTTCCGTGACCGGAACTGAGACCCACGGTCCGAATGCACGATGCAACCAGCGACGTCACCGCGGCGGGAAGCGGCGTTGTCCAGGGCGTTCACCGCCAGTCGCGCCTTCATACGGTCGCTGATCGAGTAGCCAACGATCCGGCCGGAGAACACATCTTTGATGGCGCAGAGGTAGAGCTTTCCCTCGTCGGTCCAGTGCTCTGTGATGTCGGTCAGCCACAGTTCGTTGACGTCATCGGCGGAGAAGTCCCGCTTCACGAGATCGTCATGGACCGGCGGCCCGGGACGTTTCCCGTTCTTGCCGCGATTCTTCCCGAACACCGACCACCACTGGTTGTCCCGGCAGATCCTCCACGCCGTCCGCTCACACATCTGCTCACCGGCTTCTGCCGCTTCGCCGGCCAGGAACCGGTAGCCATACTCGGGGTCGTCGAGGTGAGCGTCCAGTAACGCGTTGGACCGGTATGCCTCGACCACCTCGGCCTTGGTGACCTGCTGGTGGCGCCAGCGGTAGTAGGGCTGGCGGGAGAGCTTCAGGACCCGCAGGGACACCGCGACGGGAATGCCGTCAGCGGCGAGCTCACTCACGAGCGGGTAGAACCTTTTCCCGGCAGGTTCGCCTGGGACAGGTAGGCCGCGGCACGGCGGAGGACCTCGTTCTCCTGCTCGAGCAGCCGGATCCGCTTGCGCGCATCGCGCAGCTCGGTGGAATCTTCCCGGCTCTTGCCGGGGCGGTTGCCGTCGTCGATGTCTGCTTGGCGGATCCATTTGTGCAGCGTCATCTCGTGGACTCCGAAGTCCTTCGCGATCTGCGCGATGGTGATGCCGTCCTCACGGGACCGGGCCACTCGCACGACGTCTTCGCGGAACTCCTGGGGGTAGGGAGCGGGCATGGTGCACATCCTTCCAGGCCGCCCTCCGGGCAAGCCAGATCAGATGTCACCTATCCGTGCGGCAGTCCC
>NZ_VDOR01000039.1 GCF_007666205.1 Kocuria palustris
GGCGGATTCAAGCGGTCAGCGCAACATCTCCTGTGAGATGGGACAGTCACTGACCACAGGAGGATCCGGATGCAGGGCAAGCACGGTCATCTCAGCCGGGAGCAGAAGCAGCTGGCGCTCAGGTTGCACGCGAGGGGCTGGCGGCTGGTCGATATCGCCAAGGAGATCGGCTGCAGCGCGCCGATGGTCGGGGTCATGGCCCGGAGCGGCAGGCACCTCGATGCCAAACCGCTCGGCTGGAAACCACGCCAGGGCTGCCTGACGATCGATGAGCGCGAGCAGATCCTTCTGGGGATCAATCGTGGCGACACATTCACCGCGATCGCCGGGCAGCTGGGGCGAACGGTGTCCACCATCAGCCGTGAGGTCAAGCGCGGCGGAGGCCGCTGCGAATACTCGGCTTGGCGCGCACATGAACGTGCCCGCCAGCAGACTCGTCGGCCGAAGCCGTTCAAGCTCAGGCCCGGCCGACTGCTCGAGGAGGTCGCCAGTCGGCTGGAGCAGTTGTGGTCGCCCGACGAGATCGCGGTGCGCCTACGGTTGGATCATGCCGATGATCCGCAGATGCGTGTGAGCCACGAGACGATCTACCAGTCGCTGTTCGTGCAGGGCAGAGGCGAGTTGCGCCGTGAACTGGCCCGGTGCCTGCGGTCCGGAAGGACGGCTCGCAAGCCTCGCGGGGCCATCGAGGGTCGTGGCCGCCTCCCCGGCATGGTGATGCTCAGCCAGCGCCCTGCCGAAGCCGACGACCGTGCAGTGCCCGGGCATTGGGAGGGTGACCTCATCCTTGGTCAGGGCAGCCGCAGCGCTGTCGGGACGCTCGTCGAGCGCTCGACACGGATGACATTGCTGCTGCACCTGCCCGATGGCAAGAGCGCCGAGCAGGTCGAGGCAGCAATGCGCGAGGCGGTCAGCAAGCTGCCGTCCTCCTTGGCCCGAACGATCACCTGGGACCAGGGCGCGGAGATGGCCAAGCATGCTGCGTTCACTACCGCCACGGGCATTCCGATCTACTTCTGCGATCCTCACTCGCCCTGGCAGCGCGGCAGCAACGAGAACACCAACGGCCTGCTGCGCCAGTACCTCCCCAAAGGCACCGACCTCAGCGGCCTCAGCCGCAGGGAACTCGACATGATCCAGGACAGTCTCAACGGACGCCCTCGGAAGACATTGGGCTATCTGACACCATCAGAGAAGCTCGCAGAGTTCCTTGCGCTCACCGCTTGAATCCGCC
>NZ_VDOR01000003.1:0-70086 GCF_007666205.1 Kocuria palustris
GTGGCGATCATCCCCCGGCCTCACGCGTCCCGGCCCCTGCCAATAACGTCATGCCCTCTTACAACTAGGGACGGCCTCCGACACCGCAGCCGCGCGCAGGCCGCGCACAGCCATCGGCGGCTGCGTCCGGCTGCTCAGCCGCGGCGCGGCCGGTTCAGCTCCTCGGAGTCCACGACGATCGTCACGGGGCCGTCGTTGACCAGGCTGACCTGCATGTCCGCTCCGAACCGACCCGTGGGCACCTCGAGGCCCAGCTCCCGCAGCCGCTCGGCATAGGCCGCGACGATCGGCTCGGAGACATCGCCCGGGGCCGCCTGCGACCACGACGGCCGCCGGCCCTTGCGGACGTCGGCGTAGAGCGTGAACTGGCTGACCACGAGAACGGGCGCCCCCAGATCGAGGCACGAGACCTCGCTGCGCTCGGCGTCGGCCATGATCCGCAGCCCGGCCGTCTTCTCCGCCAGGGCGGCCGCGGTCTCGGCGTCGTCGCCGTGGGTGACCCCCACCAGCGCGACCAGACCCGGGCCGTCGAAGGACCCGACCGTCTCGGTCCCGCGGGGACCGGGGATCGTGACGGCGGCGCCGCGTGCTCTCTGCAGGATGATGCGCATGCTCGTCAGTCCATCACGGGCGCGGCCGCGCGGGGCTCAGCGACCCTCGGCCCGGCCGGGCAGCAGCCCCTGGGCCGCGGCCCACTCGGCGATCAGGCGGACGGTGTCGGGCAGGTGCTCGCCGGAGGCCATCTCGTGATCCGCCCCGGGCATCATCCGCAGCTGCGCCCGGTCCCCCAGCTTCCGCGCGGTGGCCCGCGCGACCCGGGGATCCACGCAGCGGTCCTCGGTGCCGCCGACCACGAGCACGGGCGCGTCGATGGCCTGGGCGTCCACCTCGGCGGACCTCGCCGGATCCAGGAACCAGAGGCACATCTCGCGGTAGGCCCGGCCCGATTCGGCGCACTGCGTGCGATGGCGCCGCGCGGTGTCCTCGTCCGAGTGGACGTTGGCGATCCGCCGCCGGAACGTCTCGAGCGGCACCGGGAACATGGGGCGGCTGAGCAGCCACGTCAGGGCGTGCGGGCCCCACAGGCGCAGCATCGACGGGTACAGCGCGAACATTCCGCGGCTCGGCGCCGTCGAGAGAAGGACCACGCCCGCGTTCGGCACCCGGGCGGCCAGCAGCTGGGCGATCAGGCCTCCCAGGGAGTGGCCCAGGATGATCGGGGCGGTCTCCATGGCCTCGACCTCGCGCTGCAGGTCGTCGACGTAGTCGCTGAGCCCCACGGTGCGCACGCGGTCGGCCAGCTCCCAGACGTCGTCGTCCTGCGGGGTCCCGTGGTGGCGCAGCGTGGGGGTGTGCACGCGCAGGCCCAGGCGGCGCAGCTCGTCGGGGAACTCGCCCCAGCCCTCGCCGCTGCCCCAGGTCCCGTGGATGAGGATGATGTCCTGCTCAGCCATGCGATCTCTCCCGTTCTCTCCGGCCGGTCTCTGCGGCGGATGCGTGCGTCCCGCCGAGACGCCCAGGGGTCAGCCCTCGGTGGGCGCGCTGGGCTGCTCGCCCTGATCCTCCCGGACGTCCTCCGCCCTGGCGGCCCTCTCGGCCCTGGGCTCCGGCTCGGCATCGACGCCGGCCTCCTTGCGCTGCTGCGCGGTGATGGGCGCCGGGGCGGCGGTCAGGGGGTCGTAGCCGTTGCCGGTCTTGGGGAAGGCGATGACCTCGCGGATGGACTCCGCCCCGGCGAGCAGGGCGATCACGCGGTCCCAGCCCAGGGCGATGCCGCCGTGCGGCGGCGCGCCGTAGGAGAACGCGTCCAGCAGGAACCCGAACTTCTCCTGGGCCTCCTCCTCCGACAGCCCCATGACGCGGAACACCCGGTCCTGGACGTCGCGGCGGTGGATGCGGATCGAGCCGCCGCCGAGCTCGGTGCCGTTGAGCACGATGTCGTAGGCATAGGCCAGCGCCTCGCCCGGGTTCTGGTCGAAGGTCTCCAGGTACTCCGGGCGCGGGGAGGTGAAGGCGTGGTGGACGGCCGTCCAGGCGCCGGAGCCCACCGCGACGTCCCCCGAGGCCACGGCGTCGGAGGCCGGCTCGAACATGGGAGCGTCCACGACCCACACGAAGGCCCAGTCGTCCGGGTCGATCAGCCCGGTGCGGTGGCCGATCTCCACGCGGGCCGCGCCCAGCAGGGCACGGGAGGCCTTGGCCTCGCCGGCGGCGAAGAAGATGCAGTCGCCGGGCTCGGCGCCGGTCGCGGCGGCCAGGCCGGCCTTCTCCTCGTCGGTGATGTTCTTGGCCACGGGGCCGGCCAGCTCGCCGTCCTCCTTGATCAGGATGTAGGCCAGGCCCTTGGCACCGCGCTGCTTGGCCCACTCCTGCCAGGCATCGAGGGTGCGCCGCGGCTGGTCGGCGCCGCCGGGCATGACCACGGCCCCGACGTACGGGGCCTGGAACACGCGGAAGGGCGTGTCGCGGAAGTACTCGGTGAGCTCCACCAGCTCCAGGCCGAAGCGCAGGTCCGGCTTGTCCGAGCCGTACTTCTCCATGGCCTCGGCGTAGGTCATGCGGCGGATCGGGGTGGGGACCTCGACGTCGATGAGGCTCCACAGCGCCTTGACGATCGCCTCGCCCAGCTCGATCACGTCGTCCTGCTCGACGAACGAGGCCTCGATGTCGAGCTGCGTGAACTCGGGCTGGCGGTCGGCGCGGAAGTCCTCGTCGCGGTAGCAGCGCGCGATCTGGAAGTAGCGCTCGAGCCCGCCGACCTGCAGCAGCTGCTTGAACAGCTGGGGCGACTGCGGCAGCGCGTACCAGGACCCCGGCGCCAGGCGGGCCGGGACCAGGAAGTCGCGAGCGCCCTCGGGCGTCGAGCGGGTCAGCGTGGGGGTCTCGACCTCCAGGTAGTCCCGCTGGTGGAGCAGCTCGCGCACCGCGCGGGAGGCCTCCGAGCGCAGGCGCATGATGCGCGCGGGCTCGGGGCGGCGCAGGTCGAGGTAGCGGTACCGGAGCCGTGCTTCCTCGCCGACCTCGACGTGCTCGTCGATCTGGAACGGCAGCGGGGAGGCGGTGTTCAGGACCGTGACGGTCTCGGCGATGACCTCGATCTCGCCGGTGGGCAGGTTCGGGTTCTCATTGCCCTCGGGGCGGCGCTCGACCGCGCCCTCGATCTGGAGCACGAACTCGTTGCGCAGCGGGTGGAAGTCCTCCTCGTCGCGCACGACGACCTGGGCCACGCCGGAGGCGTCGCGCAGGTCCAGGAAGGCGACGCCGCCGTGATCGCGCCGGCGGTCCACCCAGCCGGTCAGGGTCACGGTCTCTCCGATGAGCTCGGCGTTCAGCTCGCCGAGTCGATGAGTGCGCAGCACGTAGGACTTCCTTCTGGTCGGGGTCATCGATGTCCGGGGCGCACAGGCTCCCGGCCGCTCGGGCCCGAGCACGCCCCGCAGCCCCCGTTCACAGGGGGTTCACCGGGGCTCTGTACGTTCGTCCGGGCCGAGTCTACAAGCCGGGCAGCAGGCCCGGACCCTCGGCGCCGCCGACGATCCAGGAGATCCATGTCCTCCCCCGCTCCGCCGCCCGCCGCCTCCGCGTCCCCCGGTCCGGACGGCTCGGCGGACGGCTCTCTCGCCCGCAGGCTCGGCACCGCGGATGCCGCGATCATCGGCGTGGGCTCGATGATCGGGGCCGGCGTCTTCGTCGCGTTCGCTCCGGCCGCCGCGCACGCGGGCGCCCTGCTGCCCGCCGCGCTGCTGCTGGCGGCCGTCGTGGCATGGTGCAACGCGACCTCGACGGCCCAGCTGGCCATGGTCCACCCCGCCTCCGGCGGCGCGTACGTCTACGCGAACCGGCAGCTGGGGCCGTGGGCCGGGTTCGCCGCCGGCTGGGGCTTCGTGACCGGCAAGACCGCTTCCGCGGCAGGCATGTCGATGGCCGTCGGCCTCTACGTCGCCGCTGCGCTGGGGATCGACGACGGCGCCGCCGTCGCCCGCGGCGTCGCCGTGGCCGCGATCGCGGCGCTGACCTGCGTCAACCTCGGCGGCATCACCCGCACGGCGGGCCTGACGCGGCTGCTCGTGGGCGTCGTGCTGCTGATCCTGGCAGTCGTGGCCGGATTGGGCGCGGCCGCGCTGAGCATCGGCCCGGTCGGCGGCGCCGCGCCCCGTCCGGAGGCCGGCGCCGCCGAGCTCCCGGGCGTCCTGACGGCGGCCGGTCTGCTCTTCTTCGCCTTCGCCGGCTACGCCCGCGTGGCCACGATGGGCGAGGAGGTCCGCGATCCGCAGCGCAGCATCCCCCGCGCGATCCTGGGCGCACTGGCCTTCGTGCTCGTGGTCTACCTGGTGCTCGCGGGGCTGCTGCTGGGGCTGCTCGGCGCGGGCGGGCTGGCCGTGTCGCCCGCGCCCTTCGTCAGCGCCTCCGAGGAGATCGCCGTCCGGCTCGGGCTGGGCGACGGCGCGGCCGCCGCGCTGGCGACGGCGGTGGCCGTCGCTGCGGCGGCCGGCGCCCTGGGCGCCCTCCTGGCGCTGATCGCGGGGATCTCCCGCACCTCGCTGGCCATGGCGCGCGAGCGGGATCTGCCGGGCTTCCTGCGGCGGATCTCGGACCGGAAGGTGCCCTGGGCCGCGGAGCTCACCACGGCGATGCTCGTGATCGGGCTGATCGCCTTCACCGACCTGCACACGGTGATCGGGTTCTCGTCCTTCGGCGTGCTCGTCTACTACGCACTGGCGAACCTCTCGGCGCTGACTCTGCGCGAGCGCCCGCGCTGGGCGCCCAGGGCGCTGAACATCGTGGGCCTGATCGGCTGCCTGCTGCTGGCCTTCACGCTGCCGTGGCAGTCCGTGGTCGTGATGCTCGCGGTCTTCGCGGTGGGCTTCGCCGGGCGGGCGGCCGTGCTCAGCCGGCGGGGCTGAGCGGCGCCCCGACCGTCGGGCGCAGATCGGCGGCCGGCGGGGTCCACGACGCCGGATCGGCCGCGACCTGCTCGCCCGAGCGGATGTCCTTGACCTCGTGGGCGACGGCCCCGGAGTCGTCGCGGGTCGAGAACCAGACGAACGGGATGCCGCGGCGATCGGCGTAGCGGATCTGCTTGCCGAACTTCGCGGCCGTCGCGGAGACCTCGCAGGCGATGCCGCGCGCACGCAGCTGCGCGGCGACGTCCTGGGCCTCGGACCAGGAGTGCTCGTCGACCAGCGAGATCAGCACGGCGGTGGGCACGGCGCGGGAGGCCTCGGCCAGGCCCTGCGAGAGGATGCGCGAGACCAGACGGGTCACCCCGACCGAGAGGCCGACGCCCGGGTAGCTCCGCTTGCCCGTCGAGGCCAGCGACTCGTAGCGCCCGCCCGAGCAGATCGAGCCGAGCTTCTCGTGGCCCACGAGGACGGTCTCGTAGACCGTGCCCGTGTAGTAGTCCAGCCCGCGGGCGATCGACAGGTCGGCCACGAGCTTCCCGGGGGCGCGGCGCACGGCCTCGGAGACGACCTCCTCGAGCTCGGCGAGGCCCTCCTCGAGCAGCTCGTCCTGGACCCCCAGCGCGCGGACCTGCTCGACGAACGAGGCGTCCTCGGTGCGGATGCCCGCCAGCCTCAGGGCGGCATCGGCCTGCTCCTGCGTGGCGCCCACGTGCTCCACGAGGTTGGCGGCCACGGCCTGGGCGCCGATCTTCTCGAGCTTGTCGATCTCGCGCAGCACGGCCGGGGCGTCGTCCAGGCCGATGCCTCGGTAGAACCCCTCGGCGAGCTTGCGGTTGTTCACCCGCAGGACGAAGTCCGGGATCGGCAGCTTCGACAGGGCGTCGATGATCACCAGGGCCATCTCGACGTCGTAGCGGAACGGCAGGGCCCCGTCTCCCACGACGTCGATGTCGGCCTGCGTGAACTCGCGGGCGCGCCCGTCCTGCGGGCGCTCCCCGCGCCACACCTTCTGGATCTGGTAGCGGCGGAAGGGGAAGGTCAGGTGCCCGGCGTTCTCCACGACGAAGCGGGCGAACGGCACGGTCAGGTCGAAGTGCAGGGCCAGCCGGCCCTCCTGCGAGCCGCCGTCCTCGTCCTCCTGCAGCCGGGAGACGCCGTAGACCTCCTTGTCGATCTCGCCCTTGCGCAGCAGCTGGTCGACCGTCTCCACGGCGCGGGTCTCGATCGAGGAGAACCCGTGCAGCTCGAAGGTCTCCCGCAGCGTGTCGAGCACGTGCAGCTCCACGAGCCGCTCCTGCGGGAGCCACTCGGGGAAGCCGGAGAGGGAGGTCTTGCTGGCCATGGGGCACGGTCTCCTGGAGGTCGTCGGGGATCCGCCGGTCTGCCGCCCCGGTCGGGGCACGCGGATCGGCTCCATCCTAGGCGCGCGCCGCGGCCGCCGACGTCCGCGGCAGCGGTGCCGGTCCCGCAGGCCGCCGACCTGCCCTCGGCTCCGCCGCAGACGCCCAGGCCGCCCCCCCCCCGGGGGCCGTGCGCGTTCGACGCCCTGCGGCGGGGTCTCGGTACGATGGGCGCCGTACAGCGTCCCGCACCCCGGTGCAGGACGACGACAGGCTGCCGAGCGCCCCCGGTCCGACCGGGACCGCGTGTCGGCACGAGCGAAAGAGTTCCAGCGGTGACTGAGCGTCTCGAATCCGACGACAACCTCCTTCCGGCGACCGAAGCGGCCGCCGATCCCGACTCCGCGGTCGCCGAGGCGTCCGCCGACGCCGAGGCCGCCCAGGCGCAGTCGGCCGCGGGCGGGACGACGGCCGCGGAGCTGGCCGAGGAGGAGCAGAACCGCATGGCCGAGGCCGAGGCCCGCGGCGAGGACGTGGCCGGAGAGACCGCCGACGCCGTGGCCGCCGAGGAGGCCGCGGCAGCGCAGGAGGAGGCCGCGGTCCAGGCGGAGGACACCGACGAGGGCGAGCCCGCCGCCACGACCGTCCCCGCCCCGGAGGCCGAGTCCCCGAACGAGGAGCCGGCCGAGGCGCACCAGCCGCGGCCCGTTGCCGCCGAGACCGCGGCCCAGCAGGCCTCCACGGAGCACGACTCAGCGGAGGCGGCCGCTCCCGCGCCGACGGAGGCGGCCCCGGCGCCGAGCCCGGCGACCGCCGCGCCTCAGGCGCCCGGCGCCGCGCCCGCGTCGTCGGCACCGGCCGCCGGGACGCCCGCCGGGGCCGAGGTCACGCCCGAGCAGCTCGAGGAGGCCCGCCCCTTCGGCGAGGTCGACGACGACGGCAGCGTGCACCTGCTGATCGACGGCGAGAAGGTCTTGGCCGGTCAGGTCCCGGACGTCCCGAAGGACGAGGCCCTGGCCTACTTCGCCAAGAAGTTCGTGGAGGCGCGCACCCAGGTCGAGCTGCTCGAGCAGCGCGTGGCCGCCGGCGCCCCCGCCGGGGATCTGACCCGCAGCCTCAACCGGGTCCTGAGCCAGCTGGGCGAGCGCAAGCTCGTGGGCGATGTCCGCTCGCTCGAGTCCCGGCTGGAGGCCCTGCGGCCGCGCATCAAGGAGCTCGAGGCCGAGCACCGCCGCGCCGCCGATGCCGCCCGCGCCGAGAACCTGGCCTATCGCGAGTCCATCGTGGCCGAGGCCGAGCAGGTCGCTGCGCAGGACCCCGAGAAGACGCAGTGGAAGTCCTCGACGGCGCGCATGAACGAGCTGTTCGAGAAGTGGCAGGCCCATCAGAAGTCCGGCAACCGCCTGTCCCGCAAGGACGAGGAGTCGCTGTGGAAGCGGTTCCGCGGCGCGCGGACCACGTTCGACCGGCACCGGCGCGCGTTCTTCTCCAAGCTGGACGAGCGCAATGCCGAGGCCAAGAAGGCCAAGCAGAAGCTGATCGCCGAGGCCGAGGCCCTGCAGCACTCGACCGACTGGGGCCCCACCTCCGGCAAGTACCGCGACCTCATGGACCGCTGGAAGGCCGCCCCGCGCGCCGGGCGCAAGGACGACGACGCGCTGTGGGCCCGCTTCCGCGCCGCGCAGGACGTGTTCTTCAGCGCCCGCAAGGAGGCCGACAAGCAGGTCGACCGCGAGTTCCAGGCCAACCTCGAGCAGAAGCAGGCCCTGGTCGAGGAGGCCCGCGAGCTGCTGCCCGTCACGGATGCCAAGGCCGCCAAGAAGAAGCTGTCCTCGATCCAGGCCCGCTGGGAGGAGATCGGCAAGGTCCCCCGCGGCGACTTCAAGCGCATCGAGAACGAGCTCGGCGAGGTCGAGGACGCGGTCCGCGAGGCCGATTCGGGCGGGCGCATCAAGGCCGCCTCGCAGACCGAGGTCCGCTCGAACGCGATGACCGCCCAGGCCGAGGAGAAGCTGGCCGACCTGGAGGCCAAGAAGCAGGCCGCCGAGGCCGCCGGCGACTCCGCCAGGGCCGAGAAGCTGGACAAGGAGATCGAGAGCGCGCAGTCCATGCTGGAGATGATCCGCCGCTCCGCGGCCTCGCTCTGAGCCGGCCGGCCCGGGCGCCCGCCGGGCGAGCCCGGGTCCTCGACGGCCCCCGACCCTGCGGTCGGGGGCCGTCGGCCTGTCCACAGCCGCGGCTCGCAGGCCGCGCGGCGCAGCGGGCTGGTGTGGACTGCGGGACATGACCCATCCGCTGCTGCGCCGCACCCCGGCGGCGTCGCGCCCGCCGGCCGGCGACGAGCTCCCCGGGCCGGCCTTCGCCGCGGGGGATGCCGCGGGCTGGGCGGGGCTGTCCTCCTTCGAGCGCACGGCCCTGATCCGGGATCGGCTGGCCGCACCCCTGCTCGGCGACGTCTGCGCCCCGCGCCTGCTGCCGGTGACGCGGGCGGATCGCGCAGAGGCGCTGCGGGCCGTCCTGCCGGAGGCCGTGCTGGCCCACGCCGTCCTGCATCGCACGACGGCGGCGTGGTTCCTCTCGTGCGCTCCGGCTCCGCAGCGCCTGCAGCTCATGGTCCACCGCCGGCGCCGGACCACCATGCGCCCTGTCGATCCTCGGGCGGGCGGCGTCCCGTGGGAGGTCCGGCAGCTGCTGCACGAGCCGCAGGACGTCGACCGGCTGCACGGCATCCTGGTCACCACGCCCGTGCGCACGGCCGCCGACCTGGCGTGCTGGGACGGGGAGGGCTCGGCCGCGGCGCTGCGCCGGATCCTGTGGGCCCCGCACCTGGACGTCGAGCCCGACGCGGTGGTGTCCCTGCTGCGCGAGCGCACCCGCCTGCCGGGCCGGCAGCGCGGCGTCATGGCCGTGCGGCGGGCCGCTCGCGAGCTCGGCCTGGCCGTCCCGGGCTGAGGCGGCGGCCGAGACGGCTCAGGCCTCGGCGGTGGACAGCCTGCGCTGGCCCGAGGTGCGGTAGACGTCGTAGACGCCGTCGATCCGGCGCACCTGGTTCAGCACGTGGTTGAGGTAGCGGGCATCGCCCATCTCGAAGGCGAAGCGCGAGATCGCCAGGCGCTGCGTGGAGGTCGAGACATTGGCCGAGAGGATGTTGACGTGGTTCTCCGCCAGCACCCGGGTGACGTCCGTGAGCAGCGAGGTGCGATCCAGGGCCTCGACCTGGATCTCGACCAGGAACACCGAGGACTGCGTCGGCGCCCAGTGGACCTTCACCACGCGCTCGGGCTCCTTCTGCGCGGCGATGTTCGAGCAGTCGGCCCGGTGCACCGAGATCCCCTGCCCGCGGGTCACGAAGCCGACGATGGCATCGGGCGGCACCGGGGTGCAGCAGCGGGCGAGCTTGGCGTAGACGTCGCTGGCGCCGTCCACGGCCACTCCCGCGTCGAGCACGCGCGAGCGGGCCGGCTGGATCGGCGTCGCGGCGTCGTCGATCTCCTCGGCCGAGCCCTCCTCCCCGCCGGCGGACTCGACCAGCAGGTCCACGACCTGGCGGGCCGTGACCGCGTCGGTCCCGATCGCCTCGTACAGCTCGGCGATGTCGCCCTTGTTGAGCGAGTGCGCGGCGGCCACGAGGGCCTCCTGCGTGACCGTGCGCTGCAGCGGCAGGTGGTGCTTGCGCAGCGCGCGGGTCAGCGACTCCTGACCGCGCTCGATCGCCTCCTCGCGCCGCTCCTTGGAGAACCACTGCTTGATCTTGCTGCGCGCCCGGGGCGAGGAGACGAACTTCAGCCAGTCCTGCGACGGCCCGGCCGCCTCGGACTTGGAGGTCAGCACCTCGACCCAGTCGCCGTGCTGCAGCTCGGAGGACAGGGCCACGAGCTTGCCGTTGACGCGCGCTCCGATGGTCTTGTCCCCGACCTCCGTGTGCACCGCGTAGGCGAAGTCCACCGGCGTCGAGCCCACGGGCAGCGCCATCACGTCCCCCTTGGGAGTGAAGACGAAGACCTCCTTGGTGTCGATCTGGTAGCGCAGCGAGTCCAGGAACTCGGTCGAGTCGCGCGTCTCGTCCTGCCACGAGACCAGGGACTTCAGCCAGCCGATGTCATCCGAGCTGGCCTTGGCCGCGGGCCCGTCGGCGGCGCCGGAGGCCTTGTACTTCCAGTGCGCCGCGACGCCGTACTCCGCGCGCTGGTGCATGTCGTGGGTGCGGATCTGGATCTCGACCGGGCGCCCGTTCGGCCCCAGCACCGTGGTGTGCAGCGACTGGTACATGTTGAACTTCGGCATGGCGATGTAGTCCTTGAACCGCCCCGGCAGCGGCCGCCAGCGCGCGTGCAGCGCGCCCAGGGCCGCATAGCACTCGCGCACCGTGCCCACGAGCACCCGCACGGCCAGCAGGTCCTGGATCTCGTCGAAGTCCTTCCCCCGCACGATCATCTTCTGGTAGATCGAGTAGTAGTGCTTGGGGCGCCCGGTGATCGTCGCCTCGATCTCCGCCTTCTCGAGGTCCTCGGCCACGAGCGCGCGGATCTGGGCGAGGCTGCGCTCGCGCTGGGGCTGGCGCTCCCCGACCATCCGCACGATCTCCTCGTAGATCTTGGGGTACAGCGCGGCGAAGGAGAGGTCCTCGAGCTCCCACTTGATCGTGTTCAGGCCCAGCCGGTGCGCCAGCGGGGCGAAGATCTCGAGCGTCTCGCGCGCCTTGCGCCCGGAGGACTCCTGCGACACGAAGCGCCAGGTGCGGGCGTTGTGCAGCCGGTCGGCGAGCTTGATCAGCAGCACCCGGATGTCCTTGGCCATCGCGACGATCATCTTGCGGACCGTCTCGGCCTGGGCGTTCTCGCCGTACTGGACCTTGTCGAGCTTCGTGACGCCGTCGACGAGCGCCGCGACCTCCTCCCCGAACTCCTCCGTGAGCTGCTCGAGGGAGTAGTCGGTGTCCTCGACCGTGTCGTGCAGCAGCGCGGCCACGAGCACCGGGCCCGTCATGCCCAGCTCGGCCAGGATCGTGGTCACGGCGACGGGGTGGGTGATGTACGGGTCGCCGCTCTTGCGCCGCTGGCCCTGGTGGCGCTCATCGGCCACGGCGAACGCCCGCTGGAGCACGGAGAGGTCCTCGTCCGGCGCGTTCTCGCGCACCGTGCGCAGCAGCGGCTCGATCAGCGGGGACGACGAGATCGAGGCGCCGGAGAGATAGGACAGGGTCGAGCGGGTGCGCTCGGAGCGGCCCGGGAACACGGCGCGGCCGAACACCGGCCGCGATGCCGGGACCACCCAGTGGGTGCCGCCTGCTGAGGAGCCTCCGCGGCGGCGAGCGGCGCGCTGCAGCTCCTCGGACTGGATCTGCTCGGTGCGCCGGCGGATGGCCTCGCCCGAGTCGTCCCGGGGGCGCGTGCCGGCACGGGCCTGCTCGGGCGGGGCAGGAGCCGCCGGGTCCGCCGAGGCGGCCGGGGCGGGCGGGCGCGACGGGCGCGTGCGTCCGTCGTCGATGGCTGCCCTGCGATCCCCGTCCATGTGCGACTCCTGTTCCGGCCCCCGGCGCGGCATCACCCGCGCCGGGCTCATCCGTCCGCCCGCTCGATCAGTCCGCCAATTGTAGGACCCCGCCGGCGTGACTCAGGACACTCTCTCGTCGCCCCTTCGGCCCGGTGCGGCCGCGATCTCCTGCGCCGGGGCCTCCTCGGCGGTCCCGGGACCGGACGGGGCGGCGCTGCCCTCGGCCGCCGCCGCGGCGTCGTGCCGGCGCACGGCCGGCTCGCGCGCCCGCAGCGCCGCGTAGAGCGGTGTGGCCACGAACAGCGTGGCCAGCGTGCCGTAGATGATGCCCACGAACTGCGACAGCGCGAGGTCCTTGAGCGTTCCGGCCCCCAGCAGCGCCGCGCCGATGAACAGGATGGCCCCGACGGGCAGCAGCCCCACGACGGACGTGTTGATCGAGCGCACGAGCGTCTGATTGGTCGCCAGGTTGATCTGCCCCAGGAAGCCGCGCTGCCGCCGCGATGCCGGGGCCGAGCCGTCGAGCAGGCCCCGGGTGTTCTCCCGGACCTTGTCGAACACCACGACGGTGTCGTACAGGGAGTACGACAGCACGGTGAGGAAGCCGATGACCGCCGACGGCGTGACCTCGAAGCCCACGAGCGAGTACGTCCCGATCGTGAGCGCGACGGTGACGAACACGCCCGCCATCGAGGCGAGCGACATCTTCCAGGTCCGGAAGTAGACGGCCATGAGCACCGCCGTGAGAGCCAGGAAGATGACGAGGCCGCGCAGCATCTGCTGCGAGATGCCGGCCCCCCACGTGGGGCCCACGAAGTTCGAGGTGACCCGCTCGGCCGGGACGTCGTAGGCCTGCGCGAGGGCGTCGCGGACCTCGAGGGTCTGCTCGTCGTCGAGCTGCTCGGTCTGGGCGCGCATGGTGCCCGGGGCGATGTTCGTGACCTCCGCCTCCTGGGCCGCTCCGGTGTCGCGCACGGCCTGCTGGCCCGCCTGGGGGTCGTCGTCGGCCACGTCGGAGATCGTGAACTCCGAGCCGCCCGTGAAGTCGATGCCGAGGTTGAACCCGCCCTTGACCACGGGCACGAGCAGGCTGGCCACCACGAGCACAGCGGCCACGCACAGCCACAGCCCGCGCCTGGGCACGAACGGGAAGGAGCGGCGACCGCTGTAGAGGTCGTTGCCGAAGTCTGAGAAGCGGGACATCAGGCGTCCTCCTCGGTCGTGCGTCGGTCGTCGGACGAGCGGGACCCGGCGGCCTGGGGCCCGCCTGAGCCCTGCCCGGGCGGCGCGTCCTCCGCCGCAGCCTGCGCGCTGCGCCGGGCACGGCGGCGCCGCTCGGCCACGGTGAGGCCGTCGTCGCCGCCCGGGATGCGCGCCCCGGGACGACGACGGCCGCGCGGAGCCGCCGCAGCGGTCCCGGCGCCCGCGGCTCCTGCGCCCGCGGTCCCGGAGGCCGAGGTGCCCGATGTCCCGCTGCCGGGCTCCGCGGGCTCCGCCGGGGCCTCGGCGCCCACGGGCCCCTCGTCCCCCGCCGGTGCGGAGGCGCCGACGAGCTCGCGGTCCTCGACCGGGGCGGTCTGCTCGGCGGACTCCTCCGAGACCGCGCCGGCGGCGGGATCCAGCTCCTCCGGCGTGCGGGTGCGTCCGGCGCCGCGGTAGAACGGGACCGCGTCGAGGGACTCGGGGTTGAGTCCAGAGCCCTTGCGGCCCTGTGCGAAGAAGCGAGTCCGCGAGAGCAGGACCATGACCGGGTGGGTGAACAGGAAGACCACGACCAGGTCGATCACGGCCGTGAGGCCCAGTGTGAACGCGAAGCCGCGCACGTTGCCCACGGCCACGAAGTACAGCACCACGGAGGCGATGAGGTTCACGGCCTTCGAGGCGATGACGGTCTGCCGCGCGCGCTTCCAGCCGTGGTCGATGGCCGACGGGATGGTGCGCCCGATGCGGATCTCATCGCGGATGCGCTCGAAGTAGACGATGAACGAGTCCGCGGCCATGCCGATCGACACGATCAGACCGGCCACCCCAGCCATCGACAGCCGGTAGTTCATCCCCCAGCCCAGCAGCGTGATCGCCAGCCACGACAGCACGCCCAGCACGACGAGCGAGACGATCGTCACGAGACCCAGCAGGCGGTACTGCACCAGGCAGTAGGCCGCGACGAGGAGCAGTCCGATCAGCCCGGCGATGACGCCCCAGCGCAGCTGGTCGGCGCCCATGGTCGCGGAGATCTGCTGCTCGGAGGAGATCTCGAAGCTGACCGGCAGCGAGCCGTAGCGCAGCTGCTCCGAGAGGAACTCGGCGTCCTCCTCCGTGAAGGATCCGGTGATCTGGGCCTGGCCGTCGGGGATCACGGCGTCCATGGACGGGGCCGAGATGACCTCCCCGTCGAGCAGGATCGCGAACTGATTGCGCGGGTCGCCCTGGCTCGTCTGGCCGATCGCGTTGAGGCGCTCGGAGAGCTCGCGGAACGTCTGGGTGCCCTCGTCGTCGAACTGGATGTTCACGGCGTACTGGCCGGTCGTCGTGCCGCCTGCCCCCTGGGCCATGCCGTAGGACGCGTCGGCGATGTCGGTGCCCTCGAGCTCGACCGGGCCGAGGACGTACTTCCCGCCGCCGGCGGGATCGCAGGCCACGACGGCCTCGTCCGGGCTCTGGGCCGCGCGCTGCTCCGGGGTCTGCGGCTGCGTGCAGTCGGCGGCCTCGAACTCGGCCATCAGCTCGCCGTCGACCCAGTTGGGGTCCGACGAGTCCGCGGGCTCGCCGTCCGGCTGGATCTGCTCGTCCTCGGGGGTGCGCTCCTCCTCGGGAGTGGCCTCGGCGGGCCCGACCATCAGCACGGGCCGGAAGGCCATCTCGGCGGAGGCCTGGATGAGATCGCGCGTCTCCTGGCTCGGGGTGCCCGGCATGGACACGACGATGTTCTGCCCGCCCTGGGTGGAGACCTCGGCCTCGGAGACGCCGGATCCGTCCACGCGCTGGCGGATGATCTCGACGGCCTGGTCGAGCTGCTCCTGGGAGATCTCGTCGCCCTCCTGCTCCCCCGTGAGCTCGGGGGTCAGGATCATCTGCGTGCCGCCCTCGAGGTCCAGCGCCAGGCGCGGGCCCCAGCCGGTGTGCCCCTGCCCCGCTCCCCAGCCCAGCAGGCCGAGCAGCGCGGCGACGAGCACGACCAGGGCCACGAGCGAGCCGCGGGCGGTGCTCACGGCGCGGTGCAGCTCGGTGCCGCCGACCTGCCGCCGCTCGGCGCGCTGGGCGGGACTGCGCTGCGCGCTGCGGCGGGTCTTCTTCCGCCCCTCCGACGCGGACCCGGCGGGGTCCGCGGACGAGGGGTCTGCTGACGAGGGTGACATCAGGGCGGGGGTCCTAGCGGGATTCGGGGGTCGGGGTTCGAGGGTCGTGCGGCGGCGAGCGGATCCGGACGGAGGGAGGCCCGCCGACACGCGCCCGCGCCCCGGCCGTGCGGCCGAGGCGCGGGGGAAGAGGGATCAGCGCGGTGCGTCGGTCCCCGGATCGCGAGGATCGGTGGGATCGCCGGCCGGCGCCTCGTCGGCGGAGGTCGAGCCGGCTCCGGCGCCCGTGCCCGGTGCCTGGTCGGCGGCACCGCCGGGGGCGCTGCGCTCGACCACATTGGTCAGGGTCTGCAGGTGCACGGTGACCTGCGTGCCGGGGGCGATCTCGATGACGGCCTTGACGGCCTCCTCGTCCTTGGCGACCAGGCGGCCGTAGAGGCCGTAGCTCGTCATGACCTCCATGCCCGGCTCCATGGCCCGCTGCTGATCGCGCAGCTTCTCCTGCTGCTTGCGGCGGGTGCGGCTCGAGAACCAGAACATGCCGATGATCAGCAGCAGCATGAACCCGAAGAGCAGGAACTGGGAGCCGCCGCCACCGGCGGCTCCTGCGGCGGACAGGGTGGCGGGGACGGAGGGTGTCATGCGGTCTCCTGCTTCTGCGATGCACGGCGCATCGCGTGGTGGTCGGTGCCGCGGGCGGCGCCGGGCATCGAGGGTGCCCGCCCCGGCGCGGACGGCGGCGGCGATTCCCACCCATGCTAGAGGACGCGGGCCGAGCTCCCCCGGTCAGCGGCCTCCCAGGAGCAGCGGTTCAGCCCCGGTCCGGGTCCTGGTCCCCGTCCCGATCCCCGAGGGCCTGGCGCACGGCGGTCTCGCCGAAGGCGGCGTGCTCCGGCACCGCGAGCCCCAGATGCTCCCAGGCCGCCGGCATGGCGATCCGGCCGCGGGGCGTGCGGGCCATCAGCCCCTCGCGCACGAGGTAGGGCTCGGCCACCTCCTCGACGGTCTCCGACTCCTCGCCGACGGCGATCGCCAGGGTGGACAGCCCCACGGGCCCGCCGCCGAACTGCCGGGTCAGGGCCTCCAGCACCGAGCGGTCCAGGCGGTCGAGCCCGCGGGAGTCGACCTCGTACATGTCCAGCGCAGCGGCGCAGGCGCGGGCGTCGATCTGCTCGATGCCGTGGACCAGGGCCCAGTCGCGCACGCGGCGCAGGAGGCGGTTGGCGATGCGCGGGGTGCCGCGGGAGCGGGCGGCCACCTCCGCGAAGCCCTCGGAGCTCAGGCGCATGTCCAGCAGCCCGGCCGAGCGGCGCAGGACCGAGACGAGCTCGTCCTCGGCGTAGAACTCGAGGTGGCCCGTGAAGCCGAAGCGGTCGCGCAGCGGCCCCGGCAGCAGCCCGGCGCGGGTCGTGGCGCCCACGAGCGTGAAGGGCGGGAGCTCGAGCGGGATCGCGGTGGCCCCGGCGCCCTTGCCCACGACGATGTCGACCCGGAAGTCCTCCATGGCCATGTAGAGCATCTCCTCCGCGGGCCGGGACATGCGGTGGATCTCGTCCAGGAAGAGCACCTCCCCCTCGGTCAGGGAGGAGAGGATCGCGGCCAGGTCGCCCGTGTGCTGGATCGCCGGGCCCGAGGAGATCCGCAGCGGGGCGCCCATCTCGGCCGCGATGATCATGGCCAGGGTGGTCTTGCCGAGCCCCGGCGGCCCGGAGAGCAGGACGTGGTCGGCCGAGCGGCCCCGCAGCCGGGAGGCCTCCAGGACCAGGGACAGCTGCTGACGCACCCGCGCCTGGCCCACGAAGTCCGCCAGGGACTCCGGGCGCAGCGCGGATTCGACCGCCTTCTCGTCCATGTCGGTCTCGCCGGTCACCAGGCGGCCGCGCGCACCGGGCCCGATCTCCTCGCCCGCCATGCTCAGCGCTCCCCCGCCGCGCCGGCCGCGCGGGAGCCGGCGGCCTGGCTCGCGGCGGTCGAGGACCGGGAGCCGAGCCACGAGAGCACCGTGCGCAGGATCAGCGCGACATCGCCGGACTCGGCGAGCTCCTCCCGGCCGGCGAGGGCGTCGTCGACGGCCGCCGAGGCGTCCTTCTCGCTCCAGCCCAGGCCCGTGAGGGCCTCCGTGACCTGGGAGCGCCACAGGGGGATCTGCGGGGCCCGGGCGGCGGGCTCGGGAGCCGGGTCGGCGGGCACGAGCTTGTCCGCCAGCTCGAGCACGATGCGCTTGGCGCCCTTGGGCCCGATGCCGGAGACCCGGGTGAACGGCTTGGGATCGCCCTGGGCGATCGCCGTGCGCACCTCGTCGGTGCCCAGGGCCGCCAGCACGGCCAGGGCGGTGCGGGGCCCGACGCCGGAGACGCCGAGCATGGTCTCGAAGATCTCCTTCTCCTCCGCGTCGGCGAAGCCGAACAGCAGGGGGGCGTCGTCCTTGCGGACGACGAAGGCGCAGGCCAGCTGCGCCTCCAGGCCCTCGTGGAGCTGGGCGACGGTCTGCGGCGTGACCTGCAGCTGCAGGCCGAGCCCCATGACGTCGACGACGACGGAGCTCAGTCCCTTGTGCAGCACCTCGCCGCGCACGGACGCGATCATCTGCGGCGTCCCTCCCCTCCGGCCCCGTGGGTCCGGGGCCATCGACGCGCGCCGGCGGCGGGCGTCGATTCGAACATCTGTACGATCCTCGGACACCCTACCAACTGCGCGGCCCTCAGCGGCCCCGGCGTGCGCTCTTCTCCGCTGCCTGCCAGGCGCGCTGCGCCGGGGTCGGCTGCGCGCCGCGGGCCGCGGCCGCCTGCTGCAGGCGCGTCCGCGCGCCCTGGTGAGTGGTCGTGGTGGCCGCCTGGGCGTCGATGCCGGCGCCCACGCCGCTGCGCCAGCCGTGGCAGATCGCGATCGCCACCGCGTCGGCGGCATCGGCGGGGCGGGGCAGCTCCTCGAGGCGCAGGATGCGCGCGACCATCTTGGTCACGGCTCGCTTGTCGGCGCCGCCGTCCCCGGTGACCGCGGCCTTGACCTCCGAGGGGGTGTGCCAGGCGACCGGCACACCGCGCGCGGCCGCCGCGGCGATCACGACCCCGGAGGCCTGGGCCGTGCCGATCACGGTCGGGCCGTTGCTCGAGGCGAAGACCCGCTCGATGGCCAGGGCATCGGGCTCGAAGCGATCGAGCAGCTCGTCCGCGGCCCGGGCGATGCGCAGGATGCGCTGCTCGAGCGGCTCCTGCGCGCTCGAGCCCTGGACCTCGTGGTGCAGCCACTCGGCGCGGCGGTCGGGGCGCATCCGCACGACGCCGAAGCCGCAGCGCGTCAGCCCGGGGTCGACCCCCAGGATGACCTGCTGAGCCGCCGGGTCCCCGGCCCGGCCTCGCTGAGCCAGGGGCGAGGGACTCAGTCCTCGTCCTCGAGCTGGGCGGCGACCTCGGGGGTGATGCTCACGTTGGAGAAGACGTTCTGGACGTCGTCGAGCTCCTCCACGGCATCGGCCAGGCGCAGGAACTTGCGCGCGGCGTCGGCGTCCAGCTCGACCTTCATGTTCGGGCGGAACTGGGGGTCGTCGTTGTTGTAGTCCAGTCCGGCCTCGTCCAGCGCGGAGCGGATCTGCGGCAGGTCCGTGGCCTCGGAGATGACCTCGAAGACGTCGTGGTCCTCGATGACCTCCTCGGCGCCGGCGTCCAGGACGGCCATCAGCACGTCGTCCTCGGTGAGCTCGTCGGTCTTGGCGACCTCGGCCACGCCCTTGCGCTCGAACATGAAGGTCACGGAGCCCGGGTCGGCCATCGAGCCGCCGTTGCGCGTCACGGCCACGCGGACCTCGGAGGCCGCGCGGTTCTTGTTGTCGGTCAGGCACTCGATGTACAGGGCCGAGCCCTCGGGGCCGCGGGCCTCGTAGAAGATCTCGGAGTACTCGACGACCTCGCCGGTCAGCCCGGCGCCGCGCTTGACGGCGCGGTCGATGTTGTCGTTGGGGACCGAGTTCTTCTTGGCCTTGGACACGGCCAGCTCGAGCGCGGGATTGCCCGCGGTGTCGGCGCCGCCCTGGCGGGCCGCGACCTCGATGCCCTTGATGTACTTGGCGAAGGCCTTGGCGCGCTTGGCGTCGATGGCCGCCTTCTTGTGCTTGGTGGTGGCCCACTTGGAGTGACCTGACATGGCGTGCCTCCTGGTTCGGGATCGTCGGCGCCGCACCGGGGCCCCGGCGGCGGCGGGCAGCGTGAGGCGGCGGGGTGCTGCGCCGCTCGGCGCTGCGGGCCGGGGCGCGCATCCCAGCTGGCGACGGGGCGCTGCGCGGGAAGTCTGCTGGACGATTGTAGGCGACGCGCCCGATGATCAGCGCGGGCGGGCCGCGGCCACCTCGCGGGCCTTCTCGGCCAGCAGGTCCTCGAGCGGCTCGAGGCTCTCGTGCCCGTGCCGGCGGCGCACCGCCGTGGCGATGAGGTGATCGGCCACCGCCGGGTTCTTGGGCAGCAGCGATCCATGCAGGTAGCTGCCGATGACCTCGCGGGTCACCGCCCCCTCGGTCCCGTCCTGGCCGTCGTTGCCCGCGCCCGAGACCACGCGCCCGAACGGCTCCTGCCCGGCCCCCAGGTGGGTGAGCCCGGAGTGGTTCTCGTAGCCGATCACGGTGCCGTGCCGGGGCGATTCGGTGACGATGTTGCCGATCAGCCGCTCCGGGCCGCCGACGGTCTCGAGATCGAAGATCCCCACGCCGGTCAGCGTCTGCCCGCCGATCGTGCGGAAGCGGTGGCCGAAGAGCTGGTAGAGCCCGCAGATCGCGAGCATCGGCGCGCCGTCCTCCACGAGCTCGAGCAGCAGCGGCTTGATCCGCTGCAGGTCCTCCATGACGCGGAACTGCCCGGAGTCCTGACCCCCGCCGCCCACGAAGAGGTCGCCGTCGCCCGGGAAGGAGTCGCCGGGGTTGTAGTCGGTCAGGCGCACGCCGTAGCCGCGGCGCTCGAGGCGGCGCTTGAGGGTCAGCGTGTTGCCCCAGTCGCCGTAGATGTTCATGTCGCGCGGGTAGAGCTGGACGAGGTGGATCTCGCCCTGCCCGCCGATCTCGGCGTCGGAGTCGGCGGCGGGCAGATCGGGCGTCGCGGTGGTCATCGCGGTCCTCTCTCAGATCTCGGGCACGACGGCGACGGCGCGCAGCTCGCGACGCAGCGCCAGCATGGACGTGTAGGTGCAGAAGACGCGCATGGGGCGTCCGTCGGCGGAGTCGATGAACCGGCGCAGGGCCCGGGCGATCTCGGGCTCGACGGCCCCGACCCGGACCTGGTCGTAGTCCAGGCGCAGGGCCATGTCCCAGGCCCGGGTGCCGGTGACCATGTCGACGCCCCCGGTGCGCAGCGACTCGAACTCGACATCCCACAGCCAGGAGACGTCGCGGCCGTCGGCGTACTCGTCGTTGATCGAGATCATGGTCGCGTACGTCTCCGGCGCGGCCGAGGCCAGGGAGAGCCGGAAGCCGGCGGGGTTCTTGACCAGCAGCAGCTGCAGCGGCGCGCCGTCGACCACGATGGTCTCCCCGCGCCCGAAGGCCGGGGTGACCCGCGACAGCTCGCTCAGCAGCGACGGCAGGGCCGCCGTCGGCCCGCTGCGGCGCTCCTCGACCGTGAGCGCCAGGGCCAGGGCGGCCGCGGCGTTGTAGACGTTGTAGACGCCGTAGAGGTGGACCTCGGCACGGGCGGGCTCCCCGCGCACCGAGAACTCGACGTCGGTGGCCTCGAAGTCGTCGAGCTGGACCAGGGCGCTCGGCTTCGACTCCCCGGGCGGCAGGGGCGCTGCGGGGCCGTCGGCCCCGCGCATGTCGTCGTCGGAGGGGAACATGGGGCGCAGCTTCTCGGAGAGCCCGTACCAGTGCACGGCGGTTCCGGGCTGCACGTCCCCGGCCAGGGAGGCGATGCGGGGGTCCTCGCGGTTGAGGACCACGGCCTCGGTCGTGGCGGCGGCGATCTGCGAGAGCATCCGGCGGGTCGTGTCGATCTCGCCGAAGCGGTCGAGCTGATCGCGCATGACGTTGAGCAGCAGCGCGAAGCGCGGCGGGACCAGCTTGACGAAGTGCACGGCATGCGCCTCGTCGAGCTCCAGAACGGCGACATCGGCGTCGAGCCGCCCGGTCAGGGAGATCTCCTCGAGCAGGGAGGCCGCCACGCCGCGCACGAAGTTGGAGCCCGTGCGGTTGGTGAAGACCCGCAGCCCCTGGGACTCGAGCAGCTGGACGGCCATCTTGGTGGTCGTCGTCTTGCCGTTGGTCCCGGAGACGACCACGACGCCCTCCGGCAGGCGCGCGAGCTGCTCGGCGACGAAGTCGGGGTGCAGCTTCTCCATCACCAGTCCGGGGAAGGCGGAGCCGCCGCCCCGGATCTTGGTGGCGGCGCGCACGCCCTGGCCGAGGAGCCTCACAAGTGGTCTGGACATGGCGGACATCCTAGTTCGTCGGACGGGCGGGCAGCGCCTTGCCGGGGTTGAGGATCCCCTGCGGATCGAAGGCCTCTCGGATCCGGGTCTGCAGCTCGAGCTGCTCCGGGCCGAGCTCCTCCCCCAGCCAGCGGCGCTTGAGCAGCCCGATGCCGTGCTCGCCCGTGAGCGTGCCGCCCAGCTCCAGGGCGATGCGGAACACGTCCCCGGCGGCCGCCCAGATGCGCTCGGGCACCTCGTCGTCGCCGACCAGGAAGATCGGATGGAGGTTGCCGTCGCCGGCGTGGGTGGTCGTGGGGATGAGCAGTCCGTGGCGGGTCTCGATCTCCCGGATCCGCTCGAAGGCCTCGGCCAGCCGGTCGCGCGGCACGGCGATGTCCTCGACCAGGATCGACCCGGGGCCCTCGAAGCCGCCCGCGCGGGCCATCCGGCCTGCCCGCGCCTCGAGGGCCGGGAACGCGCTGCGGCGCAGCCCGACGAGATCGTCGCCCTCCGCCTCGTCGGCGGCCAGGCGGACCGTCCCGCCGGCCTGCTCGAGGATCGCCGCGATCCGGGCGGCGACCTCCGCCCCGTCGGGGCCGTCGGTCTGGGCGAGCAGGAAGGACGAGCCCGGGTCCCCGATCCGCTGCCCGCGCAGCTGCTCGACGCACTCGACGGTCGGCCCGTCCATCAGCTCGAGCAGCGAGGCGGTGAGCCCCTCGGCCACGACGGCCGATGCGGCGGCGGCCGCGGCCACGACGGAGGGGAAGGATGCGCCCACGGTGGGACGCGGACCGGTCACGGCAGGGCGCAGGGCCAGCGTGCACTCGACGATCACGCCCAGGGTGCCCTCCGAGCCGATCATCAGCGCGCAGAGGTCGTAGCCGCTCACCCCCTTGACGGTGCGGTGGCCCACGCTGATCAGCCGGCCGTCGGCGAGCACGACCTTGAGCGCGAGCACGGATTCGCGGGTCACGCCGTACTTGGCGCACAGCAGCCCGCCGGCGTTCATGGCGATGTTGCCGCCCACCGTCGAGATGTCCCGGCTGGCCGGGTCCGGGGCCCACCACAGCCCGTGCTCGGCCAGCCGAGCGTTGAGCGCTCCGTTGAGGATGCCCGGCTGCACGACGGCCAGGCGGTTCTGCCGGGAGATCTCGAGCACCTCCGCCATGTCCTGCGTGGACAGCACGATCTCTCCGGGCCCGGCGCAGGCGCCGCCGGCCAGACCGGTGCCCGCGCCGCGGGTCACGACGGGGATGCCGTGCGCCGAGGCCGTGCGGCAGACGGTCTGCACGTCCTCGATGCTGCGGGCCCGCACCAGGGCCAGCGGAGCACCGGCGCTGCGGTGGCCCGAGCGGTCCTCGCGCTGCTCCTCGAGCCGATCGGGGTCGGTGCTGAGCCGGTCCCCGAGCTCGGCCTTCAGGGCCTTGAGCGCTCCCACGGCGTCGCGCCCCGTCGTCATCGCCGCCGCCCTCCCGGGGATCGCCGGCCGATGACCGCGAAGGCGGCCAGCGCGATGCCCGCGCACACGGCCATGGTGAAGGCCATGGGCCGGGCGTCGGACTCCCCGGCCAGCCCGACGAGCGGGGAGACGGCCGCGCCCACGCCGAACTGCAGGGCGCCCATGAGCGCCGAGCCGGTGCCGCTGGTCTCGGGCACGGCCTGCATGGCCACGGCCGAGGCGTTGCCCAGGATGAAGCCCATGGCCGTGGTCACGCAGAACAGCAGCACGAGCGTGGGCGCGGTCGGGACGCCGGCCAGCACGACGCCGACCAGTCCGAGCGCCGCGGCGGTCAGGGCGATGAGGGCGGCCCCCAGCGTGCGGCGGACGTCGACGCGCCCGGCGAGCCGGATCGAGATCACGCTGCCGGCCGTCATGCCCAGGGCGTTGACACCGAACAGGAGCGAGTACGCCAGCGTGGACAGGCCCAGGATGCTCTGGATGACGAACGGCGAGGCGGAGACGTAGGCGAACAGGGTCGCGAAGGCCATCGCGGAGACGATGACAGCGGCGACGTAGACGGGATGGCGCAGCACCCGGCCGACGTTCCGGGCCGTGCGCCGCAGCCCGCCCTGCTGGCGCCGCGTCGGGGGAAGGGACTCCGGCGTCACGCCGATGATGCCCGCGATCATCACGGCCACGATCGCGCTGATCACCCAGAAGATGCCCCGCCAGTCGGCCGCCTGGAGGATCAGCCCGCCGACCGTGGGGGCGATGACCGGCATGATCCCGCCGATGATCATCATGACGTTCATCAGCCGCACGCCCTGGGCGCCTTCGGTGACGTCGGTGATGATCGCGCGGGCGATCACGACGCCGGCCGCGCCGCTGAACCCCTGCACGAACCGCGCCGCGATCAGCACCTCGATGCTCGGTGCGAGTGCGCACACGATCCCGGCCAGCAGGCAGATGACGGTCCCGATCAGCAGGGGCCGTCGCCGCCCGACCGCGTCGGAGACCGGGCCGAGGATCAGCTGCCCCAGGCCCAGCCCGATCATGAACGTCGTGAGGGTCAGCTGGACCGACGAGGCGGTCGTGGCCAGATCCTCGGTGATCTGCGGGAACGACGGCAGGTAGACGTCGGTGGCCAGCGGGGAGACCGCCGAGAGGAGGGCCAGCGTGGCGATCAGGGCCGCGGTCGGTCGGGGCTGGGGGGCGGTGCGCTCGGTCAGTGCGGATCAGATCCTCTCGGAGCTCTCCGGGGGCTCGGTGCCCTGCGGGGCCTCGGGCTCCGGATCCGGCCAGTGCTCCCGGACATCGGTCCAGGTCCCGGCCAGGGTGTCCATGATCGCCTTGGTGTGCGCGGTCACGGGCAGGAAGTTGGAGTCGCCGATCCACCGCGGGACCACGTGCATGTGGAGATGATCCGACAGGGACCCGCCCGCGGCCTGGCCCAGGTTCAGCCCGGTGTTGAAGGCGTTCGGGTGGGAGGCCTCGCGCACCGCGCGGATCGCATCCCGGGTCAGGCGCATGAGCTCGGCCATCTCGTCGTCGCTCAGCTCGGTCAGATCGGCCACGTGGCGGTACGGGCACACCAGCAGGTGCCCCGGGTTGTAGGGGAACAGGTTGAGGATCACGAAGCAGTGCTCGCCGCGGAAGACGATCAGGGACTCGTCGTCGCGGCGCTGCGGGCCCGTGCAGAACGGGCATCCGGGCACCGTCTCGACCGAGGTGTCCTCGCCGCGCACGTAGGCCAGCCGATGCGGCGTCCACAGCCGCTGGAACGAGTCCGGGACCCCGGGGATCTCGAAGTCGTCCTGGCGCACCCAGTGGTGCTGGCCCACGCGCGCGTCCCGCTCCCCCGTGGTCATGACGCCCCGCCCTGGGAGCCCTCGGCGTCGACGTCCACCCCGGGGGCCTCCCCGACGGTCTCGTCACCGGCGGCGGCCGAGGGCACGGGGTCGTCGTTGACGCGGTTGTCCACGTGGGCGGTGATCCGCGCGACCGCCTCCGCGATCGGCACGCCGTTCTCCTGGGAGCCGTCGCGGAAGCGGAAGGAGACGGCCCCGGCCTCGGCGTCCTCGCCGCCGGCGATGAGCACGAACGGGACCTTGTCCTTGGAGGCCGTGCGGATCTTCTTGGGGAACCGGTCGGACGAGGAGTCCAGCTCGGCCCGCACGCCGGCGGTGCGCAGCTGGTCGACGACATCGCCCAGGTAGTCCTCGAAGGCCTCGGCCACCGGCACGGCGCGCACCTGCTCGGGCGACAGCCAGGCCGGGAACGCCCCGGCGTAGTGCTCGGTCAGCACGCCGAAGAACCGCTCGATCGAGCCGAACAGCGCGCGGTGGATCATCACGGGCCGCTGACGCGAGCCGTCGGCCGCCGCGTACTCCAGGTCGAAGCGCTCGGGCATGAAGAAGTCCAGCTGGATCGTGGACATCTGCCACGTCCGCCCGATGGCGTCGCGGGCCTGCACCGAGATCTTGGGCCCGTAGAAGGCCGCGCCCTCGGGGTCCGGGACCAGCTCGAGCCCGGAGGCCGTGGCGACCTGCTCGAGGGTGGCCGTGGCCTCCTCCCACGAGGCGTCGTCGCCGATGGACTTCTCCGGATCGCGGGTCGACAGCTCGAGGTAGAAGTCGTCCAGCCCGTAGGCCTTGAGCAGATCGAGCACGAAGTCCAGCGTGGTGGACAGCTCGTCCTTCATCTGCTCGCGGGTGCAGTAGATGTGGGCGTCGTCCTGGGTGAACCCGCGAGCCCGGGTCAGGCCGTGGATCACGCCCGACTTCTCGTTGCGGTACACGGTGCCGAACTCGAACAGCCGCAGCGGCAGGTCGCGGTAGGAGCGCCCGCGCTGGCGGTAGACGAGGTTGTGCATGGGGCAGTTCATGGGCTTGAGGTAGTAGTCGGCACCCTGCTTGGTGACGTTGCCGGCGTCGTCGACCTCCTCGTCCATGTGCATGGGCGGGAACATGCCGTCCTTGTAGAAGCCCAGGTGCCCGGAGATCTCGTAGAGCGTGGACTTGGTGATGTGCGGCGTGTTCACGAAGGAGTAGCCGGACTTCACGTGCTGCTCGCGCGAGAGGTTCTCCATCTCCATGCGGATCATGCCGCCCTTGGGGTGGAACACGGCCAGCCCGGAGCCGATCTCGTCCGGGAAGGAGAACAGGTCCAGGTCGGAGCCCAGGCGGCGGTGGTCGCGGCGCTCGGCCTCGGCCAGCCGGTCCTTGTAGGCCTTGAGCTCGTCCTTGGTGGGCCACGCGGTGCCGTAGATGCGCTGGAGCTGCTTGTTCTTCTCCGAGCCCCGCCAGTAGGCGGCCGCCGAGCGCATGAGCGCGAAGCCGTTGCCGATCAGCTTGGTGTCGGGCAGGTGCGGGCCCCGGCACAGGTCCTTCCAGACCGTCTCGCCGGACTTTCGGTCGACGTTGTCGTAGATCGTCAGCTCGGAGCCGCCGACCTCCTGGGAGGCGCCCTCGGTGCCGGCGACGCCCTCCCCTCCGGAGCCGGGCCCATGGGCCAGGCCGATCAGCTCGAGCTTGTAGGGCTCGTCGGCCATCTCGGCCACGGCCTCGTCGTGGGTGACGCTGCGGCGGCGGAAGCTCTGCGTCGAGTTCACGATCTTCTGCATGCGCTTCTCGAGGGCCTTGAGGTCCTCGGGCGTGAAAGCCTCGTCGACGTCGAAGTCGAAGTAGAAGCCGTCCGCGATGTACGGGCCGATGCCGAGCTTGGCCTCCTGCTTGAGCTCCTGCACGGCCTGGGCCATGACGTGGGCCGTCGAGTGCCGCAGGACCTCCAGGCCCTCGGGATCCGAGATCAGGACCCGCTCGACGCTCTGGCCGTCGGCCAGCTCGGTGGCCAGATCGCGCAGGACGCCGTCGATGCGGGCGACGACGACGTCGCGGTCCTCCCGGTACAGCTGGGCGGCGGTGGTCCCCGCCGCGACCTCGCGCCGCTCGCCGTCGACGACGACGCTCACCCCGCCTCCGGCCTGCGCCCGCGCGGTCTCCGAGGCCGCGCTGCGCTGCGCGGAGGGATCCTGCGCGGAGGGGTTCTGGGACACGGACTCGCTCATGGGCGGATGCTGCCTTTCGGTTCGGGGGACGCGGCCGTACGGGGGCCGCGCGACCTGCTCATGCTACCGGCGGCCTGCGACGGCGCGCATCGGCCCGGGGACTCTCCGACGGGGCCTTGCCGGCCCAGAGCAGACTCGGGGCGGCTCAGAGCAGGGCCGGGCCGTCAAGTCGAGCAGCGCCGCGGGTGAAAAGGATCATGCCCGCCGACGGCGCCCTGCACCCCATCCGCAGTGGGATGATGCCTGCATCCCCTTGTCCCCGGCCGCAGGCCGCGGCCGACCCATGCCCGGGCGCCGCGCAGCTTCGTGCCCCACGCGAAGTGAGCATCCATGCCCCATTCATCCTCTGCCGCCTCGGCTGCGGCCCCCAGCCCCGCTCCCAGGATCCTCTCCCGGCGCTTCACGCTGCTGTGGCTGATCCAGTTCCTGGCCTCGATCCAGTTCTACCTGCTGACCACCATCGCCGCGGTCTACGCGATGGAGCAGTTCCGCGCCGGCGAGACCGAGGCCGGTCTGACGACCACGGCCTTCACGGTCGGCGCGATCATCGCCCGCCTGATCACCGGCAAGTACATGGAGATCATCGGGCGCAAGCGCGTGCTCGTCGCCGGCTCCGTGCTGCTGGCCGTCGTCTCCGCCGCCTACGTTCCGGACACCGGCCTGTCGGGTCTGCTGCTCCTGCGCCTGATCAACGGCGCCGCGTTCGGCGTCGTCACGACGATCGCCCCGGCCGCGGTGCAGGCCGTCATCCCGCATCAGCGCCGCGGCGAGGCCACCGGGTACTTCGGCATGGCCACGACCCTGGCCACCGCGATCGGCCCCGCCGTGGGCGTGGCCATGTCCCAGTCGGTCGGCTACGACGCCGTGTTCTGGATGCTCACCGCGCTGTGCGTGATCTCGCTGCTCATCGTCCTGGTCCTCGACGTCCCCGAGGTCCCCATGGACGAGGCCCAGCGCACGGCCGCGAAGAAGTGGACGCTCAGCTCCATGATCGAGACGCGGGCCCTGCCCGTCTCGGCCGTGATGATCTTCTCCGGCGCCGCGTACTCGACCGTGCTGGCCTTCCTCAACGCCTTCGCCCTCGAGATGGACCTGGCGGCCGCCGCCGGCTTCTTCTTCCTGATCTACGCGGCCACGATCATCGTGACCCGCCCCTTCCTGGGCCGCCTCCAGGACCGCCGCGGCGACAACGCCGTGCTCGTGCCCGCGTTCCTCCTGTTCGCGGTGGCCATGTCCGTGCTGGCGATGACGACGACCGGCTGGATGCTGCTGCTGGTCGGCGTGCTGCTCGGCTGCTCCTTCGGCGCGGTGCTCACCGCCGCGCAGACCGCGGCCGTGAAGACCGCTCCCCTGCAGCGCGTGGGCCTGACCACCTCCACGTTCTTCCTGTGCATGGACGTCGGCGTCTCGGTCGGCCCCGTCACCCTGGGCGCCCTGGCCCCGGCCCTGGGCTACCGCGGGATGTACTTCGCGGCGGCGATCGTCGTCCTGGTCTGCCTCGGCTACTACCTGCTGGTGCACGGGCGCCGCGCCGGGCGCGGGACATCCACGCAGCGGGCCTCCGTCTGACGACCGGCCGGTCTGATCCCGGCGGCCCGCCAGGCCTTCCCGATGCGCCCGCCGCCCGGTCCTCGCTCCGAGGGCCGGGCGGCCGTCGTCCGCCCCGCAGCGGAAACCTCCTGCAAGCCGCCGCCGGATGATCCGAGGATGAAATAACGTGCGAATGCACCCCCGCAGCCGCAGGTGCGCCCCCGACTCCCCCGAGGTGATCTTCTCCGTGGCACGTCTCCGCCCCCGCACTGCCCCGCTCGACCGCCGTGACCGCCCCGGACTGGCGCGCTGCGTGACCGCCGGCTCCGGGGCTCTGCTGCTCGTGGGGCTGACGGCCTGCTCCGGAGGAGGCGGAGGGGGCGGCGGCACCGCCCAGTCGGCCCCCGAGGCCCCCGACTCCGCGGTGATCTCCGGCGACGACGCCTCTGCCGCCTCGGTCGAGATGACCTCCGCGCTGTTCGACTCGACCGATGCCGTGATCGTGGCCTCCGAGGAGGACGCCCCGGAGCTCGTCGACGAGGCCGGCGAGGCCGGGCTGCCCATGCTGATCGGCACGGGCCCCGACGTCGTCGAGGAGCTCGACCGGCTGTCCCCGGACACGATCGTGACCGCCTCCGGCACCGATCTGGGCGATGCGGCCGGCGAGCGGGAGGTCGTCGAGGTGGATCCGAGCGCGGACTCCTACGGCGATCTGCCCAGCGGCTCGGCGCCCGAGGACTCGGCCGAGGTCTCGGTGCTGATCGACCCGCTGAACCCCTCTCCGGCCGATCCGGCCGCCCGCGCCAATGCGCAGGCCGCCGGCACGAGCGTCCAGGAGATGCCGAACGGGGACCCCCGCACGAACGGCGACAGCGTCGAGGCCGCCCGTGCCGTGCAGGACCAGGGCGATCTCTCCCAGGGCGTGCTGGCCGTCGGCTCGTCGTTCGGCTCGATCGACGAGCTGTCGTCGCGCATGGAGACCGCGACGACCGTCGCGGAGCTGCCCGGAGGCGGTCAGGTGGCCTTCCCGGGACGGCGGATGGTCGCCGCCTACGGCTCGCCCGGCACCTCCGATCTGGGGATCCTGGGCGAGCAGGACGTGGACGGGGCGATCGAGCGCACGAAGGAGCTGGCCGCCGAGTACGACCCGCATTCCGATGTCCCGGTCGTCCCGGCATTCGAGATCATCACCACCGTGGCCTCCTCCGAGCCCGGCCCCGATGGCAACTACTCGAACGAGCTGCCGCCCGAGATGATCGAGGAATGGGTGGATGCGGCCGAGGAGGCCGGCGTGTACGTCGTGCTGGACCTGCAGCCGGGCACCACGGACTTCCTGACCCAGGCCCAGCGCTACGAGGACCTGCTCAAGCGCCCGCACGTGGGTCTGGCCCTGGACTCCGAGTGGCGTCTCGAGGGCGATCAGCGGCACATGGAGCAGGTCGGCTCCGTGGACGCGGCCGAGGTCAACGAGACCGCCGACTGGCTGGCGCAGCTGACCCGGGAGAACGACCTGCCGCAGAAGGTGTTCGTGCTCCACCAGTTCTCCACCGACATGCTCCCCGACCGCGAGAACATCACGGCGGATCGCCCCGAGCTCGCCATGCTCGTGCACGCCGACGGGCACGGCACCCGCGACCTGAAGATGGGCACCTGGAACACGCTGAAGCAGGATCTGCCGGAGGGCATGGGCATGGCGTGGAAGAACTTCTACGACGAGGACACCCCCACCTGGACCCCCGAGGAGACCTACGACATCGAGCCGCGCCCGTGGTTCGTCTCGTACCAGTGAGGCCCGCGAAGCATCAGTAGACTGCCGGTCCATGTCCGAGGATCCCTCCGCACCGCATGACAGAGCGCGCTCGTCGGAGACGAGCGGATCGCAGGCGGCTCCCCGCGTCGGACCACCCCGGGGAGCCGCCTCGACCCGGAGGGTCGACGCGCGCATCGACACGGCGCCGCAGCAGATCGTGGGCAGCGGCGACGATCGCCGTGCGCCGCGCCATGAACGACCGCGACAGGCCCCGCCCCTCCCCCGCAGCAGCTGCCCGGAGCGCGCCACTACACCGTGCCGACGACGAGGGACCGCGCCGTCGGCGGGGCCTCTGCCGCGGCGCCGTCGTGGGGCGGCTCCTCGGCGGTCGTCCGGCCGAAGCGGCGGCCTCGCTGGTGGGTCCTCCACGTCGTCATGCTGACGGCGATCCTGCTGCTGCTCGTCGTCCCCTTCGTCGTCGGCCTCGCGTCGGTCGCGGTCGATCCGGCCGATGACTCCTGGGTCTGGCCGCTGCTGCTGGCGTGGCTGCTCGCCGTGCTCCTGATCCCGATCTGGATCGCGTGGAGCATCGTGCGCGGCGTCCTGTGGCGTGACAGCACCCGCTGAGGTCCCGACGCCATGGCCCTGACCCTGACCGCCGAGTTCTCGGACGCGCTCGAGAAGCTGCAGGCCGGTGTGCCCGTCCTCCTCACCGGCCGGGCCGGCACCGGCAAGTCGACGCTGATCCGCAGCTTCCTGGAGTCCACGAGCCGCCAGGCGGTCGTCGCGGCGCCCACGGGGATCGCCGCCCTGAACGTGGGCGGGTGGACGCTGCACCGGCTGTTCTCCTTCCCCGCGGGCATCACGCCGGAGCAGGTCCGCTCCGGGGACTACCGACCGGGCCGGTTCATGAAGACCCTCGCCTCCCTGGACACCCTGGTGATCGACGAGATCTCGATGGTGCGCGCCGATCTCTTCGACTGCCTGGCCCTGGCACTCGAGCGCTTCGGGCCGAAGCCCGGGACGCCCTTCGGCGGGGTGCAGCTCGTGCTCGTGGGCGACCTGCATCAGCTGCCCCCGGTCGTCGCCGACGCCGAGCGCGAGCACTTCCGGAGCTGCTACGACTCCCCCTTCTTCTTCTCCGCGCACGAGTACGCGCCCTCGTCGTTCGCCGTCGTCGAGCTGACCACGGTCTTCCGCCAGGTCGAGGACACCCGGATGGTCGAGATCCTCGATGCCGTGCGCGACGGCGACCTGCTCGAGGACGCCCGTTCCGAGCTCAATCGGCGCACCGATCCGGACTTCGACCCGCCGCCGGAGGAGCTCTGGCTGACGCTGGCCACGACCAACCGCGTCGCGGGAGCGCGCAACCGTCGGATGCTCGAGCGGCTGGAGGCGCCGCTCGCCTTCTCGACGGCTCGGGTCACCGGGGACCTCGACGGGATGGAGCGACCCGCCGACGAGGTCCTGGCCTACAAGGCGGGAGCGCAGATCATGCTCCTGACCAATGATCCCGCCGATCGCTGGGCCAACGGCACCCTGGCCAGGATCACGGACACGCTCTTCGACGAGGACGGTGAGCCGTGCGTGGTCGTCGAGCTGCCCGACGGGACCCGGGCCGCGGTCGAGCGGCATGTGTGGGAGGTGACGCGCCCGTCGGCGGCCGGCGGGCGGCTGACCCACGAGGTCGTGGGCACGTTCGCCCAGCTGCCGTTCCGGCTCGCGTGGGCGATCACGATCCACAAGAGCCAGGGCCAGACCCTGGATCGGGTGATCGTGGATCTCAGCGGCGGGACCTTCGCCGACGGCCAGCTCTACGTGGCCCTGAGCCGCTGCCGCTCGCTCGACGGACTGGTGCTCACCCGCGACGTGCTGCCCAAGGACCTGCGCGTCGATCAGCGCGTGCGGCGCTTCCTGCGCTCCCGGACGGGTCATTCGACGACCGGCGGGCAGGTCTGGCTCGGCATCTGCTGGGTGGGCGACGAGGGCACCCGCTGGAAGCCCCGCCCGATCGAGATCGCTGCGGTGGCCGATGACGGCCGGCAGGCGTCGTCGCTGATCAATCCCACGCGGGACCTGGGCTCGGCGCGCGCCGACCACGGGATCGGCGCCGCCGACGTGGAGCTCGCGCCCCTGCTCGAGCAGGCCTGGGCCGCCCTGGCCCCGCTGCTCCAGGGGCGCACCCCCGTGGGCCTGGACATCGACCGGACGCTCAGCCGCATCGACGTCGAGCTCAAGCGCAACGGCCACGTGGCGCGCATGCCGCTGGGCCGCGAGCTCGACGACGGCACGCTCACGCCGGCGGACCGCCTCCGCCTCGGCGCGCCGAGCGCCCTGGAGCGGGCGCTGGCGGCGCGCGATATCGCCGCCCGCCGCGGGATCACGGGCCTCGAGGCCTTCCCCGCCGTCGACGACCGCCCCGGCTATCTCCTGCCGCGCACGGGCTCCTCCGAGCATGCGTTCCGGATCCATGTCCCGGGGGCGGCCGTGCCGTGGCCCGAGCGCGCTGACGCCCTGGCCGAAGCGCTGCGTGCGGCCGTGCGGCGCGGTGGGCTCAGCCCGGGGGCGCGCGCCGTGGTCCGCGCGGTCGAATCGCAGCTCGACCGACGCATCCTGGAGGACCCCGACGGCCCCGCTGCTCCGGAGCTGCCCGAGGTCCTGGTCCCGGGAGCCCGGGTCTGCTTCACGGGGACCACCCGAGACGAGGGCGGGCGCCAGCTGTCCCGGCACGAGGTCGAGGTGCTGGCCGCCTCCCACGGGCTGGCCCCGGTCGCGACCGTGACCAGGACCCGCTGCGATGCCCTGGTGGTCGCCGAGCTCGGAACACAGTCCGGCAAAGCCCGAAAGGCCGCCGCGTACGGCACACCGGTCTTCGCGTTCGCCGCCTTCCTGGCCTGGACGGACGGCTCCGGCTGCTGTCATGGCACCCCGGGAGGCACGAACCGGAGGACCGGCGCCGTCGCCGACGAGCCGGCCGTGAGCATCACGGCGATCTGACCCCTCCCCGGCCCTGCGCGATGTCGGGAATAGCCGGCCGCTCGACCGCGCTCTCCTTTTTGTGGATACGTCACGTGAATCCGGGTCGACCGAGGGCGAACCGCTGGATGTCGTGGTGATCGGCGCCGGGCAGGCCGGGCTGAGCGCCGCGGGCCGACTGCTGCGCAAGGGCCTGGAGCCCTGGCGCGACGTCGTGGTGCTCGACGGCAACGACGGCCCCGGCGGCGCCTGGCGGCATCGCTGGGACTCGCTGACCTTCGACGCCGCCCACGGCATCCACGACCTGCCCGGCTTCCCGCTGGGCACGCCGGATCCGGCCGAGCCGGCCAGCCGCGTGGTCGCCCGCTACTACGGTGCCTACGAGCAGGAGCTGGGCCTGCCCGTCGTGCGCCCCGCACCGGTCTCGGCGGTCGAGCGGGACGACGACGGCCTGTTCCGCGTCACCGCCGCCGACGGCTCCGTGCGCCGCACCCGTGCGGTGATCAGCGCCACCGGGACGTGGAACCGCCCGCACTGGCCCAGCTATCCCGGCATGGGCGATTTCGCCGGCCGCCAGCTGCACACCCGCGACTTCGCCGCCGCCGAGGACTTCGCCGGGCAGCGCGTGCTCGTGGTCGGCGGCGGGACGTCGGCGCTGCAGTTCCTCCTGCAGCTCGAGGACGCCGGCGCGCAGACCGTGTGGAGCACCCGTCGGGCCCCGGACTGGACCGATCGCTTCTTCGATGCCTCCTGGGGCACCGATGTGGAGACCTCCGTCTCGGCCCGCACGACGACGGGACTGCCGCCGCTGTCCGTCGTGGCGGCCACGGGGCTGCCGGTCACCGAGCAGTACCGCAACGGCATCGCCGCCGGGACCCTGCTCTCCCGGGGGCGGCTGCTGCGGCTCACCACCGACGGGGCCGTGCTCGACGGCCCGGGGCCCGACGGCACGCAGCTGCCCGGCCAGAGCGAGGCCGCCGATCGTGTCCTGGCGGAGCTGCCCGCCTCGCCCGCGCGGACGCTGCCCGGCCGCTCCGTGCCCCACGAGTCCTCTGAGGCCGCGTGGGAGACGCCCGTGGACGCGGTGCTGTGGGCCACGGGATTCCGGGCGGCCCTGGATCATCTGCAGCCCCTGCAGCTGCGCGAGCCCGGCGGCGGGATCACCATGGGCGCCGACGGGGTCACCGTGGAGCGCGCACCGGGGCTGTTCCTGGTGGGCTACGGCGCCTCCGCCTCGACGATCGGGGCGACCCGCGCGGGACGCGCCGCCGCCGCGGCGGCCGCGAAGCTCCTGGGCGGCTGAATCGCGGGACGTCGAGGGCCCCGACCTGCGCGCGGCAGGTCGGGGCCCTCGTCTGCTCGGCCGGAGTGCCGGGACGGCTCAGCGGCTCAGAAGTCCCAGTCCTCGTCCTCCGTGTTCACGGCCTTGCCGATCACGTAGGAGGAGCCGGAGCCGGAGAAGAAGTCGTGGTTCTCATCGGCGTTCGGCGACAGCGCGGACAGGATCGCCGGGGAGACATCGGTCATCTCCTTGGGGAACAGCGCCTCGTAGCCGAGGTTGTTCAGCGCCTTGTTCGCGTTGTAGTGCAGGAACTTCTTGACCTCCTCGGTCCACCCCACCGTGTCGTAGAGCGACTCGGTGTAGGCGACCTCGTTCTCGTAGAGCTCGTCGAGCAGGTCGTAGGTGTACTCCTTGAGCTCGGCCTGCCGCTGCGGGGACTCGCTCTCCAGGCCGCGCTGGTACTTGTAGCCGATGTAGTACCCGTGCACGGCCTCGTCGCGGATGATCAGGCGGATCAGATCCGCCGTGTTCGTCAGCTTGGCGTGCGAGGAGAAGTGCATGGGCAGGTAGAAGCCCGAGTAGAAGAGGAAGGACTCCAGCAGCGTGGAGGCGATCTTCTTCTTCAGCGGGTCGTCGCCCACGTAGCGGTCCAGCACGATGTCGGCCTTGCGCTGGAGGTGCTCGTTCTCGTCCGACCACCGGAAGGCGTCGTCGATCATCCTGGTCGAGGCCAGCGTCGAGAAGATCGACGAGTACGACTTGGCGTGCACCGACTCCATGAACGCGATGTTCGTGTAGACGGCCTCCTCGTGCAGCGTCACGGCGTCCGGCAGCAGCGACACGGCGCCCACGGTGCCCTGGATCGTGTCCAGCAGCGTCAGGCCCGTGAAGACCTTCATGGTGAGGTCCTGCTCCTCAGCGGTGAGCGTGTTCCACGACTGGACGTCGTTGGACAGCGGCACCTTCTCGGGCAGCCAGAAATTGGCGGTGAGCCGGTCCCAGACCTCGTCGTCCTTGGGGTCCTGGACGCGGTTCCAGTTGATGGCCTTGGCGTGGTGGCGGGTGAGCTCCACCTTCTCGCTCATCATCTCGGTGTCAGTCTCCTGTTCGGTTCTCGTCGATGCGCAGTGCGGGGCCGGAGCGGCGGATCACAGCATGCAGGAGACGCAGCCCTCGATCTCCGTGCCCTCGAGCGCGAGCTGGCGGATGCGCGAGTAGTACATCGTCTTGATGCCCTTGCGCCAGGCGTAGATCTGCGCCTTGTTGACGTCGCGCGTCGTGGCGGTGTCCTTGAAGAACAGCGTCAGCGACAGCCCCTGGTCCACGTGCTGCGAGGCGGCGGCGTAGGTGTCGATGATCTTCTCGTAGCCGATCTCGTACGCGTCCTGGAAGTACTCCAGGTTGTCCTGATCCATGTGGGGCGCCGGGTAGTAGACGCGGCCCAGCTTGCCCTCCTTGCGGATCTCGATCGGCGCGGCGATCGGGTGGATCGACGACGTCGAGTCGTTGATGTACGAGATCGAGCCCGTCGGCGGAACCGCCTGCAGGTTCTGGTTGAACATGCCGTGCTCGGCCACCTGCGACTTGAGCTCGCGCCAGTCGTCCTGGGTGGGGATGTGGATCTCCGAGGCCTCGAACAGCTCGCGGACGCGCTGCGTGGCCGGCGCCCACTCCTTCTCCGTGTACTTGTCGAAGTACGAGCCGCTGGCGTAGTCCGAGTTCTCGAAGTTCACGAACGTCTCGCCGCGCTCCTTCGCCAGCAGCATCGAGGCGCGCACGGCGTGATAGGTCACGGTGTAGAAGTAGATGTTCGTGAAGTCCACGCCCTCCTCCGAGCCGTAGTGGATGTGCTCGCGGCCCAGGTAGCCGTGCAGGTTCATCTGGCCCAGCCCGACGGCGTGGGACATGTCGTTGCCGCGGCGGATCGAGGGCACCGAGTCGATCTCGGACATCTCGGAGACCGCCGTGAGCCCGCGGATGGCGGTCTCGATGGTCTGCCCGAAGTCCGGGGAGTCCATAGTCAGCGCGATGTTCAGCGAGCCCAGGTTGCACGAGATGTCCTTGCCCACGGTCTCGTAGGTGAGGTCGTCGTGGTACGTCGAGGGCTCGGAGACCTGGAGGATCTCGGAGCACAGGTTGGACATGATGACCTTGCCCTCGATGGGGTTGGCCCGGTTCACCGTGTCCTCGAACATCACGTACGGGTAGCCGGACTCGAACTGCACCTCGGCCAGGGTCTGGAAGAACTCGCGCGCCCTGATCTTGGTCTTGGTGATCCGGGCGTCGTCGACCATCTCGTGGTACTTCTCCGAGACGTTCACGTCCGAGAACGGCACGCCGTAGATGCGCTCGACGTCGTAGGGCGAGAACAGGTACATGTCCTGGTTCTTCTTGGCCAGCTCGAACGTGATGTCCGGGATGACGACGCCCAGCGACAGCGTCTTGATGCGGATCTTCTCGTCCGCGTTCTCGCGCTTGGTGTCCAGGAACCGGTAGATGTCCGGGTGGTGGGCGTGCAGGTACACCGCGCCGGCGCCCTGGCGAGCGCCGAGCTGGTTGGCGTAGGAGAACGAGTCCTCCAGCAGCTTCATCACGGGGATGATGCCCGAGGACTGGTTCTCGATCTTCTTGATCGGCGCGCCCGCCTCGCGGATGTTGGTCAGAGCGAACGCCACGCCGCCGCCGCGCTTGGACAGCTGCAGGGCGGAGTTGATCGAGCGGCCGATCGACTCCATGTTGTCCTCGATGCGCAGCAGGAAGCACGAGACCATCTCGCCGCGCTGCTTCTTGCCCGCGTTGAGGAACGTGGGCGTGGCCGGCTGGAAGCGGCCCGAGATGATCTCCTCGACCAGATGCTCGGCCAGCTCGCGATCGCCGTCGGCCAGGTACAGCGAGACCATGACCACGCGGTCCTCGAAGCGCTCGAGGTAGCGGCGGCCGTCGAACGTCTTGAGCGTGTACGACGTGTAGAACTTGAACGCGCCCAGGAACGTCTTGAAGCGGAACTTCTTCCCGTAGGCGATCTTGGACAGCTTCTTCACGAACTCGAAGTCGTACTTCTCCAGGACCTCGGGCTCGTAGTACTGGTGGTCCACCAGGTAGTCGAGCTTCTCCTTGAGGTCGTGGAAGAAGACGGTGTTCTCGTTGACGTGCTGCAGGAAGTACTGGCGCACGGCCTGGCGGTCGGCGTCGAACTGGATGCGGCCGTCGGCGTCGTACAGGTTCAGCACGGCGTTGAGCTCGTGATAGCCCATGCCGCGGAACTTCTCGGGGGTCTTCGGATCCTCGTGGCCCAGGCCGGCGACCCCGGCGTGGGTGGTGTGGGTGGTCACTGCCACAGCTTCATCAGTCCTTCGTTGACATCGGCGACGTCCTGGTCGGTGCCCATCAGCTCGAAGCGGTGGAGCAGCGGGACATCGCACTTGACGGCGATCTTCTGGGCGGCGAGGCAGTAGCTCTCGCCGAAGTTGGTGTTGCCGGCGCCCAGGACCCCCCGCAGCCCGCGCCGGTTCTCCTCGATGTTGAGGAACTTGACGACCTGCGGCGGCACCGCCCCCGCCCCGCCGGGGCGGCCGTAGGTGGGCACGGCCAGCACGTAGGGCTCGCGGACCGCGGGCATCTCCTCCGCGGTGCGCAGCGGCAGGCGCAGTGTGCGGGCACGCAGCTTCTGCACGAACCGGTGGGTGTTGCCGGAGATCGAGGAGAAGTAGACGACCAGCGGGTCGTCCGCTCCGGGGGCAGCGGCCTGCTCGCCGCGATCGGCGGCCTCGGCCGTGTGCTGGGCCCGGGCGGCGGCCGTCCGGCGCAGCTCGGCGACGAGAGCGGACATGGTGGTCACCTCCGAGAAGGCGTGCGACGGGTGGTCCTGCCGGACCGGGATGCGGGATGTGCGTGCAGTGCGACGGCCGGGCCGCCGCCCGGATCGCCCTCTCGGGGATCCCCGGCGGGACCCGACCGTCGTGGTCGAGGCCGGGCCTCAGGCGGAGGCGCGCACCGCGAGCTGGGAGATCATGTCGGGGCGGTAGCCCGACCAGTGGTCATCGCCGGCCTCCACGACCGGGACCTGCTGGTAGCCCAGGCTCACGACGTGGTCGTAGGCGGCCTGGTCCTCGGTGACATCGACGACGTCGTAGTCGATGCCCTTCTTGGTGAGCGCGCGATAGGTCGCGTTGCACTGGACGCAGGAGGGCTTGCTGTAGACGGTCACTGACATGTCGGTGATCCCTTCCTGTTCATGGGGGCTGGATCGGAGGGTGCTGGAAGAGCTGCTTCCGGGCCGAGCGCGGACGCGATCACGACGACGGTGCGGTCGTGCCATCCGCTGGCAGGGATCCGGGTGCAGGACCGCTGATCGGTGGCTCCGAACGGTCTGCCGGATGCGGGCCGCTCTCTCTCCTGCGCTGGGTACAGATACTACATCTTGTGCCGGGGTCCATCGAGAGGCCCAAGATGCTGTGTCTCACCGTCGCGCCCGTCGAGGCGGGCTTGTCCTCAGGATGTCCACAGACGACTGTCCGCACCGAAGGCGCGGCCCCCGCGCGAACATGCGGGCCGGGCCGCTGCGGGGCATGGTCATCCACATGACGGAGATCTCCGGGTCCACGCCTGTGCACGCCGCAGAAACATCACGAGACGTCCCGGGGACCGCGTGTCGTCACGTCATCCGGCGTCGTCGCTCAGCGCGGCCCTCGATCTGCGGCAGCACCGCGGACATCGGCGCCGGACAGCGGCGCGGCGCCTGCCCCGTTCCGATCCGCGGCCACTCAGTCGCGGCGCAGGCGCCTGCGCGCTCGGTGCACCAGCTCCCCCGGAGTGGGAGCCGCCATGAGGGCCTGCGCGGCCCGGGCCCGCACCCCCGTGTACGGCGGGAACGTGACCTGCAGCGTCTCGGGGCTCAGCGGCTTGTCCAGCACCGAGCGCAGATGGCTGAAGGTCTCGAAGCTGGCCTGCCCGTGGTAGCTGCCGGTGCCCGAGTCGCCCACACCTCCGAAGGGCAGCTGCGGGTGGATGAGATGGACCATGGGTGCCTCGAAGGTCATGCCGCCCGAGGACGTCATCCCGCGGAAGCCCTCCCGGACCTCCTCCCGCTCGCTGAACACGTACAGCGCCAGGGGCTTCTCCCCGTCGGCCACGAAGCGCGCCGCCTCGCGGTGATCCTCCACGGCCACCAGCGGCAGGATGGGCCCGAAGATCTCCTCCTCCATGGCGGGGCCGTCGGAGGCGCTGCGAATGATCGTGGGCTCCAGGTAGCGGTCATCGGCGTCGTGCCGCCCGCCCGCGACGATGTCCTCCGCAGGGATGCGCTCGAGCAGCTCCGTCAGCCGGGAGAGGTGGCGCGGCGTCACGATCCGCCCGTAGGACTCCGAGCGCTGAGGATCGGTGCCGTAGAAGGAGCGCACGGCCTCCGGCAGCAGCTGCTCGAGCTGCGCCAGCACGGCGGAGGGGCCCATGACGTAGTCGGGAGCCACGCAGGTCTGCCCCGCGTTGACCAGCTTGGCCCACGCCAGCCGGCGGGCCGCGGCGGGCAGGTCGACGGTGTCGTCGATCCACACCGGGGACTTGCCGCCCAGCTCCAGGGTGACCGGCGTCAGGTGCTCGGCGGCCGCGCGCATCACCACGCGGCCGACCGTCGAGTTGCCCGTGAAGAAGATGTGGTCGAAGCGGTGCTGGAGCAGTCGGGTGGTCTCCGGGATCGCGCCGAGGACCACCGAGACGCAGTCGGAGAGCTCCTGGAGGGCATCGGCCAGCGCCTGGGCCACATGGGGAGTGACCTCGGAGGGCTTCACCACGGCGGTGCACCCGGCGGCCAGAGCACCCACCAGAGGGCTGAAGACCAGCTGCACCGGGTAGTTCCACGGGGCGATGATCAGCGCGGTGCCCAGGGGCTGCGGCTCGACCCAGGCCGTCGAAGGGGCCAGGACCGCGGCCGAGCCGACCGATCGCGGTGCCATCCACCGGCCCACGTTCCTGCGGACGTGGCGCAGCTCCGTGAGGCTCACGCCGATCTCGGTGACCTCGGCCTCCGTGGCCGACTTGCCGAGGTCCTGTGCGAGAGCGGCCTGCAGCGGCTCGCGATGGCGCTGCAGCGCTCGCTCCAGCCGATCGAGCCGGTCCAGGCGCGTGTCGAGGTCGACCGGGGCCCGGAACGCGTCCTGCGCGCGCTCGACCGCACGGTCGATGCCGCGGGCCGCGGTCTCGTCGAGGCCTTCGACATCGGACAAGGACGCCGCCTTGCGTCGGAACGACGGGGCAGTCGGAAGGGGCGCGGCCGGGGCTCGGTTGCTCATGTCCCCAACCTAGACGCGCGCGACGACAGCACAAGGGCTCCGCACCCCGGAACAGGCCTCAGAGCAGGCCGGCCTCCGCGAGCTGCTCGGAGATGGACGCGCCGTCGTTGGCGCGGATCAGCGGGATGCCCTCCGGCAGCTCGGGCCCGTCCGGCGTGAGCAGGCGGCCCGAGGCCAGCACGGCCTCGGTCGGCGACAGGGTGCGGATCACGACCGCCGCGACGTTCTGCGGATAGCGCTGCGCGAAGCCGCTGTAGATCTCGGGATCGTGCTGGCCGTCGTCGCCGATCAGGATCCACTTCATCCGCGGGAACTCGCGGGCGAGCTCCTCGAGGTTCTCGACCTTGTGCCGCGGTCCCGAGCGGAACCAGCGATCCGTCGTGGGACCCCAGTCGGTGAGCAGGAGCGTTCCGGGCGGGTACGCATTGCGGCCCAGGAACCGGCGCAGCGTGGGAGCGACGTTCCAGGCACCGGTGGAGAGGTAGATGAAGGGCGCGCCGCGGTGCCGTCGTCGCAGCCGCTCCATCAGCACGGGCATGCCGGGGGTCGCGTCGCGGGCGTGCTCGTTGAGCACGAACGAGTTCCAGGCCGCGAGCATGGGCCGCGGCAGGGAGGTCACCATGACGGTGTCGTCCACGTCGGAGAGGATCCCGATGCCCTGGGCATCATCGACCACCCAGATGCGCGAGCTCGCCCACTCCGAGCCCTCCGTGCGCAGGTAGGCCGTGTGCACTCCCGGCTCCAGGCTGATCGAGAGATCGGCATCGATCACTCCGCCCTTGTCGGCGACCAGGCGGAAGGCCACGCCGTCGATCTCGACGTCCACGTGGGCGAAGGAGATCGGGATCGAGGTGAAGGAGCGCCAGCCCCGGATCGAGGACGCGTCCTCGTCGGTGGGGGCCTCGGGCCCGTGCGTCTTGAACAGGGCCCGGCCCAGGATGCGGACGTGATCGGTCGAGCCGTAGCAGTCGAAGGCCACCATGACCGGCAGGTCGCCGCGGCGCTGGGCGCTGCGCTGCCGGAAGTGCGTGAAGCCCTGCTCGATCCGGTAGCCGACGTTCTGCGCCTCCTTGGTGACCTGGTCCACCGTCTGGAGCAGGTCGGTGGCCAGGTCGATGGGCTGCTGGTCCGTATCCGGACGGGTCTGGGTCATGAGCGCAAGTCTGGCACAGCCTCGCCCGGCGGTTCAGGACGACGGCGCCGATCCGGCCTCCGCGGATCGCCGCGTTGAGGTGCCGTCATGCCGAGTGCGATGGAATGGGCCGCATGACGACAGCTCCGCACCCCGCCGCCCCCGAGGGCCGCACCGACGACCCCATCACCCCGCACCGCCTCTTCCGGACCCTGGCCTTCGCCGAGGCCGTGACGTGGACGCTGCTGATCCTGGGCATGATCGGCAAGTACGCGCTGCACCTGGGCGACTGGCCGGTCTCCGTGGGCGGCGGCATCCACGGGTTCGTGTTCCTGAGCTACTGCGCGGCCGCCGTCATGGTCTGGATCGACGCCCGCTGGTCCGCCCGCGACGGCCTGCTCGCGCTGTTCAGCGCCGTGATCCCCTACGCCACGATCCCGGTGGAGCGACGCGCCCTGCGCCGGGGCCTGCTCCCCCACCGCTGGCGCCTGCGCGACGCCGGCCCGGAGGCCGGTGCTGACGACGATGCCAGGGGGCCGCTCGAGAAGCTGCTGGCCGCCCTGCTGCGTCGCCCGCTGCTGTCGGCCCTCGCCGTGATCGCCGTCGTCGTGGTCCTCTACGTCGCCCTGCTGGCCATGGGCCCGCCCGTCGACGTCTCCCCGGAGTGACCCGCCCGCCGGACCGGCCCCCGCACGGCAACTTGCCCGCCCCGGTGCGGTGATCTGCGCCTCATCCGCCTATCGTCATGCCATGGCGAAGAAGAAGCGCATGGAGAAGTCCCTGTACGAGGCGGAGCTGCTGCGGCTGCAGGCCGAGCTCGTGGAGATGCAGGAGTGGGTGAAGTCCACGGGCAACCGCGTGGTCGTGGTCTTCGAGGGCCGCGATGCCGCCGGCAAGGGCGGGGCGATCAAGCGGCTCACCGAGTACCTGAACCCGCGCATCGCCCGGGTCGTGGCGCTGCCGGCGCCCACCGAGCGGCAGAAGACGCAGTGGTACTTCCAGCGCTACATCGAGCATCTGCCGGCCGCCGGCGAGATCGTGATCTTCGACCGCTCCTGGTACAACCGGGCCGGTGTCGAGCGCGTCATGGGCTTCTGCACGCCCGATGAGCACCAGCGCTTCCTGCGGCAGTGCCCGATCTTCGAGCAGATGCTCGTGGAGGACGGGATCATCCTGCGCAAGTACTGGTTCTCGGTCTCCGGCAAGGAGCAGGAGAAGCGCTTCCAGTCGCGGCTGTCCGATCCCATGCGGCACTGGAAGCTCTCCCCCATGGACCTCGAATCGCTGACCCGCTGGGAGGACTACTCCCGCGCCCGCGACGAGATGCTCGTGCACACCGACCTGCCGTACGCCCGATGGAACATCGTCGAGGCCGAGGACAAGCGTCGGGCGCGGATCAACATGATCGCCGACCTGCTGAACACCATCCAGTGGGAGCACATCGAGCACCCCAAGCTGGAGCTGCCCAAGCGACCCCCGTCGACCGGCTACCAGCGACCGCCGCGCGAGCTCCAGCGGGCCGTGCCGGACCACGCCGCAGACGTCGAGGCCCAGGCGGAGAGGAAGCCCTCGCTCAAGAAGAAGGCGAAGGACAAGGAGGACTGAGCCGTCGGCCGTCTTCGCCCGTCACCGGCCGCTTCCTCACCCCTCCCACCACTCTCCCACCGCGACCGGCCGCTTATTCACCTCTCCTTCCACGACCGGCCGCTTCCTCACCGCTTCGACGCGGAAACGGTGAGGAAGCGGCCGGTCACGGGCTATGGGGTGGGGAAGCGGCCGGTCGGCGCGGAGGGCGGGGCGGCGGGAGGCGGGCCCCGCCGGGTGCCGCGCCTCAGTCGGCGACGGCCGTGCGGACCACCATCTTGCCCACGTTGCGGCCCTGCATCATGCCCAGGAACGAGTCGAAGGCCTGATCGATGCCGTCCTCGACGGTCTCGTCCGCCACGATCCGGCCCTCGGCCAGCCAGCCGCCCATCTCCTCCAGGAACTCCGGCATGGCGTCACTGTGGAACCCCTGGACGAACCCCTGGAGCATGAGCCGCTTGGTCACCATCATCCCCATGTTGCGGGGACCCGGGGCCGGCTCCTCGTCGTTGTACTGGCTGATGGCTCCGCACAGGGCGGCGCGGCCGTCGTCGTTGAAGTGCTGGATCGCCGCCTCCAGGTGATCGCCGCCCACATTGTCGAAGTAGACATCGATGCCGTCCGGGGCGGCCTCGCCGAGCTGGCCCATGACATCGCCCTGCTTGTAGTCCAGGCATGCGTCGAAGCCGTAGCGCTCGGTGACGATCCGGTTCTTCTCCTGGCCGCCGGCCGACCCGATGACTCGGGGGGCGCCCTTGAGCCGGGCGATCTGCCCGACGGCCGAGCCGACGGTGCCCGCCGCGCCCGAGACGAAGACCACGTCGCCCTCCTGCATGGCCGCGATCCGGGTCAGACCCAGCCACGCGGTGAAGCCGGGCATCCCGGCGATGCCCAGGAAGCGCGACGGGGCCAGCGGACCGTCGGGGTCGCGCAGATCGGGAAGCGCCTGGACCTGCTCGGCGGGCAGCTGCGCGACGTCGCGCCAGCCCTGCCCGTGCAGCACGCGAGTGCCCTCCGGGACGTCATCCGAGCGGGAGGCGACGACGATGCCCACGGCTGCTCCGTCCATGGGCTCGCCGAGCTCGAACGCCGGGACGTAGGACGGCCCCTCGTCCATGCGCCCGCGCATGTAGGGGTCCACGGAGATCGCCTCGTTGACCACGCGGACCTCGCCGTCGGAGAGCTCCGGCAGATCGACGGTCACCTTGCGGACGTCGTCCTGGGTGGGCCAGCCGCTGGGTCGATTCAACAGCTCCCAGCGGGTGCTGCGTGCGGAATCGGCCAGTTCTTTCACAGTGGGAATGCTCATGCGCCCTACTGTCCGCCTCCCGCCGCCCGCTCGTCCACTCGGAGCGTTCCGCCCTCAGCTGATCGCGAGCTGCATCAGCGGATCGGCAGCTCGGCGGCGACCTCGCGGCCCACCTCCCGCAGCAGCCTGGCCGTGAGCAGCGGGTCGGCGGCGGTGTCCTTCGGCGTGCGCTCGCTCAGGCTGCGGATCCGGGCGATGCCCGCGTCCGGCGCCGCCGACGACGCCAGATCGCTGCGGCCCACGACGGCCTCGACACGGACCGGGGCCGCACGCCGGGCGACGACGGCCGGCAGCTTGCCCTGCAGGGTCTGCTCGTCGATCCGCCCCTCGCCCGTGATCACGAGATCGGCATGGCGGCACGCCGATGCGAAGTCCAGCAGCTCCAGGAAGAACTCGGCACCGGAGACCACCCGGGCCCCCAGCAGCATCGCGGCGAACCCGAGTCCGCCGGCCGCACCGGCCGAGGGCTGCCCGGCCAGCTGGCCCGCCCCAGGACGCACCCCGTCGAGGACGCGGACCAGCCGCGCGAGACCGGCCTCGAGCTCCCTGACCTCCTGCGCGGAAGCGCCCTTCTGCGGTGCATAGACCGCGGCGGCCCCGCGCTGCCCCAGCAGGGGATTGAGCACGTCGCCGGCCGCGATCAGCTCGACCCCTGCCAGGTCCGCCGCGTCCGCGGTGTCCACGGCGGAGACCCGGGCCAGGCCGGCCCCTGTGGGCGGCACCTGGGCGCCGGCGTCGTCGAGGAAGCGCCATCCGAGACCGGTGAGCAGGCCCATGCCGCCGTCGGTGCTCGCACTGCCGCCCAGGGCCAGCACGATCCGGCGCGCCCCCTGGTCGGCTGCCGCGCGGACGGCCTGCCCGAAGCCGAGGCTGCTCGCCGACAGGGCGTCGCGGCGCGCCTCGGGGATCATCTGCAGGCCGCTCGTCGTGGCCGCCTCGACCACGGCTGTCCCGGCCTCCCACGCGATCGCGGTGACGGCCGGATCCCCGAGCGGCCCCGGGACCCCGACCTCCTCGGCCCGGAACCCGGCGGCCAGCGCCGCATGGACGCTGCCGTCTCCCCCGTCGGCCAGCGGCAGGCGCCGGACCTCCGCCTCCGGCCGGGCTCCCAGGATCCCGTCCGCGAGCGCATCCGCGACCTCGGCGGCGGTGAGGCTGCCCTTGAACTTGTCGGGGGCGATCAGGACGGTCGGCGGGGTCATGGCGGTCTCCGATCGGGGGGGGCGGGGGGGCTGCCGGGGTGCCCCCATTGTGCGCCTCATGCTCTCGGGCGGCCTCGAGGCACCGTGGCATCCCTCACCCGTGCCCTGATGGCCCGGCGCCCCCCGTGTGGGACATGGTGGAGCCATGTCTGTCTTCCACCAGCTGCGCCTGCCGGGCGCTGCCCTGTGACCCCCGCCGACACCACGCGCACCTCCGGAGCGGGCGTGGCCATGGTGCTCGTGGCCTGCCTGTCCGTGCAGGTGGGCGCTGCCGCCGCCGCCCAGCTCTTCGACGACCTCGGGTCGTGGGGAGCCGCCGCTGCGCGTCTCGTGATCGCGGCGATCGTCATGGTGCTGGCGGTGCGACCGCGCATGCTCTCGTGGGATCGAGCGCAATGGCGCTCGGTCGTGGCCCTGGGCCTGGCGCTGGCCGGGATGAACGGATTCATCTACGCGGCGATCCAGCGCATCCCCCTGGGCACGGCCGTGGCCATCGAGTTCCTGGGGCCGCTCGTCCTGGCGGCCTGCCTCTCCCGGCGAGCGCGCGATCTGCTGTGGGTCGGGCTCGCCCTGGTCGGCATGACCCTGCTGGGCGTCGAATCCGCGACGACGGCCGCTTCCCTGGATCCGCTCGGGGCGCTCTTCGCGCTGATCGCCGGCGCCTTCTGGGCCTGCTACGTCCTGGCCAGCGCCGAGACCGGGAAGCGGGTCCCGGGCCTCGGCGGGCTGTCCGGTGCCATGGTCATCGCGGCGATCGTCGTCCTGCCCTTCGGCGCCCCAGGAGCAGTGCAGGCGCCGGCGGACCCGATGCTGCTGGTCTTCGCGGTCATCGCGGCCCTGCTGTCCTCGGTCATCCCCTACTCCCTGGAGATCGCAGCCCTGCGGCGCCTGCCCAGCAGCGTCTTCTCCGTCCTGCTGAGCCTCGAGCCGGCGATCGCGGCGGTCGTGGGCTGGATCCTGCTGGGTCAGGGCGCCGGGCTCATGAGCATCACCGCGGTCGCCCTCGTGGTGATGGCCAGCATGGGCACCACCCTGGGCCAGGGCCGGCCGCGCGCCGATCCGGAGCCGTCATCGGCCTGAGGCCTCGGCTCCCAGGGAGGCGTCGGCGATGCCGCGGCCCGTCTCGGCCACGATCGAGGCGGGCCTCCCCGCCGTCATGACGGCACGGCAGGAGCACGGGAACACCGTGTGATCCGCCCGGTGAGCGCGTAGCCTCGGAGGATGACCCAGGATCACTTCGCCGGAGACGACCGCACCCACTGGCAGCGCATGCTCGACGGGGATCCCTACATCGCCGAGGGCCCCGAGTTCGCCGAGCACTCGAAGCGGGCCGCGCGCCTGGCCGATCAGTACCACCGCGCTGTCGTGGCAGATGACCCGGGCGCCCGGGGCGTGCTCGAGGAGCTGCTCGGCGGGCTCGGCGACGGCGCGGATGTGCGCCCCCCGCTGTTCGTCGACTACGGCTGGCGGATCAGCATCGGCGCCCGCAGCTTCGTGAACATCGGCCTGACGGCCCTGGACGTCGCGCCCATCACGATCGGCGAGGACTGCCAGCTGGGGCCCAACGTGCAGCTGCTCACGCCCACGCATCCGGTGGAGCCCGGTCCCCGCCGGGACAAGGTCGAGGCCGCGGAGCCGATCACCCTGGGCGACAACGTCTGGCTGGGAGGAGGCGTCATCGTCTGCCCCGGCGTGACGATCGGCGACAACACCGTCGTGGGCGCCGGCTCCGTGGTGACCAAGGACCTGCCCGCGAACGTCATCGCCGTGGGCAGCCCCGCCAAGGCCGTCCGGGAGCTGCCGGCTCAGGACGACGAGAGGCCGTAGTGATCCGCCAGCAGCTCGACGGTGCGCCGTGAGATCTCCCGGGAGTGCGCGCCGACGACCATCATGATCTCGTCGGCCTGCGTGCGCTCGTGCAGTCGCTCGAGGCCGTCCGCCACGGTCTCGACGGTCCCGTGCAGGCTGTTGTCGGTGTAGGTCTCCAGGATCATCTGCTCCTCGAGCGTGGCGGGATAGGCCGCCACCTCATCCGGGGGCAGCAGCGCGAACGGCTCCCTCTTGAACATGCGCAGCATGGCCATCGCCGACGTCGCGGACTGCCGCCGCGCCTCGTCGGCGTCCTCGTGCGCCAGGACGCCCACGCTGACCATGGTGCGGGGGGCGCCGAGGTGCTCCGAGGGCTGGAAGCTCTTCCGGTACAGCTCGAAGGCGGCGTCCACATCGGCCTTACCGAACTGGAGGGCGAACGCGTACGGGCGGCCCAGCTGCGCGGCCAGCCGGGCCGAGTAGGGCGACGACCCCAGGATCCACACCTGCGGTGCCGCAGACGTGCCGGGGACCCGGTTCTGCTCGGCCTGCCACGGGCCGGGGACGGCATGCACCTGCCGATACGGGTGGCCCTGCGGGAAGTCGTCCTCCAGGAACCCCACGAGCTCGGCGACCTGCTGCGGGAAGCCGTCGTTCGCCTCATGATGGCGTCGCAGCGCCGCAGCCGTGGCGTGGTCGGTCCCCGGGGCCCGACCGAGGCCGAGGTCGATCCGGCCGGGAGCCAGGGACTCGAGCATCCCGAACTGCTCCGCGATGACCAGCGGGGCGTGGTTGGGCAGCATGACGCCGCCGGCTCCCAGCCGGATGCGCGAGGTCACGGCCGTGAGTCGGGCCAGCATCAGCTGCGGCGAGCCGGCCGCCGCCCCCGGCATCCCGTGGTGCTCCGACATCCAGAAGCGCTCGAAGCCCTTCCGGTCGGCCAGCTCCGCCAGCGCCACGATCTCGGCGAAGGACTCCCGAGCCGAGAGCCCGACCCCGGTGTAGGCGTTGTCATGCACCGACAGCGTGAACGGCGCGGCTCCGGACGGGGCGGGGATCTCCATGGGTCTCCTGCTTTCTCACGGCATACGAGGTGCTTCAGCGTGATGACACCGTAGCATTCGGCTCACGGAAAATTTCTCCTGATACCGTGATATCCATGTCGCCGATCCCCCTGCCCCCCGCCCCCGGCGCGGCGGACCACATCGCTCTCGCCCTCGCCGACAGCCGGGTGACCCTGCCCGGCGACCAGGTGGCCGACGAGCTCGACTCCCCCGAGGCGGCCACCGCGTGGCTGCGGCAGCGGGAGCTGGTCCCGGCCGACACCGCCCTGCTCTCCTACTGCCAGCACCAGCTGACGGGCCTGCGGGCCGAGCTGCGGGAGCTGCTCGTCGCCCAGGCGGAGGGACGCGCGCCATCGGCCCGGGCACTGCGCGCAGTGAACTCCGCGCTCACGGCGGCCCCCGCCGCGGCGACGCTGGGCCACGATCCGGGCCGGGGCTACCACCGGGCCCTCGAGCACCCGGTCACCCGGCAGGTCGAGTTCGCCATGGCGCGCATCGCGGAGGACGCCGTCGCCCTGCTGACGGGGGAGGCCCGTGAGCAGATCGACCGGTGCGATGCGACGCCGTGCGATCGCCTCTACCTGCGCACGCACGCCCGTAGGCACTGGTGCTCCACTCGCTGCGGCGATCGGGTCAGGGCCGCCCGCGCCTATGCCCGCAAGCACGGCCGCGCCGTCGGCGCCTGAGCCGGCGCATCGGACGGCACCGGCGATCAGTCAGCCGTCAGGAACTCCCCCACAGCGTCCATCGCCTCCGTCGACTCCAGGTGTGGGCAGTGCCGCTGGCCCTCCAGGATCCGCAATCGGGAGCCCGAAATGAGCTCGGCGAGGCGGCGGGCACTGTCAGGGCGCGTCACCCGGTCGTCGTCGCCGTGCAGCACCAGTGCGGGCGCCGTGATCCGGGGCAGGTCGGCCCAGGCGTCGTGGCTGCGGCTGGCCTGGAAGTGCAGGCGGCGAGCGGTGAGAGAGGCGTCGCGGGCGAAGAAGTCCTCGACCACGTCCGGATGCTGAGCGGCGAAGCCGTCGGTGAAGAACAGCGGGGTCAGCGTCGCACGGTCTCCGGAGGCCAGGGCGGCGTCGATGCCCGGTCCGCGCGGACCGTCCCGACGATCGCCCCCGGTGGTGCTGGCCAGGATCAGCCGACGCACGCGCTCGGGCGCGTCGATCGCCAGCCGCTGGCCGATGCGCCCGCCCATCGAATGGCCGTAGACATCCGCGTGCTCCAGACCGGCATCCGTCATCACGGCGAGCGCGTCCTGAGCCAGGGTCCGCACGCTGAGTCCTCCCGGCTCCCCCAGCGTGCTGCGCCCCACCCCGCGATGATCGAAGACCACGACCCGACGCCCGCGCGCCAGTTGCGGCAGCACATGCAGCCAGCTGAGGCGGGTGGTGGCCTGCCCCGCGATCAGGAGCAGGCCGGGGCCGTCGCCGTAGGACTCCCAGTCCAGTCGCGCTCCGTCGGGGGTCTGGACGGCTCCCCGGTGCGGCTCATCCTGCTGCGGCTCCTCGCTCATGGCAGATCACCGTACTCCGGCGCAGCCAGGAGCTGCGGCCATCACTGAGGACGCGGCTCAGCTGCCCCGAGGCAGCGATGCGGCGCTGCCGGACACCTGAGCGGGGCCCGTGGCGTGCCAACTGGCCAGCAGCCTGAGCCTCTCCTCGTGCGTCGTCCCCGGCTCCGCGGTGTAGAAGGTCAGGTCGTGCCAGGCCCGCTTGGCGAGGGGGATCTCCGTGGACTGGTAGGTCAGCTCGAGGTCCCCGACGGCGGGGTGGTGCAGTCCCTTCCGCCCCTCATGGCGGATCAGGATGTCGTGCGAGCCCCAGTACGCGCTGAACTGCTCGCTGACCGTGGAGAGCTCTCCGATCAGCTCCCGCAGCGCCATGTCATACGGGGCTCGCCCTGCCTCGGCCCGCAGCAGCGCGACCGTCGCGGCGGCACCGCCCTCCCAGTCGACGAAGAAGTCCCGAGAACCGGGGTCCAGGAAGTGGTAGCGCGCGAAGTTCGCCCTCCCGCCCCGTGCGGTCGGGCTGTCGAACATGGGCGCGTGCAGGGCCCTGCCCAGCGCATTCACGCCGATCACGTCCAAGCGCCCGTTGCGGAGGAAGGCTGCCGACATGGTGATCGAGTCGAGCATCCACTGGACCTGCGCCGGCACGGGCACCTCCCGGCGCCGGGTCGGCTGCCGGCGAGTCGGTCTGGCGGCCCGGGCGAGGTCGAGCAGGTAGGTGCGCTCATCGTCCTCCAGGCGCAGAGCCTCTGCGACGGCGGCCAGGACCTCCTCCGAGACCCCTGCGATGTGGCCCTTCTCCAGCTTCGTGTACCACTCGGTGCTGACTCCCGCGAGGACCGCGACCTCCTCCCGACGCAGGCCGGGGACCCGGCGTCGGGCGCTGGTGGGCAGGCCGACGTCTGCAGGCGTCAGCTTGGCCCGCCGTGTGGCGAGGAAGTCCCGGATGTCGTCGCGATTCTCCATGCCCTCACGATAGGAGGAGCCGCCGAGCGGAGGGGGGCCTGCTCAGCACCCCCGTCGGCTCGCCCTGGTCCCCCGCCTGCACATGGTCTGTGCTGGATGCCGTCCGAGCGATCCCGACGACTCCGAGGTGCCCATGCGCGACGACGCTCCCGCAGCTATCGACACGACCACGCCGACCAGCAGGACGGGCCGAGAGCATCTGCCGCTCGTGGTCTACGTCCTGGCCATGGGCACGTTCCTGATGCTCACGACCGAGTTCCTGATCGCGGGCATCATGCCCCAGATCACCGCCGATCTGGGCATCACCCTCGCCCAGGCCGGCTCGCTCATCACGGTCTTCGCCATCGGCATGGTCATCGGCGCCCCCGTGCTGGCACTGCTGACCATGCGCCTGTCCAAGAAGCGCACTCTCCTGGCGGCGCTGGTCGTCTTCGCGCTGGGGCACGTGGTCGTCGCGCTGAGCTCGGACCTCACCGTCCTCATGGGTGCCCGCTTCATCACCGCCCTGGCCACGGGCGCGTTCTGGGCCGTGGCCGCGGTCGCCGCCTCGAATCTGGTCAGCGTCTCGCTGAAGTCCTCGGCCGTCGGCGTGGTCGCAGCGGGAGGCTCGCTGGCCACCGTGCTCGGAGTGCCGATCGGGGCGTTCGTGGCTCAGATGGTCGGCTGGCGCGGAACGTTCTGGGCGCTGGCCGCGGCTGCGGCTCTCGCGGTGGTGCTCCTGCTCAGCCTGGTCCCCGCGGATGCCCCGCCGGAGGATGCGCCCTCGATGCTCGACGGACTGGCCGATCTGCGCTCGCCGCGGCTGTGGCTCGTCCTTGCGGCATGCCTGACGACGTCCGGCGGCGTCCTCGCCGCGTACTCCTATGTGGCTCCGATCCTCACCGATCAGGCCGGACTCGCACCCGGTCTCGTTCCTGCTGTGCTCGCCGGTTACGGCATCTGCTCGTTCCTGGGAACGCTGCTCGGCGGTCGCCTGGGCGACGAGCACGCGCATGCGGTCGTGATCGCCGTCCCGGCGCTGTCGACTCTCGTCCTGCTGGCGATGGCCACGCTGACGGGCATCACCTGGCTGACCGTGCTCCTGGTGATCCTGCTGGGAGCCTTCGGACTCAGCGCCAACGCCGTGCTGATCCACCTGGCCGTCACCCACGCCGGCCGCGCGGAGACCCTCGGCTCGGGACTGGCTGTCGCGGCCTTCAACAGCGGGACTGCGATCGGCACCCCGATCGCAGGAGCCTCCCTGGGCACCGCGCTGGGGCTGTCCGGTCCGGCCACGGTCGGCACGATCATCGTGGTCCTGACCCTGATCCCGACGATCGCCCTGGCGCTGATCGCGCGAAGGCGCAGCCGAGGCACGCACTCTTCCTCCCACTGAATCCTCAATCACCACGAAGGAGAACACCATGCGCGCAGCCCTCATGCATCAGGCAGGAGATGTTCGGATCGAGGACGTGCCCGATTCGACGATCCAGCATCCCGCCGATGCGCTGGTGCGGATCACTGCATCCTGCATCTGCGGCTCGGATCTGCATCCCTACCACCAGATGACCGCGGAGGACGGACCGGCCCGGATGGGCCACGAGTTCATCGGCATCGTCGAGGAGGTCGGCTCCGAGGTGGCCACCCTGGCCGTCGGCGATCTCGTGGTCTCGCCCTTCGCAGTCTCCGACAACACCTGCGTGTTCTGCCGGGAGGGTCTCCAGACCTCCTGCACGCACGCGCACGCCGGATTCTGGGACGGGATGGCCGACGAAGGCGCCCAGGCCGAGGCCATCCGCGTGCCGCTTGCCGACGGCACCCTGGTCAAGCTGCCCGTGGCCGCCGATTCCGAGCTGATGCCGTCGCTGCTCACTCTGGCCGATGTCCTGGGCACCGGGTACCACGCAGCACGCATGGCCGCCGTGCAGCCGGGTCACAGCGTCACCGTGATCGGCGACGGCGCGGTCGGTCTCATGGCGGTGCTGTCCGCTCGGCGTCTCGGCGCGGAGCAGGTCATCCTCATGGGCCGTCACGAGCAGCGCACCGACCTCGGCATGGAACTCGGCGCGACCGACGTCGTCGCCGAGCGCGGCGAGGAGGGCATCGCGAAGGTCCGTGAGCTCACCGGCGGGCACGGCACTCACGCCGTCCTGGAAGCGGTCGGGCACATGCCCGCCTATGAGCAGGCCATCGGCGTCGTCCGTCCTGGCGGGGTCATCAGCCGCGTGGGAGTGCCTCAGTACGAGGACGCCCCGGTCGGATTCACCAGCCTCTTCGGCCGGAACATCCGCCTGGCAGGAGGCCCCGCCCCGGTGCGGGCGTACATCGAGGAGCTTCTGCCGGATATCCTCGACGGCCTCATCTGTCCCGGCCGCGTCTTCGACGCCGGCACGGACCTCGATGGGGTGCCTGACGGCTACCGGGACATGGACGAGCGCCGCAGCCTCAAGGTCCTCGTCCGCCCCTGAGGCCAGCTGCTCGAACGAAGCCGGGGGCGACGCCGCACTGGCCGCCCCCGGCCTCATTCCGTGACGCCGGCGATGGTCACGGGGCGGCCCGCCTCCCAATCGCTCAGCGGCGAGGGGTCTCCGCAGCCGGAGAATTCGAGGGTCAGGGGAACCTGCTTCAGCAGATCCAGCGCCGCCGGGCTCTCCCACAGCACCGCGTCGAGCTGAACGTCTCCGACGCTGATACGGAGAGTGCGGACGGGTCGCATGGAATCACTCGCGGACCACCACGCGGAAGCCGCTGCGGTCCTGATGGATCTCCCAGATCCGCTCAGCCACTGCGGCCGGTTCGTGATCCGGATCGCCCCCGCCGATCCCGAGCGGGATGATCAGCTGGCCGACGTGGATCCCCTCATCGACCAGGGCCTCGTGGAGCATCTGCCCGTAGGCGCTCTCGGCGGCGAAGACCATCGAGGTGCCGGCCACGCCTCCGCTCGGCGTGACCGCGCTGGCGCCGTTGATGAGCACGACCGTGCCCCGTCCGAGCTCACGCATCCCTGGCAGCACCTGCTGCAGCGCGGCGACGGGTCCGCAGACCGACTGCTCGATGGGACCGACGAGATCCTCGACGGTGGTCTCCAGCTCGGCCTTCATGAACCCCGGAGCCGGCTTCGGGCCGCACTGCAGCTGAGGGGACTCATCCGCCACGCTTCAGCCCCGGAAAGCCGGCCGGTGCGTCCCCTCCGCGCACCGATGCCTCCCGGCCCCACGACCGGGTGCATGGCCGTCCCCCGCCATGGCAGGCGATGCGCGAGCAGCCACCGCCGCGGCATACGACGAAGGGCCGCACCTCTCGGTGCGGCCCTTCTCGATCCTCTTCGGTGGAGCTGAGGGGACTCGAACCCCTGACCCTCTGCATGCCATGCAGATGCGCTACCAGCTGCGCCACAGCCCCTTGCCGTTTCCGACCTGGAAACCCTACCACGTTCGCGAGCCGCGTCTCTCACCGAGGCGCTCTGCCCGTTCCCGAGGAGTTCGTCTCCCGTTCGGCAACGCGTTAAATAGTAGGGGACGCTCGGCGGCGGCGCAAATCGGCCGTCGCTCCCCCGCCCGGTCAGCTCGTCGGCGCCTCCGACGTGGTCTCTGCTGGGACCAGGCCCAGATCGATCGCTGGAGCATCGCCCCACAGGCGGTCCAGGGCGTAGAAGGCGCGCTCCTCGTCGTGCTGGATGTGCACGACGACGTCGCCGAAGTCGAGCAGCACCCAGCGGCCCTCGGCACGACCCTCGCGGCGGATGGGCTTGAGGTCGTGCTGCTGCTGCAGCTCCTCCTCGATCGCGTCGACGATCGAGGCCACCTGGCGCTCATTGGGCGCCGAGGCGATCAGGAACGAATCGACGATGGCCAGGGCCTCGCTGACGTCGATCGCCACGATGTTCTCGGCCTTCTTGTCATCGGCGGCCCGGGCCGCCGTGCGGAGGTACTCGAGGGAGGTCTCGGGAATGCTCATGCGGTGCTTCCTCTCCATCGCCCGCGGCGATGCGATTCGGGGTCGTGGGGCGGATCCGCCGCGTGGCGCGCGGATCATGAGATGCGTGGGTTCACAGCAGGACGAGGAGCAGGACGACGGCCAGCGCCAGGATCAGGATCGCGGCGATGCTCAGCGCCGGCGTCCGCCAGTCCGGGGAGCTGCGGTAGTCCTTGGGCTCCATGAGCTGCAGGCCCTGGGCGTTGACCGCGCGGACCGGCGACGACGGCTCCTGCTCGTCCTCGGTCGACTCGACCGGGGCGATCTCCTCGGGCGAGCGCTCGTCGGCGTCGTCGGCCTGCTCGACGGGGTGCTCGACGACGGGAGTGGCATCGCGCTGCTCCGGCTCGCCGGACGCCACGTCGTCCTCCCGCACCGGCTCCTCGGAGGCCGGCTCGTCCGTCGACGGCTCGGCGTCGCGGGCGGCCAGGTGCTCGTCGGTGATCGGCGGGATCGACTGGGTCTGTGCGATCGCGTCCTCGGCGAGCTGACGGTCCTCGTCCGAGGCGATCGCCGCCCGGGAGGCGAGCTCGGCCATGCGGCGCTGCTTCTGGGCCAGCTCCGGGTCGACGCGACTGGGATCGTCCGAGGACTTCTCGGCGATCTCCTTCTGGTGCTCGGCCATCTGCTCCTGCAGCAGTGCGAGGCGCCGGGGCCCGAGCGGCCTGCTCGCACCGGTGGACGGGGCGCCGCCGAGGTCGATGACCGGGGCGGGCGGCGCCAGGCCGGCGGACTGCGGGTCGTCCGGATCCGGGATGCTGACATCGTCCGGCGCAGCGTCGCTCGACTGCGCGAACCGGTCGTCGCTCATCGGTGCCTCGAATCTGCTCGCCTGCGGGTGCAGGAGCGGGGTGATGGGAAGGGGTCAGCTGTGCGTGGTCGTGTCGGCGGGCCAGCGCTGCTCGTCGCCGGGGCGGTAGAGCCCGTACTTGCCGATGTACTGCACGACGCCGTCCGGCACGAGGTACCAGACGGGCTTGCCGCTGCGCACCCGCGTGCGGCAGTCGGTCGAGGAGATCGCCATGGCGGGGACCTCGAGCAGGACGACGTCGCCGGCCCCGTCGGGGACGCTGAGCTCGTGCCCGGGACGGGTCACGCCGACGAAGTGGGCCAGGTCCCAGATGTCCTCGGCGCCATGCCAGGAGAGGATCTCGCTGAGGACGTCGGCCCCGGTGATGAAGAAGAGGTCGGAGTCCGGGCGCAGCTCGTGCAGGTCCCGCAGCGTGTCCACGGTGTACGTGGGGCCGTGCCGGTCGATGTCCACGCGCGAGACGCTGAAGCGCGGATTCGCCGCCGTGGCCACGACCGTCATCAGATAGCGGTGCTCGGCGTCGGAGACCTCGGAGCCCGACTTCTGCCACGGCTGCCCGGTGGGGACGAACACGACCTCGTCCAGGTCGAAGACCGAGGCCACCTCGGAGGCGGCGACGAGGTGGCCGTTGTGGATGGGATCGAAGGTCCCGCCCATGACGCCCAGCCGAGTGCGACCGGGCTGCCGCGGCGGCACCGGGATCCCGTGCTCCTCCGCGCGGGGAGCCGCTGTCTCAGGGGACTCCCGCCGGGCGACGATGGCGAGCTGCGAGTTCTCCGTCAACGGATGCGCCGGGGATCCGCTGCCGGCTCAGTGATCGCGCTTGGCCGAGTAGTTGGCCAGCATGCGGGCCTCGTCGGCCGGCAGAGCAGCGGGGTCGACGTGGCGATCGGTCGTGTCCGGGGACTGGCTGCGCGGGCTGAAGGACAGGGCCGTGAGCAGCATCAGCAGGAACAGGATGAAGGCCACGACGCCGAACAGCGGGCCCGGCACGGGCAGCTCGTTCACGACGTGGTGGCCGCCCTCGGCGGCCTGGATGAGCACGGACGTCTCCAGCATGGTCTTCCCTTCTGTCTCCCCGCGCGGCGGGGCTCCCGGTCGTCCCCCATGGTAACCGCCCGGGAGCCTCCGGCGGTCCTGCGGCTCAGGGCCGGATGTGCCCGTCGCCCTGGACGATCCACTTGGTGGTCGTGAGCTCCTCGAGGCCCATGGGGCCGCGGGCATGCATCTTCTGCGTGGAGATGCCGATCTCCGCCCCGAGGCCCAGCTCGCCGCCGTCGGTGAAGCGCGTGGAGGCGTTGACCATGACCGCCGCGGCGTCGATCGAGGCGATGAACCTCTCCGAGGCCGCCAGGTCGTTCGTCACGATCGCCTCGGTGTGGCGGGTCGTGTAGCGCTCGATGTGCTCGAGCGCCTCGTCGAGCGAGTCGACGACCTTCACGGCCATGTGCATGTCGAGGTACTCGGTGCCCCAGTCCTCCTCGGTGGCCTGGGGCTGGTCGGCGCCCGAGGGCAGCATCTCGGCGGCGCGGTCGTCGACGTGCAGGGTCACCCCTGCCCGGATCAGCGCCTCGAGCACGGCGGGCCCGGCCTGGGCGTCGCGATGCAGCAGCAGCGTCTCCGCCGTGTTGCAGGTGGAGGTGCGGTGGGTCTTGGCGTTGACGGCGACCTCGACCGCCATCTTCTCCGCCGCCGAGGCGTCGATGTAGACATGGACATTGCCCTCGCCGGTCTCGATGACCGGGACGGTGGCGTTGTCCACGACGGACTGGATGAGCCCGTGGCCGCCGCGCGGGATGAGCACATCCACCTTGCCGCGGGCGGTCATCAGCGCGTTGGCCCCGTCGCGGCCGTAGTCGTCGACGGTCTGCACGATGTCCACGGGCAGGCGCTTGTCGGCGAGCGCGTCGCGGATCAGGCCGACGAGCACCCGGTTGGACTCCGCGGCGGCGGACCCGCCGCGCAGCAGCACGGCGTTGCCGGACTTCAGGGCGATGCCCGCGATGTCCACCGTCACGTTCGGGCGCGCCTCGTAGATCGCCCCGACGACGCCCATGGGGACGCGGATCTGGCGCATGCGCAGGCCGTTGGCCAGGGTCTGCCCGCGGACGAATGCGCCCACCGGATCGGGCAGCGCGGCGAGCTCGCGCAGGGAGTCGGCCAGTCCGGCGATGCGCTCGTCGTCGAGCTCGAGGCGATCCAGCAGCGCGGAGGAGGTGCCGTTCTCCCGGCCGCGCTCGAGGTCCCGCTTGTTCGCCTCGACGATGCGCGCCGCGGAAGCCTCGATCGACTCCGCGATGTGCAGCAGCGCATCGTCCTTGCGCGATCGGGTGGCCGTGGCCAGAGTGCGAGAGGCCGCCTTGGCGTCGTCTGCCATCAGGCCGACGGCGGTCTCGGGATCCTCGCCGAAGGTCTGGTGGGCCAGCCGGGTCGAGGCGTCGGTCGAGGCCTTGACGTTCGTGTCGTCCTGCCCCTCGCCCTTGTCGGCGGTCCGGTCCGTGGTGTTCTCTGCCATCAGGGTGTGCTCCTCCTCCGCCCGCGGGCGGGATCGTGATTCATCCTGCTTCGGTCATCGGCTGCGTGCAGCGCTGCTGGCTGAGGCAGCGCATGGCTGCCGGTCGTTGTTCCGCGCGGGGTGCGCGGCAGCGGAGCGCCGCGCCCGTCCCGTCCGCCGGCGGCGGACGGGACGGGCGGGGTCACTCCCCCTTCTCCCTGCGGGAGCGCTCGGGCTCGGCTGACCGGCTGCGTCGGCGCGCTGCGCCCTTCTCCTTGCCCGTGCTCCTGTCCCTGGCCCCGACCTTGGGCAGCGAGTGGGTCCTGGGCTGGCGGCGGACCTTGGTCTTCGCGGAGCGCGAGCGCACCGTCACGAGGTTGTCGACGTGCACGAGCGAGCGCTCGTACTCCGAGCCCAGGCTCCGGCCGATCTCCCGGGTGGTGCGCCCGAGCATCTCGGGGATGTCCTCCGAGCCGTAGTTGCTCAGCCCGTGGGCGATCTCCTCGCCGTCCTGGCTCACGAGGGAGACCGGCTCCCCCGCCGAGAACGTGCCGCGCACCTCGGTCACCCCGGCCGGCAGCAGCGACTTGCGCTTGCCGATGGCCTTCACGGCGCCGTCGTCGAGCACGAGCGTGCCCTTGATGTCGGCCAGGTGGGCCAGCCACAGCAGGCGCGTGTTGCGACGTCCGCCGGTCGGCAGGAACCACGTGCCGACGTCCTCGCCGGCCAGCGCCCGGTCGATGTTCTGCGTCGAGGTGACCAGCGCCGGGACGCCGCCGGCCGCGGCGATGCGGGCGGCCTGGACCTTGGTCACCATGCCTCCCGAGCCCACGCCCGCGCGCCCGACGGTCCCGATCTCGACGCCCTCGAGGTCCTTGAGCGGATCCTCGACGACCGGGATCCGCTCGCCGCCCTCGTCGGGGTGCTTGGTGTACAGCGCGTCGACGTCCGAGAGCAGCAGCAGGACGTCGGCCTTGATCAGGTTGGCGGTCAGGGCCGCGATGCGGTCGTTGTCGCCGAACTTGATCTCCTGGGTCGCGACCGCGTCGTTCTCGTTGATGATCGGCATGACGCCCAGGTCCAGCAGCCGCTCGATCTGCCGGTGGGTGTTCATGTAGTGGCTGCGGTTCATCAGGTCCTCGGCCGTGACCAGGACCTGGCCCACGAGGACGTCGTAGCGGGCCAGCGAATCGATGTAGCGGCCCATGAGCAGCCCCTGCCCGACCGAGGCCGCCGCCTGCTGGGCGGCCAGCTCCTTGGGGCGCCGGTCGAAGCCCAGCGGCGACAGTCCGGCCGAGATCGCCCCCGAGGAGACGTACACGACCTCCTTGCCGCTCTTCTTCTGCATCCCCAGGGCCGCGACGATGCGCTGGATGGCCGCCTCGTCGATCGAGTTCTGGATGCTGGTCAGCGACGACGAGCCGACCTTCACCACGATCCGCTTGGCGCGCGGGATCTGCGACGGCGTCGAGATCGGCGAGGTCCGGTTCTTGCCGCGGCTCTCGGCGCTGAGCTGCTCGACGGACTTCTCCGCCTCTCCGCCCATCCGGTCGATGTCGGTCTTCTGCAGGCCCTTGGGCATGTGCTCCGTGTCCTTCCTGAGGCCCCAGCGGGGCACGGGTCGTTCGGGAGTGATCGTCGGCTGTTCAGTCCTGCGCGGGCTCCTCGCCCTCCGCGCCCCGTCCGGGGCCGCGGCGACGCGCCTCGAGGGACTCGGTCCACACGCCGGCACGGCGCTCGGACTCGAGCTCGTCGCGCGCGGCGGTCTTGGCGTCCATCCGCTCGTAGAACTCGCGGCGCTTCTGCTCGCGGGTGGGCCGGCTGGTGGACTCGGCCAGGCGCGGGTCGGTGCCGCGCGGGGCGGCCAGCAGCTCGGCGCCGCCGACCATGGTCGGCTCCCAGTCGAAGATGACGCCGTTCTCCTCGGGACCGATCAGCACCGCGTCGCCGGGACGGGCCTTCTGGCGGAACAGCTCGTCCTCGATGCCGAGCTTGGCGAAGCGGTCGGCCAGATAGCCGACGGCCTCCTCGTTGTCGAAGGCGGTCTGCAGCACCCACTTCTCCGGCTTCTCGCCGCGGACGTGCCACAGCGGCTCCGCTCCCCGCTGCTCGCGGGTGATCGTGAAGTCGGGCACCCCGGCACGGCCGCCGCGGCGCGTGCGCAGCGGCTCGGGGCGCAGCACGGTCGGCGCCGTCCCGACCTCGGCCTCGGCCTCCCGGCCCTGCTCGACGAGCTCGCCCATGGCGTAGCCCAGCAGGCTGAGCCCCTCGTGGGACGCGGTCGAGACCTCGAACACGCGGTAGCCGCGCTCTTCGAGGTCCGGTCGCACGAAGTCGGCGAGCTCGCGGGCCTCGGGGACGTCGATCTTGTTGAGGACCACCAGCCGGGGGCGCTCGAGCAGCGGGATCGAGCGCCCGCCGTCGAGCTTGCCGTCGATCGCGTAGGCGGCCAGCTCCGCCTCGAGCGCCTCGAGATCGGAGATCGGATCGCGGTTCGGCTCGAGCGTCGCGCAGTCGATCACGTGCACGAGCGCGGCGCAGCGCTCGACGTGGCGCAGGAACTCCAGGCCCAGGCCCTTGCCCTCGGAGGCACCGGGGATCAGGCCCGGGACGTCGGCGACCGTGTAGCGGTGCTGCCCGGCCTCGACCACGCCGAGGTTCGGCACGAGCGTCGTGAACGGGTACTCGGCGATCTTGGGGCGGGCCTTGGACATGGCGGCGATCAGCGAGGACTTGCCCGCCGACGGGTAGCCCACGAGGGCGATGTCCGCCAGCGACTTGACCTCCAGGACGACATCGCGGACGTCGCCCGGCAGGCCCAGCAGCGCGAAGCCGGGGGCCTTGCGCTTGGGCGAGGCCAGCGCGGCATTGCCCAGACCGCCCTGGCCGCCGTGGGCCGCCACGTACTCTGCGCCGATGCCCACGAGGTCGGCGAGCACCTCGCCGTCGCGGTCCTTGACGACGGTGCCGTCCGGCACCGAGAGGACCAGGTCCTGGCCGTTGAAGCCGTTGCGGTCATCGCCCATGCCCGGGCCGCCGTTCGGGGCCGAGCGATGGGGGGAGCGGTGGTACGGCAGCAGCGTGGTGGACTGGCCGTCGACCCGCAGGATCACCGAGCCGCCGTCGCCCCCGTGGCCGCCGTCGGGCCCGCCGAGCGGCTTGAACTTCTCGCGGCGGACGGACACGCAGCCGTGGCCGCCGCTGCCCCCCGCTGCATGGAGCACCACTCGGTCGACGAATTCGGCCATGGTCTCCCCTCCTCGCCGGGCCTGTCGCGCCGGCAGCTGATGGGCACCTTCCGGAAGGTGCCGCTGTGTGCGACCCGCCCGCGGCTCTGAGCGCGGCCCGGGTCCGGACGAAGAACAGAGGGTGGGCGCACATGGCACCCACCCTCCGATTCCTGCGGTGAGCATGACGCGGGTCCTGCCGCGTCACAGGCCGCTCGGCGCCCCTGTCCGGGACTGCCGTGCGGCCGAGGGGTCACTTCGCTGCTGCGAGGACGTTCACGACCTTGCGGCCGCGCTTGGTCCCGAAGGCCACCTCACCGGTGGCCAGGGCGAACAGCGTGTCGTCCTTGCCGCGGCCGACGTTGTCGCCCGGGTGGAAGTGGGTGCCGCGCTGGCGCACGATGATCGAGCCAGCGTTGACGGACTCGCCGCCGAAGCGCTTGACGCCCAGGTACTGGGCGTTGGAGTCGCGGCCGTTGCGGGTGGAGCTTGCGCCCTTCTTATGTGCCATGGCTGCTGCCTGCTTTCGCTAGTCGGTCCCTCCGGCGCCGTCGCGGCGACGCCGGGGACCCAGGGATGGGAGGGGGCTGACCGGAGGATCAGGCCTTGATGTCGGTGACCTTCACGGTGGTCAGCTCGGAACGGTGACCCTGGCGCTTCTTGTAGCCGGTCTTGTTCTTGTACCGCATGATGCGGATCTTGGGGCCGCGGAGGTTCTCGACGACCTCGGCGGTCACCGTGACGCCCGAGAGCTTCTCGGCCTCGGAGGTCACCTTATCGCCGTCGACGACCAGGAGGGCGGGCAGCTCGAGGGTGCTGCCGGCCTGGCCGGCGACACGGTCGAGGGTCACGAGGTCGCCGACGGCAACCTTCTCCTGGCGGCCGCCTGCACGGACAATCGCGTAAACCACGGGGAACTCACTTCTCTCGAGTAGAAATCACTGTCTTGGGGCGCAGACGCTCCTGCCTGACTGACGACGCCGAGAACACCGTGGCATCGGCCTGCCAGTGGGATGGAGACAGTACGGCCGACGCGGCTTCCCAGCGGTCAGGAGCTGCACCCGGGTGTGCCGCCGAAGTCCCGCGCTTGCGACGTGGACGGGTTCGCAAGGGGTCATGCGGTGATGGCACTGAGGAAGCAGATTACTCCACCGGAGGTCCCAGCGACAAGGACATCGGGGCGCGCGCGTCGTCGCGGTGCTCACGTCCTGCGGCCCCGGAGCGGCTCGCGGGCCGGCATCCGGGGCCGCGGGGCGGGTCATCTCGGCATCTGCGCCGCGTAGGCCCGGGCGGCGGCCTCCGGATCGGGGGCCGCGCAGATGCCCGACACGACGGCCACGCCGTCGGCCCCGGCGCGGCGCAGCGGGCCGGCGTCCTCGGGTCGGATGCCGCCGATGGCCACGACCGGCAGGCGGCTGAGTCCGTGCAGCTCGGCGAAGCCGTCGACGCCCAGGGGCTGCGGCGCATCGGGCTTGGTCGCGGTGGCGCGCACGGCGCCGATGCCGAGGTAGTCCACGGTGCCCTCGGGCAGCGAGTGGGCGGCGAGCACCTCGTCCGGGGTCCCCGCGGAGAGTCCGATGATCGCCCCCGCCCCGCACAGCCGTCGCGCGTCCTCCGGGGGAAGGTCGGACTGGCCGACGTGCACCCCGTCGCTGGCGATGCCGCGGGCCCGCGCCGCCAGGTGGATCTCGACCCGGTCGTCCACGACGACGGGCACGCGCCCGGCGATCCGGTCCGCGACGGCTCCGAGCAGCTCGAGCAGCTCGCGGCCGGTCAGCTGCTTGGCACGGACCTGGATCATGGTGGCCCCGCCGCGCACGGCGAGCTCCGCCACCTCGGGGACGGCGCGGGGACGGCTGAGGACGTCGTCGGTCACGTGATAGAGGTGCAGGGCCGAGGGGTCGAACGCGGGGCTCACGCTGCGCCCTCCCTGCTCTCCGGGCTCACCCGCGATCGGCGGGCGGCGTCCTCGGGCGACAGCGCACTCAGCGCATCGAGCAGGTGCACGGCGAACGTCCCGGGGCCGGCGCAGCGCTGCGCGGCGTCCTCGGCGGCCAGACCCCACACGAGGCTGCCCAGCACGGCGGCCTCACCGGGGTCCTCGGTCACGGCGGTGAAGGCCGCGATCACCGCGCCCAGGGCGCAGCCGCCGCCGGTCACCCGCGTCAGCAGCTCGTGGCCGTGCGGGACGGCCAGGGTCGCTCCGGAGCCGACGATCAGATCCGTGGGTCCGGAGATCGCCGCGGCGCCCACGGGGCGCCCGGTGTCCTCCCCCTGAGCTTCCCCGGCGACGCCGGAACGCCCTGCCAGGAGTCGGCGGGCCGGCTCCACCGCGGCCTCGGGATCGTCGGTGGAGTCGGTGCCGCGCCCGCCGGCGCCGCCGGACAGGGCGATGATCTCGGAGGGGTTGCCGCGGATCACGGAGGGCCCGTGGGCCAGCAGCTCGCGTGCCAGCTGCGTGCGCACCGGCAGGGCGCCCACGGCCACCGGATCGAGCACCCACGCCGCGCCCATGGCCGTGCGGGCCTCGGCGGCCTCGCGCATGGCCCGGCGCTGCTCCTCCTTCGGGGTCCCCAGATTGATCAGCAGCCCGTCGGCGGCCTCGGCGAAGGGGCCTGCCTCCCCCGCGATGTCCGTCATGGCCGGAGAGGCGCCCAGGGCCAGCAGCGCATTGGCCGTGAATCCGGCCACCACGGTGTTGGTCAGGCACTGCACGAGCGGCCTGGTCTCGCGCAGCCGCTGCAGCAGCTCGGCGATCCGCTCGGGAGCGATCCCCGGCTCCGCCGCGGATGCTGATGCGTGTTGGGTGTGGTGTGGCGTCATGGCGACAATCCCTCCGCTAGTGCGAGCTAGTTCAGGTTCGACGGGTGTGCTCTCAGCCGCCGTCTCCGGTCGGCACCCCGTGTCGTGCGTCCCGCAGTCTACTGAACATCCCGGCGGACGGCGCGGAGGTCCGCTCGTGCGGTGAGGGACAGCGCCCGGGCGAGACGGCGGCGGGCCCCCCCCCCCCGGGGGGGGGGGGGGCAACGCCCCGGGGGGGCGGGGCGACGCCCCCCCCCGGGGGGGGGAGCGGCCGTCGCCGTCTCGCAGGTGCCGGTCAGCCCTGCTCGGCGTCGCCGGCGCGGCGCTGCTCGGCGTCCGCCGCGCCCGTCTGCGGGGCCGACTCCGGGGCTCCGGCCCGGCGGGAGCGGCGGGGCCTGCGACGCGGTCCGGCGGCCCCGGGCTCGCGCTCGCCCAGCGACCTGGCCAGGGAGGCCAGCTCGGAGCCCGCCGAGGGCTCCGCGCCCAGGGCCTCGGTCGTCGACTGCCCCTTCGGCAGCTCGATGACCTCGCCGTTGATCGTGACGCGGGAGGCGCCGTCGGCCGCCGAGACCACGGCGGCGGTTCCGGCCGTGACCGTGGGCGTGCTCGACGCCGGCGCCGGGGCCGAGGCCGGGACCTCGGGCGTTCCCGCCGGCGCCGCGGCGCGCCGCGAGCGACGGGCTCGCTGCCGCACCGGCGCCGTCTCCTCCGACTCGTCGCCGCGGCGCACGGAGGCGGTGCCCTGCACGGTCTCGGCAGCCGGGGTGCTCGCCGCCGGCTGCGCCTGCCGACCCGCGGCGCCCGAGGCCGGCTGCGAGGGCTCCGGCTGCGGGGCCTCGGGGACCTGCACCGGACCGCTGCCCTGCGACGTCGCACGGCGCGGCCTGCGCCGGGTGCGCCCCGGCTGTCCCGCAGAGCTCGCGGCGGGGCCGGAGGACGGCTCCTGCGCTTCCGCGCGCCGCTCGGGCGACTGCTCCTCCGGTGCCGGGGCCGCCACCGGGGCGGCATCGGAGCGCTCGGACTCGGATGCGGCAGCCTCTGCGGCCGACGGACCGGGCTGCCCGGTGCCGGCCGACCGGGAGCGCCGCTGCTCCTGGGCTGCCGCGGCGCGCTCGCCCTGTGCCGCGCCCGTCGCGGCCTCGGCCGCCTCGGTGCGTGCGCTGCGGGTGCGTCGCCGGCGTCGGCCGTCCGGATCCCCGGCGCGGGAGTCGGCGCCATGCGCTGAGCCGTCGTCCTCCGCGGCCTGCGCCGCGTCGTCGTCGCCGGAGGCCGCGCGGATCCGGGCCTCGATCAGGGAGCGGGTCTCCTCCTCGGAGCGCGAGCCCGTGCCGACCCCGCCGCGGCCGCCTCGGCCCGACGAGCGGTCGCCGCGCCGGCCTCGGCCGCCCGAGCGGGAGCCCCGGCCCCCGTCGGAGTCGGAGCCGCCGCGCGACGGACCGGCCGAGCCGGCCTGTTCGCCGGCTCCCGACACGGTGTCCTCCGGCCGGTCACCGCGGGCCGAGGACTCGGATGCGGACGACTCGGACGAGGCGTCGTGGGGAGCCCCGGCGTCGCCGGAGCGCTCCTGCTGCTCGGGGGCGGGGTCCGCGTCCTGCGACGGCCCGCCGTCCTCGTCCCGGGTCTGCTTCTCTCCGGCCGGGGCGTCCTGCCCGCGCCCGCGCGATCGCTTGCCGCGGCGCTTGCGACGCCGCTTGGCGCCCTCCCTGCCCTCGTGCACGTCCTGCGCCGAGCCGCGCTGCTCCTCGGAGGCGGCGTCCTGCTGCGTCGGCGCTTCGGACTCCCCTGCTGAGGCCGGCGCCGGCGCCTCGGCGTCGTGATGGGTCGCCGAGGCGATCGCGGCCAGCGCATTGCGCGTCGTCTCGGCCCGCTTGGCCTGCTCCGGGTCCTCGGTGCGCGCACGGGAGGCCTCCTGGGATCCCGGAAGACGGCGGCTGCGCTTGCGGTCGTTGCGGCCCTGGCGGCTGTCGGGGGCGCCCCCGCTGCGGCCCTTGAGCGGATGGTCGTGGACGATCACGCCGCGGCCGTCGCAGGCGTCGCAGTTCTCCGAGAACACCTCGAGCAGGCCGGTGCCCATGCGCTTGCGGGTCATCTGCACGAGCCCCAGGGACGTGACCTCGGCGACCTGGTGCTTGGTCCGGTCCCTGCCCAGGCACTCGATGAGTCGGCGCAGGACCAGGTCCCGGTTGGCCTCGAGCACCATGTCGATGAAGTCGATCACCACGATGCCGCCGATGTCGCGCAGCCGCAGCTGGCGCACGATCTCCTCCGCGGCCTCGAGGTTGTTCTTGGTCACGGTCTCCTCGAGATTGCCGCCCGAGCCGGTGAACTTCCCCGTGTTGACGTCGATGACCGTCATGGCCTCGGTGCGGTCGATCACCAGCGAGCCGCCGGAGGGCAGCATCACCTTGCGCTCGAGCGCCTTGAAGATCTGGTCGTCCACCCGGTAGTGGCTGAAGAGGTCCTCGTCCTCGTCCCAGCGCTGCACGCGGTCCAGCAGGTCCGGGGCCACGTAGGTCACGTAGGCCTCGATGCTGTCCCAGGCCTGCTCGCCCTGGACGACCATCGAGGTGAAGTCCTCGTTGAAGACGTCGCGAACCGTCTTGATCGTCAGGTCCGGCTCCGCGTAGAGCAGCTCCGGGGCCAGGGTCCGCCCCTGCGCCGCCTTCTCCTGGATCTGCTCCCACTGGGTGCGCAGGCGGTTGATGTCGTTGGTCAGCTCCTCCTCGGAGGCGCCCTCGGCGGCGGTGCGCACGATGACGCCGGCGCCCTCGGGAAGGTGGTCCTTGAGGATCTTCTTGAGGCGCTGGCGCTCGACGTCGGGCAGCTTGCGGGAGATGCCGGTCATCGACCCGCCGGGGACGTACACCAGGTAGCGGCCCGGCAGGGAGACCTGGCTGGTCAGCCGCGCGCCCTTGTGGCCCACCGGGTCCTTGGTGGCCTGCACGAGCACGGGGTCGCCGGGCTTGAGGGCGTTCTCGATGCGCTTGGCCGCCCCGCCCAGATCGGCCTGGTCCCAGTTGACCTCGCCCGCGTAGAGCACGGCGTTGCGGCCTCGCCCGATGTCGACGAAGGCGGCCTCCATGGACGGCAGGACGTTCTGGACCTTGCCCAGGTAGACGCTGCCGATCAGCGAGTCCTGCTGCGTGTGGGAGACGAAGTGCTCGGCCAGGATGCCGTCCTCGAGGACGCCGATCTGGATGCGGTCGTTCTTCTGCCGCACGACCATCGTGCGCTCGACCGACTCGCGGCGGGCCAGGAACTCGGCCTCCGTGATCCCCTGGCGGCGGCGCCCGGTCTGGCGGGATTCGCGGCGGCGCTGCTTCTTGGCCTCCAGGCGCGTGGAGCCCTTCACGGACTGCACGGTCGTCGGCGCCGAGCCGTCGATCACCCGGGCCGTGCGGATCCGGGTCACGGTCTGCTCGGGATCGCCCTCGTCGCCGCCGCTGACCTCCATGTCCTCGGAGCCGCGACGACGGCGCCGGCGCCGACGGCTCGTCACGCCGGCGCCGGGCTCGGGATCCTCGTACTCGGCCTCCTCGGCCCGCTCCTCCGCCTGGACCTCGCGCAGGCGGGCCTCCTCGCGCTTGCGCTCGGCGCGCTCCCGGGCGGCGGCGACGTCCTCCGGGGCCGGCGCATGGAAGAGCAGCGACGTTGCGGTGGCCGCGCCGAGGACGGCGAAGGGATCCTCCGCCGAGGATTCCGACTCGGCGGAGGCCTTCGAGCCGGGCTCCTCGGAGCCCGGCTCCGAGGCGTCGGGCCTCGGCGCGGCGCCGTGCTCCGCTGCCGCGTCGGCTCCGGGGGCCTCCGGCGACTCGTCCTTCCTCGGCGCCTCGGAGGCGACGTCGGAGGGCTCGTCGGCGTCCTCCGACGACTCGCCCGGCGAGGTCTCGGCGTCCCCGGCCAGGGAGGTCGTGCGGATCACGGCCGTGTCCTGCTCATCGCCGCTCCGCGAGGCGCCGTCGTGCTCGGCCGACGCGAACGCCTCGTACGCCTCGCGGGCCGGATCCGCGGTCTCGGCGGCTGCTGCCTGCGACGCGAGCGGATCGCCGTCGGGCGCTTCGGCGGATGCGTCGGACTCGGACGCCGTGCCCGTGCTCGGCCCGGACGCGGGCGGCTCGGACGACGCCTGCCCTGTCGTGCGCCGCTCCGCGTCCCGCGGCTCGGCCGCCTCCCCGGCGCCGCCGGTCCTGCCGGTCTGCGACGCTGCCGCCGCGGGGTCCTGAGCCGCGGATTCGGAACTGGGATTCGCCTGGTCTGATGCCATCTCGGTTGTACTCCTGCGGGTACCGTCCGTCCGCACCCGGAGGTCCCGCCGGTCGGGAGCGCCGTGCGTGGCCCCGTGGGGTCGCGCGGCTGCCTGGAAGTCGTGGTGTGCTCCGCGCGGAGGGCGGTGACTCGCCGGGCGCACGGGCCGTCACGGGATCCGAGCCGCCCGGCCGGGCTCTGGTGGCGCCTGGTCCGCGGGCGATCTTGTCCGGTCGACGGACGCGCTCGATCCTTCCGAGAGCTGCGGCCGCGTCGACCGGGGTCGAAGCCGTTGACGGGCCCTCCACCGGGTGCGACCGACGAAGGACCGGATCCATTCTCGCACACGGATTTCCGGAAATGAGGCTCATCACGTTCTGCTCCGGAAGGGGCCGGGGCTCGACGGGTCCTGGAGCCGGGGGCCTCCGCCGCCTCTAGGATCGGGGTGTGACCACACGATCCGATGCCGTCCCCCCGACCGATGACACCCGCCTCCGGCGCGCCGACGCCCGAGACTCCGACCCCGTCGCCCCGCGCCCCGCCGGCGACCTCGGCTGGGCCGTGCTGGCCCTGATCACCTCCCTGGCCGGGCTCGGCGCCTCGATCGCGCTGATCGGCGAGAAGCTGCAGATCCTCGAGAACCCGCTGCACACCACCGCGTGCGACATCAGCGCGGTCCTCTCCTGCGGCACCGTGATCCGCTCCGAGCAGGCCTCGCTGTTCGGCTTCCCCAACCCGTTCATCGGGCTCGTCGCCTACGCGGTGGTGATCGTGATCGCCGTGGCGGTGCTCGCGGGGGCCCGGTTCCGGCGCTGGTTCTGGTGGGGGCTGGTCATCGGGCAGGCCCTGGGGCAGATCTTCCTGCTGTGGCTGTGGCTCGAGGCCACCTTCGACATCAATGCGCTGTGCCTCTACTGCATGATCGTGTGGCTCGTGCACCCGTTCCTGCTGATGGCGACGATCGGCCGCTGCGTGCGCGCGGGGGCGATCCCGGCCGGCCCCGGCCTGCGCTCGAGCGCCGGCCTGTGGAGCATCGGCCTGGCGGTGCTGATCGTGCTGATCGTCTTCGGCAGCGTCCTCGTGCGCTTCGCCGGCACCATGATCGGCTGAGCCGCCCCGCCCGATCTGCTCGCGGCGTGCGGACAGGGCAGTGCGCCGGCAGCGCAGAGAGGCGCCCCGCCCCCCCGGTCCGCCGGCCGGGGGCGCCCCTGCCTCCCCCCCCCCCGCC
>NZ_VDOR01000003.1:70096-166784 GCF_007666205.1 Kocuria palustris
GGGGGCCGGGGCGGGCCGCCGGCACCGCAGGGAGCCCCCCCGCGGGATGACGCCCGGGGCGGGCGCCTCTGTCATTCCCCCGCATCGTCGGTCCGGGGCCGCTGGCGGCCGGTCCGCGATCGGGAGGGACCCTCAGCCTAGGGGCGCTCCCGAGCGGTCGCAATCCGGACGGGTCAGCGCGGAGGCATCCGCAGCCCGCCGTCCATCCGCACCGTCTCGCCGTTGAGGTAGTCGTGCTCGGCGATCATGCTCACCAGGCGGGCGTACTCGGTGGGCTTGGCCAGACGGGCCGGGAACGGGACGGTGGCCTCGAGCCCGGCGCGGAAGTCGGGGTCGATCCCGGCCATCATCGGCGTCTCGACGATCCCCGGGGCGATCGTGCAGGCGCGGATCCCGCGGGAGGCGAGATCGCGTGCCGCGGAGATCGTCAGCGAGTGGACGCCGCCCTTCGAGGCGGCGTAGGCCGCCTGCCCGACCTGCCCCTCGAAGGCCGCGACCGAGGCGGTGCTCACGATCAGCCCCCGCTGGCCGTCCTCGTCGACCGGGTCCAGCTCGGACATGGCCGCCGCGGCGGTGGTCAGGACCGTGAACGTCCCGACGAGGTTGATCTGGATGACCTTCTGGAACAGGCCGATGTCATGCGGGCCCTTCCTGCTCAGGATGCGCTGGCCCGGGGCGATGCCCGCGCAGTTGACCGCGAGGCGCAGCGGCCCGGCCGCCGAGGCCTGGTCGACGGCCGCCTGCACGGCCTCCGGATCCGTGACGTCCGCGGCGACGAAGGTGACTCCCTCGGCGGGCTCGGCCTTCTCGATCGCGGGCTGGAGGTCGAGCCCGTAGACCGTCGCCCCCTTGCCCACGAGCTCGGCGGCGGTGGCCGCGCCGAGTCCCGAGGCCGCTCCGGTGACGATCGCGACGGTGTCCTTCAGCTGCATGGTCTCTCCTGAGGTGTGCGTGGGTGGTCGGTGGACGGGAGGGCCGGAAGCCGCGCGGCGGCTCCGGAGTCGGATGGGCTCATCCGGGCTCGTCGGCGGGAGCCTGGCCGCGGTGCCGGTCCCTCAGCACATTGCGCTGGATCTTCCCGGAGGCGGTCGTGGGCAGCTCGTCGACGATGTGGACGCGCCGCGGATAGGCGTGCGCCGCGTACTCGGTCTTCACGACCTGGGCGATCTCGTGCTCGAGGCCCTCCGTGCGCTCGGCGTCGTCGCGCAGGACGACATAGGCCTCGACGACCTCGCCGCGCATCTCGTCGGGCACGCCGATCGCGGCGGCCGCGGCCACGGCGGGGTGGCCCATCATGGCCGACTCGACCTCGAGCGGGCCGATGCGGTACCCGGCCATGAGGATGACGTCGTCGTCGCGCGAGGAGAACGCGAAGGCCCCCGAGGGGGTGCGCCGCGCGACGTCGCCCGTGAGGTAGAGGCGGCCGTCGGCGGTGTACCGCTCGGCGGTGCGCGCGGGGTCGTCCACGTACCCCGGGAACCACATGAGCGGGCTGTCGGGCCGCACGATGGCCAGCCGGCCCGGCTCGTCGGTCCCCGCGGGGTCGTCGTCGGCCAGGTCGATCACCTCCGCCGCGAACCCGGGCAGGGGTCGGCCCATCGAACCGGACTCGATCGGGCGCTGCACGTCGGGATGCCATCCGTTGACGATGCACATCCCCATCTCGGTCTGGCCGTAGTCATCGCGGATCTCGGTGCCCAGCGTCTGCTCGGCCCAGGTGACGAGCTGCGGGTTCAGCGGCTCTCCGGCCGACGACGCCACCCGCAGGCTCAGGGGCTGCGCGGGCCCCTGGCTCGAGCGCAGGGTCCGGTACATGGTGGGCGCCGCCGCGAGGTTCGTGACCCCCAGCTCGGCGAGCACGCGCCAGGTCGCCGCCGGGTCGAAGCGCCCGCGCAGCAGGATGTTGGCGCGTCCGGCGAACAGGGGGGCCAGGATGCCGTAGTAGAGGCCGTAGGCCCAGCCGGGATCGGCCGCGTTCCAGAAGACGTCGTCCTCGCGGACGTCGAGCCCGTACTCGAGGTAGATCCCGAAGGCCGCCAGGGCCCGGACGGGGACCGGCACGGCCTTGGGGCTGCCCGTGGTGCCGGAGGTGTAGATGTGCACCAGGTGGTCGTCGCCGGAGCGCTCGGCGACCGGGAACCCCGTGGACTGCGCCTCGAGCAGCTCCGGGAGCGCCGGCTCCACGACGGGCTCCCCGGAGCCGTCGTCGGAGGTCACGACCGTCCAGGCGGCATCCGGGCCGGTGAGCTCCGGGGCCTCGAGCTTGCTGCGCTGCGAGGCGTCGCAGACCACGACCGCAGGAGCGCTCGGGATCAGCCGCTGGGCGATCGCCGAGGTCGCGAAGGCCGTGAAGAGCGGGATGTGGATCGCCCCGAGGCGCCAGATCCCCAGCAGGGTCACCACGAGCTCCTCGCCCTTGCCCATGAGCGTGGCGACCCGGTCCCCCGGGCCCACGCCGAGCCCGGACAGCGCGGCGGCGGCGCGCTCCGAGCGCTCCCGGAGGCGGCCGTAGGTCAGCTCGCGGCGGGTGAGGTCCTCTTCGACCACGGTGAAGGCGACGGCCTGCGGGTCGTGGCGATCGCACAGCAGCTCCGCGACCCGCACCCCCGTCCCGGCCACCTGCTCCAGCAGGTCCTGGGCCCTGCGCTCTGGATTGCTCATGACGACTCCTCCGCCATCGGTGATCCGGGATCTGCGGACATTCTCAGCAACCTAGCGGAGCCGGCGGGCACGTGCAACGGGTCACACCGACCCCTGGCCGGCCCCCGCGATCAAGACGACGACGGCCGCCTCCGAGCTGCTCGGAGACGGCCGTCGGGCACCGCGGGCTCAGGCGAACCAGATGCCGATCTCGCGCTCGGCCGACTCCGGGGAGTCCGAGCCGTGGACGATGTTCTTCTGGACCTTCTCGCCCCAGTCCCGCGCCAGGTCCCCCCGGATCGTGCCCGCCGCGGCCTTGACCGGGTCGGACACGCCGGCCATCGCGCGGAAGGACTCGATGACGGACTCGCCCTCGAACACGGCGGCGACGACGGGCCCCGACATCATGAACTCGACGAGCGGCTCGAAGAACGGCTTGCCCTGGTGCTCCGCGTAGTGCTGCTCCAGGATCTCGCGGGTCGCCTCGAGCTTCTTCAGCTCGGCCAGTCGGAAGCCGCGGGCCTCCACCCGGGCCAGGACCTGGCCGGTCAGGCCGCGCTCGACGCCGTCGGGCTTGACCAGGATCAGGGTGCGCTCGGTCATGCGGTGCTCCTTCGCTGTGCGTGGTTCTGCCGGAGCGCCGGGGCGGCGCGCCGGACATGTCGTCGCCACAACCCTACGGGGATCCTCCCGGGCATCAGCGATCCCGCATGCCGGCGGCGGCCTCCCAGAAGACCGCGGCCGCCCGCCGCAGCGCCTCCGCGAAGCCCTCGGGGTCCTCCGCGGAGTCGGCGCGGAAGCTGAGGCAGAACTCGAACTCCTCCTCCCCCTTGGTGTAGGCGATGCCGAATCCCCCGGGGGCGCTGGGGGCGAAGGCATAGCGGACGATGGCCTCCGGGCCGCCGACCGAGGTGGTCGACAGGAAGTCCTCGGAGACGGCCGCGAGCGCCTCGGAGCCGAAGAGCTCCTCCCCCGCCCCGCTGTCGCCGGCCATGAGCCGCAGGCCCCTCAGGTGGCGGTCCGGACCGCGGCCGGACTTGCAGGCCTTGATCCAGTCCTTGTGGGCGTCGATCGCGCTGCGCAGCTGCTCCCGGGTCGCACAGCCCTCCAGCGCAGCGGCCGCGAACTCCACGGCCTGCGATGTCACCGGGCGCAGGCACTCGGTGCGCCCGGCCTGGTACTCCCGGACGTCGACGGATTCGTAGACGCCGCGGACGCGGCCGAAGGCCGAGAGCTGCGCGATCGTGAAGATCAGCTGCTGGACGGCGTCGTCGCTCATCCTGAACGGACGCTGCTCCGCGGCCACCCGCGGGACCGTGATGATCCGGACGCTCAGCGGCTCGGCGGACCGACGCACGGCCTCGAGCCGGGTGCGCACCCGCTCGACCTGCTCAGGGCTCATGGCCCAGACGAGCTCGTCCACCGCGACAGCCAGGTCCGGATCGGCTGCCGGGGCGTCGTCGATCTCGTGCTCCCGCATGCGGTGCACGGCCGCCAGCACCGTGGCGCCGTCGATCGTGCTGTGCTCGACATGCACGCCCGTCCAGCCGTCGGCCAGGCCGATCTCGTAGGACAGCGGCTTGCGCACCCACGCGTCCTCGAACCCGAAGGCCAGGCGCTGCTCGTGCTCGGCGGAGGTGGCCGCGTCCTCCTGCAGGGTCACGGTGAGCACGAGACGGGTGAGCCGCTCGTAGGTCTGCGCGTTGGCGTCGTCCCGCAGCATCTCCTCGAGCAGCTCCGCCGCCTCGTCGGCGGGCAGCCAGGAGACCGCGCCGAAGGGCGGCCCGTCCTGGCCCTCGGCGGACGGGGCGGACGGAGTCGCGGGGGTGCCGACGATCGTGCGCAGCGCCTGGGCGATCCAGGCGACGCTGCGGGGACGACCCCGGTCATCGGCGATCGGCACGACCCGCATCCGGCCGCGGTGGACGATCCCGATCTCGGCGTCGGCCGCCGCGATCTCGGGCCGGCGGATCTCGTCCATGCCCGGCAGCGGGTGCCGCAGCCCGCCGCACAGCGCCTCCCACTGCTGCATGCACATCTGCGCGCCGCGCGGGCTGACCTCCACGGGGGTCTCGCCGCGCAGCTGCTGCAGGTGCACGGCGGCCGCGCGGTGGATGAAGCGCGCGGCCCGGTCCAGCCCCGGGGTCCCCGGCTCGTCGGCGAGCTGGAACCCCACGCTCGTGCTCAGCGGCAGCGAGTCGCGAGTGCGGAGGTAGCCCTCCAGCCACGCCCGGGCCAGCCAGCTCGAGCCGGCCTCGGCCCGGTCCTGCGCGAAGCCCTCCAGCTCGGCCTGCAGACGGGGCCCGTCGCCGCCCAGGAAGACCTGCGCGGCGCTGTCGGCCTGGCGCATCTGCCGGTCGTCGAGCAGCGGACGGGCCGCGGACAGGAAGCGGTCGATCGTCTCCTCCGGGGCGGGCACCGGAAGCGGCTGGTGGGACATGCGTGGCCCTCCTCGGACGCGGGGATGTACGGCCCCATTGTCGCGCGTCGCGCGCGTGAGTCCGCCTCCGTGCGGGCAGCGACTCGTCCCCCGTCCCGCGGAGTCTTCGTGTGCGCAGGCAATAGACTGCGCGGGCCGCTGCCGCGGCGATCGCCGCGACGAGAGCTGGTCGAGCATGACATCACTGGGTGCGCCGCTGGCGGACGACCCCGCCCGGTCGCCGGACCCCCCGCGCGGCCGCACGCTCGGGGCGGCGCTGTCCACCCCGGCCAATGCCCTGAACGCCCTCCGGCTGCTCCTGGCCCTGCTGGTCATCGTCTCGCACACCCCGGCCGTGACCGGCACGACCTCGTGGCCGTCGTGGGTCGAGGCCCTCGGCGGATGGGCCGTGCTGGGGTTCTTCACGATCTCCGGCTATCTCATCGTGGGGAGCAGGCTCAGGAGCAGCTGGTGGTCCTATACGATCCGCAGACTGGCACGCATCTTCCCCGCCTACTGGGCTCAGCTGCTGTTCGTGGGCCTGGCCGCCGCCCCTGCGGCGGCGGCATGGGGATTCGGGCAGTGGGACCCTGCCGTCGCCCTGGGGTACATCGCGGACAACGCGACGACGTTCGGCCTGTCCTGGACGATGGACGGCATCGCCATGCCCCATTACGACGCGTGGAACGGGTCGGCCTGGACCCTGTCCTACGAGCTCCTGGCGTACCTCGGATGCCTGGTCCTCTTCTGGGTCCCCGGGACCCGGAGACGGCCCACGGCGACATGCGCGGTCGTCCTCCTGGGCCTGCTGGCCTTCAACCTCGTGGTGGTCCCGGCCGCTGATGTGACCACGAACCTCTATCTGCATCTGGGGCGTCTGGGCTCGTACTTCGTCGGCGGGATGCTCCTGCACTGCCTGCGCGATCGGCTCCCGCTGCGCGGCTGGGCGGCGGCGGCCGGCCTCGCCCTGGCCCTCGCGCTGCTGACGACGGACTGGGGCGGGCACGTGGCCCAGCTCCCCCTGGCCTACGGCCTCCTCGGCCTGGGCGGCGTGCTGCCTCTGCGCCTGGGGGTCAGCAACGACCTCTCCTACGGGACGTACCTCTTCGCCTTCCCCGTCCAGCAGCTCGTCACGATGGCGCACCCCGAGGTCGATCGGCCCCTGCTGCACGTGCTGGCGAGCACGGCGCTGACGCTGCTGGCCGCGGCGGCCTCGTGGCGCCTCGTCGAGCGCCCCGCGATGACAGCGGCCAGGGCGGCGATCGGCCTCGTCCGGGGCTCGGTCCGCGCATCCGAGCCGGGCGTGCCCGCTCGCCTCGGGTGACCAGGGCGTCGTCGCGCGCCCCGCCCCCGCCCCTCCCCACCCGAGGCGGCCGGCCCCGCGCGCCGGGGGTGCGCGGGGCGGGGGGGGGGCCGGGTCCGCGACGACGCCCTTCAGGCCAGGTGGGCCCGCAGCGACTGCCGCGCATCCGGCATCCGGATGCCCGAGGCTTCGGCGGCTGCCGAGGAGAGCCGCGAGTTGGCCGGTCGTGGCGCGGCGTGCGGCTTGTCGGCGAAGTAGTCCGCGGCATGCACCGGCCGGACGCGCTGCGGATCGTGGCCCGTCAGCTCGAAGACCTGCCGCGCGACCTCGAACCAGCTCATCGCCGGACCTGCATTGGTCAGGTGCCAGGTCCCGTACGGCTTGGCCTCCGTCACGAGCCGCAGCAGCGCGTCGGCCAGATCGTCGGCGAAGGTGAGCCGCCCGATCTGGTCGTCCACGACCGCCGGGTCGACGCCGCGCTCGGCCAGCGCGGCCATGGTGCGCACGAAGTTCGCGCCCTCGCCGATCACCCACGAGGTGCGCACGATCCAGTGCTTGGCCCAGGTGCGGGCGGCGGCCTCGCCGGCGGCCTTCGACTGCCCGTAGACGGACAGCGGCGCCACGGGATGATCGACCGCGTGATCGAGCTCGGCATCGAGCCGGCCGTCGAAGACGTAGTCGGTCGAGACGTGCACCAGCGGCACGTCCGAGTCGCGGCACAGACCCGCGAGCGCACCGACCCCCGTGGCGTTGACGGCCCAGGCGGCCGCGCGGTCGATCTCCGCGGCATCCACGTCCGTGTGAGCGGCCGCGTTGAGCACCGCTCGAGTGCCGCGCAGCGTCTCCACGGGCCACGACGACGGCTCCGCGAGATCCCATTCCGCGCGCGTGTACGCCTCGAACGGGATGCCGTCGCGCGTGCACGCGGCGACCAGCGCCCGGCCGAGCTGGCCCCCGGCGCCGAGGATCACCACGGGTGCCGGCCGCATGGGCCGGACGTCGGGCAGCCGGGGATGCGCCCGGTCCTTCTCCGACATCTCCGACTGCTCCAGGGGGATGGGCCACTCGATCGCGGCGGTCTCGTCGGCGAGGTTGAGGAACGTGTACTGCGACTGGGCCTGGGCGGACCAGTGGCCGGTCACGAGGTACGTGTAGGCCGTGTCCGGCTCGAGGGTCTGGAAGCTGTTGCCGACCCCGCGGGGGACGAACACAGCCTGCCCGGGTGCGATCTCCAGGGTCGCGACGGCCCCGAAGGACTCCCCCTCGCGCAGATCCACCCAGGCGCCGAAGATCCGGCCGGTGGCCACCGAGACGTACTTGTCCCACGGCTCGGCGTGGATCCCCCGGATGGTGCCCGCGGAGGAGTTGAAGGAGATGTTGTTCTGCACCGGGAGGAAGTCCGGCAGCCCGGCGGCGACCATCTTCCGCCGCTGCCAGTTCTCCTTGAACCAGCCGCGGGAGTCTCCGTGGACGTCGAGCTCCACGAGCAGCAGACCGGGAACGGCCGTCTCGGTGATCCTCATCGTCGTCGCCTCTCCTCAGTGGCCCGCGGCCGCGTACCGGCGCTCGGTCTCGTCCTTGGCCGGGCGCCACCAGCCCTCGTTCTCCCGGTACCAGGCCGCGGTGGCCTCGAGGCCCTCGCGGATCCGGGTGTAGCGCGGCGACCAGCCGAGCTGCTCGCGCAGGGGCGAGCCGTCGATCGCGTAGCGCAGGTCGTGCCCGGCGCGATCCCGCACGAACTCGATGTCATCGGCGGGGCGATCGAAGATCTCCAGCAGCATCCGCACGATCTCCAGGTTGCTGCGCTCCCCGTCGGCCCCGATCAGGTAGGTCCGCCCGATCTCCCCGCGCTCGAGGATGCGCAGCACGGCCGAGGAGTGGTCCTCCGCGTGGATCCAGTCGCGCACGTTGGCTCCGGCGCCGTAGACCCGCGGACGACGGCCGTCGATCAGCTCGGTGATCTGGCGCGGGATGAACTTCTCCACGTGCTGGCGCGGGCCGTAGTTGTTGGAGCAGTTGCTCAGGGTGGCCCGCAGCCCGAACGACCTGCTCCAGGCCCGGACCAGGTGATCGGAGCCGGCCTTCGACGCCGAGTACGGGCTCGAGGGGCGGTAGGGCGTGGCGTCGGTGAACCTCGTGGGGTCGTCCAGCTCGAGGTCGCCGTAGACCTCGTCGGTGGACACGTGGTGGAAGCGCGTGCCGTGGCGGCGCGCCGCCTCGAGCAGGGTGAACGTGCCGACCAGATTGGTCCGGATGAACGGCGACGGGTCCGCCAATGAGTTGTCGTTGTGCGATTCGGCCGCGAAGTGGATGATCGCATCGGCCCGGGATGTGAGCCGATCCACCGCCTCGGCATCGCAGATGTCGGCGCGCACCAGGGTCATGCGCCGCGGATCGGCGCCCTGGAGGGAGGCCTCGCTGCCGGCATAGGTCAGCTTGTCCAGGACCGTGATCGTGTGCTCGGTGGCGCCCAGGACGTGGTGGACGAAGTTCGAGCCGATGAAGCCGGCCCCGCCGGTGACCAGGAGATGCATGGATTCCAGCCTATCGAGCCGGGCAGCGGCCGCGGAGCCCGGCCGCGGACGAGCATCGCGACCGCCGCCCCGGCGCCGCTCTCATGTATCCTCATACACTACGCTGTTCGGCCGAGCGGTCAGGGCCCGCCCCTCCGTGCCAGGCCCGACGACGCACGGCGCAGGGAACGGGAGCTCGAGGATCGCATGACGCTCAGGGTCGGGCTCTACAGCCCGTGGGACACGGAGGATCCGAGGTCCTGGTCAGGCGTGGTCAAGCCCATGGCGGATGGGCTCCGCAGCGTCATGGACGTCGAGGTCATCCCCGCTGTCACGGCATCCGATGCTCTCGGCGAGCGGGTGCGCGCACGGCTGCGCGGCGCCGCAGGCGGCAGGAGCCTTCCCACGCACACCATGGCCACCGCGGCCCGTCGCAGCCGTGCGCTGGCCCGGAGCCTGCAGCGACGCTCCGGACCGCCCCTGGCGGCACTGGTGGCCATCGCGGCCTCGACCGACGTGCTGTCGCTGCCGGAGGATCTGCCGCTCGTCCAGATCACCGATGCGACGTTCCCCGCCCTGCTCGGCTTCTATCCCATGGCCACCGGCCTGGGCCCTCGCGGCGAGCGCCAGGGCCGCGCCGTCGAGCGAGCCGGGGCCGCGCGGACCTCCCGGTACGTCGTGGCCAGCGACTGGGCGGCCGAGAGCCTGATCCACGACGTGGGGGTCGAGCCGCAGCGCATCCTCACCGCCGCCTTCGGACCGGCCATCGCCGCACCGCCGCATCCCGCTGCCCGGCGCGTGGACGGCCCGCTGCGCGTCCTGGCCGTCGCAGCGGACTGGAAGCGCAAGCGCGGCGGCGCCGTCGTCGAGGCCGTCGCGATGGCCCGAGTCCGGCGGGACGTCGATCTGACAGTCGTCGGCAGCGCCCCGGCGGACCTGCCGCGCTGGGTCGCGGCCCCCGGGCTCGTCCCGCAGGAGCGGCTCGCCGAGCTCTACGCATCGCACGACGTCCTGCTCGATCTCAGCGCGGCGAATGCCGCGGGCGTGGTGATGACGGATGCGCTCGTCTCGGGCCTGCCCGTCATCGCGCACCGGGCCGGCGGCGTCGAGAGCATCGTCGCGGATGGCCGCACGGGGTGGCTGGTCGGGCCGCGGGGTTCGACCGAGGCCGCCGGAGCCCTGCTGGCCCGTCTCACTCCCGATGATGTGGCAGCCGCCTCCGAGAGCGCCCTGCTCGACGCCGGGCGCCGTCTCACGTGGGATGCCTGGGCCCTGCAGGTCCGCGAGGCGGTCGAGGCCGCCGTGGCCGAGTCGGCAGGAGCCGCGGCATGATCCGCCGGATGACCATGGTGACGCCGCTGATCCCCTCGGCGGGGCAGCACGAGTCGGCGGGCGAGCAGCTGCTGCACCGCATCGCCGGGGTCATGGCGGAGGACGCCGAGCTCACGCTCGTCAGCGGCGACGGGCCCGCCAATCGCCGGGCCCTGGCCCGGGGCGGCGTCCCCGAGCACATCATGCTGCCTGCCGAGCGGACCGCGCTCTCGCGCATCGGACGGGCGCTCGGCATGGCGCCGGCGATCGAGCCCCGCCGGCTGTCGTCGGTCGCCGGCACGCTGAGCCGCTCGGCCGTCGTGGATCTGCAGTGGGAGGAGAACGGGCTGCTCCTCCCCGCCGTCCGCCGCCTCGCACCCCGTGCGCTGACCGTCGTGACCCTGCACGACGTCCTCTCCCAGAAGTTCGCCCGCCAGCGGGATCAGCAGTCGGATCCTCGGCGGCGCGCCGTCTGGCACGGCCGGTGGCTGGCGGCCCGTGCTCTCGAGCGGCGCATCATGCACCTGGCGGATCGAGTCGTCGTGCTCAGCGAGAAGGACGCCGCCCTGCTGCCCAGGCACGGCGCCCGCGCCGAGATCCATGTCGTGCCCCCGCCCATCGACGGCGACCTCCGCCGCCCCGGGAGGAGCCTCCCGGTCCCCGATCCCCTGCTGCTCTTCGTGGGCTTCATGGCCAGGTGGGAGAACGAGGACGCGATGCACTGGTTCTCGACGCAGATCCTCCCGATCATCCGCGCCGAGTTCCCGCAGGCCCGCATGGCCGTGGCCGGGGGCGGGCTCCGCGACCACGTCGTGCAGGGGCTGCGACGGCACGGCGTGGAGGTGCTGGGCTACGTCGCCGATCTGGAGGCCCTGTACGCCGAGGCGGCTGCTGTCGTCGTCCCGCTGCGCTGCGGGGCAGGGGTCAAGTTCAAGGTCGTCGAGGCCCTGGTCCGAGGCGTTCCGGTCGTGACCACCGCCGTGGGCGGCGAGGGGATCTCGCCCTCGGATGCCGCGGTCGTCCGAGACTCCCCGGAGTCGTTCGCCGCCGCCGTCGTCGAGATCCTCCACGGTCCCCGCGCGGCCGAGGCGCATGCCCGCCGCATGGCGTCCCCGGTCGCGGCGCGCTTCGGGGCCGAGCAGTTCCGCGCCCGCCTGAAGAGGGTGCACGCATGAGCATCCCGGTCAGCGTGATCGTCCCCTGCCACGACGTGGAGCCGCTCGTGCGCGGGCAGATCGATGCCGTGCTGCCCCAGCTGCGCGAGGCGGATGAGCTCGTGCTCGTGGACAACCGCTCCGCCGACGGGACGAAGGCGGTCCTCCGCGATGCCGCAGCGGCCGACTCCCGCATCGTGGTCTGCGACGCCGATGACCGACCCGGCGCGAACCACGCCCGGAACGCGGGCATGCGGGTCGCCTCCGGGGACGTCCTCCTGCTCTGCGATGCGGATGACCGGGTGCGGCCCGGCTGGGTGGAGGCGCTTCGCAGCGCCCTGTCCGACGGAGGCATCGCGGGGGGCGTCGCCACCCCGGTGGACGCGGACGGATCCCGTCTCGGTCCCGACCTCGCCCTCCAGGAGATCTTCGGCGGGCCTCCCTACCCGCTCGGTGCGTGCATGGGGGTGCATCGTCGCGTGATCCGGGCCGTCGGCGGATTCGACGAGTCGTTCTCGGGTGGGCATGATGAGACCGACCTCGCCTGGCGCGCGGCCGCCGCCGGTTGGCGGACGACACTGGCCTCCGAAGCCCGCATCGACTACGTGCAGCGCTCGGGCACCCGCGCGCTCCTGCGGCAGCGGAGGAACTACGCTCGCACGGCCGTCCAGCTGTGGGTCCGCCGCCCGGAGACGGTGGATCCCCACGGAGTCAGTCTCCGCAGCGCCCTGCGAGGCGCCCTCGGCGGCCTTCCGGATCTGCTGCTCGCCAGATCCCGGTCTGCCCGATCGGATGCGGCGCGCGCCTGGGGATGGTCCCTGGGCCTGGTGGAGGGCCATCTCCGCTACCGCGTCCTGGGCACACCGCCGCCGCCCGACGTCCCCGCCATCCCAGGAAGCTCCCCCGCATGATCCGCAGGCTCCTCGCCGTCATCGACGAGCTGGTCCCCGGCACCGGCAGGGGATGGATCGCGCTCGCCGTCGCCGGCTCCTTCGGCCTCGGGCTGCTGGACATGGCAGGCATCGCCGCCATGGTGCCTCTCATGATGGTCGCGACGGATGCACCGGGCGCCGAGCGCATCAGGGAGTCCGTCGCGGGCATCGGCATCACCGATCCCACGGCCGTGATCATCGCCCTCGCCCTGCTCGTGGGCGGGGCCTTCCTGGTCAAGACCGTCTTCGCGCTGATCTTCCGATGGTGGCTCGTGGGGAGGACCACCGGGCTCGAGGCCGAGGCCCTCGCGAATCTCATGGACCTCTTCGCCCGCAGCCCGTTCCAGGCGCACCGCGAGCGATCCGTGGCCGACGTCCACCGTCAGCTCGACATGTCGGTGCCGAACACCTTCAGCGGGATGCTCAACGGCCTGCTGATGATCCTGGCGGACGCCCTGACCCTGGCCCTGGCCGCCGTCGTCCTGCTCGTCGTCTCGCCGGCGGGCGCCATGGCCGCGGTCGTGTGCCTCGGCGGCACGGTCCTGATCTCGCAGGCGCTGCTGCGCCCGCACCAGCATCGCCTGGGCAGGGAGCAGTCCGAGCTCGGCATGAGCCAGTGGAGCTCGCGCGGCCCCGTCACCGAGGGGTTCCGCGATGTCCGCCTCACCGACAGCTCGGACACGTTCGTCGAGCGCTATCGCCTCAACCGGCGGAAGGCGGCACGCAGCCGTCAGGTGCTGTCGCTGCTCTCGGAGGCGCCCCGGTACGTCCTGGAGATCTCCCTGATCGTCAGCATCGGCGTCGTGGCAGGTGCCATCGCCCTGCTCGGCGACGCGGCCCAGACGATCACGGTGCTCGGAGTCTTCGTGGCGGCCGCGAGCCGGATGCTGCCCACGCTGAACCGGCTCGGCGCCAATGTCGGGCTCGTCCGAGCCTCCGTCGCGGGGCTCGAGGAGCTCGAGCGCACGCTGCGATCGATCCCGCGGACCGGTCGGATGCTGCGCCGGCGCTCGCCCGAGCAGTACGGGGGCGATCTGCGGGCCCAGGACGTGGCCTACCGATATCCCGGGGCGGCCGAGCGGACGCTGCACGGCCTCTCCTTCGCCGTCCCCCAGGGGACCTCGCTGGCCATCGTGGGATCCTCCGGGGCCGGCAAGTCCACGGCCCTGGACCTCCTGCTGGGGCTGCTCGAACCGACGCACGGCACGATCACCTGCGGCGGTCGCGACATCCGCGACGATCCGGCGGCGTGGGTCGATGCGCTCGGCGTCGTGTCCCAGGAGGTCTACATCGTCAACGCCAGCCTCCGCGAGAACGTGGCCTTCGGCGTCCCCCGGGAGAGGATCGACGACGAGAAGGTCCGTCGATCCCTGGCCGCCGCCCAGCTGACGGCGGTGGTCGAGGGGCTGCCCGACGGCATCGGCACGCAGATGGGCGAACGGGGCGTGCGCCTGTCGGGGGGGCAGCGTCAGCGCGTCGGGATCGCCCGCGCCCTGTACAGGGAGCCCACCGTGCTCGTCCTGGACGAGGCGACCTCCGCGCTGGACAACGTGACGGAGCGCCAGTTCATGGGCACCGTGGAGTCGCTGTCCGGCGAGCTGACCATCATCATGGTGGCCCATCGGCTCTCGACCGTGCGCTCCGCCGACCACCTGATCTTCCTGGAGCGCGGCCGGGTCGCGGCGGAGGGCACCTTCGAGCAGCTCCGCGACCGCAGCCCCGCGTTCGCCCGGCTGGTCGAGCTCAGCGATCTCGACTGATCTCCCTTCGACCCTGAGAGGATCGTGCACATGAAGGGCATCATCCTGGCCGGCGGCACCGGCTCCCGGCTGCACCCCATCACGCTCGGGATCTCCAAGCAGCTGATGCCGGTCTACGACAAGCCGATGATCTACTACCCGCTCTCGACGCTGCTGCTGGCCGGCATCGAGGACGTCCTGATCATCACCACGCCGCAGGACGCGCCGTCGTTCCAGCGCCTGCTCGGCGACGGGTCGCGCTTCGGCATCCGGCTCGGCTACCGGGCCCAGCCCTCCCCCGACGGCCTCGCCCAGGCCTTCCTGCTCGGCCGGGAGCACATCGGCGACGGATCGGTCGCGCTGATCCTGGGCGACAACATCTTCTACGGCCCCGGCATGGGCACGCAGCTGCGCCGCCACCAGAGCGTCGACGGCGCGTCGATCTTCGGCTATCGGGTCAGCGATCCGGCGGCCTACGGCGTGGTGGAGCTCGACGACGACGGCCGCGCCGTCTCGCTCGAGGAGAAGCCGCGCTCCCCCCGAAGCCCCTATGCGGTGCCCGGGCTCTACTTCTACGACAACGAGGTGATCGACATCGCCCGGAGCCTGCGGCCCTCCGCCCGCGGCGAGCTGGAGATCACCGACGTGAACCGGATCTACCTCGAGCGGGGGCGGCTCGCCGTCGACCTCCTGCCGCGCGGCACCGCCTGGCTCGACACCGGGACCTTCTCGGACCTCAACGACGCGTCGGACTTCATCCGCACCGTCGAGAACCGGCAGGGCCTCAAGGTCGGCGCCCCCGAGGAGATCGCCTGGCGTCTGGGCCTGCTCAGCGACGACGAGCTGCGCGAGCGCGCCGAGCCCCTGCTCAAGAGCGGCTACGGCCGCTACCTGCTGGGCCTGCTGGACGAGGACCCGCCTCCTGCCGCCGGCCGCCCGAGCACCGGGGTCTCCTGATGGCCGCCGAGAGCCCGCTGCCCCCGGAGGTGCGCGTGCGCTTCGCTCACGCGATGATCTCCCACGTCCTGCGGGCCGCCGGCATCCGCGGCCTGCACCACAAGGGCCACACGGCTCCTGCGGGCACGTACCGGGCCGGACGCTCCTCCTCGGATGCGGACGTCCTGGTGCCCGCGGCCGACGCGCGGCGAGCGGTCGCAGCCCTGGAGCAGCGCGGCTGGGAGCTGGTCGCCGACTACGAGGACGGCTCGATCTTCAAGCACGCCGCCTCGCTCTGGCACAGCCACCTGGGCTACGCCGACATCCATCGTCTGCTGCCCGGGGTCGAGGCGCCTGCCGAGGAGGTCTTCGAGCGGCTGTGGAGGCACCGGGCCGCGGAGTCGATGGGCGGGCGCGAGTGCAACGTCCCCGAGCGCCTCGACCACATCGCGCTCATCGTGATCCACGCGGCCCGCGATGCCGAGCGCGGGGCCCAGGACGTGGCGCACCTGCGCTCGATCCTCTCCGACGACGAGTGGGAGCAGGTCCGCTCCCGCGCCCTCGAGCTCGACGCCGCCGCCGCCTGGGCGGTGGCCACCGAGGAGACCGTCACGGCCCCGCTGAACCAGGTCGAGCTCCTGCGCGCCCTGCACACCGGCGCCGACCGGCCATCGCTGCTGCGAGCGCGTCTCCACGCCGCCGAGAGCCGGGCGGACAGGGCGCGGATCGCGCTGGGAGCACTGGTCCCGAACCGAGCGCACCTGCGGGTGCAGCTGCGGCGCGAGCCGGCCCTGCCCGACTACCTGCGCGAGTACCGGGCGCGGATCGCGGCGGCCCTGCGCGGCCCGCAGAGGAGGGGGCGACGATGACGGGGAATGCGCCGGAGACCGCCTGGCGCCCGGGCGCGGACGTCGTGTGGCTTCCCGATCCGGGGGCTCAGGACCCCGAGCTGCCCGAGCGGGTCTACCTCCTGGACCTGCGGTCGGAGATCCCCGTGGTCCTGGAGGGATCCGCGGCGCTGATCTGGTCGGCCCTGGCCAGGCGGCTCGCCACGGCGGCGGACCGCACGGCAGGCGGCGCCTTCCCCGCCGAGCTCGTCGCGGACCTGGCTGTCGCCACGGGTCTCGACGCCCGGGAGATCGAGCCGGACATCCGGGCCTTCCTCCGCGACCTCGCGGCGCAGGGGCTCATCCGCCCGGAGAGCTGATCGGCCGCCGCCTCAGGCGACGGAGGAGCGATGCTCCCCGCCCGTGAGGCGGCCGCGGGCGACGAGGTCCTCGCGCGCCGGCAGATGCGACACGGCGGCGCCCCGCCCTTCGACCAGGTGCCGGATCCTGCTCATGAACCGCCGCTCGGAGAACATCGCCGCGTGCTCCCGCATGGCGGCCGGATCCCAGTCGCGCTGCAGCGCTCGTCGGATCCCCACGGCCAGCGCCTCGGGATCGGCCTCGTCCACGAACGTGCCGTTGACGCCCTCTCGGATCGTGTCCAGATAGCCGCCGCCGCGCAGCGCCACGGTCGGCACGCCCCACGCGCTGGCCTCCAGCGGGGTGATGCCGAAGTCCTCGTAGCTGGCCGCGACCAGGGCATCCGCATGCGCGTAGGCCCAGCGCAGCTGAGCGTCCGAGACGTCCTGGGCGAAGACCACGCCGTCGCCGGCCAGAGCCCGCAGCCGCTGCTGCTCGGGACCCCGCCCGATCACGAGCAGCGGGACGTCGAGCGCCTCCGCCGCCCGGATCACCGCATCGACGTTCTTGTACGGCAGCAGCCGTGCCACGCACAGGATGAACCGCCCCCGCTGCGCGAACAGCGCGGCGTCGCGGATCGGCTCGAGCTCGGCCTCCCCGGCCTCGACCGAGTGCGGGGGGAAGACCAGCTTGACGTCGTCGCGGCCGTAGACGCGGGCGATGCGGCCCTGGACCTCCGAGGAGTTGGCCACGTAGACCTCGTGGCGGCTCTGGGCCCGCTGGTCCCAGGGCTCGAGCATCGGGCGCAGCGCACGGGCGGCGATGCCCTTGGCCGAGGACCACCAGGGGCCGCCCACGTAGTCCTGGAGCAGATGGACCCACCGGGCCGGCGTGTGGCAGTAGACCACCGTGCGACCCGTGAACCGGAACCCGTGCGCCCAGCCGGAGGTGGACACGACGGCCCGATCGGCATCGACCCTCAGCTGCGAGGCCGCCCACGGCAGCAGCGGCAGGGCCTTGCGGGGATCCCGGCGCAACGGGCCGATCCGGTTCAGCGGCGAGGTGATGATCGTGGCGTCGCGGAACTCGGGGAACGTGGCCTCGGGCTCGTAGAACAGCGTGTGGATCGGAGCCTCCGGGTAGAGGCGGTGCAGCGCCAGGACCACGCGCTCGGCGCCGCCGCGCTGCGTCAGGTAGTCGTGGGCGATGGCCAGCGGGGGGCGCCGGTGCTCATCTGCGTGGGGGTGGCTCATTCGGGACTCTCGGGGGGTAGGTCCGCTGTTCCGCGGTTACGGATGCATAAACATCATGTCAGAAAGTCGCCGCGGCGCGGTCGGGGCGATGGCGGCCGGCCTCGGCCGCGGCCTCGACCTGGAGGGCGATGAGCTTGACCCCCACGGGGCGGGGCAGGCGCTCGACGATGCGGTCGATCGCCGGAGCCGTCGCCCGCAGCGTCCGCTCCGTCGTGCCGGCTGCCGTCAGGCGCACGAGCGCTCCCCACAGCCCGCCGGGGGCCCGGTCGCCGCCCAGCGCGGCGGCGCCGTGCCGGTCGATGAAGATCCGGCGGGAGGCCCCGGAGTGCAGCGCGCGCCGCGCCTTGCTGAGCGTGGTGGTCGCCGCGGCGCGGTGCGCGACCTCGAGCCCCCGGTGGAGGCGCACCGGGACACCCAGCTCGTGGAGGCGGTAGCCGTAGTCCACGTCCTCCCAGCCGTAGCGGCGGAAGGCGTCGCTGTACCCGCCGATCCGCTCGTGCAGATGCCGCGGGACGGACACGTTGCCCGCCCAGTGCCGCCAGGCTCCCTCAGACGGCAGGGCATAGGCCTCGCGGGCGTGCCGCCGATCCGCCTCGGTGCCGTAGACCCGCTGATAGGCGGTGCTCGGCAGGACGTGGCGCTGGAGCCCGATCACCCCGCGGTCCCCGCCCTCGTGCGCCGCCACATGATCCCTGAGGTAGTGCGGCCCGGGCTCCAGATCGTCGTCCGCGCGGATCAGGATGCGCCCGGTCGTCGCGTCGGCGCCGGCGTTGAGGGCGGCCGATCTCCCCCGGTTCTCCGGGAAGACGACCCGGTGCAGGGCGAGCCGGGGCCACCGTGCCGCGCACCGGTCCAGGACGGCCTGCGTCCCGTCGACGTCCCCGTCGACCACGACGCAGACCTCGAAGGCCGGTGCGTCCTGCTGGGCGGCCAGCGCACCCAGCAGCCGCGGCAGACGGCCCGCTCCCCCGCGCGTGGGCACGATCACGCTCGCCTCCGGGGCGGTTCGCTCCCCGGCCCCCGCCGATGCGGTGCTCATCAGAGTCCCCTCTCGTCCAGGAGGTCCTGCAGGCGCCGTCGTCCGGCCTCCGGGGACCATCGCTGCGCCCATCGCCGATGCTGCCGTTCCACGAGAGCCCCCGGATCGAGCGCCGCGGCGCGCTCGATGGCCTGCGCCAGGGACTCCGGATCCCCGGCCCGGAACACCAGCGGGTGATCCGGCCCGACGACCTCGGGCAGCGCTCCGGCATCGGAGACCAGCACGGGGACCCGGGCTGCCATGGCCTCTGCCGCCACGAGACCGAAGGACTCCGGCGCCGCCGAGGGCACCGCGAGCAGGTCGACCTCGCCCAGAAGCTGCTCGCGGGGCACCCACCCCAGCATCCGGAGACGGCCCCCGGCCGTCTCGACGGCCCTGGCCACCTCTCGGGCCTGGGTTCGGCGGACGAACCGGTCGTCGCCCGCCACGTGGAGCCGGATCGATCCCGGTCGACGGTCCTCGATCAGCTCCGCGGCCCGGAGCAGGTCGAGGAAGCCCTTGTCCGCCGACAGCCGCCCGAGGAACCCCACGCGCCGTGGGCCCTCCGATCGCCCGTGGGCATCCCACCCCGGTGCCGAAGCGTCCGCCGGGCCCGGAACCCAGTTCTCCAGCGCGCTGCTCCCGGGCACCCGAGCTGCCATCCATCCCGACGGCACGAGGGTCGCCAGGGCGCCCCTCCGAGCGATCCCGGCCAGTGCTCGCTGCCGCCGGCCGTCGGGCAGCTGATGGAGGTGGACCACCCTGCGGGCCCGCCCGCTCAGCGCGACGGCCGGCAGCAGGCCGTTGCACCACAGGAGATCCCCGTGGCCGCCTGTCCACCGCCGCAGGCCCAGCAGGTAGCCGCGGCGCGACGTCGCCGGGATGCGCTCGACCTCGAAGCCCGCCGCCGCCAGGAGCTCGGCGGCCTCCCCCGGCGACGCCGGCGCCACGATCGTCACCGCCCGGCCGAGATCGCGCAGCGCCTGGGCCAGCCGCAGGAGCATGACCTCGCCTCCTCCGACGTCGCCGCGATTGGCCAGCAGCCGGATCCCCGGCCTCACCGGGGCACCCATGCGCCGTCCGCTCGCGCGCGAGCCGTCGGCAGCGTGCCCTGAAGCCGCTCATGGCGCCGCTCCTGTCGGCGGCGACGGCGCTCGAGCTCCCAGAGCGCCATCGAGCCGCCGAGCACGACCATGGCCGGGACGGTCAGGAAGACCTCGCCCAGGCGGAAGGCGACCAGCAGCACCACGATCACCGAGGCCTGGGCGCATGTCGTGGCCCTCGTCGTGCGGACGACGGCGCCCGCTCCGAATCCCCCGAGGGCGAAGGCCGCCACCACGAGGGCCAGCAGAGGGATGCCGCCCTCGACGATCAGGGCCCAGTAGGAGTTGTGGAAGAAGAACGGCAGATGATCGGGCGGCAGGGTCACGACGGCCTCCCCTGCGCCGTCTCCCCAGGGCATCGCACCCTGCGTCTTGGTCCAGGCGGCCTCGTCGATCCGCTCGCGGAACCAGTCCGTGCCCGTCCGGTCCCCGAAGACGTCGAGCGTGGCCAGGTTCCGCTCCGCCCAGATGAACACGACGTAGAAGACGGCCAGCAGCGCGGCCCGCAGGAACGGACCGCCGCGTCCGCCGAGGGCGATCCAGGCCACGGCGAGGATCATGGCGGCCAGCCCGGTCCGCGAGCCGGTCTGGAAGACCAGCAGGAGCCCCACGGCCAGGCAGAGCCACCGCTGCCACCGCCGGGGCAGGAAGGGCACGATCAGCAGCGGCACGATCGCGTAGACGAAGCCCGCGACGTTCTTGTCCATGAGATAGCCGGACAGGGCCCCGCCGTAGTTGTCGGGGGCGATTCCTGCGTAGAAGAGCACGGCGTTGACCAGCAGGCCCGCTCCCATGCCCAGGACGAGCGGCCGCAGCGGAACGCGTCCCGTGGCCAGCACGAGGGCGAACCAGAACAGCATGCCGATGCGGACCATGCGCCGCGTCCAGTCGACGTCTGCCGCGATCGACACGGCGAGCAGCCAGAGGAACGCCGCACTCAGCAGCGCCATGACGAGGGGCAGCCGTACCGGGCGCAGGCGCCCGGAGCGCAGCAGCGTGCCGACGATCAGGATGCCCATGACGGTCTCGCTGACCGGCAGGGCCGCCGGGAGCGCCGGCACGGAGTCCTCGACGATCAGCAGCATGCCCAGGACGAACACGAGGGGCGAGCGTCCCAGTGCCAGGCGGAAGTACTCGGCGGGCGAGCTCCAGGCCAGGACGGGAGCGCCCGACCCCGGGGCCCGCCGCTGCCCCGCCCCGTGCGGGGCCGCCCCGGGCGCTTCCGGCATCTGCGGGCGGTTCCATGGTCGGCGGATGGGCTCGGCGCTCATCGCAGGGCTCCCTTCACGATCCGGGCGATCCGGTGGGTCATGGTCTCGAGATCGGACACGGGCCGGGTCCCGATCTCCCGGCGGGTGACCCGTTCGAGCCCCGCCAGGATGTCCGGCGTGCAGGGCTGGGCGATCAGCGCCTCGGGTCGCAGGATCTCCGCGTTGCCGCCCACCTCGGTGGCCAGCGCGGGCATGCCCGCCGCCGCGGCATCGAGCAGGCTGTAGCTGAGATTCTCCCAGGCCGAGAGCTGGACCAGGACATCGTGAGCGGCCATTGCGGGCCACGGGTCCACCTGGCCGACGAAGGCCACCTCGCTGCCGAGGCCGGTGGAGGTGCTCAGCCGCTCCAGTGCCGCGCGCAGCGGGCCTTCCCCGGCGATCGTCAGACGGGCCTGCGGATCCCGTTCCAGGATCGCGGGCATCGCGCGGATCAGCGCGCCGATGTTCTTCTCGGGCGCCAGCCGGGACAGGGCGAGGATCCGCAGCCCGTGGCCGAGGCCGCGCCGGGGGCCCGCGCCCGCGGCAGCTCGCACGCGCTGCCCGTCCACGCCGTTGGGGACGACGGAGATCGGGCAGCCCGGATCCCAGACCCGGCGCACGACATCGCGGGTGGAGCGCGACACGGCGATGAGGTGGTCGACGCGCCGGAGCCGTGCGCGGTGCCCGGCCCGCGCGGCGGCCGCGCGGGGCCGGCTCGACTGGTACAGCCGCTGGTCCGGAGCGATGCCGTGCTCCGTGCTGATCAGAGTCGTGCTGCGATCGCCCGCGAGCGCGAGCGCGCCCATCAGATCGGCGTAGGCCAGGTGCGTGTGCACTGCCCGGGGGCGCAGCCTGCGCACCGCCCGGCGCAGGCTGCGCACCGAGATCGCCAGCCCGGCCTGCGGGCCCAGCTCGTCGGTCAGCACCGCGATCCCGGCGCGGCGGGCGCGCTGCGCCAGCGGCCCCTCGGGGCACAGGAGCACGGTGCGCAGACCGGGCAGGCCGTGGCCCAGGGCGTCGAGCACATGACGACCGACGCCGCCGAGCTCGGCGACGGGCACGACCCACAGCACGAGCGGGTCCGCCAGTGCTTCCGCGCCCCTCACAGCAGGGGCTCCAGCCGCTCCAGAGCGGTCCAGAACCCGGCGCCGCCGTCCACATGCCCCTGCCAGATCTCCGGGATGAAGCCGACGCCGGGGGCCAGCCGGTCGAGCTGCTCGGCGAGCACGGGCCAGTCGACGTCCCCCTCGCCCACCTGCACGCCCTCGCCGTCCACGCCCGTGCCGTCGACCAGGTGCAGGTGGCAGCTCAGCGGCGCCAGGGTCTCCACGGCCTCGGCGAACGAGAGGCCCAGGAAGGTCGCGGCCAGGCGGGTGTGGGAGATGTCCAGGCACAGATCGGTGCCGGTGCTGCGGGCGAAGTCCGCGGTGTCCGCCGGGTCCAGGAAGAGGTTGTGGAACTGCTGCCCGCCCATCAGCCACGGGAACGGCGGCAGCGTCTGCGCGGCCAGGCGCACCCCGGAGGCATCGAGCCGGCGCAGGGCGTCGGCGATGCGCTGGTACTTGTCGGCGCGCCGCTCGGGCGGCAGATGCCCGTCGGTGGTGAAGCCGCCCATGGTGACCACCATGATCGGGTCCTCGTCCTGGGTGAACCTCCCCCCGCAGGTGCCGGGTCACGTCGATGGTGCGCTGGACCTCCGCGATCGAGCGCTCCCAGTGCTCGGGATCGGTCGAGGACAGATCCACCAGGAAGTCGCCTGCGAAGAGGTCGGGCAGGTGCGTCGTGAACCCCAGCGGCAGCCTGGACGGCAGGGCGGCGTCGATGTCGACGTCCAGGTCCTTGTAGGAGAAGTGGAACTCGAGGAAGTCCGGGGCCGTGCTCTCGAGCAGCGCGGCCGCGTCGTGATAGCGCACGGGCAGCCCCCACGGCCGCTCGAAGCGATAGGCGCGGCCCCGGGGCGGGGCATCCGCCAGGTCGCCGTCGAAGAAGAAGTCGCCGGCGGCCATGTCGCGGTGCGCGGTCCGCCCGATGAGCTGGGGCAGCCGGTCCGGCTGCAGCCCGCGGCCGGGGCTGCGCACCTCGATATCGGCCTGACGCAGCCGCTGCCCGGCGGCGATGGGCCCGGCGGCGACGAGCGACTTGGCCAGGTTGCTGCGGTTCATCGCCTCGCCGGTCGAGACGCCGCGCTCGTCATCGGTGCCCATGGCCTGCTCGATGTCGCGGATCTGCCCCACCATCTGCCGGAGCTCGTCGGGCAGCAGGGAGACCCGGTGATCGGAGCCCTCGAGCTCGCGATCCACCGTGACGTGCTTCTCGATGATCTTGGCGCCGCGCGCGACGGCCGCGAGCGGGACGTGCCAGCCCCTCTCGTGGCCGGAGTACCCCACCGGCGCCGAGGTGATCTCGGCCAGGCGGTCCATGTAGGCGAGGTTCACGTCCTTGTAGGGGGCGGGGTAGGTCGACTGGCAGTGCAGCATCGCGAAGGGCACCCCCAGGGAGCGCACCAGTGCGGCGGAGTCGCGGATCTCGCTCTCGCGGCTCATGCCGGTCGAGATGATCAGCGGCAGCCCGTGGGAGCCGGCGGCGCGCAGCAGCCCGTGGTTGGTCAGATCCGCCGAGGCGATCTTCAGCGCCGGGATCCCGTAGCCGACCAGGGCCTCCACGCTGGCCTCGTCCCACGGCGTGCACAGCACCTCGATCCCGCGCTCGCGGGCGTGGTCGAAGACCGGGAAGAGCTGCTCGGCCGGCAGGGAGAACTTGGCGAGCAGGTCCAGGGTGTACTGCGCTCCCAGGTCCTCCCCCGCCGTCGACGTGCCCTCGCCGCGGTACAGCGTCCGCATGTCCCGCAGCTGGAACTTGACGGCATCGGCACCGGCGTCGGCGGACAGGTCCACGAGCCGCCGCGCCAGCTCGGCCGAGCCCTGGTGGTTGTTGCCGATCTCGGCGATCACGTAGGCGGGGCTGTGCTCGTCGATGCGCCGGTCCCCGATCCGCAGCTGGGCGGGGCGGTCGATCGCGATCGCGGTGATCCGCCCCCGGTCATCCAGGACCGGCAGATGGCTGGCGCCCGTCGGCAGGGCGGCGCGCATCTGGTCCTCGGTGGCCTCCGGGCCGACCGTGGCCGGATGCCGGTTGGCCACCTGCTCGACCGGGACCTCGAGATCCGCCTCCGGGTGCGCCACGATCCAGCGGCGGAAGTCCCCGTCCGTCAGGGAGCCCAGCAGCGTCCCGGTCCCGTCGACGACGAAGACGATGCGCTCGGCGTTGCCGGTCATCTTGCGCAGGGCCACCACGACGGACTCGTCGTGGAAGACCAGGTAGGCGGTGAGATGGCGTTCGATGATCACGGAAGGAGGATCCTCAGCTGCTGCGGATGGGGGGTGAGGGGCGGGGAGGCGAGGCTCAGCGGCCGAGTCGGTCGCGATGCGCGCGGACCTGCAGCTCGGCGAGCTGGAAGTCGAGCTCGGTGTCGATGTCGACGCCCTCGAGGGGATCGAGCTCGAAGAGCCCGATCCGTCCGCCCAGTCGGTTGTGCCGCTCGTCGTAGACCCAGGGACGGGTCACGTACAGCGACCCGTTCTCCCGGTAGCGCAGGTCCGCAGGCGTCATCTCCTGCCGGCGGAGGCGATGATCGACGTCGTAGGCGGGGCGGGCGCCGTCGCCGGGCTGCGGCCCGCGGGCCCACAGGAACGGCGACTCCGGCACGGCTCCGACCAGGGAGTCGAGCCCCTCGGCGCGCAGCTGCCGCACGGCCCGGTCCAGGGTCCCCGGCAGCCGCAGGGGGCTGGTGGCCTGCAGGAGCATCACGGCCTCCGGCTCGCCGCGGGTCAGCCGATGATCGGCGAGCGCGTGCTCGACGACCGGCTCGGTGGGCGTCGTGTCCTGGGCGAGCTCGGACGGGCGCAGGAAGGGGACCTCGGCCCCGGCCGATGCGGCGGTGTCCGCGATCCGCGGCGAGTCCGTGGAGACGACGACGCGCAGGTCCTCGTGCGCGGACAGCGCCGAGCGGATCGTCCAGGCCACGAGCGGCCGGCCGGCCAGATCGCGGATGTTCTTGCCCGGGACGCCCTTGGAGCCGCCCCGCACGGGGATCACGCACAGGATGGTCACCTCGGCTCTCCCGTCCTCAGGTGCTCGGCCACGGTCTCGGCGGGCTCGCGATCGCTCCAGCGCACGGGCGCGGTCGGCTCCTCGCCCCAGCGCGCGAGCCCGTAGCGGCGCCATACCTCCTCGAGCCAGGGCGGCGGATCGTCGTGGTGCACCCAGGCCCGGCGCCCGCGCTGGGCGGCCTCGAGGACGCCGGTCGAGAACACCGAGACCGCATCGGCCTGCAAGCGGGCCAGCGGCACGGCGGTCTCCTGGAACCGCGTGCCGCTGCGCAGCATCGCCGCGTGGATCGCGCGGCTGAGCAGATCGGTCTCCGAGGGATGCGGGCGGTAGACGGCCTGCGGGTTCCGCCGGAGGAACCGGACGGTCTGGCCCACGATCTCCCGGCGGGGCAGCTCACGGCCGTGCAGCTGTCCCAGGAAGACCAGCGGTCTGTGCGCCGCGGCCTCGGCGGGCCCCGACGACGCGGCCGCCTCCCACATCGCCTGGGAGCCGACGGGCAGGACCGTGATGTCGCGGCGGCCGCTCGCCCAGAACGCGCCGTCCTCGGCGGTGAACGACAGCAGCGTGGTGTCGGCCGGAAGCGGCGGGGCCCAGGGGGTCAGCAGGCCGTGCTGGACCACGACGCTGTCGAGCCCGCGCGCCGCGGCCCAGGTGCACGCGGCATGGCCGGCGGCCAACGCGGCGCCGATGCTCAGGACCCGCTCGACGCGGTGCAGGCGCGGGTCCTCCGGGTCCCAGACCGGCGCCGTCGACGCATCGGCCGCGACCCCCGTCCGTTCGAGGGGCCCCCGCGGGGCCCAGGTAGGCCACGTGGTCCTGATCGAGCCGCCGCGCCGGCTCCAGCACGGCCGCCCGGCTCGACGGCGTGGCGCTGTCGAGCGCGACCAGGAGGCGGGCAGGGCCGTCGGGCAGGACGATCCGCAGGTCGGAGGTCGGCGCCGGCCGCCCCCTGCGGCGCACGGCGGCCACGGCACGGCGGATGCCGGAGGGCCGCTCCCACCGCCGCCACTGCTCGAGGTCCTGCGGATGCCTCAGCCCCACAGCTGCTCCATCTGCTCGGCCCGGCGCACGAACGTGTGCTCGGCCAGGGTGCGCCTGCGGCCCCGCTCGCGGAGGGACCGCGCCCAGGCCCGGTCGCGGCGGATCCGGTCGACCTGCTCCTTCAGGTGGGCGGCGTCGTCGAAGACCAGGACCTCCCGGTCCGGCTCGTAGAACTCCGCCACGTCCCGCCGGTCGACCAGCTGGATCCCGCCGGCCCCGGGGATCTCGAACGTGCGCATCGTGAATCCGTCCTGTCGGCTGTGGGTGTTCAGCGAGGCGAGGCTGCCGGCCATCACGCCGTACCCGTCGGCCCGCTCGAGCTGCGGCCCGGTGGGCAGGCCCCGCACGGGGAGCATGCGGGTGGCCGCGACGTCCCGGGGGCGGCGGGACCAGTCCCGACCGTAGACCCGCAGAGGGACGCCCAGGCGGTGCGCCTCGACGAGCAGGCGCACCCGCTGGTCGTAGCGCGCTCCGATGAAGGAGACCGCCGGCTCCGGGCGCACCGCGAACCCGAGCAGGGAGTCGAAGGCGTTCGGCAGGTGATGGGCGTTGAGCCCCCTGGCGCGCATCGTCTCGACGTCGCCCGCGGAATAGGAGGCGATCACGGGCATCGTCTCGAGCCGCTGCCAGCTGTAGTCCATGCGCGCGACCTCGTCGTACAGCCACGTGAGCACCGAGGCCCCGCAGCTGTGCACGGCCTCCCACCAGCGCTCGTCGAGCAGATCCCCCTTGATCACCAGCACCCGGGCGGGTCGGACGGCATGCAGCCGCTCGACGGCGCGCCGGGACGGCTCTCCGCGCCACGGGGCCGGCACGAGGGCCGGGGGCAGGTCGTGCACCGCCTTGTTGCGCACCCGCGCGGCCGTCGTGGCGGGGCGGTCGTAGCTGTGCAGCACCGCCTCGTGCCCGGATCGCTCGAGGGCGCGCGCCACCGAGGCCCCGTAGCCGTGGAAGCGCGGCGCGACGATCAGAGTGCGCATCGGATCCCCCGTCGGATCAGCTGGAGCTCGGTGCGCAGCGTGGCCGCGGGCCGCACGGGGCTGCCGAGGCCGCGCCGGAGGCAGTTCGCCGCGAAGTTGACGACGCTGGCCGCGCCGAGCGCCGCCGCCAGCGCACGGGGGCGGCCCCATTTGCCCGCGTAGCGGAAGCGGGAGTCGACGAGCCACTGGCGTCGGCGCCCCGGATCGGACGAGCCGCCGCCGGCGTGCTCGACCCGCACGGAGGGGATGACGACGGAGGGGACCCCCGCGTGACGCAGCCTCAGCTGGAGGTCCACCTCCTCGCTGTTCATGTGGAAGGACTCGTCGAAGCCGCCGATCGCACGGACCTGCGCCACCGGCAGCAGCATGAGCGCACCCATGACCCAGTCCACCGCGATCGGGGCATCGGCCTCGACCGCCCGCATGTCGTGGCCCACCATCTCGTGCAGGAGCCGGTGGTGGCGCCAGCGCGCCAGCGGGGTCAGCCACTCGGTGACCTGGTGGGCGATCGTGGGGAAATGCCGCCCGGACCACTGCACGGCTCCACCGGGGCCCACGACCTGGGCACCGATGACGGCGGGCTGCCACGCGGCGGCCTGGTCCAGCAGCGCGGTGATCTGCTCCCCGTCGATGCGCAGGTCGGAGTTGAGGACCAGGGCCAGCGGGGTCCGCACCTGCTCCAGCCCGGTGTTCACCGCCGCGCCGAACCCTCCGTTGCGCTCGCGGCGGATGACGCGCACGGCAGGAGCGCCGGCCCCCGCACCGGCATCGCGGGCCCCTGACGGATCGGCAGGGAAGGCATTCCCCGGAAAGGGGGACGGCGAGCAGTCGTCGGAGATCACGATCTCCTTCAGCCGAGGGGCCGGATGCTCGCGCAGAGCGGTCGCGAGAGCCTGCGCCTCGACCGGGTCGCCGTAGAAGGGGATGACAGCCGTCACCGCATCTGCCCAGGTCAGCGGAGCCTCGGTGTCCGGCATAGCGCAGTTCAGCCCCTTAGGATCGTTCGGGTGCGATGACGCACGAGCATCGCCCGCCCCCATCCCCTGTCGGGCAGATGGTCCAGAAATTATCATATACTCTTGCATGCACTTCTCGGCGTCGAGGCGGCGTCCCCGTCCATCGGAGGCCGCCCCCGGTGCCGCCCTCCCCCAGCACAGAAGGCCTCCCGTGACTCAGCCGATCATCGCGCCGGATCTGGACAGCACCCCCTCGATCGCAGATCAGCTGCGCTCGGGGCTGCGGCTGCTCATCATGCACTGGAAGGCGATTCTCGGCATCCTCCTGGCCAGCCTGCTCGTGGCGGGCCTGGTGACGCTGCTGATGCCCAAGACGTACTCGGCGACCAGCAAGACCATGGTCGTCGCCGGCGGCGCCACCAGCCTGGCGAACTACGAGACCGCGCAGACCCTGGCCGCGAGCAAGGCCGAGACCTACAGTGCGGCGGTCGGCTCCCCCGAGGTCGATGCACTGGCCCAGGAGCGCCTCGGCGGCGTGGAGCCCTCCGGCGTCGACGTCTCGGTCGCCCCCGGCACCACCGAGATCGATGTGGTCGGCCGGGCCTCGACGCCCGAGGACGCGGTGGTCGTGGCCGACGCCTATGCCGAGGCCCTCTCCGAGCACGCCGCCTCGATCGAGGCGACGATGGCCCAGGGCCAGGAGGTCCCCACCGGCGAGGACGCGGAGGGGATGACCGAGCAGGAGCTGGCCGTCCAGGAGGCCATCGTCGACGGCAACCTCGTCCAGATCGTCCCGCTGAGCAGCGCGACGCCTCCTGCGAGCCCGTCGTCGCCGGACCTGCAGCGCAATCTGCTGATCGGGCTGGCCGCGGGGCTCGTGCTGTCCCTGCTCTACGTCTTCCTCCGGCATGCCTTCGATCGCAAGATCCGCTCCGGCGATGCCGTCGAGGCGCAGACCGGCCTGCCGCTGCTGGGCACCATCCCGGTGGACTCCCGCCTGTCCGGCTCGCGTCAGCTCGTGCCGCTGAAGACCTCGCGCAAGGACAACCGCGGCTGGGCCACGGCCGAGGCCCTGCGCCTGCTGCGCACGAACCTCGCCTTCTCCAATGTGGACCGCCCGCCGCGCTCGATCGTGGTGACCTCGTCCATCTCCGGCGAGGGCAAGTCGGCCGTGACCGCCAACCTGGCCTCCGCCCTGGGCGCTGCGGGTCAGCCCACCCTCGTGATCGACGCCGACCTGCGCCGGCCCATGCAGGCCGAGTTCTTCGGCGTCCCGGGCGGGGCCGGGCTCACCGACGTCCTCTCCGGCGGCGCCCGCGTCGAGGACGTCCTGCAGCCGGGCCCGCAGGGCTCCAACCTGTGGGTGCTGACCTCCGGGCGCACTCCCCCGAACCCCTCCGAGCTGCTCGGCTCCGAGTCCATGCGCACGCTGATCGCCGAGCTCTCGCGCGAGTTCACCGTCCTGCTGGACACGCCCCCGGTCCTGCCGGTCACGGATGCCGCCGTCCTCGCCCGCAGCGCCGACGGCGTGATCCTGGTGGGCCAGGCCGGACGCACCAACCTCGAGGACATCCGCAAGGCGGTCGCCCGCCTCCGCGGGCTCAACGTGACGATGCTGGGCGTCGTGGTCAACCGCGTGCCGCGCAAGGGCTCGGCGGCCAAGAGCTACGGCCACTACTCGGACACCTACTACTACGCCCGCAACGGCGAGTCCCGCAGGAAGTCCCGCTCGGAGAGGTCCGAGCGCTCGGGCTCCTCCGCGGCGTCGACGTCCGCGGCGGCGGCCCCCGAGGTCGGGACGGCGCCCCAGCAGACGGCCGAGCCGGTCGGCTCGTCGACGACCGAGGCCCCGGACGGGCCCTGGGGCGGCGACGCCCGCAGCAGCTGATCCGACGACGCCCCGAATGAGGACCCCATGAGCCAGCAGCCCCGGCACGAGCAGACCGTCGAGCTGGCCCTGGGGACGCGGACCGTGCTGTCGGTCACCGGGCTGGACGAGCAGGAGGCGCGCGTCCTGCGCCGGGACTGGAGCCGCTGCCTGGCACCCGCCGAGGATCCGGCACGGGTGCGCTCGGTCGAGCTCGCCCGACGGGGCCCGCAGGGCGAGGCGCTGCCGTGGCCGGACTTCCACGAGGAGCTCGTCCAGCGGGCCACGCGCGAGACCATCGAGGACGGCCGGGGCCGTCGCCTGCTGCTGCATGCCGCAGCCCTGGCGGGACCGGACGGCCGGGCCGTCGTCCTCGCCGCGGCCAGCGGGACGGGCAAGACGACGGCGGCGCGGCGACTCGGCCGGCATCTGGGCTATCTCAGCGATGAGACCGCCGCCATCGAGCCGGCCGGGCAGGAGCCCCCGGAGATCGTCCCGTTCCCCAAGCCCCTGTCGGTCCTGGACGGCTCCGGGCTGCGGCCCAAGCACCAGACCGGGCCCGATGAGCTCGGACTGCTGCCGGCCCCCGACTCCCGACTCGCGGCGCTGGCCGTGCTCGAGCGGGTCCCGCCCGAGGCGCTGGAGCGACCCGCGGCGGAGGACCTGCCGCTGCACCGGGCGCTCGAGCTGCTCGTGCCGCAGACCTCGTCGCTGGCCGAGCTGGACCGCGGGGTGCTGCGGCTCATCCGGGTGATCGAGCAGGCCGGGGGCGTGCGCCTGCTGCGCTACTCCGAGGCCGAGCAGCTGGACGAGCTGATCCGCCAGGCCCTGGACCAGGGCTGTCGGCCCGCCCGCGCTCCGGCGCACACGGCCCGGCCCCTTCCGGAGGCCGAGCTGGCGCCCCCGGTCGGCGAGCCCGCCCCGGGCTACGGGATGCTGCGCCGGCGTGCTGTCAGCGATGCCGTCGAGCTCGAGTGCCCGTCGCCCGTGCTGGCGCTGCTGCGCGGGCGCAGCTTCCACCTGATCGCCGGTCTCGGCGAGGCGCTGTGGCGCGCCGCCCCGGGCTGGATCCCCCTGGATCGGGCCGTCGAGCAGCTGTGCGCCGATCCGCAGGCGCCGCCGGGGGCCCGCGGGCTCGTGCTGGACGCCGTCCGGCAGCTCGCGGAGCAGGGGGTCATGGAGCTCTCGGGCCCGCCCTCCGCGCTGGGGCTGATCCCCTCGCCCGGAGCGCAGGCCCTCAGCCCCGGCGCATGCGACGCTCCCACATCGTGACCGTCTCGACCGCGGCGTCGAGCTCGCGAGCCATCCTGCCGAAGGCCTCGGGGCCCTGCCGATAGGGATCGGCCACCTCGAGGGCCCGGCTGCGGACCTGGGCCCGCAGCGGCGCCAGGGCATCGGGCAGCCGCTCCCACCGCGTGCGCGAGCGCCGCGGCCCGTCCCCGCCGCGCAGACCGGCCTCCGGGAGCGCGCCCTGGGCCTCCAGCAGCGCGGCGAACTCCCGCACCGTGAACACGCGCTTGAGGGCTCCGGGGACCAGCTCGACCACTGCCCGCCGGTGGGCGAGCTCGGCGGTCAGCACGATCTGGGCCGCCCGCACCTCGGCCTCCTCCAGATCCCGGGCGCGGAAGCTCCCGCCGTCGATCCCCCGGCGCGCCAGCTCCCGGCGGCTGCCCGGCTCCATGGGTGCGCCGAGCAGCGCGGCGGTGCCCGTGCTGCGGACCTCGAATCCGCCCGGGGCCGTCTCCTCGAGCGCGGCCTGCAGCCGACGCTCCAGATAGGGGGAGCGGCACACGTTGCCCGTGCACACGGCCAGGATGCGGATCATGGCTGCCCATTATCCCGGGATGCGCATCGGTCGACGACCAGCGCCCCCCCTCGGCGGATGCGTTGTCCCCTGATATGGGTTCCGGTAGGATGACATGACAACGCATGGAATCGTTGAGGGTCGCGTATTCTCGTTGCGTTCTCATACACGTCGACGACCCGGTCGTCGACGGCGGCCGCCCCCGAGGCCGCGATGGGTGAAACGGGCTCCCCGTCTGTCCTCGCGCACGCACGAGCCCCCCACGTGATCCGCAGGACTCCCCCGTGAAGCAGACTTCCGCCCCCGAGCGCGACCGCGCCCCGGCACAGCCCGGCGCCTCGGTCGCCGACCCGTGGACGTTCGACCGACCGTGGCACCGCCATCTGCTGCGCACCGTCCGGCTCGTGGATCTCGGCGCGCTCGGCGCAGCGGCCGTGATCAGCCACCTCGTGCGCTTCGGCCCCGACCCCGCCGCCACGAGCCCGGGCGGGCTGCCCTACGCACTGATCTCGCTGACGGTCATCGCCGTGTGGTGGATGGCCCTGGGGCTCAGCGACTCGCGCAGCCTCCGCCTGCTCGGCACCGGCTCCGCGGAGTACCGGGCCGTCGTCAACGGCTCGATCGCCGTCTACCTCCTGGCCACGACGACGAGCTACCTGCTGCTGCTCCAGCTCGCCCGCGGCTACGTCGTGGTGCTGTTCCCCCTGGGAGTCGCGCTGCTGCTCCTGGGGCGACGGCAGGTCCGCGTGCGGCTGTCCCGCGCCCGCGCCGAGGGCCGCGGCCTGCGCCGGGTCATGCTGGTCGGCGGCGCCGGGTCGGTCGCGGCCATCGGCCGGGCCATGGACCGCACCCCGTCTGCGGGCTACCGCCCCGTGGCCCTCGTGCTCCCCGACGGCGGAGTCCCCCACGACGCCGAGCTGCCGGCTCTGCGCGGGCGCCAGGACGTCCCCGGGATCGTCGCGATGGCCCGCGGCACCGGGGCCGAGGCCGTCGCGCTGACCGGCTCCGATCCGCTGCCCAGCGAGACCCTCAACGACCTGACCTGGGCCCTGCACGAAGCCGGCATCACCGTCATCATGGCCCCGTCGCTGATGGGCATCACCAGCCCGCGCACGGTGCACCAGCCCTTGGCGGGCATGGCGCTGATCCAGCTGCCGGCCCCCGAGAGCGCCGGCTGGCGGGCGACGTCCAAGCGCCTGTTCGACGCCGCGGTGGCGGCGCTCGGCCTGATCGCCGTGGCCCCCCTGCTGCTCCTGCTGTGCGTGCTGATCCGGATGGACAGCCCCGGCCCGGCGATCTTCCGCCAGGAGCGCGTGGGCCGCGACGGGCGCACCTTCCAGATCCTCAAGCTGCGCACCATGGTGACCGACGCGGAGGACCGTCTCGCCGAGCTGATGGTGCGGGAGCAGTACTCGGGCGACGGCCTGTTCAAGATGGCGCAGGATCCCCGCATCACCCGCGTCGGCGCGCTGCTGCGCCGCACGAGCCTGGACGAGCTGCCGCAGCTGATCAACATCCTGCGCGGCGACATGAGCCTCGTGGGGCCGCGGCCTCCCCTGCCCCGCGAGGTGGCCCTGTACGACACCCGCACCCGCGGCCGCCTGCTGGTCCGCCCCGGGCTGACCGGCCTGTGGCAGATCTCCGGGCGCTCGGACCTGTCATGGGACGACTCGGTGCGCCTGGACCTGCTCTACGTCGAGCAGTGGTCGATGGTCCAGGACCTGCTCATCCTGCTGCGCACGGGACGCGCCGTCATCACGGGCCGCGGCGCCTACTGGGCCGCCGCGGTCCCAGCGCCCTCCGCGCGCGGCGAAGGACGCCGCCGACACCGATCGTGATCGGCGTCGGCGGCGTCCTCCCACCGCATCCCGGGGCCGGGCGGGCTCAGTCCAGCCCGTGCTCCCGGTCCCACGCGAGCTCGGCCTCGTAGCGCTCGCGCTTCTCGCGATCCAGGCGCCGGCCCGTGCGCAGGGAGTACCACCACAGCACGACGAACAGCGCGCCGATCAGGAACATGGCGGGGAGGATGAACCCGGTGGCCAGCAGGACGGCCTGCAGGACCCAGCCGAAGGCCGGGCCCCAGGACCTGCTGACGCGGCCGGCGGCCACGACGAACAGCGCCGCCAGGACCACGGCGCCGATCAGCGCCGCGACGCGCCCGGGGTGGCCCTCGCCCCACAGCCCGAACAGCGCCAGGCCCCCGAAGAACGCGACGAACGCCTCCATGAGCAGGGTCGTGGCCCCGAACATGACCGTCACGGAGGCCGGCTTCTTGCGCTGCCCGGGGCGCCATTCCCGCTGGGCCCGGCTGAGTCCGCGCTTGCGCTGAGCCATCGGCTCACCTCCCCAGGATCTCGCGGGCCTCGCCCGCGACGGTGATGGACCCGGTGATCAGCACCGCTGACTCGCCCGTGCCGCCGGCCTCGCCCCGGGCAGCGGCCAGGGCCGCCTCGACGGCCTCGCCGACGGTCTCGGCCGTGCGCACGGAGGCCTCGTCGTAGCCCAGGGCGATCGCGGCCTCGGCCAGCTCCTCCGGAGCCACGGCGCGCGGAGAGCCCGACCGGGTGAACCACCACTGGGTGCTCGCGTGGCCGTAGCCGTCGTGCAGGGCCCGCAGGATGCCGTCGACGTCCTTGTCGGCCAGCACTCCCACGACCGCGTAGAGCCGCTCCGGGTGGAAGGCCTCCACGAGCCCCTCCGCGCTGGCCTTCACGCCGTGCGGGTTGTGCCCGGCATCGAGGATCACCGGCGGCGACGGCCGGAGCAGCTCGAGCCGCCCGGGCGAGGTCATGGCCGCGAAGGCATCGCGGACGACCTCGATGTCCAGGGCCTTCTCGCCGCCGCCCACGAAGGCCTCGACGGCGGCCACGGCCAGGGCGGCGTTCTCGGCCTGGTGCGCGCCGAGGATCGGCAGCAGCAGCTCGTCGTACTCCCCCGCCAGACCCCGGATGGAGACCTGCTGGCCGCCCACGCCGGGGACCCGCTCGGAGGGGCCGAACTCGACGCCCTCGAAGCGGAAGGGGATCCCCAGCTCCCGAGCGCGATCGAGCAGGACGTCGGCGACCTCGGGCTGCTGGGCCGCGGAGACCAGGAAGCCGTCCGGCTTCAGGATCCCGGCCTTCTCGTGGGCGATGTCCTCCTCGGTGTCGCCGAGCAGATCGGTGTGGTCCAGGTCGATCGGGGTGACGACCGAGACGGCGGCGTCGGCCACGTTGGTGGCATCCCACTGACCGCCCAGGCCCACTTCCAGGACCACGATGTCGACGGGGGCGTCGGCGAAGATCGCGAAGCCCAGGACCGTCAGCAGCTCGAAGTAGGTCAGCCGGGGCTTCCCCTCGGCCTCCAGGCCGGAGTCCACGACCGAGATCAGCGGCGCGATCTCGGAGAACACCCGCACGAACGTCTCCTCGGTCACCGGAGAGCCGTCCACGCAGATCCGCTCGGTGACCGACTGCAGGTGCGGCGACGTGTAGCGGCCCACGCGCAGGTCCTGCGCGAGCAGCAGGGCCTCGATCATCCTCGCCGTCGACGTCTTGCCGTTGGTGCCGGTGATGTGGATGACCGGGGTCGCGCGATGCGGGTCGCCGAGCAGCTCGACGGCCTGCTCGACCGCCTCCATGCGCGGCTGCATGGCGGATTCCGGCGCGCGGGCCAGCAGCTGCCGGTAGACGTCCTCGACCGATCCGACCGTCGGGGCGGCCCAGACCGAGTCGTCCTGCGACAGCTGCGAGGCGCCCAGGTCCGAGGGATCGCTGCTCATCGTGCTCCTTCCGGCGCGGCCGCGGCCTCGACGGCCACCGTGATGCCCGCCTGCTCGGCGTCGGCCGCCTCGATCAGCTCGAGCTCGACCGACAGCGTCTCGCCGGCGACGAGATCGCGGTGGGCGTCCACGGCGGCGACGACGGCCGGCGTGTCCGTGATCGTGGTGCGGATCCGGTCCGAGACCTGCAGCCCGGCGTCCTTGCGGGCCTGCTGGACGGCCCGGACCATGTCCCGGGCGACGCCCTCCGCCTCGAGCTCCGGGGTCAGCGCCGTGTCGAGGACCAGGAAGCCGCCGCCGGGCAGGACCGTGACGGCGGAGTCGGCCGCGGCGTCGTCGCCGACCACGGTCTGCAGCTCGTACTCGCCCTCGGCCAGCTCGACGCCGCCGGCGGCCACGGTGCCGTCCTCGGCCGCGGACCAGTCACCGGACTTGGCGGCCTTGATCACGGCCTGCACGCCCTTGCCCAGGCGCGGGCCCGCGGCGCGGGCATTGACCTTGAGCTGCTGGGAGATGCCGTAGTCGGCAGGGCTGGTCTCGGCGGCGTCGCGCAGCGTGACCGACTTGAGGTTGAGCTCATCGGCCACGATCGACTCGAAGGTCCCGGCCAGGGCCCTGCCGTCCGGGACCACGACGGTCATCCCGGCCAGGGGCTGGCGCACGCGCAGGCGGTGGGCCTTGCGCAGGGAGGACCCGGCCGAGCACACGGCGCGCGTGGCCTCCATGAGCTGCACCAGGCGCTCGTCGTCCGCCGAGTGCGGGAAGAGATCGGCATCCGGCCAGTCCGTCAGGTGGACGGAGCGGCCGCCGGTCAGCCCGCGCCAGATCTCCTCCGAGATCAGCGGCAGCAGCGGCGCCGCGATGCGCGCGGTCGTCTCGAGGACCGTGTGCAGCACGTCGAAGGCCGCGGCGTCCTCGTCGTAGAACCGATCCCGGGAGCGGCGCACGTACCAGTTGGTGACCAGCTCCATGTGCGAGCGCAGGGTCTCGGCCGCTCCCCAGATGTCGTAGTCGCCGAACCGGCGCCCGACCTCGCGCACGGCGGTCCCGGTGCTGGCCAGCACGTAGCGGTCCATCACGTTCTCGGAGGTGTGCCGCGGCCGTGCGTCGTGGCCCCGGCCGCCGTTCGCGGCGTTGGCGTAGAGGCTGAAGAAGTTCCAGGTGCTCCACAGCGGCAGGAGCATCTGGCGGGTGCCCTCGCGGATGCCCTCCTCGGTCACGATGAGGTTGCCGCCGCGCAGGATCGGGCTGGACATCAGGAACCAGCGCATGGCATCGGCGCCGTCGCGGTCCAGGACCTCGGTGACGTCGGGGTAGTTGCGCAGGGACTTGGACATCTTCTGCCCGTCGGAGCCCAGGACGATGCCGTGGGAGATCACGTTGCGGAACGCCGGGCGGTCGAACAGCGCCGTGGCCAGGATGTGCAGCGTGTAGAACCAGCCGCGCGTCTGGCCGATGTACTCGACGATGAAGTCGCCCGGGTTGTGCGTCTCGAACCACTCGCGGTTCTCCATGGGGTAGTGCACCTGGGCATAGGGCATCGACCCCGAGTCGAACCACACGTCCAGGACCTCGGGCACGCGGCGCATGGTGGCCTCCGGGTGATCCGGGTTCGGCCGGGTCAGCGCGTCGATCCAGGGACGGTGCAGGTCCACCTCGCCCTGGGCATTGCGCGGCAGCTCGCCGAAGTCGGCCTCGAGCTCGGCCAGCGAGCCGTAGACGTCGCGGCGCGGGTGGGCCGGGTCGTCGGACTCCCACACCGGGATGGGCGAGCCCCAGTAGCGGTTGCGCGAGATCGACCAGTCGCGGGCGTTCTCCAGCCACCGGCCGAACTGCCCGTCCTTCACGTTGCCGGGGATCCAGTTGATCTCCTGGTTGAGCTCGACCATGCGCTGCTTGATGCGCGTGACCTCGACGAACCAGGAGTCCACGGCCCGGTAGATCAGGGGGTTGCGGCAGCGCCAGCAGTGCGGGTACGAGTGCGCGTAGGACTGCTGCTTCACCAGCAGGCCCCGCTCGCGCAGATCGCGGATGATCGTGCGCGCGACCTCGGGGTCGAACACGTTGTGCCCGGCGATGGGTCCCAGCGGGGTGCCGGGCAGCACGGAGCCGTCGGCGAACCAGCCGTGGAACTCGCCCGACTCGTCCACGGAGAGCACCACGGGGATGCCGTGGGCCGCACAGGCGATCTGGTCGTCCTCGCCGTAGGCCGGGGCCTGGTGGACGATGCCCGTGCCGTCGGTCGTGGTGACGTAGTCGGCCGCGAGGATCTGCCACGAGTGCTCGAGCGCCTGGCCCGGGGCCGGGGCCACGGCCGAGTCGGGCAGACCGCGCAGGTACTCCCACAGGGGGTCGTAGCGCAGGCCCTTGAGCTCGGAGCCCCGGAGGCCGCGCTCGACGGCGGCCGCGGCGGACTCGGCGGCCGTCGCCGCCGGCGCGTCCGCGGTCTTCTCCGCGGCCTCGTAGCCCAGGGCCTCGGCATGGGCCGCCAGCAGGTCGCGGGCCACGAGGAACCGGCGGCCCTGCAGCTCGCCGCGCCCCGGGACCAGCACGTAGTCGATCTCCGGCCCGACCGCGAGCGCCTGGTTGGTCGGCAGCGTCCAGGGGGTCGTCGTCCAGGCCAGCGCCTCCGCGCCCTCGAGGTCCCGGGCCAGCGCGCGGGCGCCCGCGGCCTCGTCGTCGAGCTCGGAGGGCTGGACCTCCCCGTTCAGGCGGAAGGCGACCGTCACGGACTGGTCGGTGCGCTCCTGGTAGACGTCCTCGTCCATGCGCAGCTCGTGGTTGGACAGCGGCGTCTCGTCCTTCCAGCAGTACGGCAGGACGCGGTAGCCCTTGTAGACGAGCCCCTTGTCGTCGAGGGACTTGAAGGCCCCGATGACCGACTCCATGTACTCGACGTTGAGGGTCTTGTAGTCGTTCTCGAAGTCCACCCAGCGCGCCTGACGGGTGACGTAGTCCTGCCACTCGGAGGCGTAGGCCATCACGGACTCGCGGCAGGCGTCGTTGAAGCGATCGATGCCCATGGCCTCGATCTGGGCCTTGTCCGTCATGCCCAGCTGCTTCATGGCCTCGAGCTCGGCGGGCAGGCCGTGGGTGTCCCAGCCGAAGCGGCGCTCCACGCGACGGCCCTGCTGCGTCTGGAAGCGGGCGACGAGGTCCTTGACGTAGCCGGTGAGCAGGTGGCCGTAGTGCGGCAGGCCGTTGGCGAACGGGGGGCCGTCGTAGAAGACGAACTCGTTGGAGCCGTCCTCGCCGGCCGGGCGCTGGTCGATGCTCGCCTGGAAGGTGCCGTCCTGCTTCCAGTGCTCGAGCACGCGCTGCTCGATCTCCGGGAAGCGGGGGGAGGCGGGAACTCCCCGGCCCTCGCCGGCGCCTGCCTTGGGGTACAGGGGATGCTGCTCGCTCATGCGGTCCGTCCTGATCGTCGCGTCGTCCTCGCCCCGGGGACGGAGTCCTCGGGACCTGCTGCAAGGACGCCGTCCCCGCCTTCACGACGGGCCGACGCGGTACCACCTCGCTTGCCCGCGATGCTCCCCGTGTCCGAGGAGCCGCCGCCCGTGCCGGGCGGCGGCGGGCCGCTCCATTCCGGGCTGTGTCGGGCCCGACCCGTTCGGCTCTACTGAGGGCCCCGGGCCCCGTTCTTCCGAAGAGCTCCCCGGTGATGGCCGGATCCGTGCTCGCTGTCGGTGTCGATTGTAGGCCACGGCGCCGCCCGCGGCGCACCCGCTCCGGCCCCGCCTGTGCGACGATGTCGGGCGGTCCCCGCGCCCCGGCGCCCGCAGCGTCCGGGGCCGCCCCGTCGCCTCGCCCCTTCGTCCCGTCGTCCTCCCGAGGAAGTGCCGTGCTCCAGCGCATCGTCCGCGTCTCCTGCCCCGACCGTCCCGGGCTGGTCTCGATCATCACCACCGCGTTCGCGGACCGCGGCCTGAACATCCACCAGCTGGACCAGTTCACCAACGACGGCTCGTTCTTCGTCCGCGCGGTGATCGAGGCGCCCGCCGAGCGCTTCGGCTCGCCCGAGGCCGAGGACGACGAGTTCCGCCGGCTGCGCGACCGCCTCAGCGCCTCGCTCGACGACGCGGAGGTCGAGATCCGCCCGTGCCCGGCCGACCAGCGCATCGTGGTGCTGGCCTCGCGCACCGACCACTGCCTCAACGAGATGATCCGACGCGACCTGACCGGCCAGCTCGGCGGGCACGTGGTGAAGGTCGTGGCCAACCACGACGTCCACCGGAGGCTGTGCGAGTTCCACGGCATCCCCTTCGAGGCCGTCCCGCACGAGGGGCTGAGCAAGCCGGAGCACGAGGCCGCCGTCCTGGCCGCGATCGGCGAGGAGGCAGACGTCATCGTCCTCGCCCGCTACATGCGCATCCTCTCCGACGACTTCCTGCAGCGGGCGCCGGCGCCGATCATCAACATCCACCACTCGTTCCTGCCGTCGTTCATCGGCGCGAATCCGTACCAGCGCGCCCACGACCGCGGGGTCAAGATGATCGGGGCGACCGCCCACTACGTGACCGCGGACCTGGATGAGGGCCCGATCATCGAGCAGGACGTCACCCGCGTCCACCACGGGCAGAGCAAGGACGACCTCGTCCAGGCCGGCGCCGATGTCGAGCGCACCGTGCTGCACCGAGCGGTCCAGGCGCACTGCGAGGGGCGGATCTTCCTGGACGGCGATCGCACGGTGGTCTTCGGCGCCTGAGGGCCGTCGGGCGGCACCTCCCGACGAGATCCCCGGCCGGCCCGGCGCGCGAGGCGCAGGTCACAGGCCGATGGCCTCATCGCACGGCGGATGTGATCCATCTCAATGGATCATCACAGGGTGATCCGATCGTTATCGGTTTGTGCCTGCCCGCGCCCACGAGGCGGGCACGAGGTCGCTACGTTGGTCCCTGTTCTTCTTCCGGGCCCGACGATCAGCACAGCAGGAGGTGCCCCGCATGACCGATGCCCTGACCGGCCGAGCCCTCCTGACGGCGGCCCTGACCTTCCTGCTGGTGCTCAGCGTCCTGGCGGGCGTCGGCGCCTACGCCTCGAACGTGTACACGCAATGCCGCTCCGCCGACGTCGGCTCGTTCGTCTCCGACGTCCAGGCCTTCCACTCCGAGGAGGGCTGCGAGCTCGCCGGCTCGCCCTACGGCCGCTGAGGCGCCGGCTGCGCTCAGCCCTTCCGGATCATCTTGTGCGGCGCCGCCTGCGCGACCGGCTTGATGGTCACGGTGTCCAGATCCACGTGGTGCGGCAGGTTCACCGCGAAGGCGCAGACCTCGGCCACGTCCTCGGCGGTCAGCGGCTTCTGCACCCCGGCGTAGACCTTGTCGGCGGCCTCCTGGTCCCCGCCCAGGCGCATCAGCGAGAACTCCTCGGTGTGCACGAGTCCCGGGGCGATCTCGACGACGCGCAGGTTGTTCTCGGCCTCCTCCAGGCGCAGGGCCTCGGTCATGGCGCGCTCGGCGTACTTGGCGGCGTTGTAGCCGGCGCCGCCCTCGTAGGCGCGCCAGCCGGCGATCGAGGTCAGGTTCAGCACGGTGCCCTCGCCGTTGTCGCGCAGGGCCGGCAGGAACGCGCGGATCAGGCGCATGGTGCCCATGACGTTGACGTCGTACATGAACTGCCAGTCCGCGTCCTTGGCATCGGCCACCCGGTCGACGCCGCGGGCCCCGCCGGAGATGTTCAGCACGGCGTCCACCGTCCCATGGTCGGCCAGCACGCGGTCGCGCACGGCATCGACCTGGTCCTGGTCGGTGAGGTCGGCGGGCGCGGCCACCGCGCCGGTCTCCTGCGCCAGCGCCTCGAGCCGGTCGGCGCGGCGGGCGACGACGTAGACGGCCCAGCCGTCGGTGCGCAGACGACGGGCCGTCGCGGCGCCGATGCCGGTCGAGGCACCGGTCACCACGGCGACCATCTGGCGTCCTGCGGCATTCGTCTTCACGGCGTCCATGATGTGCTCCTTCTCGCTCGAGAGGTCTCTGCGGGCGGCGGCACCGGGCCCTCCCGGCGCGTCCTCCGCCTCGCTCGGCGACGCTACCCAGCAGCCCTCCGCCGAGCCACGCCCAGTGATGCCCACCCTCCTCCCCGCCGAGCGGGATCAGAGGTGGTCGCGCAGCCAGTCGCGCAGGATCACCGCGTGGTTGTGCTCGTCGTCCTTCGCGCCGTAGAGCAGGGTCACCCGCTGCGGGCGCTCGTCGCGCAGCTGCGCGGCGAGGTCCTGGGCGGCGTCGCTGTCGTCGAGCTCGGCGCGGTAGCGGTCGCCGAACTCCTCGAACTTCTCGGGGTCGTGATCGAACCACTTCCGCAGGTCGGTGCTCGGCGCCACGTCCTTCGGGTGCCCGTCGAGCTCGGCGTCGTCCTTGGCCACCCCGCGCGGCCAGATGCGATCGACGAGCAGGCGCAGGCCGTCGTCCTCGGCCGGCTCGTCGCGGACCTTCTTGATCTCCACATGCGTCATGGCTCGACTCTACGCGCCGGGAGCTGCGCACCGAGCTCCGCCCGCCCGGGGTCGCGCCGGCCGGTCGCAGGGCGGTGCTCGCACGACCGGCCCCCGGAAGGACGAGGACATGCCCCGCCCCGGCGATCGCCGCCGCCGGCCCCGCGGCGACTGCCGGCAGGGGCGCCTCAGCCCGTGCCTGCTCGCCCCTCCCCCGGGCCGAAGGCCAGGTGGATCTGCTCGTCCGCCAGCCGCCGCACCCCGATGCCGTAGACGGGCTCCAGGATCTCCGGGCGCAGCACGTCCTGCGGCGCCCCGGCCGCCGCGACGCGCCCGCCGTCCAGCAGCACGAGCTCGTCGCAGTACCGGGCGGCCAGGTTCAGGTCGTGGAGCACCACGATGCTCGTGCGGGCCAGGCTGCGCACCGTGGCCAGCACCTCGTGCTGGTAGCGGATGTCCAGATGGTTCGTGGGCTCGTCGAGCAGCAGGTGATCGGTCTCCTGGGCCATGGCGCGGGCGATCATCACGCGCCGCTGCTCCCCTCCCGACAGGGCCGACAGCGGCCGCCCGGCCATGGGCAGCAGGCCGACCCGCTCCAGAGCGGTCTGCGCGGCGGCCCGGTCGGCCGCAGACCACCCGCCGAGACCGCCGAGTCCTCCCCGCGAGCGCCGCGGCAGCCGGCCCAGCAGGACCATCTCGGCCGCACTCAGATCGACGGCTGCCTCCTGCTCCTGAGCCACCACGGCGATGCTGCGAGCCACGTCGCGAGCGCTCATCCGGGACAGCTCGACGCCGTCCACACGCACCGACCCGGACCGCGGCCTCAGCCGCCCGTGCAGCAGCCGCAGGACCGTGGACTTCCCGCTGCCGTTGGGCCCGATCAGTCCGACGACGCGTCCGGGCGCCGTCGCCACGTCGACCCCGTCGACGGCGAGGACGCCGCCGTAGGAGCAGGTCAGCTGCGAGGCCTCGATCATGCGACGAACCGCTCCACGATCTTCTCGAGCCCGTCCACGGTCTGCGGGGTGGCCGGCTCCGTCTCGTTCATCGGCATCGCCAGGATCCGGTCGTCGGCCACGGCGGAGATCCGATCGGATCCCGGGATGTCGGCCATCGACTCCTCGACGGCCCGGGGATCGCCCTCGGCGTAGAGCAGGATCAGCACGTCGGGATCGCGACCGGCCAGCTCCTCGGGCGACACCTCGACCACGCGGTCGTCGACGTCGGCGAACACGTTCTCCAGCCCCGCCGCCTCGAGCTGCGGGGCGGCCATGCTGTGCGCGCCGTAGGCGTAGGTGGTCCCGCCGCCCACCGTGGGGTACAGCACTGCCGCGCTCAGGGGCTCGTCCTGATCTGCCGTCGCCTCGTCCACCCTCCGCTCGACATCGGCGACGCGCTGCTCGAGCCGGCCGATCGCCTCCTCCGCCTCCTGCTCGCGGTCGAAGACCGCGCCGTGCACGCGCAGCTGGTCGTAGACGTCGTCGAAACCGGGGTCCTCGATGCCCCCGGGGCACAGGGCCGGCTCCTCGAGCACGGGGATCCCCACCGACGACAGCGACGAGGCGCCCAGGTTCTCGACCTGGCCCATGACCACATCGGGCTCCTGCGCCATGACCGCCTCCTGGGACAGGTGCAGATGACCGCTCGCATCGACGTCGCCGCCCAGCGAGGGGATGGCCTCGACCTCCGCCGTCGTGGCGTCGTCGTAGGACTCCATCGGATAGGCGCCCGCCTTGGCCACGGCCCGATCGAGCACCCCGAGCTCGTGCAGGGCCGGCACGGAGGCACTCTTGAGCAGCACTGCTCGCTCCGGCGCCTGCTCGAAGGTCACGTCCTCGCCGCAGCTGCTCACCGTCACCGGGTAGTGGCCGTCCCCGCCGGACGCCGACGACGGCGCAGGCCCCTCCCCCTGGCCGCAGCCGCCGAGCGCGAGGCCGGCGGCCGCGAGCATCGCGACGGCGGACAGCGGACGACGGGTGCGGGGGCGGGACGGGGACATTCAGGACCTTCGTTCGGTGAGCGGCGGATGGGTCGGCGGTCGATCGGGGATCTGCGTCGTCGGTCAGTGCGCCGCGGCGCCCGGGCGCATGCGGCGGATCAGGATCAGCAGGAACGGGGCTCCCAGCAGGGCGGTGATGATGCCGATGGGCAGCTCCTGCGGCTGCAGCACCGTCCGAGCCGCCAGATCGGCCAGCGTCAGCAGCAGGGCGCCCAGCAGCGCGGCCGCGGGCACGGCCGCGGCGTGGGCCGAGCCGACCAGCCGCCGGGCCAGGTGCGGCATGATCAGCCCGACGAAGCCGATGCTGCCGGAGGCGGCCACCAGGACGCCGATGCACAGCGAGACCAGCACCAGCAGTGCGGCCCGGGTGCGCTCGGGGGCCACCCCCAGGGAGTGGGCCGTGTCGTCGCCGAGGGCCAGGGCGTCCAGTCGCCGTCCCTGCAGCGCAAGGAGCGCGACGGTCACCGAGGCGATGACGACGACGGCGGCCAGCGGCGTGCCCCACGAGGCCAGCGACAGCGAGCCGAGCAGCCAGAACATGACCGAGCGGGTGCCCTCCGCGCTGCCGCTGGCGAAGATCAGGAAGCTCGTGAGCGCATTGAGGGCGTAGCCCACGGCCACTCCGGCGAGCAGCAGTCGCACCGATGTCAGCCCGCCGCCGGTGCGGGCGGTCGCATACACCAGCAGGGAGGCGCCCAGTGCCCCCAGGAACGCGGTGGCCTGCAGGGTGTGCTCCCCGCCGCCGAGGCCGATGCCGAACAGGATGGAGGCCGCCGCTCCGCACGAGGCGCCCGAGCTGATGCCGAGCAGCTGCGGATCGGCCAGGATGTTGCGCACCATGGCCTGCAGCGCCATGCCGCACACTGCCAGTCCTGCCCCGACGAATGCGCCGAGCAGCACCCGCGGGGCGCGCACCTCCCAGATGATCGCCTCCTGCGTGGGAGTCGCCGCCGGGCCGAGCCTGGTGCCCAGCACGTGCTCGGTGAGCACGCCCACCACTCGCGCCGGGCCGATGCTCACGGAGCCCGCTCCCACCCCCAGGACGAGCGCCGCCCCCAGGGCGACGGCCAGAGCTGCGATCCACAGTGCCGCGCGACGACGACGCCGACCCAGCACGCCGGTGATCGTGCTCCCGGGGGCACGGACGGCGTCGTCCACGGCGGCGGGGGCATCCGCTCCCGGAGCGGGCCCCTGGGCCGGCTGATCCTCCAGCTGCGTCACGATGGGACTTCCTGACTTCTCGTATCGGTGCTCCTCGTCGGGAGTCGGCGCCGGGGTGCGGCCGCCTGTCGCGCGGCCGAGAGGTCGCCTAGATCTGGTCGGCCCCGAGCGCCCGGGGCTCCTTCGCCGGGGGCTCGGAGCCGCGGGCGAGCATCCCGCGCCCGATCAGCACCGCCCACAGCGAGAGGACGAACGGCCACGTGTAGGTGGGGACGGGCAGAGGCTCCAGGGCCCAGCGCAGCACGACCGCCGCGGCGACGCCGAGCAGAGCCCACAGCAGCCGCTGGGCGATGCCTCGCCCCGGGGAGAATACCGACCCGACCGCGATGGCCACGAGCACGGCGCTGTAGCCGTTCAGCCCGGTCGACATCGCGGCCATGTCCCCGGTGATCGCCAAGCCGATCCCCAGCGCGACCGCTGCCCCGAACAGCCCCCCACAGACCTGCGGATGCCGCGCCCGCGAAGAGCCCGGCCAGTATCACCAGACCTGGCAGCAGCCCGTCGGCGAGGACCACCTCGGCGAAGGCGTTGACGATGCCCAGCACCGTTCCCGAGACGGGCTCCGGGGACGAGGTGAGCGGCGCGGCGCCGATCAGCGGCTGCAGCGCCCCGTACAGCAGACCGGCGACCAGGCAGAACGGGGCGGTGACCACGGGCAGCCCGAACCGGTGCAGCGGACGCGACGCGAACAGCCGCTCCAGGAGCAGATGGGCCGGCACGCAGGCCAGAGCGCCCGCTGCCGTCGTCCCGATCGCCAGGGCCGTCGCATCGACGCCGTGGGTCACCAGGGGAGCCGCTGCGCCGACCAGTGCGCCGTTGTAGCCCATCAGGCCGTCCCGCACCGGCTCGCGGAGTCCCGCGGCCCAGGCCGCCAGCGATTGGACGGCGCAGCCGAGCGCCATGAGCGCGGCGGCGCCGGGATGCCCCAGAGCGACTGCGACCAGCACGAGCAGTCCCGCGGGGCTGCTGCGCAGGAAGAAGATCTGGGAGATCCCGCGCAGCAGCGTGCGGAGGACGTCGGTCATGAAGGTCCTTTCGGGGAGCGGTGGCGGAGCTGCTTCCGAGATGCGTCCGGCAGGCGCGCGGCCTCTGTCATGGGCGTCGCAGGTTCAGCGGCGCCTGGCCCCGCCACCGCGCGCGCAGCAGATCGACCACACCGCGGTGCAGCTGCGCGATGGGCTCCGTCGCATCGGCCAGCGAGCGGATGGCGACGCACTGCACGCCGTCGGGGTGGGGGACCCCGCCCCGGCTGATCCCGGAGGAGGTCTCGGAGGACTCGACCAGCGCGGCCAGCTGATCGCAGAGCTCCTGATCCAGCCGCCGGTCCGCGATCAGCAGCTGCCCCGTATGGCTGTGGCCCTCCATCATGCCGATGTCGGCGATCGACGAGCCGTCCCCCGGCACCATGCGCAGCTGGTCCACGACCAGGCGCCGCCGGTGCTCCTCGTCCTCGACCCGGATCTCCGTGCGCAGCCTCAGCTCGTCGAAGCGGAACGGCTCCCCTTCCGGCGACCACCCCGGGGTGATGATCTCCGCCATGACCAGTGAGGCGGTGGGGTGCATCCGCACCACGGTGCGCTGGCGATAGGAGCCCTGCCGGTAGACGATCAGCTGGTCCGGCAGGTGCTCGAGCACCGAGCCCGGAGCCAGACGGACCTCCATGTCCTGGCGGGCCGGCCCCTGCGGGGTCCGGTAGACCTTGGTGGCCGACTGCGTGGTGGACAGCAGGGACGCACCTGCCCCGATCTCGAAGTCCAGCACGTACCGGTCATCGCCGAAGTAGGCCCCTCCCGGGTTGATCACCGGGTAGCAGACCTGGCCCGAGTGATCGAGACGGAGCGGCTTGAGGATCCGCAGCGCGCCGTCGTGGAACTGCCGGGCCGCATACGAGCGGCCATCGCGCTGCTCGATCCGCAGGCGGAGCTGACCGGTGGGTGCGCGTCCCTCCGTCTGCTGCCCGCGCTCGTCCTCAGCCAAGATCGAGCATGAGGACGTCGGATCGGATCCAGTCCATGACGGTCTCGAGGCCCTCGTCGGTCTTCAGGTTGGTGAAGGCGAAGGGCTTGTCCTTGCGGAAGACCCTGGAGTCGGACTCCATGACCGACAGATCGGCGCCCACGTGGGGTGCCAGGTCGGTCTTGTTGACGACGAAGAGGTCCGACTTGATCATGCCCTGGCCGGCCTTCCTCGGGATCTTCTCGCCCTGCGCCACGTCGATGACGTAGATGGAGAAGTCCACCAGCTCGGGGCTGAACGTCGCGGAGAGGTTGTCGCCGCCGGACTCCATGAAGATGAGCCGGACATCCGGCAGGCGCTTCTTGAGCTCGTCGATCGCGGCCTCGTTCATCGACGTGTCCTCGCGGATGGCGGTATGAGGGCAGCCGCCCGTCTCGAGGCCGATGATCCGCTCCTCCGGGAGCACGGACTCCCTGGCCAGGATCTTGGCGTCCTCGATGGTGTAGATGTCGTTGGTGATCGCGGCCATCGAGATCTCCTGGCTCATGGCGCGCGTCAGCCGCTCGATCAGCTGGGTCTTGCCGGCGCCCACGGGGCCGCCGATGCCGACGATGACGGGTTCCATCTCTCATTCCTCCTGCGAAGTCGTTCGTCCTGTCCGCCCGGGCCTGCCGCGGCCGGCCCGGGCGGGGCCTCAGCTCATGAAGAGCCGGGCCCGCTGCCTCTCGTGATGCATCTGAGCGATCTCGAGCCCCGGCGCGATCGCCCCCAGATCCTCGACATCCAGGCCCCGGGAGGCCTCGACCGCATCGTGCGTCCATTCCTGAGCGGCCCGGATGATGCGCTGCCCTGCGCTCTGCCCCAGGGGGATGCCGCGCACCGCGTTCTGCGTGAGCGACATGGCCGTCGCGTGGACATGTGCTGAGACCGCGCCGTCCTCGGCGATGCCGAGCTCGCGGGCCAGCACGGCCCAGACGATCGCCTGATGGCCGTGCATGGCCCCGGCCTCGACCTGCTCCGCGCAGCGGTGCACCCACGGCCCGGGATAGGACTCGACGCCGATGGCCAGCAGCCTCCGACCCATCGTGATGCCGCCGTCCCGCACCTGCTGCGGCAGCGCCTGGACGGTCGCGAGCTCGTCGAGGTCGACGACGTCCGCGAAGGCTTCGGCGGCGTAGACGAGCCGGATCGCCAGGGCATCCGTGAACGTGAGCTGCTGCGCCACGAACATGCGCAGCCACCGGGCGAAGCCGCCCTCGTCCTGGATCAGCCCCCGATGCATGTAGGTCTCGAAGCCCAGCGACTGGCTGAACGCGCCGGTCGGCAGAGCCGAGTCCGTGAGCTGCATGAGGCTCAGCAGCGGGTCCGGAGGCAGCGGCGTCGGGCCGGGCGCCGCAGCGTCGTTCGATTCCCGAGGCATCTAGTGCGTGTGCTCCGCGTGCCGGAACGGCACGGGCATGACCCGCTCCTGGCGCTCGAAGGGGATGCCGTGGTGGGTCAGGAAGTCCTCGACCGTGTGGTCGTAGCGGACCACCATGACCTCCGCTCCATAGGGGCTGTCCGCGTCGAAGAACTGTGCGGGCAGGTGCCGATTGCCCAGACTGTGCGCTGCGAAGGCCATCTCCACGATGGAGCGGGCTGCGATCACGAGCACGTCGGTGGGCAGCACGGACACCACCACGGCATCTCCGGTGGCCTCGTCCCCCTCCACGGAGAGGATGTCGCCGTCGCGCAGATCGGCGGACCCGCGCGGCAGGCGCAGCCCGATCTCCCGGTCGTGATCGGTGCGCACTCGCTGGATGCGCTTGGACAGGTCCTCATCCGCCAGGACCACGCGCTCGACATGCCGCCGGCCCACCAGGGCCCGCCCGTCCTCGTCGTTGACGCTGCCGAGCAGCTCGGTGACGATCAATGCTCAGCTCCTCTCCTCGTCTGGCCTTCGCGCCGCACGTCGGCGCAGGCGGCGCACATGCTGGCAGCGGTCCTCAGAACAGGAAGTACCGCTGCGCCATGGGCAGCTCCGTGCGCGGCTGGCAGCTCACCGGCTCCCCGTCGACGCTGACCTGGTAGGTCTCCGGATCCACGATGAGCTCCGGCGTCTCGCCGTTGAACTTCAGATCCGCCTTCTGCATCCCCCGGATTCCGGAGCAGGGCCGCACGATCTTGCGCAGGCCCAGGTCCCTCGGCACGCCGCGATCGATGGCCGCCTGCGGCAGGAAGGTGATCGAGCTCCCGGCCACCGCGTCGCCGTAGGCGCCGAAGGCCTTGCGGTACCAGCGCGGCTGCGGCGTCGGGATGGAGGCGTTGGGATCGCCGACGATCCCGTGCACGATGCGACCGCCCTTGATGATCATCTCGGGCTTGACGCCGAAGAACTGCGGCTCCCACAGCACGAGGTCGGCGAGCTTGCCGACCTCGACCGACCCCACGGACTCGGCGATCCCCTGCGCCAGCGCGGGGTTGATCGTGTACTTGGAGATGTAGCGCTTGATCCGGAAGTTGTCGCCGCGGCTGCCCTCGTCCTCGGCGAGCCTTCCGCGCTGGCGCTTCATGGAATCGGCCACCTGCCAGGTGCGCAGCACGACCTCGCCCACCCGCCCCATGGCCTGGGAGTCGGAGGAGGTCATCGAGAAGATGCCCATGTCGTGCAGGACGTCCTCCGCGGCGATGGTCTCCTTGCGGATGCGGGAGTCCGCGAAGGCCACGTCCTCGGGAAGATCGGCGCGCAGGTGGTGGCACACCATGAGCATGTCCATGTGCTCCTCCACCGTGTTGCGGGTGTAGGGCAGGGTGGGGTTGGTCGAAGCAGGCAGGATGTTGGGCTGCGAGGCGAGCTCGATGATGTCCGGAGCGTGGCCGCCGCCGGCGCCCTCGGTGTGGAACGTGTGGATCACGCGACCGGCGATGGCCGCCTTGGTGTCCTCCACGAATCCGGCCTCGTTGAGGGTGTCGGTGTGGATCGCGACCTGGATGTCGTAGGCGTCGGCGACCTCCAGCGCGGTGTTGATGGACGACGGCGTCGCGCCCCAGTCCTCGTGGACCTTCAGCCCGATCGCACCCGCCCGGATCTGCTCGGCCATGGGCTGGATCGCGGACCCGTGGCCCTTTCCGAGCAGGCCGAAGTTCATCGGGAACTCCTCGAAGGCGCGCAGCATGCTGTGGATGTTCCACTCGCCGGGCGTGATGGTCGTGGCCTTGGTCGACTCCCCCGGCCCGGTGCCGCCGCCGATCATGGTGGTGATCCCGGAGACGAGAGCCGTCTCGATCTGATCGGGGCTCACGAAATGCACGTGGGTGTCGATGCCGCCTGCGGTGAGGATCCTCCCCTCGCCGGCGATGATGTCCGTGGCGACGCCGATGATGATGTCGACCCCGTCCATGGTGTCCGGGTTGCCGGCCTTGCCGATCCGGAAGATCCGCCCGTCGCGCAGGGCCACGTCGGCCTTGTAGATGCCGGTCCAGTCGATGATGACCACATTGGTGATCACCGTGTCCGGGATCCCGACGTCGCGGACCAGCGTGCCGTTCTGCCCCATGCCGTCGCGGACGACCTTGCCGCCGCCGAAGACCGCCTCCTCGCCGGGGGTCGTGAGGTCCTTCTCGATCTCGGCGAACAACTCGGTGTCCGCCAGGCGGATCGCGTCCCCGGTGGTGGGGCCGTACAGGTCCGCGTACTGCTCGCGGCTCAGCTCGAAGCTCATGGTCTCTGCGCTCCCCTCGCGCTCAGCGCGTCTCGTTGGAGTAGTCGTCGGGATGGCGCTGCCTCAGCGGTCTCGGGGCATCGCCGGCCGCGCTGCGCCGGTGGCCGGGATCCTCGTCGAGCGAGCCCTGGTCCATGCTCGAGGCCGCCCGCTGGTCGAGGGGGCCGTCCACGAGGTCTCGGAAGCCGTGGACCACGCGGTCCCCTCCGAGGGGGATCAGGCGCACGGTCGTGGCATCGCCGGGCTCCAGCCGCACTGCGGTGCCGGCGGGGATGTCCAGGCGCCGGCCGACCGCCGCCTCGCGGTCGAACCTCAGGGCGCGGTTCGCCTCGGCGAAGTGGAAGTGGGATCCCACCTGAACCGGCCGATCCCCTCGGTTGAGGACCTCCAGGACGATGGCTTCGCGGCCGGGGTTGCATTCGATCGGCTCGTCGGCGAGGACGTACTCCCCTGGCTGCATGCTGGTCTCCTTCGAGGGCGACGACGGGTCGGGCGACCGGTCAGCGGATCGGGTCATGGACGGTCACCAGCTTCGTGCCGTCCGGGAAGGTGGCCTCGACCTGGACGTCCGGGATCATCCCCGGGACCCCGTCCATGACGTCGTCGGCGCTGAGGATCGTGCTGCCCCAGTTCATGAGGTCGGTGACCGTTCTCCCGTCGCGGGCCCCCTCGAGCAGCTCGTAGGTGAGGACGGCGATGGCCTCGGGGTAGTTCAGCTTGAGGCCGCGAGCCTGCCGACGTCTGGCCAGATCGGCGGCGACGACGACCAGGAGCTTCTCCTGGTCCTTGGGCTGCAGATGCATGTGGTCCCCTCACGTGGCGCGCTGTCCCGCCCTCTCCGGATGAGAACCAGATGAGAGACGGGCGGATCGACGCCTTCGCAGCATTCCGTGAAAGCGCACCTTCTGGTATACACCTCATCTGCCGAGCGACCGGGCCGCGAGGTCCCCCGCCTGATGTGTGAGATCGGCGACACCCGCTCGGATCCAGGGCACGGGGCTCGCATGGGAGACTGGTCCCCATGGCTGACAACACGCAGGGCACAGACACGCCCACCACGATCACGGTCCCCGACAAGCCCGCCCTGGAGGGCCTCGAGGAGAAGTACTCGCAGCGCTGGCGCGAGCAGGGCACGTACGCCTTCCAGGAGGGCACCCCGCGCGAGCAGGTGTACTCGATCGACACCCCGCCGCCCACGGCCTCCGGCTCGCTGCACGTGGGCCACATGTTCTCGTACACGCAGACCGACGTCATCGCGCGCTATCAGCGGATGACCGGCAAGAACGTGTTCTACCCGCTGGGCTGGGACGACAACGGCCTGCCCACCGAGCGCCGCGTGCAGAACTACTACGGCGTGCGCTGCGATCCCTCCTACCCCTATGTCGAGGGCTACCGCCCGCCCGAGAAGCCCGCCAAGAACCAGCGCGACTGGGATGTGGTCTCCCGGCAGAACTTCATCGAGCTGTGCGAGGAGCTCGCGGTCGAGGACGAGAAGGTCTTCGAGCACCTCTTCGCCTCGCTCGGGCTGTCGGTCGACTGGAACCGCACCTACCGCACGATCGACGACCACTCCCGCCGGGTGTCCCAGCTGGCGTTCCTCCGCGACTTCCGGGCCGGGCACGCCTACATGGCCGAGGCCCCCACCATGTGGGACGTCACGTTCCGCACGGCCGTCGCGCAGGCGGAGATCGAGGACAAGGAGCGCGAAGGCGCCTTCCACCGCGTGGCGTTCCACCGCCCGGACGGGCAGAAGGTCTTCATCGAGACCACCCGCCCCGAGCTGCTGCCGGCCTGCGTCGCCCTGGTCGCCCACCCGGACGACGAGCGCTACCAGGACCTCATCGGCACGACCGTGCGCTCCCCGCTGTTCGACGTCGAGGTCGAGGTCCGGGCTCATCACCTCGCCAAGCCGGACAAGGGCTCCGGCATCGCCATGATCTGCACGTTCGGCGACCTCACCGACGTCACCTGGTGGCGCGAGCTCGAGCTGCCCACCCGTGCGCTGATCGGGCGCGACGGCCGCTTCCTGGCGGAGCAGCCGTCGTGGATCGCCGACGGCGCCCCCGCCGAGCGCTACGGGAGCGTCGCGGGCAAGACTGTGTTCTCCGCCCAGCAGGCCGTCGTGGAGCTGCTGAGGGAGTCCGGCGACCTGGAGGGCGAGCCCCGGAGGATCACGCACCCCGTGAACTTCTACGAGAAGGGCGACAAGCCGCTCGAGGTCGTCAGCTCCCGCCAGTGGTACATCCGCAACGGCGGCCGCGATCCGCAGCGCCGCGAGCGGCTGATCGAGCGCGGCCGGGAGATCGAGTGGCACCCGTCGTTCATGCGCTCGCGGTACGAGAACTGGATCGAGGGCCTCAACGGGGACTGGCTGGTCTCCCGTCAGCGCTTCTTCGGCGTGGCCATCCCCGTCTGGTACCCCCTGGACGACCAGGACGAGCCGGACTACGACTCCCCCGTGCTGCCCGACGAGGACTCGCTGCCGGTCGACCCGGCAGCGCAGACGCCTCCGGGATACACCGAGGACCAGCGCGACGTCCCCGGCGGCTTCACCGCCGATCCCGATGTGCTGGACACCTGGGCGACCTCGTCGCTCACCCCGCAGATCGCCACGGGCTGGGAGACGGATCCGCAGCTGCACGCCGCGACGTTCCCCATGGATCTGCGCCCCCAGGGCCACGACATCATCCGCACCTGGCTCTTCTCGACCGCGGTGCGCGCCGAGTCCCTGGCCGGGTCCGTGCCGTGGCGCCACGCCGCGCTGTCGGGCTGGATCCTGGATCCGGACCGCAAGAAGATGTCCAAGTCCAAGGGCAACGTGGTGGTCCCCAACGAGGTGCTCGAGAAGTACGGCGCCGACGCCGTGCGCTACTGGGCGGCCTCGGCACGGCTGGGGGCGGACACCGCCTACGACGAGGGCCAGATGAAGATCGGCCGCCGACTGGCGATCAAGCTGCTCAACGCCTCGAAGTTCGTGCTCAACCAGGGCGTCACCGAGGCCTCGGTGCTGGGCTCCGGCGCCTCGGGCGGCGGCGCCGACCCGTCGGTGATCGTCAACGGGCTGGACCGCGCGCTGCTGGCGCGCCTGCGCGAGGTGACCGAGCAGGCCACCGAGTGGCTGGCCGGCTACGAGTACGCCCGATCGCTGCAGCTCATCGAGTCGTTCTTCTGGACCTTCACCGACGACTACGTCGAGCTGGTCAAGGACCGCGCCTACGGCGCTCAGGGCCCCGAGCAGCAGGCTTCGGTCCATGCCGCGCTGGCGACCGCCCTGGATGCGCTGCTGCGCCTGTTCGCGCCGTTCATCCCGTTCGCGACCGAGGAGGTCTGGTCGTGGTGGCGCGCCGGGTCCGTGCACCGCACGTCGTGGCCGAGCGCCGAGTCCCTCGGGCAGGCCGACGACGCCGACCCCGAGGTCCTCGCGACCGTCGGCGCAGCGCTGTCCGGGCTGCGCAAGTCGAAGTCGGAGGCCAAGGTCAAGCAGCGCACCGAGGTGCTCTCGGCGACCATCACGGCCCCGGCCGAGCAGGTCGCCCGGCTGCAGGCCGGCCTGGATGATCTGAAGGCCGCGGGCAACGCCCGCGAGCTCTCGGTCGTCGAGGGCGATGCAGGGGATGCGCCGCTGCTGGTCGGGGACGTCCAGCTGGCCTCCCCGGAGGAGTCCCAGCAGGGCTGATCCCCCGCTGGCCAGGCGCATGACGAGGCCCCCGCACCGATCGGCGCGGGGGCCTCGTCATCGGCCCGCCGGGTCCGCGAGCGGCAGCTCTCGCCTCGGCGGCGCAGGTGCTCAGCTGAAGTCCGGGCCCTTCTCGCGGCCGCGCTTGAGCTCGTAGAAGCCCGGGTAGTCGGCCAGCGTCAGTGCGGCGTCCCAGATCTCGGCCGCCTGCTCGCCCTTGGGCGCAGGCGTGAAGACCGGACCGAAGAAGCCGGTCCCGTTCACGGCGATGCACGGGGTGCCGATGTCCTTGCCGGCCACCTTCTGGGCCGCCTCGGTGGACTCGCGCAGCGCGGCGTCGTAGTCGGTCGAGTCCTTGGCCTCGACCAGCTCCGCCGGCAGGCCGACCTCCTCGAGGGACTCCGTGATGATGTCCGTCAGGCGGTCGTCGCCGTAGCCGCCGGGGTGGCGGCGCGAGCCCATGGCGTCGTAGAGCTTCTTGCGGTACTCGTCGCCGTGCTTCTGCGCGGCGGCCTGGACCACGCGCACGAGCCACATGGACTCCTCGTGCCCGTGGTGCTGGTTGTCCGGGTTGTCCTCGTTGAGGATGCCCAGGGAGATGATGCGCCAGTCGACCTCGACATCGCGGCGCTGCTCGACCTCGCCCATCCAGCGAGAGGTCATCCAGGCCCAGGGGCACAGGGGATCGAACCAGAAGTCGACCTTGTCGGACATGATCACTCCTTCTCGGCGGCGAGGCATCGCCGCTTGTGCGGGGGCGGCCGCCCCGGGACCGGACGCGGCCATCGGGTCCAACCTATGACGCGCGCGCCGCGAGGATCGGAGCGTCCGCTGACAGCGTGACGGTGCGTGTCGACTCCGCGAACGCACCGGGGCGGAGAGGATGCCGCTCAGGCGGACTTGGACTCCTCGTCCTGCCGGGTGATGATCTGCGGCTCGGCGCCGTCGGTGACGCACTGCGCTCCGACGACCACCTGAGCGGCATCCTCGAGGGTCGGCAGGTCGAACATCACGGGGAGCAGGACCTCCTCCATGATGGCCCGCAGTCCGCGGGCGCCGGTCCCCCGCTCGTCGGCCTTCCGCGCGATCGCGGTGAGGGCGTCGTCGGTGAGGACGAGCTCCACCCCGTCGAGCTCGAACATCTTGCGGTACTGCTTGACCAGCGCGTTCTTGGGCTCGCGCAGGATGCGCACGAGGTCCTCGGTCGTGAGCTCGTCGAGCGTGGCGATGATCGGCAGGCGGCCGATGAACTCCGGGATCAGCCCGAACTTCAGCAGGTCCTCCGGCATGACGTTGCCGGTCAGCATCGACGGCTGCGGGTTCATGATCCGCTCCACCGGGGCCCCGAAGCCGATCGAGGTCCTGCCGGCGCGGTTCTCCACGATCTCGTCGAGCCCGGCGAACGCGCCGGCCACGATGAACAGGACGTTCGTCGTGTCGATCTGGATGAACTCCTGCTGGGGGTGCTTGCGCCCGCCCTGCGGAGGGACGGAGGCCACGGTGCCCTCGAGGATCTTGAGCAGCGCCTGCTGCACGCCCTCGCCCGAGACGTCGCGGGTGATCGACGGGTTCTCCGACTTGCGGGAGATCTTGTCGATCTCGTCGATGTAGATGATCCCGGTCTCCGCGCGCTTGATGTCGAAGTCCGCGGCCTGGATGAGCTTGAGCAGGATGTTCTCGACGTCCTCGCCCACGTAGCCGGCCTCGGTCAGCGAGGTCGCATCTGCCACGGCGAACGGGACGTCGAGCTTCCGGGCCAGGGACTGCGCCAGATAGGTCTTGCCGGAGCCGGTGGGGCCCACGAGCAGGATGTTGGACTTGGCGATCTCGACGGGCTCCTCGCCCTCGTCGGTGGCCAGCTGCAGCGGCCGGCCCTCCTGGGCGGCGCGCACCCGCTTGTAGTGGTTGTAGACGGCCACGGACAGCGCGCGCTTGGCGGGGCCCTGCCCGATCACGAACTGCTCGAGGTGAGCGTGGATCTCCCGCGGCGTCGGCAGCGCGGAGGTCTCCTCGCCGACCGTCTCCGTCAGCTCCTCCTCGATGATCTCGTTGCACAGCTCGATGCACTCGTCGCAGATGTAGACGCCGGGGCCCGCGATGAGCTTGCGGACCTGCTTCTGGCTCTTGCCGCAGAAGGAGCACTTGAGCAGATCAGCGCTCTCGCCGATGCGGGCCATGATGCTCTCCTTCTGCAGGCGGCTGCCGCGCCCGGGATGCGGGCGTGCGGGGACGAGCGCCGGTCGGCGCTGACGGGACCACGATACGCGAGGGGTCACGGGGGCCCAACACGATGACCGTCCATGGGGTGTCGGCGATCGGGGTCGAGGGACGGGCCGCGGGGACGGCGAAGGGGCGATGCGCTCGCGGCGCATCGCCCCTTCGTGCGGATGGCTGTCTCAGCGGGCTGCGGGAGCCCGACCGGTCACGGGGTGACGGTCTTGGGCTTGACGGCCTTGCGGGAGTCGAGGACGTGGTCGACGATCCCGTACTCCTTGGCCTCGGCGGCGGTCAGGATCTTGTCGCGCTCGATGTCGCGGTTGACCTGCTCGGAGGTCTTGCCCGTGTGCAGCGCCATGGTGTCCTCGAGCCACGAGCGCATGCGCATGATCTCGTTGGCCTGGATCTCGATGTCCGAGGCCTGTCCGCCGCCCTGGCCCTGCATGGCCGGCTGGTGGATCAGCACGCGCGCATTCGGCAGCGCCAGGCGCTTGCCCGGGGTGCCGGCGGCGAGCAGGACCGAGGCGGCCGAGGCGGCCTGGCCCAGGCACACGGTCTGGATCTCCGGGCGGATGAACTGCATCGTGTCGTAGATGGCCGTCATGGCGGTGAACGAGCCGCCCGGGGAGTTGATGTACATGGTGATGTCGCGGTCCGAGTCCTGGGCCTCGAGCACCAGCAGCTGCGCCATGACGTCGTCCGCGGAGGCGTCGTCGACCTGGACGCCCAGGAAGACGATGCGGTCCTCGAACAGCTTGGTGTACGGGTTCTGACGGCGGTAGCCGTAAGGGGTCCGCTCCTCGAAGTCCGGCAGGACGTAGCGGGAGGAGGGCAGGTGGGACGCGGTGGAGCCGGCGCCGTAGGCGGCGGCCTGTGCGTGGGGGCTGTGCATGGAAGTCATCCTCGGTTCCTTCGGAGAGTCTGCTGCGATCCGGTGCGGGCTCAGGACTCGGAGTCCTTCATGGTGCCGCCGCCTCCCGAGACGCCCGAGGCGTTCGAGGCGATGTGGTCGAAGAAGCCGTACTCGAGCGCGCGCTCCGCGGTGAACCAGTTGTCGCGGTCGTTGTCCTCGAGGATCTTCTCGACCGACTGCCCGGTCTGCTCGGCGGTCAGCTCCGCCAGGCGCTGCTTCATGTCCATGATCAGCTCGGCCTGGGTGCGCACGTCCGAGGCGGTGCCGCCCATGCCGCCCGAGGGCTGGTGCATGAGGATGCGCGTGTTCGGGGTCGCGTAGCGCTTGCCGGGCGTTCCCGACGAGAGCAGGAACTGCCCCATGGACGCGGCCAGGCCGGTGGCCACGGTCACGACGTCGTTCGGGATCAGCTGCATCGTGTCGTAGATGGACATCCCGGCGGTGACCGAGCCGCCCGGGGAGTTGATGTAGAGGTAGATGTCCGCCTCCGGGTCCTCCGCGGAGAGCAGGAGCATCTGGGAGCAGATCAGGTTCGCATTGCGGTCCTCGACCTGCGCGCCGAGCCAGATGATGCGCTCGCGGAGCAGGCGGTTGTAGACGTAGTCGTCCTGGCCCATGGGCCCGGGCGTGGTCTCCATTCGCGGCTGCGACGAAGTCATGGGTGCGTCCTCTTCTCGGGGGTCGTTCTGCATCGCCTCCGACACTAATCCGGCGGCGGGCCGCCGCGGGGAGCTCGGCGGCGGTGTTCGCTGTTGGCTGTCCCGCCCGGGCAGGGCCGCCCGCTCGGCCCGGACGGGCCGCGATCGCGGCCTGCCGCCGCGCCCGAGGACGACGACGGCGCCCCGTCCGATCGCTCGGGCGGGGCGCCGACGGCCCGGCTGGCGGCCCCCTCGGTCAGGGGCGCGGCGCCGGGATCAGATCACTTGGCGTCGTCCGGCTCGACGATCTCGTCGGCCTCGACGGCGGCCTCGGAGGCGGCGGCCTCCGAGCTCTCCTCCGCGGAGGCGTTCGCCGGGGTCACGAAGTCGGTCAGGTCGACGGGCTTGCCGTCGGAGTCCGAGACGGTCGCGTACTCCAGGACCTTCGCCAGGGCCTTGCGGCGGCGGACCTCGCCGACCATCATGCCGGCCTGGCCGGAGCCGTCGAGCATCTGGGCGAACTGGTTCGGGTCCATGCCGTACTGCTGCGAGGTCGTCACGATGTAGTCGATCAGCTCGGACTGCTCGACGCCGATCTCCTCGGCGTCGGCGACCGCGTCCAGGATGATCTCGTTGCGGAACGCCGCGCGGGCGTTGTCGCGGACCTCCTCGCGGTGCTCCGGGGTGTCGTGCCCGGCCTCCGCGTTCGGGTTGTTGAAGTGCTGCTCGAGCTGGTCCTCGATGACCGAGTCCGGGACCTCGATCTCGACCAGCTCGACGAGCCTGTCCAGGACCTTGTCGCGGGCCTCGATGCCCTGCTCGACGACCACGGAGTCGGCGGCCTGCTTCTTCAGGTCGGCGCGCAGCTCCTCGATGGTGTCGAACTCGGAGGCCATCTGGGCGAAGTCGTCGTCGGCCTCGGGCAGCTCGCGCTCCTTGACGGCCGTGACCTTGACCTTGACGGTCGCGTCCTGGCCCGAGTGCTCGCCGCCGGCCAGCTTGGTCTCGAAGGTCGCGTCCTCGTCGGCGGACAGGCCGGTGATGGCCTCGTCCATGCCCTCGAGCATGTTGCCGGAGCCGATCTGGTACGAGAGGTCGTTCGCGGCGTCGACCTCCTCGTCGTCGATGAGGGCCTGGAGGTCCAGGGTCACGAAGTCGCCGTCGGCGGCCGGGCGGTCGATGGTCTTGAGCGTGCCGAAGCGGCCGCGCAGCTCGTCGAGGGCCTCGGTCTCGTCGGCGTCCTCGGCATCGCGCGCCTCGACCTCGACGGTCAGGCCCTTGTACTCGGGCAGCTCGATCTCCGGGCGCACGGTGACCTCGACGGTCGCCTTGACGTCGGCCTCGCGGGACTCGGAGGTGGGCTGCTGGGTGAGCTCGAGCTTGGGCTGCGCGATCGGGGTGAGCTCGTTCTCGGCCAGCGCCTGCTGGAAGAACGCGTCCATGGCCTCGTTGATCGAGTTCTCGACGACGAAGTCGTAGCCCACGCGCTGCTCGATCAGCTTCGCGGGGACCTTGCCCTTGCGGAAGCCCGGCACCTGGATCTGGTCAGCCAGGGACTTGTAGGTGCGGTCGAGGTACGGCTTGAGCTCCGCGAAGGGGATCTCCAGCTCGATCTTGGCCTGGGTGGGGCTGACTTTCTCGACGGTGCTCTGCACTGGCGATGCACTCCTCAGTGGATTCGGATCGGTGATGATGCGTCTGCTGCTTGCCCTGGGCCCGTCGCCGGACCGCGGGCACGGACGGCGTCCTCGCCGGGCCCGCGCGGAACGCGCGAAGACGGGGACAGGCGTCGGGGTGACAGGACTCGAACCTGCGATCTCCTGCTCCCAAAGCAGGCGCGCTAGCCACTGCGCTACACCCCGTGGGCGACCGGCGCCGCGCATGGGGAAGCTCCCTCGTCGGAGCCGGGGGCACATGCTGCGGGCCCGCTGACCGTCCGCGGCGCCCGTGCCTGGGCACGGACATCACACGAGTCTAGCCGCACGCGCCGACGCGCCGCACCCGAGCACGCGCGGGCCGGTTTGCCGGGGCAGAGCGGGTGGGGTAGTTTCGTCGACGCCCGCGCTCCCCGGATCGGGGAGCGCATGCGCGGGGATGTAGCTCAATGGTAGAGCCTCTGTCTTCCAAACAGATTACGCGGGTTCGATTCCCGTCATCCCCTCCGCGAGGCGGTTCGAGGGCCCGGCGATCCGATGATCGCCGGGCCCTCGCCGTGCTCACGCCGCGAGCGGCTGGCAGCTCGGGCACCAGAACAGCGCACGGCCCGCCAGGTCCTGGCGCTGCACGGCGGTCCCGCAGCGTCGGCAGGGCTGACCGGCCCGGCCGTACACGTAGTTCGCATGGTCGGGCCAGACCTCGACCTCGTCGATGCCGGGCCGGTCCTGCGGGTCGGTCGTCACGATCCGGCCCAGCCGCACGCCGGTGCGCATGAGTGCGGCGTTCTCGGACCACAGCGCCTCGAGCAGCTCCCGCGGGGCCGAGGCGCCGGGCAGGAACGGATCCGTGCCCTGCCGGAACAGCGACTCCGCGCGGAAGATGTTGCCCACTCCGGCGATCACCGTCTGCTCCATGAGCAGCACCCCTATCGGCCGCCGGCTCCTGGCGGCGCGCTCGAGGAAGACCTCCGGGTCGGCGTCGGGATCCAGCGGGTCCGGTCCGAGCCGGGCCTCCGCGGCGGCGGCCTCCTCGGGCGTCTCCGCCGTGCAGAGGGCGGGCCCGCGCAGATCCGCCCAGCCGTGGTCGCCGGCCAGCCGCACGCGCACGGCGCCCACGGGCTCATCGGGGATGACCCGGCCGTCGTCGTCGGGCCGGACCGCCTGGAGGGAGTCCTCGGTCTCGCGCTCCCCCACCCGCCGCGGCGCGCCGATGCTGGAGGCCGCGGAGAACTCGGCGTCGCCGGCGAAGCTCCAGGCGCCGTAGATGCCCAGGTGCGAGCGCAGCACGAGGACGTCGTCGGGATCCTCCGCGGCAGTCAGCTCCAGGAGCAGCTGCTTGCCGTGGGCCCGGGAGCGGCCGAGACGACGGCCGTCGAGCATCGCGGCGCCGTCGGAGAACCGGCCCTGCGGACTGGACACGGACAGGATCTGCCCGCCGAAGACGTCCCCGAGCTGCGCGGCCAGCCGGTGGACGGAATGCCCCTCGGGCACGGCCTCAGCCCCGGTGGGGGCGGGCGGTGACCTGATCGAGGCGCCCCGCGACCGTACCGGTGCGCTCGAACTCGCCGATCTGGGCGATGCGGCGGGAGTGGCGCTCGTCGCCGGAGAAGGGCTCGTCCAGGAACGCGAGCACGATCTCCAGGCCCTCCTCGCGCGTGTGCTGCCGCCCGCCCAGGGCGACCACCTGGGCGTCGTTGTGCTGGCGGGCCAGCTCGGCGGTCGCGATCGACCATGCGAGCGCCGCCCGGATCCCGGGGACCTTGTTGGCGGCCATCTGCTCTCCGTTGCCGGATCCGCCCAGCACGATGCCCAGGGAGTCCAGACCGGCCGCGCGGTCCTCGACCACGGCCTGCGCGGCGTGGATGCAGAAGGACGGGTAGTCGTCGAGGGGATCGTACTCCTGCGGGCCGTGGTCGATCAGCTCGAAGCCGCGCTGCGACAGCTGCTCCACGAGGTACTGGGACAGCTCCATTCCGGCGTGGTCCGTGGCGATGTGCACGCGCATGTGCGCTCAGCTCCTAGGGGTCTCCGACGGGCGCTCGGGCGGCGCCCCTGATGCTCGGGCCAGCCTAGTCCCCGGATCCCCCGGACAGGGCCCGTGGCATCATGGACAGAACGCCCGGACGGCCCCGCCCCCGTCAGTGCCCCAGCACCGAGACCCGTCGCCCGGCCGAGAAGGCTGACCCGTCCCGAAAGGACCCCATCGTGCCCGGTAAGAACCTGACCCGCGCCGAGGCCGCGCAGCGCGCCGCCGACCTCTCGGTCCAGTCCTACGACGTCGCCCTGGATCTGACCACCGGCGAGGAGACCTTCGAGGCGCTGACCACGGTCCGCTTCACGGCGCAGGAGCCGGGCGGCTCGACGTTCATCGATGCCTTCACGGCCTCGGTCGCCTCGGTGACGCTCAACGGGAAGGACCTGGATCCGGCCGAGGTCGCCGACGGCGTGCGCATCCGCCTGCCGGAGCTGGCCGAGCAGAACGAGCTCGTGATCGCCTCCACGATGGAGTACACCAACACCGGCGAGGGCCTGCACCGCTTCGTGGACCCGGCCGACGGGGAGGTCTACCTGTACTCGCAGTTCGAGGTCGCCGACACCCGCCGCATGTTCCCCGTCTTCGAGCAGCCGGATCTCAAGGCGACGTTCGCGTTCACCGTGACGGCCCCGGCGCACTGGCAGGTCGTGTCGAACCAGCCCACCCCCGAGCCCGTCGTCGACGGGGACACGGGCACCTGGGCCTTCTCCCCGACCCCGGTGCTGCCCCCGTACATCACCGCTCTCGTGGCCGGCCCGTACGAGGTCGTGCGCGACGAGCTGACCTCCAGCGACGGCCGCACGATCCCGCTGGGCGTGTTCGCCCGGAAGTCGCTCATGGAGCACGTGGACGTCGAGGAGATGTTCCGGATCACGAAGCAGGGCTTCGCGTTCTACGAGCAGCAGTTCGCCACGCCCTACCCGTTCGAGAAGTACGACCAGCTGTACGTCCCGCAGTTCAACGCCGGGGCGATGGAGAACGCCGGGGCCGTGACGTTCGTGGAGAGCTACGTCTTCCGCTCCAGGCCCACGCAGGCACGCAAGGACCGCCGCGTCATCACGATCCTGCACGAGCTGGCCCACATGTGGTTCGGCAACCTGGTGACGATGCGCTGGTGGAACGACCTGTGGCTCAACGAGTCCTTCGCCGAGTACGCCTCGACCCTGGCCAGTGCCCAGGCCGCGGACGTCGAGGGCGCCTGGACGATCTTCGCCTCGGGCGAGAAGTCCTGGGGCTTCGAGCAGGACCAGCTGCCCACGACGCACCCGATCAAGGCCGAGATCGCCGATCTCGAGGACGTCCTGGTCAACTTCGACGGCATCACCTACGCCAAGGGCGCCTCGGTGCTCAAGCAGCTCGTGGCCTGGGTGGGCCAGGAGGAGTTCATGGCCGGGCTGCGTACCTACTTCGACGCCCACGGCTGGGCCAACGCCGAGCTGAAGGATCTCCTGGTCGAGCTCGAGCAGGCGTCGGGCCGCGACCTGAAGGACTGGTCCCGGCGCTGGCTCGAGACCGCCGGGGTCAACACCCTGATCCCCGCGCTCGAGCGCGACGACGACGGCGTCATCACCTCGTTCGCGATCGAGCAGACCGCCCCCGAGCAGCTGCCCACCCTGCGCCCGCACCGTTTGGCGGTGGGCTTCTACGACGTCGACGACGCCACCGGCCGGCTGCAGCGCACCCACCGCCACGAGCTCGACATCGACGGCGCACGCACCGAGGTCCCCGAGCTGATCGGCAGGGAGGCCCCCGACCTGGTCCTGGTCAACGACGACGACCTCGCCTACGCCAAGATCCGCCTGGACGAGTGCTCCCGGGACACCGCCGCCGAGCACCTCAAGGACTTCGCGGACTCCCTGCCGCGCGCTCTGGTGTGGCAGGCGGTCTGGGACGGCGTGCACGACGGCGTCACCCCGGCGCGCGCCTACGTGGACACGGTGCTGCACAACATCGGCACGGAGACCGATTCCACGACGGTGAACCTGCAGCTCAAGCAGCTGGACCTGGTGCTGGACTCCTACGTCGCCCCCGAGGCGCGGCAGGCGACCGACCGCGAGGCCGCGCAGCGGCTGTGGGAGCTGGCCGAGCAGGCCGATCCCGGATCCGACCACCAGCTCCAGTTCGTCACCTCCTTCGCCCGGCGCGCGGCCGAGGAGGACCACCTGGACCTCGTCCAGCAGCTGCGCTCCGGTCGGCGTCGGCTCGAGGGCCTCGAGATCGACGCCGAGCTGAGCTGGTCCCTGCTGATCGCCCTGGCCGCCGGCGGACGGGCCGGCGCCGAGGACATCGAGGCCGCCCTGCAGGCCGACAACACCGAGCACGGCGCGATCTCCGCCTCGACCGCCCGGGCCGCGATCCCGACCCCCGAGGCCAAGGCCGAGACCTGGCGGGCCGTCGTGGACGAGGGCACCATGCCCAACTCCCTCCAGGCGGCCGCGATCGCCGGGTTCCGCCGCACCCCGGACGCCGAGCTGCTCGCGCCGTACACACAGCGCTACTTCGAGCAGATCGCCGAGATCTACCGGAGCCGCTCGCACGAGCTCGCGGAGCAGATCGCGGTGGGCCTGTTCCCCCGCACCCCCGTCCAGCAGACGGTCGACGCGGCCGATGCCTTCCTGGCGCAGCTGCCCGACGACCTCAACGGGCTGCGCCGACTGGCCCTGGAGGGCCGCGACCGCGTGGTCCGCGCCGTGGCGGCGCAGCAGGTCGATGCGGCGCACCCCGCCTCGCCGGAGGCACGGGGCGCCCGCCCGGCGGGACACACCGATGCGGCTGCCCCGGCCCGGACCCCCGCACCGCAGACCCCGACGGACTGACGCCCGGGCCGCCGGGACCGCTTTCGGGCGAGCGGTCCCGGTCGGAGCACGCGACCCACGCCCACGAACCGGCCCGCCGGGGCCGGGTACACCGACGAGGAGGCCACCATGACCGAGCCCGCCGCACCGGATGAGGGGCCCGTCCCCGCCGAGGATCCCGCCCAGCAGACCGGGACCGGGGCTTCGGCGCCGAGCGATGCCCGGCTGATCCCGGTGGGGCGCCCGCTGTCGGCGATGCGCCGACCGCAGAGGGGAGCACCCGCCGGGTCGCCGGACGGCCAGGAGCCCGACGGGGCGGACGCGTCCGAGAACTCGTCGTTCTACGACCAGATCGGCGGCCACGAGACCTTCGCCAAGCTCACGCGGGAGTTCTACGCGCGCGTGGCCGAGGACGAGGAGTTCCGCGCGATGTATCCCGAGCAGGACCTGGGCCCGGCCGAGCGGCGACTGCGGATGTTCCTTGAGCAGTACTGGGGAGGCCCGACCACGTACTCGCAGGAGCGCGGGCACCCCCGGCTGCGGATGCGGCACATGCCCTTCACGGTGGACGCGAAGGCCCGCGACACATGGCTGCGGCACATGCGCGCGGCCGTGGACACCCTGGACCTCTCGCCCCTGCACGAGGGCATCCTGTGGGACTACCTCGAGCGCGCCGCGCGCTCGCTGGTGAACACCCCCGGGTGATCCCGCGGGGCGCGCGCCTCAGCGGCGGATGAGGACGAAGCCTCCCGGGCAGGCCAGCCGGGCCCAGGCGCCATGCGCGGCCACCGGGATCCGGGAGTCGTCGTCGGCGCGCAGGAAGCCCAGCGACCAGGCCGCGAAAGCCGCCCCGTCCGGGATGTCCGTCCCCTCCCCGGGTGTGCTCCCCCAGGCGGAGACCCTGCCCCACACCTGCGCCCGCACCCGGTCCACCATCTCGCGCCCCGCATCGGTGGGCACGGTGCGGGCGACCTCCTCGATCCCCTCCCGGGCGGTGGCCACGAGCTCCGGGGCCGGCACGGAGGCGACGGTCTCCCAGCCGGACAGCGACGGGGAGATGCCCGCCCAGGCGGCCTGGGCGTCGTGGGGCGGCAGGCCCAGACGGAGGTCCTCCCGATCGGCGCGGGGCATGCGGTCCAGCACCCCGCCCAGGGACACGACCGCGTCGAGCTCGGAGGGCTCCGCGAGCGCGGCGGTGCGCAGGCCCAGCACGGTCGGGGTGGAGTCGAGCAGCCCCTGCTTGGCCAGCGCGCAGGTCCAGATCCCCACGGCGCCGCCCACGGCCTGGAAGCGCACGGCGCCGTCGTCGTCCACGGACCGCGCGCGGCTCAGATACGTTCCGACGTCCTCGATCGACTCCCGGTCCAGCAGCCGCAGCGAGCGGCCCATCTCAGCCCTCCTCGTCGCCCTCGGTCCCGGAGGGACGGCGCTTGAAGGCGGTCGGCTCGCCGCTGAAGTGCTCCAGGAAGGCGCGCTGCTCGTCGCCGAGCGGTTCGGGGCGGCCGGTCTCCGCATCGACCTCGACGGTCGTGGACTGGGCGATCGCGAAGACCGTCCCGCCGCCCTGCTCCTGCAGGCGGTAGTTGAGCACGTAGGAGCTCTTGCTGATGTGCGATGCCCAGACCTCGACCTCGACCGGATCGGTCCGGTAGTTCATCTGCTGGAGGTACTCGACCTCCTGGCGCCCGATGACGGTCAGCCGATCGCCGACCATCTCCCGGTACGTGGTGCCGGCGGGGACGCCCGGGGCGTCCTCCAGCGTCATCTCGCCGAGGCGGATCCTGGCGTCCTCGAAGTACTGGAGCTGCATGACGTTGTTCGCGTGGCCGAAGGAGTCGATGTCGCCGAAGCGCATCTGGATGGGGATGGTGAGCGTGTTCATGATCTCCATGGAAGCACATGCCCCCGACGGCGCACCGTCGGACCCGCGCACGCAGCGCGACCGTAGAATCGGGCCCCATGAGCGAGAACCCCAGCGCCGAGCGCCGCCCCTCCACCGCCGTGCCCAGCAGCCCGGACCCGTCAGGCGGGCCGGGCGCCTCGGAGGAGCCGGCCAAGGACCCCGCGCAGCGCACCCAGGACCTGGTCGACATGCTGCGGCTGGCCGACGGCGGGGGCGCCCGCACGCACGAGGACATCTTCGTGGGGCGCACGCTGTCCGCCGTGCGCGGCTCGGTCTACGGGGGGCAGGTCATGGCCCAGTCCGTGACCGCGGCCATGCGCACCGTCGAGCAGCCGGAGTGGCCCATCCACTCCATGCACGCCTACTTCCTGCGCGCCGGCGACATCCGCGAGCCGATCACGTTCGGGGTCGAGCGGATGCGCGACGGCCGCTCGTTCTCCACCCGCCGGGTCCACGCGTACCAGTTCGGGGCCACGATCTTCTCCGGCATCTTCTCGTTCCAGGCCCCGGCCGACGGCGTGACGCACCAGGACCGCATGCCGCAGGGCATGCCCGACCCGGAGTCGCTGCCCACCGCCGAGGCCCTGCTGCGGGGAGTCCCGCTGTCGGCGGCGCGGACCGTGATCGAGCGGCCGTTCGACATCCGCTACATCACCGAGCCGCTGTACCTGAAGCCGGACGAGGACCGGGAGCCGTTCAACGCGGTGTGGGTGCGCACCCACAGCCGCCTGCCCGACGACCCGCAGCTGCACCAGGCCGCGCTGGCCTACGTCTCCGACTACGTGATGCTCGAGCCGGCGCTGCGCCGGCACGGCAAGGTCTGGACCCAGAAGGGCATGTCCATGGCCTCGCTCGATCACGCGATGTGGTGGCACCGCCCGGCCCGGGCCGACGAGTGGCTGCTCTACGTGCAGACCTCGCCGTCCGCCTCCGGGGCCCGCGCGCTGGGCGAGGGCCGGATGTTCGACCGGGAGGGCCGGCTCGTGGCCACGACGATGCAGGAGGGCATGATGCGCCTGCCCGAGTTCCGGGACCCGGCCCCGCAGGCCTGAGCGGCCGCGGACGGGCGACGGGACATCGCTCACCGCGGCCGACCAGCCCAGCACAGCCGGCCAGCCCAGCGCGGCCGATCAGACCGGGAGGCGGCCCGTCGCGCGCTGATGCCGCTGGACCACGACGATCCCGGCCGCGGTGACCGCCAGCCCGAGCAGGATCGCGACCAGGTACCCGGTCGCCGCGGCCGCGCTGAGCCCGGCCCAGGCGCCGATCGTGCCGGCGAGCATGGCCAGGCAGCTCAGCAGCGTGAAATCGGTGCCGGCGTGGCCGGTGCGGCACAGGTCCAGGTTGACCGCGTACATCCCGGTGTTGAGCACCGTGTAGCCGGCCAGGAGCAGGCACGCGCCTGCCACGGCGCAGATCCCCTCGGGGCCGGTCGCATCCGCCGCCTCCGGTCCCGCCGCGGCGGCGGCCATCGGCAGCAGCAGCACGCCGCCCAGGGCCTGCATCCCCGCTCCGACGGCCATCACCGGGGCCCGGCCCCAGCGCGGCAGCGCCGCCCCGGCCGCCAGCCCGGCCGCCAGGGCGGGGACGGCGGCCACCACCGAAGTGACCAGCCCGATGCGCGCGAGCGACCACTGGGCGTCGGTCAGCACGGGTGTGACGAGCGACCACAGCGCGGCGGATCCGCCGGTGGCCAGCGGCAGCGCCGCGAAGGCCCACAGCCGGGCCTTCGGCGCGGCGAGCACGCCTACCAGATCCGCCCAGCGCGGCCGGGCCGCGGCGGCCCCCGCCCGCGGGGCCTCGCGATGGCGCAGCACCGGGATCATGGCCGCGGCGGTGCACACCGCCAGCAGGCCCACCGCCGCGCGCCAGCCCCACAGATCATGCACGGCCAGGGCGGCGCCGCCCCCGATCACGGTGCCGACGTAGCTGGCGGCCACCTGCACCGCGGCCCCGCGGTCGTGCTGGGCGTCGGGCAGCTCACGGACCGAGAGGGCGTCGGCGGCGATGTCCTGCGTCGCCGAGAACAGCACGAACAGCCCGGCCAGCAGGATCACCGGCCCCAGCTGCGCGACGGGATCGCCGATCAGCGCCAGGCACAGCAGCGTCGCCACCATGAGCGACTGCAGCAGCAGCGCCCAGGCGCGGTGGTGCCCCGCCGACGGCGAGGGCGACCATCGGTCCAGCAGCGGGGCCCACAGCACCTTCAGCGGCCAGATGAGCCCGAGCAGCTGCAGGGTCCCCAGGGTCGACAGCGCCGCGCCGCCGTCGCGCAGGATGCCGGTGAGCCCCGTGGACAGGAACGACGCGCCGATGAACTGCGTCGTGTACAGCGCCCACAGCAGGCTCCAGAGCCCCGCGGGCACGACGGCGGGCACTCCGGCCGCGGTCGTCTGCCCGGCGGGCTGCGGGCCGCGCTCCCCGGGGACGCGGGTGCTCGATCCGGATGCGGTGCTCATGCGTGCCTCCAGTAGGCCGTGGCGCAGATGCGCTCCTCGGGCAGGCGGTGGTCCGTGCGCAGGGTGCGCACGAGAGCTCGGGTGTCAGCGGCCTCGAGCGCGATCCACACGCGGTCGGCCGGGCCCGGCGGTCTCGCGGTCCAGTGCTCGGCGAGCGCGGCCGGGGCGCCGCCCGACCCCGTGCGTCGGATGCGGTGCAGCTCGTGCCCGGCGCCCGCGCGCACCGGCAGAGCCGCATCGGCAGGGTCCCGGTGCTCGAGCCAGATCTCCACGCCCTCCTGGCCGGTCAGCTCCGCGAGCAGGGAGTTCAGCGCCGGCAGAGCCGCCGAGTCCCCCACGAGCACCGTGCGCGCCCCGTCCGGCAGGTCCGCACCGAGCTCGGCGGTCCCCGCCCCGGCCCGATGACGGCGGCCGGGGGCCCACGGCTGCTTCGCGCCGAGCAGCGAGGCGCTGATCCGGTCGCCGGGACGACACGCCCGGGCCCAGTCGCAGGCGGCCCCTTCGTGCAGCGCGAACTCCAGGGCGAAGCGCCCGGTCTCCGGATCGGGGTCCACGAGGGTGAAGGCGCGCTGGTGGTCCCTGCCGTCGCGGGTGAACCACAGCCGCAGCCACATGGTCGGGAACGGCGCGCGCCGGGCCAGCAGGCCGCCGTCCTCGACCTCGATCCGCAGGTACGCCGGAGCGATCTGCTGCTTGGCCAGCACCGTCAGCTCCGTCTCCACGGAGCCCAGCGCTCGCACGGCCAGGGCCTCCCAGCGCGCCATCGACGTCCTCCTGCTCGAGCCCGGCTGCCGCCGGTCGGCGGACAGCGCGCCTCCGACGCGCCGCCGGCCGCTGACTGCGGCATGACTAACCTTAGGCTAACCTCACCTTCGGTCGCCGGGCGGCGCGCCGGGTCCCCGGGCGCCGCAGTGCCGGCGATGCCCCGATTCCCCGGCGGAAGGTCCAGATCGTGTCCTCAGCCCCCCTCCTCCGAGCCGCCGAGCGGCCGGCCTCTCCCCTGCTGCACGCAGCCACCGCGACGCGCCAGCAGCACGAGATCGAGGCCGCGGCCCAGACGGCCCTGCGGCATCTGGCCGCTGCCGGCTCCGCCCGCTCGAGCGCGGATCACGCCGATCTCAGCGCTCTGATCGAGCCGATCGACCTGGACGCCCCGCTGGGCGACGTGGACGCGGCGCTGCGCGAGCTGGAGGCCGTCTGGCTGCCCCACGCCGTGTGGTTCCACCACCCGCGCACCGCGGCGCATCTCAACTGCCCGGTGGCCACCGCGGCCGTGGCGGCCGAGACCATGGCCGCCGCTGTGAACACGTCCGTGGACACCTGGGACCAGTCGACCGCTGCGACGCTCATCGAGCGCCGGGTCCTGGCCTGGACGGCCGAGCGCCTGGGCTTCCGGACCCGTCCGGCCGACGACGGCCCCGAAGCCGACGGGATGTTCACCCCCGGCGGGACGACCTCGACCCTGCAGGCGCTGATGATCGCCCGCGACGAGGCGCTCGAGCGGACCCGCGGGGCCGGCGGCTCCCGGCCGGAGCGCGCGGCCCGCCTGCGGATCCTCGCCTCGGCCGAGTCCCACTTCTCCGTGCGCACGGCGGCGCATGTGCTCGGCCTGGACGACGACGCCGTCGTGACCGTGGCCTGCGATGCCTCCGGGCGGATGCGCCCCGACGCCCTGGCGGCCGCACTGGCGCAGCTGCCGCGGCAGGGGCTGTGCGCCGCGGCCGTCGTGGCCACCGCCGGGACCACCGACCGCGGGGCGATCGACCCGCTCGAGCCGATCGCACGGATCTGCCGCGAGCACGGCGCCTGGCTGCATGTGGATGCGGCCTACGGCGGCGGCCTGCTGACCTCGGCGACGCATCGCCGCCGGCTGGCCGGGATCGAGCAGGCGGACTCGGTGACCCTGGACTTCCACAAGATGTGGTTCCAGCCGGTGGCCTGCTCGACCGTGATCGTCCGCGACGCCCGCACCCTGCGTCACTGCACCCACCACGCGGCGTACCTGAACCCCGCGGACACCCCGGAACCCAATCAGGTGGACCGCTCGCTGCAGACGACCCGGCGCTTCGACGCGCTGAAGATCTGGACCACGCTGCGCGCCCACGGAGCGGATGCGCTCGGAGCGCTCGTCGATCGCTGCCTGGAGCTGGCCCAGGAGGTCGCCGAGCTGATCGAGGACGACGAGCGCTTCGAGCTCGTGTGCCCTCCCTCGATCTCCACGGTGCTGTTCCGATGGCGGCCGCCGAGCGGCCCGGCCGACCCCTGGGTGCGCCCGATCCGCCGGCTGGTGTGGGATCGCGGGCAGTGCACCGTGGCCGAGACCGTCGTGGGGGGCCGCCCGTGCCTCAAGCTGACCCTCCTGAATCCCGAGGCCGGCACCGCTGATCTGGCCGAGGTGCTCGAGCACGTCCACGCGGCCGGCGCGGACCTGACGGCCGCTGCCCGACAGGCGGTGAGCGCATGAGCGCCGCGCGCGGCACCGAGCAGGATCCCCTGGACCTGCTGTGCGTAGGGATCGGGCCCTTCGGGCTGGGCCTGGCGTGCCTGGCCCATCCGCTGGAGGGCCTGCGGACGGCATTCCTGGATCAGCGGGAGGGCTTCGACTGGCATCCGGGACTGATGTTCGACGATGCGACCCTGCAGGTCCCGTTCCTGGCGGACCTCGTCACGATGGCCGATCCGACGTCGTCGTTCTCGTTCCTGAACTGGCTGAAGCGCACCGGCCGGCTGTACACGTACTACGTGCGGGAGTCCTTCTATCCGCTGCGGCGCGACTACAACGCCTACTGCCGGTGGGCGGCCGCCCGGCTGCCGGAGCTGCACTGGGGGCAGCGGGTCGTCGAGGTCCGCCGTCCCTCCGGGCAGGGCCCGTGGGAGGTCCTCAGCCAGGACGCCGCCGGCCGACGCAGGTCGTGGTCCGCACGCCACCTCGTGGTGGGGGCCGGCACCGTCGCCCGGCTGCCGGAGGCCCTGGAGGGCACCGGTGCCCTGCATGCCGGCGAGTACCTGCTGCATCGCGAGGAGCTCATGGGCCGGGACCACGTGACGGTGGTGGGCTCCGGGCAGTCCGCGGCCGAGATCGCGGTGGACCTGCTCGAGGCCGACGGCCCGGCGGTGGACTGGATCACCCGCTCGCCGCGGTTCTACCCGATGGAGTACACCGAGCTGACCCTGGAGCTCACCTCCCCGGAGTACCTGGACCACTTCCGCTCGCTGCCCCCGGACCGGCGCGATGCCCTCAACGCCGCCCAGCCGCAGCTGCACCGCGGGATCTCCGCGGCGACGATCGCGCGGATCTACGAGGCCCTGAGCATCCGCCGCGACCTCGACCGCGCCCCGGTGCGCCTGCTGGCGGCCACGGAGCTGATCGGCGCGCAGCCGCATGCGGGACGCACCCTGCTGCGCTGGCGCGGCGTCGAGAACGGGCACGAGCGCGAGACGGTGACCGATGCGGTCGTCGCCGGATCCGGGTACGTGCCGGCCGATCTGCCGTGGCTGAACCCGGTGCGCGAGCAGCTCACCTGGGACGAGCAGGGACGGCTCACGCCCGATCGCGAGCACCGCGCCAGCGCCGACGGGACGGTGCACGTGCTCAACCACACCGAGCACACCCACGCGCTGACCGCCCCGGATCTGGGCATGGGGCCGCTGCGCGCGGCGATCATCCTGGATCACGTCACCGGCGAGCGCCCGTACCCGATCGAGCGCGCCCCGATGTTCCAGTCCTTCGGCCGCCTCCCCCAGTCCTCGTGGGGTCCGCGGCCGGGGACCCTCGCGGGGCCGTTCGCGACGACGACGGCCGACGGCCGGCGCTTCACGATCCGCCCGGTCGAGCTGCCCCGCGATCTGGGCACCCTGCATGACTGGCTCACGCAGCCCCGGGCGGCCGCGTGGGAGCTGGTGGGCGCCTCCCGGGAGGCCGTGGCCCGCGAGTACCGGGACCTGATGGACTCGGGCGAGGCGACGGCCTGGCTCGTGGCGGAGCAGTCGGCCCGGGACGGCGCCGAGACCGAGGTGCTGCGCGGGCTCCTGGAGACCTACGACCCCGCTCGCTCCCCCGTGGCCGGCGTGTTCCCGGTGCGCGACGGCGACGCCGGCCTGCACCTGCTGATGGCCCCGGCCGACCCGCCGGTGCCCGGGACGTCGCGCGCGGTGATGGGTGCCGCGCTGGAGCTGCTGTTCAGCGACCCGGCCGTGCAGCGCGTGCTCGTGGAGCCCGACGAGCGCAATGCCGCGATCCGCGCGCTGAACCGGGCCGCCGGGTTCCGCGAGATCGGCCCGGTGCAGCTGCCGGGGAAGACCGCCTGCCTGTCGGTGCGCGAGCGCGTCCCGGCCGAGGACCCGAAGGAGACCGCATGAGCCCCCGGATCGCCCCCGCAGCAGCATCCGCCGCGGCCTCGCCCGCCCCCGTGCCCGCCCTGGGCCCCGCCGAGGCCGAGGCGCTGCAGCGCCGCCAGGTCGCCAAGCTGCTGGGCGAGCTCGCGCACGAGCGCGTTCTCGCGCCGCAGCCCGACGGCTCCGGATGGGTCGTGGCCGACGACCGCGGCCTCCCGCGCTGGCGCTTCCGCGCGACCCGCCACGCCCTGGAGCACTGGCGCGTGGACCCCGCCTCGATCCGCCGCCTCGACGAGGCGGGCGCCCCCGAGCACGCGGTTGCGGATGCGCAGCAGGCCGTGCTGGATCTGCGGCGCACGCTCGGGCTGACGGATCGGGTCCTGCCGCTGTACCTCGAGGAGCTCTCGGCCACGCTGCTCACGACGGCCCGGCGCCGGGCGCTGCCGGCCCCGTCCGCGGCGGAGCTGGCCGCCGCGCCGCTCGAGACGGTGGAGCAGCACCTCGACGAGGGGCACCCGGGGTTCGTGGCGAACTCCGGGCGCATCGGCTTCGGCGCCGGCGAGCAGGACGCGTGGGCACCGGAGGCCGCCGAGCCCGCGCGGCTCGTCTGGCTGGCCGCCCGCCGGTCCCTGTGCGTGGTCTCCGTGGCGGAGGGCATGACCGAGGCCGAGCACATGGCCGAGCACCTGCTGCCGGTCGAGCGCGAGCGCTTCGAGGCAGCGGTCCGCGGATGCGGCGAGGACCCGCAGGAGTACACGCCGATCCCGGTCCACCCGTGGCAGTGGGAGCACCGGATCCTGCCCGGCATGCTGCCCGACGTGCTGCGCGGGGACCTGATCCCGGCCGGGACCAGCGAGCACCGGTGGCGCGCCCAGCAGTCCGTGCGCACCTTCCTGGACGTCGAGGACACCGCCCGCGACTACGCCAAGACCGCCCTGGGCGTGCATTCCATGGGATTCCTGCGGGGGCTCTCGCCGCACTACATGCGCGCGATGCCCGCGATCAGCGACTGGCTGGCGGGGATCGTCGCACGGGACCCCGAACTGGCAGCCGTCACGGTCCTGCGCGAGCGGTCGTCGGTGGGCTGGCTGGGCGATGCGCATCACCGCTCCGGGATCCGCTCGGAGCACACCAAGCAGCTGGCCGGGCTGTGGCGCGAATCCCCCGTCGGCCGGCTCACGGCCGACGAGCACGCGGCGAGCCTGGCCGGGGTCCTGCACGTGGACCGCGAGGGGACGCCCCTGGTCCGGGCCTGGATCGACCGCAGCGGGGCCTCCCCCGAGGAGTGGGTGCGAGCGCTGCTCACGGTGTACCTGCGGCCGGTGGCGCATCTGCTGCTCTCCCGGTCGATCGCGCTGATGCCGCACGGTGAGAACGTCATCCTGCGCCTGCGCGACGGGCTGCCGACGGGCGCGTTCTGGAAGGACCTGGGCGAGGAGATCGTGGTCATGGACGAGCAGCCGCTGCCCGAGGGCCTCGAACGGCTGCGCTCTGTGATCGCCCCCGAGCAGCAGGAGCTCTCCGTGCACACCGATGTGCTCGACGGCGTGCTGCGCCACCTGGCCCCCCTGCTGCACGTCGACGGGCTCCTGGACGAGGACCGCTTCTGGGAGCTGGCCGCCGATGTGCTGCGGGACCACCGCGACGAGCACCCGCACCTGTGGCGGCGCCACGACCTGCTGCGGGAGAGCTTCGAGCACTCCTGCCTCAATCGGCTGCAGCTGCGCGATCCGCAGCAGATGGTGGACCTCTCCGATCCGGCCGGGTCCCTGGCGATGGCCGGGCGGCTCGGGAACCCGCTGGCCGCCGCCGCGTCCCGCCTCGAGACCGGACGCCCGGCATGAGCGGATCCGCGAGCGAGCCCGTCGCGGGAGCCGACGTCGTGCTCAGCGGCCCGGGCTGGCGCGTGCACCGCGATCCGCACGGCGTCCCGCATGTGCAGGCCGAGTCCATCGCGGCGCTGGCCGAGGGGCACGGGGCGATCACCGCCGTCGATCGCGCCTGGGACCTGGAGGTGCTGCGCACCCGGGCCGAGGCCCGCTCGGCCGCCCTGCTGGGCCCCGCCCACGACGACGCCGACGAGCTCACCGCCGCCCTGGGCGTCCAGGAGACCGCCCGCACCTGGTACGAGGCGGCCTCCCCGGAGGATCAGCGCTTCCTGGCCGCCTACGCCCGGGGCGTCGACGGGCAGCTGGACGCCTGGGCCCGGTCCCCCGAGGCCCGTGCTCTGGGGCTGACCGGCAGGCGGCCGGAGCCGTGGCGGCCCTGGACCCCGATCGCCGTCCATCTGGACGCGCACCTGCTCGCCGGCAGCCTCCCCGAGCAGCTGTGGCGGCGGCACGTGCGCCGCACCCTGGGTCAGGAGTGGGTCGCGGTGCTGGACGCCGAGTCCCCGCGCAGCGCGGCCTCCAATGCGTGGCTCGTGCCGGGGCCGCTGTCCGTCTCGGGCGCGCCGATGATCGCGGCCGACCCGCATCGGGTGGTCGAGGGATCGGGCCCGTACCAGCCGGTGTGCCTGTCGGCGCCCGGGCTGCGCGTGCGCGGCCTGGCCCTGGTGGGGCTGCCCGGCGTGCCGCACTTCGGCCGCACCGACACCGCGGCCTGGGCCATCACCGCGGCCATGGCAGTCACCGCAGAGGTCGCGGACGTCCCGGTGACCCGTCGCGGCGGCGTCCTCGTGGAGGTCGGCTCGGGCGCGCCGATCGAGATCACGCGGGAGCCCCGCGCCGTCGAGGGGACGCGCGAGCTGCGGCGCTCCAGCGCCGGACCCCTGCTGCCCGTCTCGGACCCCGCTCGGCTGCGGCTGGCGTCGCTGGCCGACGGCGAGCGGATGGACCTGGTCGCCGTGCGCCTGGCCGCCCCGAGCGATCCGTCCCGGGCCCTGGCGGCGTGCCGCGAGCTGCTGCGGGCACGCACCGCCGATGACGCGGCGGCGGCCTGGCGCGGCTGGGCCGTGCCGGTGAACGACGTGATCGCTGCCGATGCCGACGGCGCATGCCGCCATCTGACGGCCGGCGCCGCGGCGGGCCCCCTGCCGCCGGTCCGGGCGCCGGAGGACCTGCTGATCCGAGCGAATCAGCGCGACGACGGCCCCGGCGGCATGCGGAGCATCGGCTGCGCACCGGCCCATCGAGCCCGCCGCGCCGAGGACCTGCTGCGCGGCGCCCTGCGTCGGCACGGTCGGATCACCCACGACGACCTGCTGGCCGCCCAGCTCGACACGCACTCCGCCTCGCTGCTGGGCCTGGTGCGAGGCCTGCTGAACGGGCCCGGGGCCCTTGACGGGGCGGAGGATCCCGCGGCTGCGGCGCTGCGACGGCGTCTGCTGTCGTGGGACGGGCGGATGGACCCCGATTCCCCGACCGCCGCGGCCGCCGCCTGCTGGCGCGATCACCTGGCGCGGCGGATCGCCCGTCATCCGCTGCTCGCGCCCCTGCAGCGGGACACCGAGCTCTCGCCGCTCTGGGCCCCGATGCTCGGGCCCGCCGGGCGGATCGGCCTGGCGCTCGAGTCGATCGCCTCCCGCGGCCCGGGTCTGGGGCTCGACCCGGTGCCGGCGGCCCTCGAGGCGCTGGCCCTCGCCGCGGCCGAGCTCGATGGGCGCCCGGACGCTGCGACGTGGGGACAGGCGCACTCCTTCGTCCCGTTCCGCGCTCATCCCGGTCTGCCGCGGCCCGCAGCCGTGGCCGTGGGCGGGGACGCCGACGCGATCCTGGCCACGGGGCTGCTGCCCGGGCTGGGCGCCGGCTGCGTGCGGGTCCCCGCCGCGCGCGTCCTGTGGGACCTCGCCGATCCCGCGGCGTCGCTGTGGATCACCCCCGACCCGGTGGACCGCGGGCGGCTGGGCAGCCGGCCGGTCCGGCGCTGGGCGCGCGGGGAGATCGACCAGGCGCTGCCCTGGGTCGCGCCGGGGCGTCCCGCCCGGACGTCGGGGCGCGCGGCGCTGGGCCCGCTGCCCGGGGCGCCCGATCACGCGGTCTCCCTCCGCCGGGTGGAGCCGGTCGCCGATGCCCCGGTGATCCACGGATGGGTCTCGGCCGAGCGCGCCCGCTTCTGGGGCATGACGGACTGCACCGCGCAGCAGATCGCGGCGATCTACACCGCGATCGATGCCGCCGCGACCCACCACGCGTTCGTCGTGGAGCTCGACGGGCGCCCCGCCGGCCTGGTGCAGACCTATGAGCCGCATGCCGACCCGATCGGCGGCGCGTATCTCCCCGAGCCCGGCGACCTGGGGATCCACGTGCTGCTGGCCCCGGCCGAGCGGCCCGTGCCCGGGCTCACCGGCGCCCTGGCCGCCGTGATCCTCCCCTTCCTGCTCGGCGATCCCGCCACGCGGCGGATCGTGGCCGAGCCGGATGCCCGCAACCGGCCGGCGCTGCAGCGCCTCGCCCGCACCGGCTTCGAGCTCGGCCCGCAGATCCGGCTGCCGCACAAGACCGGGCTGCTGGCCTTCCTCCCCCGCGAGGCGGCCGAGAGGAGGACGGCGGGGGGCTGAGCCCGGCGCCGATGCGGGCGGCGAGCCGCAGCGGCGGCCGAGCGCGTGATGGGCCGGAGACGACGACGGCCCGCCGCCGCGGGCACCCGGGGGTGCTCGTCGACGGCGGGCCGTGCCCGCGGAGCCTCAGGCCCCCGAGGCGATCAGTCGCGCGTGAGGCGGCGGTGGGTCATGCGGCCCGGGCGCGCGGCCTCCTCGCCGAGGCGCTCGACCTTGTTCTGCTCGTAGGACTCGAAGTTGCCCTCGAACCAGTACCAGTTGTCCGGGTCCTCCTCGGTGCCCTCCCACGCGAGGATGTGGGTGGCCACCCGGTCCAGGAACCAGCGGTCGTGGGAGATGACCACGGCGCAGCCCGGGAAGTCGAGCAGGGCGTTCTCCAGCGAGCCCAGGGTCTCGACGTCGAGGTCGTTGGTGGGCTCGTCGAGCAGCAGGAGGTTGCCGCCCTGCTTGAGGGTCAGCGCCAGGTTCAGCCGGTTGCGCTCGCCGCCGGAGAGCACGCCGGCCTTCTTCTGCTGATCCGGGCCCTTGAAGCCGAACGCGGAGACGTAGGCGCGCGACGGCATCTCGACCTGCCCCACGTGGATGTAGTCCAGGCCGTCGGAGACGACCTCCCACAGCGACTTCTCGGAGTCGATGTTCTCGCGGTTCTGATCGACGTAGGAGATCTTCACCGAATCGCCGATGCGCAGCTCGCCGTCGTCGATCGGCTCCTTGCCCACGATGGTCTTGAACAGCGTGGACTTGCCGACGCCGTTGGGGCCGATCACGCCCACGATGCCGTTGCGGGGCAGGGTGAAGGACAGATCCGAGATCAGGGAGCGGTCGCCGAAGCCCTTCTGCAGGTCCTTGGCCTCGATCACCAGGTTGCCCAGACGCGGGCCCGGCGGGATCTGGATCTCCTCGAAGTCCAGCTTCCGGGTCTTCTCGGCCTCGGCCGCCATCTCCTCGTAGCGGGCCAGACGGGACTTGGACTTGGTCTGGCGTCCCTTGGCGTTCGAGCGGACCCACTCCAGCTCGTCCTTGAGGCGCTTGGCCTGCTTGGCGTCCTTCTTGCCCTGGACCTCCATGCGCTTGGCCTTGGTGTCCAGGTAGGTGGAGTAGTTGCCCTCGTAGGGGTACAGGCGGCCGCGATCGACCTCGCAGATCCACTGCGCCACGTGATCGAGGAAGTAGCGGTCATGCGTCACGGCCAGCACGGCGCCGTGGTAGTCGGCCAGGTGCTGCTCGAGCCACAGCACGGACTCGGCGTCGAGGTGGTTCGTGGGCTCGTCCAGCAGCAGCAGGTCCGGCTTCTCGAGCAGCAGCTTGCACAGCGCGACGCGGCGGCGCTCACCGCCGGAGAGGCTCGTGACGGGCGCATCGCCGGGAGGGCACTGGAGCGCGGCCATGGCCTGCTCCAGCTGGGAGTCGAGATCCCATGCGTTGGCCGCGTCGATATCCGCCTGGAGACTCCCCATCTCCTCCATGAGGGCGTCGAAGTCCGCATCCGGCTGGGCCATCTCCTCGGAGATGGCGTTGAAGCGGTCGAGCTTGGCCTTGATCTCGCCGACGCCCTCCTCGACGTTGCCCAGGACGGTCTTGTCCTCGTTCAGCGGGGGCTCCTGCAGCAGGATGCCCACGGAGTAGCCGGGCGAGAGCCTCGCCTCGCCGTTGGAGGGCTCGTCGAGCCCCGCCATGATCTTGAGGATGGTCGACTTGCCCGCGCCGTTGGGACCCACGACGCCGATCTTGGCGCCCGGGTAGAACGACATCGTGACGTCATCCAGGATGACCTTGTCGCCCACCTTCTTGCGGGCCTTGTTCATGGTGTAGATGAATTCAGCCATGAGCCCCAGGCTACCCGGCGCGGATGGGTCCCGGACCACCCCGGCGCCGGTTCCTCCCCCGGCATAGCGGGAGACGACGATCCGTCGCGGGCCGTCGACCCGTGCCTGCCCCGTCGAGGCGCAGGCACGGGCGGGCGACGGCCGCTGCTCGGGCGCCCGGGCTCAGGCCCCGGCCGGGGCGCGCTCGGCGCCGGCCAGCAGCTCGTCCGGGTCTCCCTCCCATGTCGACTCCTCGCCCTCGTCCTCGCCCTTGTCCTCGGGCCGCAGCCGACGGCCGCTGAGCAGCTCCCCGGTCAGGGGATCGACGACGCGGCCGTCGTCCGGCCAGCCGCGCCGCGAGGATTCCGCCGCTTCACCGAGGCCCCGCGTGTCGCCCCGGTCCTGCGCACCGTCGCCGGCCGCGCCGTCCTCGTGCTCCGCGGACTGCTCGCGGGAGCCGTCCGGCCCCTGGTGACCGCCCGAGCGGCGGTACGTGGCGGTGCCCATGGCGAGATCCGGGCCCAGGGAGCTCGCGTCGATCTCGACGGTGACCCGTTCGTGGCCCTCCTTGGTGGTCCACGGCCGCAGCCGCAGGCGTCCCATGACGAGCACGGCGTCGCCGACCTTGAGGGAGGACGCCGCATTGCCTGCCATCCTGCGGAAGCAGCTGACCGTGTACCAGTTGGTCGGGCCCACATCGACCCAGCTGCTCGACTCCGCGTCGAAGCGGCGCGGAGTCGAGGCCAGCCGGAACGAGGCCACGGGGGTCCCGTCGGGCAGCGTGCGCAGATCGGGCTTGGTGGCCGCGAAGCCGCGGACCGTGATCGTGTCGAACATGGCGCCTCCTGAACAAGAGGCCGAGAGGGATCGCTCGGCCGATGGTCGTCGGACGTCGGCTCGCACAGCCGGCCTCCGACGGGGTGGCCTCAGCGTGGACCGCCGGCGCCCGTTGCCGTCGGGCCGCGGGAGCGGTGTGCACCGATCTGCAGGAGCCGGCGCTGATCCTGCGCCGGTGGAGGAGGATGCACGGGCCGTGCGCCTGTTCGATAGGATGGTCGGTGCCCGCCTCGGTAGCTCAGGGGATAGAGCAGGAGCCTTCTAATCTCTTGGTCGGGGGTTCGAATCCCTCCCGGGGCACCTGGAAGCCCACCTGAACGGATCTCACGTCCGAGCAGGTGGGCTTTGTCGCCCGCACGCTCGAGGGCCCTGCCCGGCCGGTGCGACGACCCCGCACCGTCAGCAGGAGGAACCCCATGAGCTCGTCCCTCGACCAGCGCGTGTTCATCTACGGCACCCTGGCGCCCGGCCAGCCCAATGAGCACGTCATGGAGCCCATGGGCGGGACCTGGCAGCGCGGGATCGTCCGCGGGCGCCTGCTCGATCGGGGCTGGGGCGCGGCCACCGGGCACCCGGGCATCGAGCTGGACGAGGCCGGGGAGCCCGTGAAGGGCTGGCTGCTGACCTCACCCCGGCTGGCGCGCAGCTGGCAGGAGATGGACGACTTCGAGGGCGACGAGTACCTGCGCACCGAGGCCCGCGTCGAGCTCGACGACGGCACCGAGACCACGGCCTGGATCTACGCCCTGCGGGACGCTCGGAGCTGAGCCCTCAGATCACGACCGGCCGCTGCGGGTCCGCGGACCGCGTCCTGCGGCTGCGCCTCGTGGAGGGATCGAGGAACCAGAGGTAGATGCCGTAGGCCACGCCGATCACCGCGGCGATCGTGCGCCCGGAGCCGATGTCGATGTCGAGGTACGGGAAGACGTCGAGCTGATCCGAGACCGCGTAGATCATGAAGAACACGGTGAGGAACAGCAGGACGTCGGTCTGCCAGTCGGGGCGGATGCCGGTGACGGCGAAGAACGGGATCAGCCAGACGACGTACCAGGCCTGGATCATGGGCGAGAACACCACGATCGCGGCGAAGGCCAGCGTCATGCGCCGCACGACCCGCTCGTCGCGCCCGACGAACATCAGGTACAGGATGACCGGCACGGCCAGGGCCTGACCGGCCGAGTGCACGGCGCCCATGGCGCGGCCGGCGTCGCCGAACAGACCCACGATCCCGCTGACCACCAGCCCCAGCAGGCCGATGGGCGCGTACCAGATGAACGACGTGCCCGTCGTGGACAGACCCTCGATCCAGCCCCAGCCGAATCCGGACATCCACCCGAGCACGGCCATCACGACGATGGCCCAGGCCAGGGTCAGCGCCCAGATCAGGAACCGTCGCGGCCACGAGGCGCCGCGGCCGGCCCAGAGCAGCCCGATGAACGGCAGCAGCACGACGGTGATCGGCTTGATCCCGATCGACAGCACGACGAGGGCGGTGCCGGCCATGCCGCCGCGCCAGTCGCGCCAGGTCGCCGCGACCAGGACGCCGAGCAGGGCCAGGGCCGTCATGGTGGCGTCGTTGTGCACCGCGAGGATGAAGTTGACGAGCAGCAGGGGGTTGGCGGCCGAGAGCCACAGGGCGCGCGTGGGATCGATCCCGTGGCGCTGCGCCAGCCGCGGCACGGTCCAGGCGATCAGCATGACCGAGAGCACGCACAGGAGCCGGAAGAGGAAGACCGACGAGTCGGGCTCGGCCCCGGTGATCCCGACGATCAGCCGCTCCAGCATGATGAACAGCGGGCCGTACGGCGGGGGCGATTCGCTCCACAGCTGGTCCGCGCCGAGCTGGAAGAAGTTCTCGATCGTCGAGACCCCGGATTCGTACGGGCTCAGACCGGCCGCGGCGACGCGGCCCTGGCCGATGTACGAGTAGACGTCGCGGCTGAAGATCGGCACCGAGAAGACCATGGGCAGCGACCACGCCACGATGGCGGCCCTGACCCACGTCCGCGTCCCGGGGCCCCAGCCCTGCAGCTTCTGGCCCAGGCGGAACCACTCGCGCACGAGCATCATGGCCCCGATGGCGACCAGGATGATCGACAGGATCGCACCGGGGGTCGTGAAGCGCAGCTCGATGACCAGCGGGTGGCGCCGCAGCTCCGAGACCCCGGCGAGCCAGCCCACCCCGTACGAGCCGACCATCAGCAGCAGGGACCCGACGGTGCCGAAGACGACGGTGCGCAGCACCGAGCCCTCCCTCAGGGGCGGTTCGGCGGCCGTGGTGCCGGTCGACGCGCTCTCCGGCGTCCTCTCGGTGCTCGTCTCTGACACGGATCCCCTCGTGGATGTGGATGGCGGGCCGCTCGAGGCGACCGGGCCCGGCCCGGATCGCGGACGGTGCATGCCGCGCGCAGGCCCAGCCCGGCCGCGCGCTGGCCGTCATCCTACCGTCGGGCCCACCCGGCCCGGTCGGGCGCGCCGGGGATGTCCGAGGGCCGCACTACAGTGGCCTGCGTGGCTCTCTCAAACGAACGAATGGTGTGGATCGACTGCGAGATGACGGGGCTGTCCCTGGCGGACGACGCCCTGATCGAGGTCGCGGTCCTGGTCACCGATGATCAGCTCAATGTCCTGGGCGACGGCGTCGACGTCGTCATCCGCCCCGATGACGCGGCGCTCGAGCAGATGGGCGACTTCGTGCGGAACATGCACGTGAAGTCCGGCCTGCTCGAGGAGCTGCCCTCGGGGACCACCATGGCCCAGGCCCAGCAGCAGGTCCTGGACTACATCAGGGCGTGGGTCCCGGAGCCGGGCCGCGCCCCGCTGGCGGGCAACTCGGTGGGCACGGACCGCACCTTCCTGGTCCGGGACATGCCGGAGGTGGTCGAGCACCTCCACTACCGGATCATCGACGTCTCCACCATCAAGGAGCTGTCCCGGCGCTGGTTCCCCAGGGCGTACTTCCAGTCCCCCGAGAAGACCGGCAACCACCGCGCTCTCGGCGACATCAAGGACTCCATCGACGAGCTGCGCTACTACCGCGATGCCGTGTTCGTCGACGCTCCCGGACCTTCCTCGGATCAGGCCCGCGAGGTGGCCTCCCGCGTGATCGCGGCCCGTCGGGTGACCGAGCAGGGCTCGCAGGACGACGCCGCCCAGCGGCAGCCCTGATCCGGGCTCCCTCGGGAGCCGCGCGGGCGTGACGCGATCCACATCGCGCGCCCACGGACGCCCGGGATGGGTTACAGTGGTCCGCGTTGCTCAGCGGCTGACAACGTCTCCTCACCGGAGACGGCCCGGTCGCATCCGAGCAGCATGGTGGGCGTAGCTCAGTCGGCAGAGCGCCTGGTTGTGGTCCAGGAGGTCGCGGGTTCAACCCCCGTCGCTCACCCCGCCGAGGCCCCCGGGATCCTGAGGATCCCGGGGGCCTTTTCTCGTCCGCCCCGCCATGGCGGCGCACGCCCTCCGGGAACGCCGGCGGATCAGCCGCTTCACAGGGCGAAGCCAGCGGCGCAGCTGCAGACGATCGCCCCATGCCGCCTGCGTCTCCTCCGCGGCGGCATCCAGCCTCTCCCAGGCCGCGGCCAGGAGCACGTGGTGGTGATCGGGGTTATTGGCCAGGACCCGCGCACGGGTCCTCGCCAGCCCCTCGCCCAGGTCGGCCAGACGGCGGGATGCCGGCTTCTGCCGATACTCGTGCACCGCATCGATGCGCGCCCCGTGGCCTCCGAGCTGGGCCAGCAGGCGCAGCCAGAACTCGTAGTCCTCGAAGCCGCGACGCAGCAGCTCGTCGTAGCCGCCGACGGCTTCCCAGTCCTCGCGCCGGAAGACCGCTGTCACGCCGACGCGGTTGCCGCCTGCCAGAGCCGCCAGGTCCACCGACGGCGGGGGCGTCTTCCGCTCGCTCACGACGCCGAAGCGGTCCACGAACCCGTAGGCGAACCGGCATTCCGGCGCTGCCGCCAGAGCCGCGATGCCGCGGGCGGCGTAGTCCGGGCTCAGGCGGTCGTCCGCGTCCAGCGGGATCACCCAGGGGGCTGTCGTGGCCGCGATGCCCGCGTTCCTCGCAGCGGACGGCCCGCTGTTCGGCTGGTCCAGGCGAGCGACGCCCTCCGGCAGGGCCGCCAGAGCCGCCAGCGTGTCGGCGCGCGTGGACCCGTCGTTCACGACGACGATCTCGACCTCGACACCCTCCTGTGCCGCGGCGGCGGCCACCGATTCCTGCAGGTGGACGGGGTCGTCGTCGAACGTCGGGATGACGAAGGCCGCGCATGCACTCATCGCTTCACCATATCGGCGCGGTGATGGGCCCCGGCGGCCGGGATCCATGCGGTCGTCAGGCGAACACGGTCATGAGGTAGAGGGCGAAGACCATGACGTGCCCGGCCCCGTGCAGCGCCGTGACCCGGCCCCCGAAGAACGTGGCGACGGTCAGCAGCAGGGAGATCCCCACCAGGGCGAGGTTCGACGGGGTCTGGGCGAGCACCACGGTCTGCCCGGTCAGCATCCCGATCGCCAGCACCGCCGGGATCGTGAGGCCGACGGTCGAGACCAGGGCGCCGTGGCACAGGTTCGACACCCGCTGCAGCTCCCCGCCCAGCGCGGCCCGCACGGCCGTGATCGTCTCCGGCAGGAACACGATCAGCGCGATCACGAGCCCGGACAGCGCAGCCGGCGCGTCGGCGCGGTTCAGGGCGTCGTCCAGCAGCGCGGCCATGTCGTGCGACAGCAGCACGATGGGCACGACGATGGCCACGAGCAACAGGGCGCGCACGAGGATCTCGCTGCGATGGGTGCGCAGGACCTCGGCGAGCGAGCCGGTCGAGGACTCCTCCGGCTCCTCCGTCGTCCCCGCGGCCGCGTCGACGTCCTGGAAGTCCCCGCGCTGGGGCCCCATCTGCCGCTGGAGGAAGTACGCGTAGAGCAGCACGGTCATCAGCGCGACCAGCACGGCCTGACCGGTCCGGTAGGCGCCGTCCTCGCCGATCAGGGCCGGCATGGCGAAGGCCGTGGCGAGCAGGACGATCAGCAGGGTCAGGTACGCGGAGACGCCCGCGCGGTTGGGCCGCAGGCCGCCGTGGCGCATCCCGCCGACGATCAGACAGACGCCGATCACGAGATTGAGGATGATCATGGCGACGGCCATGACCGAGTCGCGGGCGATGGTCGCGTGGTCCCCCGGGCCGAGCATGACGGCGGAGATGAGGATGACCTCGATCAGCACGATCGACAGGGTCAGCACCAGGGTCCCGTAGGGATCGCCCAGCCGGCGGGCCAGATGCTCGGCCTGGGCGACCACTCCGGACGCGCAGATCACGATGACGACGACGATGGCCGCGAGGACCGTCAGCAGGGCCGCGGTCGGGAGGCTGCCCTCGAGCAGGGGCTGGGCGAGCAGCAGCGCGATGTACGCGCCCCAGCCGAGCAGCAGCCGCAGCAGCACGGACGGGGTCAGCACGTCGCGCAGGGTCGGGGAGAGTGCGGTCACGGGACGAGGCCTCCTGTGCGGGGCCGTCCCTGCTCCGTGCCCTGGAAGCGCGGGTCGTCCCGCGGGCCTCGATGGATTCCGAGCACCGATCCTAGCCGCATCCCCGCCGGCGGTCTGCCAGCTGGATCACCCTCCGCGACCGGGAGCCCCGCCCGCGGAGGATCGGCGATCAGAGGCGGTCGATGTCGTCGCGCACGAAGCCGTCGGCCGTGCGCACGACATTGGCCGCCAGCGGGATCTGGTGCGAGGCGGACTCCAGGATGTGCATCAGGTAGCCGCCCGTGTTCGGCAGCGCGATGACATCCCCCACGGCCACCCCGCGCGGGAAGGCGATGCGCCGCTTGAGGATCAGCTCCGCCTCGACGCAGTAGGCGCCCACCAGGAACGCCTCGATCGGCCCGTCCCACGGGTCATCGGGGTCCGCTGCGCGGGCATCGCCGCGCTGCGGGCCCGGGACGAGCACCGGGTCCACCAGGAAGTCGGCCGACGTCGACCGGCACTGCGTCCGGTTCATCTCGAGGCCGACGATCGGCACCCCGTCGCTGGTGTGCTTGCGGAACACGACTCGTGCCAGGGTCAGGCCGCAGCCGTCGAGCATCGCCCGGCCCGGCTCGCAGCGCAGCTGCAGCCCGCGAGCGCGCAGGGCCTCGGCCACGGAGGTCCCGGTGCGCTCGTCGTCGGCCTGGCCGCCGTCGGTCCCGGGCTCCAGAGCCGCGTCCAGGACCCGACCGAGCCACGAGCCGCGGGTCAGCTGCTGGTGATACGGGTAGAGATCGCGCGTCCCGGCCAGCCGCGGGCCCTCGGGCCCGTCTTCGCGCCGCAGTCCCAAGCCGTCCCCGCGCCAGGTCAGCGGCTCGCGGCGACCGAGCACCGCCTCCTCGTGGGCCTGCCAGAAGGCATCCCAGAGCTCGGGGTCCTCCAGATAGGACATCGGCACTCCCCCGCCCATGTCGATCCACGCGGGCGCGTGCCCCCGCTCGCGCAGCGCGTCCGCGAGCGCGACGGCCTGGCGCAGGCCCTCGCTGCGATGAGTCGGGTCGTAGCCGTGCAGGTGGAAGTGCAGGCCGATGACCCGCAGCCCGGCGGAGCGCTCGAGCTCCTGGGCGTCGCCCAGCTCGCGGCGCCACGTCCGCGCGGACTCCCCGAAGCGAGTGGGGGCGATTCCGCGGACCGGGTCCGGCGCCAGGCGCAGGGCGATCCCGACGGGCCCGGCCGGCTCGGGCCGCCGGGCGAGCACGTCGCACAGCAGGCTCAGCTCGTCCCGGTTGTCGACGACCACCGTCACGCCGGACTCGACGGCCAGGCGCAGCACGGGCTCGGGCTTGATCGCTGCGGTCAGCACGATGTCCCGGGGCGGCACGCCCCGGTCCAGGACCTGTCGCAGCTCGCGCTCGCTGCCCACGTCGATCCCGTGCCCGAGCTCCTGGGCGCGGTCCACGACCGCGAGCATCTTGTTCGCCTTGCGCGCCACGAACACCCGCAGATCGACGTCGCGCTGCCCGGCGGCCTCGAGCAGCTCCCCGGCATTGGCCTCCAGCGGCCGGGGATCCAGCACGTTGACCGGGCTGCCGTGCTCCGCCAGCAGGTCGGCGCATGCCTGCGGATCGGAGGCCAGCTCCTGCATCCAGGGCTCCAGCCGCGCCGGCAGCGCGGGCCGCCCGTGCGCACCGGAGCGCAGGGTCGCCTCGATCGGAGGGGTGGCGGTCATGGGTCTCCTCTGCGGTGTCTCGATCAGGCGCTGCGCCCACAGCTGCGGCTGGCTGTGCAGTCGGCGGTTCAGGGTGTCATGGCCCAGGACGACGTCCTCGGTGGGCCGTCCGAGGACCGAGAGCCCGGCGACGGGGCGTCCGGCCGCATCCAGCGCCGCGGCGCTGCGCGTGATGCGGCAGCCCCGGCGCCCCGGCGGAACGCTCAGCACGCCGCGCTCGACCAGCCCGCGCAGCAGCGGGTCCTCGGCCGGGATGCCCGGCGGCGCCAGCACGGCGTCGACGACCACGTCCGGTGCGGGCCGCCGGGTGCCGTCCGGCGCGCACGCGCAGCCCTCCGAGTCGATCTGCACGCCCTCGTCCAGCCAGGCCAGGTCCACGATCCCGGCCTCGACGAGCGCCTCGAGCTTGCGGGCGTTGAGCAGCGGCGGGCCGAAGGCCCAGCGCTCGAAGGCGGCGGCTGCAGTGCGGAACCGGATCCATTGCTCCTGCGGGATCCGCGCGAAGCTGATCCGCTGCACGATCGACGAGTAGAGCAGGGACCACGCCCGGCCCAGGGCCCACGCGGGGCCGCCGGGCGCGCTGCCCTCGGCGGCGGCGATGCCGCGCCGCAGCGCACGCGCCGCTCGGCCCGCCTTCGGCCCCGGCTCGGCCCCGCCGTGCAGGGTCGTGCGCACCGATCGGACGATCCGCGCGGGCATCGCAGCGGCGAGCAGCTCATCCGCCGTCGCCGCCCGAGCGCCGTCCGGATCCTCCGAGCACCGCAGGATCTGCTGGGCCGTGCGCTCGACGGCCTCGAGGACCGCCGGGATGCTCTCGGCGGCCAGGACCTCTGCCCGCCCGGCGGCGACGACCTCGGCCAGGGCCCCTTCCTGCAGCGCCTGCGCCGGCGCCGACCCCGGATCGGGCTTGGCATCGAGCAGGACCCCGCTGCGTGCGGTCGGCAGGATGGCCGCGGGCTCCTGCCCGCCGGGGCGGTAGGACAGGCGCCCGTCGGGCCCGTCCTCGAACGCTCCTCCCCGGCCCTCGGTCAGGGCCAGGGCGGCGTCGATGAAGGTCAGCGCGGCGCCGCGCACCGCCACCCGGGCGCCGGGGGCCACGGCATCCGTGCCGAGCCGCTCGGTCGTCGGGTAGACCCCCGGGACGAGCGGGATGCCGCCCCGCCACGAGTGCCGCAGCGCCGCCGGGTGATCGGCCGCGTGGCCCGTGGCCAGCAGCACCTCGTCGTACGGCCCCCGCCATCGCGGCGCCGCGCCGCGCTCCGCGGACGGGGTCTCGATCCGGGCCTCCCAGGCCCGCGGCTCGAGGGCCGCCCGCCGCAGCCCGGCGGCCCTCCCGCGGATCGTCCGCAGGCGGACGCGCTCCGGCATGGCCGCGACGACGTCGTCCCAGGCCTGCTCCAGATAGGCGCCGATCACCGCGCGCGGCGGGTAGTCCTCCCCCGCGGCCGGCTCCCCATGCTGGGCGGCCCACTGCCGGAAGGACGGGGTCACCCGGTCCTGCGCCCCGGGCTCGTGGACGTCGACGATCGAGGCCGTGACGTTCAGCCGCAGGTGCGACGGCTGCCGGGGGTCATACGCGGCCCCCGTGCCCGGCCGGTCCGACGGATCGATGACGTCGATCAGGACCCGCCGGGCCGGCCGGCCGTCGTCCGGCGTGCTCGCCCGGAGCCGGCGTCCCAGCGAATCCAGCGCGCTCAGCGCCTTCGGCCCGGCGCCGATCACGGCGATCCGCAGCGCCGGCAGGCCCGGCTCCCTGCGGGACGAGGCGGGGTCCATGGATCCGGGCTGCGCGTCAGGCACCTCCCGCACGCTCCTGGAGGGCCTGGACGGCCTCCTCGACCCGGGCCGGTGATGCGCCGAGGGACTCCCGGACCCAGTCGTCGTCGTAGATCGTGTCCAGGTACGGCATGCCGCCGTCGTGGACCAGCATCGCGATCCGCGTCCCCTCCGGGCGATCGGGCAGCAGCGAGGCGACGGCATGCACCACGCCGCCGGTCGAGGCCCCGGCCAGGATGCCCTCCCGCCGGGCCAGCAGGCGGGCCCCCGCGACGCAGTCGAGCTCGCTGACGCGGATGACCTGATCCGGCTCCACGTCGCGCGACAGCTCGGTCACGAACCCGGCGCCCATCCCGGGCAGGCGCCGGGTCCCGGCGGTCCCGCCGAACAGGACGCTGCCCTCGGCATCCACCGCGATGACCCGGGTATCCATCCGGTGCTCCCGCACGTAGGCCGAGCACCCCCCGATCGTGCCGGTCGTGCTGCAGGCGGTGACGACGTCGTCGATCCGGTGCTCCATGGCCTCGGCGATCTCGCGCATGGTGCCGTCGCGGTGGGCCCCGGGGTTGGCCGGATTGCCGTACTGGTGCAGATTGACCGCGCCGGGGATCTCCTCCAGCAGCTCCTGGACGCGGGCCAGCCGCGCGGTCAGCAGATCCCCCGTGGCCGGGTCGGGGTGCTCCACGAGCTCGATCCGACCGCCCAGGGCTCGGATGGCCGCGATCGTCGAGCGGTTGGCGCGGGTGTCCACGACGCACACGAACTGCACGTCGTGGGCCGCGCAGGCCCGGGCCAGGGCCATGCCGAGGTTCCCCGAGCTCGACTCCACGACCGTGCCCCCGGGGGCCAGCCGACCCGAGTCGAGGGCATCGCGCAGCATCCCGAGCGCGGGCCGGTCCTTGGCGCTGCCGCCCGGATTCAGGGATTCGACCTTGGCCACCACCTCCGCTCCGGAGGCGCCGAACAGCCGGGACATCCGCACCAGCGGCGTGGTTCCGACGGCCTGGGCGATGTCATCGAGGATCGGGGGCGCAGTGCTCGTCATGCCTCCAATCTGGCACAAGAGCCTGGGAGCCGACAGCAGGCTGATCGAGCGGCTCGGCGCCCGGGCCGCGGGCTCGGGCGCACGCGGCGATCGAGCCCGTTCCCGGTAGGATCGTGGCCGCCCTCGCGCCGTCTGCCCGGCGCCCCCGCATCCCTCCCCCGGTCCTCAGGAGTGCTCGCATGACCGTCCGTCCCGTCGTCATCACCGGGGACCCCGTCCTGCATCGCCCGGCCGCCAAGGTCGCGGAGTTCGACGACGCCCTGCGCGAGCTGGTCGCCGACATGCACGAGACGATGGACGCCGCCCACGGCGTGGGCCTGGCGGCGCCGCAGATCGGAGTGGGCCTGCGCATCTTCACGTTCGTCTTCGCCAACGACGACGACGCCCCCGACCGCGGGGAGATCATCAACCCGGTGCTGACGGCCGGGAGGATCTCCGAGCAGAGGCCGGATCCGGACGAGGAGTCCGAGGGGTGCCTCTCCGTGCCCGGCTACAGCTTTCCCCTCAAGCGAGCGGACTGGGTGCGCATCGCCGGCTTCGACGTGACCGGGCAGCCCATCGGCTGGGAGGCCACCGGCTGGTTCGCCCGCGTGATGCAGCACGAGTACGACCACCTGGACGGCAAGCTCTACCTCGATCGCCTCGACGACCGGTGGGGCCGCAAGGCCAGGAAGGCGATGAAGGCCGAGGGCTGGCGTGAGGCGGGGAGCACCTGGATGCCCGGGGTCGACGAGGACCCGTTCGGGCACTGAGCCCCCCCGCCGGGCTCGGACTCACGGACCGGGCAGCACCACCGTGAGCCGCCCGGGCCGGGAGTCGGCCGGCTCCTCGAGCTCGACCTGCCACCGGGCCGAGGCCGCCTCGGCCAGCTCGTGCGCCGTGGAGATCTCCGCGCCCTGGCCCGCGAGCTCCAGCAGATGTCTGGCGAGCTCGCCGCGGGTGTGCTTGGCGAAGTGGGAAACGACCCTGCGTGTCCCGTCCTGCTCCCTGACGGCCCGGACGGCGACCGTCGACCGCGCGGGGGCCTCGAAGGCGGCCGCATAGGCCGCAGAGCGGCAGTCCACGACCAGCCGGCCCTCCGCCTCGGGGCCCAGCGCGGCCCTCAGCCGGGGCTTCCAGAACGACGACAGCCGCATGGCCTCGCGCCGGCCGAGGCCCCGCAGGGCGGTTCCCATGGACAGCCGGTAGGCCGGGATCCGATCCGTCGGACGCACAGCGCCCCACAGCGCGGAGATCACCACGACGGACTCCGCCGCGGCGGCGCGCTGGGCCTCGGTGAGCGTCTGCGGCCCCAGGGCGTCGTACAGCACCCCCGTGTAGACCTCGAGCGCCGGGGCCGCCGGAGCCGTGCGCAGCGAGAGATTGCGCCGCACCTCCTCGCTCAGCGAGGCCCCGACGCCCAGCGCCTCCAGGGCATTGCGCTGCCCGCTGACCCTCTCGAGAGCCGTGAGGACCCTCCGCCGGTCGTCGTCCAGCGACGGGAACGACAGCTGCTCGGGATCCACCGCGGCGCCGGAGGCCGGTGCGGTCTTGGTCTCGGACGGCGGCAGGAGGATGAGCATCCGAGCATGGTATCGGCCGGCGGCAGGTACACTCGTGCGCCGGACAGGACGACCGGGTGATCGCGGGGCGCTTCGCGCGCCTCGAGGAAAGTCCGGGCTCCGCAGAGCAGAACGGTGGCCAACAGCCACTCGGGGAGACCCGCAGGACAGTGCCACAGAGAGCAGACCGCCCGCGGCCTCGGCCGCGCGGTGAGGGTGAAAGGGTGGTGTAAGAGACCACCAGCGCACCGGGTGACCGGTGCGGCTCGGTAAACCCCGTTCGGAGCAAGGTCAGACAGGATGCGACAGGGCTGCTCGTCCTGCATCCGGGTAGACCGCTCGAGCCCGTCGGCGACGACGGGCCCAGATGGATGATCACCGCCGCGCACCGGGCGACCGGGCGCGTGCACAGAACCCGGCTTACAGGTCGTCCTGTCCCTCGACCTCGGCCGAGCTCGGTCTCCCCCCCCCCTCGCGGCTCAGGGGACGAGGATCGCCCCGCAGTCGGCGCACGCGGCCACCGACTGCGGATCGGCCTCCACCGCCGAGACCTCCGCGGGGCTCAGCGGGCTGCCGCAGGCCCCGCAGGCTGCGGCCTGCCGACGTGCCGCGGCGATCTTCTCCCGGCCGGTGCCGCCGCCGCGGATGCGCTCGTACCGGGCCACGAGCTCTGCATTGCCGACGCCGGCCGCCAGCTCGTCGCGCCGCGCGTCCAGCTCGGTCAGCTCCGTGCGCATGCGGCGCCCGGCCTCCTGGGCCTCATCCGCCCGGGCGCGGGCATCCGCATCCGCGGCCTTGAGCCGCGGCATCAGCCGCCCCCGCTCCTCCTGGAAGGCGGCGAGCTCGCGATCCGCCGTGTCCGCCGAGGCCCGGGCCTTCTCCACCTGGGCGGTGAGGGACTCGATCTGCCGCGTCTGCGCCGAGACCTGCTTGGCCGAACCCCCGGCATCGCGTCGCGCGCGCTCAGTCTGCAGCCTGGCCAGCAGGTCGTCGACCCTGCGGTGCGCGGCATCGCGCGCCTTCTCGAGCTCCCCGCGGCGGCTGTCGAGCTCCTTCGCCTTGGCCACGGCCGCCCGTCGGCGCTTCAGGGACTCCACGAGCTGCGGCTCCTGCTGCAGGACGCGCAGCTGCTCCCGCAGGGCGGCGGCGCGGGAATCGCGGGTCTGCAGCGCCAGCAGCGCCTCGAACTGCTCGGGTGCGGCGGTCGTCATGGTGCGGCTCCTGTCGATCGGCTCTGCTCTGGTCGGTCTGCCGTGCTCCGCTCGGCCGGGCCGTCGGCCCGTCCCGCGCGCAGGCCGGTCACTGCGCGGCGTCGGGCGCCCAGCGCTCCTGCGGCGGGTCATGGGGGCTGGCCACGCGGAAGTCCCAGGGGTCGCTGCGGCGGGCCGAGACGCGGACGTCGACCTCGAAGCCGCGCGAGGACAGCTCGGCGGCCAGGCTGCGTGCCCCGACCGGCACCCACAGCCACTCGCTGGCCGCATGGGAGAGATCGATCAGCGCCGGCGTCCCGCCGCCGGTCATCGCCGTCTCCCGGGCCTCCGAGGCCGGGTGATGGCGCAGGTCGGCGGTCACGTAAGCATCTGCGCCGCAGCGGCGCACGGCGTCGAACAGCGAGTCGCCGGAGCCTCCGCAGACCGCGATCCGGCGCACCGGGCGCCGGGCGTCGCCGGCCACGCGCACTCCCTGGGCCGTGGGCGGGACCAGCCCGGCCAGCCGCTCGGCGAGATCCGCCAGGGTGACCGCCTCGTCCAGATCGCCCACGCGTCCGATCCCGGCGCCGGGGTCCTCCGGCAGGGGCTCGAGCGGGGTCATCTCGGTGACGCCGCAGGCGCGGAGCAGGACGTCGGAGACGCCGTCGCGCGCGGCATCCGCATTCGTGTGGCAGGCCAGCAGGCCGATCCGCCGCTCGATCAGCTCGTGGATCACCCGCCCCTTGTAGGAGTCGGCCGCCACCGAGGTGACGCCGCGCATCAGCAGCGGATGGTGCGTCAGCAGCAGGTCGGCCTCGACCTCGGCGGCCTCCTCCACCGTGGGCGTGACGGCGTCGACCGCCATCAGGATCCGGCGCACCGGGGCCTCCGGGCGCCCGGCGACCAGACCGGAGGCGTCCCAGGGCTGCTGGGTGCGGAAGGGCCACAGCCGATCCGCGGCGTCGACGACATCGGCCAGGGCGGGGATCGAGCTCATGGCCCCGAGTCTAGGAGCAGACCACGACGGCGCGGCGGGCACAGGCGGCGCGGCCAGGCGAGGGCCGTTCGGAATACCCGGCGCGCTCGAGCGGTTCCAGCGCATATGAGCCTCAAGACCTACGTGCTGGGCGCCGGCTGCTTCTGGTGCCTCGATGCCATCTACCGCAAGACGCGCGGCGTGAGCGACGTCGTGTCGGTCTACACCGGCGGCCACGTCAGCAGCCCGACCTACGAGCAGGTCTGCTCCGGGCAGTCGGGCCACGCCGAGGCCGTCGCCGTGACGTTCGATCCGGACGTCGTCTCCCCGGACGTCATCCTGGACCTGTTCTTCACCTCGCACGACCCCACGAGCCTGAACCGCCAGGGCGCGGATGTGGGCCCGCAGTACCGCTCGTCGATGTTCTACGCGGACGACGAGGAGAAGCAGCTCTTCCAGGACGCGATCGAGCGCATGTCCGAGAACTTCGACCGCCCGATCGTCACGACCCTCGAGCCGCTGGGGACCGTGTGGGAGGCCGAGCCGGTGCATCAGGACTTCTACGCCCGCCAGCCCTACAACGGCTACTGCCAGTTCGTCATCAACCCCAAGCTCGCCAAGGTCCGGCAAGGTTACGCAGAGTTTCTGACCTCGGCCTGACGCGCGGCGGCACGGATCCCGGCCGCTACGCTCGAAGAGAGTCCGACCTCCCCGGCCGACCCGCCGCGCCGCCCCCGGCGCAGCAGCCCGGGCCCACGACCACCTCGGAAGGAATCATCATGGGCAAGATCTATGACAACGTCACGGAGCTGATCGGCGGCACCCCGCTGGTGCGCCTCAACCAGCTCGACAAGGACCTTCCCGGCAATGTCGCCGTGAAGCTCGAGTTCTACTCCCCCGCGCACTCGGTCAAGGACCGCATCGGCAAGTCGATCATCGATGCCGCCGAGGCCTCCGGCGATCTGCGTCCGGGCGGCACGATCGTGGAGGGCACCTCCGGCAACACCGGCATCGCCCTGGCGATGGTGGGCGCCGCCCGCGGCTACCGGGTCATCCTGACGATGCCCGAGACCATGTCGACCGAGCGCCGCGCCATGCTGCGCGCGTTCGGCGCCGAGATCGTCCTGACCCCGGGCGCCGACGGCATGCGCGGGGCGGTCGACAAGGCCCGCGAGCTCGTCGAGGGCTCCGACAACGCGATCCTGGCCCGCCAGTTCGAGAACGAGGCCAACCCGAAGGTCCACCGCGACACCACCGGTCCGGAGATCTGGGAGGACACCGACGGCGAGGTCGACATCCTGGTGGCCGGCATCGGCACGGGCGGCACCATCACGGGCGCCGGCGCCTACCTGCGGTCGCAGAAGTCCGACATCCGCCTGGTGGCCGTCGAGCCCGCCGACTCCCCCATCCTCACCGAGGGCAAGGCCGGCCCGCACAAGATCCAGGGCCTGGGCGCGAACTTCGTGCCCGATGTCCTGGACCGGGAGATCTACGACGACGTCTACGACGTGGAGGTCGACGACGCGGTGCGCGTGGCCCGCGAGCTGGGCACCAAGGAGGGCATCCTGGGCGGCATCTCCTCCGGCGCCAACGTGTTCGCCGCCCTCGAGGAGGCCAAGAAGGAGGAGAACCGCGACAAGCTGATCGTCACGATCGTGGCCGACTTCGGCGAGCGCTACATCTCCACCGTCCTGTACGAGGACATCCGCGGCTGATCGCCGCCGAGCGCGAGCGCCTGCGGCCCGGCCGGCCGGGCGCCTGCGCCCCGACGACGGGCCCGCATGCTCCCGATCCCTGCACCGATAGGGTCGATGAGCGGCGGGCCCGTCGTCCGCCATCGCCTCTGCAGCCGTCCTCCGTCCCCCGGACGCGGGCGGACGCCGACGGCCCCACCGCCCCGCCGGGCTCTGCCCGCCCGGTGACGCTTCGACGAGGAGATCCGTGAGCTTCTTCAGCAGACTGCGCGAGGACATCGACACCGCGCGCACCTTCGACCCCGCCGCCCGCTCCGACGCGGAGATCGTCGTGAACTACTCGGGGCTGCATGCCATCTGGCTGCATCGGCTCTCGCACCGGCTGTGGGAGCGGGAGCGGACCAAGGGCGCGGCGCGCACGGTCTCCCAGGTCGGGCGCTTCCTGACCGGGGTGGAGATCCACCCGGGCGCCACCATCGGGCGGCGCTTCTTCATCGACCACGGCATGGGCATCGTGATCGGGGAGACCGCGGAGATCGGCGACGACGTCATGCTCTACCAGGGGGTCACCCTGGGCGGCACCTCCCTGGCCAAGGTCAAGCGCCACCCCACGATCCGCGACGGCGTCACCGTGGGCGCCGGGGCCAAGGTCCTGGGCGACATCGAGATCGGCAGGGGCTCGGCCGTGGGCGCCAACTCGGTCGTGGTCAAGGACGTGCCCGACGACTCCGTCGTCACCGGCATCCCCGGCAAGGCCCGCGCCCGCACCCCCGACAAGCAGGAGCCGCTCGTGGACCCGGCGGCCTACATCGATCCCGCCATGTGGATCTGAGGCCTCGCCCCGCGCCTCCTCACGACGACGGCGCCCCCGCCCCCCCCCCCGGGCGGGGGGGCGGGCCGGCCTCGCCCGGGGGGGGGCGGCCG
>NZ_VDOR01000003.1:166794-196714 GCF_007666205.1 Kocuria palustris
CACCCCCCCACCACCACCGGCGCCACGCCACACCCCCCCCCCCGTCGTCCCGGGCGGCGGGTCCGCTCAGGCGTCGATCTCCGAGCGGTCGCCGCTCCACAGCGTGTGGTACGCGCCCTCGGCGTCGGTGCGCAGGTAGGTGTGCGCGCCGAAGTAGTCGCGCAGGCCCTGGGTCAGCGCGGCGTTCGAGCGCGGGCGGCGCAGGCCGTCGTAGTAGGACAGCGACGAGGCGAAGACCGGCGCCGGGATGCCGCGGTTCGTGGCCTCCACGACCACGCGGCGCCACGACGGCAGGTACTTCTCGATCTCCTCGCGGAAGGCCGGGGCGAACAGGAGGTTGCGCGGGGCGGTCTCCTTGTCCTTGTAGGCCGCCATGATGTCCTCGAGCAGCTCGGCGCGGATGATGCAGCCCGCGCGCCACAGCGAGGCGATCTTGTCGAGCTCGAGATCCCAGCCGTGCTCGGCGGAGGCCGCGTCCAGCATCTCCAGGCCCTGGGCGTAGGCCACGAGCTTGGAGCAGTAGAGGGCGCGGCGGACGTCCTCGACGAAGGCCTCGTCGTCGACCGTCGTGGGTTCGGGGACGCCGGCGGGCAGCACCTTCTGGGCCTCGAGCCGGGTGTCGCGCTCGGTCGAGGACAGGGCGCGGGCGAACACGGACTCCGCGATGCCCGTGACGGGCGAGCCGAGCTCGAGCGCGGCCTGCACGGTCCAGGTGCCGGTGCCCTTCATGGCCGCGGCATCCACGATCACGTCCACGAGCGGCTCGCCGGTGCGGGCGTCGACCTGCTTCAGGACCTCGGCGGTGATCTCGATCAGGTAGGAGGCCAGCTCGGTCGTGTTCCACTGCGTGAAGATCTCGGCCTGATCGGCGGGCTCCACGCCGCCGACCTGCCGCAGCAGCTCGTAGGCCTCGCCGATGACCTGCATGTCGGCGTACTCGATGCCGTTGTGCACCATCTTGACGAAGTGGCCGGCGCCGTCGGTGCCGATCCAGGCGCAGCACGGCGTCCCGTCCTCGGCGTCCGCGGCGATGGACTCGAGCATGGGCCCGAGCGACCGGTACGACTTCTCGGAGCCGCCGGGCATGATCGAGGGGCCGTTCAGCGCGCCCTCCTCGCCGCCGGAGACGCCGACGCCCACGAAGTGCAGGCCCTTCTCCGCGAGCGACTGCTCCCGGCGGATCGTGTCCGGGAAGTGCGAGTTGCCGCCGTCGATGATGATGTCGTCCTCGTCCAGCAGCGGGACGAGCTGATCGATCACGGCATCGACCGGAGCCCCGGCCTTGACCATGATCAGGATGCGGCGCGGCTTCTCCAGCGAGTCCACGAGCTCCTTCATGGTCTCCGTGCGGATGAAGTCGCCCTCGTGGCCGTGCTCGGCGAGCAGCGCGTCGGTCTTGCCGACCGAGCGGTTGTGCAGGGCCACGGTGTAGCCGTGGCGGGCGAAGTTGCGGGCGAGGTTGGCGCCCATGACCGCGAGGCCGGTGACGCCGATCTGGGCTTTCTTCTCTGAGCTCATGGCGTCAGCCTAGCCATGTCCCCGGACAGCCGCGGGGCGGGTTCAGGAAGTTGCCTCGGCCCCCGCGCAGCCCGGTCCCGCCGCACCTCAGCGCACCTCGAGCGTGCCGGTGGCCCCGGCCTCGGCCTGGTTCATCCGGTGGTCCACGATCGTGTAGTCGCCGGGCGAGCTGGCGTCGAACTCGACGAACCCGCCCTGCGCCGGTGCGAGGTCGAGGGCCTGGGCGCCGCCATCGGCGCCCCCGAAGGCATCCCGGCCCCCGCGCAGCGAGTAGGCGCCCTCCTTGTAGACGGTGTCGAACTGCTCGCCCACCACGTGCAGGCTCATGGCGCGGTTCGGCCCGGCGTCGACGGCCCACAGCCGCACGCGATCTCCGACGGCCGCCTCCAGGGGCTCCTGCTCGTACTGATGGGCGATGCCGTTGAAGGCCAGCAGATCGGGGTCGTCGTCGGCCACCGACTGCGCGTCGACCGGACGGGCCTGCTCGCGCGCGATGCCGGGCTCTCCCGCGGCGTCCTCGCGGTCGAGGTGGATCTCGGAGCGGACCAGCACGTACTCCCGGTCGACCTCGGGCAGCCCCGGCGGCTCGATGATCACCGCGCCGTGCATCCCGCCGGCGATGTGGGAGGAGATCGGCGCCGTCGAGCAGTGGTAGAGCCAGGCACCGGCGCGCTCGGCGGTGAACTCGTAGACCAGCTCCTCGCCCGGCGCGATGGTGCGCATGGGGGCGTCCGGGGAGACGTCGCCGGCGTGGAAGTCGACCGAGTGGCCCATCGAGCCGTCGTTGACCAGGGTGATCTCGAACCGGTCGCCCACCCGTCCGCGCAGCGTGGGCCCGATCTGCTGCCCGTCGAAGGTCCAGCGCTCCTGCCAGACCCCGGGGGCTACCTCGAGCGGCTGCTCGGAGACCTCGAGCCGGATCCGGTGCACCGTCTCCTCCCGGCGCCCCGGAGCAGTCGGGTCGACGGTCCGCTCGAGCGCCGCGCCGGGCACTGCGCCGACCCCGGCCTCCGGACCGGCCGCCCCGCTCTGCGCCGAGGGCCCGGAGTCCTCGCCGCCCTCGACCTCGACCTCGAACGTCATGCCCATCTGGGCGTGGCCCACGACGGTGCACTCCCCCGTCAGGCTCTGCCCGACCACCCCCAGGTCGATCTCGGCGCTCTCGCCCTCGGACAGCCGCGGCGTGGTCTGCCCGCCGATCCGGAGGTCGTGGACGTTCGCGGCGTCCTCGTTGGTCAGCTCGATCACCACGCGGTCCCCGGCCTGGGCCTCGACCGAGCTCGGGAAGTAGTGCATGTCGCGGGCGGCGACCTCCGCCCGGACGGTCTCCCCCGTCGGCTCGACCCCCGCGGCCGTCTCGGGCGCGCCCGCCGCCGGTCCCTCCAGCCGGTCCTGGACTCCGAGCCCCAGCCCGACGGCGAGCGCGAGGACCGCGATGCCGGCGGCGGAGCCGGCCGCGCCGAGCCCGCTCGTACGTCCGGCGGCCGAACGCCGCCCGGACCGGGCGGAGTCCTCGCAGCTCCCGGCCATCGCCTCGCGCTTGGCGCGCACCCCGGCGCGGATCCCGAGCACCGTGAGCGGCAGATAGCACGCCAGCGCCGCCAGCACAGCCGTGGAGACCGCGATCCGGACCCACGGCGGCAAGGGCAGCAGCCAGATCAGCAGGCCCAGGTTGATGATCGTCAGCCGCAGCGAGGCACCGCGCTCGAACGGCTCGGACGCGGCCTTCACGACGCGCGGCCCCCCGCCCAGGACCGTCGGCAGCAGCCGCGCCATGGCCCCCATCACGAGCTGCAGGAGGAAGCCGACCGTCCAGACCCCGCCCAGAGTCGGGTAGACCTCGGCCAGCCGAGCGTCGTCCAGGCCCAGGACGGCGGCGCCGGTCAGCAGCAGAGCCGCGCAGAACCAGAGCATCGCGGCGCCCATGGAGGCCGGCGCGAACTCCCGCACCCGCGTCCGGCGCAGCGCCGAGACCAGTGTGCGGCCCCACAGGATCAGGCCCGCCGCATAGACCGCGAGCCCGGCGGCCGCAGCGACCCGCATACCCGCCAGGGAGCCCGCCACCACCACGGCGAGCCCTGCCAGCAGGATCGGCAGCGCGCGCCGGGCGAATTCCCCGGAGCGCGGGTCCATCCGCGTGCGCAGGGCCGTCGGCCAGAACGTGACCAGGGTCCCGACGACGCTGAGGCCGACCCATCCCAGCAGCATCGTCATGGTGTGCGCCACGAGCAGGCGCGCATGGGCGGCCTCCCCGAGCCCGAAGGCCAGGGCCGCCCCGAAAGCGGCCCCCACGGGCAGCAGGATCCCGGCGGCGGTGTAGTACCGGACGCTCACGGCGAAGCGCGCCGGCAGCGACGCGCGCAGGCTGCGCACCATCCAGCGGACGTGGGCCGCCACCGCACCGCTGACGACCGCGGCGCCGAGCGCGACGAGCCACCACTGCACGAGCGGCACGCCGATGAGCACGGCCGCGGTGCCCAGCGCGAGCGCGCCCAGCCGCCGTCCCTCCCGCTCCCGGTCGTCGTCGCCTCCGCGCACCTTCAGCAGGGCTCGGGTGAAGTACGCGCTCCAGACCATGATCGAGTGGGTGATGATGCCGAGGCCCACCAGATGGATCAGCAGCCAGGTCGATTCGGGGACCCAGGTGTGGGTCAGAGCCACGGCCAGGGCCAGCAGCATCCAGACGATGACCGCCATGTCCCGCCATCCGCGCCGCCGCGACGACGTGCGGGTCGGACGTGCTGCGGAGGGAGCGGAGGACGAGGGCATCACGTCCCCGACGATATCGCCGCGGCATATCGGCTGATATGTCGGAGATCAATGATGCGGATCACTGCGACGGCCCGCCCCGGGGTCGCGGCGGCCGGGAGCTCGGCGACCGGGGGCCGGTCGCCGAGGACGCCCGGCTCAGTCCTGGGGCCCGGAGCCCAGGAGCACGTGGGCCTGCAGAGTGGTCAGCGGCGCGACGGGCAGCGGCGACGCGTCGCCGCTGCGGGGCCGCAGGCCGTCGAGGGCGATCCAGAGGTACCGGCGGTAGAGCTGATCGACGTCTGAGCGATCGGGCACAGTCGGGGCGTCCTGCGCGGTCGTCGCGATCGCCGTGAGGGCGACCTGCAGCAGGACGAGGTCGGTTCCGGTCACGTCGTCGCGCACCGCGCCGGCATCCCGAGCGCGATCCACCAGCCGGTTGACCAGGGGGGCCAGCCGGTCGCGGCTCCAGTCGAACCTCTGCGGCGGTGCGAACTGCCCCGAGAGCACCTGCGCCACCCCGCGGTCCTCGGCCTGGATCGCCAGGGAGCGCTCGAGGTAGGAGACCACCCCGGTCCAGGGATCGGACTCGGCCAGCGCCTCGCGGAGGATCGCCTCGAGCTCCTCGACCTGCTGGACGAGGATCGCCTCGATCAGCTCCTCCTTGTTCGCGAACCGGCGGTAGGCCGTCCCCACGCCGACGCCGGCCCGATGGGCGACGTCGTTGAGGGTCGCGCTCAGCCCGCGCTGCGCGAACACCTCGCGCCCGGCGGCGAGCAGCCGCTCGCGGTTGCGGGCCGCATCGCTGCGCAGTCTCGGTTCCGACATGATCGCCACCCTATCAACCGGATGCATCATATCCGCTTCCCTGCTATCGTCACTCATGTGGATGCGGAGTATCCGGTTCAGGGTGCTCGCGCCACCGGCAGCTGGGGATCGTGCCAGATGGCCTCGGCCCATCTCTGCGGAAGGGACCACCACCATGACGACCACAGCACCGCGACTGAGACTGCACAACGGCGTCGAGATGCCCGCTCTCGGCTTCGGGGTCTTCCAGACCCCGCCGGAGGAGACGACGGCCGCGGTCGAGGAGGCCCTGCGCGTCGGGTACCGGCACATCGATACCGCGGCGGCCTACGGCAACGAGCGCGAGGTCGGCGAGGCCGTCCGCCGCTCCGGCCTCGACCGGTCCGAGGTCTTCCTCGAATCGAAGATCTGGATCAACGACTACGGCTACGAGGAGACCCTGCACGCGTTCGAGAAGTCCGCCGGCAAGCTCGGCGTCGAGCAGATCGACCTGCTGCTCCTGCACCAGCCGGTCACCGCGCAGTTCGAGTCGACGATCCAGGCCTACAGGGCTCTCGAGACCCTGCTGGAGCAGGGCCGCGTCCGCGCGATCGGGGTCAGCAACTTCATGACCGGCGACCTCGACCGCCTCCTCGCGGAGACGACCGAGGTGCCGGCGGTCCATCAGATCGAGGTGCACCCCTACTTCCAGCAGCCCGAGGTGCAGACCGCGAATGCCCGGCACTCGATCCTGACCCAGGCCTGGTCCCCGATCGGCGGCATCACCTTCTACTCCGACGGCGGCGGGAAGAGCACGCTGGACGACGAGGAGATCGCCGACATCGCTCGGGCGCACGGCCGGACCCCGGCGCAGGTCATGCTGGCCTGGCACCTGCAGCGGGGCCGCTGCGCGATCCCGAAGTCGGTCACCCCCGCCCGCATCGCCGAGAACTTCGACGTCCTCGGACTCGAGCTCGCGGGCGACGAGCTGGCCCGGATCGACGCGCTCGACACCGGAGTGCGCGGCGGCCCGGACCCCTCGTCGATCACTCCGGAGAGCTTCAGCATCGAGATCCCCGAGGCCTGATCCGGACGGCCTCCCCATCGCGGTGCTCCCGCGCCCGTCGTCGGCGGTCGCGGGAGCACCGTCACATCGCATCATCTCCAGGAGAGGAGCGACGGATGATCGAGACGCCGACCGGGCTGCGCGTCCTCGTCGTGGGCGGATCGCTGGCCGGCCTGATGGCCGGCATCGCGCTGGCGCGGGAGGGGCACCGCGTCACCCTGCTCGAGCGCGCCGATCGCGACCGCCCATCGGGAGCCTCGCTCGTGGTCCGCGAGGCCGACCTGCGCAGGGTGCTCGGACCCGAGCACGCCCGCGCCGCCGCGCGGATGGCCGGGCCCGGAGGCGGGGACCCCGGCTCCGACGTCCCCTCCACCTGGGCGGGCCTGCACGAGGGCCTGTGCCGAGCCGCCGAGTCCGAACCCGGCATGGTCATCCGCCACCGCACGCGCGTCGGGGAGATCGGCCAGGACGACCAGGGCGCGTGGGCGCGCGCCGACGACGGGCGGACGTGGACCGCCGACGTCCTGGTCGGGGCGGACGGCTATCGAAGCCTCGTGCGCCGGACGGTCGCCCCGGATCATCCGGAGGCCTCCTTCGCCGGGTACGTCCTCTGGCTCGGGGTCGCCGCCGAGCGCGACCTCGGCCGGATCCGCGACTGGCCGCGGGGTCTCGACCTCATCGACAGCGGGGACCACCTGCTGCTGGGCTACCCGCTGGCCGGCGGGGACGGCTCGACCGCTCCCGGGGACCGGCGCCTGGGCTGGGCGTGGTACGACGGGACCCGCAACGACCTCTTCCGCCGCCGCGGGGCGGTCCGCGGCCGCACCGGGCGCCACTCGCTGCGCTCCGAGGATCTGGACGAGGCCGTGCATCGGGAGCTCGCCCGCGAGGCCGGGCGGCGATGGCCCCGCCCGTGGCGCGATGCGATCCTCGACTCCGTCGGCGGAACGGGCTTCGTGGGCACCCCGATCACCGAGTACGTGCCCGACCGGCTGGCGGCCGGCCGCCTGGTGCTCATCGGCGACGCCGCCCACGTCCCCACCCCGATGACCGGGCGCGGCTTCGGAACTTCGCTCGACGACGCGGCCGCCCTGGCACGGCACCTCAGCGGCAGCGGCCCGGCCGACGCGCCCCGCGGCCTCCGGGCCTACGAGGCGGAGCGGCTCGGCCCGGGGCAGCAGCTCGTGCGGTCCGGGCAGGCGTTCAGCCGCTCCTTCGCCCGCTCCGCCTGACGGTCTCCCGACGAGCCCGCCGCGGGCTGCGGGCTCCGGGCGGAGAGCCTCGGGCGATGCAAGGAACGTACAAGACCGCAGGGCGCCCCGATCGCCAGACTGCGGAGCATGGACGACCCGCAGCAGACGCCCCAGGCCCCGGAGACGACATCGCAGAGGCCTGCCGCCCCGCCCCGCTTCGACACGAAGGTCGTGGTCGTGCTGGGCGAGGATCTGGCCCCGTGGCAGGAGCTCAACGTGACGGCCTTCCTCATGTCCGGCATCGCGACCAGCGCCCCCGGTCTGACGGGCGAGCCGTATCGCGATGGCGACGGGACCGAGTACCTGCCGATGCTGCGCGAGCCGGTGCTCGTGCTGAGCGCCGACGCGCAGCTCCTGAGCAGGGCGCGCGCCAAGGCCGCGGCGCGCGAGGACGTCTCGCTGGCGATCTACATCCGCGAGCTGTTCGGCACCGGACACGACGAGGCCAACCGCGCCGAGGCGGCCGCGCACGCCGCGGCGGATCTCGATCTCGTGGGGATCGCCCTGCGCGGGCCGCGCAATGCGGTCGACCGGATCGTGAAGGGAGCTCGCTTCCACGCCTGAGCGGCGTGCCCGGGGCCGGTGGGCCCTACCGGGATCGAACCGATGACACCTGCGGTGTAAACGCAGTGCTCTGCCAGCTGAGCTAAAGGCCCTGGAATTGGAGGCATCGGGTGGAAGACTTTCGCAGCCGCCATCACCCGATGCTGCGGCAACATTACCCTCGAGTCACCTCGCGCAGCACGGCCCGGCCACAGGAATCTGTGCAGAACCTGGTGTTCTCCATCACGATGCCGAAGAACGTGCCGAAGACCTCGACGCAGCCGAGGCAGCCGCCTCCGTCAGGTCCTCCTCGGCGGCGAGCAGGAACTCGTCGACCCGGGCGTCGATCTTGACGGCCGCATCGGCATCCGAGCGGGTCTGGCCGTGGTTGACGATCACGACCGGCTTGTCCTCGCGCACGGCCCGGCGCACGAAGCGCCGCGCCGAGTGGACCGTCAGGGAGGTCCCCAGCACGAGCACCGCCTCGGCCCGGTCCGTGTGGTGCCAGGCGCGGGCCACGACGTCGGGCGCCGCGCTCTCGCCGAAGAACACCACGTCCGGCTTGAGCACCCCTCCGCACACCGGGCACGGCGGAACGCGGTAGGTCCCGCCGGCGTAGGCCACCTCGGCATCGGCATCCGGGGCGAAGTCGATGTCCTCCGGGTCCGGCGAGGCCGCGGCCGCCTCCGGGTTGAGCCGGTCGAGCAGGTCGGACCAGACCTGACGCGGGATCAGCGTGCCGCACCCCAGGCAGCGCACCCGGTCGTAGCGGCCGTGCAGATCGACCACGCAGCGGGCCCCTGCGCGCTCGTGCAGACGGTCGATGTTCTGCGTGATGATCCCCTGCACCGCGCCGGCGGCCTCGAGCCGCGCGAGCGCCAGATGCGTCGGGTTCGGCTCGGCGTCGGCGAGGTTCCGCCACCCGATCTGATTGCGGGACCAGTAGTGCGCCCGGCGCTCCTCGGAGCCCGTGAACTCCTGGTAGGTCATGGGCTGGCGAGGCAGCGCGTCCGGGCCCCGGTAGTCGGGGATGCCCGACGCGGTCGAGACGCCGGCGCCGGTGATCACCGCCGTCCGCCGCCCGGCCATCGTCGCGAGGACACGCGGGAGCCCGTCCCCCAGGCTCAGCGCCGCGGGGTCGGGGAAGAGATCCGGGGTGTCCCTCGGGCCGTAGCCGGCCCTGAGGACGCGGACCGGTGGCGTCACGCCTCGGCCGCGGGGAGCTTGGCCAGCGCCTCGCGGTAGCGGTCGACGGGCCGCGGGGAGCTGATCTCGGAGGTGAAGCGATCGACCACGATGCCGTCGCCGTCGATGAGGAAGGTCGTCCGAGTGGCCATCCCGGAGTCCTCGTCGAACACGCCGAAGGACCGCGCGGTCTCCCCGTGCGGCCAGAAGTCGGAGAGCAGGTCGAACTCGAGGGACTCCTCGCGGCCGAAGGCCTTGAGGACGTACGAGGAGTCGGTGGAGACCGCGAGCAGCAGGGCATCGGCCTCCTGGACCTCGTCCATCATGTCCTGCAGCTGGCACATCTCGCCGGTGCACACCGACGAGAACGCGAACGGGTAGAAGACCAGGGCCACGGCCCGGCCGCGGTGCTCGGAGAGCGTCACGTCCTCGCCGTACTGGTTGGTCAGGGAGAAGTCGGGCGCGAACTGGCCGATCTCGATCATGGGTCTCACCTCGCGGCGGCCCGGGCGGAGCACGAGGGCTCGTGGGGGTCGCGGATCATCGTGCGGTTCGGGGGTAGGAGCTGGCCGGGCGGCCTGCCGGGTGCCTCAGTGGTTCCGCTTGGGCGCCAGGCGCAGCGCCGTCCAGTCCTCGCTCACGCCGGCCCTCGACGTGGTGTGCAGGCCGGCCGTCGAGCTGGCGGCCTCGACGTCGGCGGGGCTGACGTGGTGGTCCCGGCCGGGCTTCGGAGTCATGAGCCAGACGGCACCGCCGGTGTCCAGCTGGGTCTGGGCGTCGACGAGCGCGTCGATCAGGTCCCCGTCGCCGTCGCGCCACCACAGCAGCACCGCGTCGACGACCTCCTGGTCGTCCTCGTCGAGCAGCGCCGACCCGGTGAGGTCCTCGATGCGCTCGCGCAGGTCGAAGTCGACGTCGTCGTCGTATCCGAACTCCTGCACGATCGCATCCTCGGGCAGCTTCAGCTCCCCCATCGTGTCGTCCGCGGCGGCGTTGGCCTCGCCCACTTCACTCTCCTTCGTCGGCGCGCCCGGTGGGAGCTGCGCCGTCGTCGGCCGCGCTGGACGCGGCTGCTTCGGTCCTTCCCGGACCGCAGATGCGATCCGGCTCTCGTGCAACACAACACCTGTTGCGCCTGACGTGCAAGGAGCACGGCAACCCCCGGACCCGCCGGAGCGCCCGTCGCACCGGCCCGGCGGCGCCGGCTCCGAGCCCGCGGCTGTGACCAGAAACGCATGCCCTGCCGAGCAACGTGCGGCACCCGCGTGGACGCGGGAGAGCACAGGATGTTGGATGATGGTCTGAGGACTTCCGGTGGCGCCGCCCGCACAACGGGCAGCAGCCGCCCGGACCGCCGCCGCACTCGACGAAGAGAGGTTGATCGTGGCATCCGAGAGCAACAATCACATCCTGAGCGGGCTCACCAGCCAGCTCACCGACTCCAACACGGAGGAGACGGAGGAGTGGGTCGAGTCCCTGCGGGACCTCGTCCGGACCCAGGGCACCGAGCGCGCGCAGTACATCATGCGCGCTCTCCTGCAGGACGCGGGATCCCAGGGCGTCGGCGTCCCCATGGTGACGACCACCGACTACATCAACACCATCCCGGTGGATCAGGAGCCGGAGTACCCCGGCGATGAGGAGATCGAGCGCCGCTACCGCGCCTACATGCGCTGGAACGCCGCCATGATGGTCCAGCGCGCCCAGAAGCCGGAGATCAGCGTGGGCGGGCACATCTCGTCCTTCGCCGGCGTGGCCACCCTCTACGAGGTCGGCCAGAACCACTTCTTCCGCGGGGCCGATCACCCCGGCGGCGGCGACCAGGTCTTCTGGCAGGGCCACTCCTCGCCGGGCAACTACGCCCGCTCCTACCTCGAGGGCCGGCTCTCCGAGGAGGACCTCGACGGCTTCCGCCAGGAGAAGACCAAGGAGGGCCACGCGCTGTCCTCCTACCCGCACCCGCGCATGATGCCGGACTACTGGCAGTTCCCCACCGTCTCGATGGGCAACGGCCCCATGGACGCGATCTACCAGGCGCAGTTCAACAGCTACCTGCACAACCGCGGCATCAAGGACACCTCCGACCAGCACGTCTGGGCGTTCCTGGGCGACGGCGAGATGGACGAGCCCGAGTCGCGCGGCGTGCTCCAGGTCGCGGCCAACGACAAGCTCGACAACCTGACGTTCGTGGTCAACTGCAATCTGCAGCGCCTCGACGGCCCGGTGCGCGGCAACGGCAAGATCATCCAGGAGCTCGAGGCCTTCTTCCGCGGCGCCGGCTGGCACGTCATCAAGGTGGTCTGGGGCCGCGAGTGGGACGAGCTGCTCAAGAAGGACACGTCGGGCAAGCTCGTCCAGATCATGAACGAGACGCTCGACGGCGACTACCAGACCTACAAGGGCGAGTCGGGCGCGTTCATCCGCGATCACTTCTTCGGCCGCACGCCGGAGACCAAGGAGCTCGTCGCCGATCTGTCGGACGACGACATCTGGAACCTCAAGCGCGGTGCGCACGACTACTTCAAGATCCACGCCGCGTACAAGGCGGCCCTCGAGTTCAAGGGCCAGCCGACCGTCATCCTGGCGCAGGGCGTCAAGGGCTACGGGCTGGGCCCGCACTTCGAGGCCCGCAACGCGACCCACCAGATGAAGAAGCTGACCGTGGAGGACCTCAAGTCCTTCCGCGACCACCTGCGCATCCCGATCGAGGACGAGCAGCTCGAGGACCCGTACAACGCCCCGTACTACCACCCGGGCGAGGACGCCCCCGAGATCCAGTACCTGCTCGAGCGCCGCAAGGAGCTGGGCGGCTTCCTGCCGGAGCGCCGCCACGAGCAGAAGGAGATCGCGCTCCCGTCGGACAAGGCCTTCGCCTCCGCCAAGAAGGGCTCGGGCAAGCAGCTCGCGGCGACCACCATGGCGCTCGTGCGCACGCTCAAGGACCTCATGCGCGAGAAGGAGTTCGGCCACCGCATCGTGCCGATCGTCCCGGACGAGGCGCGCACGTTCGGCATGGACTCGTTCTTCCCGACGGCCAAGATCTACAACCCGAACGGGCAGAACTACCTCTCCGTGGACCGCGAGCTCATGCTGTCCTACAAGGAGTCGGAGCAGGGCGTGATCCTGCACCCCGGCATCAACGAGGACGGCGCGACCGCGCAGTTCCTGAACGCGGGCACCTCCTACGCCACCCACGGCGAGGCGATGATCCCGTTCTACCTCTTCTACTCGATGTTCGGGTTCCAGCGCTCCGGCGACGTCTTCTGGGCGGCCGCCGACCAGCGCGCCCGCGGCTTCATCATCGGAGCGACCGCCGGGCGCACCACGCTGACCGGCGAGGGCACCCAGCACGCGGACGGGCACTCGCCGATCCTGGCGAACACCAACCCGGCCGTGATGACGTACGACCCGGCCTACGGCTACGAGATCGCCCACATCGTCAAGCGCGGCATCGAGCAGATGTACGGCACGCAGGACGAGGACCACGACGTCATGTACTACCTCACGGTGTACAACGAGCCGATCCAGCAGCCGGCCGAGCCGGAGGACGTCGACGTCGAGGGCATCCTCAAGGGCATCTACCACCTGAAGGCCTCCGAGCAGGAGGGCCCGCGCGCCCAGCTGCTGGCCTCCGGCGTGGCCGTGCCCTGGGCCCTCGAGGCGCAGAAGCTGCTGGCCGAGGACTGGGGCGTGTCCGCCGACGTCTGGTCGGTGACCTCCTGGACGGAGCTGCGCCGCGACGCGATGGCCGCGGAGAAGGACGCGTTCCTGAACCCGTCGGAGGGCGTGCGGACCCCGTACGTCACCCAGGCGCTCTCCGGCGCCGAGGGCCCGATCGTGGCCTCGACGGACTACGCCTCCGAGGTCCCGGACATGATCCGCCAGTACGTCCCGAACGACTTCGCGACGCTCGGCACGGACGACTTCGGCTTCGCGGACACCCGCGCCGGCGCCCGCCGCTGGTTCCACGTGGACTCCCACTCGATGGCGGTCCGCACCCTGCAGATGCTCGCCAAGCAGGGCGAGATCGACGCCGACACCGTGCAGAAGGCGATCGACAAGTACGACCTGCTCAACCCGAAGGCCGGCACCTCCGGCAACGCGGGAGGCGACGCCTGATCCTGCGCGGATCGCCGCTGCGCAGCCCGCGCTGAGCGGCTGCCGCAGCACCTCCGGGGCCCGGGACGGATCGTCCCGGGCCCCGGTCCGTCCCGGGGACGCGCCGTCGTCCCCGCCTTCTGCATGCGGGCCGCCTGCCGGGCGGCGCCTCGACAGCGGTGTCGTATCCTGGCGCTCATGGCCAAGGACACTCCGACGGACCCCGATCCCCGGGCCGCAAGCCCCCTGACGGCGGGCACCCGGTGGTTCCTGGGCCCCAAGTCCGGCAAGGCCTCCCGCCGCTCGGCGCGCAAGGCCGAGCCGATGCCCGGACGCAAGACGCTGGACCGGGTGCGCACCAATGTCGCGCCGCTGTCGGACGTGGCCGTCGAACGGCTGAACGAGGACCTGCCCTGGTTCTCCGAGCTGCAGGCCAAGGACCGCTCGGAGCTCGGCCTCATGGCCCAGCGGGGCATCGCCGGCTTCGTCTCGTGGTGCGAGGACCCCGAGGACGACCAGCTGCTGTCCACGCTGTTCCGCGAGGCGCCCACCGATCTGACCAGCGCGATCTCCCTGCACCAGGCGCTGCAGGTCCTGCGCGTCGTCGTCGACGTCGTCGAGGACCAGGTCCCCGAGCTCGCCACGGGCAGCGATGCCGCCGTCCTGCGCGACGGCGTGCTGCGCTTCTCCCGCGACATCGCCTTCGCCGCCGCCGACATCTACGCCCGCGCGGCGGAGAACCGCGGCTCGTGGGATGCGCGCATGGAGGCGGTCGTCGTCGACGGGCTGCTCAGCGGCGAGCGCAGCGACGCCCTGCGCTCGCGTGTGGCCGCCCTGGGCTGGACGTCGGGCGGCCCCGTGACCGCGATCGTCGGCACGAGCCCCGAGCAGACCACCCCGGCCGTCGTGGCGCGCATCCGCCGCGTGGCGGCGCGGCACTCCTCCGACGCCCTGGTCTCCATCCAGGGCAGCCGCCTCATGCTCATGCTCGCGGACATGGAGCACTCCGACCGCGCGCTCGGGCGCCTGGCCGGGCTCTTCGGCCCCGGCCCCGTCGTGTACGGCCCGGAGGCCGAGTCGCTCTTCTCGGTCACCGCCTCGACCGGGCCTGCGGTGTCCGGGCTGGCCGCTGCCCGCGCCTGGCCCGCCGCTCCGCGCCCCGTGCACTCCGAGGAGCTGTGGCCCGAGCGGCTGATGACCGGCGATCTGCAGGCCCGCGCCGCGATCGTCGAGCACATCCACGCTCCCCTGGCCGCCTCGACCACCGGCCTGGAGGAGACCCTGTCGACCTTCATCTCGGTCGGGCACTCCCTCGAGGCCACGTCGCGCGAGCTCTACGTCCACGCGAACACGGTGCGCTATCGCCTGCGGCGGATCTCGGATCTGACCGGGTGGGACCCGCTCGTGCCGCGCGACATGTTCGTGCTGCACTGCGCACTCGTGGCCGGGCGCCTGGCCGAAGGCTCGGATCGGACCGCCGGATCCGGTGCCGATGGCGGACTCGCACAGTCCTCGCGGTCCGGCCGCCGGGCCGTCTCGGAGGCCGCCGGCCCGGCGTTGTAGGGACCGGACAAAGGACCGTCGGCGGCTTCGTGTGTGCCGCAGTGCCCGCAGCAGGGGCAGGCATGATGGACTTCTGCGGTGATAGCGATCCTCTGCCCCGGACAGGGTGCCCAGAAGCCCGGAATGCTCACCGAGTGGCTCCCGCTCGACGGCGTGCGCGAGCACCTCGAGCAGCTCTCGGAGGCCGCCGAGCTCGACCTCATCCGCTACGGCACACAGGCCGATGCGGAGACCATCAGGGACACGGCTGTGGCCCAGCCCCTGATCGTGGCCGCCGGCCTCATGGCAGCTCGCGTTCTGCGCCGCGAGCTCGATGCTCGCGACGACCTACTGTTCGCGGGCCACTCCGTGGGCGAGATCACCGCCTCGGCCCTTGCCGGCGCGCTGTCGGAGGCGGATGCCATGGCCTTCGTGCGCACGCGCGCCACCGCGATGGCCGAGGCGGCCGCGCAGACGCCGACCGGCATGTCCGCGGTGCTCTCCCCCAAGGAGGACGCCGTCCGCGAGGCCATCGAGGCCGCGGGCCTCACCCCCGCCAACGTCAACGGCGGCGGGCAGATCGTCGCCGCCGGCTCCCTCGAGGCCCTCGAGGCCTTCGCCGCGGACCCGCCAGAGCGCGCCCGCGTGGTGCCCCTGCAGGTCGCCGGGGCCTTCCACACCGACTACATGTCCTCGGCCCAGCAGCCCCTGCGCGAGCTGGCGCCGACGCTGTCGCCCAGGGACCCGAGCTCCCCGCTGCTGTCCAATGCCGACGGTCGGGCCGTGGGCTCCGGTGAGGCGAACCTCGGATCCCTCGTGGACCAGGTCTGCCGCCCCGTGCGATGGGACCTGTGCATGGCGGAGATGAAGCGCCGCGAGGTCACCCAGCTCGTCGAGCTGCCGCCCGCGGGTACGCTCGTGGGACTCGCCAAGCGTGCCCTGCGCGGCGTCCCGGCGCTGGCCGTGAGCTCGGCGGACTCCCTCGCGGACGCCCGCAGCGCCCTGGCCTGAGGTCCGAGCACGGACGCCTTCGAGCACATCGACGATCCACGAGGAGACGCGCGCATGGTGACGCTGAACCAGTACACCCCGACCGCCCATTCCCGCATCCTGGGCATGGGCGCGTCCCGCCCGGACGTCACGGTCACGAACGACGACGTCTGCCAGTGGATCGAGTCCTCGGACGAGTGGATCCGCCAGCGCACCGGCATCGTGACCCGGCACCGCGCCGACGAGTCCACGACGGCTCTGGACATGGCGCTCGAGGCCTCCCGGGAGGCGCTGCAGGCCTCGGGGATCGAGGGGTCCCAGCTCTCGGCGGTCATCGTCGCGTCCATCTCGCACCCGTACCAGACCCCCTCGATGGCCGCTGTGCTCGCGGATCGGATCGGGGCCACGCCGGCGGCGGCGTTCGACGTCTCGGCGGCGTGCGCCGGCTACTGCTACGGGATCGCCCAGGCCGACGCCCTCATCCGCTCGGGCATGTCCGAGCACGTGCTCGTCGTCGGCGTCGAGAAGCTCTCGGACGTCATCGACAACGGGGAGCGCTCGATCAGCTTCCTGCTCGGCGACGGGGCCGGGGCCGCCGTCGTGGGCCCGTCGCAGACGCCCGGGATCGCCCCCACCGTGTGGGGCTCCGACGGCTCGAAGGCCGAGGCGATCCGCATGACCCATCCCCTGACCGACCTGCGCGTGATCGAGCAGGGCGGCGAGCGGCCGTTCCGCGCCGATCTGGCGGACAAGGAGACCGGCGAGATGCCGGCCGACGCGCCTCTGACCCCCACGCTGCGCCAGGACGGCCAGACCGTGTTCCGCTGGGCGTCGTTCGAGGTGGCCAAGAAGGTCACGGAGGCGCTCGAGGCCGCCGGGATCGGCCCGGAGGACCTCGGGGCGTTCATCCCGCACCAGGCGAACATGCGCATCATCGACCAGATGGCCAAGGTCCTGAAGCTGCCCGAGTCCGTGGTCATCGCCCGCGACATCGCCGATGCCGGCAACACCTCGGCAGCCTCCGTCCCGCTGGCCGCGCACCGGCTGCTCCAGGAGCACCCGGAGCTGTCCGGCAAGCCCGCTCTGCAGGTGGGCTTCGGAGCGGGGCTGGTGTTCGCGGCGCAGGTCGTGATCCTGCCCTGAGCTGCGGCGCCTCGGGCGATCCCCTCAGCGGAGACCGCCCCCGCTCCTGCCGATCCAGCGGCCGGAGAGCACGCGGCCCGCGCCGTCCTCTCCGGGGATCGGAAGCCTCCGCGGCCGGCGGCCCGCCGGCCGTAGAGTGAGCACCGCACACACGACATGGGTCTTCCGGAACCCGCCCGAGGAGACCGGAGACCACCGGACGGCATCCGCCGGCCGGTTCGATTGGGACGGCCCCGCACCGGGGCCCGATGAAAGGAAGACAGCATGGCGAGCAAGGAAGAGATCCTGGCAGGTCTGGCCGAGATCGTGAACGAGGAGACCGGCCTGGAGACCGACGCGGTCCAGCCGGAGAAGAACTTCACCGAGGACCTCGACATCGACTCGATCTCGATGATGACGATCGTCGTGAACTGCGAGGAGAAGTTCGAGGTGACCATTCCGGACGAGGAGGTCAAGAACCTCAAGACCGTCCAGGACGCCGTCGACTTCATCGACAACGCCCAGGGCTGATCGGCCCCCGGGAGCCCGCGGCCGCGCGCCGTGCCGGGTTCCTCGCCGCGCGCATCGCGCGGCCCGAGGACACAGGCAGAGCCGCGGTCGCGGGCTCCCGGTCCCCTTCCGCCCGATAGATCAGGAAGCAGCACCGCATATGACCCGCAAAGCAGTCGTCACCGGGCTGGGAGCCACCACGCCCATCGGCGGGACCGTTCCCGAGCTGTGGCAGAACGCCCTGGCCGGAGTCTCCGGAGTCCGGGCCATCGAGGCCGACTGGCTCGAGGAGTACCCCACGGCCTCCCGCATCGCCGCCTCGGTGTCCACCCCGGCCTCCGAGGTGCTCAGCCGCGTCGAGGCCAAGCGCCTGGATCCCTCCGGGCAGCTGTCCCTGATCTCGGCCCGGCAGGCCTGGGCCGACGCCGGATTCTCCGGCGACGACGCCGAGCAGTCCGAGGAGATCGAGCCCGAGCGCCTGGCCGTGGTGTACGGCACCGGCATCGGCGGCGCCTGGACGCTGCTCGACGCCTGGGACACCATGCGCGAACGCGGTGTGCGCCGCGTCATGCCCATGACCGTGCCCATGCTCATGCCCAACGGCAACTCCGCGACGATCGGCATGGCGCTCAAGGCCCGAGCCGCCGCGATCACGAGCGTCTCCGCCTGCGCCTCGGGCACCGAGTCCTTCTACCAGGGGCTCATGCTCATCCAGGCCGGCAAGGCGGACGTCGTCGTCGTCGGCGGCGCCGAGTCGGCCAACCACCCCGTGAACTTCGCGGCCTTCGGGGCCATGCAGGCCCTGTCGACCCGCAACGACGAGCCCGAGCGCGCGTCCCGGCCGTACGACATCGACCGCGACGGCTTCGTCATGGCCGAGGGCGCCGGGGCCGTGGTCATCGAGTCGGAGGAGTTCGCCAAGGCCCGCGGCGCGCGCATCTACTGCGAGCTCGCCGGGGCGGGCCTCAGCGCCGACGCCTTCCACATCACGGCCCCCGATGAGACCGGCGGCGGCGCGGCGCGCGCCCTGCGGGAGGCGCTGACCTCGGGCGACATCGCCCCGGAGGACGTCATCCACGTCAACGCGCACGCGACGTCCACCCCCAAGGGCGATCTCCCCGAGGCCACCGCCATGCGCGCCGCGCTCGGCGATGCCATCGACGGGATCCCCGTCTCGGCCACCAAGTCGATGACCGGGCACATGCTCGGCGGGGCCGGCGCCGTCGAGGCGATCCTCACGATCAAGGCGCTCACGGAGCGCACGGCTCCGCGGACCATCAACCTCGACCACCAGGACCCGGCGATCGACCTCGACGTCGTCACGGAGCCGCGCGAGCTGCGCTCCGGGGATGCGGCGGCGCTGTCGAACTCGTTCGGCTTCGGCGGCCACAATGCCGTCGTCGCCTTCCGCTCCGTCTGATCCCTGACGCAGCGCACGAGGAAGGGCCCCGCACCGGTGGTGCAGGGCCCTTCCTCGTCTGCACGGACGCGTCAGCCGCGCCGACGCGGGGACGTCGGCTCAGGACACGCGGTGCAGCCAGCGCACCGGGGCGCCCTCGGCGGCCAGGCGGAACGGCTCGAGCTCCTCGTCCCAGGCCTCGCCGAGAGCCAGGGACAGCTCGTTGACGACGAGCGCAGGGCTGCCGTGCGAGTTCTCGAAGGCGTAGCGGATGCGGTCCTCGCAGACCACCACGTTGCCCGCGGCATCGGTCGTGGCGTGGAAGACGCCGAGGTCCGGGGTGAAGGACCAGCGGGAGCCGTCCGCGCCGGGCGAGGGCTCCTCGGTGATCTCGAAGCGCAGCCGACCCAGCGTGCGCAGGGCAGAGGCCATCAGCGCGCCGGTCCCGACCGGACCGGCCCAGGTGAGTTCGGCGCGCAGGGAACCGGGCTCCGCGTCCTGGGCGGTCCAGTCCAGCGCGGTGCGTCCCTGCGAGAGCGCCTCGAGCGCCCACTGGATATGAGGGCACAGCGCCTGCGGGGCGGAGTGGATGTGCAGCACTCCCCGCGTGATCGTTGACGACATGACGTGTCCCTCCGACGTGTAGGTGCGTCTTCCCCAACGACCTTCACGACCTTCAGGAGCGACCTGGGCTCGCGGCCCGCGCCCGTCGATGCGGTGCGATGCGGAGGATTCGAGGCCTCCGCGCCGTCCCGCGATGCAGTTGTCCGTCCTGCAGTCCTGCTGTGCTCCGGGGCCGGGATGGATTCGAGGCCAGCCGACCATGGAGCAGTCTCATCTTTCTCGATCCATGACTCTGTCGTCAACTCCGGGGCGGAGTGTACGGCGCGCTCCGACGTCACAAGGCCTCCTGGGTGAGGCGCCGGGCCCGGATCCAGCGACGCCGGGGTCGCCGTCTCGGGGTCGGGGTCGGCAGCATCGACGAGGCGCGGTGGTCGAGCCGGCGGACCGGGCCGTCAGGCGCGGGGGTGGGCCTGCCGGAACGCCGCGCCCAGGCGGTCGACCGAGACATGCGTGTAGATCTGGGTGGTCGCCACGGACTCGTGGCCCAGCAGCTCCTGGACGCTGCGCAGATCCGCGCCGCCGTCGAGCAGGTGGGTCGCGGCCGAGTGGCGCAGCGCGTGGGGGCCGCGGGCGGCGACGTCGGGCCGGGCGGCGAGCTCGCGGTCGACCACGCCGCGGATCTGCCGGGTGCCCATCCGTCCGCCGCGGGCGCCGAGCAGCAGGGCGGGGCCGCCTGCTCCCGTGCTCAGGATCCCGCGCTGACGCAGCCACAGCTCGAGGGCGTCGGCGGCCGGTCCGCCGTACGGGACGACCCGCTGCTTGTCCCCCTTGCCGATGACCCGCAGCGTGCGCCGCTGCCGATCGACGTCGTCGACGTCCAGGCCCGCCAGCTCGGCGACCCGCACCCCGGTGGCCCACAGCAGCTCGATCACGAGGCGATCGCGGGCGGCCAGGGCCCGTTGCTCCGGACTCCGATCGGCGTCCGCGGCCCGGGCCGCGAGCCCCTCGGCGATCTCGCTCAGATCCCCGGCGCCGACCACGTCCGGCAGATGCGCTGCGCGGCGGGGTGCGCCCAGCCGCAGCGTGGGGTCCCCGGGCGTGCGGCCGGTGGACGCGGTCCAGCCGAAGAAGGTCCGCAGGGCCGACGTGCGCCGGGCCATGGTCGAGGCCGAGGCCCCGTGCTCGTGCTGGGCCGCGAGCCAGCCGCGCAGGACGGGCAGGTCGATCTCGGCCAGGCCGGCCCCCTGCTCGCGGGCGAAGCCCAGGAGCCGCCGCACGTCGGCCGTGTACGCGACGACGGTGGCCCGGCTGCGGGAGCGCTCCAGATGCAGGTGCTCGGCGAAGTCCTCGAGCACCCGATCCTCCGACGGATCGAAAGCGGGTTCAGCCCGTGTCGGAGCCGGCGCCGGGCCGGCTCCGCGACCCGTCCGGGGCCCGGAATGCGCATCGGGGCGGGGAGCTGGCATGCCCCGATCCTACGCCGCAGCCGTGTGCGGCTCGGGGGGCTCACCGCGTGCGGGGCCGTCGCCAGAGGCCGTCCTGCTCCCGGGCCAGGCCGTCGCGCTCGAGGCGCCGCAGAGCCCCCAGCAGGCTGCGCACGGGCAGCCCGCTGGTGGCCGCGAGCGCGTCGATGCTCGCTGCGTGCGTCACGGGCAGGGCGTCGGCCAGCATGCGGTCCTGCCGGCTGAGCCCGTCGAAGATCTGCAGCTGCTGCGCCGGAGCCGGCTCCGTCATCGGATCCAGCGGGCCGAGCAGCGACAGCACCTCGTCGACGTCGGTGACGAGCACGGCCGCGCCCTCCCTGATCAGGCGGTGGCAGCCGGCCGAGGCGGCGGAGTGGATGCTCCCGGGCACAGCGCCGACGGGCTTGGAGAGCAGATTCGCGTGGTGCGCCGTGCTCTGGGCTCCGGATCGCCACCGGGATTCGGTGATCACGGTGCCCGCCGACAGCGCCGCGATCAGCCGGTTGCGGTCCAGGAACCGGTACCGGGCGGGCATGGTGCCGGGCGGGGACTCGGAGAGGATCGTCCCCTCGACGGCGATGCGCTCCAGCAGCTCCTGGTTCCCGCGGGGGTAGAGACGGTCCACTCCCCCGGCCATCACGGCGATCGTGGGCACCGCCGAGATCCCCGCGGCCAGCCCGGCCCGGTGCGCCGCCTCGTCGACGCCGTAGGCCCCGCCGGAGATGATCGTGCGGCCGCGGGCGGCCAGCGCCCCGGCCAGGTCGAAGGTCACGCTGCGGCCGTAGGCGGTCACGTCGCGCGAACCCACGACGGCGACCGCCTCGCACGGCCACTGTCGCAGGCCGCGGCGGATCCCCCGACCCCACAGGCACACGGGGCTCTGCAGGCCCAGCAGGTCCAGGGCCGCCGGCCAGTCGTCGTCCTCGGGAATGCACAGCCAGGCCCCGACCTCTTCCGCGGCGGCCCGATCGGCCTCGGCATCCGTCACGGCCGCGCGGGCGGCCCACCTCTGCGTCGCCGTGGTCAGGGTTCCGAGCACCTGGCCCGCCGCCTCGTCCACGGCCCGCGACAGCGCGCGGCTCTCGTCGGGGTCGAGGCCGCGCGCCCCGGACACGACCTCCCAAGCGCTGACCGGGCCGAGGGCGGCGATGAGGACGTGGCCGATCGTGTCGCGGGGGTCGATCACCCGGCCGAGGGCGATCCGCGCCTGGCGGATCCTGAGCTGGTTCTCCGAGGTCATGTCGGTCTCCTGATCCGTGCTGAGGGGTCCTGCGGGCTCCGGCCGGCCGCGGGCCTCATGCGAGGCCGCTCGAGCGAAAGTAGAGCGCGGTGTCGACGTCGTCTCCGTCCGGGCCGTCACGGCCGTCCAGATCGGCCAGGGTCCAGGCCACCCGGAGCACGCGGTGCATGCCCCGTGCCGTGAGGGCGCCGCGCTCCATCTCCCGCTCGAGCCCCGCGGTCACGGCGGGGCCGCTGCGCAGGGCCCCGCTGAGCAGCGCCGAGGACAGCTCGGCGTTCGTGCGCAGGCCGAAGGGGCGCAGGCGAGCTGCCTGCAGCTTCCGAGCCGCGGCCACCCGTGCGGCGACGACGGCGCTCGGCTCCCCCGCCGCGCCCGCCGTGAGCTCGGCGTAGCTCACGGCGGGCACCTGGATGCGCAGGTCCACCCGGTCGAGCAGCGGACCGGAGAGCCTGCCGAAGTACGCGCGCCGCTCCCGGGGCGTGCATCGGCAGTCATGGCCCTTGCCGGAGGCGCGTCCGCACGGGCAGGGGTTCGCGGCGAGCACGAGCTGGAAGCGGGCCGGATAGCGTGCGCTGGCCGCAGAGCGGTCGATGCGCACGTCGCCGGTCTCCAGCGGCTGGCGCAGGGCATCGAGCACGCCGCGGTCGAACTCGGGCGCCTCGTCCAGGAACAGGACCCCTCGGTGGGCTCGGGAGACCGCGCCGGGACGCGGGATGCCCGAGCCGCCCCCGAGCAGCGCGGCCGCCGATGCCGAATGATGCGGGCTCTCGAACGGCGGGCGCCGGATCAGGCGTCGAAGCGATGCCGCCCGGGGCTCCAGGGAGCGCACGGCGGTGACCTCGGTGGCCGCATCGTCGTCGAGATCCGGCAGCAGTCCCGGCAGGCGCGCTGCGAGCATCGACTTGCCCGCCCCCGGCGGTCCGCTCAGCAGCAGATGATGGGCCCCGGCCGCCGCGATCTCCAGGGCGGTGCGCGCCTCGGCCTGCCCGGCGACGTCGGCCAGATCCGGCGGCGCGGGCTCCGGGGCGGCCTCGGCCCGGACCGCGGCAGCACCGGGACCGAGCGATGACGGCCGGCGCAGCTCCCGCGGATCCGCCCCGAAGTCGGCCACCACGTCCGCCAGGCACTCGTACGAGCGCACGTGCGCGCCGGCCACCAGGCCGGCCTCCTCCGCATTGGCTGAGGCCACGACCACCCGGTCGCATCCCGCCCGCACGGCGGCCAGCACCGACGGCAGCACGCCGCGCACCGGTCGCAGGGCCCCGTCCAGCGACAGCTCCGCCAGGTACACCACGTCCCGCGGCGCCCGGAGGCGACCATCGGCCTCCAGGGCGGAGACCGCGATGGCCAGGTCGAAGCCGCTGCCGCGCTTGGGCAGCGTGGCCGGCGAGAGGTTCACCGTGATCCGTCGCGGACTCAGCGCGATCCCGGCATTGCGCGCGGCCGAGCGGACCCGGTCCCGCGACTCCTGCACCGAGGCATCCGGCAGCCCGAGGATCGTGAACGCCGGGATCTGCGAGCCGATGTCCGTCTCGACCTCCACGACCGTGCCCTCGAGACCCACCAGCGCCACCGACAGCGCCCGCGCATACCTGGCGGTCATCCCCCACCCCCGTCCACGGGGCCCCCGAGGACCGAGGGCCACGGCCCGCACTCTGCCCCCGCCCGCGACCGTCGCCGGGGCCGCCGGGATGCGGGTGGAGGACCGGGCAGTGCTCGCCCGCGGAGCAGCGGGGTGTGGAGCCGGGGCATCCCGTGCCCCCGCGGGGGCGCAGCGGCCGGCACGGCCTGCCGGTCCCCACGGCAGGCCGTCATGAGCTGCGGTGCCGGCCTCAGATCAGACCGCGGCGATGCTCGATGCGCACCCGCCCGACGGTGGACGACCCCGGGCCGGTTCCGGGGCCGGACGGCGTCGAGCCTGCCCCGCGGCCGGACGGAGCAGGCAGGATCGCCACGGCATCGATCCGGCGCGGCATGCGCTCCAGCCCCTGTCGGCGGGCCCACGCGGCCAGCAGCCGATGCAGGCGGTCGAGCTTCCGCCGATCGATCGATTCGAGGGGGTGGCCGTAGGCCGTCGAGGAGCGCGCCTTGACCTCGACCCCCACGACCACGCCGTCGACCACGGCCACCAGGTCGAGCTCGCCGCGCACCCCGTCGACCGTGGGCCGGGCGCGCCAGTTCTGCGCCACGACGACCGCTCCGGCCCGCTCCAGGAAGGCGCGCGCCAGGGCCTCCCCTCGGTCGCCGGCCAGCAGCCGGGCACCGCGCGGCCCCGGCCTCGTCGCCGCGGCCTGCTCGCCCTCCCGATCCCGCACCATGATCGCCCCCGCTCCCTCGACGGGCGCCGCTCGGGACGGGCGCCCGAGGACGAGCGTGCGGCCCCGGGCGAACGGGATGGGCGGCGTCCCAGCGGTCTGTGGACGAACGGGCTCAGCCCTGCGGGGGCAGGCGCAGGTTCCAGCTGCGGCGGTGCTGATCGCTCGCTCCGTGCTCGGCCAGGGCCGCGCGGTGGGCAGCCGCGCCGTAGCCCTTGTTGCTCGCCCAGCCGTAGGCGGGGTGCTCGGCATCGAGCGCGGTCATGAGCGCGTCGCGCGCGACCTTGGCCAGCACGGAGGCCGCGGCGATCGAGGCGCACGTCATATCGCCCTTCACGACGGTGTGCACGGGCCCGTCCCACTCCGGGGCGTGCTCGACCCCCGCCGGTGCCGCCAGGGCCAGCAGATCAGCCGGGGCCGAGAGCCAGTCGTGCGAGCCGTCGAGCAGGACCAGGTCGGGCCGCGCTCCCTCCCCCAGACCCGCCAGCGCGCGTCGGCCCGCCAGGCGCAGGGCGCCCACGATGCCCGCGGCATCGATCTCCGCGGCCGAGGCCATGCCCACCGCCGACGCCCGGGCCCAGCCGCGGATCTGCGGCACGAGGGCCTCGCGCACACCCGGGCGCAGCAGCTTCGAGTCCCGGACCTCGGCCGGTGCCGGGCGTGTTCCGCGGTCGACGACGACGGCCCCGACCGCGACCGGGCCCGCCAGCGCCCCGCGTCCGACCTCGTCCATCCCGGCGATCCGCACCGGCCCCTCGCCCTGGTCCTCGACGGAGCGGCCGGCGCTGCCGGCCCTGCCGCCGGGGTGACCGTGCAGGAGGCTGCGCTCCAGGTCGAGCGTGGGTGCCGCGCTCACTGCCACGGGGGCCTCGGTGCCAGGGCGGCGAGATCGTCGCCGAAGATGTCGGAGCCGTCGGAGATGGGGCCCATGCGCTGCAGCGGCCACCCGACCACGAAGGCGGAGCCGTGGACCTGCTCGTGGCTGACGAAGGCCTGGTCGGTCAGCAGCCGGTGCCGGGAGTCGCTGGAGACGGACCGGTAGTCGCCGAGCACGAAGTAGTGGTCGTCGGGCACGATGACGTCGAACGGGATGTCGGAGGCGATCTCGCCGGGATACAGGTAGGCCCCCGCCTCGTCGATCGGGACCTCGTTGACCATGATCCGCCCCTGCGCATCGCAGCAGGACACCCGATCCCCGCCCACGCCGACGACCCGCTTGACGTCGTGCTCGGTCGAGCTGTCGGCGACGAGGCCGAAGAACGACAGCGCCCGCAGGGCGGCGCTCGGCTGGTCCTGCGCGGCCCGGTCGTCCGGATGCCAGGTGTCGGGCCGCTCGTAGACGATGATCTGACCGCGGTCGGCGTCCGAGACGGTCAGGTCGAGGACGTTGGCGAAGACCCGGTCCCCCGGGCGCAGGGTGGGCTCCATCGCGTCGTCCGTCACCTGGTATCCGCTGACCAGCACGTGCTGCGAGACGAAGGCGATCAGCAGGGCCGCGGTGAGCACGGTGCCCGCGTCCCGGGCGGACTGGGCCGCCCTGCTGCGGGCCGGCTGCGAGCCGTCGGCGCCGCGGACGCGCCGTCCGGTGCGGCGCCGGTACATGGGCACGCCGTCGGCGCGCACGACCGGGGCCTCGGGCAGGTCCTCCCACTGCCGCGGCAGCGCCGCCTCCTCCGCGTCGCGCGGCTCGGGGCGATCATCGGAGCGGCTGGTCACTGCCCGCTCCCGGCGGCCTCCTGCGACGGCTCGGGGATATCGGCGAAGGTGTCCGAGGGGTTGGACAGCCACTCCCAGCGGTCCATCGGCCACAGGATGGTGAAGGCGGAGCCGACGACGTCGTCGTGGTCGACGAACTCGGTCCCCTGCTCGATGTGGTACCGCGAGTCGGCGGAGGCGGAGCGATGATCGCCCAGCACGAAGTAGCTGTCCTCCGGGACGGTGACCTCGAAGGGGATCTCGGACGGGACGTCGCCCTCGAAGAGATAGGGCTCGTCCAGGGGCTCGCCGTTGACGGTGACCTGCCCGTCGGCGCTGCAGCACGCGACCGTGTCGCCCTCGGTCCCGATGACGCGCTTGATGAGGTACTGGGTCGAGCGGTCCGGGGCGAGCCCGACGAACTCGAGGCCCTGGCGCACGGGTCCGGACTGCATCTGGGACTCCGGCAGCCAGCCCTGCGTGTCCTCGAAGACCGCGATGTCCCCGCGCTCGAGCGGCCCGAGCCAGGGCTCCGCCACATTGACGCCGATCTTGTCCTGCAGCTGCAGGGTGTTCTCCATGGAGCCGGAGGGGATGTAGAAGAGCCGGAACAGGAAGGTCTTGAGCAGGAAGGAGATCAGCAGGACCACCGCGATGGTGATCAGCACCTCCTTGACGATGCCGCCGCCCGAGGAGCCGCCGCCTGCGGCCGACGAGCCGCGATCCGCTGCCTCTGCGGGGGTGGTCGAGGCGGAGTCTTCGCTCACGAGCGGTGCTTCCTTCCGGGGCGGGCCGTCGCTTCTCCTGCGGCGCGCGGGCCGTGCGACGGCGGGTGGATCAGGGGAGGTCTCGGTCGGGCGGCCAGACGATGGCCTCCGGCGTCCCGAGCACTCTATCCGCCCGGACGAGCCCTCCGCCCGGTGCGCCGAGCAGCGAGCGCGAATCCACGGAGACCGAGCGGTGATCTCCCAGCAGCCACAGCCGGTCCTCGGGCACGACGACCTCGAACTCCGTCTCGCTCGGGATGTCGCCCGGGAAGAGGTAGGGCTCGTCCAGCGGCTCCCCGTCCACCGTCACCCGCCCGTCGGCATCGCAGCAGGCGACCGTGTCGCCGGGCAGGCCGATGACCCGCTTCACGAAGACGTGGTCCGTGGGGCGCACCCCGATCCAGGCGGCCAGGCGCTGGCCTGCATCCACCAGGGGCGGATCCTCGTCGACGGGGGCGAAGGAGCCGCGCCCGTCGAAGACCACGAGGTCGCCGCGCTGCAGGTCCTGCGGATCGGCCGTCTGATCGACCAGCAGCCGGTCCCCCGGCTCGATCGTCGGCTGCATGGACTCCGAGCCGACGTAGTAGATGTCGACCACCCAGGTGCGCAGGCCGATCAGCACGGCCAGCGCCGCGACCGCGGCGGCCACGACGAGCCGCCATCCTCGGCTCCACCGGTCCAGGAGCGGCCGGCGGCTCGCTGCGGCCGGAGGGGCCGCAGTCGAGCCCGAACGAGGCGGAGACGACGAGGACCCGGCCGGAGCCGGGTCCTCGTGCGGGCTGCGCTCACCCAATCGAGCGGCTCCCCGCCGCGCCCGCGGCCCGTCGGGGCCGGTGCGCTGTCGGGGCGGTGATCAACGCTTCTCGCGGATGCGAGCGGCCTTGCCGTGGCGATCGCGCATGTAGTAGAGCTTCGCGCGGCGGACGTCGCCGCGGGTCAGGACCTCGATCTTGTCGATGACCGGCGAGTGCACCGGGAAGGTGCGCTCCACGCCGACGCCGAAGGAGACCTTGCGGACGGTGAACGTCTCGCGCACGCCCCGGCCCTGGCGGCCGACGACGAAGCCCTTGAAGACCTGCACTCGGGAGCGGTTGCCCTCGATGATGTTGACGTGGACGTTCAGGGTGTCGCCCGGCCAGAACTCGGGGATGTCGCTGCGCAGGGACTTGGCATCGAGATCGTCGAGGATGTTCATGATCATTCTCCTGGTGGACACCGCAGGCTGCCCACGTGGGTCTTCCGGCACAGCGCTGACCTCGGCAGTGATCCGCCGGGCTTCGCGTGCCGCGCGTCAGAAGGTCCGCCGATCGCCTGAGCTGGGATCGTGCGGTGCGTGCGCTGTGTCGGTCGCTCTCCCCCCTGCGGCAGGGGCGTGCCCAGCGCACACGCGAGGAGCCATTATGCCACAGCGGGCACCGGTTCTCACGCCGGAGCGGCGCCTGCGCCGCAGATCACGGCGTCGCGCCGGGCTCCCGGCCCAGCTCCGCCAGCACGGCCCGGTCGTGCGCATCCAGGGCGGAGGGATCCAGCTGCGCGAGCAGGTCGGGGCGCCGCTCGGCGGTGCGGCGCAGCTGCTCGTCGCGGCGCCAGCGCGAGATCCGCGCGTGGTGCCCGGAGAGCAGGACCTCCGGGATGGGGCGCTCCCGCCACAGGGCGGGCTTGGTGTACACGGGGTACTCGAGCAGCCCGTCGGAGTGGGACTCCTCCACGAGGGACTCGGGATTGCCGATCACGCCGGGCACGAGCCGGGCGATGGCCTCGACCATGGCGAGCACGGCGACCTCTCCCCCGTTGAGCACGTAGTCGCCCAGGGACATCGGGCGGACCTCGAACCGGTCGCGGGCCCAGTCGATGACGCGCTCGTCGATGCCCTCGTAGCGCCCGCAGGCGAAGACCAGGTGCTCCCGCTGCGCGAGCTCGGCGGCGGTGGACTGCCGGAAGACCTCGCCGGCCGGCGAGGGCACGATGAGCACGGGGCGCTCGCGAGCCGGCGGATCGACGTCCGGGGACGCGGCGACGTCCGGGGAGGGATCGGCGGCGGCCTCCGGCGCCGATGCGCTCGAGGCCGCGTCGAGCACGCCCTCGAGAGCCCGCGCCCACGGCTCCGGCTGCATGACCATGCCGGCCCCGCCGCCGTACGGGGTGTCGTCGACCGTGCGATGCCGGTCGGTCGTGACCTCGCGCAGGTCGGTCACGGTCAGCTCCAGCAGCCCGTCGCGGCGCGCCTTGCCGATCAGGGACAGATCCAGCGCCGCGAGGTACTCCGGGAAGATGCTGATGACGTCCAGGCGCATCAGCGCTCCCCCTGCCCCTGTGCCGGATCGGGCAGCTCGAGGTCCCCGAGGTCCGCGGGCTCGCCCGTCTCGGCGGCCCGCTCCGCCTCGTCCTGCCCGGAGCCGAGCTCGAGCAGCCCCGGCGGCGGGTCCAGGACCACGCGGCCGTGCTCGACGTCCACCTCGAGCACGATCTGCTCGACGAACGGCACGAGGCCCTCCTTCCCGTCGGACAGCTCGATCTCGAGCAGGTCCTGGGCGGGAAGGGTCCGCAGCCCGGTGACGGTCCCGATCGGGTCGGGCTCCCGTCCGGCATCCGCCGCCGCGCGCAGCTGCGCATCGAGGACGACGGCCAGGCCCGCCAGCTCGTGCTCGTACCAGGCGTCGTCGTCCTCGTCGTCCTCCTCGGAATCGACCCACAGGCGGCTGCCGCGCAGCAGCTCCGCGGCATTGCGGTCGCGGACCGCGGTGAAGCCCAGCACCATCACGGACTTGTTCCAGCGAGCAGAGGCCACCTCCAGGGCGCCGGTGGGAGCCAGGCGGGCCGCCTGCTCGGTTGCGGCCTCGAGCTGCAGCACCGCGCCCGGGGCGCAGCGGCCCTCGGGGTCATCGGTGAAGAGCTGGACGGTGACTTCGCCGCGGATGCCGTGCGGCTTGCCGATGCGGGCGACCTGGACCTTCACGGTGGGCTCCTTGCTCACAGGGGTGGCTCTGGTGGGAGATGCGTCGTCCACCGCGCCCCGACCCGCGAGAGCGGCGGGGGCGGGGACGACGACGGCCCCCCCGCCCCCCCCGGGGGGGGGGGGGGGGGGGGGGGGCGGCCCGGGGGGGGGGGGGGGGGGG
>NZ_VDOR01000003.1:196721-376441 GCF_007666205.1 Kocuria palustris
CCCCCCCCCCCCCCCCCCCCGGGGGGGGGGGGGGGGGGGGGCCCCCCCCCGCCCCCCCCCCCGGGGGGGGGGGCGGGGGCCGCAGTGCGGCACGACGCGTCGTGCAGGGTCGGATGACCCGCTCGCCTCAGCGTCGGCGGTCGGTGTCGACGACGTCGACCCGGACGCCCTCGGAGTCCGACAGGGCGCTGATCACGGTGCGCAGCGAAGCCGCCGTGCGGCCGTGGCGCCCGATCACGCGGCCGAGATCGTCCGGGTGCACGCGCACCTCGAGGGTCTCCCCCCGCCGGCCGTTCTTGGCGCTGACGTCGACGTCCTCCGGGTTGTCCACGATGCCGCGGACGAGGTGCTCCAACGCGTCGGCGAGCATGGTCACTCGGCCTTCTCGGCCTCGGCGGTCTCCTCCGCGGCGCCCTCGGCCGGAGCCTCCGCGGACTCGGCCTCGCCGGAGTCCTCGGTCTGCTCGACCTTGGGGGTGATCGCCTCGGGGATGATGACCGATCCCTTGTCCTCGGCCACGAACTCGGCCTTGGCCTTGGGCTGCTTCAGCGTGCCCTCGGAGCCCGGCAGGCCCTTGAACTTCTGCCAGTCGCCGGTGACCTTGAGCAGCGCCATGACGGTCTCGGACGGCTGCGCGCCGACGCCGAGCCAGTACTGGACGCGGTCCGAGGTGATGCGGATGAGCGAGGGGTTCTCGGTCGGCTGGTAGATGCCGACCTCCTCGATCACGCGGCCATCGCGCTTCTTGCGGGAGTCCACGACCACGACGCGGTAGCGCGGATCGCGGATCTTGCCCATGCGCTTCAGACGAATCTTGACTGCCACTTGTGCAATCTCTCCTTGGTGTTCAGAGACGGGCGCACCGGTCACGCTCCCGTGGGGCGGGCCGATCTGTGGGTGCACCCTGTGGACGCGAATCCGGACGGAGAGAGGGTCCGACCGATTCGGGTACCCCGCTATTGTGCCAGACCTGTCAAGCACGGCCCCCGACGACGGCGCGGCCCGCCGTGCGATCCTGCTCACCGTGCGCGCGGCTCCCGAGAGCCCCCGCTCAGTCCTCGAGCTGCAGGGCCTGGCGCCACGAGAGCGAGCGGCCGCCCTGGAACACGGCGCGCTGGTAGACCTTCTCCCCGATCCGCAGCATGACCCACCCGAAGACCAGGCACACCGCAAGGGAGGCGATGGGCTCCCAGGCAGCGGCCTCGCCCTCGAGCAGACGGACCGGCATGGCGATCGAGGACATGATGGGGATGTAGGAGGCGATCGCCAGCCAGGGCCCGCTCGCGAACATGCCCACCATCATGGCCGCGACGAGCACGGTCATGATGGGCGTCATGGACGTGCTGAGGTCCTCGCTGCGCGAGGCCAGCGAGCCGAGGGCCGCCCAGATGGCGGCCTGGGCGGCGAAGCCCACGACGAAGAACGCGATGAACCACCCCGAGGCGGACATCGCCCAGCCGAGCCCGTCGCTCAGGCCGAGCGCCGTGGCGACGAGCAGGCCGACGCCGGCGTAGAGGCCCATCTGCACGAAGGCCATGACGCAGTTGCCGAGCACCTTCCCGTAGAGGATCTGGCGCACCGGGATCGCCGTGGCCAGGATCTCGACGACCCGGTTCTGCTTCTCCTCGAGGACCGAGTTGGCGATCGCCACGCCGAACATGATGGCGGCCATGTAGAAGAGGAAGGCGAAGGCGTAGCGCAGGATGAACGAGGCCGCCGCGCGGTCCTCCCCGCCGAGGTGCTCGACGCGCACCTCGGAGCCCCGGGAGAGCTCCTCCATCGAGGTCCCCGCGGCCTGTGCGTTCTGCCCGATGGTCGCCGCGGACACCGACTGCGTGACCGCCTGCTCGAGCGTCCCGCTCAGCTCGTCGCCGCCGAGCAGGAGCCAGGAGCCGTCCTCGTGGACCAGGGCCGCATCGACCTCGTCGTCGGCCAGCAGCCCCTCGGCCTCGGCCCGTGAGGCCTCCCGGGCCTCGACCGTGTCCTCGTCGCCCAGGCTCTGCTCGGCGGCCTCGGCCATGGCGGCGGCCCCGTCGCCGACGGCCGCCAGGTCGTAGGCGGTCCCGGCGCTGCGCTCGGAGAGGACCGAGGACAGCACCAGCCCGCCGACGATCAGCGCGAGCGTCACGGCGGTCGAGATCAGCACGGAGCGGTCGCGGGCCTTCACGCCGAGCTCGCGCAGCAGCACGACCAGCCAGGGCCGCTGCACGGCCCGCTGCTCCGGGGCGGGCGCGGGCTCGCCGCTCTGCTGCGAAGCGGTCTGCGGGGACGCGGTCTCAGGGGTCCGGGGGCTCATCGGGTCACCTCGCGGTAGATCTCGGACAGGGAGGGAGCCAGGTCGGTGAACTCCAGGAGACCGCGCTCGAGCGCCCGGCCCAGCAGCTCGGTGCGCGCCCGGTCGTCGTCGAGCCGGACGGTCGCGCGGCTGCCGTCGAGGTCCTCGACCCGGACGCCGGGGACCTCGCGCACCCAGCCGACGTCCTGGCTGCAGCGCAGCAGGTGGCTCAGCGGACGCGCGGCCCGCAGCTGCTCGGCGGTGCCGTGCTCGAGCACGCGGCCGTCCGCGAGGATGACCATGGAGTCGCACAGCCGGTCGACGAGGTCGAGCTGGTGCGAGGAGAACAGGACGGGCACGCCGCGGGCCATGTGCTCGCGCAGCAGATCCACCATCGAGTCGACGGCCGCCGGGTCCAGCCCGGAGAACGGCTCGTCCAGGATCAGCGCATCGGGGCGGTGCAGCAGGGCCGCTGCCACCTGGACGCGCTGCTGATTGCCGAGCGACAGCGTCTCGAGCCTGTCCTTGGCGCGATCGGCGAGGTCGAAGCGCTCGAGCAGCTCGCCGGCCTCTCGCAGCGCCTCGCTGCGCTGCATGCCGTGGAGCTGGCCGAGGTAGCCGAGCTGGTCCAGGATCCCCTGCTTGGGGTACAGGCCCCGCTCCTCGGGCATGTAGCCGAAGCCGGCGCGATCCGCCGCCGTGATCGGTCGGCCGTCCCACAGCACCTCGCCGCCGTGGATGCGCAGCACGCCCATCATCATGCGCATGGTCGTGGTCTTGCCGGCGCCGTTGGCGCCGATGAAGCCGGTCATCCCGCCGGGCTCGACCGTGAAGCCCACGTCGTCGACGGCCCTCTTCTGCCCGAAGGTGCGGGTCAGCCCGCGCACCTCCAGCCGGTGCCCCGTCCGCGGCGGGGAGTAGGTGGCGGTCCGGTCCGGGGCGGCAGTGCGCGCCTCCGCGGCCGGATCAGATGGGCGGTGCGCGGTGCTCACATCGGGCCCCCGGTCTCTGTGCGGCGCCGCGGGGATCCCGCGGCCGGTCTGCTCCCAGGCTAGGAGCGCCCGGGGCCCGAGGCCTCCGCCCAGGGGCTGATCCGCCACCGGCCCCGGCTCCCGCGGCAGGCTCCCGCTCCCCCGCGGGGCGGAGCCGACGAGCCCTGCTCAGCCGCGGTCGGCCACCCCGGCCCGGTGCGCGAACACGACCGCCTGCACCCGATCCCGGCTGCCCGTCTTGGCCAGCACGTTGGACACGTGCGTCTTGACCGTGGCGGCCCCGACGACGAGCCGCTGGGCGATCTCGGCGTTCGACAGGCCGTCGGCCATCAGGATCAGGATCTCGGACTCGCGCTCGGTGAGGCTGCCCAGGATCCGGTCGTGCTCCGGGTGGGACCGCGGTCCTCCGGTCGCCGCGGGCCCCGGGGCCTCCGGAGTCCCCGGGGCGGCGGCACCGCGCGCCGGCTCCTTGCCGCGGGCATCCCAGGCCGCCCAGCGCCGGATGACGCGGACGGTCGCCTCGGGGGCGAGCAGGGCGTGGCCCTCGGCCACCGAGCGCACGGCCTCCACCAGGGCATCGGGGTCGGCGTTCTTGAGCAGGAATCCCGACGCCCCGGCGCGCAGCGCCTCGAACAGGTAGTCGTCGCGGTCGAAGGTCGTCAGGATGATGACCTTGGCCCCGCCGGCGGCCACGATGCGCCGGGTGGCCTCGAGGCCGTCCATGACGGGCATCTGCACGTCCATCAGCACGATGTCCACGTCTCCGTCGCGGACCCGCTCCACGGCCTGCGCGCCGTCCGCGGCCTGGCCGAGCACCTCGATGTCCTCCTCGACGGACAGGACCATCGCGAAGCCGGAGCGCACGAGGGCGTGGTCGTCGGCCAGCAGCACGGAGATCATGGCCTCGATCCTCTCACTCCTGCCGAAGGCCGCTCGGGACGCGCCCGGGCCGTCCCCGGCTCGGGCCGGTCCGCGGTCCGCGCCAGGGGGAGCCTCGCCCGCACGCGCCAACCCGGTCCGGGCTCGCGCGGGCCGATCTCGGTGCTGCCGCCGTGCAGCTGGACGCGCTCCCGCAGCCCGGTGAGACCGAACCCGGAGCCGGCCGTGCCGGGGCGGGGCCGGCCCGCGTCGAGCACCTCGAGCTCGATCGACTCCCCCGAGCCGTCCGCGGAGCCGATCGAGCGGATCACCACGGCGGCGCGCACCGCGCTGGAATGGCGCGCGACATTGGACAGCGCCTCCTGCACGCAGCGGTACATCGACAGGCTCAGCGCGGGCGGGAGGGCCTGCGGGTCGAGGTCCTCGGCCAGCGCCCAGGTCAGGGTGACCTCCAGACCGCGGCGGGCGTGCTCGGCCACGAGCTCCTCGACGTCGTCGAGCCGCGGGCCCGGACTGGCCGCGATGCCCGCCGCCCCTGCCGGCGGATCGTCCTCGGGCCCGGTCTCCTCGCGCAGGACTCCGAGCAGCTGGCGCGTCTCCGAGACGGCCTGCCGGCTCGAGGCCTCGACCGTGCGCAGAGCCTCCTCGGCGAGCTCGGCATCCCGGCGCAGGACCTTGCGGGCCGCGCCGGCCTGGATGCCGATCGCGGAGACGTGATGGGCGATCACGTCGTGCAGCTCGCGGGCGATGCGCAGCCGCTCGTCCACGACCGCCTGGCGGGCGAGGCGCTCGGACTGGCAGCGGATCTGCTCGGCCTGCGCGCGGTTCTGGTAATCGCGCAGCGCCGAGCGCCACGCCGTCTGGCCGAGGTGGATCGTGAAGCCGAAGCCCAGGACGTTGATCGCGAACGTGTAGACCGAGAAGGCCGTCATGGGCTCGAACGGCCCGGCCTGGGAGTCGAGCTCCTCGACCATCTCCGAGTACGAGCTCGTCACCGCCAGGTCGATCGCGACCCACACGAGCAGGAAGACGACGAACAGCACCACCAGCACCCGAACGGCCTGCCGGGATCGGCCCCATGCCACGAGACTGTAGACGGCGATGTAGAGCCCGAGCACGGTGCCGGACTGGCCCGCCGCCTGGGGCGCGAGGTAGTAGCCGGTCACGTACACGGCCGTGCTGCAGACCATGACCGCTCCGGGCCGCAGCCGGCGCGCGGCCAGCGGCAGGATCTGCAGGGCGACCATCAGGTAGCCGAGCCAGCGGGGGCTGTCGTCATCGGTGCCGGCGAAGCTCTCGATGAGCGCCAGCAGCAGCATCGACAGGCCCAGCAGGGCCGCGGCCCCGAGCACGTCGGCCCGCAGACTCGCAGGCCCGGGGCGCGGCCGGCGCCAGTCGGGCTCCGACGGATCCGTCAGCAGCCGGTCGATGCGCTCGCCGAGCGATCGCCGCGGCTCGACGGGGCGCGGCCCGCCGCGCCGGGTCCTCTGCCTCCGAGTGTCGTCGTCCACGTCCGGCAGGCTATCGGCCGCGGGCGGCCTGCGGATCCGCCGTGCGACGGAGCCGGGCGCCGTTCAGTCCTGGGCGCCGCCCTGCCCGCGGCGCTGCCGGCGCACGGCGGCGTAGAGCGCCGAGACCGTGGCCGCATCGGCGAACGCCAGTCCCGACAGCGAGCCGAGCACCCTCCCTGCGCGTCCGCCGCGGCGGGCCAGGGCCGCGAGCCCGAGGCCGGCGGCGGTCTCCGTGCCGGCGATGGCCAGCAGGAGCTCCGGGTGCCTGGCCAGGCGGGCCTGCAGCGCGGAGAGGCTGCCCCCGCCCGTGGGCTGCTGCGCGAGACCCTGGACCAGCGCCTCCCGGACGCTCGCCGGCTCATAGCGCTGCAGCCCCTCGATCTCCTCGAGCGGCTTCTGCCCCTCGACGATCTTGGCGCCCAGGACCGGGAGCTCGAGCAGCTGCAGGACCGACTCCAGGACCAGGGAGGACGACTCCCCCTCGACGTAGTTGCGCAGCCGGGTGGTCTGCACCGGATCGAGGTCGAAGACCGAGGCCACGGACTCGATGTGGACCTGCGGGGTCTGCCCGTCGCACAGCTCGATCACCTCGCGGGTGAGGCGAGCCGCCGGGGTGCCGTCGTCGTCGATCGACACGGCGGTCCACGCGGGCACCCAGGACAGGCCGCACGCCGCCCCCGAGTCGGGGCCCGGGGCCTCCGCCGAGACCCGCCCCGGCGACTGCGTCCGGGCCGCATCCGCGCGTCCCACGCCGTCGCCGTCGAGCAGGACCTCGAGCGAGCGCGCCGCGCCGTCGGAGGCCAGCGCGACGGCCGTTCCGGTGATGCCGGTGCGCAGGGCCCACCACGCGGCGTCGTCGTCGGCCACGACCACGGACCAGCCGTCGCGGCTCGCGGCGCGGAATCCCACGCCCGCGCTGCTGGCCAGCAGCGGCATCTCGGGGGCGTCGGCGTGCACGATCAGGGCCCGCCGCAGGCGGGGGTGCTGCGGCTCCAGGACCTGCCCGGTGATGCGGTGGACCGAGGCGGCGATCTCCTCGACGCCCTCGCCCGCCACGACCGCGCCGTGCTCGCCGACGGTGGCGGCGCGGCCGTCCTCGTCGATCAGGACGGCGATCTGCAGGTAGTCGGGCCCCTCGGCGGAGGCCGCGACGGCGCGGTGATGCCCGAGGACCTTGCGGATGCCCTGGGCCGTGGGCACGAAGCCCCCCACGGGGTCGGCCTCCGGCGTGTCCGGGCCGAGCAGATCGGCGGCGTCGACGTCGGGGACGGACGTGCGCCCGCTGATGCGCACGGCCAGCGGCAGCACCGACCAGCCGTCCAGCGCGGACCGGCCGTGGCCGGACGGCGCGCCGGAGCCGCCGCCGGGCGCCGCGCCGGGATCTCCGGGGCCGTCGGGTCCGGCGGACGAAGGATTCTGGGGTCCGGAAGAGGGGGTGGTCATGCGCGCCATGCTACCCGCGGGCCCCTGGGCCCACCGGTCGCATCCCGGGATTCCGCCGAGAGCCTCAGCGGCGCCCGTCGAGCACGAACTCCGAGACCGTCCCGGTCTCGAGCTGCTCGAGGCCGCTGAGGATGATGCGCCCCATGCGCTCCCCCAGCAGGCCGAGGATCTCGTCGGGGGCGGCCCAGCGGTGGCTGAGCAGCTCCTCCTCCTGGACCGTGATCTCGGTGTCCTCGGGGATGACGCCGCCGTCGTAGAGGAACGTGGCCGAATCGCCCCAGATGCCGGCGGCGACGCCGTGGGCGACCACGAGCAGCCGCCCCTCCGGCAGATGCAGCCCGACCTCCTCGACGACCTCGCGGAAGCACCCCGTGCGGGGATCCTCGCCGGCCTCGACCGTGCCCCCGGGCAGCGTCCAGCCGTCCTTGTAGTTGGGCTCGACGATGAGCACGCGCCCGCGCGGATCGCGGATCAGCGCCGAGGACGCCAGCCGGCGCGTGGGGAGGGAGGCGATGAACGCCTTGAGCTCGTTCTCGGGCAGGTACGAGGACATCGGAGGCCTTTCGGTCAGGGGCGCGGGATCACTTGAGGAACTTCTCGAAGCCCTTGGGCAGATCCTTCAGATCCGGCTCGGCGCTCTTCTGCTGCCCGAACGCCGATCCCTGGGGCGTCTTGCTGCGGTTCTGGGCGGCCGCGGCCTCCTGGGCGCGCTTGGCCGGGTTGCCCGAGCGCGAGCCCTTCTTCTTGGCCTTGCCCTTGGACGACCTGGAGCCGCCGCCGGCGCCGCCGGGCAGGCCCTGCATGCCGCCCATCCCCTGCATGCCCTGCATCCCCTGCATGCCGGCCATCGGATTGCCGCCGCCCTGCGGGCCCATGCCCGGGGAGCCGCCGCCCATGGCGCCGAGGTTCGGCATGCCTTTGCCCTGGGACATCTTGCGCATCATCTTCTGGGCCTGGCCGAACCGCTCCATGAGCTGGTTGACCTCCTGCACCGTGGCGCCCGAGCCCTTGGCGATGCGCGCGCGGCGCGAGCCGTTCATGATCTTGGGGGCCACGCGCTCGTGCGGGGTCATGGACTGGATGATGGCCTCGATGCGGGTCAGCGCGGACTCGTCGAAGTTCTCGAGCTGCTCGCGCATGCCCGCCATGCCCGGCATCATGCCGAGCAGCTTCTTCATGGAGCCCATCTTCTTGAGCTGCTGCATCTGGGCCAGGAAGTCCTCGAAGGTGAAGTCCTCCTGATCGGCGAACTTCTTGGCCATCTTCTGGGCCTCGGCCTGATCCCAGGTCTTCTCGGCCTGCTCGATCAGGGTCATGACATCGCCCATGTCCAGGATGCGCGAGGCCATGCGGTCCGGGTGGAACTGCTCGAAGTCCTTCACGCCCTCGCCGGTCGAGGCGAACATGATGGGCTTGCCGGTCACCGAGGCCACCGACAGGGCCGCGCCGCCGCGGGCGTCGCCGTCGAGCTTGGAGAGCACCACGCCCGTGAAGTCCACGCCCTCGTTGAAGGCCTGGGCGGTCTGGACCGCGTCCTGGCCGATCATGGCGTCGATGACGTAGAGGACCTCGTCGGGCTGGACAGCGTCGCGGATGTCGCGGGCCTGGCGCATGAGCGGCTGATCGACGCCCAGGCGGCCGGCGGTGTCCACGATGACGACGTCGTAGAGCTTGGCGCGGGCGTGCTCCACGCCGTCCCGGGCCACGGCCACGGGATCGCCCGTGGGGTCGTCGGACTCGGAGGTCGTGCCCGGGTGCGGGGCCCAGACGGGGACCCCGGCCCGCTCGCCCACGACCTGCAGCTGGGTCACCGCGTTCGGGCGCTGGAGGTCGGAGGCCACGAGCAGGGGGCGGTGCCCCTGGCCCTTGAGCCAGTGGCCCAGCTTGCCGGCCAGAGTGGTCTTGCCCGCGCCCTGCAGGCCCGCGAGCATGATGATCGTGGGTCCGCTCTTGGCCATGCGGATCCGGCGGGTCTGCCCGCCCAGGATCTCCCGGAGCTGCTCGTCGACGATCTTGACGACCTGCTGGCCCGGGTTGAGGGCCTCGTTGACCTCGGCCGACAGCGCCCGCTCCTTGATCGCAGCGGTGAACTCGCGGACCACGGGCACGGCGACGTCGGCGTCGAGCAGGGCGCGGCGGATCTCGCGCACGGTGGCGTCGACATCGGCCTCGGAGAGCTTGCCCTTCCCGCGCAGGTTCTTGAACGTCGCGGTCAAGCGGTCGGAGAGGGAGTTGAACACGTGGTCCTCGCTGTGGATCTTCGATGGTCCGGGGGCGCGCCGCTGCGGCCGTGCGACGACGGCGCGGCCGGGCGCTCGCGCCGTCGTCGCCCCCGAGGGTGCATGGCGGGCCATGCACGGGATCAGTGCTCCAGGGTAGCAATGCCTGCCGCCGCCTCGGCGCGCGGCGGGGACGACGAAGGGCCCGGCCCCTCCGCCGCGAGCGGGAGGGGCCGGGCCCGTCATGCGATCCGCCGCCGGGGCGCGGGCGGCCGGAGGCTCACTCGAGCAGGGCGTCCACGAACTGCTCGGCGTCGAACGGCGCCAGGTCGTCGGGACCCTCGCCCAGGCCGATGAGCTTCACGGGGGCGCCCAGCTCGCGCTGGATCGCGACCACGATGCCGCCCTTGGCGGTGCCGTCGAGCTTGGTCAGCACGATGCCGGTGACGTCCACGGCCTCCGAGAAGACCTTGGCCTGGGTCATGCCGTTCTGCCCGGTCGTGGCGTCGATGACGAGCAGGACCTCGTCGACCTCGGCGGCCTTGCCGACCACGCGCTTGATCTTGCCGAGCTGGTCCATCAGCCCGGCCTTGTTCTGCAGGCGCCCGGCGGTGTCGATCATCACGACGTCGACCTCGGAGTCGATCCCGGTCCGCACCGCGTCGAAGGCCACCGACGCGGGATCCGCGCCCTCGACCTCCGAGCGCACCGTGGGCACCCCCACGCGGTTGCCCCAGGTCTGCAGCTGATCGGCGGCCGCGGCGCGGAACGTGTCGGCCGCGCCCAGCATGACGTCCTTGTCCTCGGCCACGAGCACCCGGGCGAGCTTGCCCACGGTCGTGGTCTTGCCCACGCCGTTGACGCCCACGACCAGCATCACCGCGGGGGTCTCGCCCTTGCGGGTCACGGCCAGCGAGCGGTCCATGCCCGGGTCGACCAGCTTGAGCAGCTCCTCGCGCAGCATCCTCCGGACGTGCTGGGGATCCTGGGTGCCCTCGGCCTTGACCCGCACCTGGAGGTTCTCCACGAGCTCCATCGAGGCATCGGTGCCGAGATCCGCCATGAGCAGGGTCTCTTCGATCTCGTCCCAGACGTCCTGATCGATGTCGTCGCGCGACAGCAGCGCGAGCAGCCCGCGGCCGAACACGTTGTTGGACTTGGCCAGGCGGCCGCGCAGCCGCGCCATGCGGGAGCCGGCGGACTCGGGGGTGTCCAGCTCCGGGGTCCTGGTCCGGGCCGCGGAGCCGGAGCCGCCGGACGCCGCACCGCCCTCGGAGCCGTCGGGGGCCCCGGGGACCGGGTCGTCGGCGTCGCGGGTCGAGTCATAGCCGCCGGGGGGCGCCTTGGGGCCGCGCAGGAGCACGAAGCCCAGCAGCGCCAGCACCACGACGGCGATCAGCACGTACACGAAGACGGGAATCTGAGCGAGTATCTGGTCCACGTGCCCCATTGCACCACGATTCGGGGTCGCCCGCCCCGGGGGCCCTGCCCCGTCCGAGGGCTCTCCTAGACTGCGCGGGTGATGGCCTCCTCCTCGTCCTCCGCCCGCGCCCCGAAGCCCGCCAAGACCCCCGTCCCCCGCGAGATCCTCGTGCTGATCGCCGCGGCGTTCGCGATCGCGGTCGGCTACGGGCTCGTGGCGCCCGTGCTCCCGCAGTACGCGGCCAGCTTCGGCGTCGGGGTGGCGGCGGCCTCGGCCGTGGTGTCCGCGTTCGCGTTCTGCCGGCTGATCTTCGCCCCCGCCGGCGGGCGGATCCTGGACTCCATCGGAGAGCGCCGGACCTACATCATCGGGCTGGTGATCGTCGCGCTGTCGTCGTTCGCCACGGCCTTCGCCCAGACCTACTGGCAGCTGCTGCTCTTCCGCGGACTCGGCGGGCTGGGCTCCACGATGTTCACCGTCTCGGCCATGGGGCTGATCGTGCGGCTGGCTCCCCCGGACTCGCGCGGGCGCATCTCGGGGATGTACGCCTCGACCTTCCTGATCGGCGGCATCCTGGGGCCCGTGATCGGCGGGCTGCTGGCCGGGCTGGGCATGCAGGCGCCCTTCATCATCTACGGCGCGGCGATCCTGCTGGCCGCCGGCGTCGTGCTGCGGCTGATCTCCCCCGAGTCCCTGAGCGACCGCCGCGCCCAGAAGAACCAGGTGCGGATGACGTTCCGCGAGGCCTGGGGGTTCGGCGCCTACCGCGCGGCCCTGGTCTCGGGCTTCGCCAACGGCTGGACCTCGATGGGCATCCGGGTCGCGCTGATCCCGCTGATCGCCTCCGCCGTGTTCGGGGCGGGCCCCGCGCTGTCCGGCATCGCTCTCACGGTGTTCGCGGCAGGATCCGCGCTGGCGCTCATGTTCTCCGGGCGCGTCGCCGACACCATGGGCCGCAAGCCCCTCGTGATCGGCGGCCTCCTGCTCGCCGGAGTCATGACGGCCGTCATCGGGCTCACCGAGAGCGTGTGGGTCTTCGCCGCCGCCTCGTTCCTCTCCGGCGTGGGCTCGGGCACCCTGAACCCGGGCCAGCAGGCGGCGGTGGCCGACGTCATCGGCCCCGAGCGATCCGGGGGCACCGTGCTCTCCCGGTTCCAGATGAGCCAGGACGCCGGGCAGATCCTGGGCCCGATCCTCGCCGGCGCGCTCGTGGATGCTGCGGGCTTCGGCCCGGCCTTCCTGGTCTCGGGCGCGCTGATGGCCGTGGCCGCCCTGGCCTGGGCTCCCGTCGCCGACACCCTCAGGCGCCCCGATGTGGAGGCCGTCCCCACCGGCTCCGTGCCCCGCGTGCGCAAGGACGAGGGCCAGGACTGACGGGTCCGCTCAGCGCATCTCCTTCAGGCGCTGGCCCAGCACGGTGGTGACGCCGTCGCGCATGGCCACGCCGTAGACGGCATCGGCGATCTCCATCGTGCGCTTCTGGTGCGTGATGACGATCAGCTGGGAGGTCTCCTGCAGCTGCTGGAAGATCGTGAGCAGCCGGCCCAGGTTCCGGTCGTCGAGGGCCGCCTCGACCTCGTCCATGATGTAGAACGGCGAGGGCCTGGCCCGGAAGATCGCCACCAGCATCGCGATCGCCGTCAGCGACCGCTCGCCGCCCGAGAGCAGCGACAGCCGCTTGATCTTCTTCCCGGCCGGGCGCGCCTCCACGTCGATGCCCGTGCCGAGCATGTCCGACGGGTCCGTGAGCCGCAGCCGCCCCTCGCCGCCCGGGAACAGCGTCGCGAAGACCGTCACGAACTCGCGCTCGACGTCGTGCCAGGCCTCGGTGAAGACCTGCTCCACGTGCTCGTCGACGTCGCGGATGATCTGCCGCAGGTCGGCCCGCGAGCGGTGCAGGTCCTCGAGCTGCTCCGAGAGGAAGGCGTGCCGCTCCTCGAGCGCGGCGAACTCCTCGAGGGCCAGCGGGTTGACCTTGCCGAGCTTCGCGAGGTCCCGCTCCGCGGCGGCCAGGCGCTTCTCCTGCTGCTCCCGCACGAAGGGGATGCCCGCGGGCTCGTCGTCGGACTCCTGGGGATCCTCGACGTCCGCAGCATCCGAGGTTCCCGACGACGGCTGCGGCGCCCCCTGCGCCTGCGCCAGCTCCTCCGGGGTGATCCCGTGCTGCTCGGCCTCCAGCTCACGGCGTGCAGCAGCGGCGGCGACGCGCTCGTCGCGGCGCTGCGAGGCCTCCAGGATCGCGTCGGCGTCCGGGATGGGCAGGTGCGGTCCGCAGTTGTCGATCAGGGCGTCGGGCGTCAGGCCGAGCTCGTCCAGCGAGCGCTGCTCGAGGGTCTCGATGCGCGCGCGCTTCTGAGCCCGGGCGACCTCGTCGCGGTGCACCTCGTCGGTGAGCTGGGCCAGCCGGGAGGCCAGGGCGTCGTTGGCGGTGCGCACCTCCTGCAGCTCGGCGTCCAGGCGCTGGCGGATCTGCTCGGCGTCCTGGCGCTCGGCCTCGGCGCGCTCCACGGAGGCGTCGATGCGCACGAGGATCTGGCCCACCGCGGCCAGCACGGCCTGGGCGCTGCGGGCCTGCTGCCGGCGCCGCTCGGCGCGACGGGCCGCCTCCTCCCGGGCGCGCCGCTCGGTCGCCGCGGCGCGCTCCTGCGAATGCGCTCGATTGCCCAGGGCCCGGGCCTGCTCCTCGAGCGAGCGCAGGGCCAGCCGGGCCTCGGTCTCGGCCTGCCGCGCCTGCGACGCCTCGCGCTGCGAGGAGTCCCGCCGCGCCACGGCTTCCAGATGGGCGCGCTCGGACTCGTCGTCGTCGTGGTCCTCTTGGGCGGCCTCCAGCCGCGTGACCGCCTCCGTGAGAGCGCGCTGATGCGCGGCCACCTGGTCCTGGGCCTGGGCCACCTGGCGCTGGAAGCGATCGGACTCGGCCTGCGCGGAGTCCAGCACGGCCTCGGTGCGCGACGATGCGCCGGAGGCCTCGCGCTCGGCCTTCTCGGCCTCCTGTGCCGCCTTGCGGGCGGCCTCGGCCAGCGGACGCAGCCGATCCCGCTCCGCGGCGGCCGACCCGGCGGCCTCCGTGGCCCGATCCAGCGTGTCCCGCAGCGACGCCAGCTCGGCCTCGGCGGCCTCGGCCTGCGCCCGGATCTCCAGCGAGCCGGCGGCCTCGCGCGCACCGCCCCACGCGCTGTTCGGGGCGAAGACGTCGCCGTCGCGGGTCACGGCGCGCACCTGCGGGTGATCGCCGGTCAGGCGCACGGCGGTGGCCGCGTCCGAGACCAGCACCGTCCCCGCCAGCTCCGCGCGCACGCGCTGGACGACGACGGCCGCCGCCTCCCCCGCGCCCATCCCCGCGTCGACGGCCTCGGCAGCAGGCACGACGCCCGCATAGCCGCGGATCTCGTCCGGCAGCTGTGACACCGGTGCATCAGGACCGCCCGCCACGAGCATGTGCACGCGCCCGGCGTCCGCCTGGCGCAGGGATTCGAGGATGCCTGCCGCGGCGGCGTGCGAGCGCACCGCGAGCGCCTCGGCCAGCGGACCCAGGGCCGCCGTGAGCGCACGCTCCCAGCCTGCGGAGATCGTGAGGACCTCGGCCACGGCGGCCACCACGGCATCGGCGGACTGCGCTTTGACGGCCTCGGTGCCGTCGGGCTGGCGCACCGAGGCCCGCAGCGTCTCGGCGCGAGCGGCCTGGGCGTCGTGCGCGCGCACCGCCTCGGTGCGCGCGGCCTCTGCCTGCCGGTGCAGCTCGCGGGCGGCATCGAAGGCCTCGACCGCCTCGTCGCGCTCGGACGCGGCCCGGCGCGAGGCCTCGGCGGCCTCCTCGGCGGCGGCCCGCAGCGCCTCCACCTGGCTCAGCGCGCCCATGCGGCGCTGTGCGGCCTGCTGCTCGGTGCCGCGCAGGCGCTCGAGCTCGTTCTCGGCGGCCTCGACCCGCGAGCGCGCAGCGCCCACGCCGCCGGAGAGCCTGGCCACGCCCTCGCGCCGATCGGCGGCCGCCTGCAGGATCGCGGTCACGGCTCTGTCGGCCTCGCGGGCCTCGGACTCGATGTCCTCGCGGTCCTGGATGGCCTCGGCCAGCGCGTCGACGGCCGCCTCGACCTTCTCCAGCGCCTCCCGCTCCTCATCGCGGGTGCGCGCCGCCTGCTCGGCCAGCCGGTCCGGATCGCGCTCGGTCGACGGCGTCGGCTCGGCGGCTCCCAGCAGCCGTTGGCGCTCCCCCGCGAGCTGCTGCAGCGAGCGGTGCCGCTCCCGCACGGCGGTGAGCTCGTACCAGGTCTCGCGCGCCGCGGTCACCGCCGGGGCGGCCCGTGCGGCGCGGGTCTCGAGGTCGTTCTGCCGAGCCCGCCCGGTGCCCAGCCGCCGCTCGGCCTCCTCCTTCTCCGCCGCCAGCCGCTGCTCCGTCTGCTCGTCGACGGCCAGGGCGGACCGGGCCTGCACGAGATCGTCGGCCAGCAGGCGGGAGCGGGCGTCGCGGACGTCGAACTGGATGCGCTGCGCGCGGCGGGCGACCTTGGCCTGGCGGCCCAGCGGCGTGAGCTGGCGGCGGATCTCGGAGAGCAGGTCGTCCAGGCGGTCGAGGTTGGCCTGCATGCCCTCGAGCTTGCGGATCGTGCGCTCCTTGCGCCGCCGGTGCTTGAGGATCCCGGCGGCCTCCTCGATGAAGCCGCGGCGCTCCTCGGGGGTCGCATGCAGGATGCGGTCCAGCTGGCCCTGCCCGACGACGACGTGCATCTCCCGGCCGAGGCCCGAGTCCGAGAGCAGCTCCTGGATGTCGAGCAGCCGGCAGGACTGCCCGTTGATCGCGTACTCGGACCCGCCCGTGCGGAACAGGGTGCGCGAGATCGTGACCTCGGTGTACTCGATCGGCAGGGCGCCGTCGGTGTTGTCGATGGTCAGCGCCACGTGGGCCCGGCCCAGGGCCGCGCGCCCGGACGTGCCCGCGAAGATGACGTCCTCCATCTTGCCGCCGCGCAGCGACTTGGCGCCCTGCTCCCCCATGACCCACGACAGGGCGTCGACGACATTGGACTTCCCCGACCCGTTCGGCCCCACCACGCAGGTGACGCCGGGCTCGAACTCGAAGCTCGTGGCCGAGGCGAACGACTTGAAGCCGCGCACGGTGAGGGTCTTGAGATGCACCCGACGAGCCTAGCCCCGACCCCCGCCCCCGCCCGGCCGGGACACCGCCTCGGCTCAGTCGGCCGGGCGGCCCTCCGGACGCGTCCCGTCGCCGATCACGGGGGTGGAGCCGGTGACCGTCGAGCGGCTGGCCGCCGGGCGCCCGATGACCTCGTCGCCGTCGCTGCGCGCCGGCTGGGTGCCCTGCTCCTGCGCGTCGTGGGCCGTGGCGACCCGATCGGAGTCCTGCTGCCGGGCCGCCGGGCGCTGCGGGCGGGGGCCGCCGGGCGTGCGGCTGCCGGCCGAGGACGCCAGGGTGCTGCCCGATCCGACGGGCGCCAGGACGCCCGTCTGCGCGGCGAGCTCGTCGTTCCAGCGGGGGTCGCCGTCGCCCAGGTGCTCGAGCGGGGCGTGCTCGCCGAAGTGATCGGCGTCGGCCTCGGCCCAGTCGGCCGCCCAGCCGCGCGGCGGCTGCTCGAGCAGCTCCCCCTCGCGCAGCCAGTTGTAGATCGAGGCGTAGGAGCGGGTGCTGAGGTGGTCCACGCGGCGCCGCAGCATCCGCGCATTGAGCTGCGACGGGCTCGTGACGCCCATCGAGGCCATGATCTGCACGGCCTCGCGCACGGTGAGCTTCTGGTAGTTGTGCACGCGCTTGGCCTTGTCCTCCACGTCCAGGCCCCGCATGAGGCGGGCGTCCTGCGTGGCCACGCCCACGGGGCAGTGGTTGGTGTGGCACTTCTGGGCCTGGATGCAGCCGGTGGCCATCATCATGCCGCGGGCGGACATGGTGAAGTCCGCGCCCTGGATCAGGCGCTTGACGATGTCCGAGCCGGAGACGACCTTGCCGGCGGCCCCGATGCGGACCATGTGCCGCAGCCCGGTGCCGACCAGCGCGTTGTGCACGAGCATGAGCCCTTCCGTGAGCGGGGTGCCCACGTGGTCCGAGTACTCGAGCGGGGCGGCGCCCGTGCCGCCCTCCGAGCCGTCCACGATGATGTAGTCCGGGGCGATGCGCTCCTCCCACATCGCCTTGCACATCGCCAGGACGTCGGTGCGCGAGCCGACGCAGAGCTTGATGCCGATCGGCTTGCCGCCCGAGAGCTCGCGCAGCCGGCCGATGAAACGGACCATCTCGCGCGGGGTCGCGAACGCGGAGTGGGAGGCCGGGGAGATGCAGTCCACGCCCTCGGGCACCTCGCGGGCCTCGGCGATCTCGGGGGTGACCTTGGAGCCGGGCAGGACGCCGCCCAGCCCGGGCTTGGCGCCCTGGGAGAGCTTGATCGTGATGCCCTTGACCTCCTCGAGACGGGCCTTCTCCGCGAAGCGCTCGGGGTGGAAGCGGCCGTCGTCGTCGCGGCAGCCGAAGTAGCCGGAGCCGATCTCCCAGAACAGGTCCGCGCCGTTGCCGCGGTGGTACTTGGTCAGTCCGCCCTCGCCGGTCTCGTGCACGAAGCCGCCGAGCGCGGCGCCCTTGTTCATGGCCAGCACCGCGTTCTTCGACAGCGATCCGAAGGACATCGACGAGATGCTCATCAGCGCCAGGTCGTAGGGCTGCGTGCAGTCCGGGCCGCCCACCCGCACGGTCGGGGGCTCCTCCGCCGGGGCGACGGGGGCGGTCGAGTGCAGCAGGAACTCGTAGCCGATCTCGTCGGTCGAGCGCTCGGTGCCGAAGGCCTTGTGGTCGTCCTGGCCCTTCGAGCGCGCGTAGACGATCGAGCGCTGGTCCCGGCTGAACGGCTTGCCCTCGGTGTTCTTCTCGATGAAGTACTGCTGGATCTCGGGGCGGATGGACTCCAGGAGGTAGCGGGCGTGGCCCAGCACCGGGAAGTTGCGCAGGATCGAGTGGCGCGGCTGCACGGCGTCCCAGATGCCGAGGCCGAGCAGCAGCAGGGCCACGACGCCCAGGAAGATCCAGGCCCACAGACCCACGAGATAGGCCACGAGCAGGACGAAGGCCAGGGTGACGACGGCCCCGGCCATGAGGAAGCGATTGTTCATGCGCCCATGGTGGCCCATCGGGCGGCGCCTCGGGGGCACCGTGGACATTTCAGCGCTCCGTCACGCGACATCCGGCCACGTCGATAGACTGCCCAGAGACTTCTCGCACCTTCGTCGAAAGCATCGCCTTGTCCGGAAACTCCATCATTCGCCACAGCAATGCCTCGCTGCTGTCGATCCAGAAGGTCGAGGCGGACGTCGTCGTCTCCTCGACCCGCGCGGACGAGCAGCTCGCGGAGACCTTCGAACGCCTCAAGCTGCCCAAGGGACTCCTGGAGCGCCTGGCCGGCGTGAAGGAGCACCGGGTCTGGTCCGAGGGCCGGCACTACACCGACGGCGCCGTCGAGGCGGCCCAGGCCGCGATGTCCGAGGCGGGTGTCAGCCCCGACCAGGTCGGGCTGCTCGTCAACTGCTCCGTGACCCGCGACGGCTACGAGCCCTCCCTGGCCTCGGGTGAGCACGCCCGTCTGGGACTGCCCACCTCGGCCCTGAGCTTCGACATCACGAACGCGTGCCTGGGCTTCATCAACGGCCTGACCGTCGCCTCCTCGATGATCGACTCCGGAGCCATCGACTACGCCGTCGTGCTGGCCGGGGAGGATCCCACCCCCTGGCACCGCGAGGCGTTCCGCCGCCTGAGCAGCCCCGACGTCACCCGCGCCGAGGTCATCCGCGAGTTCGCGACCCTGACCCTGGGCTGCGGCGCGGCGGCGGCGGTCGTCGGCAAGGCCGATGCCCACCCCGACGGCCACCGCATCCGCACCTCGGTGGCCCGCTCCGCCACGCAGCACCACGAGCTGTGCATCGGCAGCTTCGACGGCATGTACACGGATGCCGGCGGGCTGCTCAAGCACGGCGTCGGACTGCTCACGGACACGTGGGAGGAGGCCCGCACCCAGGGCTTCGAGTGGGACGACTTCGACTGGGTCGTCGCCCACCAGGTCTCGACGTCCCACACCGACAAGACCGAGGCGGACATCGGGATCCCGGCGCACAAGCTGCCGCGGACCTTCCCGTTCTGGGGCAACGTGGCATCGGCCGCGCTGCCCATGACCCTGGCCCTGCAGGCCGAGAACGGCTCCTTCCAGGACGGCCAGCGCGTGCTGGCCATGGGAGTGGGCTCCGGTCTGAATGCGACCTTCATGGAGATCGACTGGTGAGCACGACACAAGAGCAGACAGCACAGGCCCCGTTCGATCCGGAGGGCTTCCCGGGCCTCGATCCGCGCTGGTCGCGGACCGTCCGGGTCGCCTCGAACGCCGCCTGCGAGCCCCGCCCGGGCACCGAGCGGACCTGGCATCTGCTGGACAACCTCGCGGTGCTCCAGGAGCAGGGCAGGACCCCGGCCGGCACGATCCTGGCAGTGCACGGAAACCCCACCTGGTCCTACCTCTGGCGCTCCGTGCTGCGCGCGGCCACCGAGGCGCAGACGCCGTGGCGGGTCGTCGCGGTGGATCAGCTGGACATGGGCTGGTCCGAGCGCACCGGGCTGTTCCGGCGCTACGACGACCGCATCCAGGACCTCGGCGACCTCACCGCCGCGATCGGGCTGGACGACGAGCGCGTCGTCACGCTGGCCCACGACTGGGGCGGCCTGGTGTCGATGGGCTGGGCCGAGCAGCACCCGAAGGCGCATGCCGGCACGATCATGACCAACTCGGCCGTCTACCACGACCCCGAGTTCGGGCCGCTGCCCGATCCGCTGCGCCTGGCGCTGGCACCGGCGGTCCACGGGGCCGTGACGACGAGGACCACCGCCTTCCTGGACATCTCCCTGTCGCTGGTCTCCCCGCGGCTCGATCCGGACGTGAAGGCCGCCTTCAAGGCCCCCTACGACACCCCGGAGCGACGCCAGGGCATCGAGCACTTCGTGGCCGACATCCCGGTGTTCGAGGACCACCCGTCGCATCACCGCTACGAGCGCACGAGCGCCTGGATGGCCACCTCGACCGTCCCGGCCCTGTTCCTGTGGGGCCCCAAGGACCCCGTGTTCCTGGAGCGCTATCTGCAGGACTTCCGCCGGCGCATGCCGCACGCGGACGTCCACCGGTTCGAGGGCGCGAACCACCTGCTGCCCGAGGACCGGGACATCGCCGCGCCGATCATGGCCTGGCTGCAGCAGAACCTCGTCGATCCGCAGGATCGCCGGACCCGGCATCAGGAGGCCCGGCCCCGCTCCCAGGGGGAGTTCGTCCCCTTCGCCTCGGGGCTGACCCGCCGGGCCGAGCTCTCCGAGGCCGGCACGGCGATCGCCACGGTCGACATGGGCCGCGCCGACGACGACCGCGGCCCCTCGATCGAGCGCAGCCTGACCTGGGCGCAGCTCGAGGAGCGGGTCGCGCGGATCGCCGCGGGCCTGGTCGAGCTCGGCGTGAAGCCCGGGGACCGCATCAACCTCATGGTCCCGCCGGGGTCCGACCTCACCTCGCTGATCTACGCCTCGCTGCGCGTGGGCGCGGTCATCGTGGTGGCCGACACCGGCCTGGGCGTCCCGGGGATGACCCGTGCGCTCAAGGGGGCGTCCCCGCAGTGGCTCGCAGGCATCCCCACGGCGCTGACCGCCGCCAGGGCGCTGGGCTGGCCCGGCCGTCGGATCTCGCTGCGCTCCATGGACCCCGTGCGCCGGCGCCTGCTGGGCGTCGAGGCCACGGTGCCCGAGCTCGAGCGCAGCGCGCCGCGGCGCCTTCCGGAGATCGATCCGGATGCCGATGCCGCCGTGCTGTTCACCTCGGGATCGACCGGACCCGCCAAGGGCGTCGTCTACACCCAGCGCCAGATGGCCGCCATGCGCGATGCCGTCGCCGCGGTGTGCGACCTGCGCCCGGGGACCGGCCTCGTGGCCGCCTTCGCGCCGTTCGCCCTGCTGGCCCCGGCCATGGGGGCCTCCTCCGTGACCCCGGACATGGACGTCACCAAGCCGCGCACGCTCACGGCGCGCGCCCTGGCGGATGCGGCCGCCGCGATCGACGCGACCACGGTCTTCGCCTCCCCCGCCGCGATCGTCAACGTGCTCGCCACGCAGGACGACCTGGCGCCGCATCAGCGCGAGGCGCTGGGCCGCGTGCGGCTCATGCTCTCGGCCGGTGCGCCGCTGCCGCCCCCGCTGCTCGAGCAGCTGCAGCGGCTGCTGCCCTCCGCGGAGCTGCACACGCCGTACGGCATGACCGAGGCGCTGCCGATGACCGACATCAGCCTCGAGGCGATCCGCGAGGCCGCCGCCGACTCCCAGACCTCCGCCTCCGAGCAGGGCCGCCGCTCCCCGGCGCGCGTCCCGGGCGCGGGCGAGGGCGTGTGCGTGGGCACGCCGGTCCCCGGAGCCGCCGTGCGGATCGCACCGCTGGGCGAGGACGGCACGCCGTCGGACGAGCTCGTGGACACCGCGGGCGTGCTGGGCGAGATCGTCCTGCAGGCCCCGCACGTCAAGGACCGCTACGACCGCCTCTGGATGACGGAGCAGGCCTCCACCAGGATCCCCGGCTGGCACGCGACCGGCGACGTCGGCCAGCTCGACGCCAAGGGCCGGCTGTGGGTCTCCGGTCGGCTGCATCACCTGCTGCTCACGGACGACGGGCCGGTCGCGCCGGTGGCTGGCGAGCACGCCGCCCAGACCGTCGACGAGGTCCGCCGCGCGGCACTTGTGGGTGTCGGCGCAGAAGGTGCTCAGGTCCCTGTCGTCGTGTGCGAGACTGAGCCTCCAGCACGCCGATCCGGCCCCGCGCGAGCGGGTCTGGCCGGGCGCGTGCGCAGTGCAGTCCACGACGCCACCGGCCTGGATGTCGCGGCTGTCCTCGTGGTGCCGGAGCACCCCACGGACATCCGCCACAACTCCAAGGTCGACCGCACGCGCCTCGCCGCCTGGGCAGACGACGCCCTGAGCGGGGGAAGGATCAGGAACCCGTGAGCACCACTCCAGGCATTCCCAGCAGGTCCCACGCTCCCCGCAGGGCGCATCGCGCCACGCAGGAGGAGCTGCAGAACGTCGACGAGCTCCGCGGAAGCGGCCGCACCGTCCTGGTGACCGGCGCCTCCGGCATGCTCGGCGGGGCCGTGGCGCGGCTCCTGCGTGATCGCGGATGGACCGTGCGCGTGCTCCAGCGCCGCCCGGCCGCGATCGCCGCCGAGGACGGCGTCGAGCAGGTCCTCGGCTCGATCACGGACATGGACGCGGTGCACAAGGCGCTCCAGGGCGTCGACGACGTCGTCCACCTGGCGGCCAAGGTCTCCTTCGCCGGCGAGTGGGACGAATTCGTGTTCACCAACATCACGGGCACCCACATCCTGCTCGAATCGGCGCGCAAGGCAGGGGCGGAGAACTTCGTGTTCGTCTCGAGCCCCTCCGTCGCGCACGCCGGCGTCTCGATCTCGGGCGACGGCGCCGGCCCCGCGAATCCGTACAAGGCGCGCGGGAACTACGCGCGCTCCAAGGCGGCTGCCGAGCTGCTGGCCCTCGAGGCCGATTCCGAGGCCCTGCGCGTGACCGCGGTGCGCCCGCACATCGTGTGGGGCCCCGGCGACACCCAGCTCGTCGAGCGCATCGTGGATCGGGCGGCGCGGGGTCGGATGCCGCTGCTCGACGACGGCACCGCCCTGATCGACACCACGTACATCGACAACGCCGCCGAGGCCATCGTGCGCGCCCTCGAGCGGATCGAGGTCTCCCACGGCGAGCCGTTCGTGGTGACCAACGGCCAGCCGCGCCCGGTCGGCGAGCTGATCGGGATGATGTGCCGCGCCGGCTCGGTCCCCCCGCCCCAGCGCAAGGTGCCGGCCAAGCTGGCGCGCTTCGCCGGGCGGGTGATCGAGAAGGTCTGGGCCAGGTTCCCGGGCGAGGACGAGCCGCCCATGACCGAGTTCCTGGCCGAGCAGCTCTCGACCGCGCACTGGTTCTCCCAGAAGCGCACCCACGAGGTCCTGGGCTGGGAGCCGTCGGTCTCGATCGAGGAAGGCATGCGCCGGCTCAAGCAGCACTACGACCGGCATCCCCTGCCCGTCGTGGTCGAGCAGCGCGAACGGCGCGAGCAGCAGCGCCGGGAGCGCGAGCAGGCTCAGCAGCCGCGTGGCCACCGGGGCGGTTCGACCTCGGCCGACGCGCAGGGCTGAGGCCCTGACCCGACGCCGGGCCCCCGGGCAGCGCGGCGACGGCCCCGCCTCATCGGATGAGGCGGGGCCGTCGTCGTCCCCGGATCCGGGACCCGTCAGAAGCGGGCGCGCCGCGGACGGCGCTGGCAGACCGAGCACCGGTACGACGACCGGTTCATGAACTGCTCGCGCACGATCACCCCGTCGCGGCCCGCGGCCCGGCAGCGCGGGCACGGCTGCCCCGCTCGCCCGTACGCGTTGAGGGACCGGGCGAAATAGCCGGACTCCCCGTCGATGTTCACGTAGAGGGAGTCGAAGCTCGTGCCCCCGGCCGCCAGCGCCCGGGTCATCACGTCCCGGGTCGCCTCGAGCACCCGCTGCGTCTCCGGGCGGGTCAGCGTCTCGGTCGGCCGGGCGTAGTGCAGGCGCGCGGCCCACAGGGCCTCGTCGGCGTAGATGTTGCCGATCCCGGAGATCAGGCCCTGATCCAGCAGGGCGCGCTTGATCCCGGTCCTCCGGCGGCGCAGTGCCGCGTGGAAGGCGGCCGCGTCGAAGGCCGGGTCCAGCGGATCGCGCGCGATGTGCGCGGCGTGGGCCGGGATCAGCGGCAGGCCCGAGGCTCCGCAGCCGCCGGGATGGCCATCTGCGGTGGGCTCCAGGGGGTCCAGGAACATGCCGCCGAAGATCCGCTGGTCCACGAAGCGCAGCTGCCCGGGGCGGTCGGCCCCGGCGCGGGACAGGCGCAGGCGCACCCGGAGGTGGCGCTCGTCGGGCCGGCCGTCGTCCTGGACGAGGATCTGCCCGGACATGCCGAGGTGCACCATCAGCGCGATCTCGCCGCTCCCGTCGGCGGGTGCGATCGGCAGCCAGAGGAACTTGCCGCGGCGCACCGCGTCGAGGATGCGGGCGCCGCGCACCCTCTCGACGAAGTCGCCGGGCCCGCCCGGGTGCCGCCGCAGCGAGCGGGCGTCCAGGACCTCGGCGGAGTCGATGCCGCGGCCCACGGCCCAGCGCTCGAGGCCGCGGCGCACGACCTCGGCCTCGGGCAGCTCGGGCACGTCAGGCCCTGTCCGCCAGCGGGCGGCCGTGGCCGTCCGTGCGCGTGGTGCCCGTGATGGCGGAGTACGCGCTCTCGGCCGCGCGGCGCTCGGCCTCCTTCTTGGAGGTCCCCAGGCCCGTGCCGCGCACGGTCCCGCCCAGCAGGCAGGAGGCCGTGAACGAGCGGCTGTGATCGGGCCCGGTCCCCTCGACCTCGTAGGTCACGATGCCCAGGGCGCGCAGGGCGGCGAGCTCCTGGATCTCGGTCTTCCAGTCCCGGCCCTCGCGGATCACGAAGTCGTCCTCGAGCAGCGGGACGATCATCCCCAGCACGAACTCCCGGGCCGCATCGAGGCCCTGCGAGAGGTAGAGGGCGCCGATGACCGCCTCCATGGTGTCGGCGAGGATCGAGGCCTTGTCGTGGCCGTCGGTGCGGACCTCGCCGCGGCCCAGGCGGATGTGCCGACCCAGCGAGCGCTCGCGCGCCAGCTGCGCCAGGGTGCGGGTGGAGACCACGGAGGCGCGGATCTTGGCCAGCTCGCCCTCGGTGCGCTCGGGGTAGCGGCGGTAGATCTCATCGGTGACGGTCAGGCCGAGCACCGAGTCCCCCAGGAACTCAAGGCGCTCGTTGTGGGTCTGCCCGGCGTGCTCGTACGCGTACGAGCGATGCGTCAGCGCAATGAGCAGCGTCTCGGCGTCGATGTCGACGCCGAGACGCTGCAGGAGGTCCTGATGATCCGACGCCAACTCAGGCGTCCGCCACCTTGCGGCCCTTGTACTCGTAGTACAGGGCGGTGCCGGCGGAGTCGGTGACCAGCTTGGCCTGGTGCGGCAGGGAGTAGACGGTCTTGCCGTTCTCCACGGTGCGGACCAGCTTGGGGGCCTTCGCCTTCCACTGCGAACGGCGGGCGCGGGTGTTGGCTCGCGAGAGCTTCCTCTTCGGAACAGCCACTGCTATCTCTCTTCTCTCGGGGGCTCGTCCCCCTGCTCGAACAGGCCCTCGAGGGCGCTCCAGCGGGGATCGAGCACTTCATGTACATGATCGGGGTGATCCGCCAGCCGCACGCCGCACTGGGCGCACAGGCCGGGGCAGTCCTCCCGACACACTGGTTGGAACGGCAGCTTGGTGATTGCCGCGTCCCGGAGCATCGGCTCCAGGTCGATGTGCTCGTCCTGGACGGCGTACATCTCGTCGGCGTCGTCGTCCTCCTCCGGAGCATCGGAGGGGGCGTCGAACAGGAAGAGCTCCTGCACCTCTGCGGTCATGTCCTCTTCGACCGGGTCGAGGCACCGACTGCACTCGCCGTGGAGGCGTGCCGTCACCGTGCCGGAGACCAGGATACCGTCCACGACGGATTCCAGCCTGAGGTCGGCCGCCATGTCGGAGCCCTCGGGGACCCCGATGATCGCGTTGCCGAAGTCCTCCGGCGCGGGCACCGTCTCCTGCCAGAGACGCATCGTCCCGGGACGGTGTTCCAGATCCGCGACGTCCAGCGTCAGCGGTGAAACGTTGTCTCGACTGATGATGATCTCCTGTGGGTTCAATGCCAGCTCGCCAGTCTAGACGCCGCGGCGGGGATGCTCAACCGAGGCGGCCCGCCGCTCACCGCTCGCGGGTCTCGTCGAGGGCCGCCAGAACAGGGGCGGGGACGAAGGCCGCGACGTCGCCGCCGAAGCCGTGGACCTCCTTGACGAGCGACGACGACACGTGCGCCAGCTCGGGCGCGGCGGCCAGGAACACCGTCTCCATGCCGGTCTGCGAGCGGTTCATGGCCTCCATCGGCAGCTCGTAGTCGAAGTCCTGCCCGGAGCGCAGCCCCTTCACGACGGCCACGGCGCCGCGGCGCTGCACGTACTGCGCCAGCAGCCCGCCGCCCAGCGGCTCGACGCTCACCCGCTGCTCGGCCCGTCCGGGCGAGTCCCGCAGCGAGTCCTCGACCAGCTGCACGCGACGCTCGATCGGGAAGCGGTGCTGCTTGGAGGGGTTGTCGGCGACCGCGACGATCACCTCGTCGAACAGCGCCGCGGCGCGCTCGATGATGCCGACGTGGCCCAGATGGACGGGATCGAAGGACCCGACGCACACGGCGCGGCGCGGACCTCGCGGCGCGCCGGCATCCGGGGACTCGGGACGGGTGGTCGGCAGGGGGCTCTCGGTCATGCCGGACACGGTATCGCGGCTCGGGGCGCCCGCGCGGGGCGGACGGCCGCGCACGTCAGCGGCCGCGGGCGGATGAGGGGCAGGGGGGGCGGCCGAGGCCCTGCCTAGACTCGAGCCCATGAGCCGCTCCCCTGCCGACCGCCGCACCCCTCCCTGGCACGCCATGGCCCGCGGGGCCGGGCTGATGGACGAGGCCGGCGCCCTGCGATCGACGATCTTCGACGAGACCTCGGCGCTGGCCCGTCGCCACGACGCCGTCAACCTGGGCCAGGGCTTCCCCGACGCCGATGGCCCCGAGCCCATGCTCGCCGCCGCCGTCGACGCGATCCGCGGCGGTGCCAATCAGTACACGCCCGACCGGGGGCTGCCGGCGCTGCGCGAGGCCGTGGCCGCCCAGCAGCTCGAGACCCAGGGGCGGGAGCTCGACCCCGAGACCGAGGTCATCGTCTCGGCCGGCGCCGCGGAGGGCCTGGCCGCCTCGCTGCTGTCGGTGCTGCGGCCCGGCGACGAGGTCGTGGTGCTCGAGCCGCACTACGACCTGTACGCCGCCGTCGTGGCCTTCGCCGGGGGCATCCTGCGCACGGTGCCGCTGCGCCCGCCGGAGTTCCGCGCGGATCCCGACGAGCTGCGCGCCGCCTTCGGCGAGCGCACCGCCGCGGTGCTCGTGAACGACCCCCACAATCCGACCGGGATGGTCCTCGACCGGCAGACCGCCCGCTTGATCGGGGAGCTGGCCGTCGAGCACGAGGCGATCATCCTCACCGACGAGGTCTACGAGCACCTGCGCCACGACGGCGATCACGTGTCCCTGGCCGCGGGCTCCTCTGCCTCCCCGTCGAGCCTGCTCGACGCCGAGCTGGCCGACCGGGTCCGAGCCCGCACCCTCGTGGTGTCCTCGGCCTCCAAGACGCTGCGCGCAACCGGCTGGCGGATCGGCTGGGTGAGCGGGCCCGCCGAGCTCATCCGCGGGGTCGCCGTGGTCAAGACCTATCTGTCCCACTCGGCTCCGGCCCCGCTGCAGCACGCGGTCGCCGTCGGCCTGCGGAATCTGCATCCCTGGGCCGAGTCCCTGGCGGCCGAGCAGGGCGAGCGCAGCGCCCTGGTCGCCCGGGCCCTGCGCGGCATGGGGCTCGCCGTGGCGCAGCCGTCGGGCTCGTACTACGTCGTGGCCGACTTCTCCCCGGTGCTCGAGCGCTTCGGGGCGACGACGTCGGCGCAGCTGTCCGTCGCGCTGATCGAGCAGGCCGGGGTGGCGCTGCTGCCGCTGTCGGCGTTCGCCTCCCCCGGCAGCCGGGAGCTCTACGAGGGCTGGATGCGGGTGGCCGCGTGCAAGAGCACCCCCCACTCTGCAGGAGGGCATGAGGCGGCTGGCCGCGGCGCTGCGCTGACCTCCGCCGCCGGCGTCGCCGCCGCTCCCCCGTCACGGCGGGCGTCGGCCGCGCCCCTCGACCGCGAGCGGCCGCATTTCCACCCAACCCCGCGCGAGTGGCCGATTTCTCACCGTTTCGACGTCGAAGCGGTGAGAAATCGGCCACTCGGGGCACATGAGGTAAGGAATCGGCCGCTCGCGGTGCGTGAGGTGAGGAATCGGCCGGTCGCGGGCGCGGCCATCGAGCTCAGCGGGGTGTGATGCGAGGGGGGCGCTTCGACAGGGGCAATGCAGGGAGAGCAGGAGAGGCAGGGAGCCCCCGGTCCGGGCGGGGCCGGGGGTCGACGACGCCCGCGGGCCGTGCTCAGGCGCGGCGGCCGAGGGCGCGGTAGGTCCAGCCCGCGTCGATCCACTGCTGCGGGTCCAGGACATTGCGGCCGTCGAGGATCTGCCGGCTGCGCACGAGCGGGGCGAGCTGCTCCGGGGTCATCCGCCGGAACTCGTCCCACTCGGTCAGCAGCACGACGACCTCGGCGCGGGCGACGGCCTGGATGAGGGAGCTCGCGTAGTCGACGCGGGGATAGCGCTTCGCGGCGTTCTCGTTGGCCTTCGGGTCGTACACGTGCACGTCGGCGCCGACGGAGTGCAGCCGGGCGGCGATGTCGAGGGCCGGCGAGTCCCGGACGTCATCGGACTCCGGCTTGAAGGCCGCGCCGAGCACGGCGATCTCCCGGCCCATGACCGAGCCGCCGAGCATCTCGGTGATGACCCCGACCGTGTGCTCGCGGCGGCGGATGTTGATGTCGTCGACCTCGGCCAGGAAGCGCACCGACTGATCCAGCCCCAGCTCGGAGGCCCGGGCCCGCAGCGCACGGATGTCCTTGGGCAGGCAGCCGCCGCCGAAGCCGACGCCGGCGTTGAGGAACTTGCGGCCGATCCGCTCGTCCATGCCGATCGCATCGGCCAGGGTGCGGATGTCACCGCCCACGGCCTCGGTCAGCTCGGACAGCGAGTTGATGAAGCTGATCTTGGTGGCCAGGAAGGAGTTGGCCGCGACCTTCACGAGCTCGGAGGTCTCGTAGTCGGTCACGATCAGGGGGATCTGCTCGGCCAGCTGCGGCGCGTAGACGTCGCGCATGATCCGCTCGAGCCGCTGCGCCTGCTCCCGCTCGCCCGGGTCCTCGCTGCCATGGCCGGGCAGGCCCAGGACCATGCGGTCCGGGTGCAGGGTGTCCTCGACCGCGTGGCCCTCGCGCAGGAACTCGGGATTCCACACGAGGTCGACGTCGATGCCCTCCGGAGCGTGAGTGCGCGCCAGCTCGCGCAGCCGGCGCGCGGTGCCGACGGGGACGGTGGACTTGCCGGCGATCACGGCGTCGCGCGTGAGGTGCTGCGAGATCCGGGTGACCGCGGCGTCGACGTGGGTCAGGTCCGCGGCGAAGGCCCCGGGGCGCTGCGGGGTGCCCACGCCGATGAAGTGGACGTCGCCGAAGGCCCCGGCCTCCTCGTAGTCGGCGGTGAAGCGCAGCCGGCCCGAGTCGACGTGCCGGCGCAGCAGCTCCGGCAGCTCGGGCTCGTGGAACGGGAGCACGCCCGCCGACAGCGCCTCGAGCTTGGCGGGGTCGACGTCCACGCCCAGGACCTCGTACCCCATCTCCGCCAGCGATGCCGCGTGCGTGGCCCCCAGGTAGCCGGTCCCCAGAACGGTGATGCGCATGTGGTGCGTGCTCCTCGCCTCGTGCTGCCGCGGGATCGGGGCTGATCCGCGGGTCCTGCGCATGACGGTCGCATGCGGGACAGCGCCCCGGCCCGGATCCCCGGATGTGTCGGATGAACTTCTGGTGATGCTTCGGCGGCGGCCGGCGTCTCAGGCCCCGTGATCACGGCGGCCGGGCCCGCCGCCGGCGCCCGGTTCCGCGTCGGCTTCCGCATCCGAGGCGTCCCCGGGCTCGTCCGCCTCCGCGTACCAGAGCATCGACTCCCCGTGCTTGGACCGATCCAGCAGGCGCAGTCCGGCGGGCCAGGTCGGCTCGGGCGAGCGGGACGAGCGTTCGATCACGACGACGCCCCCGGGTCCGAGCCTGCCGGCCAGGCCCGCTAGGACCTCCGTGACCTCCGCTTCCCCGAGCGGGTAGGGCGGATCCGCGAGCACGAGATCCCAGGGCCCGTCATGGTCCTGGACGTAGGTCAGTGCCGTGCCCCGCTCGGCCCGCACGACCTGCGCGTCCAGCGCCCGGTTCACCGTCTCGGCATTCGCGCGGCAGACCCCCAGCGCCTTCGGGTGCTTCTCGACCAGGACGACGGCGCGCGCCCCCCGGCTCGCGGACTCGCAGCCCAGCGCCCCGGACCCGGCGTACAGGTCCAGGACCCGGGCGTCGTCGAGCATCCCCCACGCCTCGAGCCTGGAGAACAGGGATTCCTTGAGGCGGTCGGTGCTCGGGCGGGTCCCGCTGCCGGGCACGGAGGCCAGGCGGATGCCGCCGGCGGCTCCGGCGATGATGCGGCTCATGACGGATCAGCCTCGCTCCAGGTACTTCTCGGTGTCCTCGTCGAGGGCCGCGCGGATGGCGGCCAGCAGCTCGGGATGCCGCTGCAGGTCCGGGTCGGCATCGAGCACGGACTGCGCCTCCGAACGAGCCTTCTCGATCACCGCGGCATCGTCCACGGCCCGCAGCAGCCGCAGGGTCGATCGGCCCCCGGACTGCGCGTCGCCGAGGATGTCGCCCTCGCGGCGCTGCGCCAGGTCGGCCTGGGCGAGCTCGAAGCCGTCCGTCGTGGCGGCCACCGCGGCGATCCGCTCGCGCGAGGGGTGCTCCGCGCCCCTCCGGGTGACCAGCAGGCACGTGCTCGCATGCCCCCCGCGCCCGATGCGCCCGCGCAGCTGGTGCAGCTGGGAGATCCCGAAGCGGTCCGCGTCGGCGATGACCATCAGGGTCGCATTGGGGACGTCGACGCCCACCTCCACGACCGTGGTGCAGATCAGCAGGTCGATCTCCCCGGCCGCGAAGCCCTCCATGACGGCGGACTTCTCGGCTCCGTCGAGCCGCCCGTGCAGCACGGCCGTGCGCACGGAGGCCAGCTCGGGCGCCGCATCGACGATCTGCTCGAGCCAGCTCGTGGAGACCATGGTCTCCGCCGCCCGGTCGTCGAGCGCGGATCCTGACAGGGAGAAGGGCGGGATCTCGTCGTCGGCGCCGATCTTGGGCGCCACGACGTAGACCTGCCGGCCCTGCGCGATCTCCTCGGCGGCCCTGGCCATGATCCGACGCTCCCACGCGGGGTGCTCGAGCAGCCCCACCACGTGGGTCTCGATCGGGCGCCGGCCGGCGGGCAGGCCCTCGAGCACGGAGACGTCGAGGTCGCCGAAGACCGTCATGGCCACCGTGCGCGGGATCGGGGTGGCCGTCATGACGAGCAGGTGCGGCACCTCGTCGGTGCCCGACTCGCGCAGGCGGTCGCGCTGCTCGACGCCGAAGCGGTGCTGCTCGTCGATCACCACGAGCCCGAGGCGCGAGAACTCCACCGTGTCCGAGAGCAGGGCGTGCGTGCCGATCACGATCCCGGCCTCGCCCGTGATGATCTCGAGCATCGCCCGCTTGCGGGCCGCGGCGGGCATCGATCCGGTCAGCAGCACCACCCGGGTGCCGTCGGGGTCCCCGTCCAGGGTCCCGGCCGCGCCGAGCGGGCCCAGGGCGCGGGTGATCGAGGCGTGGTGCTGGGCGGCCAGCACCTCGGTGGGCGCGAGCAGCACGGCCTGCGCTCCGGAGTCGACGGCCTGGAGCATGGCCCGCAGCGCCACGACGGTCTTGCCGGAGCCGACATCGCCCTGCAGGAGCCGGTTCATGGGGTGCTCGGCGGCCAGGTCCCGGGCGATCTGCTCGCCGACCGCCTGCTGGGACGCCGTCAGGGCGAACGGAAGGCGCGCTCCGAACCCCGCGAGCAGTCGGCCCCCGGCCCCGGTGAGCACGGGAGCCGCTCGCTGGGCGACGGCCCGGCGCCGGCGCAGCAGCGCCGCCTGCAGGATCAGCGCCTCGGTGTGCCGGAAGCGGGCCTTGGCCCGGTGCCACTCCTGCTCATCGGCCGGGCGGTGCATGGCCCCGTACGCAGTGCGCAGATCGGAGTACCCGTGGGCGCGAGCGATCTCGGGCGGCAGCGGGTCCGGCACGGTCGACCAATCCACGGCGGCCAGGCTCAGCTGGACGGCCTGGGCGATCCGATCGCCCGTGAGCTTCGCGACGGCCGGGTAGACCGGCACCGGGCGCCCGGCGCTGCTCAGGGCATCGGCGGCGTCCGCGTCGTCGCCGGGATCCAGCGGCGCATAGTGCGGATTGGTCATGGTCAGCTCGCCGCGGTACTGCGTGACCTTCCCCGAGAACAGGGCGTGGGTCCCGGTGAGCAGATCGCGCGCGGCCGTCCACGCGTTGAAGAAGCTCAGCGTCATGGTCGCGCCGGTGGCCCCGGCCAGGAGCTCGGCCTCCTCCTGCGAGGACCGGTCCGTGATCACGACCTCGGTGATCGAGCCGCTGCGCGAGCGCATCCGCCGGGTGGACACGCGCAGCACCTCGGCCACGAGCGTGGCGTGCTCGTCCAGGCGCAGCTCGTCGAACGACGTGAGCTCCCCGCGCGGCACGAGCCGGCGCGGGAAGTGCTCGAGCAGCTGCCCGATCGAGGTGACCCCCAGATGCTTCGAGAACGCGCTCGCGGTGCTCCCGCCGAGCACCTCGCTCAGCGGGCGGTCCAGATCCCCGCGCTCGACGGCCACGCCCCCTGCCGGGCCTTCGGCCGGCCGCGACGACGGCCCGGGCGTCTTCCGCGGGCTCATCAGTCGAGGTCCGAGACGTTGACCCGGCTCTGCCGGCCGGCGTCCTCGGGGCTCAGCCCGGTGACGGCGACGTTGCGCGGCGTGCCGTGGGTGCGCAGGAGCTCGAGCGCCTCCTGCTGGTCGTCCACGTGGACGTGGACCCGCCAGCGCCACAGCTCGCCATCGATCTGGGAGATCGGGGAGGTGATCACGGAGCGGCCGATCTCGGTGAGCTCGTAGCGCACGGTCGCGGCCTCGAGCGCGGTCAGCTCGACCGTGGCGACGACCTCGACGCCCGTGTCGTGCTCGCCCGCCGCCGGGGCCATGTCGGTCTCCGGGTCGAGCCGGGCGACCACGCTGCGCATCCGCGTCAGCAGGTCCTGGACCCGGGCCCCGGTCTCCTGGCCGGTCGGCTCGGCGGAGCCCTCGGGGGCCCCGGCCCACAGCACGGGCCGCCCGGCGCCCTCCCCGGCGGCCGCGCGCCGCAGGGCATCCACGACGATCAGCATCCCGAGCGCCCCGGCATCGACCCGGCGGGTCCCCTGCAGGACCTCGAGCTGATCGGTCGAGCCGAGCACGGCCTCCTGCGCGATCGCGACGACGCGCTCGAGCAGGTGCAGCAGGGTGCGCTTGGACCCGGGATCCTCGGTCTCCGGGACCGGCGCGCCCGCGATGTCGCGGATGACCGAGAGCATGGTGCCGGGGACCGGATCCGTCAGCGCGGACCAGCAGCGCAGGTCGCCCGAGGCCAGCGCCTGGGACAGGGACTCCGCGGTGAGGCCGGTGCCCTGCAGGGAGACGCCGACGGCCGTGAGCCACACGGCGAACAGCGAGCCGGAGTTGCCGCGGGCGTCGTCGAGGGCGGCCTGCCCGGCCAGCATGATGAGCTCGCCGGCATCGGGGGTCTCCAGGACCTCGACGGCCTCGGCCGCCGTGGCGACGGTGATCACCAGGTTCGTGCCGGTGTCCGAGTCGGCCACCGGGAAGACGTTGAGCGCGTCCAGCAGATCGGCGGAGGATCGCAGCTCACGGACGGCGAGGCTCAGCCACCGCCTCACGAGGTCCGTGTTCGCTGCGCTGCGCACGTTCAAAGTGGTCCCATCCTCCGCTGCGGCCTGGGCCGATCAGCTCGCTCGCATCCTCGCCTGAGACGCGCACGATGCCGCCCACGCGGGGCGCCGATCGAGGCGCCTGCCCGGGAGGGCCGGCTTCCTCCGCGCCGGAGGCGGGTCCCGGAAGGCGCACAGATCCTATCGCACGGACGCCGCGGGGCAGCTGAGCGTCCGCCGGGAGGCAGGCCAGCAGACCGTGGTCCTCGCCCCCCGTGAGCACCCATTCCAGCGGGTCCGCGCCCAGCAGATCGCCCGCCGGGCGCAGCGGGGCGGCCAGCTCCCGCAGGGCCGCAGGATCCAGATCCAGATCCGCACCGGAGGCCGTCGCGATCCTGCCGGCGTCGCGGTGCAGGCCGTCGGAGACGTCGATCATGGCCGTGGCGCCGGCGCGGGCCAGCTCGGGTCCGACCGGCACCGGGGCCACGGGCCGCAGCTGGGCGCCGGCGATCTCGTCGAGCGCGGGGTCCTCCCCCGGCCGGTACGCCGTCGACGTCAGCAGCGCCAGACCGGCCGCCGCCCGCCCGACCGTCCCGGCCAGGACGATGCGATCCCCGGGCCTCGCGCCCGAGCGCAGGACCGGCCGGCGGCCCTCGAGGTCGCCGGTGACCGCGACCGTCACGACGATCTGCTCGCCGCCGCCCAGGTCGCCGCCGGCCACGGCGACGCGCGGCGCGCCGCAGGCGTCGGCGCCCCGGCGCAGCCCGCGGGCGAAGTCCCTGACCCACTCGAGCTCGGTCTGCCGGGGCAGCGTCAGGGATACGACCATCGACGACGGCACCGCGCCCATGGCCGCGGCATCGGCGAGGTTCTGCGCGGCGGCCTTGGCGCCGGTGTCCGCCCCGCGGGTCACCGTCCCGCTCGGCCAGACCGGGAGGAAGTCCTGGCCCTGGACCTGGGTGTCGGTGGTGATCACGAACCGCGCATCCGGGGCGCTGATCACGGCGCAGTCGTCACCGGGCCCGAGCTCGAGGTGCGGGGACGCCTCGCCGCGCAGCAGGGGCAGGAAGGCCGCGAGCAGCTCGGCCTCCGAGGTCTCCCCCACCGTCCTGGGCGCCGGCATCGGCGCGCACGCGCCCGCCGACCCGTCGGCGCCGGCCGCGTCCGCGCCGTCGCTCGATACGCTGCCTGCCCCGCTGTCCGTCCTGTGCATGCGGACACGGTAGCCGTGCCTCCCGACAGGCCGTGCCGCGCCGCGCCCCGCACCCGGCGGGGCGGAGCGGGGGGGGGCGATTCGGGGCCCGTGCAGCCCCGGCGATAGGATCACGGCCATGCGAATCGGTCTCCCCGCCCCCGTCGCCGACCGCTTCCGCGGGCGGTCCGCAGTGCGTCCCTCGCCGCGGGCGACCCGGCGCAGGGGCCGTGCGGCCGCCGTCATGGCGGCGGCCGGAGGCCTCCTGCTGACCGGCTGCGGCGCGGGCGCCGTGCAGGTCGAGCCCGCCGAGGATGCGGCGAACCCGGACTGCGCGCCGGCCATGCTGGCCATGCCCGAGCAGCTCGGCGAGCAGGATCAGCGGCAGACCTCGAGCCAGGGCACCGCGGCCTTCGGCGATCCCTCGGCGGCGGTCGTGCGCTGCGGTGTGACCCCTCCGGAGCCCACGACCGATCTGTGCACCCGCGTCAACGGCGTGGACTGGCTGATCCGCGATCTCGGGGCGGAGAACCAGTGGCAGGCGACGACCTACGGGCGGGAGCCGGCCTTCGAGGTCACCTTCGACACGACGGTCGTGCCGTCGTCGACCGCACTGGTGGACATCGGCAGCGCCGTCTCCACGGTCCCGCAGACGACGCAGTGCCTCTCGGTCGAGGAGGCGCCGCAGGCCTGAGCCCGGGGTCAGCGCAGACCGACGGAGCGCTCGAGCGCGAGCATCAGCAGCTCGTCGAGCAGCTGCGCGTAGGGCAGCCCGGATGCCTCCCACATGCGCGGGTACATCGAGATCGAGGTGAAGCCCGGCATGGTGTTGACCTCGTTGATGATCGCCCGGCCGTCGTCGGTCAGGAAGAAGTCCGCGCGGGAGAGCCCCTCCCCGTCGACCGCCTCGAACGCGCGGGCGGCCGCGGAGCGGATGGCCTCCGCGGCGGGCTCGGGGATGCGCGCGGGGCAGCTGAGCTGCGCCGAGTCCTGGGCGACGTACTTGGCCTCGAAGTCGTAGAAGGAATGCTCGTCCACGACCTCGATCTCGCCGGGCTGCGAGACCCGGGGCGGCTGCTGGCCGCGGCCCTCGAGCACCGCGCACTCGATCTCCCGGCCGCGGATGCCGGCCTCCACGACGACCTTGCGGTCGAAGCGGCGGGCCTCCTCCATCGCGGCCGTGACGGCGTCGCGGTCCGCGGGATCGTCGACCTGCGTGATCCCGAACGACGAGCCGCCGCGGGCCGGCTTGACGAACACCGGGGCCGCGAGCCCGGCCACGTCGTCGAGCACCGCCTCCGGCTCGCTGCGCCACCGCCGGTCCCGGGCCACGATGTACGGCCCGACCTCGAGGCCTGCGGATTCGAAGGCGACCTTCATGAAGTGCTTGTCCATGGCCACGGCCGAGGACGTCACGCCGCAGCCGACGTAGCGCAGGTCCGCGAGCTCGAGCATGCCCTGGAGGGTGCCGTCCTCGCCGTAGGGCCCGTGCAGCAGCGGCAGCACCACGTCGATGTGCTCGTGGCGCTCGTCGGCCGGGCCCTCGCCGCTGATGTCGCGGATGAGCAGCTCCGTGTCGCCCGATCCCATGGGCAGCGAGACCATCTCGTGGCCGACGGGCAGCTCCGTGATGGGGTTCTCGTCGAGCAGCGCGTCGAGCTGCTCCTGGGACACCAGGAACCACTCCCCGGTGCGGGCGATCCCGATGGTCACGACGTCCCAGCGCTTCCGGTCGATCGCTCCCAGCACGCTGCGGGCGGTGATCAGGGAGATGCTGTGCTCGGCGGAGCGGCCGCCGAAGAGCACCGCCACGCGAGGGCGGGAGGCCGGGGCGCCCGTCGGGGCCGTGCCGGGATCGGTGGTGCTCATGCGGTGGTTCCCTCCGCTTTCAGTTCGCGGCCCAGCAGCAGCGGGGCGAGGTGGTCGACGGTGATGCGGCCGTCCAGGATAGCGACGACGGCCTCGGTGATCGGCATGTCGACCCCGTGCTCGCGTGCGAGCTGCAGCACGGCGGGAGCCGACTTGAGCCCCTCGGCGGTCTGGGTCATCTCCCGCTCGATCTGCTCGAGGGTGCGGCCCTGGCCCAGCAGGCGGCCCGCGGTGCGATTGCGCGACAGCGGCGACGAGCAGGTCGCCACCAGATCGCCGATCCCCGCCAGCCCGGCCATCGTCTCGCCGCGCGCACCGAGGGCCAGGGCCAGCCGCGTGGACTCGGCGAGACCGCGGGTGATGACGGAGGCCTTCGAGTTGTCGCCGTAGTGGCGCCCGTCGCAGATGCCGACGGACACGGCGATGACGTTCTTCGTCAGCCCCGCGATCTCCGTGCCCACCGCGTCGTTGTTGGTGTACGGCCGGAAGTAGGGAGCCGCGATCGCGCGCGCCACATCGGCGGCCAGCTGGGGGTCGGCGGCGGCGACGACCGAGGCCGTGGGCTGCTCGTCGGCGATCTCCATGGCGAGGTTCGGTCCCGAGACGATGCACAGCCGCCGCAGCCACCCCTCCCGGTCCCGCCCGCCGCGCGGGTGGCCTGCGGGGCGCCGCTCGGCCAGGACCTCGGCGACGACCTCGCTCATCCGCAGGCCGGTCCCCCGTTCGAGCCCCTTGGCCAGCGAGACGAGCACGGCCTCGGCCTCCAGATGCTCGGACACCGCGTCGAGCTGCGAGCGCAGGGCCTGCGCCGGCAGGGCGAGCACCACGAGATCCGCGCCGCGCAGCGCCTCGGCGAGGTCCGCGGTGATCCGCAGCGGGTCGGGCAGGTGCGTGCCCGGCACATAGCGCTCGTTGACCCGGGTCCGGGCCGTGCGGGACATCGCCTCCTCGTCGCGGCCCCACAGGACCACCTCGGGCGCCGTGCCCGGCGTCTGCAGCCCCGCATCCGCGAGGACCTTGGCGAAGGTCGTGCCCCAGGACCCGGCCCCGAGCACGGCGGCGCGGCGCGGTGACCACTCGGCCCCGGCGAGCTCGGAGGGCGCGGCGCCCGCCCGGCTGCTGCGCTGCGTCATCGTCGCCCCTCGATCCGGGTGTCCCATCGGGTCTCCGGCGCGGGCTCCCCGCGCAGCACGGAGAGCTCCGCGGAGATCGCGTCGAGGATGGCCTCGGTGGCCGCCGCGGCGGCCGCGTGCGGGACGGCCGCCACGCGGGCATCGCGGCCGAGCACGCCCGGACGGTCCCCCTCGGCGGACGGGGTGCGCGTGTCCGGGTGGTCGAAGCGGCTCAGGTCCACCGGCTCCCCCACGCGCACCCGCACGCGCTTGGGCGGCCAGAGGCTCGCGTGCGGTCTCCAGTCGCGGTCCCGGCCCAGGATCTCCTGGTCCCCCCAGTGCGCCACGGGGATCACGGGGATGCCGAGCCCCAGGGCCAGCCGCGCCGCCCCCGGGTACGAGTGCATGGGCCACCGCTCGGGATCGCGGGTCAGCGTCCCCTCCGGATAGATGACGACGGCCCCGCCCTCGGCCAGCCGCTCCCGCGCGGTGCCCAGGGCGCGGACCGAGTCCCTGGTGCCGCGGTGCACGGGCACCTGCCCGATCCGCCGCAGCAGATGCCCCAGGACCGGGATGCGGAACAGCGACTCCTTGGCCAGGAACCGGGGCACCCGCCCGGCGTCGACGACCGTGAGGCCGACGGTCACCGGGTCGATCTCGGTGACGTGGTTCGCCACGATCAGGCATGCGCCCTCGGCCGGGATGCGCTCGGCGTGCTCGACGGTGCGCCGGGCCAGGCACCGGTACGGAGCCCGCACCAGCGCATGCAGCGCCTTCATCTCGAGCGTGAGCTCGGAGGTCCTGCCCTCGACGCGGGTGCGGCTCATCTGCTGCTGCCCGACGCTCAGGAGGCGGTCACGTCGAAGGTCGCGCCGAGGGCCTCGAGCTTCCGGGTGAAGTGCTCGTAGCCGCGCTCGATCAGCTCGACGCCGGTCACGTGCGACTGCCCCTCGGCGCTCAGCGCCGCGATCAGGTGGGAGAAGCCGCCGCGCAGGTCCGGGACGTGGATGTCCTGGGCCCGCAGCTCGGTCCGTCCGGAGATGATCGCGGAGTGCACGAAGTTCGACTGCCCGAACCGGCAGGGGGTCGAGCCCAGGCAGTCGCGGTGCAGCTGGATGTTCGCACCCATGCGCTGCAGCGCGTGGGTGAAGCCGAAGCGGTTCTCGTAGACGGTCTCGTGGACGATCGAGACGCCCTCCGCCTGCGTCAGGGCCACGACGAGCGGTTGCTGCCAGTCGGTCATGAACCCGGGGTGGACGTCGGTCTCGACGACGATCGGCTTCAGGGCGCGGCCCGGATGCGAGAAGCGGATGCCGTCCTCGCGGATGTCCAGGTCGCCGCCGACCTTCCGGAAGGTGTTGAGGAACGTCATCATGTCGGCCTGGGCGGCGCCCTCGACGAGGATGTCGCCGCCGGTGGCCAGTGCGGCCGAGCCCCAGGAGGCGGCCTCGATGCGGTCGGACATGGCCCGGTGCCGGTAGCCGGACAGGATCTCGACGCCCTCGATGTGGATCACGCGGTCCGTCTGGACCGTGATGATCGCGCCCATCTTCTGCAGGATCGCGATCAGGTCCATGATCTCCGGCTCGGTGGCCGCCCCGCGCAGCTCGGTCCGCCCGCGGGCCCGGGTCGCCGAGAGCAGGACCTGCTCGGTCGCGCCCACCGACGGGTAGGGCAGCTCGACCTTGGCACCGTGCAGCCCGTTCGGCGCCGACATGCGGATGCCGGAGTCGAGCTTCTCGACCTTCGCGCCGAAGTGGCGCAGCACGTCCAGGTGGTAGTTGATCGGCCGGTCGCCGATCTTGCACCCGCCGAGATCCGGGATGAAGGCCTCGCCCAGCGTGTGCAGCAGCGGGCCGCACAGCAGGATCGGGATCCGGGAGTCGCCGGCGTGGGCGTCGATGTCGGCGTGCTGGGCGCGGACCACGTTCGAGGGGTCCAGGGTCAGCGTCCCCTGGCCGTCGTTGTCGACCTCGACCCCGTGCAGGGCCAGCAGATCGGTGACGACCTGGACGTCCTTGATGTGCGGGACGTTCTGCAGGGTCGAGGGCGTGGAGCCCAGCAGCGCGGCCACCATGGCCTTGGGAACGAGGTTCTTGGCTCCTCGGACCCTGATGGTCCCCTGCAGGGGCACTCCGCCCGTGATGGTCAGTGCGCTGGACATGGTCTCCCGATCTGCCGAGTCCGTACGGCATTGCTCGCGGCGCAGAGCGGTCGCGCTCTGCGAGGGACCATCCTACGAGAGGACGGCACCCCGGATTCACCGGACGCTCATGGACATTTCATCTTCTCCGGGCCGAGGGGCGCTCGGCGCGGCAGGCGGGCGCACCGGCGGACGGGCCCCTCGGAGCTCGTCCGCCCAGTCTGCCGCCGGAGGCGCCCGCGGTCCCGTCGACGAGCCCGCCGGGAGGCGCCTGTGCGCGAATTCCCAGGATCGCCGCGATGCCCGGGACTGTCGCGCCCGGCGGCGAGGCTTCAGGTCCGGGCGGGCAGCGTCGTGGGCAGCCAAGCCGGTCGACCGGCCTCGAAGGAGCGGATGGCGTCCTCGTGCTGCAGCGTCAGCCCGATGTCGTCGAGGCCCTCGGCCAGCCGCCAGGCCGTGTACTCGTCGATCCGGAACGGCACCGTGACCGTCCCGACCGAGACCGTGCGGGCCTGCAGGTCGACCGTGGTGGGCACGGCCGGCTCGGCCTCGATCTGCTTCCACAGCAGGTCGATGTCGGACTGCTCGACCTGCGCGGCCAGCAGGCCCTGCTTGCCCGCGTTGCCGCGGAAGATGTCCGCGAACCGCGAGGAGACCACGACCCGGAAGCCGTAGTCGCGCAGCGCCCAGACGGCGTGCTCTCGGGAGGAGCCCGTGCCGAAGTCGGGCCCGGCCACCAGGATGCTGGCGTCGCGGTACTCGTCCTGGTTGAGCACGAAGTCGTCGTGCGTGCGCCACTGGGCGAACAGCGCGTCCTCGAAGCCGGTCTTGGTGATCCGCTTGAGGTAGACGGCGGGGATGATCTGGTCGGTGTCGACGTTGGACTCGCGCAGCGGGGCCGCGATGCCGGTGTGGGTGGTGAACTTCTCCACGGTGTCCTCCTGGGGGCTCCGGGACGTGCCGGAGGCGATGGTCGGGGCGGGTTCCGTCGGGAGCCGGGCTCAGGCGGTGATCGGCTCGAGGTCCGACGGCGCCGAGAGCGTCCCGCGCACCGCGGTGGCGGCGGCGACGACGGGCGAGACCAGATGGGTGCGCCCGCCCTTGCCCTGGCGGCCCTCGAAGTTGCGGTTGGAGGTCGAGGCGCAGCGCTGGCCGGGGGCGAGCTGATCGGGGTTCATGCCCAGGCACATCGAGCAGCCGGCGAAGCGCCAGTCCGCGCCGAAGTCCCGGAAGACCTGGTCCAGCCCCTCCTCCTGGGCCTGCAGCCGGACCTTCTGGGAGCCGGGGACCACCATCATCTCGACGCCCTCGGCCTTGGTGCGGCCGCGGACGACCTCCGCGGCCAGGCGCAGGTCCTCGATGCGCGAGTTCGTGCACGAGCCGAGGAAGACGACGTCCACGGGCACCTCCTTCAGCGGCGTCCCCGGGGTCAGGTCCATGTAGTGCAGGGCGCGCCGCGCCGCGTCCTTCGCGCTGTCGTCGGCGAAGTCCTCGGGATCCGGGACGGACCCGGACAGCGAGGTGCCCTGGCCCGGGTTGGTCCCCCAGGTCACGAACGGCTCGAGCCGATCGGCGTCGATGACCACCTCCGCGTCGAACACGGCGTCGTCGTCGGTGCGCAGGCTGCGCCAGTGCTCGACCGCCTGGTCCCACAGCTCGCCCTCGGGCGCGTGCGGGCGGCCCCTGACGTAGTCGAAGGTGGTCTCGTCCGGGGCGATCATCCCCGCGCGGGCCCCGGCCTCGATCGACATGTTGCAGATCGTCATGCGGGCCTCCATCGACAGCTCCTCGATGGCGCTGCCGCGGTACTCCAGCACGTAGCCCTGGCCGCCGCCCGTGCCGATCTCGGCGATCACGGCCAGGATGATGTCCTTCGAGGAGACGCCGGGGCGCAGGCGGCCGTCCACGCGGATCGACATGGTCTTGAACGGGGCCAGGGGCAGGGTCTGGGTGGCCATCACGTGCTCCACCTCGGAGGTGCCGATGCCCAGGGCCAGCGAGCCGAACGCGCCGTGGGTCGAGGTGTGCGAGTCCCCGCACACGACCGTCATGCCGGGCATGGTCAGTCCGAGCTGCGGCCCGACGACGTGGACGATGCCCTGCTCGTCGTCGCCGAGCGGGTGCAGGCGGACGCCGAACTCCCGGGCGTTCGAGCGCAGGGCCTCGATCTGCTTGCGCGAGGTCGCGTCGGCGATCGTGGAGAAGATGTCCTCGGTGGGGGTGTTGTGGTCCTCGGTGCCGAGCGTGAGGTCCGTGCGCCGCAGCGGGCGCCCGGCCAGGCGCAGCCCCTCGAAGGCCTGCGGCGAGGTGACCTCGTGGATCAGGTGCAGGTCGATGTAGAGCAGATCCGGCTGCCCGTTCTCGCCGCGGCGCACGAGGTGCTGCTCCCAGACCTTCTCGGCCAGGGTGCGAGGTGCTGACGGGGTCTCGGTCGACATGGTGGTCCTTCCGGCAGGAGGGTCCGCGGCTCCCGGTCAGAGCCCGCGGGCGGCTTCGGCGGCCTCCGGGTCGCGGCGCGTCGTGACTCCAGGATCCGCCCGCGGCCCCCATCCCGCCACAGTCCTGGCGGTCATCTCGGATTCTGAGACGTAGTATCGCAACATGGACAGCACTCCGCTCACCGGCCGGCACGCCGCCCTCCCGCCCGCAGAGGCCGGATCCTCGTTCTCCCCCAGCGGGGTCGGCGTGATCGACAAGGCCTCCGAGATCCTCGACGTGCTCGAGGCCGGCCCCGCATCGCTGGCCCAGCTCGTCTCGGCCACCGGGTACTCGCGCCCGACCGTCCATCGGCTGGCCTCCGCGCTGGCGCACCACCGGCTGCTGGGCCGGGACATGCAGGGCCGCTTCGTGCTCGGGCCGCGGCTCGTCGAGCTCTCGTCGGCCGCCGGGGAGGACCGGCTGATCGCGGCCGCCGGCCCGACCCTGGTCCAGCTGCGCGACGCCACGGGAGAATCGGCGCAGATCTTCCGCCGGCAGGGCGAGTGGCGCGTGTGCGTGGCCTCCTCGGAGCGCCCGATCGGACTGCGGGACACGATCCCGGTGGGCACGCAGCTGTCCATGAAGGCCGGATCGGCCGCGCAGGTGCTCATCGCGTGGGAGGATCACGGCCGCCTGCTCGAGGGCCTGCACGGGGCCCGCTTCACCGCGACGATGCTCGCGGGGGTCCGGCGGCGCGGCTGGTCGCAGTCGATCGGCGAGCGGGAGACCGGCATCGCGTCCGTCTCCGCGCCGGTGCGAGGGCCATCGGGGCGGGTCATCGCCGCCGTGTCCATCTCGGGCCCGATCGAGCGGCTCACCCGGCAGCCTGGCCGCCTGCATGCCGAGACCGTGGTCGCGGCCGCCCGGCAGCTCACGCAGGCCATCCGCCCCGGGGCCTGAGGCCCCGGCCCTCCGGAGGCTGGGCGCGCCCGGTGCGCCCCGGGAGCGGACGGACGACGGGGCCGCATCCGCCCGTGCTCCGGGTCGGATGCGGCCCCGTCCGCGCCGCCTCTGCTCAGGCTCTCGCCCGGTGCAGCGCCTCGGTGATCCGCTCCTGCTGGGAGAGCTCGTCCTCGACCGGCTCGATCACGTGGGACTGCGCGGTCCGGGCGATCTCCTCGCGCAGCCGCCGCCGCACGGCCGCCCGCCGTCGCGAGGCCGACAGCCGGGCCAGCACGGTCGAGAGCAGCCCGAGGACCAGTCCGGCGACCAGACCCGTGACCACCAGCAGGGTCGGCACCGGGATGTCGGTCCCCTCGACGGTCGGGACGGGCGGCACCGGGATCTGCAGGTAGTCGAGCGCGAAGACCCCGGTGAGCCACAGCAGCCCGGCCACGGCCATGAGCAGCAGCAGCCACTGCGCGATGCCGAACGGGGTCCACCACCACGACCGCGCCCCGCGCCGCAGATCGGTGCGCGCCAGGGCCTGGTCGAGCGCGTCCGGCAGCACGTCCTGGTGCGATCGGGCGGCATCGCGGATCGAGCGCTCCCACGCGGGGGCCGCTCCCTGGGCGGCCTCCTCCGCGAAGCGGCGGACCGCGGTGTCGCTCGCGGCGCGCTGCGCGGCATTCATGGGCGGCAGGGAGGACCGATGCAGCGACGGGTCGCCGTCCCGGCCCTGGCTTCCGCTGTCCGCCCCCTGCAGATGCAGGCGCTTGAGGGGGTCCTTGCGGAAGGAGCCGACCCAGCGCACCGGCAGCCACCCCGTGCGCTTCGACGCGCTGAGCACGTAGCTGCGCGCCGCGGCGTCGGCGATCCCGTCGGCGGCGGCCGCGGTGCTCAGCCCGTCCACCAGGGACTCCCGGGCGAACGGGGTGACGCCCTCCGCCCGGCCCTCGCCGTGGGAGGCCTCCAGCGCGTCGACGGCGTCGTCGATGTCCCCGGCCAGCCGCTCGGAGGCGGCGGCCTTCGCCTCGACGACCTCCGTGATCGCGGCGCGGACCTCGCCGATCCCCGTGCCGAGCGCGGCGGAGGCGGCGATCGGCGCCGACCGGCCCTCGGTGCGCAGCCCGTCCTGGGCCAGGACGTCGCGCAGCGAGGCGAGCACCCGCGGCACCTCGCCCGCGGCCAGCCGATCGGCCTGGTTGAGCACCACGAGCGTGGTGGAGGCGTGGCGCGACAGCGGGGCGATGAAGTGGTCGTGCAGCACCGCATCGGCGTACTTCTGCGGGTCGACGACCCACACGACGACGTCGACCATCCCGGCCAGCCGCGCGGCGATCTCCCGGTGCTCGCGCGCGACCGAGTCCACGTCCGGCAGGTCCAGCAGGATCAGCCCCTCCGGGACCGGGCTCCAGACGCCCGCGGGCCCCTGGGACCACGGCTCGAGCGAGAGGTCCTCGACCACGCGGCGGTCCTTCACCTCGAGCCAGTCGAGCAGCGGGTCGGCGCCGGGCAGGCCGCCGAGCACCGCGAGCGGCTCGGAGGTCGTCGGCCGCTGCACCGCGGCCCGGGCGATCTGGCGGCCGAGCACGGTGTTGAGCAGGGAGGACTTCCCCGAGCCCGTCGCGCCGAAGAATCCGACGACGGTGTGATCCGCCGACAGGGCGCGGCGTCCGGAGGCTCGGGCCAGGACGTCGTCGGCCCGCTGCAGCGCGTCCTCGTCCAGCCGGCCGCGGCCGAGGTCCGCGGCCTGGCTCAGCGCCTGCAGCCGTTCGTCGAGATCCGCGTCCGGATCGCGCCGGGGGCGGCGCCCCAGCCGCATCACAGGTTCTCCCCCGCCGTGCGGACGGCGGCGGCCGCGTCGCGCAGCTCGCTCGCCCGGGGGTCGTGGACGGCGTCCAGCCGCTGCGTCCACGGGTGCTTCAGCTCGTCCACGAAAGTCCTCATCCTCTGCTCGAGATCCCTGCGGGCCTGCTCCGCCATCCGGCGGACGGCGTCCTCGCCGAAGACCGCCTCGAGCAGCCGGGTGCCCACGACGCCCGAGGCCCCGGCGATGCCGACCTCGGCTCCCGTGAGGCCCGCGGACATCGAGAAGACGACGACCATCAGGCCGACCGTCACGATGTTCAGCCCGATCGACATCAGCCGCGCCTGGGTGCGCTTGCCCGCGCCCTCCTGCTGGATCAGCCCCATCACATCGCCCTGCCAGGCGCGGATCACCTCGGCGGAGCGATCTGCCGTGCCCTCGGGCAGACGACCGAGGTCGTCGCCGCGCAGCAGCCCCCGGCCCGCGGCATCGGCGCGCCAGCGGCGCTGGACCTCCTCGCCGGCCTTGGCCAGCTCCTCGATGATCACGGCCTGCAGCCCGGTCTCCAGGGCCTGCTCGACCTGGATCTCCGGCGCCGGCCTGCCGCGCAGCGCGGCGCCGGCCCGGTCCCGCCAGCGGCCGATGGTGCTCTCGAGCGAGCGGAAGAACTCGCCGGTGCCCACGTAGTCCTGCCAGCGCGAGAGCACCTCGTCGCGCAGGAGGGAGCCGTCGCGGGTCGCGTCGTCGATGGCCTCGAGGGCCTTTCGGTACGCCTCCTCGACGTCGGTGCGCAGCTGGGTCAGGACCTCGTCCTGCGCGGCCACGGCTGCGGCGACCTCGTCGGTGCGGTCGCTGATCTGGCGCAGGGCCCCGCCCAGGGTGCGCCGGGCGACGTCCGAGCGGCCCTGGGCATCGGCCGCCAGGTCCCCCAGCCAGGTGCGCAGCGGGTCCACGGTCCCCGCCGGGAGCATCCCGGCGGCATTGAGCGGGGACTCCGGGATGACGAAGATCGGCGCCTCGCCCAGGCCCTTCTCGGCGAGCATGCGGCGCAGATCGGGCTCGATCTCTCCCGCGGCTCCCGGCGGGACCCGGTCCAGGATCACGGCCACCGTGATCGAGCGCCGGCCGGCCTCGACGAGCAGCTCCCAGGCCGCGGCGTCGGCATAGCGGTTCGCGGTGGTCGTGAACAGCCAGAGATCGGCTGCGGCCAGCAGCTGCCCGGCCAGCCTGCGGTTGTCCTCGGAGACGGAGTCGATGTCGGGGGCGTCCAGCAGCGCGATGCCGCTGTCCACGCCGCGGTCGGCCAGCAGCACCAGGCTCGAGCCCGCCATCGCGGTCTCCGGGGCGCCGCGGTCCTCCGCCGTGCGGTCCTCCGGCCGCGCTTCGGCCGAGCCGTCGGCTTCCGACGGCCGCGCGAGGCGGCCGCGCACCCTCGCCAGGTGCGGCAGCACGCGGGTCCCCTCGAAGGCGGCGGCATCGTCGGGGTGATGGATGAGCATCGGCTGCCGTGTGGTGGGGCGCACGACTCCCGAGCGGGTGACGGGCCGTCCCACGAGGGAGTTGACCACGGTGGACTTGCCCGCACCCGTCGAGCCGCCGACCACCGCGAGCAGCGGGGCATCGAGATGGCGCACGCGCGGGAGGATGTAGTCGTCGATCTGGTTCAGCGCCTGCCGCGTCGTCTCGCGCCCGGCGACGGCCGGGGGCGTGTCCAGAGGCAGATGCAGCTGCGAGAGGACATCGCGCAGCGCGTCGACCGCGGCGGATGCCCGCTCGCCGTCGGTCTTCCCCGCCGGCGTCGAGCCCGCGGACGGCCGCGTGCCGGCGGACGGTCTCGGGCCGGCGGACCGCGCGGACGCGATCTCATCGGGTGCCTCGGCCTCGGCCGGGGCGCGGGTCGGTGCGGGTGCCGGTGCTGGTGCGGACCACGGCGCCGAGACGGGATCGGCGGGGCGGTCGTCGCCGCCGAGCGGACCGGGCGTCTCGGGGGCGGGCTCTCGGGGGATGCTCACGAAGCCCCATCATGCCGCACGACGAGCCGTGCGGGCCTGAGGCGGCACCGGAGCCGGAGCCGACCTGGCCCGGCAGATGCAGGAAGGCCCCGGACCGTGCGGTCCGGGGCCTTCGCCTCGGTGTGACCCCAACCGGATTCGAACCGGTGTTGCCGCCGTGAGAGGGCGGAGTACTAGGCCGCTATACGATGGGGCCGAGATGCTCGCTGCCGAGCAGGTGCCGCGGCCTCGGAGAAGCCGCGAGCGGTGCGCCGACGACGGGCGTCGGCAGGTTCTTCGTGCATGTGCTCCGCTGCGCGTCGACGCAGCGGAGCACATGAGCGGACGTGACCCCAACCGGATTCGAACCGGTGTTGCCGCCGTGAGAGGGCGGAGTACTAGGCCGCTATACGATGGGGCCGCTGGGGTACCAGGACTCGAACCTAGAACGACGGTACCAGAAACCGCTGTGTTGCCAATTACACCATACCCCACTGTTCGCGCAAGTCCGTGACGCGTTCCTCTCGGTCCGCCCCGCATTCCTGCGCGCAACAGGCTGAAACTATACCCGAGGCCGACCCCCGCAGCAAATCCCCCGCGGCGCCGGCCTGCGCCGCTCAGGCCAGTCGCGCGGCCAGCGCGTCGATGCGCGCCAGCGATGACTCCCGACCGAGGATCTCGAGCGATTCGAACAGCGGCGGGCTGACCTGCCGCCCCGAGACCGCCACGCGCACCGGGCCGAACGCCAGGCGGGGCTTGATCTCGAGGCCGTCCACGATGGCCTCGCGCAGCGCGGCCTCGATGGGCTCGGCGGTGAAGTCCTCCACCCGTTCGAGCGCCGAGCGCGCGGCGGCGAGGACCTGCGGCGCGGAGTCCTTGAGCTTGGCCACGGCCTTCTCGTCGTGCACCAGCGCGGCGTCCTCGGCGAAGAGGAAGTCCAGCAGCTCGACCGCATCGCCGAGCAGGTCCATGCGGGTCTGCACGAGGGGGGCGGCCTCGTCCAGGATCTGCTCCTGGCGCTCGGTGAGGCTCTCGCCCAGCACTGCCCCGGCCTGCAGGTACGGGACCAGCCGATCCCGGAAGTCCTGCGGATCGAGCATCCGGATGTGATCGGCGTTGATCGCGGTCGCCTTCTTCACGTCGAAGCGCGCCGGGTTGGCCAGGACGTCGCGGATGTCGAAGGCCTCGACGAACTGCCGCGTCGTGAACACGTCCTCGTCGGCCGACAGCGACCAGCCCAGCAGCGCCAGGTAGTTCAGCAGGCCCTCGGGGATGAAGCCGGCGTCGCGGTGGTGGAAGAGGTTGGACTCGGGATCCCGCTTGGACAGCTTCTTGCTCCCCTCCCCCATCACGTAGGGCAGGTGGCCGAACTCGGGGATCCGGGAAGCGACGCCGGCCTTGACGAGGGCGTCGTAGAGTGCGATCTGTCGCGGGGTCGACGACAGCAGATCCTCGCCGCGCAGGACGTGGGTGATGCCCATGAGGGCGTCGTCGACGGGATTGACCAGGGTGTAGAGCGGCTGCCCGTTGGCGCGGACCACCACGTAGTCCGGGACGGAGCCGGCGGCGAAGGTGATCTCCCCGCGCACCAGGTCCGTGAAGGTGATGTCCTCGTCCGGCATCCGCAGGCGCAGGACCGGCTCGCGACCCTCGGCCCGGAAGGCCGCGATCTGCCAGTCGCTCAGGTCCCGGTCGAAGTTGTCGTAGCCGAGCTTGGGATCGCGTCCGGCCTCCCGGTGGCGCTGCTCGACCTCCTCCGGGCTCGAGAAGGATTCGTAGATCGCCCCGGAGTCCTTGAGCCGGGCGATGACGTCCTGGTAGATGCCGCCGCGCTCGGACTGCCGGTACGGCCCGTGGGGGCCGCCGACGCCGTAGCCCTCGTCCCAGTCGATGCCGAGCCACTGCAGGGCCTCGACGAGCTGGTCGAGGGACTCCTGGGAGTCGCGGGAGGCGTCGGTGTCCTCGATCCGGAAGATCAGCTTCCCGCCGGTGTGCCGGGCCCACGCCCAGTTGAACAGGGCGGTGCGCACCAGGCCGACGTGCGGGGTGCCGGTGGGCGACGGGCAGAACCGCACCCGGATGTCGGTTCCGGTCGCGGGTGCACTGGGGGTGATCTCTGCTGCGCCCTCAGGGGCGTCCGTGGATGCGTCAGTCATGATGACGCCAGTCTAGGGCGAGGCGGCGGCCGGGCCCTCAGCGGCGCAGCAGGGTGGCCAGCGTGCCGATGCCCTCGATCTCGACCTCGATGCGATCGCCCTCGTCCACCTGGCCGACGCCGGCGGGCGTGCCGGTGAGCAGGACGTCGCCGGGCAGCAGCGTAAACGCCGAGGAGGCGAAGGCGATGAGATCCGCGACGGAGAAGACCATCTGCGCGGTCGAGGAGTCCTGCTTGGTCTGCCCTCCGACCCGCGAGGCGATGCGCAGGTCGGAGGGATCCAGCTCGGTCTCGATCCACGGCCCCAGGGGGCAGGAGCCGTCGAAGCCCTTGGCACGGGCCCACTGGCCGTCCGTCTCCTGGGCGTCTCGGGCGGTCAGGTCGTTGGCCGCCGTGTAGCCGAAGATCACGTCGTCGGCCTTCTCCGCGGGGACGTCCTTGCAGATCCGCCCGATCACCACGGCGAGCTCCGCCTCGTAGGAGACGCGCTCGGTCCACGACGGCAGGGTCACGGGATCGCCCGGGCCGACGACCGAGGTGTTCGGCTTGAAGAACAGCATGGGGCTGGCCGGGACCTCATTGCCCATCTCCGCGGCGTGATCGGCGTAGTTGCGCCCCACGCACACGATCTTGGAGCGGGGGATCACGGGTGCCAGCAGGCGCACGTCCTCGACCTTCCACGACGTCCCCTCGATGGGCTGGATCCCGTTGTAGAAGGGGTCGCCGGCGATCGGGACGACCACCTGGTCCGCCCCCTCGCCCTGGACGACGCCGTAGTGGATCTCGTTGTCGACGGTGAATCGGCTGATGCGCATGCGACCACCCTAAGCCCGCGCGGCGGCCGCCGCGCCACGGCAGGGCCTCAGGCCAGACGGGTGAGCCAGCCGCGGGCGTCCGGGACCGCGCCGGTCTGGATGCCGAGCAGCTCCTCGCGCAGGGCCATCGTGACCTCGCCGGGGCGGGCGTCGTCCGGGCCGATCGTCTCGGTCGAGGAGATGAGCCGGCCGACCGGGGAGATCACGGCGGCGGTGCCGCACGCGAAGACCTCGGTCAGGTGCCCGCTGCGCACGCCCTCGCGCCACTCGTCGAGCGTGAAGCGCCGCTCCTCGACCGTGAGCCCGCGCGCCTGCGCCAGCTCGATCACCGACGAGCGGGTCACCCCCTCGAGGATGGTGCCGGTGAGGGCGGGAGTGACCAGGCGGCCGTCGTCGAAGACGAAGAACACGTTCATGCCGCCGAGCTCCTCGATCGCGTGATCGCGGTTCGGGTCGGTGAACAGCACCTGCGCGCAGCCGTGGGACTCGCCCTCCATCTGGGCGATCAGCGACGCGGCGTAGTTGCCTCCGCACTTGGCCGCCCCGGTGCCGCCGACGCCGGCTCGGGCGTAGTGCTCGGAGAGCCAGATGTCGACGGTGTCCACGGTCCCGAAGTAGGTGCCGGCCGGGGAGGCGATCACGCAGTACTGGTATCCGCGCGAGGGCCGGACCCCCAGGTAGGACTCGGTCGCGATCATGAACGGGCGCAGGTACAGCGACTGCCCGGCGCCCGAGGGCACCCATTCGGCGTCCGCGGCCACGAGCTCGCGCAGCGAGTCCAGGAAGAGCTCCTCGGGCAGCTGCGGCATGACGAGGCGATCGGCCGAGGCCTGCAGGCGCCGGGCGTTGCGCTCGGGGCGGAAGGTCCACACCGAGCCGTCGTCATGGCGGTAGGCCTTCAGGCCCTCGAAGATCTCCTGGCCGTAGTGCAGCACGGCCGCGGCGGGGGCGAGGCTGAGCGGGCCGTACGGGCGCAGCTGCGGCCGGCCCCATGAGCCCGTCCCCGTCTCGACGTCCCCGGTCCACTCGATCGTGACCATGTGATCGGTGAAGTGCTGCCCGAAGCCGGGATCCGCCAGGATCTCCTCGCGCTGCTGCGGGGTCGCGGGGCTCGGATTCGGCGTGCGCTGGAACTCGGTGCTCATGGGGCTCTTCGATTCTGCCGCGGCTGCGCGCGCGGCGTGCGTCCCGGGCTGGTCCCGGGAGCGGGTCGTGGGTCGGGGCGGGCCGGGGGTCAGGCCAGCGCGGCGACGACGGCGTCGCCGATCTCCTGCGTGCTGCGGGACAGCGAGCCGGCGGCGGCCAGGTCGGCCCGCACGGCGTCGCGGATCTGCCGGGCCTGGTCGGGGTGTCCCAGGTGCTCCAGCATCATGGCGCCCGCCAGGATCGAGGCGGTCGGGTCGGCGACGCCCTGGCCGGCGATGTCCGGGGCCGATCCGTGGACCGGCTCGAACATGGACGGCGCGGTGCGATCGGCATTGATGTTGCCGCACGGCGCCAGGCCGATGCCGCCGGAGACGGCGCCGGCGAGGTCGGTGATGATGTCGCCGAAGAGGTTGTCGGTGACGATGACGTCGAAGCGCGCCGGATCCGTGGTCATGAAGATGGTCGCGGCGTCGATGTGCAGGTAGTCGACCTCGACCTGCGGGTACTCGGCGGCGAGCTCGTCGACCATGCGCTGGTAGAGCCGACCGGCGTTGACCAGCACGTTGTGCTTGTGCACCAGCGTCAGCCTCCGGCGCTCGCGCCCGGCGGCCAGCTCGAACGCGTACCGGACCAGGCGGCGGACCCCGTGGGCGGTGTTGACCGAGACCTCCGTGGCGATCTCCTGGCCGGTGCCCTCGCGCAGCACGCCGCCGTTGCCGGCGTACGGGCCCTCCGTGCCCTCCCGGACCACGACGAAGTCGATCTCGCCGGGCTCGCGCAGCGGCGAGACCGCGCCCGGGAGCAGCTCGGAGGGGCGCAGGTTGATGTAGTGGTCCAGGCCGAAGCGCATCTTCAGCAGCAGCTCGCGCTCGATGATCCCGGACGGGATCCGCCGGTCCCCGGGGGCCGCGCCGACCGCTCCGAAGAGGATCGCGTCGAACCCGCGCAGCTGCTCGAGCGTCTCGTCGGGCAGGGCCTCCCCCGTGGCCAGCCAGTGCTGGGCCCCGAGCGGGAAGTGCTGCTCCTGCAGGTCGATGCCGGCCGGTGCGCACACGGCCGCGAGCACCTTCCGGGACTCGGCGACGACCTCGGGGCCGATCCCGTCGCCGGGGATCACGGCGATGCGATGGGCGGCTCCCTCGGCGGACGCGGCGGTCGGGGCGGAGGCGGTGTTCTGCGCGGTCATGCCCTCACGATACGACCGAGCGGGTGCGGATTCCCGGGTCGCGCCCCCCGTCTCACCATGCGGACGCGATGTCCATGATCCGGAGGGGCCTCGACCGGTCACCCCTGGGCCGGCTCCTCGTAGCGCGGGAAGACGGGGGTGGGCTTGGGCAGCGAGGTCCCCGGCTCGAGCCGCTTCCCGATCGCCGTGAACTCCCGGTCCTCGGCCGCCTGGCCGAGGACGTCGAGCAGCCGGGCCGCGGAGTCGGGCATGACCGGCTGGACCAGCAGGGCCACGACGCGCACGACCTCGAGCGCGGTCCACAGCACGGTGGCCATGCGCGCCGGGTCGCTGCGGCGCAGGACCCAGGGCTCCTGGGAGCTGAAGTAGCGGTTGCAGTCCGCGACGACGCGCCAGATGCTCTCGAGCCCGCGGTGGAACTGCAGCCCGTCGAAGGCCTCGCGCACGATCGGCAGCAGGCCGTGGGCCGCCTCGAGGATCCGCCGGTCCTCGTCGGTGAGCTCGCCGGGCTGCGGCGCCCGGCCCTCGAGGTTCTTGGCGACCATCGACAGCGAGCGCTGGGCCAGGTTGCCGAGGTCGTTCGACAGGTCCGAGTTGATGCGCGAGACGATCGCGTCGTGCGAGTACGAGCCGTCCTGGCCGAAGGGGACCTCGCGCATGAGGAAGAACCGCAGGGCGTCCAGGCCGTAGGCGCCGATCAGCGCGTGCGGATCGATGACGTTGCCGATGGACTTGGACATCTTCTCGCCCTGGTTGAACAGGAAGCCGTGGCCGAAGACCGTGCGCGGGACCGGCAGGCCGGCCGACATCAGGAACGCGGGCCAGTACACGGAGTGGAAGCGGATGATGTCCTTGCCGATGACGTGGACGTCGGCCGGCCAGAACTTGCGGAACAGCTCGCCGTCGACGTCCGGGTACCCCACGCCCGTGAGGTAATTGGTCAGGGCGTCGACCCACACGTACATGACGTGGTCGGGATCGTCCGGGACCGGGACGCCCCAGTCGAACGTGGTGCGCGAGATCGACAGGTCGCGCAGGCCGCCGCGCACGAACTCCGCGACCTCGTTGCGCCGCGTCTCCGGGCCCACGAGGCCCTCGTCGTACAGGGCGAGGAGGCGGTCCTGGTAGGCGGAGAGCCGGAAGAAGTACGAGGACTCCTCGGTCCAGGTCAGCTCCGTGCCGGTGCCCTTGGAGAGCCGGACCCCGTCGACGACCTCCGTCTCGTCCTCGGCGTAGTACGCCTCGTCGCGCACCGAGTACCAGCCCGAGTAGGAGTCCAGGTAGATGTCGCCCCGGGCCTGCATGCGCCGCCAGATCTCCTGGCAGGCCTCGCGGTGATCCGGATCGGTGGTGCGGATGAAGCGGTCGTACGAGACCTGCAGCTCGTCGTCCATCGCCCGGAACGCAGCGGCATTGCGGTCCGCCAGGGCCTTGGGCGCGATGCCCTCCCGGTCGGCCGTCTGCTGCATCTTCTGGCCGTGCTCGTCGGTCCCGGTGAGGAAGCGGACGTCGAAGCCGTCCAGGCGCTTGAACCGGGCCAGGACGTCGGCGGCGACCGCCTCGTAGGCGTGGCCGATGTGGGGGACGCCGTTGGGGTACGAGATGGCGGTCGTGAGGTAGAACGCCGGGCGCTCGCTCGTCACGGTCTCGGGCTCGGGGATCTCGGCGCTCGGGTCGGCGGTCTGATCGGAAGTCACGCGGACCATCGTAGCGGCGCGGATCGGGGCCCCGCCCCAGCCGCCGACGGACCGCGCTCGACATGCCGCGGCACAGTGTTCACATAAGCAACTGCATATGAGACTCTGTGCGTGCCCGGGACCTCACCGGGCGCCCCTCGTCACGAAAGGCACGCGATGCGCAGCGAACTGTTCGCCCCGGACCACATGGAGCGCCAGACCCAGGACCAGTGGGCCCTCCAGTCCTCCAAGATGCTCCGCGTCAACATGACCCAGGACATCATCGCGACCAAGGGCGCCATGGTCGCCTATCAGGGGGAGATGTCCTTCAGCCACGAGGGCTCCGGCTCGGTGGCCAAGTTCCTCAAGAAGGCCATGACCAGCGAGGGCGGGGCCATGATGCGGGTCTCCGGCCGCGGCGAGGTGTTCTTCGCCCGCCAGGCCCGCAACATCTTCCTGGTGCAGCTCGAGGGCGAGTCCATCACGGTCGACTCGGACTCCCTGCTGGCCTTCGACAGCTCCCTGTCGTGGGACATCAGGCGCATCCAGGGGGCGGGCTTCATGGCCGGCGGCCTGTTCAACCTCGAGCTCAGCGGGCACGGCTTCATCGCGGTGTGCTGCGACGGCGAGCCGATGGTCCTCGACGCCTCGACGCAGCCGACCTTCGTGGATCCCCAGGCAGCGGTGTGCTGGTCCACCAACCTCTCGCCGAGCATCAAGAACGACTTCAACTTCTCGGGCATGTTCCGGGGCGGCTCGGGCGAGGCCTTCCAGCTGGCCTTCCACGGCCCGGGCTTCGTCGTGGTCCAGCCCTCCGAGGGCGTCCCGGTCATCACGACGAGCAGCTGAGCACTCCCGCGGCGGCGGCCCGGGCCCAGCCCGGGCGGCGACGACGGCCGCCCTCCGCCCCGAGCGGGAGGAGGGCGGCCGTCGTCGCGCGGTGCGCGCCCGGGGATCAGCGCGCGGCCGAGCCCTCGTTGTAGTCGGAGTCGCTGTCCGACCAGACGAAGAGCTTGCGCAGCTCGCGGCCGACCGACTCGATCTCGTGGCCCTGGCCCTTCTCGCGCAGCTGCTGGAACTCCTTCGCGCCGTTGTCCTGGTCCTCGATGAACCGCCGGGCGAAGGTGCCGTCCTGGATGTCGGAGAGCACGGCCTTCATGTTCTCCTTCACGGACGGGTCGATCACGCGCGGGCCCGAGACGTAGTCGCCGTACTCGGCGGTGTCGGAGATGGACCAGCGCTGCTTGGAGATGCCGCCCTCGACCATGAGGTCGACGATCAGCTTCAGCTCGTGCAGGACCTCGAAGTACGCGATCTCGGGCTGGTAGCCGGCCTCGGTCAGGGTCTCGAAGCCGTACTGGACCAGCTGGGACATGCCGCCGCAGAGCACGGCCTGCTCGCCGAACAGGTCGGACTCCGTCTCCTCCGTGAACGTCGTCTTGATGACGCCCGCCCGCGCACCGCCGATGGCCTTCGCATAGGACAGCGCCAGGTCCTGGGCCGCGCCCGAGGCATCCACCTCGACGGCGACCAGGCACGGGACGCCGCGGCCGGCCTCGAACTCGCGGCGCACGGTGTGGCCCGGGCCCTTGGGGGCGACCATGGCCACGTCGACGCCCTGCGGGGCCTCGATGTAGTCGAAGCGGATGTTGAAGCCGTGGGCGAAGAGGATCGCGTCGCCGTCACCGAGGTGCGGCTGGATCGACTCGGCGTAGACCGTGCGCTGCACCTGGTCCGGGGTCAGGATCATGATGACGTCGGCCTCCGCGGCCGCCTCGGCCACCGTCAGGACCTTCAGGCCCTCGGCCTCGGCCTTGGCGCGGGACGTCGAGCCCTCGGCCAGGCCGATGCGGACGTCGACCCCCGAGTCGCGCAGGTTCAGCGCGTGGGCGTGGCCCTGGGAGCCGTAGCCGATGACGGCCACCTTGCGGCCCTGGATGATCGAGAGGTCCGCGTCGTCCTCGTAGAAGATCTCTGCTGCCATGGTTGTTCGCATCTCCTTGGTGGGTGTCCCGCAGGGTGGGTGCGGGCGGTTCGGGGCCGCGTCTGCGGCGGGCCGAGGGCCCCGCGGGCCGGCGAGCGGCTCGCGGCGGCCGTCAGTGGCGCAGCGCGCGGTCGGTGATGGACTTCGATCCGCGCCCGAGCGCCAGCGTACCGGCGCGGGCGATTTCGCGGATGCCGAAGGGCTGGAGGACCTCGAGCAGCGCGTCGAGCTTGTTCGACGAGCCCGTGGCCTCGATGACGACCGAGTCCGGGGACACGTCGATGATCGAGGCGCGGAAGAGATCGGCGGCCTGGGTGACCTGCAGCCGCGTGGCGGCGTCGGCCCGGACCTTGATCATGACGTGCTCGCGGGAGACCGAGGCCTCGGGGACCAGCTCCACGATCTTGATGACGTTCACGAGCTTGTTGAGCTGCTTGGTCACCTGCTCGAGGGCGTGGGCATCGGCGTCGACGACGACCGTGATGCGCGAGAGCCCCTCCTGGTCCGTGCCGCCCACGGCGAGCTGGTCGATGTTGAACGCGCGGCGGGCGAACAGGGCCGAGACGCGGGTCAGCACGCCCGGCTTGTCCTCGACGAGGACCGAGAGGGTGTGGCGGGAGGTCTCAGGCATCGTCCTCGTTCCAATCCGGGGTCATGTTCTGGGCGATCTGGATGAGGTCGTTCGGCACGCCCGAGGGCACCATGGGCCAGACCATGGCATCGGCGGAGACCACGAAGTCGATCACGACGGGGCGGTCGTCCACCTCCATGGCCGCGCGGATGGTGTCCTCGACGTCCTCCGCCCGGGCGCAGCGGAAGACCGCGCAGCCGTAGGCCTCCCCGAGCTTCAGGAAGTCGGGGACCCGCCGCGACTCGTGGCCCGTGTTCAGGCTCGTGTTCGAGTAGCGCCCGTCGTAGAACAGGGTCTGCCACTGCCGCACCATCCCCAGCGACGAGTTGTTGATGACCGCGACCTTGATGTTGATGTCGTTGAGCGTGCACGTGGCCAGCTCCTGATTGGTCATCTGGAAGCAGCCGTCGCCGTCGATGGCCCAGACCGTGCGCTGCGGCTCGGCGACCTTGGCGCCCATGGCCGCCGGCACGGCGAAGCCCATGGTGCCCAGGCCGGCGGAGTTCAGCCACTGGCGCGGGCGGTCGTGGCGGATGAACTGCGAGGACCACATCTGGTGCTGGCCCACGCCGGCGGCGTAGACCGCCTCGGGGCCGCTGATCTCGGAGATCTTCTGGATCACGTACTGCGGGGACAGCAGGCCGTCGTCGGTCTGCGTCCAGCCCAGCGGGTACGTCTCGCGCACGCCGTCGAGCAGGGTCCACCAGTCGGAGAGGTCCGGCAGGCTCTCGACGTCGAGGCGCAGCGCCTCCGTCAGGTCCGGGATCACCGTGGCCAGATCGCCCACGATCGGGACGTCGGCGGCGCGGTTCTTGGAGATCTCCGCGGGGTCGACGTCGGCGTGGATCACCCGGGCGTTCGGCGCGAAGGACTCGAGCACCCCTGTGACGCGGTCGTCGAAGCGCGCGCCCAGCGTGATGAGCAGGTCCGCCTGCTGCATCGCGTAGACCGCGGGGACCGTGCCGTGCATGCCGGGCATGCCGAGGTTCTGGCGGTGGGAGTCGGGGAACACGCCGCGGGCGGTGAGCGTGGTGACCACCGGTGCGCCCGTGAGCTCGGCCAGCTCGGCGAGCTGCTGCGCGGCCTCGGCCTTGATCGTGCCGCCGCCGGCGTAGATGACCGGTCGGGTCGACTCGCGGATCAGGCGGGCGGCCTCGCGGATCTGCTTGGCGTGCCCGCGGGCGATCGGGCGATAGCCGGCCAGATCGAGGGCCGGCGGCCAGGAGAACGTGGTCTCGCCGACCTGCGCGTCCTTGGCGATGTCGACCAGAACGGGCCCGGGGCGCCCGGTCGAGGCGAGGTGGAAGGCCTCGGCCAGCACGCGCGGGACATCGTCCGCATCGGTGACCAGGTACGAGTGCTTGGTCACCGGCATGGTCATGCCGACGATGTCCGCCTCCTGGAAGGCGTCCGAGCCGATCAGGTTCGACGACACCTGGCCGGTGATCGCGACCATGGGGATCGAGTCCATGTTGGCGTCGGCCAGGGCCGTGACGAGGTTGGTCGCTCCGGGGCCGGAGGTCGCGATGCACACGCCCACGCGGCCCGAGGCCATCGCATACCCCTCGGCGGCGTGGCCGGCGCCCTGCTCGTGGCGCACGAGGACGTGGTTGATGCCGTCGGCGTCCATGAGGGGGTCGTAGGTGGGCAGGATGGCCCCGCCCGGCAGGCCGAACACGTCCGTGACGCCCAGGGCCTCCAGCGACTTGATGACAGCCCCCGACCCGGTGGTCTGCACCGGCCCGATGACCTCGTTGGGCCCCATGACCCGCGGCATGACGACACCCGAGTCGGAGGCCGCCCTCTGATGCCCGGCGCCCGTGCGCCGGCCGGCCATCAGCGCGGGGCTGATGTCTGATCCACTGCTCATGTCATCGTCCTTCGTGCCGTTTCCTCGGCGATGCGGTCCTCGGCCCAGCGGCCGTTCCTGGACATTCTCTCCCGGATCTGCGAGCCGACGCACCGCGCGGGCGCCTCCCGGGATCGTCGGGCACGCAGGGCCGCGGTGCGAGGTGGTGCACCGTCCGGCCTCCGCGCCGACGGACCATCGGGCCCGCCGTGCATCGACGACCGCCCCGGGTGACGGGGCGCGGCCGCCGGTGCTGCCCGGATGAGCGGAAGGGCCCCGGTCGTCCTGGTGCGGACGAGCGCCGGGGCCCTGCTGCTCTCGCGGAACCTGCAGCGCGTCTCAGACCCGGCGTCCGACCAGGACGATCGGTCCGGTCGGCAGGGCCGGGACGGGGCGCGCTGTGATCCACTGCATGCTCCACATCGTCCGGGCACCGGCGCGGGCGTGTCAATCGGCGGGCTCCCCGTCCCGCATCGTGAGACAGAGCACGTCGAGGCCCTCGAATGGACAAGTCGCAGGAATCCGAGTACATTGCTTCTTCGTCGTCGCGACGCAGACCACCTGCGCGGACGCCGCGCCACCGCCGTCGAGCGGGCATCGGTGCGGGCCGTCGGAAGCCCTGTGGTAGTGTCCTACGGCGCAGTTCGACGGAGGACGTCCGCACGACGCCTCCCGCGAGCACACCTCCCGCGCCTCTAGCTCAATTGGCAGAGCAGCTGACTCTTAATCAGCGGGTTCTCGGTTCGAGTCCGAGGGGGCGCACAGCGCAGCGAAGGGCCCGCATCCATGATGGATGCGGGCCCTTCGCTTTCTGCTGTGCCGCGTCCTGGCACCGCGCATGGGCCCGGGAACGGGGCGCAGCCGGGTTCCGCAGCGGCAGGGACGACGCCCGCCCGGGCTCAGCTGCCGCGCTCGGCGTCCCCGGCGGAGGACGGCGCCTCGCCCGGGCCCTCGGCGGCCTGGATGCTCGCCGTGTCGTCGGCGCCGGCGGACCCGACCTCGTGGACGGCGCCCTGCTCGTCGACATCGAGCTTCCAGCGGGAGGCGCCGAGGGTCGAGATGATGTGCGCGAGGCTGCGGCGCAGCTGCTCGTCGGCCAGGGCGCCGTCGTGGATCAGGCCCTCCTCCAGGCGGGCGGCCTCGTCGAGCATGTTCTCGCCGGCCTCGGTGATGGAGACCAGATGGCTGCGCCGGTCCTGCAGGTTCGGGCTGCGGCTGATGTGCCCGTGGGCCTCGAGCCGGTGCAGGGTCTTGCCCATGGTCTGCGCCTGGACGCGGACCTCCTGGGCCAGCCGCGCCTGGCTCAGCGTCCCGTGCTCGCGCAGGACGTCCAGCGCCATGCGCCCGGCATGGGTCACCCCCAGAGCAGCCAGCCGCTCGTTCCACGAGTGCTCGACGAGGCGAGCTGCCGTGGACAGGAGACGGTTGGTCGACCACTCGGCGTTCTGGGACATAGGCCGATTGTAACCATGACGGGGGAAGGACCCCCGACACGTGCGGCAGGGGCCGGGCCCCCGAGGGCACGCGCGACTCCGGCGGCCCGTCTGGGACCATGGGGTCCTCGGCGGGCGCCGCAGCACGCCGACGGCACCCGATGCGGTGCGGACCGGCAGCACTTCCGACGGAGAGGATCCGGATCATGAGCGCACGGCTGATCGAGGGCGAGCAGGCCCCCGACTTCACGCTGCAGGACTCCCAGGGGAAGGAGGTCTCGCTCAGCGACCTGCGCGGCACGCGCACGATCGTCTACTTCTACCCGAAGGCCGCGACCCCCGGCTGCACGACCCAGGCCTGCGACTTCCAGGACCGGATGGAGGCCTTCCGCGCCGACGGCTTCGAGATCCTGGGCATCTCCCCCGATGTCCCGGCCGCCCTCGAGCGGTTCGCGCAGAAGGAGTCGCTCGGCTTCCCGCTGCTGTCGGATCCCGATCACGCCGTCGCCGAGCGCTGGGGGGCATGGGGCGAGAAGAAGAACTACGGGAGGGTCTACGAGGGCCTGATCCGCTCGACGGTCGTGGTGGATGCGCAGGGACGGGTCGAGCTGGCGCAGTACAACGTCCGCGCCAAGGGCCACGTCGCGAAGCTGCGCAGGGATCTCGGCCTCGACGCCTGAGACCGGGACCCGAGACCCGCTTCGCCCAGCCCCTGCCCGGCGGACGGCCAGGGCACGACGCTATGATCGGGCGGCTCCCGTCCACGGGTGCGCGCGAGTGGTGGAACTGGCAGACACGCAGGATTTAGGTTCCTGTGCTCCGGCGTGCGGGTTCGAGTCCCGTCTCGCGCACTGCGGCACCGTCCCCCTGCGGCCGTCGTCGCAGCGGCCCGCCCCCGAACCGACCGCCCCAGGAGGAACCGTGGCAGCTTCGCCGTCCCGCCGCGGCTTCCTGCTCGGCGCATCCGCCGTCGTGCTGGCCGGATGCTCCCGGGGGGAGCCGTCCCGCGGCGCCCAGCCCGGCTCGGCGCAGGCCCCGGCGGCCCGCTACGTCTTCGCGAATGCGGCGACCGCGCCGTCGCTGGATCCCGCCCTGACGGACAACGTCGAGACCAACCGCGTGGCCCGGCAGGTGCTCGACGGACTCGTGGCCCCCGACTCCCTGACCGGCGAGCCGGTCCCGGCCCTCGCGGAGAGCTGGAAGGCCTCCGCCGACGGGCTGACCCTGGACTTCGCCCTGCGCCGCGACGTCGTCTTCCACGACGGGGAGCGGCTCACCGCCGAGACCGTGCGGCGCAACTTCGAGCGCTGGGCCGCGGCCTCCGTGCGCGACACCGCCTCCGGGCGGCACAGCCTCTTCGACGCGATCTTCCGCCGCGGCACCGAGCAGGGCAGCCTCTACGACGGCTGCCGGGCGCTCGACGAGCACACCTTCCGGCTGCTGCTGACCCGCAGGTACCCGGCGCTGGTCACCAGCCTGACGCACCCGGCCTTCGGGATCGCCTCGCTGCGCTCGATCGAGGAGGACACCGTCGGCACCGCCCCGGCCGGGACGGGGGCGTTCCGGATCGTGCGCGGGATCGCCTCGGGGGCCGGTCAGCGCGCCGACGAGCCCATCGAGCTCGAGGCGTTCCCCGAGCACTGGAACGGCGTCGGCGACATCGGGGAGCTCGAGTTCATCGCCGTCCCGGATGCGCGGATGCGGTACTCGGCCCTCGAGACGGGCCGGGTGGACGCCTACGACCTGGTGGGGCTGCCCGACTTCGCCGCATTGGCCCGCGAGGGGGTCCAGGTCCTGCAGCGCGACCCCTACGCGGTGTCCTACCTGGGCATGCACAACACCTCGCCGTGGCTGCGGAAGCTCGAGATCCGCGATGCAGTGATGTCCTCCGTGGACCGTCAGGCCCTCGTGCGCGACCACTACCCGGAGGGCACCAGCGTGGCCGCGGACTTCCTGCCCGCGCGCTTCGACATCCCCGACCCCGACGCCGGCTACCCCGGCTACAACCCCCAGCGCGCGCGGAAGATCCTGGAGGACACGGGCTACGACGGCACCGCCCTGCGCTTCGCCTACCCCACCGGCGCATCCCGGTCGTGGGCCCTCGAGCCAGAGCGCCTGTACGCGGACATCTCGGCCCAGCTCGTGCGCTCCGGCTTCGAGATCGAGCCCGTGCCGATCCCCTGGAGCACGTACTCCGAGACCCTGCGCGTGCGCTCCGCCGATCACGATCTCTTCCTCAACGGGCTCAGCGGCGGGCTGCGCGATCAGGACTTCTTCACCGCCGTGCTCTTCTCCGCGACCACGCCGGAGCTCGCGCTGGAGGCTCCGAGCCTGCACGAGGCCGTCGAGAAGGCGGCCCAGGAGCCGGACGGCGAGACGCGGCAGGAGCTCTACTCGGACGTCAGCACCCGCGTGACCCAGCATCGCGCGGCCCTGCCCCTGGCGTTCCCGATCACCGCGGTGGCCGTGAACCGACGCACGAGCTCCTTCCCCCTGAGCTCGACGGGCTTCGAGCCGTTCCGCGAGGTCGAGCTCGCCGAGGGCTGAGGCGCCGTCGGCGGCCCTGCCCTGGCGCCCCGGGCGCCGACCGCCTGTGCCCCGCCCGCACACGGCTTCGGGGCGCGACGGAGTAGCCTGGAGGAGACCATGCGCGCGGAGGCCCCGGATCGGACGGCTGCTCCGCGCCCCAGAGACGGAGGCCTGACAAGTGACCCAGACCATGGAAACCACCGACGTCGTGCTCGTGGGCGGCGGCATCATGTCCGCCACGCTCGGGGCCATGCTCACCGAGCTCGAGCCCGGATGGGACATCACGCTGCTGGAGCGGCTCGACCACGTGGGCAAGGAGAGCTCGTCCGTGTGGAACAACGCGGGCACCGGCCACTCGGCGCTGTGCGAGCTCAACTACGCGCCCCGCGCGGCCGACGGCACCGTGGACCCCACCAAGGCCCTGAAGATCAACGAGCAGTTCCAGGTGTCCCGGCAGTTCTGGGCGGGCATGGTCACCGAGGGCAAGCTCGGCGACCCCAGCGCCTTCATCAACCCGGTCCCCCACATCTCGATGGTCTTCAACCAGGATCACGTCGAGTACCTGCGCGCCCGGCAGCAGGCGTTCTCCCAGCACAAGCTGTTCGAGCGCCTGGAGTACTCCGAGGACCGCGACCAGCTCGCGCAGTGGGCGCCGCTGACCCAGGAGGGCCGCAGCGAGGGCCCGGTCGCCGCGTCCTTCGCCCCCGAGGGCACGGACGTCGACTTCGGCGAGCTGACCCGCCAGCTGACCCGCCACATGGAGGCCAACGGCGCGCAGATCCGCACGGGGATCCAGGTGAAGGGCCTCGACCAGCAGCCGGACGGCACCTGGATCGTGCGCACCGAGAACCGCCTGAACACCGAGGACAGCCGCGAGATCCGCGCCAAGTTCGTCTTCGTGGGCGCCGGCGGCGGCGCGCTGCCGCTGCTGCAGAAGTCCGGCATCCCCGAGATCAAGGGCTTCGGCGGCTTCCCCGTCTCCGGCCTGTGGCTGCGCAACGGCAACCCGGAGACCGCCGAGCGGCACAATGCCAAGGTCTACGGGCAGGCGGCCGTCGGCGCGCCCCCGATGTCGGTGCCCCACCTCGACACGCGCTGGGAGGACGGCCGCAGGTCCCTGCTGTTCGGCCCCTACGGCGGCTTCAAGCCGAACTTCCTGAAGCAGGGCTCGCTGCTGGACCTGCCGAAGTCCGTGCGCGCGCACAACGTCTACCCGATGGCCCGTGCAGGCCTGGCCAATCTGGACCTGGTCAAGTACCTGATCTCCGAGCTGGCCAAGGACAAGAACCAGCGCATGGACGCGCTGCGCGAGTTCTACCCGGAGGCCGACGCGGACGAGTGGGAGCTGGTGCACGCCGGCCAGCGCGTCCAGGTCATGCGCAAGGACAAGATGAAGGGCGGCGTGCTCCAGTTCGGCACCGAGCTGATCACGGCCGGCGACGGATCGATCGCCGGCCTGCTGGGCGCCTCGCCGGGAGCATCGACCGCCGTGCCGATCATGCTCGATCTGCTCGAGCGCTGCTTCCCTCGCCACGCGTCGAGGTGGCAGTCCCGCCTGACGGAGCTGATCCCCAGCCTCGGGCAGCGGCTCGACGACAACCCGGCGCTGGCCGACGAGGTCATGGGCCGCACCGGCAAGGTGCTCGGCATCGGCTGAGCCCGCCCGCTCCCCGCCGAGACGACGGCCTCCCCCCCCCCTGCGCCGGGGGGGGCGCCGCCCCGCCCCGCCCGGGGCGCCCCCCCCCCCCGCCGGCGGGGGGGGGGGCCCGCCGTCGTCGCCGGCGCGGCGCCGTCCCCAGACGGGCCCGCCGGCCTCGAGGCCGGCCGTGGGCGACGCCGCCGGGGCCGGGAGCGAGCTCGGGACGACCCGCACGAGAAGACTCATGCAATCGACTTGGATGTCCTAGAGTGTGACCCGTGCCCATCTCTGAACCCGCCCACGACCCCATCGAGACCTCCACCACCGCCTGGGAAGCCCTGTACCGAGCTCAGGTCACCGTCATGCGCCGCCTGCAGCGACAGGAGGAGTTCGCGGATCTGTCCATGCGCGAATACGACGTCCTGTTCAACCTCGCGCGCGCCGACGACCGCGGCATCCGCCTCAACGAGCTCAACGAGTACGTGCTCCTCACGCAGTCCAGCCTCTCGCGCATGCTCGAGCGGCTCGAGGCCAAGGGCCTCGTCCACCGCTGGCAGGACCCCCAGGACCTGCGCGGCCTCCGCATCCGCCTCACCGAGGACGGCCAGGACCTGCAGCAGCGCATCGCGGAGCACTTCGACCGCCATGTGCACGAGCTCATGGCCACCGGACTCGACCCCGAGGAGCTGCGCATCCTGACGCGGCTCTCCGACCGCCTGCGCCACAGCCTCAGCGACTGACCGACCCGGATCCCGGTGCGGGCCCCGCCCCGGGACACGTCCTGCGGCCCCCGTCGAGGCGATCCCTGCCCGGATCGCCTCCCCGGGGGGCGCCCCTATCCCGCCCCGCGCCCACCCCCCGCCCCCGCCCCGCCCAAGGGGGGGCCGCGCATATCCGGCGCAGGCACCGCCGCGGTGCGACGCCCGGCCCAGTCCTCAGTACACTGTGGACGTGCTCGGCGCGCGCCGGCCGGCGCCGTCCGAGCACCACAGGCCCCTCGACCCTCAGCAAGGAGCACCACGTGGCGAAGAACAACCTTCGCGAGACCCTCGAGCGAGCCGAGGCCCCCTCGGCCGAGAACAGCTCGAAGCCGGACTCGCCGGCCAAGATGAAGTGGGGGTACGTCCTCAAGCGGGCCTTCTCCGAGTTCTCGCAGGACGGCTGCACCGACCTCGCGGCAGCCATGACCTACTTCTCGGTGTCCGCGGTCTTCCCGGGCCTGCTGGCCGTCGTCTCCCTGCTGGGCGTCTTCGGACAGGGCGAGCAGACCACCCAGGCGATCACCGGGTTCCTCGAGGGACGCGTCCCCCCGGAGCTCAACGAGCTGCTCTCGGGGCCGATCAACAACCTCACGAGCTCGACCGGCGGCGGCATCATCGCGCTGCTCATCGGTGTGGCCACCGGTCTGTGGACCGCCTCCGGCTACGTGGGCGCTCTCTCCCGCTCGATGAACCGCATCTACGAGGTCGAGGAGGGCCGCGGCTTCGTCAAGCTCAAGGGCACGATGCTCCTCGTGACCCTGGTCGTCGTGGTCACCGTCGTGCTCATCTCCCTGATGATCCTGCTCTCCGGCGGCATCGCCGAGACGGTCGGCAATGCGATCGGCCTGGGCTCGACCGCGGTCACGGTGTGGAACATCGCCAAGTGGCCGGTCATCCTCGTCCTGCTGATGCTGATGATGGCCGTCCTGTACTACGCGGCCCCGAACGTCAAGCAGCCGAAGTTCCGCTGGGTGTCCCCGGGCGCGATCTTCGCGATCCTGGGCGCCATCCTGGCGGCCGGCGCGTTCTCCATCTACGCCACCCAGTTCGCCACCCAGACGGCCACCTACGGCGTCATCGGCGGCGTCATCCTGGGTCTGCTCGGCGTGTGGATCATCAACAACGTGATCCTGCTGGGCGCCGAGATCGACGCCGAGGTCGAGCGCACCCGCGAGCTGCAGGCCGGTCTGCCCGCCGAGGACATGCTCCAGCTGCCCCCGCGCGACGTCGGCACGATCGTCAGCCGCATGGAGAAGGAGGAGAAGCTCATGGACCAGGGCCGCCAGATGCGCCTGGACTCCTCCTCCGGCCTGGACTACTCGGAGGCCGGCAAGGACTCCGAGGAGGGCACCGCCGAGGTCGCGAACTTCGACGACGACGCCAAGGAGATGCTCGAGCAGCATCGCCGTCGCGACGTGTGAGCGCTGCCGCGAGCGCCGCGCAGCGCTCCCCCGGCGACGTCGCCGCCGTTCGATAGAGTGGCAGGAGGCGCCGCGGCCCAGGTGCCGCGGCGCCTCCGTCGTATCCGCACCCCGTCCCCAGACACGCACGAGGAGCACTCCGCCATGCATGAAGTCCAGGCCGTCGTCGTGAAGGCCAAGAACGAAGCCCCCGTCGTGGAGACCATCCGGGTCCCGGATCCCGGCCCCGGAGAGGCGCTGGTGGACATCCTCACGTGCGGCGTCTGCCAGACAGACATGCACTACCAGGTCGGCGGCGTCTCCGACGACTTCCCGTTCCTGCTCGGCCACGAGGCCACCGGGCGCGTGGCCGCCGTGGGCGAGGACGTCACCGACATCGCCGTGGGCGACGAGGTCGTGCTCAACTGGCGCGCCGTGTGCGGCCAGTGCCGCGCCTGCCACCGCGGCGAGCCCTGGTACTGCTTCGACACCCTCAACGCGACCCAGAAGATGACGCTGCAGGACGGGACGCCCCTCGAGCCGGCCCTGGGCATCGGCGCCTTCGCCGAGAAGACCCTCGTGGCCGCCGGGCAGTGCACCCGCATCCCGGGCGGGTCCCTGGAGCCGCACCAGCGCGCCGGCGTCGGCCTCCTGGGCTGCGGCGTCACCGCCGGCCTGGGCGCCGTGCTCAACACCGGGGCCGTCCGGCGCGGCGAGTCCGTGGCCGTGTTCGGCTGCGGCGGCGTGGGCACCGCGGCGATCGCCGGCGCGCAGCTCGGCGGCGCCACGCGGATCATCGCCGTCGACATCGACGACGAGAAGCTGCGCACCGCCGAATCCTTCGGCGCGACGCACACGATCAACTCGAAGGAGAAGGACCCGGTCGAGGCCGTCCGCGAGCTGACCGGCGGCTTCGGCGCCGATCTGGTGATCGACGCCGTCGGCATCGCCCCCACGTTCCGCCAGGCCTTCGACGCCCGCGACCTCGCCGGTCGCATGGTCCTCGTGGGAGTGCCGGACCCGGGCACGACCGCCGAGCTCCCGCTCGACGAGGTCTTCAGCCACGGCGGATCGATCAAGTCCGCCTGGTACGGCGACACCCTGCCGGAGCGCGACTTCCCCATGTTCGTGGACCAGTACCGCCTCGGCCGCCTGGACCTCGACGGCTTCGTGACCGAGCGCATCACCATGGACGACATCCAGCCCGCATTCGACAAGATGAAGGCGGGGCGCGTCCTGCGCTCCGTCGTGGAGGTGGCCGAATGAGCACCGCACCCGAGACCATCGCCCTGTCCGCAGACGGCTCCGTGCGCGTCGAGCGGATCGTGACCAGCGGGACCTTCTCCCTCGACGGCGGCACGTGGGAGGTCGACAACAACGTCTGGATCGTCGGCGACGACCAGCGCTGCCTCGTGATCGACCCCGCCCACTCCCCCGAGGCGGTCCGCGACGCGGTCGCCGGCCGCGAGGTCGAGGCGGTCGTGCTGACCCACGGCCACGACGATCACGTCGGCGTCGCGCCCCAGGTGGCCGAGCAGCTCGGGTCGCAGACCTGGCTGCACCCGGCCGATCGCGTCCTGTGGGATGCCACGCACCCGCAGACCCCGCCGGATCGCGAGATCGAGGACGGCACACAGTTCTCGATCGGCCCCGTGACGCTCACCGCGCTGCACACCCCCGGCCATGCGCCGGGATCGGTGTGCCTGCACGGCCCGGATCTGGGGACGCTCGGCGAGGACGGCATCGTCACCCAGCCCCTGAGCGGGGTCGTCTTCTCCGGCGACACCCTGTTCCAGGGCGGCCCCGGAGCCACGGGACGCTCGTACTCGGACTTCCCCGCGATCGTGGAGTCCATCCGGGAGCGCCTCCTGAGCCTGCCCGAGTCCACCGCGGTGCTCACCGGGCACGGCGATCTCACCACGATCGGCGACGAGGCGCCGCACGTCCAGGAGTGGCTCGACCGCGGTCACTGAGCCGCGCCCGACGCCTCCGCAGGAGCAGCTGAGCACGGGGCCGTCGCACGCCGGAGAGATCCGGATGCGGCGGCCCTGCCCCTGTCCGGGTCGGGAGGGGCCGCGGCGCTCAGCGCGGTTCGGAGAGCAGCTCCTGGACGGACTCGGTGCCGGGGATCGGTCGCTCCGAGGTGTCGAGCGGAACGCGGCTGCGGCGCTCCATGAACAGGAACGCGGTGGCCAGCAGCGCAGCCGCGGCCAGGACCGGCATCAGCACGGCGGTCTCGTAGCCGGCCTGATCGCCGATGATCCCGGCCAGCGCGACACCCAGGCCCATGCCGAGCTGGATCAGGACGCTCGTGGCGGCCGTGAGACGGCCGACCTCGCTGCGCGGGGTGATCAGCGGGACCGTCGAGAACACGGCCACGAGCGTGGGCCCGATCGCGGCCCCCATGATCGCCAGCGTCACGACCATGCCCGAGGGGCGCGCCGGCAGGGACATCATGAGGGTCGCGATCATCGTCAGCGCCCCGAAGATGATCCAGAGGTTCCACGGCCGCCGAGGGCGCGCCCCGGCGGCCAGGACCGCGGCGATGCCCGCCAGGAGACCGAGCGCGGCGAACTGCGCGCCGATCGTCTCGATGGCCTCGACCGAGGCCGTGAAGTAGACCAGGCACATCTGGATGGACCCCAGCATCAGCCCGATGCAGCCGCCGCCGATGACGGGAAGCAGGCGCATGCGCCGCTGGGTGCGCAGCCGACGCCGCATCGCGCGGTTCAGCACGGGCGCGGCGGCGACGGATCCGGGATCCGCGGCGGCCGGGGTCAGGAAGTCGGCCGTGGGATGCAGCAGCAGCGCCGTCGTGCAGAGCACGAGCAGGCCGGCGGCGGCCATGATGCCCAGCAGCGGTCCGAGGGTCACCGCCAGCACGCCCACGATCAGCGCCCCCAGCACGAGCGCGATCGCATCCATGACGGCGTCGTGGCGCATGCTCGGCAGGACCAGGTCGATCCTGCGGTGCTTCTCGAGGATCGTGCTCCACCGCATCCGGGTGGCGTTCCCCAGCTGCGGCGCCGACAGCCCCGCCAGGAGGCACAGCAGCCACGGCCACGGCTGCTCCGGGGCCGTGCGCGCCTGCTCCGCGAAGCGGACCACGAGCCAGCAGATGACCGCCACATGCGCCACGGTGTGCAGCAGCAGCACCCACTGCCGCCGCCGGATGCTGCCGTCGCGCAGCAGGGCCAGCACGGACACCGCCTGGCCCAGGTGCACGGACCCCGCGCAGATCGCGCCCCACATCTCGTGGCCGGACACGGCCGTCACGTACGTCAGCACGGTGAGCGGGAGGATGACCGACGGCAGGCGCACGATGAGCGTGAGGACCAGGTACCAGCGCGAGACGACCTCGTGCAGCCGGGGGTAGTCCCCCGCAAGGAGGGTGCGCAGCCGGCCGCGGCGGGGGGCTGCGGACTCGGGCGCGGGATCCGCCGCGCGCAGATCGGACTCCTCCGGCGCCGGCGGCGCGCCCGAGGGCGGGGCCGGGCTCGAGGACGCGGGGTCCTGGCCGGGGCCGGGTCTGCCCGTCTCGGTCATCGCGCTCCTCGCAGTCTGGCGGCCGTCCGCTGCGCCCCGGTCCCGGCGCGCTCGGCGACCACCCTAACCCCGGTCGGGCGCGGAGGCCCCGGCTCCTAGGATGGAAGCCATGACCGATTCCCCCGCCCCGGACCTGCTCCCCGCCGATCACGGACCCGCCGGGGACCTCCCCGGCCTCGCCGAGCGCGTGCGCGCGACCATGCTGGGCGGGGCACTGGCCGATGCCCTGGCGCTGTCCGCGCGGGCGGACGGCGCGGATGGCGAAGGCGGCGCGGGGGCCGCCCGCGACGCGGCAGCGGCCGGGCCCGATGCCGCGACCGCAGCGGGCGAGGACCGTCCGCTGCGGATCGGCGCCGACACCCAGCTGTCGCTCTACACGATGGACGGCCTGCTCGAGGCGATCGAATGGGCCGCCGCCGGCGAGGCCGCCGATGAGACCGCCTGCCAGTGGCTGGCCCAGCTGCGGTGGCTGCGCACCCAGGACGTCGAGTGGCCGGAGCAGGCGCCCTCGCCCCTGCCGCGATGGATCGACGACCGCGCGGTGCTCCACGCCGACCGCGGCCATCAGGGACAGACCCTGGAAGCGCTGCGCACGGGGATGATGGGCGAGGTCGAGCGGCCCGTCCTGCCCGAGGCGGACGACCGCACGGTCGCCGTCCGCTCGATCCCCTACGGCCTGCTGCCCGTGGGGTGGCGCTCGATCGCCCCCCTGACGATCGATGCCGCAGCCATCACCCACGGGGACGCCGAGGCCCAGACCGCCTCGACGGCGCTGGCCCTCACGCTGCAGGCCGCCGCGGCGGCCGGCTGCCGGGGCGAGCCGCAGCCGGTGCGCGCCGCCGCCGAGGCCGCGCTGTCGGTGCTCGACCGTCTCACCCGGCCATCGCAGCGCACCGCGCAGCTGCTGCGCGAGGCCGTGGACGACGAGGCTCCGGAGCACGCAGCCGGGCAGGACGACGGCTCGGCCCCCGCAGCCGTGGCTCGGGGGGTCCGCGCGGCGCTCCACGCCGAGGAGCGCGGCGTCGACCCCGAGGAGCAGTGGGAGTCCGCCGTGACCGCGGCCCTGGGCGGCGACGCCGGACGCGAGCGGACCTGTGCGCCCGTGGCAGGGTCTCTCACCGCAGCCGCCCTGGGCGCGGCCGCCCTGCCGGAGGCGCGGCTCGCGCGGCTCGACGCCCGCGAGGTGATCGAGGAGGCCGCCCGCCGATGGGTCGAGGGCCTGGGCATCACCGGCTGATCAGCGCCGCAGCAGGGCGCGCAGCCGCGTGTCGATCCACTCGTCGGCGCGGGCCACCGCCTGGTTGACCTGGGCGGTGTCGAGATCCTGGACCAGGGTGTAGGCCACCGACTGCATGGGCGTGATCCGGGCGTGCAGCCGGGCGCGGTGCATGGTCTCCGAGGGCAGGAGGCGGTCCAGGCGGGCCCACCCGTAGGACAGCGCCAGCGTCGCGACGTCCTGGGCCGGGTCGCCGAGGCAGGCGTGGTCCCAGTCGATGACGCCGGCCAGCCGCTCCCCGTCCCAGATCATGTTGTGGCTCATCAGATCGGAGTGCACGAGGTGCGGCGGCACGACGTCGAGCTCGGCCAGGTCGCGGATCGCGCGGCGGGCCAGATCGCGGTTGCGCGGCAGCAGCCGCGGCACGACGTCGTCGAGCATGATGCGGCGGCGCCGGTGCCCGCCCCAGTGCTCTCCCGGCCGGTCCAGGAAGCCGTCGAACGAGTCCGTGTCCGTGCCCCAGAGCTGCTCGAGCAGCGACACGAGCTCCGCGCCCTCGGCGCTGCCCCACCGATGCGCGCCGCGCACCCACGACAGGGCCACGGCCGCGTGGCCGCGCCGGCTGTGGACCCGGGTGAGCGGACGCGGCGTGGCGAACGAGTACTCGGGCAGGCGCCGCAGGACCTCCGTGCGGCGGGACAGGCTGCGGCGGGCCGAGGGGTTCTTGGCGATGCGCACGCACAGCCGCCCGTCGACGTCGACGACGACATGCGCCGACCCGCTGGTGATCATCCTCCAGGTGCTCGGATCGGAGCGCTCCCCCAGCTCGTCCAGGGCCGCGTCGACGACGTCGGCGAACGGGAGCATGCGCTTCATGCCGAGAGCGACCATGTCAGGACACCTCGCTCCGTCCCGTCCCGTCATCGCCGGGCCCGGGGGACAGCAGGCGCACCAGATGCGGCGCGAGGGCGGCCATGGCCCGGCCCCGGTGGCTGATCCGGTTCTTGTGCTCCGGCTCGAGCTGGGCGCACGTGAGCTCGAGCCCCTCCGGGCGCAGCACGGGGTCGTAGCCGAAGCCGTGCTCGCCCGCAGGCTCCCGCAGCACGGTGCCGCGCAGCCGGCCGAGCTCGACCCGCTCCTCTCCCCGGGGGGTCACGAGGGCGGCCGCGCAGACGAAGCCCGCCCCGCGGTGCTCGTCGTCGATGTCGGCGAGCTGGGCCAGCAGCAGATCCAGGTTGGCGCGGTCGTCGCCGTGCCTGCCGGACCAGCGCGCCGAGAAGATGCCCGGGGCGCCGTGCAGCACGTCGACGGCGAGCCCGGAGTCGTCGGCCACCGCGGGCAGGCCCGAGGCCTCGGCCGCGGCGCGGGCCTTGAGCAGGGCGTTCTCCTCGAAGGTCGTCCCGGTCTCGCGGACGTCCGGAAGCCCCAGGCTGCCCGCGTCCACCACGGCGGCCTCGACGTCCAGGTCCGGAAGGCGCTGGGCGAGCATGGCCCGCAGCTCGGCCAGCTTCCCGGCATTGCGGGTGGCCAGCACCAGCCGGGCGCCCTCCGGGATCCGCACCGGCGCTGCGCTGGGCTCAGGCATCGCTGCTCTCCGCGAGGGTGCGCTCCTGGATCCGGGCCAGCTCGGCGCAGCCCGCCACTGCGAGGTCCAGGAGCCCGTTGAGCTCGTCGCGGTCGAACGGGACGCCCTCGGCGGTGCCCTGGACCTCGACGAAGCTGCCGGAGCCCGTCACGACGACGTTCATGTCGGTCTCGGCGCGGACGTCCTCGACGTACGGCAGGTCCAGCATGGGCGTGCCGTCGATGATGCCCACCGACACGGCCGAGACCGAGTCGGTGAGGGGATCGCCGGTCACGAGGCCCTCGCGCCGGGCCCAGGCCATCGCCTCGCTGAGCGCGACGTAGGCGCCGGTGATGGCCGCGGTGCGCGTGCCGCCGTCGGCCTGCAGGACGTCGCAGTCCAGCACGACCGTGTTCTCCCCCAGGGCCTTGAGGTCGATGACCGCGCGCAGGGAGCGTCCGATCAGCCGGGAGATCTCGTGGGTGCGGCCGCCGATCCGGCCCTTGACGGACTCGCGCTGCGAGCGCGTGCCGGTGGCCCGGGGCAGCATGGCGTACTCGGCCGTGACCCAGCCGCGGCCCTCGCCGCGCAGCCAGCGGGGCACGCCCTCCGTCACGGAGGCGGTGCACAGCACGCGGGTCTGGCCGAACTCGATCAGCGCGGACCCTTCGGCCTGGGCCGACCAGCCGCGGGTGATGGTGATGGGCCGGAGGTCGTCGACCGCTCGGCCGTCCTTGCGGATCGCTGCGGCGGAGGGGGATGCGGACGGGGCGTCGGCCTGGGGAGTCATGGCCGTCAGCCTAGCCGTGACGCGGCGGGATGGGCCACCGCCGATCGGCGCGCTCAGGCGCGGTCGGCGGGGTCTGCGGAGGCTCCCTGGTTCGGATCGACCACGCGCATGGCCCGGGTCACCGGCCCGGCGCCGGCCGCGCCGGAGACGGGCCGGCCGGCGGTGCGGGCGCGGTCCGAGACGATGCGGTACGACGTCGCGGGCTGAGCCAGCGAGATCGGCCCGGTGAAGGCCCGGGATGCCTCGGCGACCGCCCGCGAGGGCGAGTTCCAGACCGGCAGGTGCGTCAGCATGAGCTCATCGGCCTGCGCGGCCGCGGCCGTCTCGCCGGCGCGCAGGCCCGTGAGGTGGATCCCTCGGAACTCGTCGCGCTCCTCGTGGTAGGCGGCCTCGCACAGGAACAGGTCGGCTCCCCGCGCGGCCTCGGTCAGGCCGTCGCAGGCGTCGCTGTCCCCGGAGTACGTGAGCACCGAGGTGCCGTGGCGGCCGTCGTACTCGACGCGCAGCGCGAAGGGGTCCTCGACCGGGTGCTCGACGCGGTGCGGCGTGATCCGGAACGGCCCGATCTCCACGGCGACCCCCTCCTGCCACTCGCCCACGGTGAACTCCGCATCGATCGGGGCCTCCGCGTCCAGCACGTGGCCGGCGCGCAGGTAGTCCTCCATGTGCGGCGGGCCCCAGACCGGGACCGGACCGCCGCTCCAGCCGCGGGGATCCCACTTCACCGCGACGTGCAGCCCGGCCAGGTCGACGCAGTGATCCGGGTGCAGGTGGCTGATCAGCACCGCGTCGATGTCGTTCAGGTCGATGTGCCGCTGCAGCGCGCCCAGGGAGCCGTTGCCGAGGTCCATGAGCAGCCGCCAGTCCCGGCCGTCGTGGTCGGTCCCGGTGAGCAGGTAGCAGGAGGCGGGCGAATCGGGGCCGGCGAAGGAGCCGGTGCAGCCGATGACGGTCAGGATCATGGGGCGGTGCCTTCGGCGTCGGAGGCGGGAGCGGACACGGGCAGGGAGGCGGTGGCGTCGGACGCGCGGTCCGGGGCGATCGCGGACAGCGAGCCGGTCGGGAACTGCTCGGCGACGGAGCCCACATGGCGCACCGCGGTGACCTCGGGGCCCAGGAAGCGGCGCGCGAGCACCTGGAAGGGCTCGGGGTCCCCGGTGGCCAGGAACTCGTGGGGCACCTGCGGCGGCTGGACGCGGGCCAGGTCGTGGCGCACGAGCGCCCGGTACACGTCCTTGGCCGTCTCCTCGGCGGAGGAGACGAGCGTCACGGACTCCCCCATCACGTAGGAGATCACGCCGGTGAGCAGCGGGTAGTGCGTGCACCCCAGCACGAGGGTGTCCACGCCCGTGTCCTGCAGCGGACGCAGGTACTCCTGCGCGGTCTCGAGGACCTCGGGACCGGTCGTGACGCCGGCCTCCACGAACGGCACGAAGCGCGGGCAGGCCACCGACCGGACGTCGAGCTGCGGGGCCGCGGCGAACGTGTCCTCGTAGGCCCGGGAGCCGACGGTCGCCTGGGTCGCGATCACGCCGATGCGGCCGTTGCGGGTCGAGGAGACCGCCCGGCGCACCGCCGGCTGGATGACCTCGACCACCGGGATGCCGTAGGCGCGGGTGTAGCGCTCGCGGGCATCGCGCAGCACGGCGGCCGAGGCGGTGTTGCACGCGATGACCAGGACCTTGACCCCGGAGTCCACGAGCTCGTCCATGATCCGCAGCGCGTGGGCCCGGACCTCGGCGATCGGCAGCGGACCGTACGGCCCGTTCCGGGTGTCGCCGACGTACACGATGCGCTCATCCGGCAGCTGGTCGATGATCGCCCGGGCGACGGTCAGTCCGCCGACCCCGGAGTCGAAGACTCCGATGGGAGCATCGGGTGACGGGCCCGTGACGGGCCCGCCGCTGTCCTCTGTGATCCCCGGGTTCTCGTGCATAAGTCCCACAGGGTAGACCCGGCCGGCGCGAGCCTCGGAACTCAGCGGCTCCGAGGTCGCGCAGATCACTTCACACGCTGACTCATGAGCGCTGCGGATCGGGGCCGTCCGAGCCCGCGGGGTCCTCCGGGAGGTCGAGCAGCATGGCCTCGATCAGCGAGTTCTGCACCCACGAGACGAACGAGTACACGACGGCCATGTAGGTCTCGGTGTCCTTCACGCGCCCGCCCGCGGCCTTCTCCACGCGGCGCGCCTCCTCCTCCGAATCGATGCCCAGACGGGTCGAGAGCACCAGGCGGACGTCGTTGAGCGCCCGCGAGACGTCCACCGCGGCCGACGGGCTCAGGCGGACCGGGTCGGACTCGAAGGCCAGCGCGGCGGCGCGCAGCGACGCGACCTTCTGCTCGCGCAGGGAGCGGTCGGTGAAGCGGCGGAACTCGCGGGCCCGCTCCTCGTCCGCGCTGGCGTCGGGCAGCAGCCGCCGCACGGCGGGATCGCTCGGCGCCTCGACCTGGTCATCGGCGCCCAGCAGCACCTCGAGCGGGTCGGCATCCGCCGAAGCGCTCGCAGCGCCGTCCGCCGGGAGCTCGAGCATCCCGATGATGTCCTGGAAGAGCCGGCCCAGCAGTCCGCGCTCGTCGGCGGAGAGGCGGGCGGTGAGCCCGTCGGGCCCGGAGCGGAATCCGCGGGCCATCAGCGCCCGCCTCCCGCGGCGTCGCCGCCGTCTCCTCCGGCGCGCTCGTAGGTCGCCATGAGGCCGTAGCCGTGCAGCGCGGCCACGTGGCGCTCCGCCTCCTCGAGCGTGCCCTCGGCGACGATGGCCCGGCCCTGCTCGTGCACCTCGAGCATCAGCGCGTGGGCCTTGGCCGTGCTGAAGCCGAAGTGGGTGCGGAAGACCCAGGTCACCCAGGACATGAGGTTGACGGGGTCGTCCCAGACCACGACGTGCCAGGGGATCTCCAGGGAGGTGCGCTGCTCGGTCGCGACGTCCGCGCGCTCGTCCAGATCGGGACCGAGCGCGGCGGGACCCATGGTCGCGGCCGCGCGCAGGTGCGGGCCGGTTCTCGTGTGCAGGCGCATGATGGGCTCCATCGTAGGCGTCGGCTCCGACACCCGCGCGGGTCCTGACAGGCCCCTGCCGCCGGGCGCGGCCAGTACAGTGGCCCCCGTGGAATCGAGCAACCGGACCTGGTCCCCCGCCCCGACGTCGCTGCTGACGGATCACTACGAGCTGACCATGCTGCAGGCCGCCCTGCGCGACGGCACGGCGCAGCGGCGCAGCGTCTTCGAGGTGTTCTCCCGCCGCCTGCCGGCCGGGCGGCGCTACGGCGTCGTGGCCGGCACGGGCCGCTTCCTCGAGGGCCTGGCGCAGTTCCGCTTCGACGACGAGCGCCTGGCCTTCCTGGAGCGCACCGGCGTCGTCGAGGGATCGACGCTCGAGTGGCTGGCGGACTTCCGCTTCACCGGCGACATCAGCGGCTACGCCGAGGGCGACCTGTGGTTCCCGCACTCGCCGATCCTGCGCATCGAGTCGACGTTCGCCGAGGCCTGCATCCTGGAGACCTACGTCCTGTCGGTGCTCAACTACGACTCCGCCGTGGCCTCGGCCGCCTCGCGCATGATCAGCGCCGCGGGGGATCGGCCCTGCCTCGAGATGGGGTCGCGCCGCGCCTCCGAGGAGTCCGCCGTGGCCGCCGCCCGCGCCGCGGTGATCGCCGGCTTCGCGGGGACCTCGAACCTCGAGGCCGGCTTCCGCTACGGGCTGACGACCATCGGGACCTCCGCGCACTCGTTCACGCTGCTGCACGACGACGAGGAGACGGCCTTCCGCTCCCAGCTCGAGACCATGGGCCGCGGCACCACCCTGCTCGTGGACACCTACGACGTCGAGAAGGCGGTCCGCCTGGCCGTCGAGCTCGCCGGCCCGGAGCTCGGCGCCGTCCGCGTGGACTCCGGCGACCTGGTCGATCAGGCCGGCCGGGTGCGCGCGCTGCTCGACAGCCTCGGCAACCACCGCACCAGGATCACCGTGACCTCCGATCTCGACGAGTACGCCATCGCGGCCCTGGCCGCGGCCCCCGTGGACTCCTACGGCGTGGGCACCCGCCTGGTCACCGGCTCCGGGGCCCCCACGTCCTCCATGGTCTACAAGCTCGTGGCCCGCGAGGGCGCCGACGGCCGGCTCGAGCCCGTGGCCAAGGCGTCCTCCGGCAAGGCCTCGACGGGCGGGCGCAAGTCGGCCCTGCGCCGGCGCGACCTCGGCGGCGTGGCCACCCACGAGATCGTGGGGGTCGGCCACGAGCCCGCCGACGACGGCGACGACCGCCCGCTCATGCAGGACTTCATGCGCGGCGGCGAGCTGCTCGAGGGCTGGACCGGCGCCGAGGCCGTGGACCGCGCCCGCGAGCGCCACGCGGCCTCCGTGCAGGAGATGCCGCGCGCGGCCACCCGCCTCTCCGAGGGCGAGGCCGCGATCCCCACCGTGATCGAGAGCTGAGAGGACCCGCCATGCGCACCGCCCTGATCGTCGTCGACGTCCAGAACGACTTCTGCGAGGGGGGATCCCTGGCCGTCTCCGGCGGCGCGGCCGTCGCCGCCGGGATCTCCGAGCACATCGAGGCCCGCCACGGCGACTACAACGCCATCGTGGGCACCCTCGACTGGCACATCTCCCCGGGCTCGCACTTCTCCGAGGAGCCGGACTTCCGGACCTCGTGGCCGGTGCACTGCGTCGCCGAGACGGAGGGCGCCGAGACGCACGACGACCTCGAGACCGACCGCATCGAGGCATGGTTCCGCAAGGGCGAGTACGAGGCCGCCTACTCCGGCTTCGAGGGCGTGCTCGCCCCCGAGACCTCGACCCCGCTGGGCGGCGTCGAGGAGGATCCCGAGGACGCGGACGACGAGGAGCCCGTGAGCCTGGACGACTGGCTGCGCGAGCGCGGCATCGACGCGGTCGACATCGTGGGCCTGGCGGCCGATCACTGCGTGCGCGCCACGGCCCTGGACGCCGCCGACGCCGGCTACGAGACCCGGGTCCTGCTGCACCTCAGCGCCGGTGTGTCCGAGGAGACCACGGCCGAGGCGATCCAGCGGCTCGAGGACGCCTCCGTGGAGGTCGTGCGGGGCTGACAGCCCCCGAGCGCCGGGGACGCCGGGCCGTCGACGGTCCTACCGGCGGCCCACGAACCAGTTCTGCATCTTGGCGATGCGCGCCTCGATCTGCTCCTCGGTCGCCTGGGCCACGGCCGGGCCGCCGCACTCGCGGCGCAGCTCGTTGTGGATCACCCCGTGGGGCGTGCCGGTGCGCGCCGACCACGCCGAGACGTTCTGCGACAGCTTCTTGCGCAGCTCCTTGAGCCGCCGGTGGTCCGGCACCGCGGGCTGCTCCGGCTGCTCGGGGGCAGCGGAGCGGGACCGGCGGCGCGCGTGCTCCGACTGCCGCTCGCGCAGCAGCGTGGTGACCTGCTCGGCGTCGAGCAGACCGGGGATCCCCAGGTAGTCGGCCTCCTCCTCGGTGCCGGCGGCCACGCCCCCTCCGAACTCGCCGCCGTCGAAGAGCACCCCGTGGAAGGACGCGTCCGACTCCAGGGCCTTGAATTCGCCGCCGGCCAGCTGGGACGAGGCCTTCTCCTCGCGATTGGCGGCCGCGAGCGCGTCGTCGTCCCAGCCCTGCTCGGAGAGGTCCACGATGTCCGGGCCCTGCACCGCGGGCCGGTCGAGGGCGTGGTCCCGCTCGTGCTCCATCTCGTTGGCGTGGGAGAGCAGCAGCGGGACCGAGGGCAGGAAGATCGAGGCCGTCTCCCCGCGCTTGCGCGATCGCACGAAGCGTCCGACCGCCTGGGCGAAGAACAGCGGCGTGGAGGTCGAGGTCGCGTAGACGCCGACGGCCAGGCGCGGGACGTCCACCCCCTCGGAGACCATGCGCACCGCGACCATCCAGCGCTGATCCCCCGCGGCGAAGGCCTCGATGCGCTCCGAGGCGCCCTTGTCGTCCGAGAGCACGACGGCGGGCTTCTCCCCCGTGATCCGCTCGAGCAGCGCGGCGTAGGCCCTGGCGTCCTGGTGATCGGTCGCGATCACGAGCCCGCCGGCATCGGGGACGGTCCGCCTGACCTCCGTGAGACGGCGGTCGGCGCCCTGCAGGACCGAGGGGATCCACGCGCCGTCGGGCGCCAGCGCCGTTCGCCAGGCATGGGCGGTGATCGACTTGGTGAAGCCCTCGCCGAGCTCGGCGGCCATCTCCTCGCCGGCCGAGGTGCGCCACCGCATCTGCCCCGAGTAGGCCATGAAGATCACCGGGCGGACGACGTGGTCCTTCAGCGCGTCGCCGTAGCCGTACGTGTAGTCGGCCTTCGAGCGCCGGATGCCGTCCCGGTCCTCCTGGTACGTCACGAACGGGATCGGGGACGTGTCCGAGCGGAACGGGGTGCCCGTCAGCGCCAGGCGGCGATGGGCCGGGTCGAAGGCCTCGCGCAGCCCGTCGCCCCAGGAGCGGGCGTCGCCGGCGTGGTGGATCTCGTCCATGATCACGAGCGTGCGGCCCTGCTCGGTGCGCGCCCGGTGCAGCAGCGGCTTCATGCCCACCTGCGCGTACGTCAGCGCGACCCCGATGAATCCCCGCGCGTGGCTGCCGTCGGCGTTCCTGTAGTTGGGGTCGATCGCCAGGTTGACCCGCGCCGCCGCATCGGCCCACTGGCGCTTGAGGTGCTCGGTGGGGCACACGATCGTGATCCGGCTGATCGTGCCGCGGTCCACGAGCTCGCGGGCCAGCCGCAGGGCGAACGTCGTCTTGCCGGCTCCGGGCGTCGCCACGGCCATGAAGTCCCGCGGCTCGGAGGCGAAGTACTTCTCCAGGGCCTCCGCCTGCCAGGCGCGCAGCTTCCCCGCGGTGCCCCAGGCGGCGCGCTCCGGATAGGCAGGGGGCATCTCGGCGGCGGGGCCGCCGAACAGGGAGGGCTGGGAGTCATCGGTCACGGGGCCGGCAGATCCTTTCGCGGTTCGAGGATCACGGTCGTCGGGACCGGGATCGCACGCCGAGCGCGATCCCGAGCCGGATCCGGCCGTGCGGGAGGGGATGAGGGCGCACGAGCACGGCCCCGTCGATCCCGACGGGGCCGCAGGCGCGCAGGCTCAGATCACTTGCCGCCGTCCTGCGGTGCGCGCAGGCCGTCGTAGATCTCCTTGCAGGTGGGGCAGACCGGGAACTTCTCCGGATCGCGGCCCGGGACCCACACCTTGCCGCACAGGGCGATCACGGGGTCCCCGGTGACGGCGGACTCGGTGATCTTCTCCTTGCGGACGTAGTGGGCGAAGCGCTCGTGATCGCCCGGCTCCTCGAACGTGCGCGTCTCCTCGCGCTCGAGGGTCGAGGTGCCGCCGACGGGCTCGTCCAAGGTGCCCCGGCCGAAGGGCCAGGGACCCGCCACGGGATGGGTGTCGTCGTGGAAGCTCATGGGCGCCAGTGTACTCCCGCTGCCCGGCGCCCCCGCCGGCGCCCGCCCCCGGCAGGGGCGGAGGCGAGCTCAGGAGCGGTAGGAGGAGACCTGCTGGAACAGCTCCGGAGCCCGGGCATCCAGCCAGCGGCCGCCGGCCACCACGCCGCCCCAGGCCAGCCCCAGGCCTCCGAGTGCGCCGGCGCCCAGGCCGATCCATCCCCACAGGGCCTGTCCGGTGGCCATCTGCACGACCAGCGGGATGCCCGCCAGGCACATCACCGCGCCGATCAGCAGCATCACGGCCAGCTGCACCAGGACATTGAGCAGCGTGAACCCCGGCGGGGTCTTCATCGGGGAGTCCCCGGGCAGCGGCACGGGATAGGTGTAGCGCGCCGAGAGCACGCAGCTGATCCCGCCGCCGCCGAGCAGGCCGAGCAGGCTCATGCCGATCACGGCGGGCAGCAGGTGCCAGGTCTGCGTCATCGCAGCGCCGAACAGCAGGGCCGCGATGCTCAGGGCCCCGCCCACGACGCACAGGGAGACCAGCCGGCCCAGGCGGTCGTCGCGACCGCGGACCCCGCTGAGCACGTGCAGGCTGAATGCCGAATGGTCGTAGGCCACGTCCGCCGAGATCGCGAAGCCCATCATGGCGGCCACGATCGGGCCCGCGAGCAGCAGCGGGCCGCCCTCCCCCGACCCGGAGGCGAACCACATCAGCCCCAGCATCACGGGGATCAGCACGACCGAGGCCGCGTAGCGCGGGTCCTTGAGCCAGTAGATGATGCTGCGCGCCGCCACGGCCACCCATGGCGTCGCGGGCACGCGGCCCAGCAGGCCCGCCCCGCGCACGCGCGAGCCGGACCCGCGCACCGAGGCCGTCGAATGCTCGAGGGAGCGCTCGAGCAGGCGCGTCCAGACCAGCCACATGACCACCCCGGTGGCCGCAGTCACGGCCAGTCGGCCCGCGGCCCCCGGCACGGATCCCTCGGCCAGGTCGGCGGGGATCGCCCACAGCGCGCCCCAGGGGGTCCATGATGCGGCCGCGGCGATCCGCTCGAGGTCGATCGCACCCCCTGCCACCAGGCCGGTGAGACCGCCGATCGCGGGCCCCATCAGGACCAGGAGCGCCAGGCCGAGCACGGCGCCCGCGTCGCCGAGCAGACGGCTGCGCTGCACGCCCTCCAGGGCCGAGGCCAGGCAACGATTGCCCAGCACCATCAGCACCCAGGCAACGGGGATGAGCACGATCGAGGAAGCCAGGGCGACCGGGCTCGCGCGCCAGGCCAGGCTCAGCGCCAGGAGGCCCAGCAGCGTGACGGGCCCGGCGAGCCCGACGGCCGCGCTGAGCAGCTGACCCAGGGCCAGGCCGGAGCGCGGCACGGGATACAGGGCGAAGCGCCCGGCGTGCACCGTGGCATCGGCCCGGCCCGTGATCAGGGAGGCGGCCCACCAGCCGATCGTGGCGACCGTGCCGACCAGCACCACCGGCACCGCGACCTCCCGGGGCTCGGAGCCCCCGCCGCCGACCCAGGCCACGACGGCCCCGGAGGCCACCATGCCCAGCAGGTAGAGCCCGCCCAGGACCGTGCCCACGATGGTCCAGGCGCTACGCTGCATGGCCGCAGCGGTCAGCCGGGCTTTGAGCTCCATGACCAGCCGCGCGGTCGTGACGCTCGACGGCCCCTCCGGAGCGGCTTCTGTGCCCGGGGCCGGCGGCGAGGCCGCGCCGTGCCAGGGCCCGGGATCGTGCTGCGCGCCGCCGCGGGGGCTCACCGGGGCCTCAGCCACGACAGCTCCTCCCCCGCGCCCTCGACGCCGCCGACGGCGTCCACGAAGACCTCCTCGAGCGAGCGCTGCCCGCGGACCTCGTCGACCGTGCCGGCGGCCCGCAGCACGCCGTCGTCCATGATCGCGACGTGATCGCACATGCGCTGGACCAGGTCCATCACATGGCTCGAGACGATCACCGTGCCTCCGGCGCGGGCGAAGCTGTGCAGCAGCTCGCGGATCCGGGCCGCCGAGACCGGGTCGACGGCCTCGAACGGCTCATCCAGGACCAGCACGTCCGGAGCGTGGATCATCGCCGCCGCGAGGGCGATCTTCTTGGTCATGCCGGCCGAGTAGTCCTGCACCGCGGTGCCGGCGGCCTCCACGAGGTCCATGGCCTGGAGCAGATCCTCCGTGCGCTCGGCGACCGTCTCCCGGTCCATGCCGCGCAGCAGACCGGAGTAGGTGACGAGCTGGCGCCCGGCCAAGCGGTCGAACTGCCGCACGCCGTCGGGCAGCACACCCATCCTGGCCTTGGCCGCACGAGGCTCGGCCCAGACGTCGATCCCGGAGACCACGGCCTGTCCCTCGGTGGGCCGGAGCAGGCCGGTGAGCATCGACAGGGCCGTGGTCTTGCCGGCGCCGTTGCGGCCCACCAGCCCGTAGAAGGCCCCGCGGGGCACATCCAGGCTGAGCCGGTCGACGGCCACCGCCGGGCTGGTCTGCGAACCGAAGACGCGGGTGAGGCCTCTGAGGCTGACCGCGGCCCGGGCGGGCGGGATCGAGGTCTGAGTCATGACCCCACGGTAGGGACGACGACGCCCCGGGCGCCTCCCCCTCGAGACGGATGCGCACGATGCGCGCGGCACCGACCGCCGGCACCGACGATCGGCGCTGACTCCACGGCACGGGGCGACCCAGCGCCGCGGCTCGACGGTCGGGGACGGCCGCGGCTCAGAACAGGGCGCGCATCAGCTGCGAGCGCGCCGCGAGCACGCGGGGATCCTCCGAGCCCACGACGTCGAAGAGCTCGATCAGCCGCTGCCGGACCGTCTCCCGGTCCTCGCCTGCCGTGCGGCGGATGAGCTGCAGGAGGCGGGTGAAGGCGTCCTCGACGTGGCCCCCGGAGACGTCGAGATCCGCGACGTCGAGCTGCGCGGCGATGTCGCCGCGGTCCTGGGCCGCCGCGGCGCGCACGGCGTCGGCGTCCATGGGGCTCACCCGGCGCAGGAGCTCGACCTGGGCCAGGGCGAGCTTCGCCTCGTGGTCCCCCGGGTTCTCCTGCAGGGCCCGCTCGTAGCTGTCCTTGGCCCCGTCGAGGTCGCCGGCCTCCAGACGATCCACCGCCTCCTGGTGCAGGGGCGGCAGGGGCTTCTGCTCCTCCGCCTCGCCGGCGGAGGGCTCGGCGGTCCCCGCGACGCCGTGCTGCTCGGCCAGCTGGAGCAGCTCGTCGAGCACGGAGCTCAGCTGGTCCATGGGGATCGAGGACTGCCCGATCGGCACCGGGCGGCCGCCGATCAGCGCGACCGTGGTGGGCACCGACTGCGCCTGCAGCGCCTCTGCGACCTGCGGCAGCTGCTCGATGTCCACCGCCCCCAGCAGCAGGCGCCCGGCGCGTCGGTCGATCTCGCCGGCGACCTGGTCCACGAACGCGCGCGACTGCTCCGAGTAGCCGGCCCACAGCACGAGCACCACGGGCACGGAGTCGGACTGCTCGGCGATCTCCTGGAACTGCTCCGCGGTGCCGACATCGCGGCGGTATCCGCCCGCGCCGGAGCCGCCGGACGTGCCGGAGCCGCCCGACGCCGCGCCGCCGCCCTGGGCGCCGGATCGGCCCAGGTCCACGGCGCCGCGCACCGAGGCCGGGAGGTCCTGCTCCCGGCCGCCCTGGGGCGCGGACTCTGCCGCGGCTCCCGCGGCTCCTGCAGGGTTTCGGGGATCGCTCGGAATGCTCATGCGCACAACTCTATCGAGGCCCCCGCGCCTGGCGAGCGTCGTCGCCGCAGTGCTCGCTGACAGCGCACCGGGGCCGCCGGCCTCCTGTCGGGCACCGCTGCGGGGCCCGACCGCGGTGCCCTGGCGGAGCAGGGGCTGTGCGAGACTGTCGGCCGTGCGCTGTGTGATCGCTGACTGCTCCGTCGACTACGAGGGCCGCCTCAAGGCCCACCTCCCGCTGGCCCGCCGCCTCCTGCTCGTGAAGGCCGACGGCTCCGTGCTCGTGCACTCCGACGGCGGCAGCTACAAGCCCCTGAACTGGATGTCCCCGCCGGCGCGGATGATCGAGACCGCGCCCGACGAGGACCAGGCCGCCGCAGGGGTCACCGAGGTCTGGACCGTGAAGGCCGCCAAGTCCGACGACGTCCTGCGCGTGCTGATCCACGCCCGCCACGGCGAGCTCTCCCACGATCTCGGCATCGACCCCGGGCTGATCAAGGACGGGGTGGAGGCCGATCTGCAGCGCCTGCTGGCCGAGCAGCTCCACCTGGTCGCCGACGGCACCACGCTCGTGCGCCGCGAGTTCCCCACCGCGATCGGCCCCGTGGACATCCTGGCCAGGGATCCGCGCGGCGGAACGATCGCCATCGAGCTCAAGCGCCGCGGCGACATCGACGGCGTCGAGCAGCTCACCCGCTATCTCGAGCTGCTCAACCGCGATCCCCGCCTGGCCCCGGTCAAGGGGATCTTCGCCGCCCAGCAGATCAAGCCGCAGGCCAGGACCCTGGCCGCGGACCGGGGCATCGACTGCCTGGCCCTGGACTACGACGCCATGCGCGGCGTCGACGACGTCGGCTCCCGGCTCTTCTGAGCCGCGCGTCGCCGCGGCGCGCCCGCCCCGGCTGCGGACCCGAGCACGGATCCGGCGCCCGTTCCGTCAGACGCCGCCCTGGAGCCTGCGGTCGACGGCCGCGCCGGCGGCGGTGAGGTGCTCCACGAAGTGCTCGTAGCCGCGGTCGATGTGCTCGACTCCCCCGACGATCGTCTCGCCCTCCGCGCGCATCCCGGCGATGACCAGCGCGGCCCCTGCGCGGATGTCCATGGCCTCGACCGGGGCGCCCGACAGGGACTCGACCCCGTCGATCCAGGCGTGGTGCCCGTCCAGGCGCACGACGGCCCCCAGCCGCTCGAGCTCCGCGGTGAAGCCCCAGCGAGCCTCGAAGACGTTCTCGGTGATCATGCCCGGCCCCTCCGCCACCGCATTGAGCGCGACGGCGAAGGGCTGCAGATCGGTCGGGAACCCGGGGTACGGGAAGGTCGAGACGTTCACCGGCCGGGGCCGCTCCGGACCCTGGACCCGGAAGCCGTCGTCGAGCACGTCGATCCGGCAGCCGGCGTCGCGCAGCTTGTCGAGCACGACCTCCAGGTGCCCGGCCTCGGCCCCCTGCACGACGACGGTGCCGCCGGTGATCGCCGCGGCGAAGGCCCAGGTCCCCGCCACGATGCGATCGGCGACGGTGCGGTGCTCGACCGGCTGGAGGCGCTCGACGCCGGTGATCGTGAGGGTCGAGGTGCCCACGCCCTCGATCCTGGCGCCCATGTCCACGAGCATCGTGCAGATGTCGACGATCTCCGGCTCGCGCGCGACGTTGTCGAGGACGGTCTCCCCGTCGGCGAGAGCCGCCGCGGTCATCAGGTTCTCGGTCGCCCCGACCGACGGGTACGGCAGGCGGTAGTGCGCACCGTGCAGCCGGCCCTCGACCGAGGTCTTGAGGTACCCGCCCTCCGTGCGCAGCCGAGCGCCCATGGCCTCGAGGCCGGCGCGGTGCATGTCGAGCCCGCGCGTGCCGATCGCGTCGCCGCCGGGCAGGGCGACCTCGGCCGCGCCGCTGCGCACCGTCAGCGGCCCGAGCACCGAGATCGACGCGCGCATGGCCCGCACGAGGTCGTAGTCCGCCTGGTGGTGCAGCTCGGCCGGGACGTCGATCGTGACCGCCCTGGCCGCTCGGTCGTAGTCGACCTGGCACCCCAGTCGGCGCAGCAGCTCGGCCATGATCGTGACGTCCTGGATCGCCGGGACGTTCGTGATGCGCGAACGGCCCTCGGCCAGAAGCGTCGCGGCCATCAGCTTCAGGACGCTGTTCTTGGCGCCGTGGACCGGCAGCGTCCCGTCGACCGAGGTGCGGCCGCGGACGACGATCTTGTCTTCCATGCTCTGGGTCTCCTGGGGGGGTCTGTGGGGTCCGGCGCCGGGCCGGAGGCGCGGCGGCGGCGATCGGCCGCCGGGATCGGATCAGGGCCCGGGTCGTTCCGCGGATTCCGGTGCGTGCGCGCGTGCGTCGGCGACGGGACGCGCGATGACGAGCAGGGGCGCCGCAGGATGTCCGACGCACCGGATGCGCTGTCGGTGATGTGTCAGCATCCTAGTCCGCTCGGTCCTGCGCGCTGCCCTGCGGCGGCCGGTCAGTAGTCGACGCGCGTGTCCGAGGCGCGCCACAGCTCGAAGGGCAGGTCCGGGTCGATCCCCGCCAGGGCCTCGGGCGAGGCGGGGTCGACGGGCGTCGGAGGCTGCGCCTCGAGGCGCACGGCACGGTGCAGCAGGGAATCGTCGAAGCCGGCGGCCGCGGCCTGCTCGTCGGTCGCGGCGTAGACCACGCGCTCCAGACGCGCCCACTGGCACGCCGTGAAGCACATGGGGCACGGCCGGCACGAGGAGTAGAGCACGGCTCCGTGCAGGGCGAAGACCCCCTCCCCCGCGCAGGCCGCCCGGATGGCTCCGATCTCCGCGTGGGCCGTGGGGTCGCACGTGCGCGTCACATCGTTGACCGCGCTGTAGCGGTCTCCGCCGGCCGTCACGACGACGGCGCCGAACGGGCCGCCGCCGTCGGCCACGGCCTGCGCAGCCAGCCGCACCGCCGCGGCGAGGTGCTCGCGCTCGGTCCGAGGGTCCGGGTCTGGGCTCTGGGGCACTGCTGGGCTCCTTCGGGAGGGCGCGGCCCTCGCACAGCACGAAGCCGCCCGCCCCGCCCGGAGGATCCGGGACGGGGCGGGCGGCTCACGGGCTCACTTCCGCGGGGCAGCGCCCTCGGAGTAGTGGTCGGCCACGATGGTCACGCGGTTGCTGTCGACGGAGAGGATGCCGCCGTCGATGCGCCCTTCGATGCGGGAGCCGTCGATCGGATCGATGATCACACGGCCCTCCTGCAGGACGCCAGCCACCGGGACGTGACCGGCCAGGATGCCGATCTCCCCCTCGGTGGTGTTGACGATGACCTGCCGGGCCTCCCCGCTCCACACGGACTGGGCGACCTCGACGACCTCGACGATCAGGGGATCAGCCATGGTCACTTCTCTCCGGTGGAGCGCTTGATCTCATCCCACTGCTCCATGACGTCGTCCAGGCCGCCGACGTTGTAGAACGCCTGCTCGGGGACGTGGTCCAGCTCGCCGTCGCAGATCTTCTTGAAGGACTCGATGGTCTCCTTGAGCGGGACCGTGGAGCCCTCGACGCCGGTGAACTGCTTGGCGGTGTAGGTGTTCTGCGACAGGAACTGCTCGATGCGCCGCGCCCGGGAGACGACGACCTTCTGCTCCTCGGAGAGCTCGTCGACGCCGAGGATCGCGATGATGTCCTGCAGCTCCTTGTTCTCCTGCAGGATCGACTTGACGCGGGTCGCGACGTCGTAGTGCTCCTGGCCCACGTACTGCGGGTCGAGGATGCGCGAGGTCGAGGCCAGCGGGTCGATCGCGGGGTACAGGCCGCGGGAGGCGATGTCGCGCGACAGGTTGGTGGTCGCATCGAGGTGGGCGAACGTCGTCGCCGGCGCCGGGTCGGTGTAGTCGTCAGCGGGCACGTAGATCGCCTGCATGGAGGTGATCGAGTGGCCGCGGGTCGACGTGATGCGCTCCTGCAGGACGCCCATCTCGTCGGCCAGCGTGGGCTGGTAGCCCACGGCCGAGGGGATGCGGCCCAGCAGCGTCGAGACCTCCATGCCCGCCTGCGTGAAGCGGAAGATGTTGTCGATGAACAGCAGCACGTCCTGGTTCTGCACGTCGCGGAAGTACTCGGCCATGGTCAGGCCGGTCAGCGCGATGCGCAGACGCGTTCCGGGCGGCTCGTCCATCTGGCCGAACACCAGGGCGGTGTCCTTGAGGACCCCTGCCTCCTCCATCTCGACCCACAGGTCGTTGCCCTCGCGGGTGCGCTCGCCCACGCCGGCGAACACCGAGGTGCCGCCGAAGTTGCGGGCCACACGGGTGATCATCTCCTGGATGAGCACCGTCTTGCCCACGCCGGCGCCGCCGAACAGGCCGATCTTTCCGCCCTGGATGTAGGGGGTCAGCAGGTCGATCGACTTGATGCCGGTCTCCAGCATCTCGGTCGCGCCCTCGAGCTCCGAGAACGGGGGCGGATCGCGGTGGATCGACCAGCGGTCGGTGATCTCCAGCTGATCCGACGGGATGTCCAGGGAGTCGCCCACGACGTTGAAGATGTGTCCCTTGACGACGTCGCCCACGGGCACGGAGATCGGGGCGCCGGTGTCGCGCACCTCGGCGCCGCGGACCAGGCCGTCGGTCAGCTGCAGCGAGATGGCGCGGACCAGGTTGCCGCCCAGGTGCTGCGAGGTCTCGAGGGAGATCGTCTTCTGCTCGCCCTCGAAGACCAGATCGGTGGTCAGCGCGTTGTAGATCTCCGGCATCTGGTTCTCGGGGAACTCGATGTCGACGACCGAGCCCTTGACGCGGGCGACGCGGCCGACGGCGGCGCCAGCGACAGGCGTGGTGTCCTGCTCGTTGATGGTGGAAGACATGTCTCTCACTTCACTGTTCGTGGGTGGCGTTGGGGAATGCGGCGGCCCGGCGGAGGGTCCGGGGCTACAGGGCCTCGGAGGCCGAGACGATCTCCGTGAGCTCCGTGGTGACCTCGGCCTGGCGGGCGTTGTTCATCAGGCGCGTGTACTTGTTGATCAGCTCGCCCGCGTTGTCTCCGGCTGCCTTCATGGCGCGCTGGCGCGAGGCCAGCTCGGAGGCCGCCGCGTGGCACATGCTGGAGTAGATCCGCGCGCGGATGTACCGGGGCAGGGCCTTGTCCAGGAACTCCTCCGGCGAGGGCTCGAACTCGAAGCCGGTGTCCGCCGTGGAGACCTCGCCGTAGTTCTCGGCGACCTCGTCCTGCAGCGCGTTGGCGTCCACGACCTCGAGGGGCAGCAGGCGCACGACCACGGGGTCCTGCTTGACCAGCGACTCGAAGCGCGTGTAGACGAGGTGGATCTCGTCGATGCCGCCCTCGTCGAAGGGCTTCGTGTAGAGCTCGACCAGCATGTCGGCCAGCTCCTCGGCGCGCTCCGGCTCGGGGTTGTCCGTGTTGCCCTCGAGCGCCTGCTCGTAGCCGCGGCCCCGGAAGTCGAAGTTCTGCTTGGCCTTGCGGCCGATGACGTACAGCGTCGGCTCGGTGCCCTGATCCGCGAAGCGGGCCAGCAGGGAGTCGGTCTTCTTCAGGACGTTGGCCGAGTAGGAGCCGGCGAGTCCGCGGTCCGAGCTGAAGACGACGACGGCCGAGCGCCGCGAGGTCTCGGTGCGCTGGTTGAGCATCGGATGGCTCGACGTCCCGGACTGGGACAGCACCTGCGACAGCGCGCGGGTCAGCGCATTCGCGTAGGGCGAGGCCGCGGCCAGCCGCTCCCGCGACTTGCTGATGCGCGAGGTCGCGATCATCTCCATCGCCTTGAAGATCTTCTTCATCGACTGCGTGGAGGAGATCTTCTGACGGTAGACCCGGATCTGGGCTCCCATGAAGCTTCCTTTCTGTGCCGCCCGGTGCGCCGCGCCCGCAGCGCGGCGCACCGGGGGCAGGCGTCAGTTGGCGCGAGTGCTGCCGCCGGCGGAGATCTGCTCCTGGCCGACCTCGTCGTCGGACAGCGGAGCGCTCTCCTCGTGGCCCGGTGCGTGGTTGTCCCGGTTGGTCCCGCGGAAGTCGCGCTTGACCTCGGCCACGGCCGTCTCGAGGGCCTCGACGGCGTCGCTCTCGAGCTTGCCGGTGGAGGCGATCGAGTCCGTCACGTTGGTCGTGCGGCGGACCTGGTCGATCAGGGCCTGCTCGAAGTCGAGGACGTCGGCGACCTCGATGTCGTCCAGGTGGCCGTTGGCACCGGCCCAGATCGAGACGACCTGGTCCTCGACGCGGTACGGCGAGTACTGCTTCTGGCGCAGCAGCTCCATCAGGCGGGCGCCGCGGGTCAGCTGCTGGCGCGAGGCCGCATCCAGGTCCGAGGCGAACATCGCGAAGGCCTGCATGGAGCGGTAGGCCGCGAGGTCCAGCTTCAGCGTGCCGGAGACCTTCTTCATGGCCTTGATCTGCGCGGCGCCGCCGACGCGCGACACCGAGATGCCGACGTCGACCGCGGGGCGCTGATCCGCGTTGAAGAGGTCCGACTGCAGGAAGATCTGGCCGTCGGTGATGGAGATGACGTTCGTCGGGATGAACGCCGAGACGTCGTTGGCCTTGGTCTCGACGATCGGCAGGCCGGTCATCGAGCCCGCGCCCAGCTCGTCCGAGAGCTTGGCACAGCGCTCGAGCAGGCGGGAGTGCAGGTAGAAGACGTCGCCCGGGTAGGCCTCGCGTCCCGGCGGGCGGCGCAGCAGCAGCGAGGTGGCGCGGTACGCCTCGGCCTGCTTGGACAGGTCGTCGAAGATGATCAGGACGTGCTTGCCGCCGTACATCCAGTGCTGGCCGATGGCCGAGCCGGCGTACGGGGCGAGGTACTTCAGACCCGCCGAGTCGGAGGCCGAGGCGGCCACGATGGTCGTGTACTCGAGCGCGTTGTTGTCCTCGAGGGTCTTGCGGATGCCCGCGACCGTGGAGGCCTTCTGGCCGATGGCCACGTAGATGCAGCGGACCTGCTTCTCGGGATCGCCGCTCTCCCAGTTCTCCCGCTGGTTGAGGATGGTGTCGATGCCGATGACGGTCTTGCCGGTCTGGCGGTCGCCGATGATCAGCTGGCGCTGCCCGCGGCCGATCGGGACCATCGCGTCGATGGCCTTCAGACCGGTCTGCAGCGGCTCGTGGACCGACTTGCGCATGGTCACGCCCGGAGCCTGCAGCTCCAGGGCGCGACGGCCCTCGGCCTCGATCGGGCCGAGATCGTCGATCGGCTGACCCAGGGTGTCGACCACGCGGCCGAGGAAGGCGTCGCCGACCGGCACGGAGAGGATCTCCCCGGTGCGCTCGACGCTCTGGCCCTCCTCGATCTCGCGGAAGTCGCCCAGGACGACCACGCCGAGGTCGCGGACGTCCAGGTCCTGGGCCAGGCCCAGGGCGCCGTTCTCGAAGCGCAGCAGCTCGTTGGCCATGACCGACGGCAGTCCCTCGACTCGGGCGATGCCGTCGGCGGCGCTGGTGACGCGGCCGGTCTCGGTGCGTTCGGTCGTGCCGGGATCGTAGGACGCCGCGAACTCCTGGAGCGCGCTGCGGACCTCATCGGCATTGATGGTCACTTCGGCCATCTCGTGTCCCTGCTTCCTCGTTCGTGATCATCGTGGCGATGACCAGCTGTTTCGTCTGTGCGGTCGGCTTCTGCCCGACCGGCGGAGCGCGGTGTGCGTCGTCCGGTGGCTCGGGTCAGGCCCGCATGCGCGACTGCAGCTCGTCGAGCCGCCCGGCCACGGAGCCGTCGATCACCTCGTCGCCGACGGTGATCCGCAGACCCCCGACCAGCGTGCGGTCCTCGTCGAGCACGATCTTCAGGTCGCGGCCGTAGAGCCGCGACAGCGCGCCGCGCAGACGCTCGACCTGAGCGTCGTCGAGTGCTCCCGCGTAGCGCACGCGGGCGATGCCGCCCTCGCGGACCTCGGAGAGCAGCTGGGCCCAGTCTGCCAGCACGCGGTGCGGCCGGTGCTCCCGGGGGGTCAGGACGGCCTGCTCGGCGAGCAGGCGGCCCTCCTCCCCCAGCGACGGCGCGACGCGGTCCAGCAGTCGGAGCCTGGCCTCGCGGGGAGCGCGGGCGTCGGTCAGCGCCTGCTGCAGCTGCGGGTCCTCCTCGAGGAGCGCCTGCGTGCCCAGGGCGTCGTCGACGACGCCGTCCAGGCCCTCGGCCCCGAGGCGGCGCTCGGCCGCCAGGCCGGCATGCACGACGGCCGCGGACTCGAGGCCCTCGACGAACGCGTCCTCGGTGGCCCAGGTGCGGGCGGAGAGCATCTCCAGGATCCCGGTGGCGGCATCCCCGAAGGCGGATCCGAAGATCCGGCGGGCCAGGGCGCCGCGCTCCTCGCCGGAGCGGGAGGGATCCGTCAGCGAGCGCCGCAGCAGATCGTTGCCCTGCACGGCCTCGAGCGCGTCGAACAGCTCACGCGCCTGCGTCGAGTGCGCCTGCTGCGCCCACGGGCGCAGCAGCGACGCCGCATCGGCGCGGCCGAGCCCGGACCGTGCGGCGCTCACTTCTGCGCACCCTGATCGGCCGGGGCGCTCTCGAGCTCGGAGATGAACCGATCGATGACGCGCCGCGAGCGATCGTCGTCGGACAGCGACTCGCCGACGACCTTGGAGGCGAGCTGGGTGGCCAGCGAGCCGACCTCGGTGCGCAGCGACAGGGCCGCGGCGGAGCGCTCGGCGGCGATCTCCGTGTGGGCCTTCTCCGTGATGCGCGCGGACTCGCTGTTCGCGCGGTCCTTGAAGTCGGCCAGGATCTTCTCGCCCTCGAGGCGGGCCTCCTCGCGGATCTTCTGCGCCTCGAGACGAGCGCTCTCCAGCTGCTGGTTGTACTCGTCACGGGCGCGGTCGGCCTCTGCCTGCGCCTTCTCGGCCTTGGCGAGCCCGCCCTCGATCGCCTCGCTGCGCTCGGCGTAGGTGCGCTCGAACATCGGGACGATCCACTTGGTGGCGACGAACAGGAGCACGAGGAACCCGATGAGGGTGATCAGCATCTCCCAGCCGTCGGGCACCAGCGGATTCTCTCCGGCTGCCGTGATGTCAGTGGTCATGGACGACGGTCCTGTTCTCTTCGTCTCGGGTCATGGTCGCTTCCAGAGCGAAGATCACATGATGAAGGCGAGGACCAGACCCAGGATGGCCAGGGCCTCGACCACGGCGAAGCCCATGAACAGCATGGGCTGAAGGACGCGCTGGGCCTCCGGCTGGCGGGAGACGGCCTGCATGTACGCGGCGAAGATCAGACCCACGCCGATGCCGCCGCCGATGGCAGCGAGACCGTAGCCGATGGCGGAGAGCGAACCAGTGATATCCATTCTTGGAGTTTCCTTTCAGACTGCCCGCGGTGCGCGAGCGGTGTGCCACGAATGGCGGTTGACAGGTCGGAGCGGTACTCCGCGTGTGGCTCGGTCGCTGCCGAACCAAGTCTGTGGGGTCAGTGCCCTTCCTTCAGCGCGCCGTCGACGTAGACCGCGAACAGCAGCGTGAAGATGTAGGCCTGCAGCACCTGGATCAGCAGCTCCAGGAAGTAGATGAAGACGCCGAGCAGCAGCGACCCGATCCCGCCCAGGGCGCCGCCGAAGCCGCCGACGTTGGAGAACAGGTGCCCCATCAGGGCGGCGGCCACCATGATCGCCATGTGACCGGCGAACATGGTCGCGAACACACGCAGGGCGTGGGTCACCGGGCGGATGATCATGTTCGAGAGGAACTCGATCGGGATCAGGATGATGTACAGGACCGGGGGGACGCCCTCCGGCATGGTCATCTTGCGGGCGAACTTCCCGAGGCCGTGGCGGCGGATGCCCGCGCCGACCCAGATCACGTAGGCCAGGATCGCCAGGACGTAGGCGGAGCCGGCGTGCGAGAGCGTCGGCAGCTGCAGCAGCGGGATGGACCCGAACAGGTTGTTCACCAGGATGAAGAAGAAGAAGCTGAACAGCAGCGGCAGCCAGGGCCGGAACTCCTTCTCGCCGATCAGCTCGCGGCCCAGGGAGTTGCGCACGAAGTCGTAGCCGACCTCGCCGAGGTACTGCGGCTTGGACGGGACCAGGGCCTGGCGCCGGATGGCCCACATGAAGAACGCCGCGATCAGCACCACGGAGAGCAGGATGAGCAGCATCTGCTTGCCGAAGGCGAAGGATCCGATCTCGAAGAACGGCGGGAGGTGCATGTCCTCAACCGTCGGGGCCTGGAGACCTGTCCCCTCCATGGGCGGCGCGAAGATCACGGGCGGTCCTTTCTGCTGCCGCCGTGTCCGCCTCGCTGCGCGGAGGTGGGGTACGGGGCGTTTCGGCGGTTCCGGGCGGCGCCATCGTCGTCCTGGGGATCGTCAGTGGTCCGCAGTCCGGACTGCAAGCGGAGGTAGGACAGAGCGATGCCGGCGGCCAGGCCGATGCCTGCTCCGAGGAACACGATCCACTCTGTTCCCACCAGGTAATCCAGCAGGAATCCTATCAGACCCCAGAATGCGGTCCCAATCACCAGGTACAGCATGATGCCCAGTGCGCCGCGGTTGCCGCCGGCCTGCACGAGCTCCGCGGTGCTGTTGAGATGGTCGTCGCGCAGCCGGCTGCGGCGGCTCGTCGGGCCCGTGCTCGGGTCCCTGTCCTGATCAGTCATGATCGATGCTCCTCTCGGCGGCGAGGCCCGCTCCCGCGGCCCTGTCCGGGCCCGCCTGCAGTGCTTCCGGCATGGTCCCGCGGCAGCCGTTCCTGCGACGCCTGCGGCAGGTCGTAGACCGGCAGCCGCGCCCGGCGCAGTCCCGCGGCGGTGCCGGCCAGCCACACGACGACCTGGGCCACGGCCGCGGCGAGCGCCCAAGCCCCGCGGATCCAGGCGGGCGTCGTCACGACGGCCAGCAGCACCGCGCCCAGCAGCACCAGGACCACGTAGCTGCTGACCATGGCCAGGGCCGGCGCCTGCGGCGACACCCTGCTCGCGGCCCACAGGATCAGCCCGGTCGCGGCGAACGGGGCCAGCACCGCAGCGCCTGCGACACCGGCGCTGCCGGCGGCGTCCGCGCCGTCGACGGCCGCGGCCAGGGCGACCACGGCGAGCAGGGCGATCAGCGCGGGCAGGGCCGCGTGGCGCAGCATCACCGCCCAGGGGCTGCCCGGGACGGTGCGCATCGGCCCGCGGCCGGCGCTCGGGCGCGTCACGCGCCGGCCCTGTGCGGGGCCCCGGGGCGCGTCCGGCCCCGGTCGAGGATCCGGGGAAGGCTCAGGTACAGCACGAGCACCAGCAGGACGGCGACACCGGGGACGACGGCGGGCAGCCCGTGCAGCCACAGGCCCGCCAGGCCGATCAGCGAGCAGACCAGGGTGAACGCGGCGACCGTGAGCGACGAGGCGGCGTGGGAGAGCCCGACGTCGGTCAGCCGCTGGTAGACGTGCTCGCGGTGCGGGCGCCACCACGCCTCGCCGCGGCGGATCCGGCGCAGCAGGGTCCAGCCGGTGTCTGCCAGGTAGACCGACAGCGCGGGCAGCAGGTACTCGACGTAGACCCCGGACAGGAACGCGGCGATCGCGATCAGGATCAGGGATCCCCCGAGCAGGTACGACCCGACGTCGCCCAGGAAGACCGAGTCGCGGGAGAAGTTCCAGGGCAGGAAGCCCAGGAAGGCGAAGGCCACGACGAGCCCCGCGACGATCATCCAGGGCATGTCGTTGGAGGCCCCGGCCCACGAGTAGACCAGCCCCACGACGAAGCCGTGCATCCCGGAGATGCCGTTGACGCCGTCCATGAAGTTGGCGACGTTGATGTAGGCCACCACGGCGACCGCGCACACGGGCCACCACCAGATGCCGGTCTCCAGGATGAGGGTCAGTGCCCCCGCGCAGCCGGCCCCGATGAGCAGCTGCCCGGCCAGGCGCCAGCGCACCGAGAGGCCGCGGATGTCCTCCGTCCAGCCGAGCGCGGCGGCCAGTGCGGTGCCCGTGAGCACGACGAGCGCGACCGAGCGGTCGACGGCCACGGCGCCCAGGGCCACGGCCAGCAGCTGCACGACCACCACGGCCACCGCCACGGCCAGGCCCATGCCCCGGATCACCGTGCGCGTGTGCGAGGAGCGCTCGTTGGGGATGTCCACGACGCCGAGCCGGCGCAGGACGGGCTTCACGGCCAGCGGCAGGAGCAGGCTCAGCACGAGGGCGGCGGTGCCGAAGGACAGCGCCAGGCGCAGGAGGGTCTGCAGCTCGTCGGGCGTGGGCCAGGCGCCCGGATCCGTCGAGAGGACCGAGGGCGGAGCGGGCTCCTGGGCGGCCAGCGGCGCGGCGGCGATCATGAGGCGGTGTCCCGGTCGCGGGGTGCACGGGCGGCGTCGAGCTGCGGGGCGTCCTCGCCGGGGCGTCTGCCCTCGGCATCGTCCTTGCGCGTGATGTCGTGCACCGAGCTGGACTCGCGTCGCGCGGAGCGGAAGTCCGTGGGCGAGGGCTGGGTGTGCGAGCGGACGACGGGGATCATGCCCGTGGTGGGCATGTTCCCCCGCAGCTTCCAGGTGTGCCGGTCGAGGCCCTCGGGCGACAGCGCGGCCACCCGGGCGTGCGAGATCTTGGGGTGGAAGGGCCGCTCGTCGGACTCCCCGAGCCCGATGAGCTCCTCGTGCAGCTTCTCCCCGGGCCGCAGGCCCGTGATCACGATCTCGACCGATTCGCGGCCCGAGAGGGTGCGCAGCCGCTCGGCGATGTCGATGATCCGCACGGGCTCCCCCATGTCCAGGATCAGCACCTCGCCGCCCCGGGCGATCGCCCCTGCCTGCACCACGAGCTGGCAGGCCTCGGGGATCGTCATGAAGTACCGCGTGGCCTCCGGATCGGTCACGGTGATGGGCCCGCCCTGGCGGATCTGCTCGGTGAACAGCGGCAGCATCGACCCGCGGGAGCCGAACACGTTGCCGAAGCGCACCGAGACGTAGCGCCGGCCCGTCTGCTGCGCCATCCAGGCGGTGAGCTTCTCCGCGACCCGCTTGGAGTGCCCCAGGGCGGTCGTGGGGTTGGCGGCCTTGTCGGTCGAGACGTTGACGAAGACGCCGACGTCGGCGCGGCGGGCCGCCTCGAGCACGTTCAGGGTGCCGAGCACATTGGTCTTCCAGGCCTCGTCGGGGTAGCTCTCGAGCAGGGAGACGTGCTTGAGCGCGGCGGCGTGGAAGACGACCTCCGGGCGGCGCTCAACGAAGATGCGCTCGAGGGCCTCGGCGTCGCGGATGTCGGCCAGCACCGTGTCCTGGCCGTCGAGCAGGCCCCGGCCCGTGATGGAGATCTGGGTGGACTGGAGGTTGGTCTCGTCGCGGTCCAGCATCATGAGCTCGCCGGGCTCGAAGGCCAGCAGCTGGCGGCACAGCTCGGAGCCGATCGACCCGCCGGCACCCGTCACCAGGACGCGCCGGCCGGTGACGTAGCCGGAGATGCCCTGGGCGTCGATGTCCACCGGGCTGCGGCCGATGAGGTCCTCGAGATTGACGTCGCGGATGTCCACGCGCGTGCCGGAGCCGGTCAGCATGCTGCTCAGCGGCGGCACGGTCATGACCCGCGTGCCCGTCCCGGCCACGGTGTCGGCCACGCGCTGCAGCTTCTTCGAGTCCGCCCCCGACATGGCCACGAGCAGGATCTGCGAGCGCGTCTGCTCGAGAACGCGGGTCGCGTCGTCGAGCGTGCCGAGCACGGGGACGGAGGAGATGCGCAGGTGCTTCTTCGCAGGGTCGTCGTCGATGATCCCGACGGGCAGGTACTCGGAGTCCGGATCCTGCATCATGCGCTGGATGATGAAGGTCCCGGACTGCCCTGCCCCGTAGACGACCACGTGCTGAGCGGCCTCGCCCGGCTTGGACCGGGACTCCTGGTACATGCGCTTGAGGTAGCGGAAGGCCGCCATGAGCAGGCACGCGAAGGGGAACGCGATCAGCCCGACCGAGCGGGGGACGCCGATCGACGGTCCCGCGACGAGCAGCAGGATCTGCACGACGGCCGCCACGATCAGCGTCACGACGACCAGCAGCTTGGCCTCGTCGAAGCTGCCGAAGGAGTAGCGGCCCCGGTACAGCGCGAACGAGTAGCCCACCGCCAGCTGCGCGACGACCGCGACCGCGCACACCAGCAGGATCCCCCACGTGCTGATGAACTCGAGGTGCAGCTCGTAGCGCAGCACCAGCGCCACGATCATCGCCGCGATCCAGGACAGCGAGTCCAGGATCATCTGGATCCACAGCCAGGCCGGGGGCTTCTCCGCGGTCCCCGCGCGGCCCGTGCCGGAGGCGGCGGAGGAGGATCCCCGCGGGACGGCTGCGGCGCCGTCTCCGTCGTGCGATGACTGCATCGAGGTCGGTCCCTCCTTGGACGGTGAGGATGGGCGGTGCGGATGCCGCGTGCCGGCAGAGCCGGGAGGCCGCGGGATCCGCGCCTGCGGTCGTCCCAGACTAGGCGCTCTCGCGCTCCCAGCCGGGAAGTGCCCCGCCAGGGCGCAGCCGCTCAGGCGGCGCGGGCGCGGACCAGCGCGCGGTAGCTGCGCTCGCGCAGCCGGCGGGGGATGAAGCGGTAGCCGCCGCGCACCACGATGTTGCGGGCCAGCTCGAGCCGGCTGATGTGCCCGATGGCGTGCAGCCGCGACTGCAGCTGCATCTCCGCGGCGAAGACCTCCGGACCGCCGCGGCGGCGGTAGGCCCCGTCGGAGACGCGGTAGCCCACGAGCGGCTCGGCGACGTTGCGGACGTCGGCCCCCGCGCGCAGCAGCCGGACCCACAGCCAGTAGTCCTCCGCGAGGGGGACCTCCTGGTAGCCGCCGACGGCGTCGACCGCCCGGCGGCGGAAGACGACGGTGGGATGGGAGACGGGATTGCGCAGCCGGGAGACCTCCTGGATGCGCTGCCTCCCCGTGGGAGCCGCGCGGACGGCGAGGACCTCCTCCCGGTCGTCGATCTCGTGCATCGAGGACCCGACCAGATCCGCGCCTCCGGCGATCAGCGGCAGCTGGGCCGCGAAGCGCCCCGGGTAGGAGACGTCGTCGGCATCGGCCCGGGCGATCACGTCGTGGGAGCACAGGGCGAGGCCGTGGCGGAGGACGGCGGTCAGCCCCCGGTTGGCGGGCAGGTCCGCGCGCACGACCTCGATCGGCGGCTGCGCTGCCCGCAGCTGCGCGGTGATCTCGTCCAGCACGGACTGCAGCTGCGGCCGCACCGGGCCGTCGCGCACGATCACGACCTGGGACGGGCGGACGGTCTGCTCCAGCGCGGAGGACAGGGCGGCTCGCCGGAAGCGCTCCGGGGAGTCGCCGTCGTAGACGGGCAGCAGCAGGGAGAACGGCGGCAGCTCGCCCTCCCCCGCCGGAGCATCCGACGCCGCGCTCGGCCCGTCCGTCCCAGGGCCCTGCAGGGCCCACACCCCGTCGAGGACCTCCGCATTGCCGCGCGGGGCCCGGAGGCTGTCGCGCACGCCCGCCCCGAGGCGGCGCAGGACCTGCCCGCGCTCCCGGGACCGGCGCAGCGTCCGCAGCCACAGCCGGGCCGTCGCGCCGCCGTAGAGAACCTTCTCCCACGGGGCCAGCGAGGCGCTGCGGGTGAAGACCCAGAGCTTGTTGCGCACGTCGTAGTAGAAGCGCGGCCCGGGATCGACGTCCGTGGTCACCGGCCTGCGCGTGTGGTGCACGACCTGGGAGGCCGGCAGCTGGACCGCATCGCCCCACCGGGCCAGGCGGGTCGAGTACTCGAAGTCGTCGTTCCAGATGAAGAAGTCCGCGTACGGGGCGCCGGCCGCCCGGACGGCGTCGCCGTCGAGCAGGAGGGACACGAAGGAGCCGGAGCGGATCGTGCGAGCCCCGACGGCCTCCGCGAGGCGCCGGCGCCGCCTGCCCGCCCCGATGCGCTCGATCATCGAGTTCATGGGGTGATCGGACCCGTCGGTCCACAGCACGCGGCTGGCCACGAACGCCGGACGACGGCCGCCCTCCGGGTCGTAGTCCCGCCAGGCCGCCAGTGCCGTGGACAGCGTGTCCTCGAGGGGCTCGGTGTCGTCGTCCATGACCCAGACGAGATCGGCGCGGTGGTGGTGGGCGGCCCGGTCCAGACCGACGGTGAAGCCCCCGGCTCCCCCGACGTTGCGCGGCAGGCGGATCAGGTCGACCTCCGGGGCGGCCCCGGGGCGCCCCGCGACGGTCGCGGCGAACTGCTCGACGACGGCCGGGGCGCCGTCCTCGGAGGCGTTGTCCACGACGACGAGGACGTCGGGGACCCGCCGGCCGGAGGCCAGGCCCTGCAGCGTCGTGGACAGCAGGTCGCGTCGATTGCAGCTCACGACGACGGCCGCGACCACGGGCTCTCGTGCAGAGTCGGGCACAGCACAGCTCCTCACCGGGGGAAGACGAGCCGCGGACGGTGCGCCGTGCAGCCCACGGCTGTCCGGCGGCCCCTGAGATCTCCGGAACAGTAGCACCGGTTCCTCCGCTCCATCTGGGACCGAACCGGGGCATTCCTGAGGCCGCCCGCGGGCCTGTCGCGCGCGGTGCCGTCTGTACGATGAGCAGCGATGAGGCCGCGGCGCCGCGGCTCCCGACGGCAGACAGGAGACAGCTCATGACGGCGAGGAACTGGCGAGTCGTGGGAGGCAGCGGGTTCGCGGGCTCGGCGATCACCGCCCGGCTCGAGGCCCAGGGGCATGCCGTCCAGCGCGTCTCGGCGCCTCGGCTGTCGAGCAGCGCTCGGACCGTGCACCACCTGATGGAGCGCGCGCGGGACCTCGAATCCGTCATCGACTACCTCGCCGACTCGTTCGCCGGAGCGGACGTCGTCGTCAACGCCGCCGGCATGGCCCAGCCGGACGGCTCCGATCAGGACGCGCTCGTGGGCGCCAACGCGCTGCTGCCCCTGCTGATCCTCGCCGCGGCGGAGCGCACGGGGGCCACCCGGGTGATCCACCTGTCGACCGCCGCGGTCCAGGGCAGCGCGGACTGCCTCGACGAGACCGAGCAGACGGATCCCTTCTCCCCCTACTCCTTCTCCAAGGCCCTGGCGGAGCGCGCTCTGCTGCGCGTGCTCGAGCGCGACGCCGGGGACCGCACCGCCCTCCCGGAGCTGGTGCTGCTGCGCGCCACATCCGTCCAGGGCCGCGGGCGGCGCACCACCCGGCGGCTGGCGAGGTTCGCCGGGTCGCCGTTCAGCTCGGTGGCCGGCGCCGGCACCGCGCACACGCCCGTCACCTCGGTCGAGGCGCTGGCCGAGCTCGTGGAGACCCTCGGCACGCACGAGGGCGAGCTGCCGCGGATCCTGCTGCAGCCGTGGGAAGGCGCCACGACGGCGTCGATCCTGCGCGATGCCGGGCGCCGCGAGCCCCGGCACCTGCCCGCCGTCCTGTGCCGGGCGGCCCTGAGCCTCGGGCATCTCGTCTCGAGCGCGGCCGGAAGCCGCTGGCACGGCGCCCTGCGGCGGATCGAGGTCACGTGGTTCGGCCAGCAGCAGGTCCCGGGCTGGGTCCAGGAGCACGGGCTGCTGCCCGCGCCGGCCATCACGCCGGTGCTGCGCGCCGTGCACACGGATCAGGCCGGCTGAGCGCTTCCCCGCATGCCGCGTCCGCATCGCGCCGCGGCGGGCGCGCGTCATCGGCGCGGCGCCGCCGGCCCTGCCGGGTCAGCGCTGCTGATCCACCCCCGTGTCGCGCAGCTGCCCCGTCGGCGCATCGTCGCCCGGTGCGCTGAAGGCCACGAGGGCGCTGGCCTCGGCGACCCCGAGCGGACGGGTCTCCTCGGAGGACGGCGCGCTCGTGCGCGTGCGGTCCTGATCCGGGGCGCCGCGCGACGATGACGCGGCGCGCCGTCCACCGGCGGCCACCACCGCGGCGGCCGTCGAAGCGCCGGCGGTCCGCGCGCCCGTGAAGTCCGCCTCCCGGTCCTCGGAGCGCTCCTGCTCGGCCCGGGCCTGCTCGACGATCCCGATCTCCGGATCGGCGACGGTGCTTCCGCCGCTCGAGGCTCCTTCCGCCGCGGCCTGCTCGTCCTCCGGCGGCTGCGTCGGCTCCTGCGCGGGTGCGCCGCCGGCCTCGGCCGTCCCGGGCGCGGCGCCGGAGCCGCCGTCCCCGATCACGGACGGCACGATCTCCCGGAGGCGCGTCAGGGAGATCCGGCCGTGGCGCACGACGACCGGCGTCCCGCCCGTGCAGTCGACGATCGTGGAGGAGACCGGCGCGGGAGCGACACCCGAGGGCGCCGGGTCCATGCCCTCGGTGCGCGGGCCGTCCTCGAGGTACACGCGCACCGAGTCGCCGAGCATCTCGCGCGCCTGCTCCGCCGTGACGGCCGCGGGCATCCCGGTCCGGTTCGCCGAGGACACCGCGAGCGGGCCCGTCTCCTGCAGCAGGGCCTGCGCGACGGCGTCGTCCGGCACGCGCAGGGCGACCGTGCCCCGCGTCTCGCCGAGATCCCACTGCAGCGAGGGCTGCGCGTGGCAGATCAGGGTCAGGCCTCCCGGCCAGAACGCCTGGGCCAGGGCGCGGGCCTCCTCCGAGACCTCGTCGGCCAGCCCCTCCAGGACCCCGGCGTGGGCGATGAGCACGGGCGGCGGCATGGTGCGGTCGCGGCCCTTGGCCTCCAGGAGCCGCTCGACGCCCCGGGCGGAGAACGCATTGGCGGCGATGCCGTACACCGTGTCCGTGGGCATCACGACGACCTCGTGCCGGGCCAGCTCGCGACGGGCCGCATCCACCGCTGCCGCGCGCGAGCGCTCGCCCGTGATCGTGAAGAACTCGGCGGGCAACGGAGCGTCCTCGTCGGGCTGGGCCTCGTCCGCGGACTGCGCCTGCCCGGGAGCCGTCGGCCGGCGGTCCTCGCCCTGCTCCTGCGGGCCGGCGCGGCCCGCGTCGGTGCTCCGTGCGTCCTCGCGCTGCGGGTCGGTGCTGTTCTGGGGCTCGTCGCTGGGGGTCTCGTTCACGTCGCTCATTGTTGCACTCCGCCGCCCCGGCCCGGGATGCGCCGGTTCAGGGCCGCTCCGGCAGGACGCCGCTGGTGGCCCGGGGCCGGCCGGCGAGGTCGTGATGGCCCTGGACCGCCTCCAGCCCCGCGGCGCGGAACGCCCCGGCCATCGCGTCCTCCTGCGACTGCGCATGCTCGAGCACGCACCACCCCCCGGGACGCAGCAGGCCTGCCGCGGCATGCAGGATGCGCCGGGGCATCTGCATGCCGTCGTCCCCGCCGCCCCACAGGGCGACGGCCGGGTCGTGGTCGGCGACCTCCGGCTGGGTGATCGGCTCGGCCCCCGGGACGTACGGCGGATTCGACACGACGGCCGCGCAGCGCCCGCGCAGGTCCTCGGGCACCCGGGTGGCATCGCCGGCCCGCAGGGTCACCCGGCGGCCGTCGAGATTGCGATGCGCCCATTCCAGCGCGTCCGGGTCCAGCTCGATCGCATGGACCTCGGCGTGGGGGACCTCGTCGGCCACGGCCGCGGCGATCGCCCCGGAGCCCGTGCACAGGTCCACGACCACCGGGCGGGCCAGGCCCTCGGCCTGCTCGTCGCGCAGCCGGTCGATCAGCAGCTCGACGAGCAGCTCGGTCTCCGGGCGCGGGACGAAGACCCCCGGGCCGACCGCGATCTCCAGGCGGCGGAAGGGCGCGGTGCCCACGATGTGCTGCAGCGGCTCCCGGGCGGCCCGGCGCTCCACGAGCTCGCCGAAGCCCTCGGGCGCGGGTGCCCCGATGATGGCCCGCGCCGAGACCTCGCCGCGGTCCAGGCCGAGCAGGTGCCCGGCGAGCGCGATCGCGTCCGCCTCGGCCGCGGTGACGCCGGCGCGGGAGAGCTGCTCGGTGCCCCGCCGCAGCGCCTGGGCCAGGGTCTCGGCCATCAGGCGCCGCCCTGGGATCCGGCGCCCTGCCCGATCGCCTCGAGCCGGTGCCGCTCGTCGAGCTCGATCGCCGAGTCGATGACCGGGCCCAGCGCGCCGTCGAGCACCGCGTCCAGGTTGTACGCCTTGTACCCCGTGCGGTGATCCGCGATCCGGTTCTCGGGGAAGTTGTAGGTGCGGACCCGCTCGGAGCGGTCCATCGTGCGCACCTGGCTGCGGCGGGCCTGCGAGGCCTCGGCGTCGCGCTGCTCCTGCTGGTGGGCCAGGATGCGGGCGCGCAGCACGCGCATGGCCGCCTCCTTGTTCTGCAGCTGGGACTTCTCGTTCTGCATGGCGACGACGATGCCCGTGGGCAGGTGGGTGACGCGCACCGCGGAGTCGGTCGTGTTCACGGACTGGCCGCCGGGCCCGGACGAGCGGTACACGTCGATCTTCAGGTCGTTCTGCACGAGCTCGACCTCCTCCGGGGCGTCGGCCTCGGGGAAGGCCAGGACGCCGGCGGCTGAGGTGTGGATGCGGCCCTGGGACTCGGTCGCGGGCACCCGCTGGACGCGGTGGACGCCGCCCTCGTACTTCAACCGGGCCCACACCCCCTCGGCGGGGTCCTGGGACCGCCCCTTGACCGCGATCTGGACGTCCTTGTGCCCGCCCAGATCCGCAGGGGTGTCGGAGAGGACCTCCGTCTTCCAGCCCTGTGCCTCGGCGTAGCGCAGGTACATGCGCAGCAGGTCCCCGGCGAACAGCGCCGCCTCGGCGCCGCCCTCCCCCGCCTTGATCTCCAGGATCGCGTCGCGGGCGTCGTCGGGATCGCGCGGGATCAGCAGCCGGCGCAGGTGCTCGCGGGCGGGATCGATCCGCGCGCGCAGCTGCTCGGCCTCGGCCGCGAACTCCGGTGCCTCGGCGGCGAGCTCCTCGGCCGTGCCGAGATCCGCGCGCAGGCGCTCGAGCTCCCGGTGCGCCTCGGCCACCCGGTCGAGCTCGGCGTACCGGCGGTTGAGCCGCCGCGCGAGCAGCTGATCCGCGTGCACGGCGGGATCCGCCAGGCGCTGCTGGAGCTGCTCGTGCTCCTGCAGCAGGGCGTCGAGGGGCCCGGTGTCCTCGTGGGCGTCGTGATCGGTCACGGGAGGGATCTCCTGGTGGCGGTGCGGCCGCGGGCCCCGGCGGCCGCCCGGGCGGGGCGGCCGGACGCGGCTGTCCGGGCGATGCGGGTGCTGCGGGACGACTCAGCCCCGGCGACCGACTGCGCGGCAGGCGGTCGCCGGGGCTGGGCGCGGGCGGGTCAGCGGTCGTCGTCCGCCTTCACGTTCAGCGTGGTCTTCTGGACCTGCATGAGGAACTCCGCATTCGACTGCGTGTCGCGCAGCTTGTTGGTCAGCAGCTCGAGGGCCTGCTGCTGGTCGAGGCTCGAGAGCACGCGACGCAGCTTCCACATGATCCGCAGCTCGTCGGCGCCCATGAGGTTCTCCTCGCGGCGCGTGCCGGAGGAGTTGACGTCGACGGCCGGGAAGATGCGCTTGTCCGCCAGCTGGCGGGACAGCCGCAGCTCCATGTTGCCGGTGCCCTTGAACTCCTCGAAGATGACCTCGTCCATCTTGGACCCGGTCTCCACCAGGGCGGTGGCCAGGATGGTCAGCGAGCCGCCGTTCTCGATGTTGCGCGCCGCGCCGAAGAAACGCTTCGGCGGGTACAGCGCCGCCGAGTCCACGCCGCCGGAGAGGATGCGGCCCGAGGCCGGCGCCGAGAGGTTGTAGGCGCGGCCCAGGCGGGTCATCGAGTCCAGCAGCACGACGACGTCCATGCCCAGCTCCACGAGGCGCTTGGCGCGCTCGATCGCCAGCTCCGCGACCGTGGTGTGGTCGTCGGCCGGGCGGTCGAAGGTCGAGGCGATGACCTCGCCCTTGACCGTGCGCTGCATGTCCGTGACCTCCTCGGGGCGCTCGTCGACGAGCACCATCATGAGGTGGACCTCGGGGTTGTTCGCGGTGATCGCATTCGCGATCGACTGCAGCATCAGCGTCTTGCCGGCCTTGGGCGGGGAGACGATCAGGCCGCGCTGGCCCTTGCCGATGGGCGAGACCAGATCGACGACGCGCGGGCCGACCTTCTTGGGCTCGGTCTCCAGGCGCAGGCGCTCCTGCGGGTAGAGCGGCACGAGCTTGGAGAACTCGGTGCGATCGCCCTGCTCCTCCGGCTTCTTGCCGTTCACGCTGGTCAGCTGCACCAGCGCGTTGAACTTCTGCCGCTGCCCGCGGTGGTGCTCCTCGCCCTCGCGCGGGGCGCGGATGGCGCCGACGACGGCGTCGCCCTTGCGCAGGTTGTTCTTCTTGACCTGGGCCAGCGAGACGTAGACGTCGTTCGGGCCGGGCAGGTAGCCCGAGGTGCGCACGAACGCGTAGTTGTCGAGCACGTCCAGGATGCCGGCCACGGGCAGCAGGACGTCGTCCTCGGTCAGCTCGGTGTCATCGACCTCCGGGCCGTTCCCGCCGCGGCTGCGGCGGTTGTTCCGACGGTCGCCGCCGCGGTCGTTGCGGTTGCGGTTGCGACGGCTGCGGCGGGATCCGCCCTCGTCGCCGTCGTTCTGGTCGCCGCCGCCGGCGCGCTTGGACTGCTGCTTGCCGCCCTTGCCGCCGTCGTTCTGGCCCTTGCCGCCGCCCTGCTGGCCATCGCCGTTCTGGCCCTTGCCGCCCTGCTGGCCGTCGCCGCCGCTCTGGCCGCCCTGGCCCTTGCCGCGGCCCTTCTGGTTCCGGCCGCCCTTGCCGCCGTCGCCCTGCTGAGCGGCGTCGTTCTGGCCGTTCTGTCGGCGTCCGCCGTCCTCCGAGGACTCCGCCTCGGAGTCGCGTCCGCCGTCGCGACGGGAGCGGCCCTTCTGCTGCTCGTCGGCGTCGGAGGAGCTGCGGCCGCCGTCGCGGCGATCATCGCCCTGCTGGTCGCCGGACTGCTCCTCGGAGCCGCCCTGGCGCCCCCGGCCGCGGCGCTGGGAGCGCGACGGGCGCCCGCCCTCGGAGCGCTGCTGGTCGTCCTGCGCATCCTGCGCGGCGTCGCCCTGCTCGGCGTCCTTCGCGTCGTCCTTCGGACCGGAGTCCTTCTGCTCCGCGCCCTTCTGCTCGGCAGGGGCCCCGGCGGAGCCGGACGCGCGGCGGCCGCGGCCCGTGCGGGCCGAGACCTCGGGCAGGTCGGCGGACTCGGCGTCCTGCTCGGCGCCGCGCTGGGCCGAGGAGCCGGCGTCGTCGCCGGTCTGGGCCTTCGCCGCCGCCCGCTGCGCGGTCTGCTCGATCTTCTCGGCCACCTCGGCATCGCGCTCGGCGACGGCGCCGCCGCGCTGATGGGCCTGGATGGCGTCGACCAGCAGCGACTTGCGCATGCGACGGGCGCCGGTGATGCCGAGCTGGGCGGCCAGCGCCTGCAGCTGGGCGAGCTTGAGCCCGGACAGCCCCGTGCCCTGGGGCTGATCGGCGGACTGCTCCGCACCTGGGGTCAGGTCGGTGGAATCGGTCACGAAGGTTTCCTTCTCCCTCGGCGGGGAGGCCACGGCACTCAGACGCCGGACCTCGTGTGCAAGATGGTGGGCCGCGAGCTGCGGGCCTGATCGCGCGCATCAGATGGCCGCGATCGCTTCCGACGACGTCTCCCCTGGGCCCCTGCGACGCCCGATGGCATGCGCACAGGGCAGACCGGAGGCAGTCGCGTCGGAGCTCGACGAGCCGCCCTGCCGCTGAGGGCGGGGGCCTGCGTCGGATCGGGCGAGGAGATCGAGGACCGCCGACGGGCCTGGGGCTCGTCGGGTCGGGCTCGAACGCCCGGATGCACCCTAGATGCTGTGCGGGTGCATGCTCAGGGTAGCACCCTGCTCCGGCACCGTCAGACGCAGAACACGCCAGGTGATGTGCTCGCCGCTGCGGTCCTGCCCGGCGGCCGGCTCGGCGATGGCCGCCTCGACGGCGTCGGCCTCGGCGGCGGAGGCCGCCAGCACGAGGACCGTGGGTCCCGCGCCGGAGATGAGCGCGGCATGGCCGCGCTCGCGCAGGGCGGACACGAGCGCCGCGCTCGGCGGCATGGCCGGGGCGCGGAAGGGCTGATGGAGGCTGTCGGCGGTCGCGGCGTGCAGGTGCTCGGGGCGACGGGTCATCGCCTCCACGAGCAGAGCGGCGCGCCCGGCGTTGCGAGCGGCATCCCGGTGGGCGACGGTCTCGGGCAGCAGCGAGCGCGCCAGCGCCGTCGACACCTCGTAGTTGGGGATCGCCACGATCGGGACGATCTCGTCCAGGACGTCGACGGGCGCCGTGCGCCATGCCCCGGGCTCGCCCCAGGAGATGGTCAGGCCGCCGTGCAGCGCCGGGGCCACGTTGTCGGGATGGCCCTCCATGCTCGCGCTGACCTGGAAGACGCCGTCGTCGTCGAGCCGATGGCCCTCGGCCAGCAGGGCGTTGCCCGCCACGACGCCGGCGACGGCGCACGCGGCGGAGGAGCCCATGCCCCGGCCGTGCGGGACGCGGTTGCGGGCTGCGATGCGCATGCCCGGCTGATCCGCGAGCCCCGCCGCCGTCCACGCCGCGCGCACCGAGCGGACGAGCAGGTGGTCCTCGGTGCGCGGCACGGACTCGGAGCCCTCGCCCTGCAGCTCGAACTCCAGGCCCGAGGCGAGGACGGTGAGCTCGACGGTGTCGCGGTGCTCGAGGGCCAGGCCCAGGCTGTCGAAGCCCGGCCCGACGTTGCCGGTCGAGGCCGGGACGCTGACCGAGACCGACCGCCCCGGGACCAGGACGTCGCGCCAGTCGAGGTTCTGCGCCACCGGGCTCACTCCAGGCCCAGGGCCGCAGCCACGGAGACGACGTCGAAGTCGACGCGCACGGGCTCCGTGGCGTGCGGATCCTCCGCCTCGGCGCCCTTGACCGCCCACTGCGGGTCCTTGAGGCCGTGGCCGGTCACGGTGATCACGATCCGGGCCCCGGAGGGCACCTGCCCCTGCTCGTGCTTGTTGATCAGCCCCGCCACGCCGGCGGCCGAGCCCGGCTCGACGAACACGCCGTCCCTCGAGGACAGGAAGCGCTGAGCGGCGATGATCTCCGTGTCGGTGACGGACTCGATCAGCCCGCCGGACTCGTCGCGCGCGGCGACGGCCGTGTCCCACGAGGCCGGATTGCCGATGCGGATCGCGGTGGCCACGGTGTCGGGGTCGTCGATCGGGTGCCCGGCGACCAGGGGCGCGGCCCCCTCGGCCTGGAAGCCCCACATGGCCGGGGTCCTCGTGGCGACGGGCTGCAGGACCGTGCCGTCCTCGGCCGTGAACGGCGCGGCGTACTCCTGGTAGCCCTTCCAGTAGGCCGTGATGTTGCCGGCGTTGCCCACCGGCAGGATGTGCAGGTCCGGGGCGTCGCCCAGGGCGTCGACGACCTCGAACGCGCCCGTCTTCTGCCCCTGGATGCGGTACGGGTTCACCGAGTTGACCAGGAACACGGGGTAGGACTCGGAGAGCTTGCGGGCGACCTCGAGGCAGTTGTCGAAGTTGCCGGTGATCTGGATGATGTCGGCGCCGTGGGCCACGGCCTGGGCCATCTTGCCCATCGAGATCCTGCCCTCGGGGACCAGGACGGCGCAGCGCAGCCCCGCCTGCTTCGCATAGGCCGCGGCGGAGGCCGAGGTGTTGCCCGTCGAGGCGCACACGACGGCCTCGGCGCCCTCCTCCTTGGCCTTCGTGATGGCCATGGTCATGCCCCGGTCCTTGAAGGAGCCCGTCGGGTTCATGCCCTCGAACTTCACCCGCACGTCGCATCCGGTCAGCTCGGACAGCGCCCGGGCGCGGATCAGCGGCGTGCCGCCCTCGCCCATGGTGACCACGGGCGTCGCGTCGGTGACCGGGAGGCGGTCGCGGTACTCGTTGATGACGCCCTGCCACTGGTGTGCCATTGCTGATGCTCCTCGATTCGCTGCGGGTTCCTCTGGGCTGTCGCGGGCGGACCGCTTCCGGGGCCGCCCGGTCCTGCGGGACGGTCCGGTCCGGCTCAGTCCGCGGTCTCGACGCGGATGAGACCGGAGAGATCGTAGACGGCATCGAGCTCCCGGACCGCCTCGACGGTGCGGACCAGATCCGCATTGCGGGCCCGATGGGTCACGATCCGGATCTGGGCCAGCTCCTCGCCGGGGCGGTCGGGGTCGTTCGGCACGTCGTCCTGGCGCATGGTCGACACGGAGACCCCGTGCTCGGCGAAGACCCCGGCCACGGCCGCCAGGACGCCGGTCTGGTCCGGACACAGCAGCGTGAGGGAGAAGCTGGTCAGGACGTCGTCGACGCCGGTGGCCGGCAGGTCGGCGTGCACGGCCGGGCCGATGCCGGGGCCGCCCGCGACCACGCGGCGCAGGGCGGAGACCAGGTCGCCGAGCACGGCCGAGGCGGTCGGACCGCCGCCGGCGCCGGGGCCGTAGAACATGAGCTCCTCGGCGCCCTCCGCCTCCACGAACACCGCGTTGTACCCGCCGCGGACGCTGGCCAGCGGATGGCTGCGGGGGATCATGGTGGGCACCACGCGCAGGTTGACCCCGGAGGAGACCTTCTCGGCCACCCCGAGCAGCTTGATCACGAAGCCTGCCGAGCGCGCGGCCTCGACGTCGGCGGCGGTGATGCCGCGGATGCCCCGGCAGTACACGTCGTCGAACGTGTACGACGAGTGGAAGGCCAGCCCGCCCAGGATGGCGACCTTGGAGGCGGCGTCGTGGCCCTCGACGTCGGCGGTCGGATCGGCCTCGGCGAAGCCCAGGCGCTGCGCCTCGGCCAGGGCGTCGTCGAACGTGGCGCCCGTGGTGTCCATCTGGTCGAGGATGTAGTTGGTCGTGCCGTTCATGATGCCGAGCACGCGATTGATCCGGTCCCCGGACAGCGACTCCAGGACCGGGCGCACGATCGGGATCGCCCCGGCGACGGCGGCCTCGTAGCTCAGGGTGGTCCGCCCCGCGTCGGCGGCCGCGTGCAGCTCGGCGCCGTGGCGGGCCAGCAGCGCCTTGTTGCCGCTGACGACGGGCTTGCCCGCCTCCAGGGCGCGCAGGATGCGGGTGCGCGCCGGCTCGATCCCGCCCGTGAGCTCCACGACCGCGTCGGCCGCCTCGATCAGGGCGTCGGCATCGGTGGTCAGCAGCTCCTGCGGCAGGTCGACGGTGCGGGGGGCCGAGGTGTCGCGCACGGCGATCCCGATCAGCTCCGGGCGGGCGCCGATGCGCCGGCCGAGCTCCTCGGACTGCTCCAGCAGGATGCGAGCCACCTCGGCGCCGACGTTGCCGGCGCCGAGCAGGGCGATGCGCACGACGTCGGATCGCACGTCGGGGGCGGCGGAAGGGGTGACTGACACGGATGTGCTCCAGACGAATGGGGTCGGGGCGGGCGGTGGGACGGGGGGCGACGGCCGCGGCGCGCCGTCCCAGGGCGGCGCGCCGCTGCGCGTCAGCGGGCCTCGAGGCGCAGCGGCCGGGAGCCCTCGGGATCCTGGGAGACGTCGCGGGCGAAGAGGTCGTCCTCGGTCTCGCGGCGCACGATGATGCGGGCCTCGGGGCGGCCGTCCGCGGTGCGCACCGCGACCACGGCAGGGCGAGGGAGCCAGTTGTAGTTGCTCGACAGGGCCCAGCAGTAGGCCCCGGTCGCGGGCACGGCCAGCAGGTCCCCCGCGCGCACGCCCTCGGGCAGGTACGCGCTGTGGACCAGGATGTCGCCGGACTCGCAGTGCTTGCCGACCACGCGCGACAGCGCCGCGGCCTCGCCGCGGTGCTCGTGCGCCCGATCCGCCACGACGACCGAGTAGTCCGCGCCGTAGAGCACGGGGCGGGCGTTGTCGGACATGCCGCCGTCGACCGAGATGTAGCGACGGCGCAGCCCGTCCCCGACCGGCACCGACTTGCAGGTCCCGACCGTGTAGAGGCTGATCCCTGCCGGCCCGGCGATCGAGCGCCCCGGCTCGAAGGACACGTGCGGGACGTCCAGGCCCAGGCGGGCGCAGGAGGACTGCACCGCGCCGGCGATGTCCTCGGCGATCGCCGCGGCGGAGCGGGGCGTGTCCGCCGCCGTGTAGGCGATGCCGTGGCCGCCGCCGAGGTCCAGCTGCGGCAGGCGCACGCCGAAGCGCGTCGAGATCTCCGCCATCAGGCCGAGGACGCGATCGGCGGCCTGGGCGAAGCCGTCGGCGTCGAAGATCTGGGAGCCGATGTGGCAGTGGAGGCCGGTCAGCTCGATGTCCGGGTGGGCCACGCAGGCGCTCACGGCATGCAGCGCCGGGGACTCGCCGCCGTCGGCGGCCATGGACAGGCCGAACTTCTGGTCCTCGTGCGCGGTCGCGATGAACTCGTGGGTCTCGGCGTGGATCCCCGGGGTCACCCGGATCATCACGGGGGCCCTGACCCCCAGCGTGCGGGCCAGGCGGCCGACGAGCTCGATCTCCTGGAGGGAGTCCACGACGATGCGGCCCACGCCGGCGTCGAGCGCCATGGTGATCTCCGCGGCGGACTTGTTGTTGCCGTGCAGCGCCATGCGCTCGGGGGGCATGCCGCCGCGCAGACCGGCGGCCATCTCGCCGCCGGAGGAGGTGTCCAGGCGCAGACCCTCCTCCTGCACCCAGCGGGCGATCTCGGGGGTCAGCATGGCCTTGCCCGCGTAGTACACCGACACCTCGGCGCCGATCCGGGCGAAGGCCTCCTCGAAGGAGCGGCGGAACTGCGCGGCGCGCTCGCGGAAGGCGTCCTCCGAGACGACGTACAGGGCCGTGCCGTAGGTCTCGGCCAGGGCCGTGACGGGCATCCCCGAGACGGTCAGGGTGCCGTCCTCGTCCCGGCCGAACTGCTCGGGCCAGATGACGGGGTCGAGCTGGGCCCAGTCCTGCGGGATCTCGAGCCATTGCGGGGCCAGCGGGCTGGGGCCGGTGTGGATGTCCTCCTGCCGGGCGGGCTCGAGCAGCGGGACCGGCTGCAGGCGGAAGCCCGTGGTCACGACGTCCTCGACCTGATCGGGATCCTCGGTGCTGTCGTGCGTCATGCTCACATCCTCTCCGGGGCGCTGACGCCCAGCAGGTCCAGGCCGTTGGCCAGGACCTGGCGCGTGGCGTCGTTGAGCCACAGGCGGGTGCGATGGGTGTCGGTGATCTGCTCGTCGCCCTGGGGGGTGACGCGGCAGGCCGAGTACCAGCGGTGGTAGGACCCGGCCAGGGCCTCGAGGTGGCGGGCCACGCGGTGGGGCTCGCGCAGCTGGGCGGCCTCGGCCACGACCCGCGGGTACTGGCCCAGCCCGGCCAGCAGCTCGGTCTCGGTCTCGTGCGAGAGCAGGGAGGCGTCGAAGGACGCTGCGTCGTCCTCGGCGGTCCGGGACACGCCCACGGCCTCGGCGTTGCGCCCGACCGCGCACGTGCGGGCGTGGGCGTACTGGACGTAGAACACGGGGTTCTCGTTCGAGCGCCTGGTCAGCAGGTCCAGGTCGATGTCGATGTTCGAGTCGATCGAGTACCGGGTCAGCGAGTACCGCGCGGCGTCCACGCCGACGGCCTCGACGAGGTCCTCCATGGTGACGACCGTCCCGGCGCGCTTGGACATGCGCACGGCCGCCCCGTCCCGCACGAGATTGACCATCTGCCCGATCATGACCTCGACCCGGTCCGGGGAGTCGCCCAGGCTCGCGGCGACGGCCTTGAGGCGGGCGACGTAGCCGTGGTGATCGGCCCCGAGCAGATAGAGGCACAGGTCGGCGCCGCGCTCGCGCTTGCTGCGGTAGTAGGCGATGTCGCCGGCGATGTAGGCGGCGTCGCCGTCCGACTTGACGACCACGCGGTCCTTGTCGTCGCCGTGATCGCTCGAGCGGATCCACCAGGCGCCGTCGGCGAAGTACAGCGCGTCGCTGCCCTTGAGCTGCTCGAGCAGCTGCTCGACGGAGCCGTCCTGGAACAGGGAGTCCTCGTGGAACCAGACGTCGAAGTCGACGCCGAACTCGTGCAGCGACTCCTTGATGTCCCCGAACATGAACTCGACGCCGGCGGCGCGGAACGCCTCCTGCGGATCCGCCGAGTCCAGCGCCCCGGGGTCCGCGGCCAGGACGCGCTGGGCGATGTCCGAGATGTACTCGCCGCCGTAGCCGTCCTCCGGGGCGGGCTCGCCCTTCGCGCGGGCCAGCAGGGAGCGGGCGAACCGGTCGATCTGGGCGCCGTGGTCGTTGAAGTAGTACTCCCGGGTGACCTCGGCGGCCTGGGCCTCGAAGACGCGGGCCAGGGCATCGCCGACCGCAGCCCAGCGGGTGCCGCCCAGGTGGATCGGGCCCGTGGGGTTCGCGGAGACGAACTCCAGGTTGATGCTCTGCCCCTTCATGGCCTCGCCGCGGCCGTAGTCCCGGCCGGCCTCCACGACGGTGCGCGCGAGCTCGCCGGCGGCGGCGGCGTCCAGGACGATGTTGAGGAACCCGGGCCCGGCGATCTCGACCGAGGCGATCCCGTCGATCTGCTCGAGGCGGGGCCTCAGGATGCCGGCGACCTCCCGCGGCGGCAGGCCGAGCTTCTTGGTCAGCTGCATGGCGACGTTCGTGGCCCAGTCCCCGTGCTCTCGGCTCTTGGGCCGCTCGACCTTCACCTCAGGAAGCTGCGCGTCCTCGGCGAGGGTGAGCTCCCCCGAGGAGACGGCCTGCTCGAGACCGGCGGACAGGGCGGCGGAGAGTTCTTCGGGAGTCACCGGGTCAGTGTACCTGCGGCCCCGGCGGCGGCCGATCCGCCCGGGCAGCCGGGCCGCGTGCGCCGCACGGCGCGCGTGGTGATAGAGTCGACGGGTCGATCGCGGCCCTGCGCCTGCGTCGTCGGCCCCCGCCCGAGTAGCTCAGGGGATAGAGCGCCTGCCTCCGGAGCAGGAAGTCGTAGGTTCGAATCCTATCTCGGGCACCTCCCTCCAAGGCCCCCGGGCCCGTCGCCAGACGGCCCCGGGGGCCTTCTGCATGGGCGCTGTCGGCCCTCGCCGCCGGGCGCGGGCATCTCCCGCCGCCCCATCTCGGCAACAATTGCGCATCTTCTTGCGATTTCATCCGCCAGCGGAGTTTTCGGCCTATTTTGAGGCAGTCGACCCGGCTCGGCGCCGCGCGGCGCCTGAGCCGGACCCCGTGCCGCCTCCGCTCCGGAGACGGCCTGGCCCCTGGAGCATCACCCCCATGCGCAGCACCGGCAGCACCCCCTCGTCGTCCTCGTCCGCCTCGACGACCGCGTCCTGGCGACGGCCCTCGAGCCCCGCGCCCCGCAGGACCGCGCGGAAGATCGCGGCGGGGTCCCTGGCCCTGGCCTGCCTGCTCCCGGCAGCGGTGGCGCCCGGATTCGCCGACGGCCCGTACACGTCGATCGCCTCGCTGCCGGCGGACTGCAACGTCCCCGCGAACAGCCCGGACCCCAAGCAGTACTCGACGTTCGCCAGCGGTGCGTTCACGAACGGCGACACCACGTGCACCTTCGCGTCAGCGGTCGTGGACAAGTCGCAGCCGAACTGGACCTCGAACGGCTTCACCTACGGCGTCACCCCGAACGACTCCGAGAACATGCTCCAGGTCCAGCACTTCGGCGGCGGAGCGAACACCACGTATCGGATCCCGGTGGCCGTCTACCGCGAGGTCCGCGACGCCACCCTGACCGTGACCCTGCCCGCAGGCTCGGACAGCCCCTCGACCTCGTCGGCTCCGCGCCTGTTCATCGCCAACGAGGCGGCCGTCGTGGCAGCCCATTACGGGACCCAGCTCACCTCGACCTCGACACCGGCGGTCCCCACGCCCCGGCGGGCGCAGAACGCCGACGGCACCGTGACCTACACCTACGACTTCCCGGTCATCCCGGCGGAGTCGCGCATGATGCTCACCTTCCAGGGGCACGGGTACGTGAACGGCACGCAGGCCTACGCCTCCGCCCTGCTCTACGGCACGCGCGTCAACCCCAAGATCGACTACTCCCCCGGGCTCGGGACCGACGAGGACCCGTACGTCTATCGCCTGCGCGACCTGGTCCCCGGCGAGACCGTGTCGGTGCGGGTCCCGATCCCCGCCGATCAGGCCGTCTCCGGCACGGATTCGAGCTACACCACGAACGTCAGGGTGGGCGCGGACGGCACGGCCGAGATCCCCCTGCGCTGGACCGCGGCCCGGCCCGGCGTCGTCCTGCAGCCCGAGGTCAGCTTCCTCAAGCTGACGACCGACGCCTCCGGCCAGCTGACCACCTCGTCCTTCCTCGACCGGGAGCTGTCGGGGCTGCGGATCGAGACCCCGTCCTGGGAGCACACCCGATCCGGCGCCGGCACCGAGGCCAGCCCGTGGGTCAACACGTACCGGGGCCTGGTCCCCGGCGACCGGATCGAGGCCACCGTCACCGTGCCGGCCTCGCAGTCCGAGGACGGCCAGGAGCACACGTACACGACCACCGCCGTGGCCGACGGGAACGGCGTGGCCACGGTGCCGCTGACCTGGAGCGGGGCGACCGGGGGCTCGACCCTGCCCGTGCGGGTGAGCGTGGCCCACGACGCGGCCGGCGCGGACGTCGACGGCGACGGCACGCCCGAGACGCCGGGACGCACGGACCCCACCCGGGTGAGCGCCTTCGACGGCGAGGTCACCACTGCGTCCTCGAGGACGACGTCCACCGGGTCCGGGCTGGGCACTGCACAGAGCCCGTGGGAGATCAGCTACACCGGCCTGATCCCCGGCGCCGAGTACGCCGTGACGCCCGTGCTGCCCGACGGCACGCGGCTGGACCCCCTGACCTTCACGGCCGGCGACGACGGCACCGCCGACGTCGACGTGACGTGGCCCGAGGGATCGGTCGCACCCGGGACGCAGCTGCGCGCCGAGCTGACCCAGGACGGCGTCCAGGTGCCCGGAGTGGAGCAGAGCCTCACGACCCCGATCACCCGGATCGTCACGCCCGGCACCGGGACCGCGCGCGATCCGTTCGTCCAGCAGATCTCGAACCTCGAGCCCGGCGCGGAGGTGACCGTGACCGTGACCGTCCCCGCCGATCGCTCCGACGACGGCGCAGAGCACACCTATCCGGTCACCGCGACCGTGGGCGAGGACGGCACCGTGACCGTCCCCCTGACCTGGGACCACGCCTCCAACGGCGCGGAGCTGCCCATCACCGTCACCGTGAACGGCCAGGACGCCCCGTCCCTGTCCACCACGACCACCGCCCCGTCGTCGCGGACGACGTCGACCGGGGAGGACCAGGGCAGCGAGGCCAACCCCTGGACGATCGACTACTCCCGGCTGGACCCGAACACCGAGTACACCGTGACCGTCACCGGTCCCGACGGCGAGCTCACCCGGGTCACCTTCACGACCGACGGCTCCGGCAACGGCACGGCGCGCATCACCTGGCCGGAGGGAGCCGTTCCGGGAAGCACCCAGCTCACGGCGGTCGTGGCCGGGCCCGACGGCGCGCCGCTGATCGGCATCGACCAGCAGCTCACGACGGACCCGCCGGCGCCCGATGCGACCTCGACCACCACGGCCACCGGCGACGGGCAGGGCACCCCCGAGAGTCCCTGGAGCATCGACTACACGGGGCTGGCGCCGAACACCGAGTACACCGTGGCCGTCCGCGGCCCCGACGGCCAGCTCGGCTCCCGGACGTTCACCACGGACGGGGCCGGCGACGGCAGCGTGGACCTGACGTGGCCCTCCGGGGTCCCCCACGGCACCCAGCTCACGGCCGCGATCACCGGCCCCGACGGCGCCGCCCTGCCCGCGCTCGACGAGACGCAGACGACCCCCTCCGCCCGGACCACCTCCCAAGGAAGGGACCAGGGCCGCGCGTCGAACCCGTGGACCATCGACTACACGGGCCTGGCCCCGGACACGGAGTACACCGTGGCCGTCGAGGGGCCCGACGGCGAGGCCACCCGGGTGAGCTTCACGACCGACGCCGCCGGCAGCGGCACCGCGCGGCTGAGCTGGCCGCGCGGCGCCGTCGCCCCCGGCTCCGATGTCCGCGCCGTGATCAGCCGCGACGCCACGGCCCTCGAGACGCTCACGCAGGACCTGCATCTGCCGGCCGACCCCGCCGCCGTCACCACCTCGACCGGCGACGGGCAGGGCACGGCCCAGAGCCCCTGGACCATCGACTACACCGGACTCGATCCCGACACGCAGTACACGGTGGAGGTCCGCGGCCCGGACGGCGCCCTGAGCACCACGTCCTTCACGACGGACGGCACCGGCAGCAGCAGCGTGAGCCTCGAGTGGCCCGGGGACGTGCCGGGCGGCACCGAGCTCAGCGCCGTCCTCGTCGGCCCCGACGGCCAGGACGTCCCGGAGCTGGATCAGACGCAGACCACCCCGACCGCGCGGACCTCGTCGCAGGGCGCCGGGCAGGGCAGCGAGGCCAATCCGTGGACGATCGAGTACACCGACCTGATGCCGAACACGGAGTACACCGTGGCCGTCCGCGGCCCGGGCGGCCAGGTGACCGAGACGACCTTCACGACCGATGCCGCGGGCAGCGGCACCGCTCGGCTCAGCTGGCCTGCCGGCGCCGTCCCGCCCGGAACCGGGCTGTCGGCCGAGGTCAGCCGCGACGGCACGCCCCTGGGGAGCCTGTACCAGGCCCTCATCACCGACGCCGTCGCAGCGGCCGATCCGCACTCGCGCACGATCTCGATCGGCGACGACCAGGGCAGCGCATCGAACCCCTGGACCATCGAGTACACGGGGTTGATCCCCGACACCGAGTACACCGTGACCGTGACGGGCCCCGACGGACAGCTCACCCAGGTCACCGTCACCACCGACCACACCGGCAGCGCCATCGTGGACCTGACCTGGCCCGACGACGCCGTGCCGGGCGGGTCCACCCTCACCGCGACGATCGCCGGCCCCGACGGGCAGAACGTCCCGGGCGTCGACCAGACCATCGTCACGGCTGCCGATGTGCCCGTCGAGCCGACCCCGGAGCCCACCCCGACACCCACCCCCACGGACGACCCGACCCCGGACCCCACTCCCACGGACGACCCCACACCGGAGCCCACGCCCACGGATGAGCCCACCGCGGAGCCGACCCCGACGGACGAGCCGACTCCGGAGCCCACTCCCACGGACGACCCCACCGCGGAGCCGACGCCGACGGACGAGCCGACTCCGGAGCCCACGCCCACGGATGAGCCCACCGCGGAGCCGACCCCGACCGAGGAGCCCACGCCGACGCCGACGGACGAGCCGACTCCGGAGCCCACTCCCACGGACGATCCCACACCGGAGCCGACACCGACTCCGACCGACGAGCCCACACCGGAGCCCACGCCCACGGATGAGCCCACCGCGGAGCCGACGCCGACCGAAGAGCCCACGCCGACGCCGACGGACGAGCCGACTCCGGAGCCCACTCCCACGGACGAGCCCACACCGGAGCCCACGCCCACGGGTGAACCCACCGCGGAGCCGACGCCCACGGATGAGCCCACCCCAGAGCCGACACCCACGGACGAGCCCACGGCAGAGCCGACTCCGGTGCCCACCCCCACGGATGAGCCCACCGCGGAGCCGACCCCGACCGAGGAGCCCACCGCGACGCCCACCGACGAGCCGACCGGGGGCCCCACGGAGGAGCCCACTCCGGAGCCGACCGAGGAGCCCACGGACGAGCCGAGCGCCGAGCCCACCAGCGACCCCACGGAGGAACCCACCGGGGAGCCGACGGACGGGCCCACGGATCAGCCGACGACGGATCCGACCGAGCAGCCGACGGACGCTCCGCCGGTCGCCCTGCCCGCCGGCCCGGGGACGGATCCCCGTCAGCCCGCCCCTGACCCCGCCGGCGCACCCGACCGCGACCAGGACCCGGGAGACGGGACGTCCGACCGCCCGACGGAGGAGCAGCCTCCTGCGACCGGTCCCTCGGCCGCGCGCGATCCGGAGACCGAAGCCCCCGTCAGCGGCGCGGGGGGCGGCTCGGGCGACGGCGGCGGATCCGGCGACGATGCGGCAGGACCGGCCGAGCCGGCGGATCCTGAGCAGCAGGGTGCGTCCGGCGGCACCGCGGCCGCGGAGGGCGAGCAGTCCCCCGCCGAGCAGTGGTGGGGCGAGCAGCTGCCGCACACAGGGTTCTCGAACGGGACCCTGGTGATCGCCGGCGGCGCCCTCCTGCTGGCCGGTGCGGGCCTGGTGGGCGCGGCGAAGCTGCGTCGGCGGGACTCCTGAGCCGAGGGGCGCGCTTCGCGGAGCGCGCCCCTGGCAGCGGACCTCGTCCTGCGTCCCCGCACGGCGAACCGGCAGCCCAGGACCGCACAGCGGTCAGGAACGGCTCAGCTCCAGCGATCCCGCTCCTGCAGCCGCGCCGAGCGGTGGCCGCGGTTGAACTCGGCCGGGTCGAAGTCGAGCATGGCCTCGTCGCCCCACTGCTCGTCGAGCTCCCGATCCTCGTCGGTCCGCGGCTCGCGACTGCTGCGCGCCAGCTGGAACGCCGCGATGCTCAGGACTCCGCCGACCACGAGCGCGATCGGCCCGGAGATGATCGCGAACCAGCCGCGGGGGGACAGCGGGACCGGTGCCTCATCGGCGGTGGCCCGCGCCCAGTGGATGATGCCCTCGGGCACGGCCCAGGTGGCCAGGAACAGGCCCATGATGCCGATGACGGCCAGGAGGCTCGCGAGGCGGCGCCGGCGGGCTCGCTGCTGCGGCGTGCTGGACATGGAGGCGGCCCCTGATGATGGCGATCGACGACGGGTGCGCGCGGGCCTCGCCGCGTGCGATGCCAGCCTAATGCCGCCACACTCGTGTCATGACCCGAGAGCACCGGCACCCTGAGCAGCACATCCACCGCAAGTCGTCGGACGGCTCGAGCCCCGGGGTCTTCGCCCTCGAGGCCGCCGGGCTGCTGTGGCTCGACGAGGGCCCGGTCCGCTGCGCCGGCGTCCACGACGTGGGCGCGGATTTCCTGGAGCTGACCCGCGTCGACACCGCGCGCCCCGCGCCCGAGGCCGCTCGGGAGTTCGGCCGGGCACTTGCCCGGACCCACGACCTCGGCGCCGACGGCTTCGGCGCCGCGCCCCCGGTCCCGGCCGCGAGCTCCGGCTGGACCCGGCCGGCGCCCTCCGACGGCTGGCGCAGCGGCTGGTTCGGCCCGCTCGAGCAGCCTCTCGAGGTGACTCTGGAGCCGACCGAGTCGTGGGGGGCCTTCTACGGCGGCCAGCGCGTGCGGCCCATGCTCGAGATGCTGCGCGATCGCGGCGTCGCCGCAGCGGAGCTGGAGGCCGTCCAGGGCGCAGTGGAGGCGCTCGAGGCCGGGCAGTTCGACGACGGCGACAGCCCGGCGCGCATCCACGGGGACCTGTGGGCGGGCAACCTCCTGTGGAGCAGCGAAGGCGCGGTGCTCATCGACCCGGCCGCCCACGGAGACCACCGCGAGCAGGACCTCGCCTTCCTCTCGGTCTTCGGCGCACCGCATCTGGAGGAGATCATCGCCGGCTACGAGGAGGCCCACCCGCTGCGCGACGGCTGGCGGGAGCGCACGGGCCTGCACCAGCTCTTCGTGCTGATCGCCCACGCCGTGCTCTTCGACCCGCCCCGCGGCGGGACCTATCTGGGCGCCGCGGACCGCGCCGCGCGCTCCGCGCTCGAGCTGCTCTGACCGGGGCGGGGCGCTGTCGGTCGGCGGCGACCCCGGCGGTGCAGCACGGGGCAGCGGCGGCGTCTCCGGCGCCGTCGTCGCCTCCCCGTAGAATGGTCCGGATATGACCACCACCGCGCGCGAGGGCACCGGCCCCCGGATCGTCTACCCCGAGCAGCTCCCGGTCTCGGGCCGACGCGATGACATCCAGGCCGCGATCCGCGACCACCAGGTCGTCGTCATCGCGGGCGAGACCGGCTCCGGCAAGACCACGCAGATCCCCAAGATGTGCCTCGAGCTCGGCCTGGCCGAGGACGGCATGATCGGGCACACCCAGCCCCGCCGCATCGCCGCGCGCTCGGTCGCCGAGCGCATCGCCGAGGAGATGGGCGAGAAGATCGGCCAGACGGTCGGCTACCAGGTCCGCTTCACCTCTGAGGTGGGCCGGGACTCGCGGATCAAGCTCATGACCGACGGCATCCTGCTGGCCGAGATCCAGCACGACCGATTGCTGTCCCGGTACTCCGCGATCATCGTGGACGAGGCCCACGAGCGCTCGCTGAACATCGACTTCCTGCTCGGCTACCTCAAGACGATCCTGCCGCGGCGTCCGGATCTGAAGCTGATCATCACCTCGGCCACGATCGACCCCGAGCGCTTCGCCGCCCATTTCCACGAGCCGCTGCCCGCGGGCGCGCCCCAGGACGCGGACCCGGAGCCGGCGCCGATCATCGAGGTCTCCGGTCGCACCTATCCGGTCGAGATCCGCTACCGCCCCCTGCAGTCCGAGCAGGAGGTCGACGAGGACACCGACGACGGCCTCGAGGACGAGGACCGCGACCCCTTGGACGCCGTGTGCGATGCCGTCGACGAGCTGTCCCGCGAGGACCGCGGCGACATCCTGATCTTCTTCTCCGGCGAGCGCGAGATCCGCGATGCGCAGGATGCCCTCGAGTCCCTGGTCGCGGACCGGCCGCGGCTGCGCGGGACGGAGGTCCTGCCGCTGTTCGGGCGGCTGTCGATGGCCGAGCAGCACCGGGTCTTCTCCCGCGGCTCGTCGCGGCGGATCGTGCTGGCCACGAACGTCGCCGAGACATCCCTGACCGTGCCCGGCATCAAGTACGTGATCGACACCGGGACAGCGCGCATCTCCCGCTACTCCACGCGCACCAAGGTGCAGCGGCTGCCGATCGAGCGGATCTCGCAGGCGTCGGCGAATCAGCGCGCCGGGCGCTGCGGTCGCGTCTCCGACGGCATCTGCATCCGCCTGTACTCCGAGGACGACTACTCGTCCCGCCCGGAGTTCACCGACCCGGAGATCCTGCGCACCAACCTGGCCTCGGTCATCCTGCAGATGACATCGGCCGGGGTGGTCCACTCCCCCGAGGACATCGGCCGCTTCCCGTTCGTGGAGCCCCCCGAGTCGCGGGCCGTCAAGGACGGGGTGGCGCTGCTGCGCGAGCTCGGGGCGCTGCGCTCCGCCGAGCCCCGCGCGGGCCGACGCGCAGACCGGGAACAGGACCGGAGCCGGGACGAGCACCGGGACGATGAGCGCCCGGGCAGGGGCTCGCGCGGGCGCGGCGGTTCGCGCGGGCGTCGCGGGCGGGGGAAGGACCGCGACCGCTCCCCGCTGACCCGCACCGGGCGCACGCTGGCCGCGCTGCCCGTCGATCCCCGGCTGGGCCGGATGATCGTGGAGGGGCAGCGCCGCGGCTGCGCCCGCGAGGTCATGATCCTGGCCGCCGCGCTGACCATCCAGGATCCCCGCGAGCGCCCGCTCGAGAAGCGGGCACAGGCCGATGAGCTGCATGCCCGCTTCAAGGACCCCACCTCCGACTTCCTGGGCTACCTGCTGCTGTGGCAGCACCTCCAGGAGCAGCAGGAGCAGCTGTCGAGCTCGCAGTTCCGCAAGACGGTCCAGCGCGAGTTCCTGAACTTCCTGCGCATCCGCGAATGGCAGGACCTCTACGCGCAGCTGCGCCAGATGGGCCGCTCGGTCGGGATCGAGGTCGGGCGCGATCGCGACATCGATCCCGCCGCCAAGGCCGACGACGTGCACAAGTCCATGCTGGCCGGCCTGCTCAGCCACATCGGCCTGCGCGACGAGCGCACGCGCGACTACCAGGGCGCCCGCGGCACGCGCTTCGCGATCTTCCCGGGCTCGGCGCTGTTCAGGAAGAAGCCCGACTTCGTCGTCTCCGCCGAGCTCGTGGAGACCTCCCGGCTGTGGGCCCGCGTCAACGCCGCGGTGGAGCCGCAGTGGATCGAGGAGGTCGCCGGCGACCTGGTCAAGCGGACGTACGCCGAGCCGCACTGGTCCCGCAGCCAGGGCGCGGTCATGGCCAAGGAGCGCGCGACCCTCTACGGCGTCCCGCTGGCCGCCGACCGCCCGGTGGGCTATTGGAGGATCGACCCGGTCGCCTCCCGCGAGATCTTCCTCCAGAAGGCCCTCGTGGAGGGCGACTGGCAGACCCGCCACCGCTTCGTGCAGCGCAACCGGAAGCGGCTCGCCGAGGTCGAGCAGCTCGAGTCCCGGCTGCGCCGCAAGGACCTGCGCGTCGACGACCAGGCCCTCTACGAGTTCTTCGACGCCCGCGTCCCCGCCGAGGTGGTGTCCCAGACCCACTTCGACACGTGGTGGAAGAAGGCCTCCCGGGAGGACGAGCATCTGCTCGACTTCGATCCCGAGCAGCTCATCGACGAGGAGGCGGGATCCTGGGACGACGCCGCCTTCCCGCGGCAGTGGACCGCGCGCACCGACGGCGGCGAGCTGAGCCTGGATCTCGACTACACGTTCGCCCCCGGCTCGGGCGCCCCGGACCCCGGCGGCAGGGGCGCGTCGCGCGGGCGCAAGGCCGACGGCGTGACGGCGCGCGTCCCGGTGCTGTTCCTGCATCAGCTGCGCCCCGGCCCCTTCCGCTGGCTGATCCCCGGCCTGCGCACCGAGCTCGTGACCGCGCTGATCCGCTCGCTGCCCAAGCAGGTGCGCAAGCGCGTGGTCCCGGCGCCCGACGTGGCCCGCCGCGCCGTGGAATGGCTCGACGCGGAGGCCGATCCCGAGGAGGACGACCTCGAGCAGTCGCTCGAGCGGGCGCTGCGTCAGCTCAAGGGCGTCGTGATCCCCCCGGGCTCATGGGACTGGTCCGCGGTGCCCGAGCACCTCAGGATGCACTTCCAGGTGCGCGACGCCCGCAATCGCATCCTGGGCGAGGGGGAGGACCTCGAGCACCTGCAGGTCGCCCTGCGGGATCAGGTGCGCGCCGCGCTGGCGGAGTCGCTGGGCACCTCGGCCGGGGCCCTGCCCGTCCCCGGCCCGGGCGCCGTCCCGAAGCCGCCGGCCGGGGGCTCCGAGAACGGGAGGAAGAGCCGAAGCCGGAGGAAGCGGCCCGAGCCGTCGGGCCCGGCCCTGGAGCGCGACGGCCTGACCGAGTGGCCGGCCGCGGACCTGCCGCGGAAGGCCGACACGGTCGTCTCCGGCCAGCGCATCACCGGCTGGCCGGCGCTCGTGGCCTCCCCGGGGGCGGACGCGGCCGAGCCGACCGCCGATGTCCGGGTGTTCTCCTCCCAGGAGGACCAGCGCGCGGCTCAGCGCTCCGGCACGATCTCGCTGCTGCAGCGCCGCCTGCCGAACACGCAGCGCTTCGTCTCGGACCATCTGGACAACCGGGAGAAGATCGTCTTCACCCAGAACCCGCACGGCTCCGTCGAGGCGCTCATCCAGGACTGCACCCGCGCGGCGGTGGACAAGCTCGTGCCGGCCGAGCCGCCGTGGACCAGGGCCGAGTTCGACCGGCTCTTCGACGAGGTGCGCGCCGAGCAGATCGAGACGGTCTTCTCCGTCACGGCGCTCGTGGCGGAGGTCCTCACGCTGGCGAACGCGGTGCGCAAGCGGATCAAGCGGCCGTCGTCCATGGCGGCGGTCAGCGCCTTCGCCGACATCCGCGAGCAGCTCGACCGGCTCGTGGAGCCGGGCTTCGTGACCAGCACGGGATGGGCTCATCTGCAGCATCTGCCGCGCTATCTGAAGGCCATGGAGCTGCGCATCGACAAGCTCGTGGGCACCGCGAACATCCAGCGCGACGCCGTGCACATGACCGAGGTCCAGGCCATCGAGGACGACCTCGACAAGGCTGCGGCCGCCGTTCCGAAGGGCCTTCCGATCCCCGAGTCGCTCGCGCAGATCGAGTGGGAGCTCGAGGAGCTGAGGGTCTCGCTCTTCGCTCAGGAGCTCGGCACCTCCCACACGGTCTCGGCCAAGCGGGTGCGCCGCGCGCTCAAGGAAGCGGCGGCGCGCTGATCGCCCTCGCCCCGTCGGCCGCCGGCATGTCCTGCACCGGGACGCCCTCCGCCGCCGCGGGCGCACGGCCGAGCCCGCCATGAGCACCGAGGGGCCCCGACGATCCGCAGATCGTCGGGGCCCCTCGTGCCGGGCGGCGGACTCAGCCCTGCGGCACGTGCTGATCGTGCCCGGCCGAGCGCAGGCCCTCGCGGATCCGCTCTGCCGCCTGGTCCATGGCCGCCTGATCCGGATCGTGATCGGCATTGGCGAAGTCGAAGTCCTCGATCGAGGAGACGGGCCACACGTGGACGTGGCAGTGCGGGACCTCGAAGCCCTGGATCATCTGGCCCACGCGCCGGGGGCGGAAGACCTCGCGCTGGGCCTGGCCGACGCGCTGCGAGACCAGCATGAGATGCGAGGCCAGCTCGGGGTCGAGATCGAGCCAGTGATCGACCTCCTGGCGGGGCACGACGAGCGTGTGCCCGACGGACAGGGGGTCGGCCGAGAGGAAGGCGACGCACTGGTCGTCCTTCCACACGAAGCGCCCGGGGATCTCTCCGTCGATGATCCTGGTGAAGATGGTCGCCACTGGGTCCTCCTAGGTGATGGTGTGCGGGGCGGAACGAGCCGGGCCGGTCGGCTCAGGCCTCGACCCGGGTGCCCGGGTCCAGGTGGATGTACTCGGTGCCGTACTTGGCCGCGAAGGCGGTGACCTGCTTCTCCACGATGCCGAATCCGTTGTCCGAGAGCAGCGCGTCGTGGATGGGGTAGGCCTTCTCGGCCCGCAGGGCGACGAGGAAGTCGATGACCTCCGCCATCTTGGACCACGGGGCGTGCAGGGGCACGAGCACCGTGGACGGGGTGATGCCGTGCGGGATCACGAGCGAGTCGCCGGGGTGGTAGACCGTCTCCTCGATGAGGTAGCCCACGTTGTCGACCGTCCGGATCAGGGGGTGGATCAGCGCGTGCTGCCCGCCGAAGGTCCGCACGCGCACGCCGGAGAGATCGAGCTCGGTCTCGGCGTCGACGTCGTGGATGCGGGCCTGCCCCCGCGAGTCCGCGGCCTCCTCGCCGAGCTGGCCGCGCAGGTCGGCGGCCACCGATCCCGGCGCCCAGACCTGGAGGTCGCGGCGATCGCGCAGCTGCGCGGGGACCCGCTGCGGATCGAGGTGGTCCGGATGGGTGTGGGTGATGAGCAGGTGATCGGCGCCTGCCATGGCCTCCTCGACCTCGGAGAAGGTCCCCGGATCGATGACCAGCACGGTGCCGTCGATCTCGAGGCGGACGCAGGAATGGGTGTACTTGGTCAGCTTCACGATGCGCTCCTGACGGGTGCCTGCACCGGCGGTCCGGCCGCGCGGCGGCGCGGCGCTGCCGGTGCTCGGCTCCCAGCCTACTGATCTCGCCCGTCCGCGCATCGGCCCGGGTAGCATGGCAGGGCCCCTGCCCGTGCCTCCGAGGCCGGGCGCGATCGTCGAGGAGGCCCCGTGAGCACGCAGTCCGCCCCGCAGCCGCAGGCCGCCGTGCGCGTGACGCGACAGCGGCGCGCCGTGCAGGCGGCCATGTCCGTGCAGGCCGACTTCATCTCGACGCAGGACCTCCATGCCGCCCTGCGCGAGCGCGGCGAGTCGGTGTCCCTGGCCACGACCTACCGGATCCTGCAGTCCATGGCCGAGACCGGGGAGGTCGACGTCCTGCGCAGCGAGGACGGCGAGTCCATCTACCGGCAGTGCGCCGCCGAGCACCACCACCACCACCTGGTCTGCCGGCGATGCGGTGCGACCGTCGAGCTGCAGGCCCCCGAGATCGAGCGCTGGACCGCCCGGACCGCCGAGGACCACGGGTTCACGCAGGTGGATCACACGATCGAGATCGTCGGGCTGTGCGCGCGGTGCTCGGCCGGCGCTCACGACGACGGCACGGCCGGGGCCCCCGAGGACGGAGCCGATCCCGCATGAGCCCCACCGCGACGGGCCCGCTGCAGCAGGAGCCCCTGATCCTCCTCGTGGCCCATCCGCGCGGCCGGGGCGCCGCCTCGGCCGACGCGGTGCGGCGGACCGCCGCGATGCTGCGCGCCGGGGGCTTCGGCACCGAGCTCGTGGAGACCAGCCGGGACGCAGGCGGCCCCTCCGCAGGGGTTCCGTGGGGCGCCTCGCTGCACCGCAGGCTCGCCCGGGCGGAGGAGGAGGCCCGGCCCCCGGCCGCCGTGGTCGCCGTCGGCGGCGACGGCATGGCCCACACGGTCCTCAACGTGCTCATGGAGCGCCGCGCCCTGGGCGGGGCCCCGATCCCGTTCGGGCTGGTCCCGGCCGGCACCGGCAACGACCTCGCCCGGCACATGCGCCTGCCGGAGGACGACCCGGAGATGGCCGCGGGCCGCGTGCTGCGCCGCCTGGATGAGGGGCCGCGGGCGATGGACCTGGGCCGCATCGAGCTCGCCGACGGCACGCGCCGCTGGTTCGGGACCGCCGCCTGCTGCGGGATCGACGCGGCGGTCAACGAGCTGGCCAACTCCTGGTCCTGGCCCCGCGGGGGCGCCAAGTACCTGGCCGCCCTGCCGTTCGAGGTCCTGCGCTTCCGGCAGCCGTTCATGGGCCTGGCGATCGACGAGCCCGGCGGGCGCACGCACCTGAGCGGGCGGCGGACCCTCATGCTGACCGTGGCCAGCACGTCGTCGATCGGCGGCGGGCTGCGGATCGTGCCCGGTGCGGATCCCTTCGACGGCCGCCTCGAGGTCTTCCGGGTCCGGGCCCTGTCCCGCGGGCGCATCCTCCGGCTCTTCCCCCGGCTGATGCGCGGGACCCACACGGACCTGCGCGAGGTCGAGATCATCCCGGCGCTGACGGCCGAGATCGATGCCGAGACGCGCGTCTACGCCGACGGCGAGCGCGTGGGCTCGGGCCCGGCGGTCATCTCGGTCGCCGCCGCGGCGCTGCCGGTCCTGCTCTGACCCGTTCCGCTCCCCTGCGCGTCGGCGCGCGCGGAGCCGGCCGCGCGCCTGCGGCCGATCAGCGCGGCGATGCCCCAGATCAGGAACGAGATCGTGGTGACGTAGGGGCTGATGGGCAGGGATCCGCCCAGGGCGAGCAGCGTGCCGCCCACCATGGAGAGCTCCGCGAAGAGCACCGACAGCGCGACGATCCGCCCCGGCGAGGCCGTCAGGCTCATGGCCGCCGCAGCCGGGGTGACCACCAGGGCCAGCACGAGCAGCGCGCCGATGATCTGCACCGACAGCGCCACGGCCACGCCCAGCAGGAGCATGAACACGATCGACAGCCCGCGCAGCGGCACCCCGCGCGCCTGGGCCACCGCCGGGTCGAGGCTCGCGAAGCTCAGCGGCCGCCAGATCACCAGCAGCCCGGCGATCACCACGACGGAGAGCACGGCCAGCGCCGCGAGCTGGACCTCGGAGACCGAGACGATCTGACCGGTCAGCAGCGCGAACTGATTGGCGCTGCGGCCCTGGTAGAGCGACAGCGCCAGGATCCCCACGCCCAGCCCGAAGGGCATGAGCACGCCCACCACCGAGTTGGCCCCGCGGGAGCGGGCCCCCAGCACCCCGATCAGCAGGGCGGCGACCACCGAGCCGATCAGCGACCCGGTCACGATCGAGGTCCCCGCCAGGAGCGCGATGGCCCCGCCGGCGAAGGACAGCTCCGCGATGCCGTGGACGGAGAAGGGCATGTCGCGCATCACTACGAAGGTGCCGATGATCCCTCCGACGAGCCCCACCAGGGCTCCGGCCCACAGCGAGTTCTGCAGCAGCACGAGCACCTCCGCGTAGCGGTCGAAGACGAAGACCTGCTCCAGCAGGCCCGACAGCGTGAGATCCCCCCTCATCGCGGGCTCCTCTCCGCGGGGGCCTCGGCCCCCGGTGCCATGTAGGGATCGGAGGCGTGGCCGATCACGGGCTCCACGACGTCCTCGACGTGGTGGGCGTCCTCGCGCTGGGCGCCGGCGACGATCACGCGCCCTCCGGCGCGCACGACCTCGACGGGCGATCCGTAGAGCTCGCTGAGCACCTCGGAGCGCAGGACCTCCTGCGGCGCGCCGATGCGGAAGGCGCCGTTGGCCAGGTAGAGGACCCGGTCGACGTCGTCGATGATCGGGTTGACGTCATGGGTCACGAACAGCGTCGCCGCACCGGTGCGGCGGGACTGCTCGGCCACGAGGGAGGCGACCTCGGACTGGCGGGTCAGGTCCAGCGACAGCAGCGCCTCGTCGAAGAGCAGCAGCCGCGGATCGGTGATCAGGGCCTGGGCGATGCGCAGCCGCTGCTGCTCGCCGCCGGACAGCGAGCCGACCGGTGCATCGGCATAGCCCAGGGCGCCCACGCGCTCCAGGGACTGCTCGATCCGCCGCCGGGCTTCCCGCCGGCCGCTCAGACGCAGGCCCCAGCGGTGCCCGTCCAGGCCCAGGCCCACCAGGTCGCGGGCCCGCATGGGCGCCTCGGCGGGGAAGGCGCGCTGCTGCGGGACGTAGCCGATCTCGGTCGAGCCCCGGCGCGGGGCATGCCCGAGCACATGCACCGAGCCCTCGCTCAGCGGCAGCAGGCCGAGCAGGACGCGCAGCATCGAGGTCTTGCCGGTGCCGTTGCCGCCCAGCACGGCGATGTACTCCCCCGGGCGCACCTGCAGGTCCAGTCCGGACCACAGGGTCCGCCGGCCGAAGGTCAGCCCCGCTGCCCGGAAGTCGACGACGGGCTCCTCGCTCATCGCAGGTCCTCCAGGGTCTCGACGTTCGAGGCCATCCACTGCAGGTAGCTCTGCCCCTCGGGGACGGTCTCGGTGAAGGACGCGACGTCCACGCCCTCCTCCTCCGCGGTCGAGCGCAGCTGCTCGGTCTGGCCGCTGGCGGTGTGCTCGTTGAAGGCCAGGAGATCGATCCGGTCCTCGGAGACGAGCTGCGAGACCTCCAGGTAGAGCTGCGGCGGGACGTCGGTGCCGCTCTCGATCGCTGCCGTGAACTCCTCGGGGGTCGCATCCTCCAGCCCGGCCTCCTCCAGCAGGTACCCGGCCACGGGCTCGGTGGCCAGGAAGTCGCCCTCGAGCTCGAGCCGCCCGGCCCGCTCGTGCAGGTCGTGCAGCTTGCCGGCCAGCTCGTGGGCCCGGTCCTCGTAGTCCGCGGAGTGCTCCGGGTCCTGCTCGGCGAGCTCGTGACCCACCGCATCGGCCACCGCCTCCATGGACGGCAGGTCGTACCAGACGTGCTCGTTGAACCCGCCGTGGTCATGGCCCTCGTGCCCGTGGGACCCGTGGCCATGGCCGGCGTGGTCATGGCCTCCGTGGTCGTCGCCCTCGTGCTGCGCGCCGTCGTCGTGGCCCTCGTGGGCGTGCGCGTGCTCGGGGCTGTCGTGCGAGTGTCCGCCGGCCGCGCCCTCGCCGTCCTGGAGACCGGAGGTCTCGACCGCGTCCACGACGGGCACCGCCGAGCCGGCCAGCAGGTCGTCCATGAAGCCGTCGTAGCCGCCGCCGTTGACGATCACGAGATCCGCGTCCTCGACCGTCAGGCGGTCCTGGGGCGTGGCCTCGTAGGAATGGGGGTCCTGGGCCGCGGAGTCGATCACGGGAGTGACCTCGACCTCGGGGCCGGCGACCTCGCGGGCGATCTCGGCGTAGACCGAGGTCGAGGTCACGACCTGCAGCTTCTCGTCGTCCCCGCCGGAACCGCCGGCGGGCGCGGAGCAGCCGGCCAGCGCCAGGAGCCCGGCCCCGGCCGCTGCGGCCGTCGTGAGTCGCCGTGGCGCACGGCCCGGTCCGCGACGACGGGAGGGGCCGACGCAGCGGCCATCATGGGCCGCGGCGGAGAGGCAGGCGCGGGCGACGTCCTGTGCAGAGCGCATGGCGGGATCCGATCTAAGCGGCCGAGGCGGCCGCGGGTCTCATCAACCGACCGCGGGGGTCTTGTTGATAATGATTTTCATGAGCAGGGGAGACCCTAGCAGACCGGCGCTCCGTCGACGGCCCGCGCGTCAGCTCCAGCTCTCGGAGCGCGCCTGCCCCTCCTCGTAGCCCGAGCGGCTCTGGATGCCGAGCACTGCCCGATCGGCGAACTGCCGCAGGTCGGAGGCCCCTGCGTAGGTCATGGAGCTGCGCACGCCGGCGGTGATGTGATCGACGAGATCCTCGACGCCGGGGCGGCGCGGATCCAGGTACATCTTGGAGCTGGAGATGCCCTCCTCGAACAGGGCGCGGCGCGAGCGCTCGAAGGCCTCGAGGCCCTCCGTGCGATGCAGCACGGCGCGCGTCGAGGCCATGCCGAAGCTCTCCTTGTAGAGGCGCCCGTCGGCTGCCCGGTTCAGCTCCCCGGGGCCCTCGTACGTGCCGGCGAACCACGACCCGACCATGACCTGACCGGCCCCGGCGGCCAGCGCCAGGGCGGCGTCGCGCGGGTGCTTGACGCCGCCGTCGGCCCACACGTGTCCGCCCAGATCAGCCGCCGCTTCGGCGCATTCGAGCACGGCGGACAGCTGCGGGCGGCCCACGGCGGTCATCATCCGGGTGGTGCACATGGCCCCGGGGCCCACGCCGACCTTGACGATGTCCGCCCCGGCGCCGAGCAGGTCCCGGACGCCGTCGGCCGTCACCACGTTGCCGGCCACGATGGGGTGCGACGGCGCCGCGGCGCGCACCGCGGCGAGGGCCTGCATCATCTTCCGCTGGTGGCCGTGGGCGGTGTCGACCACGAGCACGTCGACCCCCGCCTCGATCAGGGCCCCGGCCCGGGCCTCGACGTCCCCGTTGATCCCGATCGCCGCCGCGACCTTCAGCCTGCCGCCGGCGTCGAGGTTGGGCTCGTAGATGGTCGAGCGCACCGCGGCCTGGCGGGTGATGACGCCCAGCGCGGTCCCGTCGTCGGAGACGACCGGGGCGACCTCGCTGCGGGCCTCGCTCAGCCGGGCGCTGACCGCGGCCATCACGGGCACGAGCGCCGACGGCGCGGCGGACTCGTCGTCCCCCGCGAGATCCCTCGCGGGGACCGCGGGCAGATCCGTGCGCATCACCGAGCGCAGCGGGGTGAACCGGTCCACCTCGCGGCAGTCGGGCTCCTGGACGAGGCCCAGGAGCTGTCCGGGGCCGTCGACGACCAGGACGCTGCCGTGCGCGTACTCGTGCATGCGCGCTCGGGCGTCGTGCACCGAGTCCTCGGCGCGCATGGTCCGCGCGGAGAGGAAGCGCTGCGGACGCTGCTTGACCCATGCCGTCTCCCGGGCGATGACCTCGAGCGGCAGGTCCTGCGGGAGCACGCCGAGTCCGCCCCTGCGGGCCATGGTCTCGACCATGCGCTTGCCCGTCACGGCGGTCATGTTGGCCGCCACGAGGGGGATGGTGGAGCCGGTGGGATCCGAGACGCCCAGATCGACGTCGAAGCGCGAGGTGATCCGCGAGGAGGACGGGATCAGGAACGCGTCGTCGTAGGTGAGGTCGGTGACGGGGGTGTTGAGGAATCGCACGGGCCGAGTCTAGGCCCGGGTGCGCGGGCGGCCGCACGGCTCGAACCTGCTGGCCCTGGCCGACTCGCCCCACTAGACTCCGAATGCATATGAGCGCACCCGGGCGCAGCGCTTCCGGCCCGTCCCGGAGCGAGCCGGGACGGGCGGCTCGACGACGAGCCGCCGGCCGGAGCGGGGCCCCGCGTGCCGCTCTCCTGCGCCGCCGACGGCGGTCGCAGGACACTTGACGACAGAATGAGGCGTAGGCACGTGCCAAGCACACCACGAGATCTGATCCCGGAAGAGTTCGCGGGCAACGAGTGGCTGGTCGAGGACCTCTACGAGCGCTACCGCGAGGACCGCGACGCGGTCGATCGGGACTGGTGGCCGGTGTTCGAGTCCATGGACCGTGCCGCGGCATCCGGTGCGGACGACGCCGCCGCGTCCGGCAGCGCCGGAGCCGGGTCGGAGAAGAGCGAGCGCTCGGCCTCCGAGGCCCCGCAGCAGGCGTCGAAGCCGGCGAAGGCCCCGCAGCCCTCATCCCAGAAGACCACCCCCAAGAGCACCCAGGAGAGCACCCCCGTGGAGTCCACCTCGGCAGGATCCGCAGAGCAGTCCCAGGACGAGCCGCAGGACGAGGTGGTGAAGCTGCGCGGCCCGGCCAAGGCCGTCGCCGCGAACATGGAGGCCTCCCTGTCGGTCCCCACGGCCACCACGGTGCGCGCCGTCCCGGCCAAGCTGCTGATCGACAACCGGATCATCATCAACTCCCACCTCGCCCGCAACCGCGGCGGCAAGGTGTCCTTCACCCACCTGATCGGGTACGCCGTCGTCAAGGCGCTGAAGAACATGCCGCCCATGAACGTCACCTACGACGAGCAGGACGGCAAGCCGGTCGCGATCCGCCCGGCGCACGTCAACTTCGGCCTGGCGATCGACCTGCCCAACAAGGACGGCTCGCGCAACCTCGTCGTGCCGAACATCAAGGGCGCCGAGGACCTGAGCTTCCGCGAGTTCTGGGATGCCTACGAGGACATGGTCGGACGCGCCCGCAAGGGCGAGCTGACCATGGACGACTACTCGGGCACCACGGTCTCGCTGACCAACCCGGGCGGCATCGGCACCGTGCACTCCGTGCCCCGCCTGTCCAAGGGCCAGGCCACGATCGTGGGCGTGGGCGCGCTGGACTACCCGGCGGAGTTCCGCGGGGCCTCCCCCCGCACGCTCGCCCACAACGCGATCTCCAAGGTCATCACGCTGACCTCGACCTACGACCACCGCGTCATCCAGGGCGCCGGCTCGGGCGAGTTCCTCAAGCTGATCGAGTCCTACCTGCTCGGCGACGAGTTCTGGGACGAGGTCTTCCGCGCGCTGAAGATCCCCTACGAGCCGGCCCGCTGGGTCGTGGACAACCAGGTGAACCCGGAGACCGAGGTCAACAAGGTCGCCCGGATCCAGCAGCTCATCCACGCCTACCGCGTGCGCGGGCACCTCATGGCCGCGATCAACCCGCTGGGCTACGAGCAGCGCAGCCACCCGGACCTCGACGTCCGCACGTACGGCCTGTCCCTGTGGGACCTGGACCGCGAGTGGCCCACGGGCGGCTTCGGCGGTGCCCGCCTGCTGAGCCTGCGCACGATCCTCGGCCTGCTGCGCGATGCCTACTGCCGCACGATCGGCGTCGAGTACATGCACCTCGAGTCCCCGGAGGAGCGCGAGTTCTTCCAGGAGCGCCTGGAGAAGGGCTACACCAAGCCCTCCCGCGAGGAGCAGTTCCGCATCCTGAGCCGCCTCAACGCGGCAGAGGCCTTCGAGACCTTCCTCCAGACCAAGTACGTCGGCCAGAAGCGCTTCTCCCTCGAGGGCGGCGAATCCCTGATCCCGCTGCTCGACGCGGTGATCTCGGACGCCGCCGACGAGGGCCTGGCGGGCGTCGCCATCGCCATGGCCCACCGCGGGCGCCTCAACGTGCTCACGAACATCGCGGGCAAGTCCTACGCGCAGGTCTTCCAGGAGTTCGAGGGCGGGCAGGACCCCCGCGCCGAGGGCTCCGGCGACGTCAAGTACCACCTGGGCACCGAGGGCACCTTCACCTCGGATGCCGGCAACCAGACCCAGGTCTACCTGGGCGCCAACCCGTCGCACCTCGAGGCCGCCGACCCGGTCATCGAGGGCGTGGCCCGCGCCAAGACCGACGTCCTGGGCGCCGGCCCGGAGGGCGACGGCACCTTCCCGGTGCTGCCGATCCAGGTCCACGGCGACGCCGCCATGACCGGCCAGGGCGTGGTGTACGAGGTCATGCAGATGGCCCAGCTGCCCGCCTACGCCGTGGGCGGCACCGTGCACATCGTGGTCAACAACCAGATCGGCTTCACCACGGGGCCGGAGGCCGGGCGCTCGTCGACCTACTCGACCGACGTCTCGCGCTCGGTGCAGGTGCCGACGTTCCACGTCAACGCCGATGATCCCGAGGCCGTCACGCACGTGGGCCAGCTGGCCTTCGAGTACCGCGAGCGGTTCCACAAGGACGTCGTGATCGACCTGATCTGCTACCGCCGCCGCGGCCACAACGAGGGCGACGACCCCTCGATGACCCAGCCGGTGATGTACGACGCGATCGACCAGAAGCGCTCGACCCGCCGCGTCTACACCGAGAACCTGGTGGGCCGGGGCGACATCAGCCAGGACGAGGCCGATCGCGCGCTCAAGGACTACCAGGAGCGCCTGGAGCGGGTCTTCACCGAGACCCACGAGGCGCAGACCTCCGACACCCCGCTGGTCACCGGCGACGCCGCCGCGATCTCGAACATCGAGCGGCCCTCCGCCCAGCAGACCGACTCCGGGGTCTCGATCCCGAGCTCGACCGCGATCTCGCAGGAGACCGCCCGCCGCCTGGGCGAGGCCCACCTGGAGTCCCCCGAGGGCTTCACGGTGCACCGCAAGCTGACCAAGCTGCTCGAGCGCCGCGCCAAGATGACCGTCGACGGCGGCATCGACTGGGGCATGGGCGAGATCATGGCCTTCGGGTCGCTGCTCATGGAGGGCATCCCGGTGCGCATGTCGGGCCAGGACGTCCAGCGCGGCACGTTCACCCAGCGCCACGCGGTCCTGTTCGACAACGAGACGGGCGAGCCGTGGGTCCCGATCAACGGGCTGGTCGACGACCAGGAGTCCCTGGCGATCTACAACTCGCTGCTCTCCGAGTACGGCGTGCTCGGCTTCGAGTACGGCTACTCGGTCGAGCGCCCGGATGCGCTGACCGTGTGGGAGGCGCAGTTCGGCGACTTCATCAACGGCGCCCAGACGGTCGTGGACGAGTTCATCTCCTCGGCCGAGCAGAAGTGGGGCCAGCGCTCGTCGCTGGTCATGCTCCTGCCGCACGGCTTCGAGGGCCAGGGCCCGGATCACTCCTCGGCCCGCATCGAGCGGTTCCTGACGCTGTGCGCCGAGAAGAACATGATCGTGGCGCAGCCGTCGACGCCGGCCAACCACTTCCACCTGCTGCGCCGGCAGGCCTACGCCCGTCCGCGCAAGCCGCTGGTCGTGGCCGCGCCCAAGCAGCTGCTGCGCCTCAAGGCGGCCAGCTCGCAGCTCGAGGACTTCACGAACGGCGCGTTCCGCCCCGTGATCGAGGATCAGGCCGAGCTGGACGCGGAGAAGGTCACGCACGTCGTGCTCACCTCGGGTCGGCTGTACTACGACCTGGCCTCCCGCCGGGAGAAGGACGACGACCGCACGACGGCGATCGTGCGCGTCGAGCAGCTGTACCCGCTGCCGCTCGAGGAGATCCGGGCCGAGCTGGCCAAGTACCCGGAGGCCGACGTCGTGTGGGCACAGGACGAGCCGGCCAACCAGGGGCCGTGGCCCTTCATGGCGGTCAACCTGGTCCCCGAGCTGGATCGCCGCGTCCGGCTGATCTCCCGGCCCGCCTCGGCCTCGCCGGCGGCCGGTTCGGCCAAGCGCCACGCGCTCGAGCTCGAGACCCTCATCGAGGAGCTCTTCGACGAGCGCTGAGCCGACGTCCGGCTCGCGCGCACACGCAGCAGAGGCACCGGCGCCCGGTCCTGCCGCTTCCGGCGGGGCCGGGCGCCGGTGCGCGTGGTCCCCGCCCTGCCTGAGCCGGGCGTGACACGATGTACCGTGGGCCCAGCGGCGGCGCCCCCGCGCGGCCCTCGACCCGGCAGCCCCGCCCTGCGAGCACCCCGTCGCCGGGTCTGCGGGCGGAGCCGCACAGATCAACAGCGACGACCCCAAGAAGAGGAACCCCGTGGAGCAACGCAGGATCAGAATGGTCGCGGTCGGCGACGAGCTGCTGGCCGGTGACGGCGACCCCCGAGCGCTGGGCTGGTACGGCCGCGTGCTCGCCCGCACGCCCCATGACGTCGTCCCGATCTCGTCCTACGTCCTGGCCGCTCCGGGCGAGGGCAGCGAGGCCCTCAACGACCGCTGGTTCGGCGAGGCCTCCCTGCGGTTCTCCCCCGGGGCCGACAACCGCCTGGTGATCGCGCCGTCCACCCGCGACGTCGATCTGTCCATCACCACGGCGCGCTCGCGCCTGCACATGGCCAACATGGTCGACACCGCCGCGCAGTCCAACGTCCGGGTCCTCGTGGTCGGTCCCCCGCCCACCCTGGATCCGGACCGCAACCGCCGCATCGCCGACCTGTCCGCGGCCTTCGCCGACGTCGTGACGCGCCGCAACCACATCTACGTCGACACCTTCAATCCGCTGCAGCATCACGAGCAGTGGCGCAAGGACCTCTCGTCCAACGACGGCAGACCCGGGCAGGCCGGCTACGGCCTCATCGCGTGGCTCGTCCTGCATCGCGGCTGGTACTCCTGGCTGGATCTGCCCGAGCCCCAGTGACCCCCCCGCATCCGCGAGGGGCCATCCGGCGCCGTTCACCCGGTCCGCACGGATGTGGAACAATGGGCGGATGCCCGCGACCGGCCACGGGCGGCCTCAGCGCCGACCGGCCCGCGGGCTCCCGACGACCCGAAGAGGAGGCACGCATGAGCAAGCGTGGACGCAAGCGCAAGGACCGCAAGAAGAACAACGCGAACCACGGCAAGCGCCCCAACTCCTGAGCCCGCAGGGCAGGACCGGCGCAGCCGACGGCGAAGGCCCCGACCAGGGCGGCTCGGAACATCCGAGCACTCCGGTCGGGGCCTTCGTCGTGCCGGGGGGGGGGGGGGCACCCCGCACCGCACGTGCGGGAACGGCGTGCCTCAGCCAGTGCGGCTGCGCTGCGCGGACCGCTCCCCCGCGCCCGGGCCGTCCGCCGCCGAGCCGGCATCGGCCGGGCTGTCGCCGGTCGAGCCCGGCTCGCCGCAGGCCTCGTGGATCTTCGCGATGATCGACGAGCGCAGGGTCTCCGGTGCCGTCTCGGTGCACGAGCGCTTGACGGCCGAGCGGATGAACTGCTCCAGGTCGTGCTCGTGGGTGCAGTCGGGGCACTGCTCGAGGTGGTCCGCGATCTCCTGGACGTCCTCGACGGTCAGGGCGCCGTCCAGGTACTCGTGGATCCGCTGGAGCTGGGTGTCCGAGCAGCCGCAGCTCGAGGCGGCCCCGGCATCGTCGTGCTGGCGGTCGGTCATGTTCAGTCCTTCTGCTTCTCGTCGGTGGTGCTGTGCGCGCTGCGGGCCCGGGAGGCGGCGGCGGACCTGGCGTCCTCGCCCGCGCTCTGCGTGGTCGACGACTTGCGGCGCCCGCCCTTGGTCGTGTCGATCCCGCGCTCGGCCGCGTAGTCGCCGAGCATCTCGCGCAGGAGCCGGCGACCGCGGTGCAGCCGCGACATCACGGTCCCGATCGGGGTGCCCATGATCTCGGCGATCTCCTTGTAGGCGAACCCCTCGACGTCGGAGAGGTACACCGCCATGCGGAAGTCGTCGGGCAGCTCCTGCAGGGCGCGCTTGACGTCCGTGTCCGGCAAATGGTCGAGGGCCTCGACCTCCGCGGAGCGCAGTCCCGAGGACGTGTGCTGCTCCGCGCGGTGCAGCTGCCAGTCCTCGACCGTGTCCGTGTCCGCCTGCTTGGGCTCGCGCTGGCGCTTGCGGTACAGGTTGATGTACGTGTTCGTCAGGATCCGGTAGAGCCAGGCCTTCAGGTTCGTCCCCGGGCGGTACTGGTGGAACGCCGAGAACGCCTTGGTGTAGGCCTCCTGGACCAGATCCTCGGCGTCGGCCGCATTGCGCGCCATGCGCAGCGCGGCCGCGTAGAGCTGATCCACGTAGACCATGGCCTCGCGCTCGAAGCGCTCGGCCCGCTGCTCGGGGGTCTCGTCCTCGACGCGCACCGTCTCGACCTGCTCGTCCGCGCCCGGCGCGGCGTCGCCGTGCTCGGGAGGCTCGGCCCGCAGGGTGCGCAGGGACGGGGCCGCGGAGTTGTCTGCATCGCTCATCGCGGACGAGTCTAGGCGGACGGCGGCGCCGTCCCGGGTGCCCGCGGCTGTCGGCATGACGGCTGCCCTCTCCCTCGCTGGTCGTGGACGCCGGATCCCCGGCGGTCCTGGAGCACAACGGGCGGGGACATCCGACTATTCCGCGGGCTCGTCCGCGGTGCTGCGCACGCCGCCGGACCGCGGACGGCCGGCGGCCGATGCCGTGGCGGCACGCGCCCGACTTCGACGCGCACGGGCGCCGCGTCCGACAGCCTGGTTAGGATGGTGGAGGCCGGTGAAACGGGCCACCGGTCCGAGCATCCCCGGACCGCCAGTACATCCAGGAGGACCCCCATGAGCATCGTCCGCATCATCGCCCGCCCGCTGCTGGCCACCGGCTTCGTCGTGAACGGCATCGACGGGTTCCGCAACTCGTCCACGTCCGCCGAGCACCTGGCCCCGGTCCTGACCGGCGTCGAGCGAGCGGTCCCGCAGGCCAAGTCGGCCGTGTCCAACAGCGCTGTCGTGGCGCAGGGCCTGGCCGCCACCCAGGTCGCCGCGGGCGTGGCCTACGGCCTGGGCAAGTTCCCCCGGGCGGCCGCCTCGGTGCTGGTCGTGACCGCGAGCCTCAACGCCTACGTGGACTTCCAGGCCACCGAGCACGGCACCAAGGAGCAGAAGGCCGCCCGCCGCAGCTCGGGCCTCAAGAACGTCTCGCTGATCGGCGCCACCATGCTGGCCGCGGTGGACACCAACGGCCGCCCGTCGCTGGCCTGGCGCGCCCGGCACTTCGTGAACTCGGCGACCAAGTCCGCCAACTCCTTCGGCTCGGACGCCTCCAAGCGGCTCGAGCAGGCCCAGAAGACCGCGGCCAAGTCCACCAAGGGCTCCCGCAAGGCCGCCAAGAAGGCCGCCGAGCAGGCGCAGAAGCGCTCGGCCGAGCGCATCAAGCAGGCCCAGAAGGCCGCCAAGAAGGCCCAGAAGAAGGCCAAGAAGAACCGCTGATCGGGGCCGCCTCGATCACCTCGATGATCCTCGAACGGAGCACTGCGTGACCCGCGATCTCCCCGAGGAGCACGACCGCGAGGAGCCGGGCGCAGCGAAACCGCTGTGGCCGGCTCCTTTCGTCGGCTCCCGCCCCGTCCGGTCCTCCCTCACGGTCCCCGGGTCCAAGTCCCTGACCTGCCGCTGGCTCGTGCTGGCCGCCGCGGCGCAGGCTCCGTCCCGGCTGCGCGCCCCGCTGCGCTCCCGGGACACCGAGCTCATGGCCCAGGCCCTGCGCGAGCTGGGCGCAGGGGTCGAGGACGCACCGGGACAGGGCGACTTCGGCGACGACTGGGTCGTCACGCCGATCCCCTTCGAGCAGCTGCGCAGGACCGCGGCGGATCGCGGCGGCGAGCTCCCCGAGCGCCGGATCGACTGCGGTCTGGCGGGGACCGTCATGCGCTTCGTCCCGGCCCTGGCCGCGCTCGTTCCGGGACGCACCGTGTTCGACGGCGATGCCGCGGCCCTGCGCCGCCCCATGGGCCCCGTCATCGAGGCGCTGCGCGGCCTGGGCACGGAGGTCCAGGAGCTCGGCGAGCCGGGCCGGCTGCCGTTCGCCGTGATCGGACGGGCGGCGGTGCCCGGCGGCGAGCTGAGCATCGACGCCTCCGTGTCCTCCCAGTTCGTCTCGGCCCTGCTGCTGGTGGCCGCCCGCTTCGACCGCGGCCTGCGCCTGCGCCATGACTCGCCCGGCGGCGAGGGGGTCCCGTCCATGCCGCACGTGGAGATGACCCTCGCATCGCTGCGGCGCTCCGGCGTGGCGGCAGAAGCCGCCCGGCCCGCGTCGTGGTCCGTGCCCCCCGGCCCGATCGGCGCGGTCGATCTGGCGGTCGAGCAGGACCTCTCCAATGCCGGGCCGTTCCTGGCCGCCGCCGTCGTCACCGGCGGCACGGTGTCGATCCCCCGCTGGCCGCTGCGCACCACTCAGGGCGGGGCCCGCTGGCGCGAGATCCTCCCGTCCTTCGGCGCCTCGGCGGAGCTCGCGGAGGATCGGGGCGGCGAGCTGGGCACGTTCACGGTCACCGGCCCGCGGGCCGTGCGCGGCGTGGACCTGGACCTGTCCGAGGCCGGGGAGCTGGCCCCCACGGTCGCGGCGATCTGCGCGACGGCCGACTCCCCGTCGGTCCTGCGCGGGATCGCACATCTGCGCGGCCATGAGACGGACCGGCTGGTCGCCCTCGTCGCCGAGATCCGCCGTCTCGGCGGTCGGGCGCAGGAGACCGACGACGGCCTGCGGATCGAGCCCGCCCCGCTGCATGCCGCCGTCCTCCGCTCCTACGAGGACCACCGCATGGCCACCGCGGGCGCGGTGCTCGGGCTGGTCGTGGACGGCGTGCAGGTCGAGGACATCGGCACGACCGCCAAGACGCTGCCGCAGTTCCCCCAGCTGTGGGCCGACATGGTCACCGATTCGCTCCTGGGGACGGGCTCGCAGCCCGCGGTCCCTCGAGGTCGCGATGCATCCGCGCCCGGGACCGCCTCGTCCTCTGCCCCCGCCGACGGGCGCACGAGCCCGCAGGACGATCGTGGCGCGCGCTGATCGGGGCACCAGGTCCTGGACCGAGCTCGACGAGTCCGACGTCCGGGTCCGGGCCAACAAGAAGGGCTCCCGGCCGCGCACCAAGGAGCGCCCGTCGTACGACCACGCCGTGACCGGACGCATCGTGTCCGTGGACCGCGGCCGGTGCACGGCCGTCGTCGACGAGTCGGGCGATGACGAGCGCCTCGTCACGGCCGTGCGCGCCAAGCAGCTGCGCCGCACGCCGATCGTCGCCGGGGACCTGGTCGGCCTGGTGGGCGACACGTCCGGCGGCACCGACACCCTGGCTCGGCTCGTGCGGCTCGAGGAGCGCTCGAGCCTGCTGCGCCGCAGCGCCGATGACACCGACCCCGTCGAGCGTGTGGTCGTGGCCAATGCGGATCGGCTCGTGATCGTGGTGGCCGCGGCCCACCCCGAGCCGCGCACGGGCTTCATCGACCGCTCGCTCGTGGCCGCCTACGACGCCGGCATCGAGCCGCTGCTGATCGTCACCAAGACCGATCTGCAGGACCCCGCGCCCCTCATCGAGCACTACGGGGCTCTCGACCTCGCCGTCCTGACCTCCGGGGCGGCCGGGTCCGCCGAGGCGCGCGACGACTCCCTTCCCCTGGACCCCGGGATGGTCGAGGTCCTGCGCGAGCAGCTGCTCGGCCGGGTCTCCGTGATGCTCGGGCACTCCGGCGTGGGCAAGTCCACCCTCGTCAATGCGCTGACGGGAGCCGACCGCGCGACCGGCGGCGTGAACGCCGTGACCGGGCGGGGGCGGCACACGTCGTCGTCGGCCCTGGCGCTGCGCATCCCGGAATCCCCCGCGGGCACGTGGATCATCGACACGCCCGGGGTGCGCTCCTTCGGACTCGCCCATGTGGAGCCGGACCGGATCGTCGAGGCCTTCGACGAGCTCGCCCCCGCCATCGCCGAGTGCCCCAAGGGATGCACCCACCTCGCGGACGCCCCGGGCTGCGCCCTGGATGCATGGGTGGCCGAGGGGCGGGCAGGCGATGCCGGGGCCGAGCGGCTCGACTCGCTGCGCCGCCTGCTCGGAGCGGGACACGAGGCGGAGTCGGACGCCAAGGCCCTGGGCGGCTGACCCTCGGCTAGCCTGGGGCGCATGCGCCCTCAAGGTTCCTACACCGACGACCTCCGCCTCGCCCACGTGCTCGCCGACTCGGTCGACGCCCTCACGATGGGCCGCTTCAGGTCCCAGGACCTGCAGGTCGACACCAAGCCCGATCTGACCCCCGTGACGGACGCCGATCGCGATGCCGAGCGCCTCATCCGCGCGCAGCTGGCCCGGGTGCGCAATCGCGACTCCGTGCTCGGCGAGGAGTTCGGGACGACCGGCTCCGGTCCCCGGCAGTGGGTCGTGGACCCGATCGACGGCACCAAGAACTTCGTGCGCGGCGTGCCGGTGTGGGCCACGCTGATCGCGCTGATCGACGACGGCGTCCCCGTCGTCGGCATGGTCTCGGCGCCGGCCCTGCAGCGGCGCTGGTGGGCCGGAGCCGGGACCGGGGCGTGGGCCGGACGCTCGCTGGCCAAGGCGGAGCGGCTCGGCGTCTCCCGCGTGGACCGGCTCGAGGACGCATCGCTGTCGTACTCCTCGCTCAGCGGCTGGAGGCAGCGCGGCCGCCGCGAGGACTTCCTGGAGCTCACCGACCGGGTCTGGCGCACGCGCGCCTACGGCGACTTCTGGTCGTACTGCCTCGTGGCCGAGGGCACCGTGGACCTGGCGGCCGAGCCCGAGCTGAACCTCTACGACATGGCGGCCCTGGTGCCCATCGTCGAGGAGGCGGGCGGGCGCTTCACCGGTCTCGACGGCGCCCCCGGCCCGTTCGGCGGCGATGCCGCTGCCAGCAACGGGCTGCTCCACGACCAGATGCTGGAGCTGATCGGGAGCTGACGCCCCTATCGGCCCGGGCACGACGAGGGGCCGAGGCATCGCGCCTCGGCCCCTCGTGCTGCCTGTGGTCGCCGCTCAGGACGTGGTCTGCTCGAGCTGCTGGTCCATGCCGTCGTCGATGCACTGCTCGAAGTCGGCCTGGTCCTGGGTCGTCATCTCCGAGTTGGAGAGGGTGTCGAAGCAGGCGCGCAGGTCCGGGTCGCTGAAGATCTGGGCCATGCCGGCCCCGAGGATCAGGGTGAAGACCAGCATGAGCGCGTTGAGCAGCAGGGCGATGCCGTTGAGGATCACGCCCGCGATGCCGAAGCCCTTGCCGGCCCGGGCCCTGGAGGCCCGCACCAGAGCGATGATCGAGAGGATGAGGCCGATGATCGCGGTGATGATGAACAGCCCGAGCAGCCAGCACAGCAGCAGGCTGATGATGCCCAGCACCAGACCGGCGATGCCCATGCCGCGTCCGTCCTTGACGCTGCCGCGAGGCTGGTAGCCGCCCTGGGTGTACGGGTCCTGGTTCTGCATCCCGGCGCCCCCGTACGGCGACGGCTGATAACCGCCGCCGCTCTGGGCCTGCTGGTAGCCGCTCTGCGCCTGCTGGGAGCCGAAGCCGACGGGCCGGCCGTAGGAGTCGCGTCCGGCTCCCGACTCCGCCCCGACCCGGGCGTCGTCCCGGCGGCCGTACTGGGGGATCCCGCCCTGCTGCGCCTCGGAGCCCTGGGCCGCGCCGTCGGAGGACCGCACGCCGTAGCGAGGGGCGTCCTGGCTCGCGTCGTGCGACGGGCCCTGGGGGCCGCCGTCGCGGGCGGCCTCGCCGCCGGACCACGGCGACGACTGGTCACTGTTCTGGGGCGGCTGATAGCTCACGGTCTCCTCCTGGGGAAGCATGGGGGTCCTCGGTCCGGATCCCATCATCCCATACCCGCTGCGGCGCCCCGTCGGGCCGGGGGCCCCTGCACGCAGATGCGGCAGGGCCCGCAGCGCATGCGCTGCGGGCCCTGCCGTGGTCCTCCCGGCCGCGGGACGCTCGGCTGCGCAGAGCGCCCCGGCGGGCCGGAGGGGATCATCACCTGCGCACGGAGGACGAGCCGCCGGCGGAGCCGGGCCCGGTCGTGCGGGAGAGCCGGTAGTCGATCCGGTTGTCGACGCGCGAGTCCACCTTGTCGCCGAACGCGGTGTCGAAGTCCTTCGAGATCCGCTCGGTGACCCGGGTGTAGCGAGCGTCCAGCTCCTCCTGCTCCTTCTTCTTCAGGTCCACGTTCATCGCCCGGACGGTGGCCCAGGCCATGCCCAGCAGGATGATGCTGAACGGCAGAGCCGTCGCCAGAGCCGCCGACTGGATGGCGGCCAGGCCGCCGGCCAGCAGCAGACCCGCTGCGATGAGGCCCTCGAGCACCGAGAACATGACGCGCGACCAGATCGGCGGGTTCGGGTGGCCGCCGGAGGCCAGCATGTCGACCACCAGCGAGCCGGAGTCCGAGGACGTGATGAAGAAGATCGCGACGACGACGATCGCCAGCACGGACAGGATCCCGCCCAGCGGCAGGCCGGAGAGGAGGTTGAACAGCGACTCCTCGGCGATCACGCCCTCCTCCGGGTCCACGAGGTCCGCGTCGCCGAAGATCTCGTTGTAGAGACCGGCGCCGCCCATGACAGAGAACCAGAAGAAGCCGACGATCGTGGGGACCAGCAGCACGCCGCTCACGAACTGGCGCACGGTGCGCCCGCGGGAGATGCGGGCGATGAAGACGCCGACGAACGGCGCCCAGGAGACCCACCAGCCCCAGTAGAAGATGGTCCAGGTCGAGCCCCAGGTGGCCCCTGCCTCGCCCTCGTAGGCGCCGACGTCGAACGTCATGTTCAGCACGTTCGCCAGGTAGACGCCGATGGACTGGATGAAGTTCTGGAAGATGAACAGGGTCGGGCCCAGCAGCAGCACCGAGATCAGCAGGACCGCGGCCAGGGACAGGTTGATGTTCGACAGCCACTTGATGCCCTTGCCCAGGCCGCTGACGACGGATGCCGTGGCCAGCAGGGTGATCACGACGATCAGGATGATCAGCAGCGTGAGATCGGCATTGTCCACGACGCCCATGGCCACCAGGCCGGCGCCGATCTGCTGGACGCCCAGGCCCAGCGACGTCGCCACGCCGGCGACCGTGCCGAAGATGGCGAGGATGTCGATGATGTCGCCCATCCAGCCCTGCACGCGCTTCTCGCCGAGCAGCGGCTCGAGGGCCCAGCGGATGGAGACCGGGCGGCCGCGGCGGTGGATCGCGTAGGCCAAGGCCAGCCCGATCACGGCGTAGGTGGCCCACGGGTGCAGGCCCCAGTGCACGAAGGTCTGCGCCATGCCGAGCTGCGCGAGCTCGGCGGTGTCGCCCTCCCAGCCCGGCTTGGGGTCGGAGGTCGCGTACGTCAGCGGCTCGGCCACGCCGTAGAAGAGCAGGCCGACGCCCATGCCCGCGGCGAAGAGCATGCAGAACCAGGACAGCCAGGAGAACTCCGGCTCCTCGTCATCGCGTCCCAGCTTGATCCGCCCGTACTTGGAGAAGCACATGAACAGGGCGAACACGACGAAGATCGCCATCACCAGCATGTAGAACCAGCTGAGGTGGGTGACGATCCAGTTCTGGGTGCCGGTCAGGACCGTGTCGGTGAAGCCCGGGAAGATGATCGCGATCAGGGACACGGCCAGGACGACGATCAGCGCGGGCCAGAACACGGCGGGCGCCACGCTGCCCTTGCCCAGCCGCACGCCCTGGTTCCTCAGCTTCTCCGCGATCTGGTCGTCGCTGTCCGAGTCGGCGATCTGGTGCTGCGGACGCAGGTGCGAATCGAGCGGGTCGGGCGGCGGTGCGTCGTGCTGCTGCCCGGCAGCGGTATGTGTCTCCTCGGTCGAGTGAGCCATGCATTCCTTCCCCGCCGCCGCACGGGCCGTCTGCGACATGGGGGGCGCGACAGCGGTTTGGCAGGCGAGTCTCAGAGAATCATCAGTTGGGGTGCCGTACCAGGGAAACACCTCCGAGCCGGAATGTCAGGTCGCCAGGCCATGATCTGGGACGCATATACGTGAGAAGTCACACAGATGTCGCCCGCCGCAATGAGAAGCGCCCCCGGACCCGGAGGTCCGAGGGCGCTCGCGGCCGCTTCCGGGAGATCGTCCCGGGGCGGCGGAGGGTGGAGATGGGGGGAATTGAACCCCCGTCCGGTGCAGTGTCTTCCGTACTTCTCCGGGCGCAGTGTGCTGTGGATTTTCTCAGCCCTGGTCCTATAGCACACCTATGACCAACAGGCTCAGTCGCGTGAATGTTCACCAGCCGTCCGCGACGAACGACTGCAGCAGTGGCCTTCTAGCTGATGCCAGACACCGGGGCGAAGGCGGCCTCGGGCTGACAGACTGCTATCGCTGAATCAGGCAGCGAGAGCGAAGTCAGTGCGCTTGGATTCGGCACTTATTGGTTTGCACAGGACATTAACGAGATGACTGTGCGTTCTCGGCCCGCTTCTCCGGAGTCGACTCACACCGTCGAAACCGATCATCCCCGTATGCGGTTGTCAACCAGCTCCGGCCCGGCACCCGGAGGCGCCGTCGCCGGACATGACAGTCTACGCCGCCCCGGCCCGGACGACAACACCCCGCACCCCGTCGGCCGCCGGAGACGGGGTGCGAGCTGAGCGCCGTCACGGCTCAGCGCATGTTGCGGTAGCGCATGGCGCGCTCGGCCTCGCGCTTGTCCTGGGCCTCGCGCAGAGCCTGGCGCTTGTCGAACTCCCGCTTGCCGCGGGCCACGCCGATCTCGACCTTGACCCGCTTGCCGTCGCGGAAGTACAGGCTCAGCGGCACGATCGTGAACCCGGTCTCGCGGGTCTTCTGCTCGATCTTGGCCAGCTCGGCGGCATGCAGCAGCAGCTTCCGGCGGCGCTTGGCCGAGTGGTTGGTCCAGGAGCCCTGCAGGTACTCCGGGATGTTCACGTTCTCGAGCCACAGCTCGCCGCGGCGGTCGAAGCCGCAGTAGCCGTCCGACAGCGTCGCCCGGCCCATCCGCAGCGACTTCACCTCGGTGCCCATGAGGGCCAGACCGGCCTCGTAGGTGTCGAGGATCTCGTAGTCGTGCCGGGCCTTCTTGTTGTTGGCGACGATCTCCCGGCCGTCGTCGTTCTGCTTCTTCTTCTTGGTCGCCATGCGGCGGTATCACCCCTCGGACGGATCCGGCGTGGCGCCTGCGCGCCAGCGGATGCCTGCGTCCACGAAATCGTCGATCTGGCCGTCGAACACGGACGAGGGATTGCCCTCCTCGTGGTTCGTGCGCAGGTCCTTGACCATCTGGTACGGGTTCAGGACGTAGGAGCGCATCTGATCGCCCCACGACGCCTTAACGTCGCCGGCGAGCTCCTTCTTCTTGGCGTCCTCCTCCTGCTTGCGCTGCAGCAGCAGCCGGGACTGCAGGACCCGCAGCGCGGCCGCGCGGTTCTGGATCTGCGACTTCTCGTTCTGCATGGACACCACGATGCCGGTGGGGATGTGGGTCATGCGCACCGCCGAGTCCGTCGTGTTCACGGACTGCCCGCCGGGGCCCGACGAGCGGAAGACGTCGACCTTGAGGTCGTTCTCCGGGATCTCGACGGTGTCGTCCGACTCGATCAGCGGGATGACCTCGACGGCCGCGAACGACGTCTGCCGGCGCCCCTGGTTGTCGAACGGCGAGATGCGCACCAGGCGGTGCGTCCCGGCCTCGACGGACATGGTGCCGAACGCGTAGGGCGTCTTGACCTCGAAGGTCGCCGACTTGAGCCCGGCCTCCTCGGCATAGGAGGTGTCCAGGACCTTCGTGGCGTAGCCGTGGCGCTCGGCCCAGCGCAGGTACATGCGCATGAGGATCTCGGCGAAGTCCGCGGCATCGACGCCGCCGGCGCCCGCGCGGATGGTCACGACAGCATCGCGCTCGTCGTACTCGCCCGAGAGCAGGGTGGTGATCTCGAGCTGCTGCAGGTCCCTGCGGACCGCCACGAGCTCCTCGTCGGCGAGCTCGAGGGTCTCGGCGTCGTCCTCCTCCGCGGCGAGCTGCACCATCACCTCGATGTCCTGGATGCGCTCGGCGAGCGCATCCAGCCGCTTGAGCTGCGACTGCTTGTGCGAGAGCCGCGAGGTCAGCTTCTGGGCGCCCTCGACGTCGTCCCAGAGGTCGGGAGCGGCCGCCTGCTCGTTGAGCTGCGCCACCTCAGCGCGCAGGGCGTCGATGTCGACGACCTCGGTGATGGACGAGTAGGTGGCGCGCAGGGAGCTGATCTCCGTGGGAAAGTCTGTGGTGGCCATGACGACACAGCCTAGTTCATGCCCGCATCCCTCCGCCCTCCTCCCCCGGGCCCCGACGCCCGCGGAACGGGCCGGCGCCGACGGCGACTTCCCGCCCCGAGAGCGCAGACAGCGCGGGCCGGACGCGCCACAATGGACCCGGCGGATCCGCCCCGCCGGCCCCATGACCCGAGGAGCTCGCATGCCCGCCTTTTCGATCAACCCGTTCAAGCTGGTCGAGAACCTGCTGGACTCCGACGGCAAGCACCTGGGCCGCAAGGGAGAGGTGGTCGACGACATGATCGACCTGCGGCGGAAGATCGACGCCTACGAGTCCGGCACGGACACCTGGGAGATCTGGTCCCAGGTCACGCGGGAGAAGATCCAGTGGGCGCGCGTGGACATCGTGCCGACCTACATCGTCGACCGGATCGACGCGGTCCTGGAGATCATCGACCCCCGCCGCGGCGAGGACTGGCGGGACCGGGACATCGCCCTGGCCACCCTGGACCGCCTGGTCACGGACCAGATCCGGATCAACACCTGCCCCGACGCCGGCCTGCGCCAGATCAAGCAGCTCAGGTACTGGCGCGACGGGCAGTGGAAGCGCTACCCGCTGCGCGCCGAGTCCTCGCGGCTGCCCGAGAGCTGAGCACAGCGCCGCCCGTCACCCCGCGGGCGACGACGGGTAGCGCCGGCGGGCGAATCGACGCAGGTCCTGTGCCAGCGACTCCAGCGCGGCGGCCGCATGATGCTGCGCGACCCAGGCCGCGTGCAGGCGGATCGTGACGGGCTCCCCGCGCTCGTCGCGGATCCCCAGGGGGACCAGGCCGAAGCGCGGGTCGTCGCTGAGCACGCAGATCCCGCGGCCCGAGGCCGCGAGCGCCTGGGCGATCACGGGCGAGCCGACCTCCGCCAGCGGCTCGACCCCCAGGCCGTCGGCCTCGAACGCGGCGTCGAGCCGTCGCCGGGCGTGGAAGGACCGCTCGAGCAGCAGCAGATCGGCCCGGGCCAGCTCCTGCACCGTCACCGCTCCGGCGCCCGCCCATGGATGCCCGGGCGGCGCATAGGCCCACAGACCCAGCTCGGCCACGACGATCGAGGCGAGCCCGGCCGGAGGGGCCAGCGGCGCCACGGCCAGATCGGCCCCGCGCCGCAGCGCGGGATACAGCTCGTCCACGGGGCCCTCGACGACGGAGGCGAGCGGCGCCTCCGGGGACCAGGCGGCCAGCCACGGCGCCAGGACGTCGTCGCGGGTGGTCCCGGCCGCGGCGATCCGCACGCTCTGCAGGGCCCCGGCCGCGGCATCCGCGGCCCCGGCGAGCAGGTCGTCCGCATCCTGCAGCAGCTCCCGGATGCGGGGCAGCAGCTGCCGGCCCGCCGCCGTCAGGCGCATCCGGGGCCCATCCCGGTCGAAGAGCCGCACCCGCAGCCGCCGCTCGAGCTGCTGGATCTGGCGGCTGGCGGCCGGCTGGCCGATGCCCAGCCTCGCCGCTCCGGCCGTCACCGTGCCGGTCTCGGCCACGGCGATCAGGCACCTCAGCGCACGCAGCTCCACGTCCCCACCCCGCTATTCCGTTCGAGCATGATGATCATCGAGAACCGGTATTGGACAGCATAGGCCGGGTGCCGGAAGGTGGTCTCCATCACCGGTCCTCGCACGGCCGCGCTCCCCTGCCGGAGCGCGGCCGCCGGGACCAGCACCGACGAGTCGTTCAGGGAGCAGTCATGACCATCCCGCAGAAGCGCGAGCTGCGCACCGCCATCCCCGGCCCCAGGAGCCAGGAGCTGCATCAGCGCACCAAGCAGGCGGTCTCCGCCGGCGTGGGCGTCGGGCTCCCGGTCTACGTCGAGAAGGCCGGCGGCGGGATCGTCGTCGACGTCGACGGCAATCAGCTGATCGACCTCGGCTCCGGCATCGCCGTGACCTCGGTGGGGGCCTCCGCCCAGCGGGTCGTCGAGCGCGCCCAGGCCCAGCTCGAGGACTTCACCCACACGTGCTTCATGGTCACGCCGTACGAGGAGTACACGCAGGTCGCGGAGAAGCTCAACGAGGTGACCCCGGGCGATCACGAGAAGCGCACCGCGCTGTTCAACTCGGGCGCCGAGGCCGTGGAGAACGCGATCAAGATCGCCCGCCACCACACCGGGCGCACCGCCGTGATCGCGTTCGACCACGCGTACCACGGGCGCACGAACCTCACGATGGCCCTGACCGCCAAGAACATGCCGTACAAGGACGGCTTCGGCCCGTTCGCCTCGGACATCCACCGGATGCCGATGGCCTACCCGTACCGCTGGACCGGCGATGCCGAGACCATGGCCGAGGACGCCTTCGAGGCCTTCGCGAGCGCGGTCAGCGCGCAGGTGGGGGCCAAGAACGTCGCCGCCGTGATCATCGAGCCCATCCAGGGCGAGGGCGGGTTCATCGTCCCGCCCGAGGGCTGGCTGGCGAAGATCGCGGCGTGGTGCCGCGACAACGGCATCGTGTTCATCGCCGACGAGGTCCAGACCGGCTTCTGCCGCACGGGCGACTGGTTCGCGTGCGAGCACGAGGGCGTGGTCCCGGACCTGATCACGACCGCCAAGGGCATCGCCGGCGGCCTGCCGCTGTCGGCCGTGACGGGCCGGGCCGAGATCATGGATGCCGTGCACGCCTCCGGACTGGGCGGCACCTACGGCGGCAACCCGGTGGCCTGCGCCGCCGCCCTCGGCTCGATCGAGACCATGGAGCAGGAGGACCTGCCCGCCCGCGCCCGCGAGATCGAGGCGATCTTCACGCAGCGCCTGGGCCGCCTCGCCGAGGCCCACGACTGCATCGGCGAGGTCCGCGGCCGCGGCGCCATGATGGCCGTCGAGATCGTGAAGCCCGGCACGACGACCCCGGATGCCGAGCTGACCAAGGCTGTCAACGCGGCCTGCCACGCCGCCGGCGTCATCACCCTCACCGCCGGCACGTACGGCAACGTCCTGCGCTTCCTCCCGCCGCTGGTGATCGGCGACGACCTCCTGCAGGAGGCCCTGGACGTGCTCGACGAGGCGTTCGCCGCGAACGCGTGAGGCGGCCGGGGCGAGAGGAGGAGCGCATGCGGCTCGCGGTGCTGCAGGACCGGGCGATCGTCAACGACGTGGCGGCCAATCTCGGCACGGTGCTCGAGGCCATGGAGCGGGCCGCCGCGCAGGGCGCCGACGTGCTGGTGACCCCCGAGCTCTTCCTGACCGGCTACGCGCCGCGGGCCGTGCGCGCCGCGGCCGATCCCCAGGAGATCGCCCGTGCCCGCGAGCGCGTCCGCCGCGCGGCCGCCGACCTCGGGATCGCGGTGGTCGTGAGCCATCCGCACGCCGCGGACGGGGACGACTGGCGCATCCGCGCCACGCTGATCGGCGCCGACGGCGAGGTGCTGCTCGACTACGACAAGGTGCATCTGTTCGGCGGGGACGAGGCCGCGTCCTTCGTCCCGGCCGACCAGGCGCCGCAGGTCGTGGACCTGCTGGGGGTCCCCACCGCGATCGTGATCTGCTTCGACGTCGAGTTCCCCGAGATCGTGCGGGCGGCCGCGGTGGCCGGCGCCGAGGTGGTCCTGGTGCCCACGGCCATGTCCGAGGGCTACCCGGAGGTCTCCGAGGTGCTGCTGCGGGCCCGGGCGCTGGAGAACCACGCGATCGTCGCCTACTCGAATCACGCCGGTGCGGAGGACGGGATCCGCTACGACGGGCGCAGCGTCATCGCCGGGCCGCACGGCCGCGACCTGGCCCGCGCGGGCGAGGAGCCCGAGCTGATCGTCGCGGACCTCGACCTCGAGGACCTGCGCCGGGCCCGGGACCAGATCCCCTATCTCGACCGGCGTCGGCCCGATCTCTACACCCGGTGGGAGCGCGGCTGAGGTCGGGCCCCGCCGGGCGGGCCGGCCGCGTCGTCGGCGAAGCGCAGCGCGACCCACAGGTCCGTGCGCACGGACATGTCCGTCAGGTCCAGGCCGAGCTCGTGCTCGATGGCCTCGATCTGGCGCCGGACCGTGTTGCGGTGCAGGTCGAGGTCGCGGGCCGCGGCCTCCCAGACCCCGCCGCGGGCCAGCCACGCGGACAGCACGCGCCGCTGCTCGGCCGCCGCGGGCGTCGGCTCGAGCAGCGGGCCGAGCAGCTCGCGGGCCAGGGCCGCACCCGCCCGGGGCCCGAGGAGGGAGGCGACGCTCAGCGGCTGCTCCCCCACCCGGAGGCTGCGATCGCTGCGCCGCAGCTGATCCCGCACGGCCCGCACCTGTGCAGCGGCCTCCCGCAGACGGCCCGCATCGACCGGGTCCCCGATGGCCAGCAGCCAGTCGCGGCGCCTGGCCTCGGCCACGGCTCCCGCCGAGGGGTCGACCCGGGTGATGGCCGTGAACCCCTCGCCGTCGGGGACCACCAGAGGCGTGTCGAGCAGGTGGCCCCAGAACGATGCCGCGACGGCACCCCCGGCCCGCTCCCGCGGCAGGCCCATGACGACCCGCAGCCGTGACCCGTCCGCCGCACCCGCGCTGCGCAGGATCAGCGGATCCGGCGCGGCGCCGTCGGCCTCCGGGGCACGCAGGAGCATCCGGGCCGCGAGCTCTCCGACGGCCTCCGCCCGGCCCTGGCGCCGACGCTGCAGCACCTCGAGCACCGTGACGGCCGCGCGCACCGTTCCCGCCGCGGACGGAGCCAGCGGCTGTCCCGACCCGGCTGCGAGGACGCCCACGGTGTCGCCGCCGGCGGCACGCAGCGGATGGGCCTCCACGACCGGGGCGTCGAGCCCCTCGAAGCGCGCGATCTCCAGCCGAGCGCCGGTGCCTCCCAGCACCCGCTCGACCAGAGGGGCGAGCTGATCGGAGGAGGCCGGGCTGCTCCCGGCACGCACCTGCCCGTCCGCTCCGAGCAGCACGGCCCAGTCCACTCCGCCGCGCGCCAGCGCCGCGACGACGCCGTGCTCCGGGCGCTCGCTCAGGGAGGCCGCGAGCAGCCGTCGGGTGCTGTCGTGCAGGTCGCGCAGCACCCGGGCCCGGGCCGACTCCATGAGCTGGGCGAAGACCAGGCCGATGGCCGCGAAGGAGACCTCGGGCGGGACCTCGAACAGCCCCAGTCCGTGGCGCCGGCAGGCCGCCAGCACGCCGGCGGGAGTCCGGTCGTGATGCGGCGCCAGGCCGATGCCCAGGGCCCGGACCTCGGCCCGGGCCAGCGAGGCGACGTAGCGATCCGCCGCGGTCTCGTCCGCGATCTGCGGCTCGCCGCCGTCCTGCGCCGGCGAGCGGAACGGCATGCCCGAGGTGAGCAGCACCTCCCCGGGGACCAGGAACGGCACCGGGTCGTCGAGCTCGCTCGGCCCGACCCACGTGACGACGGCCCCGCCGCGCCCGGGATGCAGCACGCGCACCGAGGCCGGCAGAGCACGCAGCAGACCGTCCAGCGTCACGGCGACGAGCGGGGACTCGAACGATGAGCCCATGGAACCGACCTCCTGATGCGGACTGCCCTGACATGCTCGCGGCCGGCCCGCGGGCCGGTCTGCGCGACCGGCCCGTGACGCGTCGCGGCCACCCGAGATCCGGGCCGCACGCCACCGGCTATGGTGCAGATCGCCCTCGGACGACGGATCTCACGACAGATCATCCCACCATGAGATGCGGGTCACGTCCCTAGAGTGGCACTCGATCCGCCGGAGAAGGGAATCCCCATGGCCGATGCACCAGCCGAGCGCCTGCCGCTCGGAGACCAGCTGCGCCGCCGCAAGCCGCTGCCGCTGTTCCGCCGCGAGAGCGGAGCCGACGAGGAGGGCAATGAGCTCGCGCGCACCTTCGGCGTGCTCCAGCTGACGATGATCAGCATCGGCGCGACCCTGGGCACCGGCATCCTGGTGATCCTCGGCGAGTCCGTGCCGATGGCCGGGCCCGCCGTGTGGATCTCCTTCGTCATCGCCGGCTTCGCCGCGCTGCTGTCCGCGCTGTCCTATGCCGAGCTCGCCGGCCGCGTCCCGGTCTCCGGATCGAGCTACTCGTACTCGTTCGCGACCATGGGCGAGGGACTGGCCTGGGTGTGCGGCTGGTGCCTGGTGCTGGAGTACGCGGTCTCCGTGGCCGCCGTGGCCGTCGGCTCGAGCCAGTACGTCAACGAGACGCTGGCCGACTTCGGCGCCTCGCTGCCCGAGGCCCTCACCGGCGCGCCCTCCGAGGGCGGGGTCATCAACCTCCCCGCCGTCCTCGTGGTCGTCTTCGCCACGATCCTGCTGGTGCGCGGGGCTCGCGAGTCCTCGCTGACCAACGTCGTGATGGTCCTGATCAAAATCGCGATCCTGGTCTTCTTCATCATCGTGGCCTTCACGGCCTTCGACTCCGGGAACTTCGAGCCCCTGCTGCCCATGGGCATCAGCGGCGTGACCGGTGCGGCCGCCGTCGTCTTCTTCTCCTACATCGGCTTCGACGCCGCCTCGACCGCCGGCGAGGAGGCCCGCAACCCCAAGCGGGACCTGCCGCGCTCGATCGTGATCTCCATGGTGGTCATCACGGCCCTCTACGTCCTGGTGGCCGTCGCGGCCGTCGGCGCCCGCCCCTGGCAGTGGTTCGAGGGCTCCGAGGCCCCGCTGGTGCACATCCTCGACGAGATCACCGGCTCCCGCTGGCCCGGCCTCCTCTTCGCCGTCTCCTCCGTGGTCGCGATCGTCTCCGTGGTGCTGACCGTGCTCTACGGCCAGACCCGCATCCTGATGTCGATGTCCCGCGACGGGATGGTCCCGCAGATCTTCCAGCGCGTCTCCCCGCGCACCGCCACGCCGGTGGCCAACACGCTGATCGTCGGCGGGGCCGTGGCCGTGACCGCAGGGCTGATCCCGCTGGGCGAGCTCGCCAACGCGACGAGCATCGGCGCCCTCTTCGCCTTCATGCTGGTGAACATCTCCGTGATCCTGCTGCGCCGGCGCGAGCCCATGAGCCGTGACAGCTTCCGCCTGCCCCTGTTCCCCCTGACCCCCGTCCTGGGCGCCCTCATCTGCGCTGCGCTGATGACCCAGCTCAGCGGCGTGACCTGGATCGTGTTCCTGCTCTGGATGGCCGTGGGGATCGCGATCTACCTGGCCTACAGCCGCCGGCACTCCCTGGTGGGGCGCATGCCCGAGGACGAGTACCGCGCGCTCATGGCCGAGCCCCACCCCGCCACCGGACCCATCGACTACGCCGCCGCCGACGGCCCCTCCCAGATCGGCGCACCGCGCCGCCGCGACCAGGAAGGACGAGATTCGTGACCACTGCCACCGAGCACCCGATGGAGGGCGGCGATCCGCGCCCCCTGACCATGCTGAACCCGGACTTCCCGTTCAGCTACGACCACTACCTGCAGCATCCCGCGGGTCTGGGCCGGGTCCCCGAGGACATGCACGGCACCGAGGTCGCCGTGATCGGCGCCGGGCTCTCCGGGCTGATCACCGCCTACGAGCTCATGAAGCTCGGCCTGCGCCCCGTCGTCTACGAGGCCGGTCAGATCGGCGGGCGCCTCAAGACCGCCGGCTTCGACGCCGCCCCCGAGGTCGTGGCGGATCTGGGCGGCATGCGCTTCCCCGTCTCGGGGCGCGCGCTCTACCACTACATCGACCTGGTCGGCCTCGAGACCGAGGCGTTCCCGAACCCGCTGTCCGACGTCACGCCGTCGACGGTGATCGAGCTCGGCGGGCAGGCGCACTACGCCCGCACGCCCGACGAGCTGCCCGAGTTCTTCGACGAGGTGGCCCGCGCCTGGCAGTCCGCGATCGACGACGACGCGGCGGCCGAGCGCATGAAGGACGCGATCCGCGACCGGGACACCGCGCGGATCAAGGAGATCTGGAACGAGCTGCTCCCCCGCATGGACGAGCAGACCTTCTACGGCTTCATCGCCGGGTCGAAGGCCTTCAAGGAGGCCGGCTTCGCCCACCGCGAGGCCTTCGGGCAGGTCGGCTTCGGAACGGGCGGCTGGGACACCGACTTCCCGAACTCCATCCTGGAGATCCTCCGCGTCGTCTACACCGATGCCGACGACGGCCACCGCCGCATCCTCGGCGGCGCGCAGCAGCTGCCCGAGCGGCTGTGGCGCCACGTCCCGGGGCAGCTCGTGCACTGGCCGGCAGGCACGAGCCTGCAGTCGCTGCACGGCGGCGCGCCCGCCGGCACCGTCAGCGCGATCCGCCGCGACGAGACCACGGGCGAGCTCGAGGTCACCGAGCGCTGGGGCCGCACGCGCCGCTTCGCGGCCGTCGTGACCTCGTGCCAGTCGTGGCTGCTCTCCACCCGGATCGACACCCAGGAGTCGCTGTTCCCCGCCCCCATGTGGACCGCCCTGGAGCGCTCGCACTACATGCAGTCCTCCAAGACGTTCGTCATGGTCGATCGCCCCTTCTGGAAGGACGTCGACCCGCAGACGGGCCGCGACACCCTGTCCATGACGCTCACGGACCGGCTCAACCGCGCGACCTACCTCCTCGACGACGGCGACGACAAGCCCGCTGTGATCCTGCTGTCGTACACCTGGAACGACGACGCCATGAAGTGGCTCTCGCTGGATGCCGACGAGCGCGTGGAGCTGATGCTGCATTCGCTCAAGCAGATCTACCCGGACGTCGACATCGCCGGGCACATCGTGGGGCAGCCGATCACGGTCTCGTGGGAGTCCGATCCCAACTTCATGGGCGCGTTCAAGGCCAATCTGCCGGGGCACTACCGCTACCAGCGGCGCCTGTTCACCCACTTCAAGCAGGACGACCTGCCGGAGCACCAGCGCGGGATCTTCCTGGCCGGCGACGACATCTCGTGGACGGCCGGCTGGGCCGAGGGCGCCGTGCAGACCGCGCTGAACGCGGCCTGGGGCGTCGTGCGCCACCTCGGCGGCTCCTCCGCCACCGAGAACCCCGGCCCGGGCGACCTGCTCGACGAGTACGGCCCCATTGCCCTGGACTGAACCGCCCTGCACCCACCACAGGAAGGACCTGTCATGGATCATCCCCGCGTCAACGAGAACGGCCGCATCGGCCCCGTCAACGCCGCTCTGACCCCGCGCTACGCCGGGCTGGGCACCTTCGCCCGCCTGCCCCGGATCGAGGACGTCGATCACGCCGACGTCGCCGTGGTCGGCATGCCCTTCGACACCGGCGTCTCCTACCGCCCCGGTGCTCGCTTCGGGGCCACGCACGTGCGGGAGTCCTCGCGGCTGCTGCGGCCGTTCAACCCGGCCCAGTCGGTGTCCCCCTTCGCCGCCAAGCAGGTGGCCGACGCCGGCGACGTGGCCATCAACGCCTTCGACATCGAGGACGGGTTGCGCGCCGCACAGGAGGCCGCGGCCTCATTCCTGGCCGACGACACCTCGATCATCACGATCGGCGGCGACCACACCCTGGCCCTGCCGCTGCTGCGGGCCCACGCGAAGAAGCACGGCCCCGTGGCCCTGCTGCACTTCGACGCCCACCTGGACACGTGGGACACGTACTTCGGGGCCGAGTACACCCACGGCACCCCGTTCCGCCGGGCCTTCGAGGAGGGCCTGCTGGACACCGACGCGCTGTGCCACGTGGGGACCCGCGGCCCCCTCTACGGCACGCAGGACCTCGACGACGACTCCCGCTTCGGCTTCGGCATCGTGACCAGCAACGACGTGATGCGCATGGGCCCCGACGAGGTCGTGGCCATGCTGCGCCGGAGGGTGGGCGATCGCCCGCTCTACGTGTCGCTGGACATCGACGTGCTGGATCCGGCGCACGCCCCGGGCACGGGCACCCCCGAGCCGGGCGGCATGACCTCGCGCGAGCTGCTCGAGATCCTGCGCGGGCTGCGAGGGCTGAACCTGATCGGCGCCGACGTCGTCGAGGTCTCCCCGCCCTACGACCACGCCGAGCTCACCGGGCTCGCCGCGGCCCACGTGGTCTACGAGTTCATGTCGCTGCTCGCGCTCGGCGCCGGCGCCGAGAAGGGAGGGCCGGCCTACGGGGAGTCCGGCAATGTCTACGGCGGCTGAGCCGACCGGCCGGGCGCAGGCGCACCGCCTCGCCCGGCCGGACCTATCCTGGGGTCGTCGCAGCACCGCGAGATCGAAGGAGAGCGCCGCATGTCCGTCGTGAAGATCAACGTCCTCAGCGTCCCGGAGGGCGCCGGCCCCGAGCTCGAGAAGCGCTTCGCCGCGCGGAAGCACTCGGTCGACGGCGCTGACGGCTTCGAGGGCTTCGAGCTGCTGCGCCCCACCGCCGGGGAGTCCCGCTACTTCGTGGTGACCCGCTGGCGCGACGAGGAGTCCTTCGAGGCGTGGCGCTCCCAGCGGCAGCCGTCGCACGAGAGCACCGGCCGGCAGCCCGTGAGCTCGCAGGCCGAGCTGCTCGAGTTCGAGGTCGTGGACCTCGACGCCTGAGCGCGCCCCGGACGTGATCCGGATCGCAAGGTTCATATCGATTCGATCTCATTAGCAGCGGCCGCGCCCGATCCAGCAGTGCATCGGGCTCGGCCGTCGTATCGTGCTCGCGTCATCGCGCCCTTCCCGGGCGCAGCCCCGATGCAGCACGGAGCCTCGCGCAGCCATGAGCTCAGCCCTCGCGCCCTCGAGGCCGACGGCCGCGGCGCCGCCGGCCTCGAGGGCACCGCACTTCCCCGTCCTGGATATGGTCCGAGCGGCGGCCATCGTCCTGGTGGTCGCCTACCACCTGGCGCCCGCGACGGTGCCGTCGGGGTTCCTCGGCGTCGATCTGTTCTTCGTGCTCTCGGGATTCCTCATCACCCGCGGCCTGCTCGGGCGCATCGCCCGGGAGCGGCCGGGAGCGCAGGACGGCTCGCGCGGCGTCGGCGGCTTCCTGCGGGAGTTCTACCTCAAGCGGCTGCGCCGCCTCTTCCCGGCCTTCGCGGTCATGCTCGTGACGGTGTGCTCCCTGGCGCTGGCCGCCCCGCCCGATGCCCGGGTCATGCTGGGCCGGCAGGTCGCCGGCGCGCTGACCTCGACCGCCAACTGGGTCCAGCTGGCCACGGGCGCCACGTACTTCGACGACGGCGCCCCGCAGCTGCTCAAGCACATGTGGTCGCTGGCCGTCGAGGAGCAGTTCTACCTCGTCTGGCCGCTCGTGCTGCTCCTGCTGGCCGGCGCCTTCCGCCGCGGCAGCCGCCCGAGGCTGTCGCTGCCCGTCGCCGCGGCCCGGTTCGCACTGGCCGGCGCTGTGTCCTCGGCCGTCGCCATGGCCGTGGTCCTCCTGCTCACCGGCGACCACGACCAGGCGCACCTCAACACCCTGACCCACGCCGGCGGACTGCTGCTGGGGGCCTTCGTGGCCGCGATGCCGCGCTCCGGCCCGGCTGTGTCCGCGGCCGGCCGGCGGGCCCCCGTCCTGATCGCGCTGGCGGTCATGCTCGCGGGTCTCGTCGTGCTGCGGGACACATCGCCGCTGCCCCAGCTGGGCGGCATCTTCGTCTTCACCCTGGCCGCGGCCGTCGTGGTGCGCTGGGGCACGACGGGGGCGGCCGCCGAGGCCCGGCCGCCCGAGCTGCTCATGGCGCCGGTGCGCTGGCTCGCTCAGCGCTCCTACGCGCTCTACCTGTGGCACTGGCCGCTGATCGTGCTCGTGCAGGCCTGGCTGCCCGACCGCAGCGGCGGCGCGATCGAGCCGGGTCTGTTCTGGGCCCGCGCGGGCCTCGTGATCGGCGGCAGCGCCCTGGCCGCCGAGCTGTCCTTCCGCTGGGTCGAGACACCGGTGCTGCGGCGCGGCTTCCGGGGTGCGCTCGGCGAGCTCCGGCGGCGCGGGCGCGGCCTGCTGATCGCAGGGGTCGTGTCGGCGGCCCTGCTCGTGGCGCTGACCGGGTACGCGGTGGCCACGGCGCCGACGCAGACCCAGCAGCAGCAGCGGCTCGAGGCGCTGCAGCACGACCTGGAGGACGCCTCCGCCGACAGCTCCGCAGAGAACGGGGACCGGTCGCCGGATCCCGTCCCGGGAGAGTCCGCCGAGCCTGCCCCGGGCCCCGGGGCCCAGGGGGCCGATGACCACGGCGCCCCCGCGGACGAGGCGCAGGACGGCGTCGTGGTCATCGGCGACTCCGTGACGGTGGCTGCCTCGCCCGAGGTGCTCGAGGCGCATCCGGGCGCGGTGATCGACGCCGAGGTCGGGCAGCAGATGAGCACGGCCGAGGGCACCGTGCGGACCCTGGCCTCGCAGGATCGGCTGAAGCGCACCGTCGTGCTGGCTCTCGGGACCAACGGCTCCTTCACCGAGGACGAGCTCGATGCCGCGGTGCGCGCCGCCGGCCCCGGACATCGCTTCGTCCTCGTGACCCCGTACGGCGATCGGCCCTGGATCCCCGGCGCGGCCCAGGTCATGCGCGACTACGCGGCCGCGCATCCGGACAGCGTCCGCGTGGCGGCATGGGACGAGGCGGCCGAGGACGTCCCGGACATGGCGCCCGACGGCGTCCACCCCGGCCGGCAGGGGGCCGAGGTGTGGGCCGAGACGGTCGACGCCGCGATCCACGGGTTCGACGGCTGAGGCACTGCCCCCCCTCTGCCGTCGGCGGCGGTCACACGAAGGCCGACACCCCGGTCAGCGCCCGCCCCACGATGAGCGTGTTGACCTCATGGGCGCCCTCGTACGTGAAGATCGCCTCGACGTCGCTGAAGATCTTGCCCATCTCCCGGTCCGCGAGGATGCCGTTGCCGCCCATGAGCTGGCGTCCCAGTGCGGCGGACTCGCGGGCCATCTCGGAGGTCTTCAGCTTGGCCAGGGCGGCCTGGCTCATGGACATCCGGCCCTGCTCCCGCAGGACGCTGGTCCGGTGGGCCAGCCCGATCGACGCGGCCGTGTTGGCCGCGATCCGCACCAGGTGGTCCTGGGTCAGCTGGAAGGCCGCGAGCGGGCGGCCGAACTGCTGCCGCTCGACGGCGTAGCGACGGGCGACCTCGAAGATCGCCATCTGCGCACCGACCGACTGCCACGCCAGCCCCGCCCGGGACTGCTCCAGGATCACATTGGTGTCCTTGAAGCTGCGGGCGCCGGGGAGATGGTGCCCCCGGGGAATGCGGACCTCCTCGAGCGCGATGTCGGCGTTCTGCACGATCTTCACGGCGATCTTGTGCTCGATCTTGGTCGCGGTGAAGCCCGGGGTGTCGGTCTCCACGATGAACCCCTTGACCTGGCCGTCGGCCTCGTCCCGGGCCCAGACGATCGCGATGCGCGCGATCGTCGCGTTGCCGATCCAGCGCTTGGCGCCGTTGAGCACCCACTCCTCGCCCTCGAGCCGCGCGGTGGTCGCGATGCCACCTGCCACGTCCGAGCCGTGGTCCGGCTCGGTCAGGGCGAAGCAGCCCGTGTACTCCATGCGCCGCATCCCGGGAAGCCACTGCTGCTTCTGCTCCTCGGAGCCGAGCTCGTCGATCGTGGCCATCACGAGATCGCTGTGCAGAGCCAGGTAGACGCTCATGGAGATGTCCGCGCGCGCCAGCTCCGCGGAGACGAACCCGCGGAAGACCGCATCCGTGTCGGGCCCGCGCAGATCGCCCAGCCCGAACTCCCCGCACTTGGCGGCCAGCTCGGGCGCGAACTCGTCGCGCGTCCAGTGCTGCGCGGTGTGCGGGCGGATCTCCGCGTCCAGGAACTCCCGCAGCTCCCGCAGCCGCGCCTGCTGCTCCCGGGGCAGCGTGCTGCTGTGCTCCAGCAGGTCCGCCTCCGGCAGATCCGCGATCTCGATGCCGTGCTGTCCCGTCATCTCGGGCCTCCTTCTCGGGTGGGCTCCTCCCCGGTCGAGGAGGACTCCGTGCATGTGCTCCTGGCGCCGGCCTCTGGGGGCGCGCCCCCGGGATCGGCCCGCCGCGGGTCGGCCAGGGCGGTGATCGGGACTCCTGCGCGGGCGCCCCATTCCTCCCACTCCCGTGCGCTGCGGCGGGCGAAGAACCGGCTCAGCTGGGGGCGCACATCCGCGTCCGCATCGATCCGGCTCTCCCGGTCCAGGGCGTCGGCGAAATGGGGCTCGAGGGCCGCCACGGCCACATGCCCCTCGGCGGCGGGATAGATCCCGTAGTAGGGGCTGGCCCCGCCCAGCGGCGAGTCCTCGCGGACCATCCCCCACCGCACCGGCACGGCCAGGTCGCGCGCGGCCTCGCTCAGGGCGACCTCCGCGTGGACCCCGTCCGCAGCGGCTCCCGACGTCTCGGCGGCGTCGGCACGCTGCCGGGCGAGCAGGCAGCCCAGCACGGCGCTGACGGCCTGCTCGGCCCCGTGCATGTCGGCCGCGAGCGTCGACGGCAGCCGATCGGGCTCGAGCAGCCCGGAGCCGGCCTGGAAGTTCAGGTCGTGGCCGGGGCGATCCGAGTCGGCCCCGGGGAAGCCCACGATGTCGACCTGGCACAGCCGCGGATGGCGTCGGCGGACGGCTTCGGCGTCCAGGCCCAGCCGTCGCAGCGCCTGCGAGCGCGACGAGGTCAGCAGCACATCGGCTTCCGCCAGCAGCCCCTCCATGTCCTGCTGCCCCTCGGGGGACTTCAGATCCAGGGTGAGCAGCTGCTGATGGCGGTGGAGGTGGTCGAACAGCCCGGGCAGCAGGCGCTGCACCGGATCCCCCGACGGGGGCACGACGGCGGTCACGGACGCGCCGAGCCGCCTCAGCCGGTCTGCCGCGACGGGCCCGGGCAGATTGAGCGCGATCGAGACGACGACGATGCCCTCCAGCGCCCCGCGCTCCTTGCTCGGCTCGGCGGCATCGTGCTCGGTCGCCGTGCGGGGACCGGGTGCGCCGCTCATGCCAGGGTCCCCGCCCCGGCCCGCTCCCGCAGCCAGTCCGAGGGGGCGAACCGGGCTCCGTAGGCTCCCGCCAGCTCGTCGGCGCGGGCGACGAAGCCCTCCAGCCCGCCCTCGTAGCGGGTCATGAAGGTCGCGGGCCCGCCGGTGGTCGGCGGGAAGCCGATGCCGAGGAGGCCCCCGATGTTGGCCGAGGCGGTGTCCGTGAGAACCCCCTCCTCGAAGCAGGCCGCCGTCTCGAGCGCCATGCGGAAGAGCAGCCGGTCCTGGAGGTCGCGGGCCGGCAGCTGCGTGCCGCGCGCGAAGTGCTCGCGCAGCCCCGGCCACAGCCGCTTGCCGCCCTCCTCGGGGTAGTCGTAGAAGCCGGCGCCGGCGGAGCGGCCGGGGCGGGAGAACTCGTCGACCATGCGATCCACGAGCGCCTCCCCCGGCGCCTGCGGCCGCTGCCGTCCCTCGGCCCTCGCGGCCTCCAGCTCGCTGTCGCGGATGTGGCGCATGAGGTTCATCGAGATCTCGTCGAACATCGCCAGCGGGGTGCCGGGGAAGCCCGCCTGGGCGGCCCGCCGCTCGATCGTCCGTGCGTCCACGCCCTCGTCGAGCATGGCCACGGCCTCCAGCAGCAGCGTTCCGAAGACGCGCGAGGTGTAGAAGCCCCGCCCGTCGTTCACGCTGATCGCGACCTTGCCGATCTGCTGCGAGAGGTCGTAGGCGCGCGCCAGCGTCTCGGCGGAGGTCTGCTCGCCGCTGATGATCTCGACGAGCTTCATCTTCTCGACGGGCGAGAAGAAGTGCAGGCCGATGACGTCCGCCGGCCTCTCGCGATCCCGCTGCAGCGAGGTGATCGGCAGCGTCGACGTGTTCGAGCACAGCAGGGTCTCGGGGCCCACGACCGACTCGACCTCGGCGAGCACCCGGGACTTCAGGGCATGGTCCTCGAACACGGCCTCGATCACGGCATCGGCCCCGGCCAGATCCGAGGCCTCGGCGGTCGGGCGGATCCGCCCCAGGATCTCCTGGGCCCGGTCCTGCGTCATCCGTCCGCGCTGCACCGCCTTCTCGAGCAGGGACTCGCTGTGCTGCCGGCCCTTCTCGGCCTTCTCGGCGGAGGCGTCCTTGAGGTGCACGGTCATGCCCGCGCGAGCGCACTCGTAGGCGATGCCCGCTCCCATCATCCCCGCGCCCAGCACGGCCACCGTGCTCACGGTCCGCGGCTCGGACGACCGCTGCCCCAGGAAGCGTCCGGAGCGAGCCGCCTGCAGGTCGAAGTGGAAGGCCTGGATCATCGCCGTCGAGGTCGGCCCGGTCACCAGACGGGTGAAGTACCGGGACTCGATGCGGCACGCGGTGTCGAAGTCGACCTGGGCTCCCTCGACCGCGGCGCTCAGAGCGGCCAGCGGAGCCTCGGGGTCGGCGCCCTTGAGCTGCTGGCGCAGTCGGGCGGGGAAGGCCGGCAGATCCCTGGCGAACGACGGCTGGGACGGATCTCCGCCCGGGATCCGGAAGCCCTTGGCGTCCCAGGGCTTCAGCGTCGCGGTCTCGTCGCCGGCGTGCTCGCGCAGCCACCGCTTCGCGGCGGGGATCAGGTCCTCGGGGGACTCGACGATCTCGTCGATGACCCCGGCCTCCAGAGCCTGCTCGGGGCGCCGCGGCGTCCCCGGCAGGATCCAGTCCATCAGGGCCGTCCGGATGCCGAGCATGCGGGTCAGCCGGCTGATGCCTCCGGCCCCGGGCAGCAGGCCGAGCGTGACCTCGGGCAGGCCCAGCCGGATGCGGGGGTCGCCGGCGCAGATGCGGTGATGGCAGGCCAGCGCGATCTCGAGGCCCCCTCCCAGGGCGGAGCCGTTCAGCGCGGCCGCGACCGGCAGCCCCAGCGTCTCGAGCCTGCGCAGCGGGGACTTGATCTGCTGGGTCAGCGCGAAGATCTCCTGGGCGTCCCCCGGGCCGGCCTCGCGCAGGGCCTTGAGGTCTCCCCCTGCGAAGAAGTCCTTCTTGCCGCTCGTGAGCACGACACCGGCGATCGAGTCGCGCTCGGCCTCCAGCCGCGCCAGGGCCCCCTCGAGCGCGTCCTGGTAGGGGCCGTTCATGGTGTTCACGCCGGCGTCGGGATCGTCCATCGTCAGGACGACGAGGTCGTCGTCGCGCTCCCACGCGATCATGGTCCGGTCATCGGCGGTCGCTGCGCTGTCGGTCTGTGTCATGATGCTGGTTCCTTCGGGGCTCGTGCGGACCTGGCGGAGTGGTCGGGACCGGACGGGGCTCAGACCCGCTGCACGACGGTGGCGATGCCCATGCCGCCGCCGATGCACAGGGTCGCGATCCCGTGCTCCAGGTCCCGGCGCTCGAGCTCGTCCACGAGGGTTCCCAGGATCATGGCGCCGGTCGCGCCCAGCGGGTGGCCCATGGCGATGGCCCCGCCGTTGACATTGGTCTGCTCCTCCGACCAGCCCATGTCGCGCAGCAGCTTCAGCGGCACGGCGGCGAAGGCCTCGTTGATCTCGACCAGGTCGATGTCGGAGGCGGTGAGCCCGGCCGTCTCGAGGGCCTTGCGGCAAGCGGGCGCGGGGCCGGTGAGCATGATCGTGGGCTCCGAGCCGACGACCGCCGCGGAGACGATCCGTGCCCGGGCCCGCAGGCCATGTCGCCGCCCGGCCTCTCGGCTGCCCACGAGCACGAGCGACGCCCCGTCGACGATGCCCGATGAGCTGCCCGCGTGGTGCAGGTGCTCGATCCGCTCGACCTCGGGGTACCGCTCGGCGGCCACGAAGTCGAAGCCGCCGACCGTGCCGATCTCGGCGAAGGCCGGGGGCAGCTCCGACAGCGACGCGGCGGTGGACTCGGGGCGGATGGTCTCGTCGCGGTCCAGGATGCTCAGCCCGTTGATATCCCGCACGGGGATCACGGAGTCGGCGAATCGGCCCTCGTCCCAGGCGCGGGCGGCCCGCCGGTGGCTCTGGGCCGAGAACTCGTCGAGCTCCTGGCGCGTGAACCCCTCGCGCGTGGCGATGAGATCGGCCGAGATCCCCTGCGGGACGAAGTCGGCCGCGATCGCGGTGGCCGGGTCCATGGCCCATGCGCCGCCGTCGGAGGCCATCGGGACGCGGGACATCGACTCGACCCCTCCGCCGATCAGCAGCGACTCCCAGCCGGAGCGCACCCGGGCGGCGGCCTGGTTGACGGCCTCGAGTCCCGATCCGCAGAAGCGGTTGAGCTGGACCCCGGCCACGCTCTCGGGCATCCCCGCCTTGATCGCGGCGATGCGCGCGATGTCGGCCCCCTGATCGCCGACCGGCGTCACGCAGCCGAGCACGATGTCCTCGATGCCCGCAGGGTCCAGATCGGGGTGGCGCTCGCGCAGGGCGTCCAGCAGGCCCCCGAGCAGGTCGATGGGCTTGACCTCGTGCAGGGCGCCCCGCGGCTTGCCGAGGCCGCGCGGCGTGCGGATCGCGTCGTAGATGAGGGCTTCTGCCGGTGCTGTCATGGGTGCCTTCCTGGCGGTGCGGTCGGTCGCGGTTCGCGGGCGGCGCTCACGAGCCGAACGTGTAGGCCGCGGCGTAGTCGTCGCGAAGCCTCTTCTTGTCGATCTTCCCGACGCTGGTGCGGGCGATCTCGTCCACGAAGCGGATCTCATCCGGCAGCTGCCACGACGCGAACGTCCCGGACAGATGCTCGCGCACCGACTCGTCGGTCACCCCCGGGCCCTCCGAGCGCACCACCAGCGCCAGCGGCCGCTCCTCCCACTTCGGATGCGGCACCCCGATCACCGTGGCCTCCACCACGCCGTCGATCGCCATCAGCTGGTTCTCCATATCGATCGACGAGATCCACTCCCCACCGGACTTGATCACATCCTTGAGCCGATCCGTGATCTTCAGATAGCCGTGCTCCGTCAGATAGCCGACGTCGCCGCTGCGCCAGAAGCCCTCCTCGTCGAACCCTGCGGCATCGGCCTCGGGGTTCTCGGCGTAGGAGGCCGTGATCCATGGCCCCCGCAGGCGCACCTCGCCGGGCGTCCGCCCGTCGGCCGGGACCTCCTCGCCGGTCGGATCCACGATCCTGATGTCGACGCCGACGACGACCAGGCCCTGGTACCTCCGCATCTGCCAGGCCTCCTCCTCGGAGAGCACGGCGGCCACCGAGGGCTTCATCCGATTCATCGACACGACGGGCGAGGTCTCGGTGGCGCCGTAGGCATGCACGACCTCCGCGCCCGTCAGCTCGTGGAAGCAGCGCATCATGGACACGGGCGGCTCGCTGGCTCCGCAGATGAACCGCAGGCCGTCGAGGCGCGGCGGGTCCTCCCGGCGCTTGAGCGCGCGCAGCATGGGCATGAGGATCGCCGGGGCGGCCGGAGCCACGGTCACGCCCTGCTCCACGACGGCATCGGTCAGCATGTCCATGTCGTCGAGGGTGAAGCGCCCGGGCAGGACCAGCTGGGCCCCGACGGCGGTGGCCGCATAGGGCAGGCCCCAGCACTGCGCGTGGAACATCGGCGTCAGCATCATGACCCGGTCGGCGCCGGTGAGCCCCACGTTCGAGCTGATGGCCATCGCATGCAGCCACACCGAGCGGTGGGACATGAAGACGCCCTTGGGCCGACCCGTGGTGCCGGTGGTGTAGCAGGCCCCGGAGGCGGTGGTCTCGGCGATGTTCGGGATCTCGGCCAGCGGCTCCGACCCGGCGATGAGCTGCTCGTAGGAACGGACGTCCGGGATGTCGCCCCATTCCTCCAGCGCTGCCTCCGGGCCGGTCACGATCCACTGCCTCACCTGAGGGATGTGCTGCCTCAGGCCCTGGGCCAGCCGCAGCAGCGTGTGGTCGACGATCAGCGCGGTCACGCGGCTGTGGCCGATCACGTACGCCAGATCGGCCGGCGCCAGGCGCATGTTGAGCTGCACCATGGTGGCCCCCACCAGCGGGACCGAGAAGTACGACTCGAAGTGCTCCAGGCCGTTCCACAGGAGCAGGCCCACCCGCGCATCGGGGCCGATGCCCAGATCTCCGAGGGCGGAGCCCATGCGCCGGACCCGCTCCCAGGTGCGGGCGTAGTCCGTGGACTGCCACTGCCCCGCATCGGCGCGCCAGGAGATCTCCTGGTCACCGAAGCTGCGGGCCGCATCGCGCAGCATCCGGGTGGTGGTCAGCTGCTCGTGATCGCCCATCGTGGACGGCGCCCCGTGGATCAGCTCTCGCCCTGCGCTCATGGCCGCACTCCTGTGATCTGCTTCACGTCCCACTGTGTCGGCAGTCAAGCGCGCGGCCGTCCGCGCATGCAAAGCCTTTGCGCATTGCGACGCCCCACCCGGCCGGGCTCGGCGCCCGAGCGCAGCCCGAGGGCGCCGTCGGCTCAGGACTGCTCGTGGCTCAGGATGTAGTCCTTCGCCTCGGGGGCCATCTCGGCCTTGTCGTGCCCGGCGTCCGGCACCGTGCGCAGCTCCCAGCCGAAGTCGCCGCCCGCGGCGGCCTCCTCGCCGGCCTCGTGGAACGACCTGCCCCGCTCCAGGCGGGTCTGCCCCTGCGCCATGGCCTCGGGGGTGTCGCGCAGGTTCTCGTCCTGCTCCACGTCGTCCTCGCCCAGCAGCACCAGCATGTCCTGGGCGACCCACCGCTCGGTGTCGACGTCCACCGGGGCCTCGCCCGTTCCGTAGGGGAAGGCGATGGTGTCATCGGGCATCATGTACCACCCGGCGTTGGCCGCGACGGCCGCGTCCACGGGGGCATCCGGCGCGTAGGCCAGGTAGCGGTGGACGAACTGCCCGCCGGCGGAGTGCCCGAAGATCGAGAAGCTGTCCTGCTCGCCGCCGACGCGCTCCACGACGTCGTCGACCATCGGCTCGATGAGCTCGAAGGATCGGTCCTCCTCCTCGTTGACGTCGCCGTCGCCCTCCTCCAGGTTGCCGCCCTGGTAGTCCTCGGACCCCTCGTAGGCGTTGTCGTCGAACTCCGGGGCCAGGATGATGACGTTCTCGCCCTGCGCTTCGGCGGCGAAGGCATCGCGGTAGCTGTCGGCGGTGCGGCCGGTGCCGTGCATGACCACGACGATCCGTGCGGTCGCAGGGTCGGCGGCCTCGTTCGAGTAGTGCACGTCGAGCTCCTGGTCGCCGTGCGAGAACTCGTAGTCCCCTGCGCCGGTCAGCTCCTGGCCGCCGGCTGTCTCCCGGGCGTCAGCAGGCTCCTGCCCGGCGGCGCCCTGCCGTCCCTCGGCTCCCTCCGACCCGCCCGAGCAGCCCGCCAGCGTCAGGCTCAGCGCGAGCACGCCGATGCTCAGCCGCGCCGGCCGCGGCCTGCGGGCCGATCGCGGATCGTTCTCGGTCCCGGCCGGGGGCTGGGTCGTGGGAAGCGGGCGGCTCTGCACGGGAGGGTCCTCTCGGAAGGCTGCCGACGGGGAGCCGCAGCGGCGCCCCCTGACGGCCCAGACCCTAGGGACGGCAGATGAGAGCCCGCTTCATCGCCCAGCGGATTCGGAGGATCGCATGGGTTGCGGGCTCAGGACTGCTCGGCGTAGGCGTCGGAGAACTCGTCGCGCAGCTTGCGCTTGTTGATCTTCCCGACGCTGGTGCGGGCGATCTCGTCCACGAAGCGGATCTCATCCGGCAGCTGCCACGACGCGAACGTCCCGGACAGATGCTCGCGCACCGACTCGTCGGTCACCCCCGAGCCCTCCGAGCGCACCACCAGCGCCAGCGGCCGCTCCTCCCACTTCGGATGCGGCACCCCGATCACCGTGGCCTCCACCACGCCGTCGATCGCCATCAGCTGGTTCTCCATATCGATCGACGAGATCCACTCCCCACCGGACTTGATCACATCCTTGAGCCGATCCGTGATCTTCAGATAGCCGTGCTCCGTCAGATAGCCCATGTCGCCGCTGCGCCAGAAGCCCTCCTCGTCGAAGGCGGATGCGTTCGCCTCGGGATTGTCGGCGTAGGCCCGGGTGATCCACGGGCCGCGGTAGCGGAACTCCCCCACCGTCTCGCCGTCCCATGCCAGCTCCTCCCCCGTGGGGTCCACGAGCTTCACCTCGACGCCGGCCGGCACGAGGCCCTGGTACTTGCGCATCTCCCAGGCCTCGTCCTCGGAGACCTTGGCGGCCACCGAGGGCTTCATGCGGTTGATGGTCACCAGGGGCGAGGTCTCGGTGGCGCCGTAGAGATGCATGACCTCGGCGCCCGTGAGCTCGTGGAACTGGCGGACCATCGAGACCGGCGGCTCGCTGCCGCCGCTGATGAAGCGCAGCCGGTCCAGCCGCGGCGGGTCCTCCCGGCGCTTGAGCGCGCGCAGCATGGGCATGAGGATCGCCGGGGCGGCCGGGGAGAACGTCACGCCGCACTCGATGATCGAGTCGATCAGCGCATCCATGTCCCCCAGGTCGAAGCGCCCGGGCAGGATCACGCGCGCGCCGACCATGGTCGCGGCATAGGGCAGGCCCCAGCACTGGACGTGGAACATCGGGGTCAGCATCAGGACGCCGTCGTCCATGGTGATCCCTCCGTTGCAGGCCACCGCCGCGGCATGCAGCCACACGGAGCGGTGCGAGTAGTAGACGCCCTTGGGCCGGCCCGTCGTGCCCGTGGTGTAGCAGGCGCCCGATGCGCTGCGCTCCGACATGTTCGGGATCCGCGCCAGCGGCTCGGAGCGCTCCACGAGCTGCTCGTAGCTGCTCGGCTCCGCGACCTCCCGCCATTCCGGCTCGACGTCGTCGTGGGAGGCGACGATCCAGCGGATCTCCTCCGAGACGTGCTGGCGCAGCGAACGAGCCAGGTCGAGCAGCGAGTGGTCGATGACGATCACGGACACGCCGCTGTGCTCGATCACGTAGGCCAAGTCCTTCGGCGCCAGGCGCAGGTTGAGCTGGACCATGGTGGCGCCGGTCAGCGGCACGGAGAAGTACGACTCGAAGTGGTGCAGGCCGTTCCACAGCAGCAGCCCGACCTTGGAGCCGGGGCCGATGCCCAGCTCGCTCAGCGCCGAGCCCATGCGCAGCACCCGCTGCCAGGTGCGCGCGTAGTCCGTGGTCTGCCAGACCCCGTCGTCGGTCCGGTACCGGATCTCCTGGTCGCCGTAGGTCCGGGCGGCATCGCGCAGCAGCCGGGTGGTGGTCAGCTGCTCGTCGTCGCCCATGGTGGACGGCGTGCCCATGATGAGGTCGTCTGCGGGGGCCATGCGATCGCGCTCCTCGGTGATGTGCGTCATGTCCTGCATCTGCTGACTGTAGATCACCTCCGGCCTCCGATGATCGCCTCCGCGCTCGGCGCGTGGGATAGTGGCGTGCATCACTGCATCGTGCGCATCCCGCGCGACGGCCGATCCGCAGGAGGAGCCCCATGGCCCAGGACATCCGCGCCTCGTTCGAGGACCGCGTGCTCACCGTCGTGCTCGACCGGGCGGACAAGCGCAATGCGCTCACCCACGACATGTACACCGGTCTGGCCGAGGCCCTCGAGCGCGCGGCCTCCGACCCCGAGGTCCGCGTGGTCGTCCTGCACGCCGAGGGCGCGCTGTTCACGGCCGGGAACGACCTGTCCGACTTCGCGCAGCTGGCCGGCGACGACCGCCCGAGCGGCGACTGGCCGGTGACCCGGTTCCTGCGGGCCCTGATCCGCTGCCCCGTGCCCCTCATCGCCGCGGTGCAGGGCCGTGCCGTGGGTGTCGGCACCACGATGCTGCTGCACTGCGACCTCGTCGTCATGGCCGACGACGCCTCCCTGACCGCGCCGTTCGTGGACCTCGCCCTGGTGCCCGAGGCCTGCTCGACCCTGCTGCTCCCCCAGCGCCTCGGCCACGCCCGGGCCTTCGCGATGGTCGCCCTGGGTCAGCCGCTGAGCGCCCAGGAGGCCCTGTCCGCAGGCATGGCCACCTCCGCGGTCCCCTCGGATCGGGTCGGTGAGGAGGCCTCCCGACTGGCCGGCGAGCTCGTCGCCCGCTCCGCCCGGTCACTGGCCGAGACCAAGCGGCTCATGCGCGATGTCCCCGCCCTCCTGGAGCGCATGGAGACGGAGATCGAGGTCTTCGCGCAGCGTCTGCGCAGCCCCGAGGCGCAGGAGGCCCTCGAGGCCTTCGCGCAGAAGCGGACGCCGGACTTCGCGCAGTTCGAGTGAGGGGCGCTCACCTCGCCCTCGCTGCGGGTCGCGCTCGTCGACTGCCACTGCCGCGGCACGTGCCGCGTCGAGCACTTCGCGCTCCGCCGGCGTTCGATGCCCGCCCGTCCGTGCGAGCATCTCGACATCGGCACCCAATTCGTTTCGCATGCAACCAATCGGCAACCAATTCCGATTCATAAGTGCATTTATCTATCGTGGAGGAGTTTCCTGCCCGCGCCGCCCCGGACCTCGACTGCCCCGAGGCTCCAGCCCAGATCCCCCCTGCTGAGCTCTGCGGCACCCCCACCCAGAACGGTCATGACGCAAACCCCCCAGCTCTCCTCCGCTCAGCCGCTCCATGCCTTCGACGCGGTGCTGGTCGAGTACCGGACGATCAGACTCAGACCGCGCCTCGTCTTCGACCACCTCACCCGCACCGCTTTCGAGGCCTGCGCCGCCCTGGCCGATGAGATCTTCACCGCACAGCCGCGCAGCATGGCCGCGTCCTCCAGGGCACAGGTCCGGTGCGGCATCCGAACGGATGAGGCGGGAGCGTATCGCCTGAGCTTCGAGATCCCCGTGGAAGAGAGCTCTCCTGGGCCCCGCGGCGTCCTCGGCCGGCTGCTCTCGCCCACGCAGGACAGGGGCGCGCACGACACCGCCGACGATCTCCTGCAGTTCGAGCTGCTCACCGCGACGCGCATCATCGAGGACATGCTCCTGGCGGTCGACACGGTCTGCACCGTGCCGCCCGGTCATCTCAGCGTGTGGGCGGATCTCACGGGACCGGAAGGCATGATCGGGTTCCTCGACGGCATCAAGGTCGTCCGGCGCATCCACCGGTGCTCCTGGGACCTGCTGGTCGTTCCGGAGATCCAGGCCCTGCTGCGCGAGACGCTCGCTCCGTTCCGAGACCCGGAGCTCTACACCATGGGCATCAAGGAGCTGACGCCGCTCGGGTGCCCGGGATCCAACTGGGTGATGACCGCGAATCGTCGTCTGTGCGGCTTCGCGGCCGGGGGCCGCCTCGAGCTGCCCGAGCTGGAGGAGCCGCGAAGCTTCGACGACCTGCTGACGCGCGCCTGGGGCTGAGCAGGCTCGGGGTGAGCACGACGTGCGGATCGGCGGGCGTCGACACCTGGGCCTGCGGCGTCAGCGCCCGAACTCGGCTCTGGCCTCGCCGGTGGCTTCGACGGGGATCCCCGCGGGCACGATCCAGGCGACCACCGGCGGTCGGGCCACCGCGGTGAGATGCACCCGCGCCGTACGGCCGTCCGTGGAGCCTGTCCCCGTGCCGATCGCCAGACCGTCGAGATCGTGCTCTGCCTCCACGCTCAGCAGGTAGGACTCGGCGGCCCCGGAGACCGACGCGTCGTCGAGCACCGCGGTGGGCGCGGTCCCCGTGCCCTCCGTGCCGTGGAGCTGCGTGAACGTGTCGGCAGCGCCGAGTGCCGCGTGATCGGCATGGACCTGAAGCTTCCGCTCCGCCAGGTGGACGGAGGTCACGGCCATGACCACGATCATGGCCAGCAGCAGGATGAGCATCATCCCGATCACCAGGATCGAGATCTGCCCGTCGTCCTCGTCAGCCCTCGGCCGGCTCATGAGTACCGTCCGATCACGATCGTCGAGGAGTGCTCCATCTCGGCGATGCCGACCGTCCCCACGAACGGGATGCGCGGCAGCTCGACGGTCGCCGCCGCCGTCACGGTCGCTGTCGCACCGGGCTTCTGGCATGCCCCGTCCGAGCAGGTCACCGAGACGGTCACCTCACCGTCGTCGAACCCCTGATCGGCGGCCGGCAGCGCGGCCGCAGCCTGGACCTGGGCCGTGGTGACCTCCCCGGCCGGCTGTGTGGCCAGCACCTGAGCCCCTTGCTGAGCTGCGGACACGGCTGCGAACGCGGCCGCCTGGGCCTGCGCCAGCACCCCGACGAAGATCAGGATCGGTACCAGCAGGATCGCTCCGAGCAGGATGAACTCGACGATCGCAGACCCGTCGTCGGCCTCCTCGCGGCATGGGCGGTCGGAGCCGTCACGACCAGTCGACGGCATGGCCGCTCACCTCGATGGCTCCGGGCGGGCCGAAGGGCCCGATGACGGGCAGCGGTGCCACGACACGGACCTCGAGCGTCGGGGACCCCTGCACCTCGGCGGGCACTGCAGTGACGTCGCCGGCGAAGCGCTCGCCGATCGATCCGCCGATCAGCTCACGAGCCCGGGCCTCGGCATCCGCCGGCCCCCGATCGGCCAGCGTCCCGTAGCGCGCGCCGTGCGATGCGGAGTCGATCAGCACATTGCGCACGTGCAGGGCGAAGACCAGCTGGAGGGTGATCGCGAAGAGGACGGCGCTCAGGCCCGCGACCATCGCCCATTCGGCGACCACCGAGCCCGCGTCCGTGCCGTCGGCGGGCCGCGGCGAGGCCGCTGGGTCAGCCACCGGTCACCCGTGAGATCGCATCGTTGAAGAGCCCCTCCAATGCCGGCTGGGCGATGAGGAGCAGACCGGCCACGAGGACGGCGGACATGAGGGTGAGCATCACCCAGCCGGGGACGTCGCCGCGGTCGGGACCGTCCGACGGAGACGGCGACGGCGACGGCGGGAAGATGACGAGGCGCGCGGCGGGATCCGACGGAGCGCGGCTGATACGGACGGAGTCGAGGGAGCTTCTGCGGGTCATCGGGCTGCCTTTCGGGAGAGTCGGAGCGGTGCTGGGATGGGGAGAGCAGGTCGTGCTGCCGCGGGCGGCGACCGAGTGCGGGGACGCATCAGAGGCCCAGCTGGAGGACGGCGATGCCCGGGAACACGGCGAAGAGCACGGACAGCGGAAGCACCATGAAGACGAGGGGCACCATCATGGCGATCTCCTTGCGCCCGGCCATCTCCATGAGCTCGCGCTTGTCCTGGTCGCGGACGTCCTGGGCCTGTGAGCGCAGGACCTCGGCGAGCGGCGTGCCGCGCTCCATGGCCACGGCGATGCCCGCGACGAAGCGGGAGATGTGCGTGACCTCGACCCGGTCGGCGAACTCCTGCAGCGACTCGGTCAGCGGGATACCGGAGCGGGTGCGATCGAGCACGGAGCGGAACTGCTCTGCCAGCACTCCATCGGCGATCCGGCTCACGCGCTCGAGGGCGCCCAGGGTGGACTCGCCTGCGCCGACGGACAGGGCCAGAAGCTCGGCGATCGCGGGGAACTCGGCGAGCATGCGGGTCTCGCGGCCGGAGATCCGGTTCCCGAGCCACCAGCTGCGGGCCCAGGCCCCGCTGAGCGCACCGCCGATGAGCAGCAGCAGGACCGCAGGCCCCGGCGCACCGAGTCGCAGGACAGCCGCCGCGCCCCAGACGCCGCCGATGACCGCACCGGCCAAGGCGCAGAGGACCTGCTCCGTCCGGTAGTCGGCGAGGCTGCGGCCCGCCCCCTCGCGCTCCAGCCTGCGCAGGAGCTGACGCTGGGCATCCCCGCCGAGGCGCCGCCCCAGCCCCAGTCCCACCGGAGAGGCCAGTGCCATGCCGATGGCCAGCAGTCCGCGCTGGTCGCGGGTGCGCACGTGTTCGGCATGGCGAACCGCTGGATCCGTGGCGCGCATCTGCATCACCACTCGACGCGTGAAGCGACGACGGGAGCTGGACGGCGCGGGCACGAGCATCAGCCACAGCCCGAGCCCCAGCACGGTGCCGATGATCAGCGGGATGGCGAAAGGCAGGCTCATCGGAGCACCCGCTCCGGTTCGGGCAGAGCACCGAGGCGCAGCATGAGGCGATAGGCGATCGCGGAGATCGCCAGACCGCCGAGCAGCACGACCGCGCCAGCCGGGCTGTCATAGGCGCTCACGGCCGCCGGCTGGCTGGCCATGAGCAGCAGGATGAGCCAGGGCGCGGCCACGGACAGCCGCGCCGCATTGACCGTCCACGACTGCCGGGCCTCCAGCTCGCTGCGGGTCCGCGAGTTCTCGCGCAGGAACTCGGAGAGCGTGCCGAGCAGCCGACCCAGGTCCGTGCCGCCCACCTCCCGGGTGACGCGCAGGGATTCGATGATGTTGTCGGCCACCGGATCGGCGAGCTCCTCCTTGAGGGCGTCCAGCGCCGGGAGGAACTGCCCAGTGGCCCGGTAGTCGCCGGCGAAGCGCTCGAAGGCCGGCTGCACGATCTCCGGGCCCCGGTGCTGCAGCTGGGCCAGGGCCTCGGGCAGCGAGAGCCCCGCGCGGATCGCCGAGCGCAGCATGTCCACCACGTCCGGCCACACGGTGCGCAGCTGGTGCGAGCGACGGCGCATGCGCCGCCCCAGCAGGGACCACGGGACGAACAGCGACACGATGCCCGCGCACAGGCCGAACACCGCACCCCCGGACACGGCCCACACGATCACCGCGGCCAGGGCCGCCACGACGACGGACAGCAGCACGAACGAGCCGGGGCGCACCGCATGCATCCCGGCACGATCCAGGCGCCGGCGCAGAAGTCCCTCACGACGCCGTCGTTGCGCACGCGGCGTGACCTGGGTCCAGAACGACCACCAGATCAGGCACAGTCCGGCCCCGAGCAGCAGCCCGAGCAGGACACCGGTGATCATCGTCCCGACCCGTCGTCACGGCTGCGGCCCAGGCACTCGCGCACCTGCTCGGTGGAGATGCCCGCAAGAGCGAACTTCCCCGGGGCCGGAACCTCGGCACCGGCTGCGACCAAATCGCCGCCGACCCGATGGAACAGAGTCGACGTCTCGATGATCCCGTTCTCGACCCGGGTGCCGACGGCCAGGATCTCCTCCACCTCTCGGTGCCCGTCGGGGCGACGACGGCAGTGGACCACCAGATCGAAGCACGCGGCCACGGTGGGCACCACGAACGCCGAGGAGATGTTCTCGCCCGCGAGCAGCGGCAGCGTGCAGATCTTGGTGACGGCGTCCCTCGCGGAATTCGCATGCAGGCTGGCCATCCCCGGGAGGCCGGCGTTCAGCGCGATGAGCATGTCCAGGGACTCGGCCTCGCGGACCTCCCCCACGATCAGCCGATCAGGTCGCATCCGAAGTGCCTCCTTCACGAGCCGCCGCATGGGGATCTCGCCGGTGCCCTCGAGGTTCGCCTGCCGGCACTGCATCCCGACCACGTCGCGCAGCGGGATCTGCAGCTCGAAGATCTCCTCGACCGTGACCACGCGCTGCCGCGGGTCGATCTGCGCGCACAGGCAGTTGAGCATGGTGGTCTTGCCCGCCTGCGTGGCTCCGGAGACCAGGATGTTCAGCCCCGCCCGCGTGGCCTCCGAGAGGAACGTCCCCGCCTCCTGGCTCATGGAGCCCAGTCGGACCATGTCCGCGATCCGTCGTGCCGCCACCACGAACTTGCGGATGTTCACCGACCAGTGCTCACGGGTGACATCCGGAATGACCACGTGCAGGCGCGAGCCGTCGGGAAGGGAGGCGTCCACGAACGGCGAGCTGAGATCCAGGCGTCGGCCGGAGCGTCGCAGCATCCGCTCCACCAGTTGCCGGACCTCCTCCGGCTCCACGTGCAGCCCCGTCAGCTCGGACTCTCCGCTGCGGGCCACGAACACCTCATCGGGGCCGTTGATCCACACTTCCTCGATCGAGTCGTCGTCGAGCAGCGGCTGCAGCACCCCGAAGCCGGCGACAGCGTCCAGGATCCGATGGCGGACCTCCTCCAGGTCCTCGAACGACGCGGAGCCCGTGCGCGCCGAGATCTGATCGTGCTCATTCAGGACGGCGTCGACGATCGAGGCCACCTCGGTGGGCGCATCGAACGGATCCAGACCCCGACGACGCACCTGCTCGCGGACCTCGGCGATCACCCGTGAGCTGAGCTGCGACTCCTCGACCTGTCCGGCTCGACGACGCCCACGCACCGCAGACAAGCCCCGTGGGCGCGTCTGCCCCTGCAGCACTGCAGCCATCACGGACCCCCATCCGCTCGACAACCCCGATTGCCGAGGAATCTAGAGCTCAGGGGGCAGGCGGTACATGGACCTTGGTCCAGGGTGTGGATAACACTTCTCCGACCTGGGGGAACACACCCGTGCAAGCCGGGAAGTGACCGCAAAGTAGCGACGCAGAATGATCATTCGTGCAGTTATGACCCGCTTAACGCATCCGCTGATCCTCGCAGGGGGCCCTCCCTTCGACGTCGCTGCCGACCCTTTTGCTTCCTCGCAGGCTGCGACCTTCCCCGCGACCGGTCGAAGATTCACTGCAAGGGCGTTGGAGCGGTGGAGAGACGCTCGGTCATAGTGACGGACGGGAAGAATCGGCCTCTCGCGATGGGACAGGGCGGGACGTCGATCGTGTGTCGTCATCTCGGGGAACACTGAGTGGCACGTCAGGTGAGGAGGGACTGCCGCATGGATAGGTCAGGTCATCTTGACCTGACCTGATCGTGCGGCAGTCCCTATCGACGGCTCTTCGAGCGCTGACGTTGCGTGCCATCCTCCCGTCCCGCGGCACCGCTAGCTGTAAGAGGGCATGACGTTATTGGCAGGGGCCGGGACGCGTGAGGCCGGGGGATGATCGCCAC
>NZ_VDOR01000040.1 GCF_007666205.1 Kocuria palustris
ACTAAGCAGCCAGGAATCTGCCGAGCTCCGCGCGGCGCGCGGCCGTGTCCGCCAGCTCGAGCAGGAGATCGCGATCCTCCGCCGGGCCGCGACGTGGCTCGACGAGGAGGGAGGAGTTGCCCCAAAAGGGCGCACCCGGTGATCGACCGACTCGTCGACGCCGGGGCACCCACAAGCACCTGCTGCCGCCTACTGGGCGTCTCCCGTCAGGGCTACTACCGGTACCGAAAGCGCCCGACCAGTGCCACTGAGCTGCGCCGCCGCTGGCTGACCGGCCTGATCCGGGAGATCCACGTCGCCTCCCGCGGCACCTACGGCTACCGCCGCATCCACGCCGAGCTCACCATCGGAATGAACATTCCGTGTTCCAGCCGGCTCATCTGCGTCCTCATGACTCGCGCCGGAATCGGTGGCCTTCCAGGCCCAGCCAGAATCAAGCGACTCAAAGGGGGTCGCCACAGCGGACGACCTGGTCAACCGCAAGTTCCACCGTCTCGCGCTGAACGAGCTGTGGGTCACGGACATCACCGAGCATCCCACCCGGGAGGGCAAGATCTACTGCGCCGCCGTGCTGGATGCTTGTCCCCGCAAGATCATCGGCTGGGCTATCGACTCCACACAGGACTCCACCCTGGTCGTGAACGCTCTGGACATGGCAATCCGTGCACGTCAGCCAGGGACCGGAGGGATCGTTCATGCGGATCACGGAGTCCAGTTCACCTCCTGGGTCTTCACTCAGAAGATCCGTTCAGCGGGACTGCTGCCGTCGTTCGGGACCGTCGGCGATGGCCTCGACCATGCGATGATGGAGTCGTTCTGGTCGACGATGCAGATCGAGCTGCTGAACCGGAAGAAGTGGAAGACGCGCATCGAGCTCGCGAACGCGATCTTCGAGTACATCGAGGTGTTCTACAACCGTCGTCGCCGGCACTCCTGCCTCGAGTACGCGACACCCCACGATTACGACCTCGCCGGCACCCCCGCGGGCACTCACCACCATCGGAAGCTAGCGACCAAGAGTGGAAACCTAACCGTAGGGCAGGTCAAACTGTCACCT
>NZ_VDOR01000041.1 GCF_007666205.1 Kocuria palustris
TGAATCGCCCCGGGTTTGTTAGAGGCTCGCAAGTGCCGCGTCGGCGGGTGCCGGTGCGGGGTTGTTGTGATGGTAGACGTCCTCGAGCTCGACGGGCGGAATCATGCCGATCTCGCCGTGCAGACGCCGGTGATTGAACCAGTCGATGTATTCCGCGGTCGCGATCTCGAGGTCGTCGATGTTCTTCCAGGGCCCGAGGTTACGGACCAGTTCTGCCTTGAACAGCGAGTTGAAGGCCTCGGCCAGGGCGTTGTCATACGAGTCGCCGGTGGAGCCGACCGAGGCGACCGCGCCGGCCTCAGCAAGACGCTCGGTGTAGCGGATGGCGACGTATTGAACGCCCTTATCGCTGTGATGCGTGAGCCCGGTGACGGCCTGGCCTGCGTGATCGCGGGTCCAGATGCCCATCTCGAGCGCGTCCAGCGCAAGGTCGGTTCGTAGCGACTTCGACAGCTGCCAGCCGACCACGCGGCGGGAGAACACGTCGATGACGAACGCGGCATACACCCAGCCGGCGAAGGTGCGGCAGTAGGTGATATCCGCGACCCACAACTGGTTCGGAGCAGTCGCCGTGAAGTCACGTTCGACCAGGTCAGGTCGATTGTCGGGGCCGCGACCGGAGATCGTGGTGCGTGGGCCCTTGGCCCGGCTGATCCCTCGCAACCCCGCGACGCGCATGAGCCGCTCGACCGTGCAACGCGCCACCGAGATGCCCTCCCGCAGCAACTGGGCATGGACCTTCTTCGCCCCGTAGACGCCGAAGTTCGCCGCATGGACGCGGTGGATCTGGACCAGCAGTTCCTCGTCGCGCACTGCCCGTCTCGAGGGTGGGCGGGTCTTGAACGCGTAGTACGTGCTCGGCGCGATCTGCGTGCCCGCTGCGGTCAGCGTCCGACAGATCGGCTCGACGCCGAACTCATGCTTGTGCTGGTCTATGTACTCCACGATCAACGCTGTGGACGGTCGAGCTCCGCCGCGAAAAAAGCCGACGCCGACCTCAGGATCG
>NZ_VDOR01000042.1 GCF_007666205.1 Kocuria palustris
TGAACCCGGCCGTGGACCTCGCGGCCTGACACCCCAACTGTCACCTGTTCGTGCGGCAGTCCCGAGCGAGGGCGTGGGTGATCGTAGGCATGGCCAGGAACAGCACCGAGCCGTCCATCGAGACCAGCAGGACGGGGCCGAGCACAATCAGCAGCCCGATCCAGGCCCGCCGACCGGCTTTTTCCGATGACGCTGCTGTCTGGGAGGTCGCCGATACTAATGACGAGGGGTCTTTTGCTTCACTCATACGTCCCATCCTCGAAACGCGACCCGGCAACAGCCATCCCTCTGTCGTGGGTACACGTGACAGGTGCAGGCTCGACGTGCCCGTCGCGGCATACCATCGAAGACATGCAGACCGATACCCTCGGCGTGTTCCTCAAGACACGACGCGACCGCGTCACCCCGGACGAGGTCGGCCTTCGCGCCTACGGCGCAATCCGCCGTGTGCCCGGCCTACGACGCGAGGAGCTCGCTCAGCTCGCCGGCGTGAGCGTCGGCTACTACACCAGGCTGGAGCAGGACCAGGCAGGAACCGCCTCACCTCAGGTCGTCGATGCGCTCGCCCGTGTGCTCGGCCTCGACAAAGCCGAGCTGACCCACCTGCGCAACCTCGCCCACCGACCCGCCATGCCCCGGCTCGTCCGTCCCGCATCGGAGACCCCCGCCCCACCCGTGCTGACCTTGCTCCGCTCGTTGGGGGAGAGCGTGCCCGCGATCGTGCTCGGACGCCGCGGCGACGTGCTCGCCTGGAACCACACCGGCCATGCCGTCATCGCCGAGCACCTCGATTACCACGCGCCAGCCGATCCCGACACGAGACCGTCGATACCGAGAATGTTCTTCCTCGACTCTCTGCACCGCGACCTCTACCGGAACTGGGAACATGGGACTGCCGCATGGATAGGTGACAGTTTGACCTGCCCTACGGTTAGGTTTCCACTCTTGGTCGCTAGCTTCCGATGGTG
>NZ_VDOR01000043.1 GCF_007666205.1 Kocuria palustris
CATGGTGTTGCGCCACCTCGACGACGGGATCCCCAAGGCCCACGTGGCCGCCGAGTTCCGCGTCAGCCGGCCCACGGTGGCGACCTGGGTGGCCCGCTACCTCGAGTCCGGCGAAGCCGGGCTCACCGACCGGCCCTCGACCCCGCGGCACAGCAGCACCCGCACCCCGGCGGCGGTCGTCGACCTTATCGAGACGCTCCGCCGGGGCCGCAAATGGTCGGCGCGGCGCATCCACCGTCACCTGGCCGACCGCGCCGTGGCGATCAGTCTGCGTACCGTGGGCCGTTGGCTGCACCGACTCGGGATCTCCCGGCTGCGCGACCTCACCCCCGCAGGCGAGAACTCCCGCAGGGCCCCGGGACGCATCCGCGCCGCCTGGCCCGGGCACATGGTCCACCTGGATGTGAAGAAGGTCGGCAAGATCCCCGACGGCGGCGGTTGGCGGGCCCACGGCCGCGGATCCACCGCCGCGAAGGCGGCCAAGCGCGGGCCCGGAGCGAAGGTCGGCTACACCTACCTGCACTCCGCCGTGGACGGCTTCTCGCGGCTGGCCTACACCGAAGCCCTCGACGACGAGAAGGCGGTGACCACGATCGGGTTCTTCTGCCGGGCGAGGGCCTTCTTCGCCGCCCATGGCATCAGGCGGCTGCACCGGGTCGTGACCGACAACGGCGCCAACTACCGGGCCCGCGACTTCACCCGCTGCGTGGAAGCCCTCGCCGGCCGCCACCAGCGCATCAAGCCCTACACGCCGCGGCACAACGGGAAGGTGGAGCGGTACAACCGCCTGCTGGCCGACGAGGTCCTCTACGCCCGCCCCTATTCCAGCGAGCAGGCCCGCCGGGACGCGATCGGGGTGTGGGTGAACCACTTCAATTACCATCGGCCCCATACCGCCTGTGGCGATCATCCCCCGGCCTCACGCGTCCCGGCCCCTGCCAAT
>NZ_VDOR01000044.1 GCF_007666205.1 Kocuria palustris
ACTAGAGGGCATCGTGGTCCAGCACCTCACCGTCGCCCGCGTCGCCGAGGGGCTCGGGGTCGCGTGGAACACCGCCAACCTCGCCGTCCTGGCCGAGGGCAAGCGCGTCCTGATCGACGACGAGCACAGGTTCGACGGGGTGAAGGTCGTCGGCGTCGATGAGCACGTCTGGAGGCACACCCGCCGCGGCGACAAGTACGTCACCGTGGTCATCGACCTGACCGGCATCCGTGAGGGCACCGGACCAGCACGGCTGCTGGACATGGTCGAGGGCCGCTCCAAGCAGGCGTTCAAGACTTGGCTCGCCGAGCGACCGCAGGCGTGGCGCGACGCGATCGAGGTGGTCGCGATGGACGGGTTCACCGGCTTCAAGACCGCCACCGCCGAGGCGCTGCCCGACGCGGTCGCGGTGATGGATCCCTTCCACGTCGTCCGGCTGGCCGGCGATGCACTGGACCGTTGCCGCCGCCGGGTCCAGCAGCACACCCAGGGCCACCGCGGCCGCAAGGACGACCCGCTATACCGGGCGCGGCGAACCCTGCACACGGGAGCTGACCTGCTCACCGACAAGCAGAACGACCGCCTGCACGGCCTATTCAGCGTCGATGCACATGTCGAAGTCGAGGCAACCTGGGGCGTCTACCAGCGGATGATCGCCGCCTACCGCGAGCAGGACCGGCGTCGTGGCCGCGAGCTAATGGTCAAACTGATCGACTCGGTCAGCCACGGCGTCCCGAAGGCGCTCACCGAGGTCATCACGCTGGGGCGAACACTGAAGAAGCGAGCCGACGACGTACTGGCCTACTT
>NZ_VDOR01000045.1 GCF_007666205.1 Kocuria palustris
GGTGCTGCCATGCTCCTCATCCTCCCGTGGAATCAGAGCCTCCACCAGACCCGGGGCGATTCAGCGTCAGTCGATCACGGCGGCTGTGGCTTCGACTTCCACGAGCTGGTGGTCGTATCCGAGTGCGGCAACACCGATCAGCGTGCTCGGCACGTCATGGTCACCAAATGCGTCGCGGACGACCTCCCATGCCGCCACGAGATCGGCCTGATCGGAAGAGGCGACGAGCACACGGGTGGCAATGACGTCCTCTAGTGCGGCGTCAGCCTCTCCGAGGGCGACCTTCATGTTCTCGATGCACTTGGCGGCCTGTCCTGCGAAGTCACCTTCACCGCAGGTCGATCCGTCGCGGTTCAGTGGGCACGATCCTGCCAGGAAGATCAGGCGTGCTTCCGCGGGTGCGGTTGCGGCGTAGGCGTACTCCGCTGCGTCCGACAGCGCGTTGGAACGAATCAGGGTCACGGACTTGGGCATTGCTAGCCTCCGGGTCGATTGCGTATGCGGACACCTTCGCATCTCCGCCTGAGCGGGATCGGGACTGCCGCACGGAGAGGTGACATCTTGACCTGACCTATGGCTCGGTTTCCAGTTGACGTC
>NZ_VDOR01000046.1 GCF_007666205.1 Kocuria palustris
TGGAAACGTCACCGCCGCTACGCCGCCGATGGCACCTGGGACCGGGTGCTGGCCCACGTACTTTCTGATGCTGATGCTGCCGGTGATATCGACTGGAACGTCTCCGTGGATGGCACCATCAATCGTGGCCACCAGCATGCAACGAACACGACGCGCCCTGACCAAGACACAGGGGCTACGTCGAATTACAAGAATCTGCCCGATCAGGAGTGTGAGCCGACCGGGCATGGCATCGGTCGCTCGCGCGGTGGGCTGACGACGAAGATCCATCATGCCGTCGACGGCAATGGCCGCCCCCTGGCAGTGGTGGTCACCGGTGGACAGCGCCACGACGGGGTGATCCTGCCGCAGGTCCTTGCCGATATTCGAGTGCCGCGGGCTGGTGGCGGTCGCTCTCGCACTCGTCCGGATACCGTTCTCGCTGATCGTGCTTATGGGTCCAGGGCGAATCGCGAGTACCTGCGATCGCGAGGCATTCGGGCAGTGATCCCGGAGAAGAAGGACCAGGTC
>NZ_VDOR01000047.1 GCF_007666205.1 Kocuria palustris
TCTAGTGCCCAGCGCAGCCCGCGGCGCGACAGCTTCGCCCGTGGTTCGGCCGCCAGGCTGGTGTCCTGTCGCCATACATGGCAGCAGTCGGTGCAGCGGTAGCGACGCACGACGACCTCCAGGGTCGTGGGTCGCCACCCGAGCGGTTCGTGCGCAAGCCGCCGGACCACCGTGTCCCGCGGAACCCCTTCGCAGCCGCAGCGACGGCACCACTGGTCGAGCTCGACGACGCGGCAAGCGATCACCGCGCGGTCGGGCTCGAGCCGTTGCCCAACGGCTTCGAGACCGAGCTCATCCAGTCGGCAGAACGTGGTCAGGTCAGGGCGAGTGAAGGTAGCGTCGTGCACGTCGAGGTCTTCCGGATGGGCAGTGTGAGAACTTCCATCCTCGGGAGACCTCGACTTCTATCCCGACACCGCCGCGCCGTCAGCTTCTACACCCTCATCTGCGAAGAGCC
>NZ_VDOR01000048.1 GCF_007666205.1 Kocuria palustris
GGAGCCCGTTCCTCATCTCATCGACGCACCCGCGCCAAGAACCTCATGACCCACAACAGCTAGGGAGCGGGAGATCTCGGCGTGAACGTTGGCGCGGGTGAAGGTGGTGCGCTGGACGGCGACGGCGGTGACTGCCCGTGAGGCGATCTCCTCCAGGGTCTCCGGCTGCGGATCGGAGGCAGCGGTGATCGTGGGCTCGTGGCCTGTGGCAGCGGCGACGACGTCCTGGGCGGTATGCCCGAGGGCCGATGCCTGGAGGCGCCAGTCGCTGGACTTCTCCTCCAGCGATCGGAGGCTGTCGGGATCCTTAGCTGTTGTGGGTCATGAGGTTCTTGGCGCGGGTGCGTCGATGAGATGAGGAACGGGCTCCT
>NZ_VDOR01000049.1 GCF_007666205.1 Kocuria palustris
ATCGAGTTCGCCCGGCGCAGCTCACACACTTCCTTCTCCAGCTCGACCAGGCGTTGGGACTCGCTGGTCGTGGTCCCGGGACGGTGCCCCTCGTCAACCTCGGCCTGCACGACCCAATTCCTCAGAGTCTCGGGATTGATCCCGAGCTGCTCGCCCACACGACGGAACGTGCCCGACCTCGTCGATGGATCCCGTCGCGCCTGAACAGCCATCCTCGTGGCTCTCTCCCGAAGCTCGTCCGGGTACTTCCTCGGTGCTGCCATGCTCCTCATCCTCCCGTGGAATCAGAGCCTCCACCAGACCCGGGGCGATTCA
>NZ_VDOR01000004.1 GCF_007666205.1 Kocuria palustris
TGGGCTATCTGACACCATCAGAGAAGCTCGCAGAGTTCCTTGCGCTCACCGCTTGAATCCGCCATCTCGTTGACCTGATCGAGCATCTCCCGGTGCTGGCCGGTGACGGTCACGACGCACTCGAAGTCGGGAGAGGCCTGCAGCGCCTTCACGATCGGGGCCATCTTGATGGCCTCCGGACGGGTGCCGTAGATGGGCATGACGGTCAGCGGCATCGCTCACCCTTTCACTCGCCTGCTGGGGAACTCACAGGAGAGTCTCACACAGCTGTCCCCCATTCGGGCCGCGAGCTCGCGGTGTCGTGCACATGTCGGGGGGCCTCGACCCTGCGCCGGCAGGCTCCGCCGCGGGTCAGGCCCCGGGCGGCGGCATGTGCAGGCGGCGCCCGGGTCGGCGACATCATCCGACGCACCGTGACTGTGAGCACACACGGGAACAGTGATGGGCAATACAGTCTGAATCAGTGCGGTCCGCTCCCGGAGGGCGGACCGCATCGGACAGCTGAACGAGGAGGCGCCGTCAGGGCGCCGCAGGCTCGAGGAGATGCCGGGATGATGACGGATCGCAGCACTGCACCCGTGACCGTGCTGATGCGGATGGATGACACCGCAGGCCGGCCGATCGAGATCGAGCGCGATGTCCTGCGGCGGGCGTACATCGCCCTCCAGGGCCTGGGGCGGCAGATCTTCGCCCAGTGCCGCCCGGCCGAGCGCGTCGCCGCCGAATCGCTGAGCATGAGCTTCGTCGAGCCGGGCCCCGGAGAGGTCGTCTTCGAGCTCGAGATCGCCCAGGACAGGCCGCGTCGCTCCCCGGAGCACCGGCCAGACCGTACGCGAGGGGCCATCGTTCCGGTCTCGAGCCAGAACCGGGCCCTGCAGCTCACGGCGCAGACCCTCGTGGAGATCGTGCGCACCGTCTCGTTCCTCCTGGCCGCCCGGCAGACGGCCCGGGAGGTCCACGAGGACCACATCGACCTCATCGATGCGGACACCGGGCGGCGGACGCGGGTCTCTCCGCACGTGGATCGGGGGCTGCGGCAGGACCTGTTCACGCACGAGGTGCGCGAGTTCCTCTCCGGGCTCACGCGCGACGGCGTCGGTGCGGTCTCGCTGGCCATCGGCGGGCGGCTGCAGCGCAGCCAGATCCAGCATCCGGTGATCGCCACCGACCGATCCCTGGCCTTCGCGAGCGGGACGCCCCTGCCGCTGCCCCTGGACGCTCCTGCCGACCCGGACGCACGGGCGTCGCCGCCCGGCGCGGCCTGAGGGACGGGTGCGGCGTCGACTCAGAGCCTGGGGCCGGGCGGCTCCATGGGGGGATCGCCACGTCGACCCGGGCCCCGGGGACCGACGTCTCCCTGGAGCCGCCGAGCGGAGTCGCCGCGCTCCTGCCGGGTCATCAGGCCGCTGAGCGGATCCGCTCCCGTGTCCACGGACTCGAACAGGGGCACGACGCCCCGGTCCGAGATCGCCTCCCACAGCCCGCTCGGCACCTCGATGATGGATTCGCTGCGGCGCCGCTCCGAGTCCATGCCCCGGATCAGGGTGATCGTCCCGCTGTCCTGGGCGAAGACGTGCTTGAGGTCCTCCGCACCGGCCCGGGCATCGGGGCTGGCGCCCATGATGCGGAAGATCGACCACGGCACGCGCATCACGTAGCAGCCGTCCACGACCATCGGCACGAGTCCGGTGCCGTCCGGCATGGTCCCCAGGGTGACGGAGGACGAGGCGACGATCACGGGCAGCATCTCCACGCCCGAGAGCACCGTCTCGGCCGCATTGTGCAGGTGCTGCGTCGCGTCCTCGAGTCCTCGGGCGCCGCGCGGGGCCATCAGGCGGCGGCGCAGCGGGCGGGCGTCGCGCATGTCGGCCACCAGCTCGTAGTCCCCGGGTCCCGTGCGGGTCATCCGCACATGCACGGGGTCCGCCCCGTAGACATCGAAGCCGTCGTCCTCGAGGCCGTGGCGCACGAGCTTCTCGAATCCCCGGCGCACGAGCTCGGCCTGGGCCGAGGGGAGGTCGACCGGCGTGCCGGCCCGGGACAGGTGCAGTCCGGTGCGCTCGGTGGCTATCAGCGGCGCAGACATGGGGCCCGGCATCGATGACCTCATCTCGGTGGTGCAGGCGGAGACGTATGGGGGGGCTCACGCCGCGCCGTCGGCCCGGGGCGCGCAGGGGGTCGCGACCGGGCAGCGGCAGGCGACCACGGGTCGCAGCGGATCCCGTCGAAGCGGAGCGGAGATGAGCGTATGCCATGCGTCGCGGCCGGTGCGCTCGGAACTGCTCAGCCGCCTGATTATTCGCGAAGATTTCATGGGCGGGGCGCCGCCGGGGGCGTCCCGGCCGATCAGCGGGTGCGGCGCCGCCGCTCCCGGAGCGTGGAGACGATCCTGCGCACCCTCGGCGTGGCCGATGAGGCCGCGAGGTAGGCCGAGAGCGCTCCGACCGTCCCGGTGCCGGTGACCATCAGCGGGACCTGGAGGGGACGGAAGCGCCCCGGGTCGGAGGCGACCACGTGCGAGATCCCGTTGATGCTGGCCGCGATCACGGCGCCGGCGATCACCTGGTGCCCGATGCGCTCGCCGCGGTTGAGCAGGGGCTCGAGCTCGTCGGCGCGCAGGTGGACGTCGAACCCGCCGTTCTCCAGCACGGTGAAGACCCGCCGCAGGACGTCCGGGGCCTCCTGACCCAGCTGCGCGGCGTCCTGCAGGATGTCGCGCACCCGGGCCATGAGGGCGTCGGGGGACAGGCGACGGGCGACGAAGCGCCGGGCGTAGGGCCTGATCACCGCGATCAGGTCGAAATCGGGATCCAGCCCCTTGCCGATGGACTCGGCGGTGATGACCATCCGCAGGAATAGCGCCGACTCGCGGGGCAGGCGCAGCCGGTGGCGGCGCAGGCAGGCCACCAGATCGGAGAGCAGCGCGGTCATCCGCACCTCGGCCAGCGGCCGGTCGGCGTAGCTGCGGATCATGGACTCGACGTCGCGGTCCAGCGCGATCCGGTCCAGGTCCTCGGGGGCCCGGTCGGTGAGCTTGAGCAGCCCGGAGGTCGCGCGGCGGGCATTGCCCTGGGAGACCCCCACCAGCATGGTCACGAGCGCATCGCGGAACTCCTCGGACAGCGACCCGACCATGCCGAAGTCGATCATCGCGATCGAGCCGTCGGCGTGGACGAAGAGGTTGCCGGGATGCGGGTCGGCGTGGAAGAAGCCGTGCTCGAAGATCATCTGGCACAGGATCTCGGTCGCGGTCACGGCCAGCTCGTGGCGATCGACTCCGGCGGCCTCGAGGGCCTCGTGGTCGGTGATCTTCATGCCCGACATGCGCTCGGTCGTCAGCACGCGCGACGACGTCGCCTGCCAGACCACCGCGGGGACGATCAGCGACGGGTGCCCGGCGAAGCACTCGCGCATCCGCTCCGTGCTGCGCGCCTCCGCCAGGTAGTCGAGCTCATCGCGCATCGAGGCCGCGAACTGGTCCACGAGTCCGGTGAGGTCCTGCGAGCCCACGCCGGGCCAGTACCGCGTGAGCAGCACCGCCAGCTCCCGCAGGATCTCCAGATCGCGGTTGACGGCGTCGACGATCCCGGGGCGGCGGATCTTGACGACCACGTCCATGCCCTCGTACACGGCGGTGTGGGCCTGGCCGATCGAGCCGGTGGCCAGGGGGACCGGGTCGATGTGGCGCAGGATCTCCTCGGCCGCGGTGTCCGGCTCCTCGGCCAGCAGCTCGCGGATGCGCTCCGGTGGGATCGGCGGCGACGAGTCCTGCAGGCGCGCGAGCTCGCGGGCGTACTCCTGGGGCAGCAGATCCGGCCGGGTGGAGGCCAGCTGCCCGAGCTTCACGAAGGTCGGTCCGAGCTCCTCCAGGGCCAGCCGCAGGTGGACGGTCTGGGGGCGGACCTTGTCCGGGTCGACCAGCTTGACCCGCTCGAGCGGGGCCCGCCATTCGGGCTTGAGACCGGCCAGCACGAAGCCGAAGCCGTGCTGGGAGAGGACTTCCAGGATCTGGAAGAGGCGTTCGCGGCGAGAGAGCATGCGGGGCGGCGTCAGGATTCTCTGGTCGTGGCGGTCGGGGCCTGGTCCTGCGGCGCGATGACGGGGATGTCATCGCGGGTGGCGGGGCGGCCGCCCTCCAGGGCCTCGCCGCGCCGCCCGTCCTCCGAGGGAGCGTCGCCCACCGGGGCGCGCAGGACCGAGCGCAGGTAGAGGGCCATGGCCCCGGCCGCCGCCGCGGCGATCACGCACAGGGCGGTGACGAGGGGCTCGCGTCCCAGGAAGATCAGTCCGAGCACCAGCAGAGCGGCAGTCACCAGGAGCAGCCCGATGAACGTGCCGTCGACCCCCTTCCCACCGGTGCCGCGCCGGGCGGCCTGGGAGCGGGCGGGGCGCTGCGCGTCCGCCGAGGCGGTGCGGCCGGTGCGCTCCGACCGGGCCGGGGCCCCGGTGCGGGCAGGGTCCTCTCGCACGGCCTCGTCCCCCGGGATCGCGGTCCGGGTCGAGCCGGCGCGCCCGGAGTGCTGCGTGCTGCCGCTGGTGCGGCGGCGCCTGCGCACCGGACGGGTGCGCTCGAGCTCCGAGGGCACGTAGGCGTCCGGGACGCGATAGGACGGCGCCTCGGGCTCCAGCGGCAGGAACTCCCGCGGCAGCGTCTCGTACCACTCGTCGGGGATCATGTCGGGGCGGTCCGCCTGCACGGTCAGGGAGACCTCGAAGGCGGTGCCGCGGATGGTGCCCCAGGCGGCCGTGAGCAGATCGTGCTCGAAGGCGTGGCGGATCACCGGGATGAACTGCTCCGAGAGCTGGGTCGACAGCCGCCCGACGAGCTGCCGCTGGTGCAGCACCTCCACGATGTCCAGGTGCTCGCCGGCGGGGGTGCGGATCTGATTGACCTCGAGGGTCAGCATCAGCCGCCCCTCGCCGGTGCTCGGCAGGATCGAGTGGAGGTAGTCCGCGTGGTCCTGCTCGTCGAGGACCTTGATGGACGAGCCCTGGGGGAGCACGGTCGCGCGCTGCGGTGCCGAGTTCAGCGGGAAGAGCAGGTCCGGGGCCGAGAGGTCCAGGCGCAGATCGGCGTCGACCTCGGAGGCGTCGTCGGTCTCCACCGAGCGGGCCCGCAGGTGGGCCGTGGCCACGGCGTCGTACCCGGAGGCCACCACGCGGGTGATGGCCGGCCAGTAGCGCTCGGCGTCCTGCGGGCTGAGGTGGCCCACGCGCTGCCCGTCGATGCGCACCGTGATGGCGGTGGGATCCTGCGGGTTGTCCGGCTCCGGGACGAGCCGAGCGGGGCCGTCGTAGCTGCGCAGGACGCCGTGGGGGAGGTCGCCGAAGACGCGGGTGATCTCCGCGTCGTAGAAGTTCTCGGTCACGACCTGCAGAGATCCCCGATCGTTCAGGGCGTAGTCGGCCATGGTCTTCCTCTGCCTCCGGGGCTCGCTCTGGGCGCCGCCGTCCACTGCGGCCGGGGACGGTCGGTCGCCCGGTGAGCTCAGTCTGTCATGCGGGTGTCCCCGAACCGGGGATTGTCCGCCGGAGCCCGGGTCCGGCCCGCGCGCCCGGGGTCACATCGGAGCAGGCTGCCCCGGTCGGCTCAGGGCCGCGCGGCCGCCTGGGCGCGCAGCCGGCGATGGAGCTGGTCCCGGCATTCCAGGACGATGCGGCGCAGCGCCGGATCCGCGTCCGGGTGCTGCGCCAGCCAGTGGTCGGTGCGGCGCAGGGTCTCGTCGTCCTCGGGAGCGGCCCCGGGGCGCAGATCCGCATCGCCGGGGAACAGCCCGCGGACCAGGCGGGTGGCCATGCCGATCGAGCGCGTGGACCACTCGGCCTCGAGCAGCTCGAAGTATCGCTCCCGGTACGGGGCGAGCAGACCGGGGTCCCCGAGCTGGAAGCCCTCGATCGTGGCGCTGAGCAGGTCGTTGGTCAGCTCGTGGCCCAGGATCTCGTTCCAGGCCGCGTCCTTGGCCCACCGGGTCGGGCGCGCCGCATTCGTGCGGGCCCGGCCGATCTGCGAGATGCGCGACGCATCCCGGTCGGCCTCGCCCAGGATCGAGGACTCGACGGCGTGGTTCGTGGCCACGACCGCGGTCAGCAGGCCCCAGCGCAGCTCCGGGCCCAGCACCAGCCCGGGCAGCGCGACCTCGCCGCTGAGCAGGTCCTGCGCCAGCCCGTGCGCCGAGCCGTCCCGGCATCCGAGCCGGGCGTACACCGCGGCCAGGGTGCGCTGCCGGTCCGAGCCGGGGGCAGCCGCCTGCAGCTCCTCGACCACACGGGCCAGCAGACGGGTGCGGGCCTCGGGGCGGCGGCGCGCCGGGAGATAGGCCTCGATGCCGTCGGCTGCCTGGCGCAGGACGGTCTCGAACACGGTCTCGTCGGTCTCCCGGAACAGGTGCGCCAGGGCGGCCCGGGAGAAGTCCTCGGCGTCCAGGCGGGCCTGGCGCACGTCGGTCCACAGCGTGGACCACAGCACCGCGCGGGCCATCGGATCGGGGACCGACGACAGCCGGGCCAGGGCGTCGGCGCGGGAGGCGTCGTCGAGCACGATCTCCGCGTAGTCGAGGTCCCGGTCGTTGACGACCACGACCCCGTCCGCGCCGGCCAGCCCCGACAGCTCCTGCGGCGAGCGCCCCGTGAGCGTGATCTCGACGCTGCGCTGCGGCTGCTCGGAGGGCTCCTCGTCCTCGCCGGGCGCGCCCCACACGCTCACCGCGAGCTGATGATCGCGCTCGGAGGCCTCGTCATGGGCGGTGCCGGCCGGCGTGAGCACGGCGGACGTCAGGGCGCCTGTCCGCGGGTCGCGCTCCGTCTCCAGCTGCAGGACGGTCGCTCCCGTGGTCGTGAGCCAGTCCCGGGCCCAGGCGGCGGTGTCGCGCTCGGAGGCCTCGTCGAGCACGGCGAGGAAGTCCTCCAGGCGCGCCGAGCCGAAGGCGTGTCGGCGGAAGTGGATGCGGCACGCCTGCGTGAAGGCCTCGAGGCCGACGAAAGCCACGAGCTGCTTGAGCGCCGCGGCGCCCTTGGCGTAGGTGATGCCGTCGAAGTTCTGCTTGGCGGCTGCCACGTCCGGGACGTCTGCCACGATCGGATGCGTGGTGATCATGGCGTCCTGCTGGTAGGCCCAGGCCTTGCGGCGCACGGCGAACCCGGCCCAGGCCTCGGTGAACTCCGTGGCGCCGACCGAGGCGTGGGCGCCCATGAACTCGGCGAAGGACTCCTTGAGCCACAGGTCCTCCCACCAGCGGATCGCCACCAGGTCGCCGAACCACATGTGCGCCATCTCGTGCAGCAGCGTGTTGGCCCGGCCCGCGAGCTGCTGTCGGCTGGCGCCGTCCGGGAACAGGTAGTCCTCCGTGAAGGTCACCAGCCCGGGGTTCTCCATGGCCCCCAGGTTGTACTCCGGGACGAAGGCCTGCTCGTAGGTGTCGAACGGGTACGGCAGGTCGAAGAGATCGGTGTAGAAGTCCAGACCGCGGCGGGTGAGCGCGAAGATCTCCTCCGCATCCAGGTGCTGGGCCAGCGAGGCGCGGCACCACAGATGCAGCGGAAGGCACTGCGCTCGCCGCGGATCCGACGAGCTCCACGTCGATTCGGCCCCGACGTACGGACCCGCCAGCACCGAGGTCAGATAGGCCGGGATCGGCAGGGTGGGGGAGAACTCGTGGCGCGCCGCGTCCTCGGCGCCGCCGAGGCGGGGATCCTGCGCGGTCTCCGTCGTCGGGTCGCTGAGCGGACCGGCCAGCGAGGCGGCCGGCGCGGAGATCGGGGTGCCGTTCGAGCGCACGGCCCACTCCTGCGGGGCGCTGACCCGGAAGACCCATTCGGCGCGCAGATCGGGCTGATCGAAGCAGGGCATGACCCGGTGCGCGTCGGCCGGCTCGTACTGCGTGTAGAGGTAGACCTGCCCGTCCTGCGGATCGGTGTAGCGGTGCATGCCCTCCCCGGAGCGGGAGTAGAGGGCCTCGCCGCGCACGCGCACCCGGTTCAGCGGCTGCAGGTCCTCGAGCCGGAGGCGGTCGTCCGCGAAGGCCCGGTCGATCTGCTCGCGGGTCAGCGACCGGCCGTTGACCTCGACCTCGTGGACCTCGCCCGTGAAGTCCAGGAACGTCGCCGCCGGGTCGGCGGTCCCCGCGCCGGTCTGCGCAGCGTCCCCGGCGCCCCCGTCGTCGAGGGCGAAGCTCCAGCGCACCTCGACGGGGAAGGTGCGGCGGCCGGGATCAGGCGCCCCGGTCAGGTCCAGGTCGACCTCGCAGCGGTGCGGGCGCACGCGCCGGGTCCGGTCGACGGCTTCTTCACGGGTCAGGCTGGGAGTCGGCACGGACCCATCCTAGGGAGGTCCGCGCGCCGGGCGCCTCCCGGACGCGATCGCCCTGTCCGGGCCGCGTCATGGTGCCGTCCGGGGCGCGCCCGGCCGGGGCGGCGCGAGCGCGGGGGTCCCCGCGTATGTGACACTCGTCGCGGACCGCGGCCAGAGCCCGCTGTCCGATGGGCTCTTGATGGACAAGGAAGCGGTTCCCACGACTATGGCCAGACTCTTCTCCGCCTATCCCGACGATCTGTCGGGCCAGGCCGCCTTCGACGAGATGTTCTCCTCGTCGGAGACCGTGCGACCGCGGTACGAGCGGGTGCACGAGGTCCTGGACGGGCTCGATCTCGGCGAGGTGGTCAGCCGCGACGAGCTCATGGCGCGGTCGTTCCTGGACCGCGGCGTCACGTTCGACTACGCGGGGGAGGAGCGGCCCTTCCCGCTCGACATCGTGCCGCGGATCATCCCGCAGGAGGAGTGGGAGGTCGTCGAGCGCGGCGTGAAGCAGCGGGTCCGGGCCCTCGAGCACTTCCTCGAGGACGTCTACGGCGAGCAGAAGGTCATCGCCGACGGCATCGTGCCCCGGTCGCTGATCACCTCCTCATCGCACTTCCATCGCTGCGTCTGGGGCTTCAGCCCGGCGGGCGGGGTGCGCATCCACGTCGCGGGCATCGACCTGGTCCGCGACGACGCCGGCACCTTCCGCGTGCTCGAGGACAACGTGCGGGTGCCCTCCGGGGTCTCCTACGTCATCGAGAACCGCCGCGCCATGATGAAGGGCCTGCCGGAGGCCTTCGCCTCGACCCCGATCCTGGGGGTCGACTCGTACCCGCGCCAGCTGCTGCACGCGCTGCGCAACACGGCCCCGGAGCCCGGCGAGGACGCCGTCGTCGTCGTGCTGACCCCGGGCGTGTTCAACTCCGCGTACTTCGAGCACACCCTGCTGGCCGGGCTGATGGGCGTCGAGCTCGTCGAGGGCCGCGACCTGGTGGTGCGCGGCGACCGCGTCTACATGCGCACGACCGAGGGCGAGCAGCGAGTGGACGTGATCTACAAGCGCATCGACGACGCCTTCACCGACCCGCTGCAGCTGCGGCCCGACTCCGTGCTCGGCTGCCCCGGGCTGGTCAATGACGCGCGGCAGGGCAATGTCACGATCGCCAATGCGATCGGCAACGGGGTGGCCGACGACAAGCTCGTGTACTCCTACGTGCCCGATCTGATCCGGTACTACCTCGACGAGGAGCCGATCCTGCCCAATGTCGACACCTACCGGCTCGAGGAGGACGAGGCCCGAGAGCACGTCCTGTCCCACCTGGACGAGCTCGTGGTCAAGCCGGTCGACGGCTCGGGCGGCAAGGGCATCGTGATCGGCCCGCGCGCCACGCAGGAGGAGCTCGACGAGGTGCGCGCCAAGATCCTCGCCGATCCCCGAGGCTGGATCGCCCAGCCCCTCATGCAGCTGTCGACCGTGCCGACCTTCGACGGGGAGGGGTTCTCGCCCCGGCACGTCGACCTGCGCCCGTTCTGCGTGAACTCGGGCGAGGACATGCACGTGCTGCCCGGCGGGCTCACCCGCGTCGCCATGGAGAAGGGGTCGCTGATCGTGAACTCCTCGCAGGGCGGCGGCTCCAAGGACACCTGGGTCGTCGGCCGGCACCGCACGGACCAGAGCCCGGATCCGCGGCCCGCGGAGAAGGTGGCCCTCATGGAGGCCGGCGTCCCGGTGCACGGCGGCGACATCGATGAGACCACGCTGCGCCGCTCGCAGGAGCAGCAGCAGCAGACCGCATGCGTCGCCCGGCGGCATGCCGGCCCGGATGCGAGCCCGTCCGGCACGGGGGAGGGGGAGCGCTGATGCTCAGCCGCATCGCGGAGTCGCTGTTCTGGATCGGGCGCTACATGGAGCGCGCCGACGGCGTCGCCCGGATCCTCGAGGTGCACCTGGAGCGCATCACCCAGCTGCCGGAGCACGAGCAGGACCGGGAGGCCCGGCGGATCATGACCATCATGGGCGTCGAGCCGCAGGCCGAGGCCGGGGTCCGGCAGATGATCCACGAGCTGGCCTGGAACCAGGAGACCACCACCTCGATCGCCGGGTCCGTGCGCGCCGCGCGGGAGAACGCCCGCCGGGCCCGCGAGACCGTCTCCTCCGGGCTGTGGCAGGCGCTCAACGCCACGAACTACGGTCTCAGCGGCCACTCCCGGGACACGGTCGGGACCTTCGGGCTGTGCCGGTGGGCCTCCGAGCGGATCTCCATGACCCGGGGCCTGGCGGACATGACCATGTCCCACGACCAGTCCTGGCAGTTCCTCACGCTCGGGGTGACCCTCGAGCGCGCCGACATGACGGCCCGGCTGCTGTGGACCCGCGCGTCGTCGGGCGGCGTGTCCTCGGAGGCGACCTGGGCCGAGATCCTCGAGTGCGCCGGGGCCTACGAGGCCTTCCTGCGCTCGCGGGGAGGCTCCTTCAACGACGAGTCCGCCACGCGGTTCCTCATGCTCGACCGGCTGTTCCCGCGCACGATCATCTACTCGCTGCGGCGCGCCGACAAGGTGCTCGCCGACCTCGACCCGGGCGGTGGGCGCCTGGGCGTCACGAGCGAGGCGCGCCGGGCCGTCGGCAGGACCCTCATTGAGCTCGAGTACGACAGCGCGGAGGACATCGTCGGGGATCTGCCCCGGCGCCTCAACGACGTCCAGTCCGCCATCGGCCGCGCATCCCGGGCCGTGGGCGACAAGTACTTCAACCACGCCCAGGAGGCGTCCTGGTTCGGAGGTGTCCTGTGAGCAGGCTCACGATCGATCACATCACCCGATACACCTACCAGGGGACGGTCTCGCGATCGCACAACGAGGCGCGGATGACCCCGGTCAGCGACGACGAGCAGCAGGTGATCAGCGCCGAGCTGGCCGTGAAGCCGTCGTCGGCGTCGATCCACAACTACGTCGACTACTTCGGCACCCGCGTGGCGGACTTCGACGTCCCCAGCCCCCACACGGTGCTGGAGGTGCGCTCCTCGGCCACGGTCGACGTCGAGCGCGCCGCCGGCGGCCAGGACGTCGAGCACGTCTCGTGGGAGCAGCTGAGGGATCCGCAGCTGGCGGACACGAACGCCGAGTACGCGAAGCCGACCTCCCTGACGGCGGCCGGCGAGGAGCTCAGGGCCGTGGCCGCCGAGATCGCCGAGCGCGCCGAGACCCCCGAGGCCGCCGCCCGGGAGGTCCTGCGCCGGATCGCCGAGCACGTCTCGTACGAGGCCGGGGTCACCGGAGTGCACACCGATGCCGACGCCGTGTGGAGCGACGGCAAGGGCGTGTGCCAGGACCTCTCGCACGTGGCCATCGCGCTGCTGCGAGAGCTCGGCATCCCCGCCCGCTACGTCTCGGGATACATCCACCCGGACGAGGAGGCCGAGATCGGCCAGACCGTCGTGGGGGAGTCCCACGCCTGGCTCGAGTGGTGGGACGGCGACTGGCGCGCCTACGACCCCACCAACCACAAGATGCTCGACGACAGCCACGTGAAGGTCGGCCACGGCCGCGACTACCGCGACGTGCCGCCGCTCAAGGGCATGCTCACGGGCGGCTCGAGCACGGAGTCCCTCGACGTCTCCGTGGAGATCACCCGCCTGGCCTGACCGGGGCCGCCCACGACGACGGGCGCCGACCTCCGTGATCGGCGCCCGTCGTCATCCGCCCCGGGAACCGCGGCATCGGCCGCGGCCGGTGCCGCGGATCAGTGGAACGTGAAGTTCTTGGGCACGATCGTGATCCCGGACTCCGTGACCGTCAGGCCGCGCGAGCGGTCCTCCTGGGGATCCACGCCGACCCGGACGCCCTGCGGGATGACCACGTTCTTGTCCACGATGCAGCGCTCCACGATGGCGTCGTCGTGCACGGCCACGCTGTTGAGCAGGACGGATTCCGAGACGCGCGCGTGGTTGCCGACCGTGACGCGCGGGGACAGCACCGACTCCTGGACGCGGCCGCCGGCGACGATCACGCCCGAGGACAGGATGGAGTCCGTGGCGATGCCGCCCTCCTGGTACGGGCCGCGCACCAGCTTGGCCGGCGGGGCCGTGACCTGGTGGGTGTAGATCTTCCACTGCTCGTTGTAGAGGTTGAAGATCGGCAGCGGGCGCAGCAGGTCCATGTGCGAGTCGTAGTACGAGTCCAGGGTGCCGACGTCGCGCCAGTACTGACGGTCGCGGTCGGTCGAGCCGGGGACGTCGTTGAAGGTGAAGTCGTAGACGGCGGCCTCGCCGCGCTCGGAGAAGTACGGCATGATGTCGCCGCCCATGTCGTGCTTGGAGCCCTCTGTGGCGTCGTCCGCGTGCAGGGCCTCCACGAGGGCGTCCGTGGTGAAGATGTAGTTGCCCATCGAGGCCAGGAACTGGCCGGGGTCATCCGGCAGCGGCTCGGTGGAGTCGGGCTTCTCCACGAACTGCGAGATCTTCTGCGGGTCCTCCGCTTCCGTCTCGATCACGCCGAAGGACCTGACCAGCTCGAGCGGCTGGCGCACGCCGGCGACGGTGGCCTGGACGCCCTTCTGGATGTGGAAGTCCAGCATCTGGGAGAAGTCCATGCGGTAGACGTGGTCGGCCCCGACCACGACGACGTAGTCCGGGCGGGCGTCGTCGATCAGGTTCATGGACTGGAAGATCGCGTTCGCGGAGCCCAGGAACCAGTCCTTGCCGGAGCGCTGCTGCGCCGGGACCGAGGCGATGTAGTTGCCCAGCAGCGTGGACAGGCGCCAGGTCTCGGAGAGGTGGCGGTCCATCGAGTGGGACTTGTACTGGGTGAGGACGACGATCTGCAGGTAGCCGGAGTTCACCAGGTTCGACAGGGCGAAGTCGATGAGTCGGTACGAGCCGCCGAACGGGACGGCCGGCTTGGCCCGGTCCTCGGTCAGCGGCATCAGGCGCTTGCCCTCGCCGCCGGCCAGAACGATCGCAAGGACATTCGGTCGCGCCATGATGGAAGCCTCTCGGATGGGACGTCGTCGTCATCGGGGCGGAGCCCACGGGGAATGCGAGATGCACCTCACGTCTTCCCGAGGACACTCAACCCTGAATCGAGTCCATTGGGAAGCAGGCGCCGCAAGTTGTCCCGCGTGGCGTCCCGTCTGCGCGGATACCGCGGCAGCGGGGTGCCTGGGCACCCCCGCCGAGGGACTGTAGTGTCGATCACGTGCGCATCGACATCATCTCCAAAGAGTTCCCGCCCGCCGTCTACGGCGGCGCCGGCGTCCACGTGGCCGAGCTGTCCCGGGTCCTCGCGCCCCTGGTGGACCTGAGCGTCCGCTGCTTCGGGCAGCCCCGCGACCCCGACTTCCACGGCGCGTCGGTCACGGCGTATCCCGTGCCCGCCGAGCTCCAGGGCGCCAATGCCGCGCTCGAGACGCTCGGTACGGACCTGACGATGGTCGACGACATCGCCGGGGCCGACCTGGTGCACTCCCACACCTGGTACGCCAACTTCGCCGGGCACCTGGCCGGTCTCATGCACGGCATCCCGCACGTCGTCTCGGCCCACTCGCTCGAGCCCCTGCGCCCGTGGAAGGCCGAGCAGCTCGCCGGCGGGTACGCGCTGTCGTCGTTCGTGGAGAAGACCGCCTACCTGGGGGCCTCGGCGATCATCGCGGTGTCGGACGGCATGCGCCGCGACATCCTGCGCTCCTACCCGGAGGTCGATCCGCAGAAGGTGCACACCGTGCACAACGGCATCGACGTGGAGCAGTGGGTCCGGGACGAGTCCACCGACGTCCTGGAGGCCTACGGGATCGATCCGAACCGGCCCTCGGTCGCCTTCGTGGGCCGCGTGACCCGGCAGAAGGGCGTGCCGTTCCTGCTGCGGGCCATGAAGCAGCTCGACCCCTCCGTGCAGCTCGTGCTGTGCGCCGGTGCGGCCGACACCCCGGAGCTGGGTGCCGAGGTCAACGGCCTGATCGAGGAGCTCAAGGCCGATCGCGACGGGGTGGTCCTGATCGAGAAGATGCTGCCCCGCCGGGAGGTCGTCCAGATCCTGTCGCATGCCACCGCGTTCGCGTGCCCGTCGATCTACGAGCCGCTGGGCATCGTGAACCTCGAGGCCATGGCCTGCGGGGCCGCCGTGGTCGCCACCGCGACCGGCGGCATCCCCGAGGTCGTCGTGGACGGCGAGACCGGCCGGCTGGTCGAGATCGAGCAGGTCGACGACGGCTCGGGCACGCCGCTGGATCCGGAGAGGTTCGTCGCGGACTTCGCCGCCGCGCTCACCGACGTCCTCTCCGATCCCGAGCGCGCTCGCGAGATGGGATGCGCCGGGCGCCGCCGTGCCGAGGAGCACTTCGCCTGGGAGGCCATCGCCGAGCGCACGCTGGAGGTCTACCGCGCCGCGATCGATCGGGGCTGAGGCCTGCGGGCCTGCTCGCCTGCGAGCGGGCAGCGCCTGGTCGACCCGTCCGCGTGTGTGACCGGTTCCGAGCTGTGCTAAAGTTGTCCGCGTTGCTCAGCGACCCGGCCGGTTCCCGGCACGGCGCTGGAGTCACCCGCGCGGGTGGCGGAATAGGCAGACGCGCTAGCTTGAGGTGCTAGTCCTCGTATTAGAGGGTGGGGGTTCAAGTCCCCCTCCGCGCACAGTGGTTGCCCTTGTCAGAGAGGGTGGAGCGGCCCCGGTATCGATACCGGGGCCGTTTTCGTCGTCACGGCGAGTCAGGTTCAGCGGCGGCGGCGCCGGGCTAGGATCCAGACCATCCGTGTCCGTTCTCGCCCTCCGGAGTCCCCATGAAGCGCACCCTTCTGCCCGTGACCCTCGGCGTCCTGGCGTCTGCTCTGACCGCCTGTGGGGGAGGAGATGCCCCGGAGAGCCCCGAGTCCTCTCCCTCCGCGCCCGTCTCTGAGACGCAGACCCCCACCGCGTCGTCCTCCCCGACGCAGTCACCCGACGAGACCCCCGGCGAGACGCCCTCCGCACCGGCGGAACCGTCCGCACCGGTCGAGCAGACCGCGGCTCCGGCAGCGGAACCGGCAGCAGAGGCCGAAGCCCCCGCAGCCGAGCCAGCCCCGATTGATCCGGCCACCGACGTTCCTGCGGCTGGAACCGGCGCGGCCGCCGACGTCCCTGCGGCCGACGTCGACCCGCCCGCAGGTGATCCGGCGCCGAGCACCGATGGCGGCTACATCGTGGTCGAGGCCCGTGACGCGAATGGCAACCCCGTCGCCTGGACCGAGTACGACGCTGCTGGCAATGCGATTGCCGCAGCTGTCGGAGGCCCGCCTGAGGGTGCTGATGCAGGCGCAGATGCGACGGACCCCGGGCCGGGTTCGGCCGGGCCAGATGCGCCCGGCGCCGAGATCCCGGATGGGTACTTCGACGAGGAGGGATGCTGGGTGCCGGCCCCGGACGATCCCGACCAGGACGACTACTGCTGACTCCGACACCTGCGGCAGCAGCTCCCAGCAGGCCGGCAGCTGCGGTCCATCGGTCGTCGGTGAGCCCTCGCGGCTCCGTCCGGTCGCTTCGTCGACCACCCGGAAGGAATGACGCCCCGGCCTCGGCCTCGGCCGAGCAGAGCGATGGTGCGGCAGCGCAGGACGTCGCCGACGAGCCCGCTGCAGAAGGTGATGCCCTCGCCCTAGAGGGCACGGCCACTGGTTCTGCCTCCAGCAATTACGGTCCTGCCGGTACCTCGAGCACTGCAGATTTCGCAGGTTCATGGTCGGAAGAAGTCAGCGACGCCGAGTCGTCGGATATGTACGGGGTGACGATCCAGGACATGAGCGGCGCCGATGACGCGGAAGTTGGCTGCAGGATCCTGAAGGACGGTGAAGCCGTCGCTGAGGAGAAGGCCACGGGCGCATACTCGATTGTTACCTGCACCCAGCCACTCTTCTGAGTGGCCCTCGCACGACGGCTGGCGCCTTGCCGCTCAGTGGCGGGAGGGGGTCTGTTCGCAGGTGGGCTCCCATGCTCTGCTCGATGTGACGACGGCGTTCCGCTGGATCGCTCTTTCATGCGCAGGGTCCATGTACGGTGCACTGCTGGCGTCGAAGATTTCGGTGCAGATTTCGTCGAGAGGATTCCTCAGTGCTCAGAAAGATCCTGATCATCGGCCTCGCGTATTTCGGGGTGACCGTCGGAGCAGGATTCGGATCTGGGCAGGAGATACTCCAGTACTACGTCTCCTACGGGTGGTGGGGGCTGGCAGGCGCGGCCGTGAACCTGCTCATCATGCCGCTGACGGCGATGGCGATCCTGCAGTACGGCAGCTACTTCCGCGCCCAGTCCCACGGCAGGGTCTTCGACTCGATCACGTCGTCGTTCATGGCCAAGTTCATGGACTACGGGCTGTCCGCGGCGCAGTTCTGCATCGGATTCGTGATGCTTGCCGGCGCTGGCTCGAATCTGCATCAGCAGTTCGGCCTGCCGCTGTGGGTGGGCTCGGCGCTGATGGTCGTCCTGATGATCGGCGCAGGCATGTTCGACGCGGACCGGGTCGGCAACATCATCGGCATGATCACACCGGCGATGATCATCGTCATCCTGTGCGCGGCCGGATATTCCATCCTCACGTTCACAGGAACGCTGGGAGAGGTGCACAGCTTCGCTATCGAGAATGCGACGTCGACGCTGCCCAACTGGTTCCTGGCCACCGTCAACTACACCGGCCTGTCCATGTTCAGCGGCATCGCCATGGCGATCATCATCGGCGGGCAGAACTGGAGCCCGCAGGCGGCAGGCTGGGGAGGCTTTCTCGGCGGATCGACGTTCGGGATCCTGCTCGTGCTGATGTCGATCGGGCTGCTGCTGAGCATCGAGGACGTCTACACCTCTGACCTGCCGACGCTCGCGCTGGTCAACGAGATGAGCCCGGTGCTCGGGGTCTTCGCCGCGATCGCCACGTACCTGATGATCTTCAGCACCTCGCTGGGCGTCTTCTACTCGCTGGGCAAGCGGCTCGCGGCGCCCCGGCCGCAGCACTACCGGGCCATCTTCATCGCCGTGTCCCTGATCGGCTTCGCCCTGAGCTTCCTGCCGTTCACGGAGCTCGTGAACAGCGTGTTCCCCTGGCTGGGCTGGCTCGGCATCGTCTTCATCCTGGTCCTGCTGGGCAGCTGGCTGCTGAGCGGCCGCACGGACATCAGCCAGGAGAGCCTGCGTCGCGACCGGATCCGCGCACTGGTGCTCTACCGGCTGGATCCGCAGCGCCGCTGGACGCCGCGGCACGCGAACGCCCTGATCCAGGCCGTCGACGAGTCCAACCTCCGCGCCAGGAACCTCGGTGACTTCATGAACGAGGACGTGCACCGCGTGGCAGAGCAGACGGCGCCGATCGACGTCCAGAACCATGACGACGGCGAGCTCGGCGAGTATCTGGTGCGGCTCCAGGGCTCGGGGCAGGACAGGCAACAGGGCGCCGCGAGGCGGTCGTCCGGCCCGACGAGCTGAGCGGCAGACCCCGGGGCTCGGGAACGTCGAGGCCCAGAAGCAGATCTGAACAGGTCCTTGGCCGGGCCCTGGCCGAGCGCTGCAGTCGTCTCCGCTGCCTCTGACAAGCGCGGGGCGAGATGCACGGATCTTCACCGACGCCGATTCGCTCTGGTGCGCTGATATTCCCGGCCCTCGAGCGTGTGACGCCGTGTGGCTTCAGGCTGGGTGCGTCACCGCACGAGCACTACAGTCGCGGGTTCCTTCAACCCCGTGAGGAGGGGAGCCGCATCATGATTCTGACCGGCCTGGCCGTGGGGATCGCACTCGGCATCGTGCTGCAGCGCGGTCGCTTCTGCGTCACCGGGATGCTCCGGGACATCTTCCTGCAGCGATCGTGGCGCACGTTCGTGGCGCTGCTCGTCGTGATCTCCGTGCACGCGATCGGCATCGCCGCGCTCACGTCTCTGGGCGTGATCGCGCCGGAGGCGCCGAACTTCGCGCCCGTCGCGGTGATCGTCGGCGCCTTCGTCTTCGGCATGGGCATCATCCTGGCCGGCGGGTGCGCCTCGGGCACGTGGTACCGAGCAGCCGAAGGGCTGACCGGATCCTGGATCGCACTTGCGGCCTACGCGCTGTCAGCAGCCGCCATGATGACCGGTCCGCTGAGCGGCTTCAACGCGTGGATGGGCAGCTGGGAGACCGGCCTGACCACCATCCCGGCGGCCGTCGGCATCTCTCCCTGGTTCTTCGCGCTCTCCCTGGCGCTGGTCACCTTCGGGCTCGTGCGTCACTTCCAGCGCAAAGCGGCGGCCCTGCCGAAGCCGGCGGCGCTGAGCAGCCGCCCCTGGTGGAAGCGTCCGATCCCGTTCTACACGGCGGGTGCCCTCGTGGGGGTCATCGGCGTGATCGCCTGGCCCCTGTCCGCTGCCACGGGTCGCAACAGCGGTCTGGGCATCACGGCACCGAGCGCCGACGTGGCGGGATTCATCGTGACCGGGGCGGGGACCCACATCAACTGGGGCACGATGCTGGTCCTGGGCCTGTTCGCCGGTGCTTTCGTGGCGGCGAAGGCCTCGGGGGAGTTCCGCGTCCGCGTCCCGGATGCCACCACGCTGGTCCGTTCGGGCGGCGGCGGCACCATGATGGGCGTCGGCGCCGCCCTCGCCGGTGGCTGCACCGTGGGCAACGGCATGGTCCAGACCAGCCTGTTCAGCTTCCAGGGCTGGATCGCGCTCCTGTTCATGGCCCTGGGCGTCGGCTTCGCGGCGCGCATCTGGCTGAAGCCCAAGGAGGCGGAGGCCACGGCCAAGACCACGGCACCGGGCACCTACACGACGGCTGAGAGCCTGGACAACGTGCAGGCTCCCGAGGCCCCCAAGTCGCCGGCAGCAGTGGGAGCTCCTGCGGCGGCGGGGGCATCTGCTTCCGCCGGGCCGTCCCCCACGAGGACCACGGCTCCGGGGCCCAACCCGTTCGCAGCAGCCGTCCCGGGCGTCGTCGCTCTGGCCCCCTCTGGCGCACCGTCCCAGAAGCTCCGGGATCTGGGGGAGGGGTACTACGCCCTGGATTCACTGGGCGCGGTCTGCCCTTTCCCACTGATCGAGGCGAAGGATGTCATGACGACCCTGAACCCGGGGGACCACCTCGTCATCGACTTCGACTGCACGCAGGCCACGGAAGCCATCCCCCAGTGGGCTGCCGAGGACGGGCACACGGTCACGGACTTCACCGAGAAGGGGGAGGCCAGCTGGCAGATCACGCTGGAGAAGGCCTGATCTGACGGCGCGATGCGCAGACTGCCGCGACCACTCTGGCCGAACGGCCGCGAGGGGTGGCCCGTGCAGGTCATCGAGAGTTGATGACCTGCACGGGCCACCCCTCGCGCCGGGAGACTGGCAGCCGGCGTCAGCGCAGACTGATCCAGATCGTCTTGGTCTCGGTGTACTGCGCGAAGGCCTCCAGGCCGTTGTCCCGGCCGCCGAAGCCGGACTGCTTGTAGCCGCCGAAGGGCGTGGTGATGTCGCCCTCGGAGTAGCCGTTGACGGCCACCGTCCCGGCGCGCACGGACCGGGCCAGGCGCAGGGCCTCGTCGATGTCGCGGGACCACACGGTGGCCGCGAGTCCGTACTCGGAGTCGTTGGCGATGCGGATCGCGTCGTCCAGGTCCCGGAACGGCAGCACGACGACCACGGGGCCGAAGATCTCCTCGCGGGCGACCGCCATGTCCTCGGTGACATCGGTGAGCACCGTGGGCGGGTAGAACCAGCCGCCGGTCTCCGCCAGCACACGTTCGCCCCCGGTGCGCGCGGTCGCCCCGGCGGCCACGGCGTCGTCCACGTATCGGGCGACCCGCTCCACCGCGGCCTCCTCGATCAGCGGGCCGACGGTCGTCCCCGGGTCCTGCGGATCCCCGACCACGCCGGCCTCGGCGGCCTGGGCGAGGTGGCCGATGAACTCGTCGGCGATGCCCGCATCCACCAGGATCCGCGATCCGGCGGAGCAGTTCTGGCCCGTGTTGCCGAAGGCGGCCTCCGCGAGGTCCTCCGCGACGGCCTGCAGGCGGTCTGCGTTGTCGGCCGTGACGATCTGCGGGCTCTTGCCGCCCATCTCCAGCACGACGTTCTTGAGGTTGGAATCGGCCGAGTAGCGCAGGAACTCGCGGCCGATCTCGTTGGAGCCGGTGAAGCTGATGACATCGACGTCCATGTGCAGCCCCAGGGCCTTGCCGGCGACGTGCCCGAGGCCGGGGACGACGTTGAGCGCGCCCGCCGGGACCCCGGCCTGCGCGGCGAGCTCGGCGAAGCGCAGGGTGCTCAGGGTCGTGAGCTCCGGGGGCTTGACCACGACGGAGTTGCCCGCGGCCAGTGCCGGGCCCAGCTTCCAGGCCAGCATGGACAGCGGGAAGTTCCACGGCAGGACCGCGCCGACCACGCCGATCGGCTCGTGGACGACCATCCCGACGGCGCCGTCGCCGGCGGGAGTCGTGGTGCCGAACAGCTTGTCGGCCGCCTCGGCATACCACCGCAGCGTCGCGATCGTGTCCGGCAGGTCGAACTCGCGGCAGTCGGTGATGGGCTTGCCGGCATCGAGGGACTCGATCTGTGCCAGCTCCTCGGCATGCTCTTCGAGCAGTCCGACGAGGCGCAGCAGGATCCTGCCGCGCTCCGAAGGATGCAGGCGGCTCCAGGTGCCCGCCTCGAATGCTCGACGGGCGGCGGCGACGGCGGCATCCACGTCCTGCTCGCCGCAGGCCGCGATCTCGGCGAGGGCCTTCCCCGTGGCGGGGTCGTGGGTCGTGAAGGTCTCGGCCCCGGCCGCGGGGGCGAAGGACCCGTCGATGAAGGCCTCGGTGCGGATGGAGCTCGGCAGCGTGCTCGTCATGGCGGTCCTCTCGCGGGATGACGGCGGCCCCGGGGATCTCGTCGGGGCCGGGACAGGGACGACGCACCTGGAGGATGCGTCGTGGATCACAATCGTAATCTGTGATCACAGTGCCGACAAGGCGTGCTCGGCCGGCTCCGCGGCCGCCGCATGCGACCGGAGCAGTGCGGTGGACGGCATACCATCGAGGCCATGGCATTGAACAAGCTGCAGCCCAGCGTCCTGGTCGCGGATCAGGTCTTCGACGCCATCCACGACGGCATCATGAGCGGCGATCTGCCCGCGGGGCACCGGCTGCTGATCCGGGATCTGGCCGCCGAGCTGGGGACGAGCGTCATGCCCGTCCGGGAGGCGATCCGCCGTCTCGAGGAGGCCGGCCTGGCCGAGAAGTCGCCCTACAAGGGGGCCGTGGTCAAGGGCCTGACGCGCGATGACCTCCTGCAGATCTACGACGTCCGGCTCGTCCTGGAGGCTCAGGCCGCCCGCGCGGGTGCGGAGCGGATCGCCGATCAGTCCGTCGAGCTGATGCGCCGGCTCCATCGCGAGATGCTCGAGGCCCTCGAGGAGCAGCGGGTCGCGGACATGCTGGATCGGGACGAGGAGCTGCTCGCGGTGCTGTTCTCCGCGGCCGGCAACGAGGTGCTGCTCGAGATGATCCGGATGCTCTGGCGGCGCTGCCGTCCGTACAAGCTCGTCGGAGCGCGCAGGACGCTGGACGAGGGCGGCGCCGACCTCCTGTCGCGGTATCAGGACCAGCTCATCGACGCCGCCGCCCGGCGGGACGCGGACGCGGCAGCCCGCATCAGCGACGAGTCGCTGCTCAGCGCCGCGCAGCGCATCCGCGCCGCCCTCCCCGGGCCGGTCGCAGGCTCCTGAGGATCGCGGGGCCGGAGGCCCTGCTGCGTCGACGGCGCGGACCTGTCATCAGCGACTCCTGGTATCGGCTCCGCCTCTTGAACGATGTGATCTGCATCATATGATCGACTGATACATCAGTCGTCCGCGCAGCGGCAGACCACGTGATCGGAGCCGACATGTCGGAAGCATCCCCCGCAGAGAGCTCCCTCACGACCGTCGAACGGGGCGGCGCGCTGCGCGTGCTGACCTACGGCGACGCGATCCTGGCCTTCCTCATCGGGTCGGGATTCGCGACGGGGCAGGAGATCCTGCAGTACTTCACGGCCTACGGCTGGTGGGGCATCCTCGGCACGGGACTGCTGGTGCTCGTGCTCATCACCTTCGTGTCGGTCTCGTTCTTCACCGTGGGCCACCAGGAGCGGTTCGACCGGCCGTCGAAGATCTTCTCGTACTACTGCGGACCGCGCCTGGGCGCCTTCTTCGACTGGTTCTCGATCCTCTTCGTGTTCCTGAGCTTCACCGTGATGGTCTCGGGAGCCGGCGCCGTGTTCCAGGAGCACTACGGGCTCTCCCGCTACCTCGGCGGGATCGCCCTGGCCGTGGCGGTCGGGGTGACGGTGCTCTTCGGCCTGCGCAGCCTGGTGGACGTCATCGGCAAGATCGGCCCGCTGATCGTGGTCGTGGCCGTCCTGCTGGGGATCATCGGGGTGGTCCGCAGCCCGGGCGGCCTGGCTCACGGTGCGCAGATCCTCCCGCAGCTGGACGTCACGCAGGCGTCGTCGAACTGGTTCCTGGCCGGGCTGTCCTACGTGGGCTTCTGCATGCTCTGGCTCGCGGCCTTCCTCACGGCGCTCGGCGCAGGGGCGGCCAGCAGGTCCGAGGCGCGCAGCGGCGCCGTCCTCGGCAGCGTGTGCTTCGCACTGGCGTGCATGATCGTGGGGCTGGGGCTGCTCGCCAACATCGAGCTGGTCGCGGGGACCGAGATCCCCATGCTGGTGCTGGCCGGGGAGGTCCACCCGGTGCTCGCCTCGGGCATCTCGGTGATGATCCTGGCGGGCATCTACACCACGGCGATCCCTCTGCTGTGGACGGTGTCCTCGCGCTTCTGCGCGGACGGCACGCCGCGGTTCAAGCAGCTGACGCTCGCACTGGCCGCCCTGGGGACCCTCGTCGGCCTCGTGCTGCCGTTCTCGAAGATGGTCAACCTCGTCTACGTGATCAACGGCTACGTGGGGATCGTGCTGCTGGTCATGATGATCGTGACCCCGCTCGTGCGCCGAGTGCGCCGCGGCTCCCGCGGCTGACCGGTCGGCCCTGCTCTCCGTCGGTCCGGGGTCACGGGGGCGGAGCTAGATCACTCGGCGGATGGCTTCGTCGAAGTGGTTGATGTGCTCGAGCGACAGCCGGGCGGCGCGCTCGGCCTCGCCGGAGAGGACCGCCTCCAGCAGACCGGTGTGCTCGCGCACGTGGCCGGTGAGCTCGGGCAGCCGGTGGGCGACCGTGCACCAGATGCGCGTCACGAGGTTGTCCAGGCGGACCAGGGACTCCTCGAGGTGGTGATTGCCCGCCGCGCGGTAGATCAGGCGGTGGACCGCCATGTCCTGGGCCATGACGTCGTGGAAGGGCGTGTCCTCCGCGAGTCCCTCCACCGCGCTCCGGGCGAGGTCGAGGGTCGTGCGCAGCTCGTCATCGCCCGGGGCCGCCCGGGCCGCTGCCGCGGCCGCGGCGGGCTCCAGGAGCCGACGGACCTCCGAGGCCGAGGCCAGCTCGGCGATCTCCACCGGTGTGGCGAACGTTCCGCGCCGAGGGTAGGTCTTCACGAGGTGATCGGCCTCGAGCCGCTTGAGCGCTTCGCGCACCGGTGTGCGCCCGAGCCCGAGCTGCTCCATGAGCTGCGCCTCGCGGATCGGCTCCCCGGGCGCGATGTCGAGCACGATCAGCTGATCGCGCAGGGTCCGGTAGGCCCATTCGGCGCGGGTGGGCTCAGAGGGCGCGGGGTTCGATGGCATGGGGATCCTCGGTGGGGCGGGCACTGATCCGTTGACGCCGTGTGATCCGGATCATAGAGTGGCGGCACTCTGATATATCAGACGTCTGCTGCGCGCCCCGCCGATTCCCGACGCGGCGCGCGAGCTGCCGGCATCATCGCAGAACGGAGCCCGCCGATGGCCGACCTGCTGCCCGAGCACCCCGAGTTCCTGTGGCGCGATCCCGAGCCGAAGCCGTCGTACGACGTCGTGATCGTCGGCGGCGGCGGCCACGGGCTGGCCACGGCCTACTACCTGGCCTCCCGGCACGGCATCGCGAATGTGGCGGTGCTCGAGAAGGGCTGGCTGGCCGGCGGCAACATGGCCCGCAACACGACGATCATCCGCTCCAACTACCTGTGGGACGAGTCCGCGGCGATGTACGAGCACTCCCTCCGGCTGTGGGAGGGCCTGCCGGAGGAGCTCGACTACGACTTCCTGTTCTCCCAGCGCGGCGTGCTGAATCTGGCCCACACGCTGGGCGACGTCCGCGAGTCCATGCGCCGGGTCAACGCCAACCGCCTCAACGGCATCGACGCAGAGTGGGTCTCCCCGGAGCAGGTCGAGGAGCTCTGCCCGATCATCAATATCGACGACGACCTGCGCTACCCGGTCATGGGGGCGACGTACCAGCCGCGCGCCGGCATCGCCAAGCACGATCACGTCGCGTGGGCCTTCGCCCGCAAGTGCGACGAGCTGGGCGTCGACATCATCCAGAACTGCCGGGTGACGGGGTTCCGCAAGGGCGGCGAGCGCGTGACGGCAGTGGAGACCGACCGCGGCACGATCCATGCCGACCGGGTGGCCCTGTGCGGGGCGGGGCACTCCTCGGAGCTCGCGGAGATGGCGGGGTTCCGCCTGCCCATCCAGTCCCACCCGCTGCAGGCCCTCGTCTCGGAGCTGCACGAGCCTGTCCATCCGACCGTCGTGATGTCGAACCACGTGCACGTCTACGTCTCCCAGGCGCACAAGGGGGAGCTGGTCATGGGAGCCGGGGTGGACGCCTACAACGGCTTCGGCCAGCGCGGGGCCTTCCACGTGATCGAGGAGCAGATGGCGGCCGCCGTCGAGCTGTTCCCCATCTTCAGCCGCGCGCACGTGCTGCGCACCTGGGGCGGGATCGTCGACGTGACCCTGGACGCCTCGCCGATCGTGTCCAAGACCCCCGTCGAGCACCTGTACGTCAACTGCGGGTGGGGCACCGGCGGCTTCAAGGGCACGCCCGGAGCGGGATTCGCGCTCGCGCACACCATCGCCCACGACGAGCCCCACGAGCTCAACCGACCGTTCTCGCTCGAGCGCTTCGAGACCGGCGTGCTCATCGACGAGCACGGCGCCGCAGCCGTCGCGCACTGACCCGCCCACGTCCCCCGTCACCCCGCACGCTCTCCAGGAGGCCCACCGTGCTGCTGATCGAGTGCCCCTACTGCGGTCCCCGCGAGGAGACCGAGTACGCGTACGGCCGCGAGGCCCACGTCCCGTATCCCGAGGACCCGTTCCAGCTGGATGACCGCCAGTGGGCCGAGTACCTCTTCTACCGCAGCAACACCCGCGGCGCTCTGGCCGAGCGGTGGGTGCACACCGCGGGGTGCCGCCGCTGGTTCAACGTCGTGCGCGACACCGAGACCTACGAGATCCGCGCCGTCTACCCGATCGGCGCCGACCGGCCCGTCGAAGGAGGCGCCCGATGAGCGTCCAGCCCCGCCGGCTCCCGGCCGACCGCGTTCCCGCGCCGGCCCTGGATCGGGATGCGCCGCTGAGGTTCTCGATCGACGGCCGCGAGCTGACCGGCTGCGCCGGGGACACCCTGGCCTCCGCGCTGCTGGCCCACGGCGAGATCGCGTGCGGCGATTCCATGTATCTGGGCCGCCCGCGCGGCATCCTCAGCGCCGGGGTCGAGGAGCCCAATGCGCTGGTGCGGATCGCCGCGCGCCGGCCCGAGGACGTCGCGGAGTCCATGCTCCCCGCGACCGCGGTCGAGCTGACGGACGGCCTGGAGGCCGCCTGGCTCAGCGGGCTCGGCCGGCTCGACCCGGACAGGGACGAGGCCCACTACGACCACATGAACATCCACGCCGACGTCGTGGTCGTCGGCGCGGGACCGTCCGGGCTGGCGGCGGCCCGCGAGGCCGCCCGCTCCGAGGCGCGCGTGGTGCTGATCGACGAGCGCTCGCGGCTCGGCGGGTCCCTGCTCTCCGAGCGCGACGTCGAGATCGACGGGATGCCGGCCCACGAGTGGATCGACCGGACCAGAGCCGAGCTCGACGCCGCCGCCGAGACGCTCGTGCTGGAGCGCACCACGGCCTTCGGCTGCTACGACGGCAACTACGTCACCGCCCTGCAGCGGCGCACGGATCACCTGGCCGAGGACCCGGGGCCGGGGGTCTCGCGCGAGCGCACCTGGCACATCCGCGCCCGCCAGGTCGTGCTGGCCACCGGAGCTCACGAGCGGCCCGTCGTCTTCGCCGACAACGACCGCCCGGGCATCATGCTGGGCTCGGCGGTGCGCGCGTACCTCAACCGGTGGGCCGTCGCCGTCGGCGAGCGACCGGTCGTCCTCGCGACCGACGACTCGGCCTACGACCTGGTCGCCGACCTGACGGCGGCCGGACTGCCGGTGGCCGGCATCGTGGACTCCCGCACGCGGCTCGGCGACCGCCCGGCCGAGGTCGCCGCTGCCGCGGGGGTCGAGGTCCGCACCGGCAGCGCGGTCATCGGCACCTCCGGCGATGGCCCGGGCGGGCGGCTCAGCGCCGTGACCGTCAGCGCGATCGACGACGAGGGCCGCCCCGTGGGTGCGACCGAGATCCTGGAGACCGATCTGCTGGCCGTGGCCGGGGGCTGGAGCCCGGTGGTGCACCTGCACAGCCAGCGCCAGGGGAAGCTGAGCTGGGATGCGCAGCTGGCCGGGTTCGTCCCGTCGTCGCCCGTGGAGGACCAGCAGGTGATCGGGATGCTCGCGGGCACCCGCGATCTGGCCGGCTGCCTGAGCGCCGGGGCGGCCGCGGGCGCCGAGGCCGCACGGCGGAGCGGATTCCCGGTGCAGCCCCGGGACGTGCAGGCGGAGGCCCGCGTCTGCGATCCCGCTCGCCCGCTGTGGCTGGTCCCGTCCTCCGCAGGAGCCGACGACGACTGGCGGCGCCACTTCGTGGACCTGCAGCGCGACCAGACCGCGGCGGACATCCTGCGCGCCACGGGCGCGGGCATGCGATCGGTCGAGCACATCAAGCGCTACACGTCGATCTCCACCGCGAACGACCAGGGCAAGACGAGCGCGGTCACCGCGATCGGCGTGATCTCCGCGGTCCTGCAGGACCCGGACATCGGCGGGATCGGCACCACGACCTACCGCGCGCCGTACACGCCGGTGGCCTTCGCCGCGCTGGCGGGGCGCCGGCGCGGCCCGATGCTCGACGCCGCCCGCGTGACCTCGATCCATCCCTGGCACGTCGAGCACGGGGCGGAGTTCGAGGACGTGGGGCAGTGGAAGCGGCCCTGGTACTACCCGCAGCCCGGCGAGGACATGGACGCGGCGGTGCTGCGCGAGTGCGCGGCGGTGCGCGAGTCCGTCGGGTTCATGGATGCGACCACCCTGGGGAAGATCGAGATCCGCGGCGCGGATGCGGGGGAGTTCCTCAACCGCATCTACACCAATGCCTTCAAGAAGCTGGCCCCGGGCAAGGGCCGCTACGGCGTCATGTGCCACCCGGACGGGATGGTCTTCGACGACGGCGTGACGCTGCGCCTCGACGAGCAGCGCTACCTCATGACCACGACGACGGGCGGCGCAGCCGACGTGCTGAACTGGCTCGAGGAGTGGTCGCAGACCGAGTGGCCGGAGCTGGACGTGGTGTTCACCTCCGTCACGGAGCAGTTCACCACCATCGCCGTCGCCGGGCCCAGATCGCGCGAGGTGATCGCCCGGATGGCCCCGGACCTCGACGTCTCCCAGGAGGCCTTCGCGTTCATGGAGTTCCGCGACACCGCCCTGGCCTCGGGGATCCCCGCGCGTATCTGCCGCATCTCCTTCTCCGGCGAGCTCGCCTTCGAGATCAACGTCTCCGGCTGGTACGGCCTGAGGGTCTGGGAGGACGTCGCCCGGGCCGGAGCGGAGTTCGGGATCACCCCCTACGGAACCGAGACCATGCACGTGCTGCGGGCCGAGAAGGCCTTCCCGATCATCGGACAGGACACGGACGGCACCGTGACCCCGCAGGACCTGGGGATGTCCTGGGCCGTGTCGAAGAAGAAGGACTTCATCGGCAACCGCTCGTTCTACCGGCAGGACACCGCCCGCGAGGACCGGAAGCACCTGGTCGCGGTCCTGCCCGTCGATCCGACGACGAGGATCCCGGAGGGCGCCCAGCTCGTCGAGGCCGGGACCCCCATCACGCCCGAGGAGGGGCCTGTGCCGATGATCGGGCACGTCACCTCGGCCTATCGCAGCGCCGCACTGGGGCGCACGTTCGGGCTGGCCCTGGTGGCGAACGGCCGCAGCCGCATCGGCGAGACCCTCCGGGCCCCGCTCGTCGATCGGACGATCGACGTCGTCGTGGCCGAGCCCGTCCTCTACGACCCCGAAGGGAAGCGCCGAGATGGCTGAGACCGCCGACATCGACATCGCGGGCCTGCGCCGCAGCCCGCTGCAGGGCCTGGAGCCGGAGATGGCCGCGGCCGCCGTGTCGGGCGAGCGCGGGGTCGCCCTCCGGGAGGTGCCGTTCCAGACGCTGATCGCCCTGCGGGTGACGCCCGGCAGCGAGGCCGCCGCGGCCGTGGAGTCCGAGCTCGGCGTCGGGCTGCCGGGCGGCTGCGGCGAGGTCACGGGATCGCTCGAGGAGACCTCGGTCCTGTGGAACGGGCCCGATGACTTCACGGTCGTCCGCCCCGATGCCATGGCCGCGGGCGGGCCGCCGCCGGAGGAGCGGACCGCTCGGCTGGCGCAGATCCTGGTCGATCGCCAGGCCCGCGGCCAGGCCGTCGACGTCTCGGCGAACCGCACCACGATCGAGGTCTCCGGGCCGTCGGCGCGCACCGTGCTGGACAAGGGCTGCCGCATGGACCTGCATCCGCGGGCGTTCCCGGTGGGACATGCCGTGTCCACCAACCTCGGGGTCGTCCAGGTCCTCCTGTGGCGCACGGGGGAGCACACCTGGCGGATCATGCCGCGGTCGTCCTTCGCGGAGCACACCGCACGGTGGATCATGGACGGCATGGCCGAGTTCGCGGCGGATCCGGTGGCCTGAGGCTGCTCGGCGCGGCAGGCGCGCGGCAGCGGGTCCAGGCCCCTTCCCGCTCCGACGGCGGACCGGCATCCCGGCGACGGAGCAGAGGAGGCCCCGATGACACGCAGCCTGGACATGGAGTGGCTCGACGACCTGGGCCCGGAGCCCGGGCAGCCGCCCGAGGATCCGTCGGGCCCGTCCCTCGACGCGGCGCGCGCGGTGCTCAGCGAGTCGGCCGTGCAGTGGGGCGTCCAGGAGGCCCGCCGGATCGCCGAGGAGGTGGTCGCAGAGCTCAGCGGCGACGTCGCCGCCAGCCACGCGGCCGAGACCGGGCTCGAGACCGCCGCGTGCATCGCCTCGATGCTGACCACGCTCCGATGCCTGCGCTCCGGGGACGACGTCGCATCGACCCCGGATGAGGCGATGCGCCACGTCCGCGCGGCCTTCCATCGGGGGGCCGAGCTCTCGGCCGTCCTGCGGCTCGTGTGGGCGCACCACTCCAAGGTCCAGCAGCGGCTGCTGCGGGAGCTGCAGGCCCACGGACGGCCGGAGATGGACGGTGCGGCCCTCGAGCAGCTCCACGGCTGGATCAGCGGCATCCTCGACGCCTACGTCTCCGAGATGGTGGCCGGCTTCGAGCAGGAGCGGCTCAACTGGGAGGGCGGATCCCCCGCTCGGCGGCGCGAGCTGATCGAGGCCCTCGTCGCCGGCGAGCCGCTGCCCGCGGACGCCGAGCAGCGCCTGGGCATGCGCCTGGGCGGCCACCACGCCGCGATCGCGATCGAGACCGCCGATGCGGTCCCCGACGACGACCGGGCCGGGAGGATGCGAGCCCTCGGGCCGCGGGTCTCGGCGCGGCTGGGGGCTGCCGGAGGCTTCGTCCAGGCGATGGACACCGGGGTCCTGCTGTGCTGGACCTTCTCCTCGGCACCGCCCGACGACATCGTGGCGCAGGCGGGGGAGGCTGTGCGCGAGCTGGAGCAGCGGGAGCGCATGATCCTGTGCGCGGGACCCGTGGGGCGGGGACCCGAGGGGCTGCGCGCTGCGATGCGCGGCGCCCTGGAGGTGCGCGACGTGGTCCGGCATCCGGCCTTCCGCTCGGACGAGGGGAGCAGGCGGGTCGAGCTGCTGCGTCACGACGAGATCGCCGTCGTGGGCCTCCTGCTGCAGGATCCCCGGCGGCTGCGCCGCTTCGTGCACGAGACGCTGGGTGCGCTCGCGGCCGACTCGGCCAGGAGCGCCGACGTCCGGGCCACGCTGCTCCGGTACCTGCTCGCCGGCGGCAGCCGGAAGGCGGCCGCCGAGGCGCTGCACATCGCGCCGAACACCGTGGCCTACCGAGTGCAGAAGGCCGAGCGGCTGCTGGGCCGGCCGGCCCAGCAGGACCCGCTGCCCACGCTGCTGGCGCTGCAGGCCGCGCAGATCCTGCCCGGGCTGCTGCCGGAGGCCGTGGACGGCCCCTGAGCCCGGACGGGAGCGCAGAATTCCGCCTTTGGTGCCCGAGCGCAGATCAGCCTCCGATATCGGGCGGCGGGAGGCAAGAATCCCGGCCGTCTCGGCCCCGAGACTGGTGCGACAGCGCGTCCGTATGGCGCGCGTCACCATCAGGATCGGAGGGCGACGATGTCCGGAACGCAGCAGCCCGGCGCACCCGGGAGCGGATCCCCGTCGGAGGCGGCGCTCCGGCAGGCCGTCGAGGAGCTCGTCGAGCTGCTCGGCGAGGAGGCGGTGCTGCGCGACGACGCGCAGATCGAGGAGTTCCGGGACCCGTACGCTCCGAGCGACCAGCTCGGGGCCGCGCCGTCGTGCGTCGTGCAGCCGGAGAGCACGGAGCAGGTCCAGGGGGTCGTGCGCATCGCCGCGGTCCATGACATCCCGCTGTGGACCTCCTCGACGGGCCGCAACTACGGCTACGGCGGCTCGGCTCCGGTGATCGACGGGTCCGTCGTGGTGAGCCTCCGGCGGATGAACCGGATCCTGGAGATCGACGACACGGCCGGCGTCGCCCTGGTCGAGCCCGGCGTGCGGTTCTTCGATCTGTACGAGGCCCTGCGCGCCGGAGGCCATCGGCTGTGGGTCTCCGTGCCGGATCTCGGCTGGGGATCCGTGACCGGCAACGCTCTGGAGCACGGCTACGGCTACACGGTCAACGGCGACAACGCCTCGGCGATCTGCGGCATGGAGGTCGTGCTGGCCGATGGCCAGATCGTGCGCACCGGTCTGGGCGCGGTCCCGGACAGCCCGATGTGGAACCGGCACAAGCGAGGATTCGGCCCGTCGCTGGACTCGCTGTTCATGCAGTCGAACTACGGGATCGTGACGAAGGTCGGCGTGTGGCTCATGCCGCAGCCCGAGTCGTTCACGACCGGCTCGATCATCTGCTCGGACCGCAGCGGCCTCGCGGCGATGATCGATGCCCTGCAGCCGCTCGTGCTGGACGGGACCATCCAGGGGCTGCCGCTCATCACGTCCTCGCCCGAGCCCCCGGAGGGCCGCCGCGCCGATCCGTGGGACGACACCTCCGGCGGGTCCAAGGCCCTGCGGCTGTCGGCCACGCTCCCGCCGGGACGCTTCAACGCGCGGATCGCCTTCTACGGCGCCCCGGAGATCAACGACGCGCGCGAAGCCGTGGTCCGCCGGGCCGTCGATGGGATCCCGGGTCTGACCGTCGAGCTGCGGACCTATCCCGGGGACGTCGCGGCGGAGAACGTCCAGCCGCTCGACCTGGTGCCGGCGGGGATCCCGAACATGTTCCTGCTCGACATGATGCACCAGCACTTCGGCACGAATCTGGGCCACATCGACTTCTCGCCGGTGCTGCCCTTCGACGGGCAGGCCGCCGAGCAGCACGAGGCCGCCGCCCAGGAGATCCTCGCCGAGGAGGGGCTGGTGGCCGGATTCGGCTGGATCGCGACCCCGCGCTCCCTGGTAGGGGCGTGCATGGTCTTCTACGACACCGCCGATGCGCAGGAGGCCGCCGCGGCCCGGCGGGCGGTGCGGCGGCTGATCGAGTGGGCCGCACGGCGCGGCTGGAGCGAGTACCGCGCGCACCCCTCCCTGATCGACGACGTCGTGGCCCACCACTCGTACAACGACCACGCGCAGCACCGGCTCTACGACCGGCTCAAGGATGCGCTCGACCCGGCGGGAATCCTCTCACCCGGCAATCACGGCATCTGGGGCAGCGCCGCCCGGCGCTGACCCGGCCTGCACCCTCCGACGACACGACCACACCCCTGAGGCAAGGAGAGCATCATGTGGGAGACCGACAACAAGTTCCTCAACGGCCCGTTCACCCCGTGGCACGAGGAGACCGAGGCCTTCGACCTGGAGGTCATCGGCACGATCCCGGCGGACCTGGACGGCGCGCTGTTCCGCACCGGGTCCAATCCGCGCTTCAAGCCGCGCAATGCGGAGCGCTACCACTGGTTCGAGGGCGACGGCATGGTCTACGCCGTGTACCTGCGCGATGGGAAGGCCGCCTACCGCAACCGGTACGTCATGACCGACGCGCTGAAGGTCGAGATGGAGGCCGGGGAGGCGATCTACTCCGGCTTCGTCAACGGCGGCACCCCGGGCGCGCTGCCGGAGGGCGCCCCGCCCATGAAGAACGTCCCGAACACGAACGTCGGGGTCCTGGCAGATCGGCTGCTCGTGTTCTTCGAGGGCGGGCTCCCGCACCAGATGGATCCGCAGTCGCTCGAGACGCGCGGCACCTACGACTTCCGCGGCGACGTCACGCGCACCTGCACGGCGCACTACAAGATCGACCCGGACACCGGAAACATGCTGTTCTTCTCCTACGTCGGCAGCGAGATCACCTGGTTCGAGGCCGACCGCCACGGCCGGGTCCTGGACAGCTTCACGTTCACCACGAGCGCCCCGTCGATGTTCCACGATTTCGCCGTGACGAAGAACCACGCGATCTTCTTCGTCACCCCGGGGCTGTTCCTGGCACCGAACATCGGGCAGGGCAAGCCGGGCCTGGTCTGGGACCCGTCCGCGACCCAGCACGGCGTCGAGATCGTCACGATGCACCGCCGGACCCATGAGGTGAACACATACCGCGTGGACGAGACCTTCTTCCCGACCCACTTCTTCAACGCCTACGAGAAGGGATCGGAGATCGTCATCGACGCCCCGCGCATCGAGGAGCGCTTCGGAACGCCGGCGGATCGGATCAACCGGCCCGTCGACTCGCACGAGTGGTTCATGGACGCCATCCCGTGGCGCTGGACGATCGACACCGCTGCGCGACGGGTCACCCACAGCCCCATCAGCCACACTGCCGGGGAGTTCCCGGCGATCAACCCGAACCTGGTGGGCCAGGAGCACTCCTACGGCTACTTCGTCACCACCCGCGGGGCGAGCCCGGACACCATGAGCGACGGACTGGCCAAGACCGACCTGCGGCGTGGGACCGTGACCGTCATCGAGGGCCTGGACGACCTCACGAACCCGTCCGAGCCGATCTTCGTGCCGCGGGAGGGCGGCGCGGAGGACGAGGGCTACCTCCTGACCATCTGGTGGAACCGCCAGAGCGAGCTCTCCGAGATGTGCATCCACGACACGGAGGACTTCACGCAGACCCCGCTGGCGCGCATCAAGCTGCCCGGCCGCGTCCCCTTCGGCTTCCACGGGTCCTGGTCCGGACGGGACCGCATCGAGGAGTCGCTGGCGGTCCTCGCCGGCGAGCCGCAGGCCTGACGCGGGCACAGCCCCGGAACCCCCACAGCACATCGAACAGGAGCATCACATGACCACCCCAGCACAGGATCCGTCGGCGACCTTCGCCGGCAAGCCCATCGGCCTGCAGTGCATCGGCGGCGCATGGCGCGACGGCAGCTCGGGACGGGCCCGGGAGATCATCAACCCGTACGACGACTCCGTCGTGGCCACGATCGTCCAGGCCGACGCCGCGGATCTCGACGAGGCCTGCACCGCTGCGGAAGCGGCGCAGGCCGAGTGGGCCTCGCGCGCGCCCTCCGAGCGGGCCGCGGTGCTGCGCCGGGCGGCGGAGCTGCTGGAGCAGCGCCGCGAGGAGATCGCCGAGTGGCTGATCCGCGAGTCCGGCTCGACCCGGATCAAGGCCGGGATCGAGATCTCCCTGGCGGCGGGCATCACGACCGAGGCGGCCTCGTTCCCCTCGCGGGTCCACGGGACCATCCATCCTTCGAACACCCCGAACCGGGAGATGCGGGTCTACCGGGAGCCGGTGGGCGTGGTCGGCGTCATCAGCCCCTGGAACTTCCCGCTGCATCTGTCCCAGCGCTCGGTCGCCCCGGCCCTGGCTGTGGGCAATGCGGTGGTGATCAAGCCGGCCAGCGACACTCCCATCACGGGCGGGCTGCTGCTGGCCCGGATCTTCGAGGAGGCCGGGCTGCCGAAGGGCGTCCTGTCGGTCGTCGTCGGCTCCGGATCGGAGATCGGCGATGCGTTCGTGACCCATCGCGTGCCCCGGCTGATCTCCTTCACCGGCTCGACCCCGGTCGGGCAGAACGTGGGGCGCAATGCGGTCAGCGGGGACCACCTGAAGAAGGTCTCCCTCGAGCTCGGCGGCAACGCGCCTCTGGTGGTCCTGGACGATGCGGACATCCCTGCCGCGGTGGAGGCCGCGGTGACCGGGTCGTTCCTGCACTCGGGTCAGATCTGCATGGCCGTGAACCGGATCATCGTCCAGGACGAGGTGCACGACGAGTTCGTCGGCCGCTTCGTCGAGGCCGCCCGCGGCGTCGCCTACGGCGATCCCTCGGACGAGGCCACCCTGGTCGGGCCGGTGGTCAACGACTCGCAGCTGGAGGGTCTGCGGGCCAAGATCGACGGTGCGCTCAAGGCCGGCGCCGAGCAGGCGGTCGGCGGGCAGATCCAGGGCCGGGTCGTGCCGCCGCACGTGTTCACGGGCGTGAGCGCGGAGATGGAGATCGCTCGTGAGGAGATCTTCGGGCCGCTGGTCGGGGTGCTGCGCGCTCGGGACGAGGAGCACGCTCTCGAGCTGGCCAATGATCACGAGTTCGGTCTGTCCTCGGCGGTGTTCACGCAGGATCTGGATCGGGGCGTGCGCTTCGCGCGGCGGCTGAAGGCGGGCATGAGCTTCGTCAACGAGATGACGGTCCAGGACGAGGCGCATGTGGCCTTCGGCGGCGAGCGCAATTCGGGTCTGGGCCGCTTCAACGGCGAGTGGGCCATCGAGGAGTTCACGACCGCGCACACGGTCGGCGTCACCCGGCTCTGAGCCGCGAGGCATGCAGCGGCCCTCCGCACCTGCAGGTGCGGAGGGCCGCTGCATGTCCGTCGAGCCCGGGGTGCCGGGGCTGCTCCGTTGACGCGCCCCGACAGGGGCCTGTGACGGCGCCGGCCCCTCGGCAGCACCGCGGCGCTGCCGAGGGGCCGGCGGAGGACCGAGCCGCTGGGGTCAGTTGCTCGTGTCGGGGTCGCGGTCCTGGTCGTCGGTCATGGCGCCGACGCCCTCGTCGGCCGGCTCCTGGGCCTCGGACATCTCCTGGATGTTGCGGGCCTCCTCGACGGCGTCGTCGGCGCCGCCGGTCAGGGCCGGATCGGAATCCTGATTGCGAGGTGACATGGGTGCTCTCCTTGCCTCGAGACGAAGTCCTGCCGTGCGTGCTCAGCGTACTCGCGCGGGCCCGTGAATGGTGGGCTGGGACACCCTCACCACGCCCGCGCCGCGCCGCCCCCGCCGCGAACGGTCTCGGCGGCCGCCACCAGCCCGCGGGGCTCCCGCGCGATGCCCGAGGCGTTGCCGATCCAGTCGTCGGCCTCGCGCGGGGCGAGCTGGTGCCCGAGCCCCCGGAGCCCGGCGCCGGCGGGGGAGGCGTCGAGCCCGAGATCGGTCTCCTCGCCGTCGGAGGAGTTGCGGGAGCTGAGTCGGGCGGCGGCGATCGCTTCGACCAGCGGCAGACCGCGCTCGAAGCAGCCGGCGATGATCTGCGCCACGGAGGTGATGATCGTGGCGCCGCCCGGCGTCCCCACGCTCAGGCGCAGGCCGGCGGCGTCGGTCAGGATCGTGGGGGCCATGGATGAGCGCGGCCGCTTACCCGGGCCGGGCAGATTGGGATCGGGCACCCCGGGCGTGACGGGCACGAAGTCGAAGTCCGTGAGCTCGTTGTTCAGCAGGAACCCGTGACCGGGAACCGTGATCCCCGAGCCGCCGGTCTGCTCGATCGTCAGCGTGTACGACACGGCATTGCCCCAGCGGTCGACCACGTTGAGGTGCGTCGTGGACATGCCCTCGTACGGCTCGGGCTGAGCGGCGCCCATGGCCGCGGGCTGCGCGTAGTCCCCGTCGGGAACGCCGAAGGGGACCGGACGGGGCTGGGACGACGACGGCCGCAGCAGACGAGCGCGCTCGGCTGCGAAGCCCGCGCCGAGCAGCTCGGCGTAGGGCACCTCCGGGACATCGCCGACCCAGCGGTTGCGATCGGCGAAGGCCGTCGCACAGGCCTCAGAGAAGCGATGCAGGTAATCGGTCTCGCCCAGCTGCGCCAGGCCGATGCCGGTGCTGAGCTCGTACTGCTCGAGCAGGTTCAGGATCTCGCCCACGGCCGCGCCGCCGGAGCTCGAACCGGCCATGCCGAACACGGTCATCCCGCGGTACGCGCTCACGGTCGGAGCTCGCAGGATCGGAGCGTAGGAGGCGAGGTCGGCGGCTGTCATGGGGCTGCCCCCGACCTCGTGGCCGGGCGCGGTCGTGGGGCGGTTCGCCTCGGCCAGCAGGGCGGCTCCTACGGATCCCCGGTAGAAGACGTCCGTGCCGTGCTGCCGCAGCAGTCGGTACACGTCGGCGAGGTCGGGGTTGACGAAGGTGCTTCCCACGGGAGGGGCCTCCCCGTCGCGCAGGAACACCCGGGCGGTCTCCGGGAAGCGGGAGAAGCGCTCGGCATTCTCGGCGGTCTGGTCGTGGAAGTTCTGATCCACGACGAAGCCCGCCAGAGCGAGCTGCTCGGCGGGCAGCAGGAGGGACGCGAGCGGGAGCGTGCCGAAGCGCTGGGCGGCCAGGGCCCACGTGGCGGGGGTGCCGGGGACGCCGATCGAGAGCCCGGAGCTCACGACGGCGTCGAAGTCGAGCTCCGCACCCGCCCCGTCCGTGAACTGGGCCTCCGTGAAGCTCATGGGCGCGGTCTCGCGGCCGTCGATCGTGTGCACCAGCCCCGTGGCGGCCTCGCGGAAGACCAGGTAGCCGCCTCCGCCGATGCCGCACGAGTACGGCTCGGTGACCCCGAGCGCGGCGGCCACGGCGATCGCGGCATCCACTGCGTTGCCGCCCTGCTGCAGGATCCTCAGCCCGATCTCGCTGGCATAGGGGTCGACGCTGGCGACGGCCGCCGTGGTCCCGACCGCCTCGTTCGCCTTCGGCGGCTCCGGAACCGGGCCGCCCACCGGGGACGCCGGGGCGGGACCACCCGGGCCGGGCGCGGCCGCGATGGCCTGGCCCGCGCCGAGCGCGCCGGCGCCGAGCGCCGCCCCGGCCGCGAGGGCCGCTCGTCGGGTGACTCGTCCGATGCTGTCCTGCGCCATGTCCGCCTCCGCTGCTCGTGCACTCGTCGAGTGTGACGCATGACACGGTACGCCTGGTCGCCGAGCCTCGGTATCGTCAGCGGCGGCGGTCCTGCCGCGCCAGCAGCAGGGCGCAGATCAGTCCCAGGGCGATCCACAGCCCCGTCAGGCCGAGCACGCCGGCCCATCCCGCGCTGCTCCAGATGCGAGTGGACAGCGTCCCGGAGACCGAGCTGCCCGCGTAGTAGAAGATCAGGTACAGGCTCGAGGCCCTCGCGGTGTCCATCCCGCTGCGGTGCGCTCCGTCCACGGCCCATCCGCTGCACACGGAGTGCGCGGCGAAGAACGCGAAGGTCAGCAGCCCGAGCCCGGCCAGGACCGGCAGCACGGCATCGGGCGTCGTCAGCGCGGCGCCCGCGGCCATCCCGCCCATGCCCGCGGCGACGGCCAGGGGTCGGCCGGCCCGCTCCGCGAGCCGGCGGGAGAAGGCGGGAGCGAGCAGCCCCGCGGGATAGGCCAGGTAGAGCACGGCGGCCTGCTCCGGGGTCATCGAGAACGGCTCGGCCTCCAGGCGCAGCGAGACCGCGTTGTAGAGGCCCACGAACACGGCCATGGCGGCGAAGCCCAGTCCGCACACCAGGGCGATCCTGCCGCTGCGCAGGAGCCCGAACGTCCCGGTGACGATGTCGCCGACCGAGAACGGGGAGCGCGACGGGCGGTCCCCGGGAAGCAGGAGCACGACGGCGGCTCCCACGAGGATCGAGAACATCCCCAGCACGAGCGTCACGAGCTGCCAGCCCCCGAGCCCGGCCAGCGGCCCGGGCAGCAGCCGGCCGGCGGCTCCGCCCAGTCCCGTGCCCATGATGTAGACGGCATTGGCCTTGGCGTGGGCGGAGGAGGCCACCTTCTCGCGCAGGTAGGCCAGGGCGATCGCCGGCAGGCCGGCCAGGGCGACGCCGGCGGCCGCGCGCAGGACGAGGAAGGTCTCCCAGCTCGGGGCGACGGCGCAGACGGCGCTGAGCGCCCCCGAGACGATGAGCGAGCCGGCCATCACCCAGATGCGCCCCAGGTGATCCGCCAGGGGCCCGGCCATGAGCAGGCCGAGGATCATGGCCGTCGTCGTGGCGGACAGTGCGGTGCCCGTGGCGCCCTCGTCCACGCCGAACGCGCCCGCGAGCTCGGGCAGCAGCGGCTGCACGAAGTAGATCAGCGCGAAGTTCGCCAGACCGCCCAGGGACAGCACGGCCAGCACGCGCCGATAGCCGGCCGATCCCGCGGGGAAGCCCTCCTCGGGGCGGCTCACCGACATCCGATCATTCGCCTCCATTGTGACGCCGCGCCGTCATGCGGCGGCGCATCCATATTCCGAGCCGGAAGAGTCGGGGCGGCCCGGCAACTCCCTGTGCCGAGTGTGACGCAGTGCATGGACGGGCATAAGGTGACCCTCAGGCACTCGCGCGGGCGCGCTCATCGACGGAGCCGCCCGGCACGCACAGCACCGTACGCCCTCGCGACGAGATCAGGATGGCCCGCACCATGACCGAACGCCCCGCCGGAGCAGGATCCGACAGCACCGCGCAGGACCATGCGCTGGCCACGGCCCGCCGCCAGGTCGCGCTGGTGCGGGACGAGAAGCGCAGCCTGGATCGTCAGCTGGCCACCGCCGGCGAGCAGAACCGGAAGCTGCGCACGGCGCTCGAGGCGGCCCGCGGTCAGATCGAGCAGCTCAAGAAGTTCCTGGCCAACGAGGTCGAGGTGCCGCTGTCGATCGCCACGCTCGTGCGGGTGATCCCGCCGAGCAGCACGGTCGGCTCGGCCACCCTGACGGCCGATGTCCAGGTGTCCGGGCGCCTCGTGCGCTGCCCGGTCTCGCCGCTGATCACCACCGCGGGGCAGCTCGAGCCCGGGCGCCAGGTGCTCATGAACGAGAACTCGACCGTCGTGGCGGTGCTCGGCTACGAGCAGGCCGGCGACCTGGGCGTGGTCCAGGAGGTGCTGGACGCCACGCGCCTGGTCGTGGGCGGGCGCACCGGCGACGACCGCGTCCTGCGCATGTCGGGAGCGCTGCGCAAGCGCAGGCCCCGGCCCGGGCAGATGGTCTCGATCGACTCCCGCAACGGCATGGCCCTGGAGATCGTCGAGCGACAGGACATGGAGCAGCTCGTGCTGGAGGAGGTGCCCGACATCCGCTACACGGACATCGGCGGCCTCGGCCCGCAGATCGAGGCCATCCAGGACGCCGTCGAGCTGCCCTTCCTGCATCCCGAGCTCTACCGCCAGCACCAGCTCACCCCGCCCAAGGGCATCCTGCTCTACGGCCCTCCCGGCAACGGCAAGACCATGATCGCCAAGGCCGTGGCCCGCTCCCTGGCCGAGCGCGCCGCCGAGCAGTCCGGGCGCTCGGAGGCCAAGGGCTACTTCCTGAACATCAAGGGGCCCGAGCTGCTCGACAAGTACGTGGGGGAGACGGAGCGCCAGATCCGGCAGATCTTCTCCCGCGCGCGCGAGCAGGCGGCCGCCGGCGTGCCGGTCGTCGTGTTCTTCGACGAGATGGAGTCGCTGTTCCGCACGCGCGGCTCGGGCGTCTCCTCGGACGTCGAGACCACGATCGTCCCGCAGCTGCTCACGGAGATGGACGGCGTCGAGCAGCTCGACAACGTCATCATCGTGGGCGCCACCAACCGCGAGGACATGATCGACCCCGCTGTGCTGCGCCCCGGGCGCCTGGACGCCAAGATCCGGATCGACCGCCCCACGGCCGAGGGGGCCCGCGAGATCTTCGGGCTCTACCTGACGCCGAACCTGCCGCTGCGCCAGGAGGAGATCATCGACGCCGGCTCGCGCGAGGCCGCCCTGGAGCAGCTCATCGAGGTCGGCGTGAGCACCATGTACGCCCAGGACGACTCGACGCGGTTCCTGGAGATCTCGTACAAGGACGGCTCCCGCGAGACCCTCTGGTTCTCCGACTTCACCTCCGGCGCGGTGATCCGCAACGTCGTGGACCGGGCCAAGAAGATGGCGATCAAGGACCTGCTCACGCACCAGGTCCGGGGCCTGTCCCAGGAGCACCTGCGCCGGGCGGTGGCCGAGGAGTTCCTGGAGCAGCAGGACCTGCCCGACACCTCGGACCCCGACGAGTGGGCCCGCATCTCGGGGCGCCGCAAGGACACCATCGCGGACCTGCGCTTCGTGCTGCACCGCGGCTCCCGCGCCACGGCGGGCTCCGCCGGGGCCGCCGAGGCGGAAGGGGGCCGGGCATGAGCGTGCGCCGCATCATGGGCGCGGAGACCGAGTTCGGGGTCCTGGCCCCCGGTCGGCCGCAGGCCAACTCGACCGTGCTGTCCACCCGCGCCGTGACCGCCTACGCGGCTCTCGTGGCCCGCGAGCTCGGGGCTCGGGGAGACGGCGCCGTGGACTTCGACTACAGCTCCGAGACCCCGCTGCGCGATGCCCGCGGCTTCGAGATGGACCGCGCCCAGGCCCACCCCACGCAGCTGACCGACTCCGCGCCCGTGCTCACGAGCGAGGAGATCGCGGCCGAGGCCCTGACCGAGGCCGGGATGTGGGGGGAGCACACGGCGCAGGTCGTGATGAACACGGTCCTGCCCAACGGCGCGCGGCTCTACGTGGATCACTCGCACCCCGAGTACTCCTCGCCCGAGGTCATGACCCCGCGCGAGGCCGCGCTCTACGACCTGGCCGGCGATCGCGTGGGCGCGGCCGTCGTCGCGGCCCTGCAGGCCACGGCGGAGGCCTCCGACCTGCAGCCGGTGCACCTCTACAAGAACAACACCGACGGCAAGTCGTCGTCCTACGGCGCGCACGAGAACTACACCGTTCCGCGCGACATCGACGACGACGCCCTGACGGCCGCGCTGCTGCCGTTCTTCGCGTCCCGCCAGGTGATCTGCGGAGCCGGGCGCGTGGGGATCGGGCCGAGCAGCGAGGTCGCCGGGTTCCAGCTCAGCCAGCGCGCGGACTTCTTCGAGCGGATGGTGGGCCTGGAGACCACGGTGCGCCGGCCCATGGTCAACACCCGCGACGAGCCCCATGCCGACGATCTCAAGTACCGGCGCCTGCACGTGATCATCGGCGACGCCAACCTGGCCCACTGGTCCCAGGTCCTCAAGTTCGGCACCACCTCGCTCGTGCTGCGCCTCGTGGAGCAGGGCCGGCAGCCGCGGATCGAGCTCAACGAGCCGGTCGTCGCCCTCCACACGATCAGCCACGACCCGACCCTGCAGGTCACAGTGGGTCAGCGCGACGGGGCCCCGCTGACGGGTCTGCAGATCCAGCGCCGCTACCTCGAGGCCGCAGAGGCCATGGAGACCGCCGGGGGAGCGACCCCCGACGAGGACACCGCCGAGATCCTGAGCATGTGGCGCGAGGCCCTCGACACCCTCGAGACCGACCCCATGGCCATGGCAGACCGCCTGGACTGGGTCGCCAAGCTGCAGCTGCTCGAGGGCTATCGCGAACGCGGGGGGCTGTCGTGGGACGATGCCAAGCTGGCGATGATCGACGTCCAGTACCACGACATCCGCCCCGAGAAGGGGCTCAGCCGCAAGCTCGAGGCCGCCGGGCGGCTGCGCTGGCTCTTCGACGAGGAGCAGATCGCCGCCGCCATGTGGACCCCTCCGGCCGACACCCGGGCGGACTTCCGCGGCCGCGTGGTCGCCCGGTTCCCGGATCAGGTCGTCGCCGCCGGCTGGGACACGGTCGCCCTCGAGCTGCCAGGCCTGCGGCGAGGGGCGCGGATCGCCATGCCGGAGCCGGCCGAGCTGACCCGGCGCCAGACCGAGCACTGGTGGGCCGCCCAGGACGTCGAGGCGTTCGTCGAGCGGATCCGGCAGGACCGGCCGGATCTGGTGGAGATCTCGGCCCGCATCGGCTGAGGCCGGCGGCGCATCAGCCGCATCGCATCGACAGATCGAGAGAAGGAGCAAGGACATGGCACAGGAGCGCATCCAGCCGAACAGCCCGCAGCGACGCGACGAGGAGGCCGAGCCCGCGGGACCGGCTCCCGCTCCGGGCGGCGGCGGTCCGTCGGCGGCGGCCCAGGCCCAGAGCAGCCAGGCCGACGACATCCTGGCCGACATCGATTCGGTGCTCGAGGCCAATGCCGAGGAGTTCGTGAAGGGCTTCGTGCAGAAGGGCGGTCAGTGACCCGATGGATCAGCGGATCATCGGCGTCGAGACCGAGTTCGGGATCATCCACACTCCGCGCCGCGACGCCGGGCCCGGTGAGCCCGCGCGGACGCTGAGCCCGGACGACGCGGCCCGGCTGCTCTTCCACCCCATCGTGGACTGGGGCCGGTCCTCCAACCTGTTCCTGCCCAACGGGGCGCGACTCTACTTGGACGTCGGCGCCCATCCGGAGTACGCCACCGCGGAATGCGCGACCCTTCAGGACGTGGTCGCGCAGGACCGCGCCGGCGAGCTCATCGTCGACCGGATGCGCCGTGCGCTGGAGGCCAGGCTGGCCGAGGACGGGACCGGCGGGTCGGTCTACCTCTTCAAGACCAATGTGGACAGCTCGGGGAACTCGTTCGGCTCCCACGAGAACTACATGATCGGCCGCGGCACACGCTTCGCGCGGCTCGTCTCGACCCTGATCCCGTTCCTGGTCACCCGCCAGCTCTACTCCGGGACGGGCCGCATCCATCCCGAGGGCCCGGCCGTGTTCGGGGAGGGCCGCAGCTTCGGCGCCGGAACCGGGGAGCCCTCGTTCTCGTTCTCGCAGCGCGCCGACCACATCTGGGAGGACGCGTCGTCGTCGACCACCCGGGCGCGCCCGCTGATCAACACGCGCGACGAGCCGCACGGCGACTCGGAGCGCTTCCGGCGGCTGCACGTCATCGTGGGCGATTCCACGATGTCGACCGCGACCACGGCGCTGCGCCTGGGCGTCACCGATCTCATGCTGCGGATGATCGAGTCCGGGCACCCCATGGCGGACCGGACGCTGAACTCGCCGGCCCTGGCCCTGCGGCAGATCTCGCACGATCCGACAGGCACCTTCCAGGTGGCCATGCGCGACGGCCGGACCCGCTCGGCGCTGGATCTGCAGCGCGAGTACTGGGAGGAGGCCTCCCGGTTCGTGCAGGCCAACGGCGCCCACCACGACCGCGTGGACTGGCTGCTCGATCTCTGGGCCCGCAGCCTCGAGGCCGTGGAGCGCCAGGACGCGACGGGCATCGACACGGAGATCGACTGGGCGATCAAGAAGAAGCTCATCGACTCCTGGTGCGAGCGCAATGGCGCGGACTACAGCCACCCGCGCGTCGCGCAGCTCGATCTGATGTACCACGACATCGCCGCCGGCCGCGGCCTGTTCCGCATGCTCGAGCAGCGCGGGATGGCCGCCCGGCTGCCCGGCTTCGAGGACGCGGATGCAGAGGCAGCGGTCGACGAGCCCCCGGCCACCCGCGCGGCGCTGCGCGGCGCACTGGTCCGGGCCGGCATGGAGGCCGGAGTCCACTTCACCGCCGACTGGGTGAACATGAAGGTCAACGGGCCGACGCAGCGCGCGATCGCGCTGCGCGATCCGTTCGCCACGCAGGACGAGGCGGCCGAGGAGCTGCTCGCCGCCCTGCGCGCCGAGCGCACCGCCGATGTCTCCCCGTCGCCCCTGCCCGCGGTCTGACGCGGCGGCGGCAGCTGGAAGGGGCTCGAAGGCCCGACGAGGACGCCGCAGGGCCCCGGACCGCGAGGCGGTCCGGGGCCCTGCGGCCCGCCCGGCGCGATGCGCGGGCGAGCGGCTGTCAGGCGGCGAGCTGGAGGGCGTCGCCGGCCGCGGCGCGGCAGACGGTGTGAGCGCATTCGACGGCCTCCTGGAAGCTGCCGAAGCTGCGTCGGGCCAGGAGCGCTCCATCGTGGCGGCGGACCGTCATGGTCCACTTGGGACGACGACGCAGCCCGGCCAGGAAACCGGTGCGGATCGAGACGACCGGCAGCGACGCGGTCGAGCGGGGCTCGGGCTGGGTGGGGCGCACGGCGGATCTCCTGTGCTGACCGGCCTGGGGGAGGGCACGGCCTCGGGGGAGGCATCGGCGGGAGGCCGACGCGGCAGGGGGCAGTCGTGCGGTCATCGGTCCCCGCGGTCGGACAGAGACCCCCGGGGCGACGGCGCGCAGGCCGAACCTCAGGCTAGCCGTCCCCCTATTCGGTGACAAGCATGACTTGTCATCGGAAGCGATGCCTTTCGGGCACTCAGCCCGGCCGCCCGTGCCTCCGGGCACCGGGCCGTGCTCGGCGCGTCCCGGCTGGACAGGCCGCCGCGGTCGTCCGACGATGACAGGACCACCGCCACTCGACCCCAGGAGCTTCGCTTGAGCACTCCGCAGCCATCGCAGCAGGCCACCGCCCACGACGAGGTCGTCGAGATCTGCCGGAACCTCATCCGCATCGACACCTCGAACTTCGGCCGGGGCGAGTCCAAGGGGGAGCGCCGCGCCGCCGAGTACGTGGCCGGTCTCCTCGAGGAGGTCGGCATCTCGGCCACGATGCTCGAATCCGCTCCGGGCCGCACGAGCGTCTTCGGGCGGATCGAGGGCACCGACCCCTCGGCCGACGCCCTGCTGGTCCACGGCCATCTGGACGTCGTGCCGGCGGTCGCCGCCGACTGGAGCGTCGATCCCTTCGCCGCCGAGATCCGCGACGGCATGATCTGGGGCCGCGGCGCCGTCGACATGAAGGACATGGACGCCATGATCCTCTCGGTCGTGCGGCACATGGTGCGCACGGGCCAGAAGCCCAAGCGCGACATCCTGCTCGGCTTCTTCGCCGACGAGGAGGCCGGGATGATCTACGGCTCCAAGTGGGTCGCTCAGCACCATCCCGAGCTCTTCGACGGCGTGAGCGACGCGATCTCCGAGGTCGGCGGGTACTCCGCGACCGTCGGCGGGCAGCGCGCCTACCTGCTGCAGACGGCGGAGAAGGGCCTGATGTGGATGCGCCTGTTCGCCGACGGCACCGCCGGGCACGGCTCGCAGGTCAACGACGACAACCCCGTCACGCGGCTCTCGCGCGCCATGGCGAACATCGGCGAGCACACCTGGCCGATCGAGCTGACGAAGACCACCCGGCAGTTCCTGGACGCCGTCACGGAGCTGACCGGGGTCGAGTTCGACCCGCAGAACCCGCAGCGGCTGCTCGACGAGCTCGGCTCGGTCGCCCGCTTCGTGGGGGCCACGCTGCAGAACACGACCAATCCCTCGATGCTCAGCTCCGGGTACAAGGTCAACGTCATCCCGGGCACCGCGGAGGCCGGGCTGGACGCGCGGTTCCTGCCCGAGCAGCGCGAGATCGTGCTCGAGAAGCTGCGCGAGCTGGCCGGCGACGGCGTGCGCTTCGAGTTCGAGGCCGACGACATCGGCCTGGAGGTCCCGTTCTCGGGCAGCGTCGTGGACGCCATGGTGGCCTCGCTCAAGAAGCACGACCCGGAGGCCGTGGTCCTGCCCTACATGCTCTCGGCCGGCACGGACAACAAGTCCCTGCACCCGCTGGGGATCACGGGCTACGGCTTCGTGCCGCTGCGCCTGCCGGAGGAGCTGGACTTCCCGGCGATGTTCCACGGCGTCGACGAGCGCGTGCCGATCGAGTCCCTCGAGTTCGGGGCCGACGTCCTGCACTCGCTGCTCACCGGGTACTGATCCGGCGGCGGGCCGCGCCGGGCTGCGCTCCGGGGGGGCTGGTCCTAGAGGGTGCGCTCGACGCGCATCACGCGGCGGCGCAGCCAGTGCTTGCGGGCCCCGCCGTAGAGGTGGACCACGCGATGCAGCTCCCACTTGCCGTACTCGGCGTGCTCCATGAGGCGGGCGCGGGCATCGGAGATCCGCTCACCGGGAGCGACCGTGAGCAGCAGGTACTCGTAGCGCGGATCCATGAAGTCCTCGGAGTGCGGATCGCGGCGGATGGAACTCTGGACGACTTGCTCTCTCATCGCTCCCATTCTGCCCCCGCGACCGGTACCGTCGACCCCATGAGCACCGATCCGCGCGTCGCACTCCAGTCCCTCGTCTCCGCCCTCGAAGAGCACCTGGCCGCGCTGTCGAACCGCCGCGGGGAGGACGACCCCTCGGTGGACAACGCCTATGTCGCGATCGCCGACGCGTTCGACGCCTACGAGGAGGCCCTCTACGAGAGCTTCGACGAGGTCACGCCCCTGTCGGTCTTCGCCGACGACGAGGACGATGAGGACGACGACGACTTCGAGGACGAGGACGACGAGGAGTTCGAGGAGTTCGACGACGACTCCGAGGACCAGGACGACGAGGGATCGGACGATCCGCAGGCGGGGTCAGGACCCCGGCGCTGATCACCGGGAGACGATCCTCCCGCTGCCCCGCATCGTCCCCGGTGAGCCCGCTCACCGGGGACGATGCCCTCCCGGGGATCGTCGGTCCAACTGTGCTCCGACTCGCATTCGCGGGGCCGGTCGCACCGCGGCGCGTGCTCTAGGGTGATCCCCGTGAATTGGCTTGAATCGATCATCCTCGGCCTGGTGCAGGGCCTGACGGAGTTCCTCCCCGTGTCCTCGTCCGCCCATCTGCGCATCGTGGGCGAGTTCCTGCCCGGGTCCGCGGACCCCGGTGCCGCGTTCACCGCGATCACGCAGCTGGGCACCGAGACGGCTGTCGTCATCTACTTCTGGCGCGACATCGTCCGGATCATCAAGCACTGGGCCCTGTCGCTCGTGGGGAAGATGGACCGCTCGGATCCCGACGCCCGCATGGGCTGGCTGATCATCGTCGGCTCCCTGCCGATCGGCATCCTGGGCCTGCTGTTCGAGGACCAGATCGACACGACCCTGCGCAGCCTGTGGATCACCGCCACCATGCTGATCGTCTTCGGAGTGATCCTGGGCATCGCCGATCACGTCGGCAAGCAGGTGCGCGAGCTCGACCAGCTCAACGTCAAGCACGGCGTCCTCTACGGCTTCGCCCAGGCCCTGGCCCTGATCCCGGGCGTCTCGCGCTCGGGCGGCACGATCACCGCCGGCCTGCTGATGGGCTACAAGCGCGAGGCCGCGGCCCGCTACGCGTTCCTGCTGGCCATCCCCGCCGTGTTCGCCTCCGGGCTCTACAAGCTGGTCTCCGAGATCGCGGACCCGACGCCGCAGCCGTACTCGATGGGCCAGACCGCTGTGGCGACGATCGTCGCCTTCGTGATCGCCTACGTGATCATCGGCTGGTTCATGAACTACATCTCGAGCCGCTCGTACTCGCTGTTCGTCTGGTACCGGATCGGCCTGGGCATCCTGGTCTTCATCCTGCTCGGCACCGGCGTGATCAATGCGGTCCCGGAGGCCTCGGGCGCGGTCTGACCCGAGCGCGTCCTCCTGCGGGCCGGGCCCCGGCGCATGCCGGGTCCCGGCCCGCCTGCGTCCGCCGTGGGCGATCGGGGCCGCTGCGACGGGGCCCGTCGTCGTCCGTCCGTGGGAGGATGTGCCCCGGTCGGCCCCTGGCCGCCGCCGTCCCGACAGCCCGTCCTCAGAGGTGACAATGCAGTCCTGGTCCGCACGCACCGTCCCGGAGCTCCCCGGCGAGGCCGCTCCGCCCTCCGTGTTCGACTCGCGGACCGGGCGGATCGAGCAGCTGCCGCGCCAGGAGCGGGCCTCGCTCTACGTCTGCGGCATCACCCCCTACGACGCGACCCACCTGGGCCACGCGAGCACCTACGTCGCCTTCGACCTGCTGCACCGAGCGTGGCTCGACGCCGGGATGCCGGTGGACTACGTCCAGAACGTCACCGACGTCGACGACCCCCTGCTCGAGCGCGCCGAGCGCGACGGCGTGGACTGGAGGCAGCTGGCCGCCTCGCAGACCGACCTCTTCCGCGAGGACATGGCGGCCCTCAACGTCCTGCCCCCGCAGCACTACGTCGGCGCCACCGAGACGGTCGACTGGGTCGTCGAGGCCGTCGAGGGCCTGCTGGAGCGCGGCCTGGCCTACCGCGTGCCGGGATCCGACGGCGAGCCCGACGGCGACGTCTACTTCGACGTCCGGGCCGTCGCGGGCGCAGGGGAGGACATCCGCCCCGTGGTGGAGCCGGCGGCCGAGGGCGAGACCTCGGGGGCGCCCGGCCCGTGGAGCCTGGGCCAGATCTCCGGGATGAGCCGCGACGAGATGCTCGAGGTCTTCGGCGAGCGCGGCGGCGATCCGCAGCGCCCCGGCAAGCGCGACATCTTCGACCCCCTGCTGTGGCGCGTCGAGCGCCCGGGCGAGCCCGCCTGGGACGGCGGCTCGCTGGGCTCGGGCCGGCCCGGGTGGCACATCGAGTGCTCGCTGATCTCCCTGCGGCTGCTGCCGGCGCCGTTCACGGTCCAGGGCGGCGGCTCCGACCTGGTGTTCCCGCACCACGAGATGGGCGCGGGGCACAGCTGGGCCCTGTCCGCCCGCCCCATGGCCCGCCACTTCGTGCACACCGGCATGGTGGGGCTCGACGGCCGGAAGATGTCCAAGTCGCTGGGCAACCTGGAGCTCGTCTCCCGGCTGCGCGAGCGCGGCGTCGAGCCGGCCGCGATCCGCCTGGGCATCCTCGATCAGCACTACCGGGACGACTGGTCCTGGAGCCAGGACGTGCTCGTGCGGGCCGAGGCGCGCCTGGCGCGCTGGCGGATGGCCGCCGAGACGGCCGCCGAGGGCTCGTTCGAGGATGCCCTGGAGGCCGTGCGCACCGCCCTGGCCGCGGACCTGGACACCCCGAGGGCCATCGAGGCGATCGACGTGTGGGCCGAGGGCGTGCTCGTCGGCGGCGAGCAGAAGGGCTCGGGCGATCCCCTGGCGGCCCGGGCCATCGAGGCCCGCCTGGGCATCGTGCTCTGAGCCTCCGGCGCCGGCCCGGCCGCCCCCGCCTCGCGAGGCCGAGGCCCGGGGCGGCCGCGCGGCCGGTCAGCTCTGGTCGCGGCGCCGCAGGAAGCGCTCGAACTCCTGCGCGATCGCATCTCCGGTGGCCTCGGGCAGATCGACGGTGTCCTTGGCCTCCTCGAGCTTGGTGACGTAGGCCGCGATCTCGGGGTCGTCCTCCGCCAGATCGTCGACGCCGCGCTCCCATGCCTCGGCATCCTCGACCAGCGCCTGCATGGGCACCGTGAGCGTCAGCAGGTCCTCGAGGCGCCGCAGCAGCGCGAGCTGGGCCTTGGGGGAGGGGGACTGCGCGACGTAGTGCGGCACCGCCGCCCACAGGCTCAGGGACGGGATGCCCGAGACGGACGCCAGATGCGCCAGAACGCCGACCATGCCCGTGGGGCCGTCGTAGTCGGAGCCGGTGACGTCGAGCTCGTGCTGCAGCTCCTCGGTCTCCGAGGTCATCGTGATCGGGATGGGCCGGGTATGGGGCACGTCGGCCAGCAGGGCGCCGATCATGACCACGAAGTCGACCTCGAGCCGGGCTGCGTGCTCGAGGATCTCCGCGGCGAATCCGCTCCAGCGGTACGACGGCTCCCAGCCGTGCAGCAGGATCAGGTCCAGATTGGTGCCGGGCACCGACGCGCGCAGCATCCGCGTGGTCGGCCACACGATCCGGGACTCCCCGGAGGCGGCGCGGACGATGCGCGGGCGCGAGTACTGGTAGTCGTAGTACTCGTCGGGGCTGACCTCGAAGTCCTCGACCGCGCCGAAGGCCTCGGCCAGCAGCTTCACGGCATCGGTGGCCGCGTCGCCGGCGTCGTTCCATCCCTCGAAGGCGCCGATCAGCACGCGGACGCGCTCGCCCGACCCGCTCTCCTGCACGATGCCGAACGGTCCCGCCTCGGGCTGGGGGAAGGTCTCGTCGAATCCAGTCACACGGCCACTGTACGCGCGGGGCGACCGGCGGGAGCCAGCCCGCAGACGCCGCTCGCCGAGGGCGCACAGCCGACGCCGGCGGTCGGGGCGAGGCGCGCACCCCGAGGGCATGCAGGCGCAGTCGCTAGGATCCGACCATGCCGTCGACGAGCCCCGCCCCCGCGACCGACTCCTCCGCCTGCCCGCCTCCCGCCTCCGCGACCCCCGCGCCGTCGACGGCCGACCGGCCCGATGCCGTCCTGTGGGACATGGACGGGACCCTGGTGGACACGGAGCCGCACTGGTTCGCCGCCGAGACGGAGCTCATGCACGAGCACGGCCTGCCGTGGACGGACGAGGACTCCCTGGCCGTCGTGGGCGGCGATCTCGAGGAGACGGGCCGCATCATGGTCCGGGCCGGCATCCCGCTGAGCGTGCGCGAGGTCGTCGACGCGCTGTGCGAGCGCGTGGCCCAGGGCGTGCGCCGCGAGCTCGAGCTGCGACCGGGCGCCCTCGAGCTGCTCGTGGCCCTGCGCCGCGAGGGGATCCCGACCGCGCTGGTGACGAACTCGGAGTCGGTCGTGGCGCAGGTCGTCGTCGAGAAGCTCACCGCGATCGCCGCCGCCGGGGGTCACCCGGGGACCAGGTGGGACGGCCCGCTCTTCGACCTGGTGGTGACCGGGGGCGCCGGCCTGCCGGTCAAGCCGGACCCCGCCCCGTACACCGCCGCCGCCCGCAGGCTCGCGGCGCTGGCGGCGGAGGCGGGGGGAACGGGGCCCGAGCCGAGCATCGCCCGCATGGTCGCGATCGAGGACTCCCGGACCGGGATCGCCTCCGCGCGCGCCTCCGGAGCCTTCGTGCTGGGGGTGCCGAACCTCATCGGCATCTCGGACGCCGGGCTCGACCGCGAGGCCGCCTCCCTGACCGAGCTCACCCCCGCGATGCTCGGCTCCTGGATCCGCGAACGCGGCCGGAGCCGCGCATGAGGGGGCCCGTCCGTCCGGCGTCGGAGGCCGCCGCCGCGCACCCGGCCGGTCGGCGCCCCGCCCCCCGGGGATCGCTGCCGCTGGGGCGGATCGGCGGGATGCCCGTCCACCTGCAGGCGTCGTGGCTGGTCATCGGCGCGCTGGTCGTGGTCCTCTACGGCCCCGTCCTGCGGCGATCCATGCCGGAGCTCGGCGCCTGGGCCTATCTGGTCGCCCTGGGGTTCTGCGTCCTGCTCGCGCTGTCCGTGCTGCTGCACGAGCTCGCTCACGCGGGGACGGCCCGGCTCTTCGGGTGGCCCGTCGACCGGATCGTGCTCTCGATCATGGGCGGGCACACCTCGTTCGGGCGCACCCGCCCCGGCTGGGGCGCCTCGACCGTCGTGTCGCTCGTCGGCCCGCTCGTGAACCTCGGGATCGCCGGGCTGGGCTTCGCCGCCCTGCCGCTGATCGCCGGCGGCGCCGATGCGCTCGGCGGACGCATCCTGTGGATGCTCGTGTCGCTGAGCGCGGCCGCCAATCTGCTCATCGGGGTCTTCAACCTGCTGCCCGGTCTGCCGCTCGACGGGGGGCGGGTCCTCGAGGGCCTGGTCTGGGGGCTGACGGGCCGGGAGCGCACGGGCATCGCCGCGGCCGCATGGGCCGGTCGGCTCTGCGCGGTCGTCCTGGTGACGGCGGTGCTGCTGCTCGGCCTGTGGCGATCCCCGCTGACCCTGGTGATCACCGGCTTCCTGGTGTGGATGCTGGTCGCCGGCGCCGCCCAGGGGCTGCGACGAGCCCGGGCCGCCGCCGCGATGGAGGGAACCAGCGCCGCCGGACTGGGCTCGCCCGCCGTGGGGATCCCCGCGGCGCTGAGCCTGGGCGACGTCGAGCGCACGGCCGCGCAGCTCGAACCGGGGACCTCGGTCGTGGGGCTGGACGAGCAGGGCCGCGCCGTCGGCGTGCTGGACGGGTCGCGGCTGCGCGCCATCCCCGAGGCCGAGCGAGCCCGCTCCCCGCTGAGCCGCGCGCTGCTGCCCGTGGCCCCGGCCGCCGTGCTGCCGGAGTCCCTGGGCGGCCACGACCTGCTCGAGACCGCCGCCCGCGCCGACAGCCCGGTGATGGTCGTCGTGGACGCCGACGGCGCCGTGACCGGGACCCTCTCGGCCGCCAGCATCAACGGGCTGCTCGCGCGAGCCGGGCTGATCCGCGCCGACGGCACACCGCGCTGAGCCGCTGCCTGCGACGGGCAGCGGCCCGCGGCGCCGGTCGAGCCGCGCACGGCGCCTCGACCGGGTGATGCGACAATGGCCGACGCCGATCGCGGCCGCAGGCGACCGCCTGCCGCGCGGGCATCGTCGCCGCGCGCCGCACCCGGCGCCCACTCCGCGCACGGGACCCCGTGCGCCCGCTCCCGTCGGAAGGCAGCCCATGACCGAGGCCAGCACCCCTGAGACCGTCCATGACCCCGCGCGCGAGCGCATCGGCCCGGCCGGTGCGGTGAACCGGCGCGGTCCGATGCGCGAGGGCGAGCGCATCCAGATCATGGACGATCGCGGCAAGCTGACCACGATCACACTGACCTCCGGCCAGGAGTACCAGACCCACAAGGGCGTCCTGCCGCACGATCTGCTGATCGGGCAGCCCGAGGGGACCGTGGTCGAGAACTCGGTCGGGATCAGCTATCAGGCCCTGCGCCCCCTGATGAAGGACTTCGTGCTCTCGATGCCGCGCGGCGCGGCTGTCGTCTACCCCAAGGACGCGGGGCAGATCGTGACCATGGCCGACATCTTCCCCGGCGCGCGGGTGGTCGAGGCCGGCGTGGGCTCCGGCGCCCTGTCGCTCGCGCTGCTGCGCGCGATCGGCGACGAGGGCTCGCTGCGCTCCTTCGAGCGCCGCGAGGACTTCGCCGAGGTGGCCCGGGGCAACATCGAGACGTTCTTCGGCGGGCCCCACCCGGCCTGGACGCTGAGCATCGGCGACCTCGCCGAGCAGCTGGGCGAGGTCGAGCAGCCCGGCAGCGTGGACCGCGCCGTGCTCGACATGCTCGCGCCGTGGGAGTGCCTCGACGCCGTGGCCGGCGTGCTCGCCCCGGGCGGGGTCGTGATCTGCTACGTGGCCACCGTGACCCAGCTCTCGCGGGTGGCCGAGGCCCTGCGTGCCGACGGGCGCTTCACCGAGCCCGACGCCCACGAGACGATGGTCCGCGGCTGGCACGTCGAGGGCCTGGCGGTGCGCCCCGATCACCGGATGGTCGCCCACACCGGGTTCCTGATCACCGCGCGCCGGCTGGCCGACGGGGCCCGGCGCCTGGCGCCCAAGCGGCGCGCCTCCAAGTCCGAGTACACCCAGGAGGACCTGCAGGCCTGGACGCCGCTGTCGCTGGGGGAGCGGGAGGTCACGGACAAGAAGGCCCGCCGCGCCGGCCGCGATGCCCGGCACCTGGCCGAGCGCGCCGCCCAGGCCGATGCCGGCGCCCGCGAGCAGGCCTCCTCGGAGGCTCGGACCGACGACTGAGTCCGGCCCGCCTGTGCCCCGCAGCCGCGGGCGCCGTCCTGCCGCGGAGCACAGGCGGCATCCAGACCCGGCCGATACCCTGTCCGGCGACCCCAGGCCCTCCGCCGATCCCGGAGGGCTCACCGAGATGCCGCGTCTGCCAGCGGCCTGGAGGAACACGTGCGCAAGTCTCTGCTCACCACCGGAACCGCTCTGTCCGCCGCCCTGGTGCTGGCCGGCTGCGGCGGCTCCGGCGGACTGCGATCCGTCGAGATCACCAACGACGACCGGGGCAGCGGCGAAGCGCCCGAGATCGACTTCCAGACGCCCGTGCAGGTCGAGGAGAACGAGACCAAGGTGCTCGAGGAGGGCGACGGGGAGGACGTCGAGCCCGGCGACACCCTCATGGTCCAGATGTCGATCAGCAGCGGCGCCGACAAGTCGTCGCTGGGGGAGTCCTACTCCCAGGGGGCCGGCCAGGTACTGGCCTTCGACGACTCCCTGAAGGAGCGCGTGCCGGAGCTCTACGAGGCCATGGACGAGATGAAGGTCGGCGGCATCGTGGCCTACTCCTCGCCCGCCACGGCCGGGGCCAGCGGCGACCAGGACGACTCCTCGACCGCGGTCGAGGTCTACGAGATCGTCGACGAGGTCCCCAGCGAGATCGAGGGCGAGATGCAGGACTCGCCCGAGGGGCTGCCGGCCGTGACGGAGACCGACGACGGCACCCCGGAGATCCAGGAGCCGGAGGGGGACGCCCCGGGCGAGGTCCGCTCGGAGTACCTCATCGAGGGCGACGGCGAGGAGGTCGCCGCGGGCGACACCGTCGTGGCCGACTACGTCGGCGCGCGCTGGGAGGACGGCGAGGTCTTCGACTCGTCCTACGAGAACGGCTCTCCCGCGGCGCTGCCGCTGGACACCATGATCCCCGGCTGGACCGAGGCGCTCGAGGGCAAGAAGGCCGGCTCGCGCGTGATCATGTCGGTGCCCGCGGAGAAGGCCTACGGCACGCAGGAGGAGCTCGGCGAGGACTCCCAGTACCCGGCCGGCGATCTGGTCTTCGTCGTGGATCTGCTGGGCGCCTACGAGACCCCCGAGCCCGAGCCCCTTCCGGAGCCCACGGCCTCGGTCGTGAACGAGGGCGACGGCGAGGAGGTCGAGGAGGGCGACACGCTCCTGGTGCGCACCGGCCCGGTCTCCGACGGCGAGCCCCAGGGGGAGCAGCTGCAGGTCATGCGCGTGGACGAGGACCTGAAGGAGCAGGACGAGTTCGTCCACGGCCAGCTCGCCGATGCGCGGGTCGGCACCTCGGTGGACATCACCTCGAGCGCCGACGACGGCACCGGCCAGGTCCAGGAGACCACCGCGCGCTACACCGTCGAGCAGATCCTGCCGGATTCCCCCCAGGGCCCGATGCAGCCCAGCCCCGAGGGCCTGCCGCAGGTCACCGAGTGCCCGGACGGCGCTCCCGAGATCGCGGCCCCCCAGGGCGAGGCCCCCGACGAGGTCGTCTCCGAGCCGCTCATCGAGGGCGACGGCGAGGAGGTCGCCGCCGGGGACACCGTGGCCGTCGACTACGTCGGCGTGCGGTGGGAGGACGGCGAGGTCTTCGACTCCTCCTACGACCGCGGCGCGCCCACGTCCTTCCCGCTCGACGGCGTGATCCCCGGCTGGTCCGAGGGCCTCGAGGGCCAGAAGGTCGGCTCCCGCGTCATCATCTCCGTGCCCGCCGATCAGGCCTACGGGACCCAGGAGGAGATCGACGAGCAGGGCGGCGACCGCCCGGCCGGCGATCTGCTCTTCGTCGTGGACGTCCTCGCCGCGACCGACACCCCCGAGCAGGCGGCCCCGGCCATGCCCGGGGCCGAGGCGCCCGCCGAGGGCTCCGACGCCCCGGCGGAGGGCGGCGCGGCGCCGGCCGAGCCCCAGGATCCGGGTCAGGACCCGGCCCAGGACTCCGCCGAGGGCTGAGCGGCCGGTCTGCGCCCTCCGGCGCCGACTATCCTGGTGCCTCGAGCCGCGCCCCGAGCGCGCCGGCGGCACCGCACCGATGCCGTCCCGCAGCAGCACGGATCCCGTCCGCGGGATCCCCATCCGATCCCCCAGGAGGAATCGTGTCCTTCGGACAGCGCAATCTCGACCGCACCAAGCCCGAGGTGGACTTCCCCGAGGGCGATGCCCCCGCCGAGCTCGTGAAGGTCGACCTGGTCGAGGGCAAGGGCGCGGTGGCCGAGCCCGGCCGCCGGGTCTCGTGCCACTACGTGGGCGTGGCCCACTCGACGGGCGAGGAGTTCGACGCCTCCTGGAACCGCGGACAGCCGCTGGACTTCACGGTCGGCGTCGGCCAGGTCATCGAGGGCTGGGACCAGGGCCTGCTCGGCATGCGCGTGGGCGGGCGCCGTCGCCTCGAGATCCCGTCGTCCATGGCCTACGGCGAGCGCGGCGCCGGCGGCGCCATCGGCCCGAACGAGGCCCTGATCTTCGTCGTCGACCTCGTCGACGTGCGCTGACCCCACGGTGCCTGCCGACCAGCGCCGACGCGCGACGGAGCGTCGGCTGAACCTCATGCTCGCGCTGCTGTACCGCGAACGGGGCTACACCCGCGCGGAGCTGCGCGAGGTCGTGCCCGACTACCAGGAGGCCACGACCGACGGCGGCTTCGAGCGGATGTTCGAGCGCGACAAGCAGGAGCTGCGCGCCCTGGGCTTCCCGATCGAGGAGGTGCCGGAGTCGCTGCTCTTCGAGGACGATGCGACCTTCCGGTACCGGATCCCGCGCGGCTCGTTCACCCTGCCCCCGCTGCGCTTCACGGCGGAGGAGACCGCCGTGCTCGGCCTGGCCGCCAACGCCTGGACCGAGGCCTCGCTGGGCACGGTGGCCCGGCGCGCGCTGCGCAAGCTCGAGCCCGTCCTGGAGGCCTCGGCCGTCCAGGACGAGCCGGCGCCCATGATCCAGCCGACCGTGACCGTCCAGGAGCCTGCGTTCGCCCCGCTCATGGAGGCCGTCCTGCGCCACCGCCAGGTGCGCTTCGACTACCTGGCGGCCTCCACGGACGAGCAGACCCGACGCCGGCTCGAGCCGTGGGGCGTGGGCTCGCGGTTCGGCTCGTGGTACGTCACGGGCTGGGATCTCGATCGCCGGGCCGAGCGCACGTTCCGGCTCTCGCGCATCGTCTCGGAGGTCCGTGCCACCGCGCACACGTTCGACCCGCCGGCCGGGTTCTCCATGAACGACCGGCTCGACGCCCTCGAGGCCGCCCCGGCCCTGGGGTGCGTGAGCGTGGACATCGCCCCCGGCCGCGGCCAGATGCTGCGGCGCATGGCCTCCGCAGAGTCGCTCGGCGCCGGCAGCGGCGGGCGGGACCGGCTGCTCGTGCCCGTCACGGAGCCCGAGCGCGTGGCCGAGGAGGTCGCCGCCGTGGGCCCCGACGCCTTCATGCCCCCCGCTCAGGACGCCGACCTCCCCGAGGCGGACCCGCTGGACGTCGAGCTCGAGGCGATGGACCCGATCGAGGCGCTGCTGCAGCCGGAGCGGCCGGAGCCGGGCCTGCAGACGCGCGTGCGCTCGAGCGTGCTGCGCCGGCTGCGAGGGGCCGCCGAGTTCCAGCAGCGGCTGCGCGGCGTCCGGGTCGACTGGGACCAGCCCTCCCGCCGCTCCCGCCGCACCTCGACGTCGTCCTCGGAGCACCTGTCCCGCCTGCTGGAGATCGTGCGCTTCGTCTACGGCCACCAGGGCGCGGACGTCGAGGAGGTGGCCCGGCACGTCGAGGTCGACGTCGACCAGGTGGTCGAGGACCTCGGCCTGCTCTTCGTCTGCGGCCGCCCCGGGCACACCCCGGACCAGCTCATCGAGGCCTCGTGGGACGGCGGGCCCGTCAACGTCTCGAACGCCGACGAGATCTCGGACCCCGTGCGCCTGACGCAGCCCGAGGCGGCCTCGCTGCTGATCGGGCTGCAGACCCTGCGCTCCCTTCCCGGCGAGCAGACCCCGGCGATCGACTCCGCGCTGCGCAAGGTGGCCGAGGCCGCCGGCGAGCCCGCGACCGTGGTGGATGCGGTCGGCGCCCGCGCGGACACCGCGCTGGCCGCGGCCTCCCTCGAGGCGGCCGGCCGGCCGGAGGAGCTCGAGCCCCTGCCGTCGATCACCGCCTGGAGCGCGGCCCAGGATCCGATCGACTCGCTCGTGGACCTGGTGCGCGGGGCGATCGACGGCCGCCGCCGCGTGCGCATCCAGTACATCGTCGCCTCGCGCGACGAGGTCACCGAGCGCGAGATCGATCCGCTGCACCTCACGTCGTCGAACACCTACTGGTACGTGATCGCGTGGTGCACCCGCGCGCAGGCCCTGCGCGAGTTCCGCCTGGACCGCGTGCGCTCGGCGCTGGTGGTCGGCGACGCCGACGGCCACGAGGACCTCGCCTCCCGCCCGCGGCCGCGGCCGCGGGATCCCGCCCTGTCGGCGGAGACGGAGATCGCCCTGGTCACCGACCGCCGCAGCCGCTGGATCGCGGATCAGTACCGCGCGACCCGCATGGCCGTCGTCGAGCTGCCGCCGGCCGCCTCCGAGCAGGCGGCGGCCGGGGGCTCCGCGCAGCCCGAGGAGGCCCCGGCCGCGGTGCGCGGGCGCTCGTCCGCCCACGTGCCCGTCGAGTTCGAGGCCGCCCAGATCTCGTTCACCACGGCGGAGCAGGCGTTCTCCCTGGTGACGCGGTTCGGCGGCCAGCTCGGCGCCCTGGCCCCGCCGCCGGTCGTGGAGGCCGGGGAACTCTGGGTGAACACTGCCATGGCCCCCTACCTCGATTCGGGCGACGAGCAGTCCCCGGGGATAGGGTGAGCGCCGTGTCCTGGTGGATGTGGGTGGTGCTCTGGAGCGCCGTCGTGGGGATCTCCGCCATCGTGCTGGGGATCCTGGCCTGGACGGTCTGGCGCCGGTTCGCGGGCGCCGCGCGCGAGCTGGGGGAGCTCGGTGCGACCGTTGAGCTCATCGAGGCCCGGTCGCGGCAGGCCGCCGAGCAGCGCGCCGCCCGGGCCGGCCGCCCGCGCGGGACGGACGTGTTCACCCCGTGGGGCGAGGCCCGGCTGAAGTATCGTGAGGACAGTCACCGACGACGCTCCGAGCGCATGGCGCGACGGGCGCGCAGAGGTCAGCCGCAGCGGGTCCAGGACCTGCAGACGGCACGAGGAAAGGAACACCGCAATGGGTAGGCTCTTCGACAATCCGATGTTCATCGTGTTGATCCTGCTGGTCATCATCCTGCTCTTCGGCGCGCCCAAGCTGCCGGGCATGGCCCGCAGCCTCGGGCAGTCGATGCGGATCTTCAAGTCCGAGGTCAAGGAGATGAAGGACGACGACAAGGGCGGCAAGGCCTCCCGCGGCGAGAACGAGTCCACGATCGTCGACGGCGAGACCGTCCGCGACTCGGGCGACCGCCGCTCGAACGGCTCGACCGCCGCCGACGGCGCGGCCCCGGCCGCCTCGGACTCCGACGGCACCGTCCGATGATGCGGGGGCCGGGCGCCCCCTCCGATGATCGCCGGGCCGAAGTCCTGAAGGGCTCCGGCCCGGCTCGCGTGCCGTCGACGCCGCCGTCCGGCGGCCACCAGGGAGACGCAGGATGACCGAGAAGCAGCCGGGGAAGACCGCGGCCCGGGCCGACAGGAAGGCCCAGCGCCGGGTCCGCAGCCGCCGCATGAACCCGCAGGCGCAGATGGCGCTCACGGAGCACCTGCGCGAGCTGCGCAACCGCGTGATCAAGTCCGCGATCGCCGTGGTGCTCGGCATGGTCGTGGGCTTCGTGGTCTACAACCCGTTCATGGCCTACATCACCGAGCCGCTGACCGCCGTGGCCGCGGCCCAGGGCCAGGAGGCGGCCGTCAACTACAACTCGGTCGGCGGGCCCTTCAACCAGATGGTCCAGGTCGCCATGACGCTGGGCATCATCATCTCCAGCCCCGTCTGGCTCTACCAGATCTGGGCGTTCATCATGCCGGCGCTGCAGAAGAAGGAGAAGCGCTACGCCTACGGCTTCGTGCTCGCGGCCGTCCCGCTCTTCCTGGCCGGCTGCGCCGTGGCGGTGCTGGTGCTGCCGACCGCCGTGGTCGCGCTGACGTCGTTCACCCCGTCGGGCGGCACCAACCTGATCGGCGCCGACGTCTACGTCACGTTCTTCATGCAGCTGATCCTGACGTTCGGCATCTCCTTCGTGCTGCCGGTCCTGCTCGTGGGCCTGAACATGGTGGGGATCCTCAAGGGGCGCACGATCCTGCGGTCGTGGCGCTGGGTCGTGATCATCGTGCTGATCATCTCGGCCATGGCCGCGCCCGGGCCGGACATGATGACCATGTTCTACCTGGCGATCCCGCTGCTGCTGCTGTTCTTCATCGCCGTCGCGATCTGCCTGCTGCTCGATCGCCGCCGGGCCCGGCGGGCGGCCGCCCGGGAGACCCAGACCGAGCTCTCGGCCGACAGCGCGACCTCGGCCGATGAGCTCGACGCCGTGGGCGGCTCCGGCCGGGCCGGCGGCCCCGTGGACCTGGCGGCCACGTCGGAGGAGGAGCTCCGGAGGCTGGGCGGACCCGAGCCGGGACGCTGAGCCGGGCCGCCGAGCCGGAGTCCGGTCCGGGCCCCGTCCCGTCCGACGGCCCCGGCTCCCGAAGGCCGGCCAGGGCTGTCGGTGCTGCGACGTAGGGTGGAGCCATGCCCAGTCCAGCCGAGCGATACATGGCAGCCAAGGCCCGCACCGCGCAGGCCCGGACCCACCGCAGCCGCTTCGCCCGGAGCCTGGACTTCGAGCTCGACGACTTCCAGCTCGAAGGCTGCCAGGCCCTCGAGGAGGGCCGCGGGGTCCTGGTCGCAGCGCCCACCGGCGCCGGCAAGACCGTGGTGGGGGAGTTCGCGGTCGACCTGGCCCTGCATCGCGGTCAAAAGGCCTTCTACACCACGCCCATCAAGGCGCTGAGCAACCAGAAGCACTCCGACTTCGTGCGCCGCTTCGGCGCCGAGCGCGTGGGCCTGCTCACCGGCGACACCTCGATCAACTCCGAGGCCGACGTCGTCGTGATGACCACCGAGGTCCTGCGCAACATGCTCTACGCGGATTCGCCCACACTGGCGAACCTGGGCTTCGTCGTCATGGACGAGGTCCACTACCTGGCCGACCGCTTCCGCGGCGCGGTGTGGGAGGAGGTCATCATCCACCTCCCGCCGCACGTGCAGATGGCCTGCCTCTCTGCCACGGTCTCGAACGCCGAGGAGTTCGGCGACTGGCTCGGCACGGTCCGCGGCGACACCGATGTGGTGGTCTCCGAGCACCGCCCCGTGCCGCTGTGGCAGCACATGCAGGTCGGCCACGAGCTCATGGACCTGTTCGTGACCGACACCGTCGAGCAGGCCGCGGAGAAGGCCGAGCGCCTCGAGCGCGCCCGGGAGTCGGGGGAGCAGGCGCGCATCGAGCCTCCCGCGGTGAATCCCGAGCTGCTGCACCTGGCCCGCTCCGGATCCGCCGGGCGCCGCGGCCCTGGCGGGCGATCCCGCGATCGGCTCCGGCAGTCCTCGGGACGCGGCGGCAGAGGAGGCGGGCGCGGCAAGGGGGGCCGCGGCAGGGGCGGCCACGACGACCGCCGGCACGGCTCGGAGCGCGACAGCGGCCCCTCGTCGATCCCGCGGATCACCCGCCCTCACCTGCTGCGCCGGATGCAGAGCGAGGGCCTGCTCCCGGCGATCACCTTCATCTTCTCCCGTGCCGGGTGCGACGACGCCGTCACCCAGTGCCTGGCCGCGGACCTGCAGCTGACGGACGAGGCGGAGCGGCGCACCATCCGCGCCGTGACGGCCGAGGCCGCGGCCTCCCTCAACGACGCCGATCTCGACGTCCTGGGCTTCCACGAGTGGCGCCAGGGCCTGCTGCACGGGGTTGCCGCCCATCACGCCGGGCTGCTGCCCCTGTTCAAGGAGGTCGTCGAGGAGCTGTTCGCCCAGGGGCTCATCAAGGCGGTCTTCGCGACCGAGACCCTGGCCCTGGGCATCAACATGCCGGCCCGCTCGGTCGTGCTGGAGCGGCTGGACAAGTTCAACGGCGAGTCCCGCGTGGACATCACGCCGGGGGAGTACACCCAGCTCACGGGCCGCGCCGGCCGCCGCGGGATCGACGTCGAGGGCCACGCCGTCGTGCTGTGGCGCCCGGGGACGGATCCGCAGGCCGTGGCGGGCCTGGCCTCCAAGCGCACGTACCCGCTGAACTCGAGCTTCCGCCCGACCTACAACATGTCGGTCAACCTGATCGCGCAGTTCGGGGCCCAGCGCACGCGCGGGATCCTCGAGTCGTCCTTCGCGCAGTTCCAGGCCGACCGCTCGGTCGTCGGCCTGGCCCGGGAGGTGCGGCGGAACCAGGAGGCCCTGGCCGGCTACGAGGAGGCCATGACCTGCCACCTCGGCGACTTCACCGAGTACGCACGCCTGCGCCGCGAGCTCAAGGACACGGAGAAGTCCGCCGACAAGGCCCGCTCCCACGCCCGCCGCACGGAGGCGGCCTCGTCGCTGCAGGATCTGCTGCCCGGCGACGTGGTCGACATTCCCCAGGGACGCAGCCGGGGCTACGCCGTCGTGGTGTCCCCGGATCCGCACTCGCCGCAGCCCCGGCCGTCGATCGTCACGCACGACGCGCATCTGCGCAGGCTGGGCCCCCAGGATCTCGAGGGGCCGCTGCGTCCCGTCTCCCGGATCCGCCTGCCCAAGCGGATCGCGGTGTCCTCCGTCAAGGAGCGGCGGAATCTCAGCAGCGCCATGCACGCGGCTCTGCGCGACGGCGTCCCTCCGCGGACAGGCAGCGGCGGGGATCAGCCGCGCTTCGCCCGCGGCGGCTCCGGCTCCGAGGCGCGGATCGCCGAGCTGCGCCGACGGCTGCGCGAGCACCCGTGCCACGGCTGCAGCGACCGCGAGCAGCACGCGCGCTGGGCCGAGCGCTGGCACCGGCTCCGGCGCGACACCGACCGCCTCATGCGGCAGCTCGACGGCCGCACCAACGCCGTGGCCGCCACCTTCGACCGCATCACGGCGGTGCTGCACGCCCTGGACTACCTGGAGCTGCGCGACGACGAGCTGCGCCCGACCCCCGCGGGCCAGACGCTGCGGCGCATCTACGGCGACCGGGACCTGCTGCTGGCCATGGGGCTGCGCGACGGCATCCTGGAGGGCCTGGACCCCGCCTCGATCGCGGCTGTCGCCACGATCTTCACGTATCAGGCCAAGCGGCAGGACGCCGGAGCCAGGCCGCGGCTGCCCTCGGCGCGGATCGAGCAGGCCGTGGCCGCCGCGGTCACCCACTGGGCGCGGCTGACGGATCTCGAGGAGCAGCACCGCGTCGAGCAGACCGCCGAGCCCGAGCTGGGCATGGTCGGGCCCATGCACCGCTGGGCCCGCGGCGCATCGCTGCGGGCCACGATCGAGGACACCGAGCTCGCCGCCGGCGACTTCGTGCGCTGGACCAAGCAGGTCATCGACCTGCTGGACCAGGTGGCCTCGATCCGCAGCCTCAGCCCGCAGACGCGCACCGGCTGCCAGCGCGCCGTCGACCTCATCCGCCGCGGCGTCGTCGTCCAGTCCGTGCTGGAGGACCCCGAGCCCTGAGCGCCGCCCTGCGCACCGGGACGCCGCCGTCCCACGCACCCGAGCCCCTGAAGGAGCACCATGACCGCTGACACCGCGGCACCTCGCATCGACCGCTCGCCCGCGGACGGGCCCGTCCTGTATCGCCGCGGCTCGGTCTACACCACGGTGGACCCGGGAGCCTCCGCCCTGATCGCGGAGGGATCGCAGGTCGTCTGGGTCGGCTCCGAGCAGGCCGCCGACTCCCTGCAGGACGACCGCATGAGGGTCGTCGAGCTCGACGGCCGGCTGATCACCCCGGCGTTCGTGGACAGCTCGGTCGATCTGCGCCGGGCGGGCTCGCCGGCCCGGGCCGCGAGCCTCGGTCTGGGCGCCCTCGTGCACACGGCCGCCGCGGCGGCCGAGGACGAGGGACTGCAGGAGTGGATCGAGGCCGCCCGCTCCGGGACCGGCCCCCGGATCCTGCTGTGGCCGACCCTCGCCTCCCCGGCGGCCGACGACGGCTCCGCCGGCGACGCGGACGTCGAGACCGCGGTGGCCGAGCTGCGCGCCGCATGCGAGGACGTCCCGCTGGTGGGCCTGCGTCGCCAGATCGGCGAAGGCCGGTCCGCGGAGGCGGCCGGATTCGCCGCATCCGCCGGCCGGGCAGGTCTGCATCCCGCCCTGGCCGTCTCCGATCGCGCCGGCCTGGCGGCCGCCCTCGAGGGCCTCGAGTCCATCGCGGCGGCCGAGGGCGAGCGCGCCGTGCACGCACTGGGCGTCCGGATCGATCTGATCGGCGCCGTGGACCTGGCGGGAGCCGATCTCGAGCGGATCGCCGCCTGTGCGGCGACCGTGTGCCTGGATCCCTCCTCGCAGGCTCCGGTCGCGGAGCTCTACCGGCAGGGGATCCCGGTCGTGTGGGGCACCGGCGGTGCGGCGCTCGACGGCTGGGAGGCCGTGCGCAGCCTGATGCGCCATCCGGACCCGCAGCAGCGCATCTCGGCGCGCGCCGCATTCGTCGCGGCCACCCGCGGTGCCTGGCGGGCTCTGGGGGGCGGGCATCCGCTGGCCGGGCAGCTGGCCTCGGGCACACCGGCCACCTATGCGGTGTGGGAGGTCGAGGCGCTCATGGTCCAGCAGGCCGAGGGGACGGGGGCCTCGTGGAGCACCGATCCGCGGGCGCGCACCCCGCTGCTGCCCGCCCTCGAGGACGAGGCCGCACCGCGCTGCACGCAGACCGTGGTCGACGGCCGCAGCCTGCCGACAGCCTGAGGCGTCCTCGTCTCCCAGGCACTCGCCAGGGGAGCGGGTCCCGTCAATGCCGTCGCCCGTGATCCGGGCATGGCAGAGTCGGGGGCAGCGGTCCTCCGATCGCATCCCCGTCGGCGCGCCCTCGACCTGTTGGTGCGGTGCCGGGGCCGGATTAGACTCACTGCTCCGCACCGATCGCGCAGCGCTCCCGGCGCTGACTCGGCGGCCGCAGCGACGCGGCCGGGCTCCGGTCGATGCGGGAGCAGCCCGCGGGCTGATCCTCGATGTCCTGCTCGAAGCTCCACGGCGAAAGGATGCGCGCAGCGTGCGTTCCCTCATCATCATCCCCACCTACAACGAGCGCGAGTCGCTGCCGACCGTCATGGACCGGCTGCGCCGCGCCGTTCCGCAGGGCGACGTCCTGGTCGTGGACGACAACAGCCCCGACGGCACGGGCGACATGGCGGATCGGATGTCGGAGGCCGACTCGCAGATCCACGTCCTGCACCGCACCGAGAAGAACGGCCTGGGCCAGGCCTACATCGCCGGCTTCACCTGGGGCCTGGAGCACGGCTACGAGATCCTCGTCGAGATGGACGCCGACTGCTCGCACCAGCCGGAGGAGCTGCCCAAGCTGCTGCAGGCCGTGGAGAACGGGGCGGATCTGGCCATCGGCTCGCGCTACGTCCCCGGCGGCTCGACCGTGAACTGGCCGTGGATCCGCAAGTTCATCTCCCGCGGCGGCGGGATCTACGCCCGGTTCTTCCTGGGCTCGAACATCCGCGACATCACCGCCGGCTACCGCGCCTTCCGCGCCGAGACGCTCCAGGCCATCGACTTCCAGTCGGTCACCTCGCGCGGCTACTGCTTCCAGATCGACCTGGGCTGGCGCACGGAGCTGGCCGGCCTGCAGGTCGTCGAGGTCCCGATCACGTTCGTCGAGCGGGCCGAGGGCGACTCCAAGATGAGCGCCGACATCACCCGCGAGGCGATCGTCAACGTGGCCAAGTGGGGCCTGACCGCCCGCGCCAAGGTGCTGCGCGACAAGGCCCAGGGCGTGCTCGGCCGCTGACCCGGCCCCGAGCTCGGTGTGTGCGCCCGGCGCGGGCGTCCGCCGATGCCGGTGCGGCGCCGGTGCCGGCACCGGGAGGCGACATGACGAAGGGCCGCTCCCTGCAGGGGAGCGGCCCTTCCGCGGTCCTGTCCGGACGCCGATCGGGCTGCGGCTCGCGCTCGGCTGCCCGGAGCTCGGCCGACCCGCGCCGAGCCGTCAGATGCGCGCCGTGATCACAGCGCGTGCTGCTCGCGGTAGTAGTCGATGCGCTGCTGGAGGATCTCCTCGAGCTCCTCGGTGCTGCGGCGCTCCATCAGCATGTCCCAGTGCGTGCGCTGATGCTTCTCATTGGGGTTCTCCGGCTTCTCGCCGTCGACGATGATGGCCTCCTGGCCCGTCTTGGTGTGCCAGACGGGCGGGACCTCCGCCTCCATGGCGAACGTGACGAAGACCGACTCGCCCTCGGGAGTGCGGTACTCCACGCGCTGCCGCGAGGCAGGCTCGACGCCGGCCTCCGACTCCATGGACTGCGAACCGAGGCGCATGCCGCGAAGGCTGCGATCGCTCATCGGGTGTTTCTCCTGTCGATGGGGACACGTGCTGCTGAAGGCGGCAACGCCGCGGGGCCCGAGTCTATTCCCGGACCCCTCGGCTGATGCCGCGGCGACCGTGCTCCGGCGCGTCCTGCGGACGGGCCACCCCCGTGGAATGCGGAGGAGGAGCACTGCCGAGCGCAGTCCTGGGCGGAGCCGGGCTCAGTGCTGCTGATCCCAGCCTCCGCCGTGCCCGGTGCCCGGGTCGGCATGTCGACCCGGGGCCTGCTGATCCTGACGCGGCCGGTCCTGCTGGTCGAAGGGCAGGTCCCGGCGCTCCGACGGCCCCGCCGGCGAGGAGCCGGCAGGGCCACCGTTCTGGGCGCCGCCCCCGCCGGAGCCGCCGCCGTCGCCCGGCAGCGGGGCATTGAGGTCCACCGGGGCGTTCGGGTCGATGGACTCGGGGCCGGGCACCTGGAACTCATCGGGATCCGTGAACGACTTGGAGGGATTCAGGTCCTCATCGGTGACCTTGACCAGGCCCTCGTCGTCCTTCGCCTGGCGGCGCGCCTCGGCCTCCCGCTGGTCCTCGTCCTCCATGACCTCGCCCCAGTCCGGACCGGAGTCGGGGTTGCCGAGGAACTCGCCCACGCCGCGCAGGGCGTCGCCGAGCTCGGCCGGGATCATCCAGACCTTGTTCGCGGAGCCCTCGGCCACCTTGGGCAGCGTCTGGATGTACTGGTAGGCGAGCAGCTTCTGGGTGGGCTTGGCCCGGTGGATCGAGTCGAAGACCTTCTGGATGGCCTGGGCCTCGCCGTCGGCGCGCAGGATCGCGGCCTTGGCGTCGCCCTCGGCGGAGAGCACGGAGGCCTGGCGCTGGCCCTCTGCCGTGAGGATCTGGGACTGCTTCTCGCCCTCGGCGGTCAGGATCGCGGCGCGGCGGTCGCGCTCGGCGCGCATCTGCTTCTCCATCGAGTCCTGGATCGATGCCGGGGGAGTGATCTCCTTGATGTCCACGCGCGAGACGCGCAGGCCCCAGCGCCCGGTCGTGGAGTCCAGGACACCGCGCAGCTCGGCATTGATCTTGTCGCGGGAGGTCAGCGTCTCCTCGAGGTTCAGGCCGCCGACCACGTTGCGCAGCGTGGCCGAGGTGAGCTCGTCGACGGCGTGGATGTAGTTGGTGATCTCGTAGGTCGCGGCCCGGGGGTCCGTGACCTGGAAGTAGACGACGGTGTCGATGCCCACCACCAGGTTGTCCTCGGTGATCACCGACTGCGCCGGGAAGGAGACGACCTGCTCGCGCAGATCGATCATGGGCAGCAGGCGGTCGATGAACGGCACCAGGATGTGCAGTCCGGGCGACAGCGTGGACTGGTACTTGCCGAGGCGCTCGACGATGCCTGCGCGGGCCTGCGGAATGATCCGCACCGCCTTCAGCAGGATCACGACGGCGACCACGACTAGGATGACCAGCAGGATGATCGTGGCGATCATGGGGCTCTCCTCGAGTGTCTCGGGGTCGGAGGAACAGGTGGGACCGCGGGGGAGCCGGGGATGCTCAGGCGCGGTCGAGGTCCGGGTCGCCCAGGGCGGGGGCCGAGCGATCGACGACGACGGCCGCGCCGTCGACGCGCTGGACGTAGACGGTCTCGCCCACGGGGATCTCGGGTCCGGAGGTGCGGGCGCTCCAGACGTCGCCGTGCAGCCGGACCAGGCCGGTGGCCGAGGAGACCGGCTCCAGGACGGTGCAGCTCGAGCCCGGGAGCCGGTCGGCGTTGGAGAGCCCCTCGCGGCCCGGCCCGCGCTGCATGCGCGCGATGAGGGGCGGGCGCACGACGAAGAGCAGCAGCAGCGAGACTCCGATGAAGACCACGATCTGCAGCGCCCAGCTCCCGCCGTCGAGTCCGGAGAAGGCGGCGGCGGCCACCGCGCCGATCGAGAGCATCAGGAACGTGAGATCGAGGGTCAGCACCTCGATCACGATCAGCACGGCCGCGACGATCAGCCACAGGATCCATCCATCGGCGGTCATCCAGTCGAGCATCGGGCGGCCCTTCGTCGTCGGCGGTCTGTGCCCCCATTGTGTCAGGGTTCGCATTTGAAAACCGGAGGGCGAGGTCGTGTGTCGCGGATCGCAGCGGCGGGACTCGCACGGTGAACGGGAATCATCTGCTGTTCATCTCGTGTTCACCTGACATAAGATCTGCTGACGCTCCTCGCGACGCGCCGCGCGTGGACGAGGGCAGGCGAGCTCGTCGTCCGGGACCGCAGGAGCAGCAGGCCCGCAAGAGACACAAGAAGCAGGAGAGTCCGTGAAGATCATCGCACCCATCGCCGCATCGGCCGTCGGCGCCGGCGTCACGGGGGCTGCGGCCGGTCTTCTTGCGCTCACCACGGCTCAGGCCCACCTGCCGGCTCTCATGGCGCGGGCCATGAGGCCGATCCCGGACCTGCAGCACAAGCGCGTCCTGCTGTGCACGGGGGAGGCGGATCCCCGCACGCGGGGCACCGCTCAGGACGAGGCCCAGCAGTGGCGCCGGGCCATCGAGGCGGAGCACGAGATCTCCGTGGTCCTGGTGGACCTGCGCACCGGCCCGCGCCCGACGGCCCGTCAGCGGGCCCGCGCGCAGCAGCTGGCCGAGTCCGTCCCGTCGGATCGTCGTCGGGAGTTCGCGATCGACGATCCCGCGGGGCGCACGGTGATCAGGACTCGGGGGAGTCGGGGTCCTGCGGCTGGTCCCCGATGATCTGGCCCAGGGGGTCGACGCGCGGCGGGCGCAGGATGCTGCGCGAGACATTGCGGTACTCGTAGCGCCCGAGCAGCTTGGCGGCCTCTTCGTCCTCGAGGTCGTAGGCGTGCGCGAGCATGCGGACGTTCTCCGTGTAGAAGGCGTGGAGCTTGTCCACGCCCTTCAGGAACTCGATTTCCTTGCTCATGGTGGATGCGGCCTCTCAGGCGGTGGCGGTCTGGGGTCCGTGAGGCTCGGCCCACAGCGGATCGTGTCCACCGTAGTCCGTCCCGCCGGGAAACTCGCGTCCTGCGGCGGGCATCACCTGGTCGTCGCCGGGCATCGGCTGCACTGCGCCTGCGGCATCCGGGACGCGGACGTCCACACCGTCGGTGCCATGCGGCGGACCGAGGGGCGACGAGCCGCGCAACAGGAGTGTCGACCTCGTCCTTCGAAAGCCGATAATCTACATTATGTAAAGTCGAGTGCTCCGAGCGGCGGGATGCGCCCGCGAGGGGCCTCCTCCGCGGGCCCGCGGAGCGCAGCTTGCGGCGGTCGCGCCGGGCCCTCCGAGCACCGCTGCGTGGTGAGCGCGCGACGACCGGCAGCGTACGGACTCGCGGCCCCTCAGCCCCGTTCGGGTCCGAGGCGGCGCCGTCCGCCCGCGGTGCGCCGGGCCGTGAAGCCGACGCTCTGCCATCGGCGCGAGATATGCGGCGCAGCGGTCCGTCCGGATTCCGATATCCACCCGTAGACACCCCGCGGCATTGTCCGCGGATCGCGACGCGATCCCCTGAGCGGAGGCTCTGCGGTATTGTCGGTGAATGCCGTGAGGGCGATTCGTCGTCGGCGCAGCCTCTCCGCGGGAGGCATGGCAGAGCGCATCGTCGCTCCACGTCAGAAAGGGTTCGTGCCCCGCGGGCGCCGCGGCGCAGCGGCGGGCCGCGACCTCTTGGTCGGCGGGTTCGCTGATTCCGTGTCGTAGTAGATAAATAGAACGACACGATCCGAAGAATCGCCGCTGCGATGCCGACAGCACGGCGGAGCGGAATGCCTCCGAGCTCCCTCCTTCGCATCGGAAGGGAATTCCGAGTGAATGCGGCTCGCTCCCCTGCCTGCCCGCGCCGGACACCCTCCCTTCGATAGTATGTTCGAGTCGCCGATCGGTGGGTGCTCCCCTGCTCGACTCCCCCGGGATCGGCACCTCCCTCTCCCCGCCCACCGAAGGACGGCCGTTCCATGGCTCTGCCTCCCCCGCCCGTCGAGATCCCGCTGCGGGAGGCCGTGCAGCGCTTCCTCGCCTCGGTGGAGCGTCGTGCGCGGGTCCAGTCCCTCTCCGCGGCCACGGCCAAGAACTACCGTGTGGATCTCGAGCGCTTCCTGGAGCTGCTCCCCCGGGCGGAGGAGCACACGGCGGAGTCGGTCACCGGCGAGGACGTGGACGAGGCGCTGCTGATCTTCGCGGGCACCGCGGATCATCGGCGCAAGCCGCGCGCCGGGGAGGAGATCGACGACGCCCGTCGCCGCATGGCCGTCACGGCGAGGGAGGCCAAGTCGGCCGGCTCGACCCTGCGGATGCGGCGCTCGCTCTCCCGGTTCTTCGCCTACTGCGTCGAGCAGTCGTGGGCCACGATCTCGCCCATGGGCGCCTCCGAGCTGACCCCGCAGGCGGAGGACCCGCTGCGGGTGGAGCGCACGTCCCTGGACATCGAGGAGGCGCAGGCGCTGCTGCGCCACGGCCCCGGCACCGAGGCGACCAACCGGCACCGGGACCGGGACGCCATCGCCCTGGGGCTGATGATGGTCGTGGGGCTGCGCGCCGGGGAGATCGTGCGCCTGGATGCGGACCATCACTCCCCCGCCGGCCCCGGCGGACCCGCCCGACTCGTGGTCTACGGCAAGGGCCGCAGCACGCGCACGGTGCCGATCGCCGCTTGGATCGACGAGCTCATCTCGTCGTACCGGGCTCGCCTGGGCCCCGAAGCACCGGCGCCGCTGCTGCTGTCTGCCACGGGGCGCCGTCTGGCCGTGCGGGACATCGAGCGCCTGCTCGAGCGCGCCGTCCAGCGCACCCGGGCCGCCGACCCGCGCCGCGCCCGCGGCGTCGTCCCGCACGGGCTGCGGCACACGGCCGCGACCCTCATGCTGGCTGACGGCTGGGACGTCAAGGTCGTCGCCCGGCTGCTCGGGCACAGCTCCGTGTCCACCACGAGCCGCTACCTCGACGAGCTGCCCGGCGAGCTCTCGGCCGCGATCGACGCCCATCCCCTGCACCCCTGACGCGGAGGACGGCGGCCCCGACCCCCGGTCAGGGATCGGGGCCGCCGTCGCAGCCGACGCTGCCCTCGCAGCGCCGCAGCCTTCCGCGGGAGGGATCGGCTCAGACCAGCCGGCCGGTTCCGGGGAAGCGCTCCCACACGCGGTGGCGGGTCAGCGCGTCCTGGACTCCCGAGAGGACCTCCCGGGGCGACTCGCCCACGGTGACGCCGGCGCCGTCGGCCAGTCCCAGCGCCCCCAGGGTGTCGATGCCCGTGCCCCAGGCGCCGACGGGCTTGGCCTGGCGCCAGACCTCCTGCAGCAGCAGGCTGGCCCGCGGGTCCACCTCGTCCGGGCCGGGCGCGGCCGCCTTGGCGTCCAGCCCCTGGTGGGCGTCCGGGCCGGGCAGGGGGCCGGAGGCCACCAGGAGCGCATCGAACTCGACCGAGCGGGCCGTCAGCAGCGTGCGCTGGGCGACCACGCCCTCGGCCACGGCTCCCCCGGTCGGGGCGATCACCAGCGGCACCATGCCTGCCTCGTCGATCTCGCGCACGAGCTGGGCCAGGGCCGCGCCGTCGACGCTCTGGCCGACGACGATGCCGATCTGGCGGCCGTCGACCGGCCATGTCCTCCCGACCTGCGACAGCGCAGCGGAAGCGCGGACGTCCTCGGCGGGCGGCACGGTCGGCTCGGGCTCGGGCAGGCCGAGGCCCTCGGCGACGGCGCGGCCCAGAGCAGGATCGATGGCCGCCAGGTGCCGCACTTGGCGCAGGCGCACGTTCTCGTCCCAGCACTTGCCGAGCTCGAACGTGTAGGCCTGCGCCGTGTGCTCGCGCTCGACCTCGCTCAGCGACAGCCAGAACAGGCGGGCCTGGCTGAAGTGGTCGTCGAAGGACTGCGGCCGGCGGCGCTCCTTGACCGAGGCCTCGACGGGCTGGGGGACGTCGATGAACGGGCGCTGCGCCTCGGGGGTCTCGAACGGGTTGCCCCCGTCCAGCGAGTTCGGGCGATAGGGCGCCGCACCCGAGTGCACCGCGGACTGGTGCATGCCGTCGCGCAGCATGTCGTTGACGGGCGCATGCGGGCGGTTGATCGGCAGCTGCGTCCAGTTCGGCCCGCCCAGCCGGGTGATCTGCGTGTCCAGGTAGGAGAACAGGCGTCCCTGCAGCAGCGGGTCGTCGGTGACGTCGATGCCCGGCACCAGGTTGTTCGGGTTGAAGGCCACCTGCTCGGTCTCGGCGAAGAAGTTCGACGGGTTGGCGTCGAGCGTCATGAGCCCGACCGGCTGCACCGGCGCCAGCTCCTCCGGGACGAACTTGGTGGGATCCAGCAGGTCGATGCCCTCGAAGGTCTGCTCCGGCGTGTCCGGGAAGACCTGCACGCCGAGCTCCCACTGGGGGTGGGCTCCGGCCTCGATCGCGTCGGCGAGGTCGCGGCGATGCATGTCCGGGTCGGCTCCGTTGATCAGCTGGGCCTCCTCCCACAGCACCGAGTGGACCCCCAGCTTCGGCTTCCAATGGAACTTGACCAGAGAGGTGGCGCCGTCCGCGGCCACCAGGCGGAAGGTGTGGATGCCGAAGCCCTCCATCATCCGCAGCGAGCGCGGGATGCCGCGATCGGCCATGTTCCACAGCGTGTGGTGCTGAGCCTCGGTGTGCAGCGAGACGAAGTCCCAGAAGGTGTCGTGGGCCGACTGCGCCTGCGGGATCTCCCGGTCGGGCTGCGGCTTGGCCGCGTGCACCACGTCAGGGAACTTGATCGGGTCCTGGATGAAGAAGACCGGGATGTTGTTGCCCACCAGGTCCCACGTGCCCTCGTCCGTGTAGAACTTCGTGGCGAAGCCGCGGGTGTCGCGGGCCAGGTCGCCCGAGCCCCGGGAGCCCAGGACGGTGGAGAACCGCACGAACACCGGGGTCCGCCTGCCCTCGGCGAAGACGCCGGCGGCACTGAGCCCGGACGCGGTCCCGTAGGACTCGAAGACGCCGTGGGCGCCGGATCCGCGGGCGTGGACCACGCGCTCGGGGATCCGCTCGTGGTCGAAGTGGGAGAGCTTCTCCCGGAAGTGATGGTCCTGCAGCAGGATCGGCCCGCGGGGGCCGGCCTTGAGGGCCTGCTCGGAGCTGCGCAGCCGCGCCCCGTGGGCGGTCGTGAGGAACTCCCCCTGCTGGGCGCGGTCGGCGGGCTCGGCCCCGGTCTGCGCGCCGGTGGCGGTGCGAGCCTGCGGCGCGGCCTGATCGGGCTTGGGCGGCAGCGGGCCGCGGGGCTGGACGGGCTCCTCGACGGGAGCGGCCTCCGAGCCCGGGACGCCGGGGACCTGCGGAATCTGGGAATCATGATCTGACACGACGGATCTCCTCTGTCGTACTGCGCTGGTCGGCACGTGCTCATCCACCTGCCATGCCTCTGTGTATCCCGGATCGGGACGGATCATAAGGAGGCTGTCCACGCGTTCAGCAGACCCACAGCAGCCCGTAATGTGATGTGCCTCACATATGACAGGCCCCAGTGGTCTTCCCGGCGCATTCATGCCACTATTGAGAAGTAGTCAGATTAAGCGAGACGAACAGGAGCGGAACCCGGCATGTCACTGATCAACACCCAGATCCTCCCCTTCACCACTCAGGCCTTCCACAACGGAGAGTTCGTCGAGGTCAGCCAGGACGACGTCCTGGGCAAGTGGGCCGTCTTCTTCTTCTACCCCGGTGACTTCACCTTCGTGTGCCCCACCGAGCTCGGCGATCTGGCCGATCACTACGAGCAGCTCCAGGAGATGGGCGTCGAGGTCTACTCGGTGTCGACCGACTCGCACTTCGTGCACAAGGCCTGGCAGGAGACCTCCGAGCACGTCGGCAAGGTCCGCTACTACATGCTCGGCGACTCCACGGGCGACATCACCCGCAACTTCCAGAACATGCGCGAGGGCGCCGGCCAGGCCGACCGCGCGACGTTCCTGGTGGATCCCGAGGGCACCATCCAGTACATCGAGCAGACCGCCGAGGGCATCGGCCGCGACGCCTCGGAGCTGCTGCGCAAGGTCAAGGCCGCCCAGTACGTGGCGGCCCACCCGGGCGAGGTCTGCCCCGCCAAGTGGGAAGAGGGCGAGGACACGATGACCCCGGGCATCGACCTCGTGGGCAAGATCTGATCCAGCCCGACCCTTCGCCGCGAGCCGTCCTCGACGACGAGCCCGGCAGCGCACGACGGCGGGCCGGCACGCGCCGGCCCGCCGTCGTCGCATCCCAGCGGATCCCGCAGGCGCCCCGCGCCGGGCGCTGCGCATCCGAGCACCGACACAGCACAGGAGCAGACATGGCCAAGACCCTTCTGGACGAGAACCTCACCGGGCAGCTCCGGCAGCTCATGCCCCGGATCACCGAGGAGGTCGAGCTGATCTCCTCGCTGGACGACCGCGACGCCTCCGCCGACCTCGAGAAGCTGCTCGACGACATCGCCGCGCTCTCGGACAAGGTCACCGTGCGCCGCGACGACGGCGCCCACGAGCGCCGCCCGTCGTTCACGATCTCCCGCAAGGGCACGGACGTCGCCGTCACCTTCTCCGGGATCCCCATGGGCCACGAGTTCACGTCGCTCGTGCTGGCCCTGCTGCAGGTGGGCGGCAATCCCATCAAGGAGGAGCAGGAGCTCATCGACCAGGTCGCCGACCTCGACGGCGACTACGAGTTCACGACCTACATGTCCCTGTCGTGCCAGAACTGCCCCACCGTGGTCCAGGCGCTGAACACCATGGCGGTCATCAACCCCCGCATCAAGCACACCGCCGTCGAGGGGTCGCTGTTCCAGGACGAGGTCGAGGAGCAGGGCATCATGTCCGTGCCCACGATCCACCTCAACGGCGAGCACTTCGGCCAGGGCCGCACGACGATCGAGGAGTTCGTCGCCCGCCTGGACAGCGGCGCGGAGGCCAAGGCCGCGGCCAAGCTCAACGAGAAGGACCCGTACGAGGTCCTGGTCGTCGGCCAGGGCCCGGCCGGCGCGTCATCCGCGATCTACGTCGCGCGCAAGGGCATCACCACGGGTCTCGTGGGCGAGCGCTTCGGCGGTCAGGTGCTGGACACCATGGCCATCGAGAACTTCATCTCGGTCCCCTACACCGAGGGCCCCAAGTTCGCCGCGGCGCTCGAGCAGCACGTGGGCTCGTACGAGGTCGACGTGGTCAAGGCGCAGAGCGCCACCGAGCTGATCCCCGCCGAGGAGGAGGGCGGCCTGCACACCGTGAAGTTCGGCGAGGAGGCCGCGCTGCAGGCCCGGGAGATCGTCCTGGCCACCGGTGCCAACTGGCGCCTGATGGGCGTCCCGGGCGAGTCCGAGTACCGCAACAAGGGTGTCTCCTTCTGCCCGCACTGCGACGGCCCGCTGTTCAAGGGCCAGGACATCGCCGTGATCGGCGGGGGCAACTCGGGCATCGAGGCCGCGATCGACCTGGCCGGCGTGACGAACCACGTGACGGTGCTGGAGTTCCTCGAGGAATGCCGCGCCGACGACGTCCTGATGGAGAAGCTGCGCTCGCTGGACAACGTCGACGTCATCACCAATGCGGCCACGACCGAGGTCATCGGCGACGGCAAGCAGGTCACCGGCCTGGCCTACATGGACCGCACGACCGATCAGACGCACGAGCTCGAGCTCTCGGGGCTGTTCGTGCAGATCGGCCTCATGCCGAACACCGGCTGGCTGCGCACCAGCGGCGTGGAGCTCACCCAGCGCGGCGAGATCGTGGTGGACGAGCACGGCGCCACGAACATCCCCGGGGTGTTCGCGGCCGGCGACTGCACCGCGATCCCGTTCAAGCAGATCGTGGTCGCGCAGGGCGCGGGGGCCACGGCCGGTCTCTCGGCCTGGGAGCACCTGATCCGCACCAAGGCGGCCGTGCCGGCCTGATCCCGGGTCCCTGCTCCGGACGCCTGGCCGCCAGGCGTCATCCTGCGGCCCGGGCGGCACCGGATCGCCGTCTGCGCCCCTGACGCGGCGCTGCCAGGAGCGCATCCCGCACGACGACGGGCCGATCAGCACTCGCTGATCGGCCCGTCGTCGCGCGCGTGCAGGGCTCGAGCGGACTGGCGGCCCTGCTGCGTGGAACCTGCGGCCACTGCCAGAGCGCGGTCGAAGGGCCGCCATACGCTGAAGGCGCCGAGGGAGGGCCGCCGAGGGACGGACGGACTCCACCGGCGTCGGCCGGGCATCCGCCGCGGCCGCTCAGCACCGCTGGAGCAGAGGAGCACCCCATGACCGCCGACACCGCCTGGCGCACCTCAGGAGACGGGACCGCGATCACCGACGAGACCATCGAGCGGATCGACCGCTGGTGGCGCGCCGCCAACTACCTGTCGGTCGGGCAGATCTACCTGCTGGACAACCCGCTGCTGCGCCGTCCGCTGGAGCGCGACGACATCAAGCCGCGCCTGCTCGGGCACTGGGGCACGACCCCGGGGCTGAACTTCGTCTACGCCCACATGAACCGCGTCATCCAGCAGCGCGACCTGAACGTCGTGAACATCACCGGCCCGGGCCACGGCGGCCCGGGCATGGTCGCCAACGCGTACCTCGAGGGCACCTACGAGGAGGTCTACTCCTCGATCACCCGCGACGAGGACGGCATGCGGCGGCTGTTCCGCCAGTTCTCCTTCCCCGGCGGCATCCCCAGCCACGCCTCCGCCGAGCTGCCGGGCTCGATCAACGAGGGCGGCGAGCTGGGCTACTCGCTGAGCCACGCCTACGGCGCGGCCTTCGACAACCCGGACCTGCTGGTCTGCGCGGTCGTCGGGGACGGGGAGGCCGAGACCGGACCCCTGGCCACCAGCTGGCACTCCAACAAGTTCGTGGATCCGCTGCACGACGGCGTCGTGCTGCCGATCCTGCACCTCAACGGCTACAAGATCGCCAACCCCACGCTGCTGGCGCGCCTGCCCGAGGACGAGCTGCTCGCGCTGATGCGCGGGTACGGGCACACCCCGTACGTGATGACCGGCGGCTTCGACGGCGAGGACCACGAGGCCGTCCACCGCCGCATGGCCGAGACCCTCGACGCGGCTCTGGACCACATCGCCCGGATCAAGAAGTCCGCCGCCGACGGCACGCTCGAGGGCCGCCCCGCCTGGCCTATGATCATCCTGCGCACCCCCAAGGGCTGGACCTGCCCGCCCGAGGTCGACGAGCAGCGCATCGAGGGCAGCTGGCGGGCGCACCAGGTGCCGCTGTCCGACGTCCGCGAGGACGAGGGGCACCTGCGCATGCTCGAGGACTGGATGCGCTCCTACGCCCCGCAGGAGCTCTTCGACGACCGGGGATCGCCCTCGGGGGCCGTCCTCGAGCTCTCCCCGCAGGGACCCCGGCGGATGAGCGACAACCCGCACGCCAACGGCGGCCTGGTGCGCAAGGACCTGCGCCTGCCGGACTTCCGCGACTTCGCCGTCGAGGTCGCCGACGACGACCGCGGCACGCGCCTCACCGAGCCCACGCGACGGCTCGGGGAATGGCTCACGGAGGTCGTGCGGGCCAACCCGGAGAACTTCCGCATCTTCGCCCCGGACGAGCTGGCCTCCAACCGCCTGGCGCCCCCGGTCTTCGATGCGACCGCCAAGCAGTGGAACGCGCTCTACGAGGACGACGACTCGAACATGGCGCGCCGCGGGCGGGCCATGGAGATGCTCTCCGAGCACCAGTGCCAGGGCTGACTCGAGGGCTACCTGCTCACCGGCCGCCACGGCATGTTCACCTCCTACGAGGCGTTCATCCACATCGTCGACTCGATGTTCAACCAGCACGCCAAGTGGCTCAAGGTCACCCGGTCGCTGCCGTGGCGCGCCCCGATCTCGTCGCTGAACTACCTGCTGTCCTCGCATGTGTGGCGCCAGGACCACAACGGCAACACCCACCAGGACCCCGGGTTCATCGACGTGGTGATGAACAAGTCCCCGGAGATCGTGCGCGTCTACCTGCCCTTCGACGCCAACACCCTGCTGAGCACCTACGACCACGTCCTGCGCTCCGACGACCATGTCAACGTCGTCGTCGCGGGGAAGCAGCCCACCGCGGACTGGCTGTCCATGGACGAGGCCATCGCGCACTGCACCCGCGGCCTGGGCATCCTGGAGTGGGCGGGCACCGAGCTGCGGGGCACGGACCCGGACGTCGTGCTCGCGGCGGCCGGCGACGTCCCCACGACGGAGATCCTGGCCGCGGCCAAGATCCTGCGCGAGGAGGTCCCGGACCTGAAGGTCCGCGTGGTGAACGTGGTCGACCTCATGCGGCTGCAGTCCGAGGAGGAGCATCCGCACGGGCTCGACGACCGGGAGTTCGACGGCATCTTCACGACCGACAAGCCCGTGATCTTCGCCTATCACGGCTATCCGTGGCTGATCCACCGCCTCACCTACCGCCGCAGCAATCACGTGAATCTGCACGTGCGCGGCTACAAGGAGGAGGGCACGACCACCACGCCGTTCGACATGCTGCTGATGAACGACATCGACCGGTACCAGCTGGTGATCGACGCGCTGGACCACGTGCCCGGGCTGGCCTCGCGGCAGGCCGAGCTGCGCCAGCAGATGCAGGACGCCCGCGCCCGTGCGCGCGCCTACACGCGCGAGCACGGCGCGGACATCCCCGAGGTCGCGCAGTGGCACTGGCAGGACGGCTCCGACGCCGATGCGGCCCCGGCGGACGACACCGGCGGCGACAACGAGTGATCTGCTGACCGGAGCGGCAAGGGTCCGGGGCCGCCGTCCCCGGGCCCGCCGGTCTCCCGGGTCCGGGGAGCGACCGACGCCGGGCAGAGCAGCGCCCCGCAGCCGATCGGCTGCGGGGCGCTCGCGCCTGCCGGATCGCGACGTCCGTCGCCGCGGTCGGGAGGATCGATCCGAATGATCAGGCCTCGACGCGCGGCGCGCTGAGCACGGCCAGGGCCTCATCGGCGCGCTGGGCGACCACCTTCACGTCGTAGGTCTCGGCCACGGTGGCCTGCACGGACTTGAAGTCGCGTCGGCCCCCGGTGGCCAGGTGGGCCAGGAAGCCGAACACGGCGCCCCAGACGGCACCCAGGATCAGGGCCCACAGCAGGATCGTGAACCAGGCCGCGGGCACGAAGATCATGAAGAGGATGCCGATCAGCAGGCCGAACCACAGACCGCTCAGTGCGCCGGAGCCGGCGGCGCGGCCCTTGGTCATGCGCCCGGTCACGCGCTCCTCCGAGCGCAGGCCCTCCCCCACGATCTTGACGGTCGAGACGTCGAACTTCTCGTCCGAGAGCCGGTCGACGACCTCCTGGGCCTCGGCGTAGCTGCGGTAGCTGCCGATCGTGCGGAACTCGAGATTGGCGGCGGGGATCTCCGTCATGCGTGCACATCCTTTCCTTGGGAATCACTCCCATTCACGCACGCGGACGCGGGGTCGTGGCAACCGGTTGCCATCGATTCTGGCCTGTCGGAGGGGGCTTTTCGCGGCCCGCGGACAGGGGGCGGGGTCGACGAGACGCACGTCACCGTGCTATCGACGAGCCTCCCCGGCCGGAGGACTCGTCCGTGGTGCCGATCTGCGGCGGCGTGGGCCCCGGCCGGGACTCCTCCGCGGCCAGGGAGTCGTACTCGTCGTGGGAGGCCCTGCCCTCCCGCTCGGTCCCGGGTGCGCCGGTGTGCTCGGCATCCCTGGAGCGGTCCTGCTCGTCGGGATGCCGGGCATCCGAGGCCTGCGGGTCGCCGCCGCGGTCCTGCTCGTCCGCTCCGCTGCCCTCCTCCTCCTGCTCGTCCCGGTACTCGTCGAGCTTCTCGCGCTGCTCGTGGCCGCGCTTGGAGTAGGTCGCGATGCGCACGGCATCGGCGTCATCGAAGTTCGATCCCAGGGCGCCGGCCAGCAGGCCCATCGAGACGGACATCGACACGATCGCGATGTAGTCCCCGGGGCCCGGGGCGTAGCCCAGCTGGGAGGCGAGGTAGTCGGCATCGATCACGATGACCGACAGCGCGCCGAGCGCGACGAAGAGCAGCGCGAAGACCATGACGACGCTGAGCAGCACCGTCACGAACGTCGCGATGTTCTCGACCGCGGCCCGGCCCGAGCCGGTGGCCGCACGGTCGTGGAACCACAGCCTGTTGCGCGTGATCAGCCACAGCGTGAACGTCAGGACCATCACCACGCCGATCAGCACGTGGCGCGCCGGGCTCACGGCGACGGCCAGGGTCCAGATGCTGCCGAAGAACACGCCGAAGCCGCCGGAGGCCAGGCCCGCGGCGATGCCGCCGCTGAGCGCCGTGACCAGGCGGCCCGGCCGGTTGGTGCGCACCATCCCGGCGATCTGGCGCAGGCGGGCGGAGGGGCCCGGCCGCACCAGGTAGTGGACGTCCGTCTCCAGCCCGGGGCGCACGGCCACGTGGGAGACGCCGATCCCCTCGACGAGCTCGTCGCCATCGACCGGGCGCTGCGCATCGCGGGTGCTGACCTCCACCAGATCCACGATCAGATCCCGCGCCGAGGCCTGCAGGCGCAGCGCACCCAGCGACGGCAGCGAGATCATCGTGGAGCGCCCGGCGGCGTCGACCTCCGCGATGACCGGCCGCTGATCCAGGGCACGCGGCAGATCGGTCAGGTAGACGAGGTAGCGCCAGTCATTGCGCTCGAGGATGCCCGGGGCGCGGGCGCTGAACGGGACGGTGCCGTCGTCGTTGAGGGGGAAGGTGAAGTGGCTGACCTCGGTCTCCCACGGCGTCCCGGTCCGGCGCGTGAGCCGCTCGGCGATCTCGTCGGCGAGGGCATCGGTCACGTTCTGGGGCACGCCGGGATCGGCGAGCAGGCCGAGGACCTGGGGCTGGGAGGGCATGCGGACATTCTCGCATCCGTCCGCCCGGCGGCCCGTCGGACGGGCGGATGCGGATCAGCAAGTTGCGGCAACCCGTTGTCCGCGCCGCGCTCGCCCGAGTTGTCTGGTCCCATGTCATCAGAGTCGATCGCATCCCATCCGGACCGTCTGCTGCCCGCGGACCCGGCCACCCGCTCCATTGCCCGCGGCCTGCTGAGCGAGGTCGAGCACCTGCCCATCGTCTCGCCGCACGGCCACGTTCCGCCGGCCATGATCGCGGACGACACCCCGTTCCCGGATCCCACGGAGCTGTTCATCAGCCCGGACCACTACCTGACCCGCCTGCTGCACGCCGACGGCGTCGACCTGGCCGATCTGCGCGTGGGCGGGCACCGGCAGACGGATCCGCGCGAGTCGTGGCGGATCTTCTGCCGGCACTGGCACCTCTTCGACGGCACGGCCACGGGCTACTGGCTGCGCTCGTCGTTCGCGAACGTGTTCGGCATCGACGACTCGAAGATCGACGAGGCCCACGCGGACGAGATCTACGACCAGTTCATGGAGCTCGTGCAGAAGCCGGAGTTCCGCCCCCGGGCCCTGTTCGACAGCTTCGGCATCGAGGTCCTGGCGACCACCGACGACCCGCTGGACACCCTGGAGCCGCATGACCGCGTGGCCGCCGACCCCTCGTTCCGCGGGCGCATGCTGCCCACGTTCCGCCCGGACTCCTACGTCCAGTTCGCCAAGCCGGGCTTCGCGGACCGAGTCCGTCGGCTCATCGACGAGGCCGGCGACGGCCTCACCGGCTACGCGGGCTACCTGCGGGCCATGGAGAACCGCCGCCGCTACTTCATCGACCACGGCGCCGTGTCCTCCGATCATGGCACCCACGACGCCCTGACGCTCAAGCTCGACGACGCCGAGGCCGACCGGCTGCTGCAGAAGGGCCTGGCCGGGCAGCACACGGCCGAGGAGGCGCACGCCTTCGAGGCGAACATGACCTATCAGTTCGCCCGGATGGCGGTCGAGGACGGCCTGGTCATGACCATCCACCCCGGCGTGCACCGCAACCACTCCCCCGAGACGTTCGCGCAGTTCGGACCCGACACCGGCCACGACATCCCGTTCCAGATGGAGTACACGCGCTCGCTGCAGCCGCTGCTGGGCGACTTCGGGAACCAGAAGGACTTCCACCTCGTCCTGTTCACGATCGACGAGACCGTGTTCTCCCGGGAGATCGCTCCCCTGGCCGGGTTCTACCCGTCGGTCTACATCGGCGCCCCGTGGTGGTTCATCGACGAGCCCGACGCGATGGCCCGCTGGCGCTCGGCGATCACCGGGACCGCCGGGTTCTCCCGGTCCTCCGGGTTCATCGACGACACCCGCGCGTTCACCTCGATCCCGGCCCGCCACGAGGCGTCGCGGCGCACGGAGGCATCGTTCCTGGCCCGGCTCGTGGCCGAGCACCGACTGAGCGAGGAGCGCGCCCGCGAGATCATCGTCGACATCGTCGACGCCGCACCCAGGAGGGCCTTCAAGCTGTGAGCACGCAACCGCTGAACCGCACCACGTGCACCGACGCCCCGGCGCCCCCGGTGCGCATCGTCCATCTGGGCCTGGGCGCCTTCCACCGAGCGCATCAGCTCTGGTACACCCAGCACTCCGAGGCCGACCCGTCCGATCCGCAGTGGGGCTTCGCGTCCTTCACGGGCCGCTCGCCGCGGATGTCGGACCTGCTCGGCGCCCAGGACGGGCTGTTCACGCTCATGGAGCGCGGCCCGGAGGGCGATGAGCCCGAGATCATCGGCGCCCTGGCCGACCCCCGCGCCGCCGACGACGTCGATCGGCTCTGGGAGCTGCTGGCCGCCGAGTCCACGGCGGCGGTCACCCTGACCATCACGGAGGCGGCCTACAACCTGGGCCCGGGACTGTCCTTCGACGCCTCGGACGAGACCGTGGCCCGGGACCTGGAGGCCCTGCGCGGGGCCTGGTCCGACGGCGGCTTCGACACCTCCGGCCTCGGGGTCCCGGAGTCACCGGCCGCCAAGCTGGTGGTGGGGCTGTCGGCGCGCCGGGCGGCCTCGGCCGGGCCGATCGCGGTCGTCTCGTGCGACAACCTCTCGGGCAACGACGCCGCGGCTCGCAGCGCGGTCCAGGGCCTGGCCGCCGAGGTGGACGCGCAGCTGGGCGCGTGGATCGAGCAGAACGTCTCCTTCGTGGGCACCTCGATCGATCGCATCACGCCGGCCACCGAGGACTCCCTGCTCGATGACGTCGCGGAGGCCACCGGATTCGCGGATCAGGCGCCGGTCGTGACCGAGCCCTTCCGCAGCTGGGTCCTGCAGGGCGACTTCCCCGCCGGGCGCCCGGAGTGGGAGCGGGCCGGGGCGGTGTTCGTCGACGACCTCGAGCCCTTCGAGCGGCGCAAGCTGTGGCTGCTCAACGGCTCCCACTCCCTGATGGCCTACGCGGCGCAGCAGCGCGGCCACGAGACCGTCGCCGAGGCCATCGGCGACGAGACCGTGCGCGGCTGGGTCGAGGCCTTCTGGGACGAGGCGCAGCGCCACCTCACGGCACCGGAGCTGGAGATCCCGGCCTACCGGGCGGCGCTGATCGAGCGCTTCGAGAACCCCCGGATCCGCCACAGCCTGGCCCAGATCGCCGGCGACGGCTCCGCCAAGCTGCAGATGCGCGCGGTGCCCCTGCTGCGCGCCGAGCGCGAGGCGGGCCGCAGCGGCGAGGCCGCCGCGCGCCTGATCGCGGCCTGGACCGTCTTCCTGGAGGGCCGCGACTCCGTCCAGGACGCCAAGGCCGACGCCGTGCTCGAGGCCTCTCGCGCGCCCGACCGCGTCCGCGAGCTGATCCGGCTCCTGGACCGGGACCTGGCGCAGGACGACGGCGTCGTCGAGCAGGTCCAGGCCCTGGCCGAGGCCCTGTCCTCCTGAGCCCGAAGGGGCGGCCCGCGCACGGCATCGTGCGCGGGCCGCCCCTTCCGCACACCCGCATCCGCACAGCAGAAAGGCGACATCATGCTGCGACCGCAGACCTCACCCACCCGCGAGCTCGTCAACCTCGACGGGAGCTGGCGCTTCGCCGTCGACTGGGACCGCCGCGGCCTGGCGGACGGCTGGCAGTCCGCGCCTCTCGAGGGCCGCCTCGAGGCGCCCGTCCCGGGCTCGGTCAACGATCTCTTCCACGACGAGCGCATCCGCGACCACGTCGGGTACTACTGGTACCAGCGCGAGGTCCGCGTCCCCCGCGGCTGGGACGGCGAGCGCATCCTGATCCGCCTCGAGTCCGCGACGCACGAGGGCACCGTCTTCGTGGACGACCGGAAGGTGGCCGAGCACCGCGGCGGCTACCTGCCCTTCGAGGCAGACATCACGGAGCACGTCGCCGCCGGCGAGACCTTCCGCCTGAGCATCGCCGTGAACAACGAGCTCACCAACGCCTCGATCCCCCCGGGCGAGATCGTGGAGCACGAGGACGGCCGCCGCACCCAGGAGTACAAGCACGACTTCTTCAACTACGCCGGCCTGCACCGCTCGGTGTGGCTGTACTCGCGCCCGGCCGCGCACGTCGAGGACATCACCGTCGTGACCGATCGCGACGGCTCGAGCGGGACGGTGGACTACCGGGTCGAGACCTCCGGCGGCTCCGGGGACGCCGAGGTCTCCGTCCGCGTCCTCGACGAGGCCGGGAAGGAGGTCGCCCAGGGCTCCGGCGCCTCCGGCACCCTGTCCATCCCGGACGTGACCCTGTGGCAGCCCGGCGCCGGCTACCTGTACCGTCTGGTGGTCGAGCTGCGCTCGGACGGGCAGCTCGCGGACTCCTACTCCCAGAGCTTCGGCGTGCGCACCGTCGAGGTCCGCGGCAAGCAGGTCCTGATCAACGGGGAGCCGTTCTACTTCACCGGCTTCGGGATGCACGAGGACCACGAGACCCTCGGCAAGGGCCACTCCGACGCCCACATGATCCAGGACTTCCAGCTGCTCGAGTGGATCAACGCCAACTCGCTGCGCACCTCGCACTACCCGTACAGCGAGGACATCATGGACTACTGCGACCGCCACGGCATCGTGGTGATCGACGAGACCGCCGCCGTCGGGCTCAACTGGGCGATCGCCGGCGGGATCATGGGCGGCGAGGAGGGCGGCACCTTCGAGCCCGGCCACGTGGACGACTCGACGGCCGCCTCCCACCGCCGCGAGATCGAGGAGCTGATCGCCCGCGACAAGAACCGCCCCGCCGTGGTCCTGTGGTCGATCGCCAACGAGCCCGACACGGCCGTGGACGCCGCCCGCGACTACTTCGAGCCGCTCGTGCGGCTGACCCGCGAGCTCGACCCGTCGCGCCCCGTGGGGTTCGTCAACGTCATGTTCGCGCCCGCGGGCAGGTGCACGGTCTCGGACCTCTTCGACGTCCTGATGATCAACCGCTACTACGGCTGGTACGTCCAGCCGGGCGATCTGGTCTCCGCCGAGCAGTCCCTCGAGGAGGAGCTGCGCGGCTGGGACGAGTACGGCAAGCCCGTGATCATGACCGAGTACGGGGCCGACACGGTGGCCGGGCTGCACTCGGTCTACGACCAGCCCTTCACCGAGGACTACCAGGTGAGCTTCCTCGACATGTACCACCGGGTCTTCGACCGCGTGGAGTGCATGATCGGCGAGCACGTCTGGAACTTCGCCGACTTCCAGACCAAGTACGGCTACGCGCGCGTGGACGGCAACAAGAAGGGCGCCTTCACCCGCGACCGCAGGCCGAAGGCCGCAGCGCGTGCGCTGAAGCGGCGGTGGGCGGACAAGCTCGGCCGCTGAGGCCCGCGGCGCCCGGCCGATCGGGCGCCGCTGATCCCGCCGCGAGGGGCGGTCCCGGAGCCGATCCGGGGCCGCCCCTCCCCTGCGTCCGGGCACCGCGGGAGAGACGCAGGCAACAGCCGGGAACCGCCGGGGCCCCTTCTGCGGCCCCGTGAACAATGGAGGGACGGGAGCTGAACAGCCTTCAGCCGCTGAGTCCGCCGCACCGACCTCGACGATGAGGGCGGCGGGATTGAGGAGACCTCCATGTCCACAGAAGCAGGTGCCCCGGGGCGCACCGAGAACGAGGCGATGAAGCCTCTGCCCTGGAAGTCCGTCATCGGCTACGGAGCCGGCGACGCCGCGAACAACGTGGCCTTCACGACCACCACGATGTTCCTGCTCATCTACTACACCGATGTGCTGGGCCTGAGCGCCGTGGTCGGCGGCATGATCCTGGGCGTCGTGCGCGTGCTCGACGCCTTCTTCGACATCTTCGCCGGGGCCGTCGTGGACGGCGCCAAGGTGCGCCGGCTCGGCAAGTTCCGCCCGTTCCTCGTGGTCGGAGCGGTGCCCCTGCTCATCCTGGCGTTCCTGAACTTCCACATCCCCCGGATCGGCGAGTCCGGGATGCTGCTGCTGGCCTTCCTTGCCTATGCGCTGATGGGCCTGGTCTACTCCCTGGTCAACATTCCGTTCGGGTCGATGGCCGGGGCCATGACCCAGCGCGACGACGACCGCGCCAAGCTCGGCTCGGCCCGCGTGGTCGGGGCCACCATCGTGGGCGCCTCGCTGAGCGCGTTCGTGGCGCCGCTGCTCGAGCCCGGCCCGGGCCTGCAGGGGATCTTCACCCGCGTGCTGCTGACCCTCGTGATCGTGGGCTTCGTGCTCTACATCGTGTGCATCGCGACCACGCGCGAGCGCGTCGTGCGCGACGTGGCCTCCGTGCCCCTGCGCCGCAGCCTCAAGGCGGTCGGCCAGAACAAGCCGCTGCTGATGCTCATGGCCAGCTCGGTGTTCTTCCTGAGCTCCTACCTCTACCTGAACACGGTGCAGGTCTACTACGTCCGCGACGCCCTGAACGCCCCCGAGCTCTTCCCGGTCATCGCGATCGGGCAGCTGGCCATGACCTTCGTGCTCGTGATCCTCATGCCGAAGCTGGTGCTGCGCTTCGGGAAGAAGCACCTGTACATGTTCTTCGGCGCGCTCGTGGTGCTCGGCGGACTGATCATGGCCTTCAACCCGGGCGGCTCGGCCGTCGGCGGGCTGATCGGCCTGCTCGTCGCCCTGGGCGGCGTGCTCGGCAACAACGTGGTGGTCTTCGCGCTGGAGGCCGACACCGTCGAGTACGGCGAGTGGAAGACCGGGGTGCGCTCCGAGGGCTCCATCTACGCCGTGTTCTCCTTCACCCGCAAGGTCGGCCAGTCCATCGGCGGCATGCTCGCGGGCGTGGGCCTGGGCTGGGCCGGCTACGTCTCGGGGGCGGCCGATCAGTCGGCGGAGACCTTGCACGGCATGCAGCTCACCTCGGGGCTCTTCCCGGCGGCGCTGGCGCTGATCGCCACGCTGATCATGATCCGCTACCCGCTCACCGAGAAGGCGCACACCGGGATCATGGAGCAGATCCAGATCCGCCGCGAGACCGGCACCATGCCGCAGGTGGATCCGTTCGAGGACGAGCGGCGTCCGGGCCGCCGCCGCTGACCCCGGGCTTCGGGAGGGCGTGCCCCTGCCCGCCCTCCCGATCCCCCGGCGGCTCGCGCTGCCGTCGCGGAGCCCGTCGTCCCCTTCTCCGGGGACGGCGGGCTCTGCGCATGCCCGCCTGCGTGCGGGGTGTGTCCCGGGCAACACATGGCAATCCGAGGTGCCCCGTTCAGGGGCTGTTCAGGATGGACCGCAATCGGCAGTGAGGTCCCTCACGGGAGGGCAGCCCGCGCCGTCTCCTGAGAGAGGGACCCCATCCCCATGAGCACCACGACCGACGCCCCCGGAGGCCTGCCTGCCCCCGAGCGCGGGGCGAGCCGGCTGAAGCCGATCCAGTACATCGCCTACGGCGGCGGCGACATGGCCAACAACCTGGCCTTCTCGCTGTCGATCTCCTTCCTGGCGGTCTACTACACGGACGTCGCACTGCTGGCCCCGGCCACGGTGGGGCTGATCTTCCTGGCCATGCGCTTCGTCGATGCCTTCACCGACGTCATCATCGGATCGGTGATCGACCGCACGAACACCCGCATGGGCAAGTTCCGGCCCTACATCATGGTCTTCTGCGTGCCGCTCGTGCTCTCCGCGATCCTGGCGTTCTCCATGCCGGCCGGGCTGCGCGGCACGGACGGCGCGCTCATCTGGGCCGTCGTCACGTACTTCCTGCTCGGCTCGGTGTTCTACACCCTGGTCAACATCCCCTACGGCTCGCTCGCCGCGGCCATGACCGACAACAGCCAGGACCGCTCCAAGCTCGCCCTGGCGCGCACGCTCGGCTCGGGCATCATGCAGATCGTCACGGCCGTGGCCATCAGCCCGGCCATGCAGCAGTTCGTGGGTGATCCCGACGGCCTGCAGGCCGCGCTGACCCGCACCATCGCGCTGCTCGGCGCGGGCGCGCTCGTGCTCTATGCATTCCTGGTCATCACCTCGCGCGAGAACGTCGAGCGCCGGGTCGCCAAGGTCAGCCTCAAGGAGAGCTTCCGCACGCTCGCGGCCAATCGCGCCCTGCAGGCCCTCGCCGGCATCTCGGTGGTCTACCTGGCGGGCCTGTTCTGCCTCACCGGCATTCTGATCTACTACGCCCGCGACGTCCTGGGCGACGCGCGCTACATGATCTGGTTCTCGCCGCTGATGTTCGGGATGATCGTCGTCCTCGGCTGGAGCATCCCGATCCTCTCCCAGCGCCTCGGCAAGCCGCGCGTCTTCCAGATCGCCGCGCTCGTGGGCGTCGTCGGCGGCCTGCTGATGGGGCTGCTGGGACGCGACGCTCTGGCCATGGCGTTCGTGGGCGTGACCCTGATCGGCGCCAGCAGCAGCTTCGTGAACACCCTGATGTGGAACATGGAGGCCGACGCCGTCGAGTACGGCGAGTGGAAGACCGGGATCCGCAACGAGGGCACGACCTACGCGATCTTCTCGTTCGTGCGCAAGATGGCCCAGGCCCTCGGCGGCTGGGCGGGGCTGTGGCTGATCGGCGTCTTCGGCTACGTCCCCGGCGCCGCGGCTCAGCCCGACTCGGCGATCACGGGCATCAGCCTGGCCGCGGGCATCGTCCCGGCCGCCTTCTTCCTGCTCTCCGCGATCCTGGTGCAGTTCTACCCGCTGACCGACAAGCGCCACGCGCAGATCCTGCTGGACCTGCGCTCGCGCAAGGAGACCGGGATCCTCCCCCAGGCGACGCGCGACGAGCACGAGGAGCACGCAGCCGCCGACGCGGACCGCGGCGCCCGGGATCCGTCGGCGGAGGCTCCCGGCTCCGAGCCCGGGGCGCCCCGGGGCAAGTGAGGGAAAGGCCTCGGTGCGGCAGACACCCCGGACCTAGCCTGGAGGCACTGATCACCGATGGACGGCAACGAGGATGCCCTCGACGTCCTGTCCGAGGAGGGGAGCACCGTGATGATCACCGATGCCAGCGTCGCCGAGCTGCCGTGCAGCGGCCGCACCGAGGGAACGGTCGTCGCCTGGTGAGCGGGCAGCAGGCATCGGGACGGACCCCCGTCATCGTCGTGATGGGGGTCTCCGGGTCCGGCAAGACGACCATCGGCGCCCTGGTGGCCGATGCCAAGTCGGTCCCGTTCGTGGATGCGGATGACCTCCATCCGGTCGAGAACGTGCGGAAGATGGCGGCGGGCACGCCGCTGGACGACGAGGACCGGGCTCCCTGGCTCGACATCGTGGGCCGGCGGCTGCAGGAGGCCGAGGAATCCGGCGAGGGCGTGGTCATGGCCTGCTCCGCCCTGCGCCGGTCCTACCGCGATCGCATCCGCAGCATCGCCCCGACCGCCGTGTTCCTGCACCTGCACGGCACGCTCGATGTCCTCACCGCGCGGATCGAGGGGCGCAGCGGGCATTTCATGCCGCCGTCGCTGCTGACCTCGCAGATGGACACGCTCGAGCCGCTGACCGACGACGAGGCCGGCTACGTGCTCGACATCGGCCAGACCGTCGATCAGATGATCGAGGAGGCCGTCCCGGCGCTGGAGAGCATCCGCGACGAGATGCCGCGCGGCTGATCCCGCTCCGGGGAGCCCGCCTCGGGCGGGCTCTCGCCTCAGCCGGCGTCCCGTCGTGCTCCCGGCGGGGCGTCGGAGCCGTCCTGGGCCGCGGCGACCTGCGCCTCCAGATCGGGGCGGGCGAGGGACCAGGCCTGCAGCGCGGTGATGCCGATCCCGCGCGGACCCGTGCGACGGGTGGTCCCGCGCACGAGCAGCAGCCGGGTGCCGAAGAGCACCGATCCGGAGAGCCGCTGGGCCTCGTCGAAGAACGCGCAGTCGGCGGTCCCGCTGCCGTCGTCGAGGCTGATGAAGACCACGCGGTTCCCGCCGCGCATGGGCGGGGTCATGGTGGACACGCGCACCCCGGCCACGAGCACCTCCGTCCGGGAGCGCAGCTCCAGCAGGTCCCCCGCCGCCGTGACGCCGAGGCGGCGCAGCAGCGGGGCATGGCTGTCGAGCAGATGCGCGCTGACGTCCAGGGCCATGTGGTCGAGCTCGGCGCGCACGGTCTGCTCGGTGCTGGGCCTCGGCAGCCCCGGTGCCAGGCCCCGCAGCTCCGGATCCCCCAGCGGCAGCTCGAGCTGGCCCCTGACCTCCCGACGCAGGGTCGGGGCCCTGGCATCGGCGCGCTGCCGCATGGCCTGGACCAGATCCGCCCGGTTGGCGGCGCTGCCGGAGCGCTCGAGCAGCTCGTCGAGCGCTCCCACCGCGGCCAGCCGCTCGAGCGAGCGCCGGGTGGGACGCGCGCGGGTCCGCAGATCGCCGAGCGTGGCGTAGGGCCGTCCCGCCGCGATGCGCTCCACCTCCGCGTCCGAGAGGCCGCTGATCTCGCGCAGGGACAGGCGGATGCCCAGGCGGGGCCGGCCCCGGGCGTCGAGCCCGGTCTCCGGGGGCAGCTCCTCCACGCGGTGCTGGCCATCGGAGCGGCTGACGTCCACCGGCAGCACCGGGATGCCCATGCGCCGTGCCTCCCCCACGAGCAGGCGCTTGGGGTACATGCCGGGGTCGTGCTCCCACACCGCCGCCAGGAAGGCCTCCGGGTGATGCGCCTTGAGCCACGCGGACTCGTAGGTGGGCACCGCGAAGGCCGCGCCGTGGGCCTTGCAGAAGCCGAACGAGCCGAAGGCCGAGAGGATCTCCCACACCTCGTCGAGCACCCGGGGCTTCCAGCCGCCGTGCTCGCGGGCCCGCGAGCGCACGAACTCCTCGACGGCCGGCTCCTCCGGTCCGCCGAGCTTGCGGCGCAGCTCGTCGGCGCGGGCCAGCCCGCAGCCGGTCAGGGTGTCCAGGATGCGCAGGATCTGCTCGTGGAAGACCGTGACCCCGTGGGTCTCGGCCAGGATCGGGTCCAGCCGGGGGTCGAGCGAGGGCACCGTGGCGAAGCCGTGGCGCTGATCCAGATAGGGTCGCACCATGTTGGACTGCATGGGCCCGGGGCGGAACAGGGAGATGTCCACGATCAGGTCCTCGAAGCTCTCCGGGGCCATCTTCCCGATCAGCTCGCGCTGGCCCGGGGACTCGATCTGGAAGCAGCCCAGGGTGTTCGTGGAGCGGATCAGCTCGAAGGTCGCGGGGTCATCGCGCGGCAGCGCCTCCAGGTCGATGCGCTCGGGCGCGTCGGGCTCGTCGTCCTGACGACGACGAGCGCGGATCAGCTCGATGCGCTGGATCTCGTCGAGCGCATAGGTCAGCGCGGACTGCATGCGCACGCCCAGCACATCGAGCTTGAGCATGCCCATGGGGTCCATGTCGTGCTTGTCGAACTGGCTCATGGGCAGCCCCAGCCCGGAGGCCTGCACGGGGGTGCGATCCAGCAGCGAGCGATCCCCCAGGATCACGCCGCACGGATGCATGGAGATATGGCGGGGCAGCCGGTCCAGGCGCTCGGCGACGTCCACGAGCAGATCCAGCTGCTTGTCCTGGGTCACCTGCTGGGCGAACTCGGCCAGCTCGGGCTTCTCCTCCAGCGCCTCCCGGAACGACGAGGCGGAGAAGCGCCACAGCTGCTTGGCGATCGTGTCCACCTGGGCCGGCTCCATCCCCAGCGCGAGCCCGGCATCGCGCACCGCCCCGCGAGCGCGGTAGGCGTTCTGCATGCTCATCAGCGAGACCCGCTGGGGGCCGAAGCGCTCGAAGATGCGGTCGTAGACCTCGTGGCGGCGGGCGGACTCCACGTCGATGTCGATGTCCGGCAGGGACGAGCGGTCCCGGGAGAGGAAGCGCTCGAAGAGCAGCCCGTGCTCCAGGGGATCCGGCTGGGAGACGCCCAGGAGGTGGTTGACCAGCGAGGAGACGCCCGAGCCGCGGGCGGCCCGACGCACCCCCATGGCCCCGATCATGTCCGAGACCTCGGCGACGGTGAGGAAGTAGGACGCGAAGCCCAGGTGCTCGATGATCCCCAGCTCGTGCTCCAGGCGCTCCCGCACCCTGGCCTCCTGCGCGGAGCCCGGCAGCGCCTGCGGGTAGCAGCGGGCCACGGCCGCCTGGCAGCGCTGGCGCAGCTCCCGGGGCGCCGGGGCGTCCAGGCCCAGCACCTCGGCCTCCGGCACCACCGGGCGCCCCCAGCCGCAGTCGGCCACGGCGTCCAGGCGGGTGAGGTCGGCGACCTCGGCGGTGCCGCCCAACAGCGCCTTCACGCCTGCCGTGCCCAGGTCGGCGCTGCGGGCGGCGTCGCGGGCCAGATCCTCCATCTGCGCGGCGGGCTTGAGCCAGGCCTGGCCGTTGGGCTGCAGGGATCCGCTGTTCGTCTCCCCCGCCGCCAGTCGCGCCAGCGGGGTCAGAGTGCGGGCGGCGTCCAGGACGTCAGCGGTCGCGGCATCGGCGGGGTCGAGGTAGCGCACGGCGTTGCTCAGCACGCAGCGCACGCCCGATTCGACGGCCATCCGCAGGGTCCGGGCGGCGTGCCCGGCGCTGCCCGCAGCGCCCGGCTCCGCCAGGTGATGCACGACCTCCAGGGCCAGGGCCTGCGGCGGCAGCAGCTGCTTCCACCGGGTCAGGGCCTGGCGGGCGCTGCGATAGCGACGAGCCGCCAGCAGTCTGCCCACGTCCGAATCCGGGCCGAGCAGCACGACCAGCCGGACGGGAGCTCCCGAGATCCCCGGGGCCGCTCGCTCCCGCAGCTGCTGACGACTGACACCGGGCAGGAAGGAGGCGCTCGGACCCGCCCCCAGCCGGGAAGGCCGCCCCGGGACGCTGCCCTCCTGGGACTGCAGCCGGTGCGCGTCCGAGATCAGCCGGCACAGCGCGGCATACCCCTCCCCCGGCTCCAGTCCGGCCCCGGCCCCTGCCGCCAGCACGACGACGCGATGGAAGCGCTCGCCGTCGGAGTCCCCCACCCGCAGATCGACGCCCAGGATCGGGTCCACTCCTGCCGCGCGGCAGGCGCCGAGATGCTTGACCGCGCCGTAGAGGCCGTCGCGATCCGTGCACCCCAGCGCATCGGCCCCGTCGGCTGCCGCCGCGGCCACGAGGGCCTCCGGACGGGCGACGCCGTAGTGCGCGCTGTAGGCAGTGCGCACATGCAGATGGGTGAAGGTCACCCCCGTATTCGAAACTATGTTCGAATCGGAGTCAACTCACCTCCGCCCAGGACGCCGCCGCGCTCAGGAGGCGGAGTCGAAGGCCCGCAGCCCCTCGATCCTCGCGCCCTCCCGCGGGGCGGGCTGGTGCGCCGGGGCGTCGCTGCGACGCAGCGGCAGGTCGATCACGCCGCCCCCGGATTCGGTGGTGGCTCGGAGCAGCCGCCAGCGACCGGTCTCCATGGAGTGCACGAGCTCCAGAGTGATCAGCGCCGAGCGGGGGCTCAGCCGCACCTGGACGCGCCACATCTCCTGATCCACCACCTCGGTGTCCCGCGGGGCGCGGTGGCCATCGACCCACCACGCTCGACGCCGATGCCAGCGCACCGGCTCCTCCGCCACGCTGTGCACGCGCCCCTCCCACAGCACCCGCACCGGCGCCCCCGATGCCCCGCACTCGACCTCCACGCCCTGCGTCAGCAGCCCCATGATGTCCTCCGCTCTTCCGCGTCTCGCCCGTCCCGATCCTCGTCCGATCGACACTGCGAAACTAGAAGAGATGTACGACAGCACAAGGGGAATATGACGTCCATGGGAACACCAGTTCCCATAGGCGTCATCCGCGGAGGAAGGGCGGCGGGGCAGAGTCAGGACGGGCGCCAGCAGGGCAGGGACATCAGCTGCGTGCCCTCCAGTGGGGGAAGACCGTCATCGAGCCCCCTGAGTCGGCTGTAGAGATCCTGCAGGGCGGCCCGGTTCGGCAGATGCTCGCCTCCGGCCGCGCGTTCGAGAACGGTGAGCGTCCCGATCAGCCGGATGCTGCCGACGCCTGGATTCTGAGCACGGAGTCGTTCGAGGCGTCGCGCCTCGGCAGCTGCGGCGCGACGGCCTCCGCCGTCGTCGATGAGAACGATGGCATCCGCCCCGGCCTCGGCGGCCAGTGCGGCGTGCGCGATGACCAGTGTCTCGCCGAGATCCTTCGAAGCTCGGAGACGTTCGGCTGCTGGGGTTCGGCCGATCCGCTCCACAGCCCTGGCGAGATCCGCCGTGAGGTCGTCGGAGAGGACCTCGAGCAGATGCTCGGGAATCTTGCGCAGGACAGTGGCTGCGGCTGCGAAGCGGCGGTCCTGGCCGGACCGACGCCGGATCTCGGACTCGACGGCCTCCGGGATGCTCAGCGGTCCCAGTGTCGCGAAGAGGAGGCGCTCCCGATGGACCGAGAAGAAGTTGAGGCCCGGCCCGGCATCCATGATCGGGCGCTGCATCACACAGGCCGGCTCTGAGCGGCGCCGGGCTCGTCGAGATCGCTCAGATCCACGGAGACAGGCGGCAGGTCTGCTGCAGCCATCTGCGGGGGTGCCGGCTCCAGCGGCGTGATGCCGGCTTCACGCAGCTCCTGCTCAGTGGTCTCCGTGCTGAGGCCCCGCAGGGACGCCAGCGTCTGCAGGGAGACGGCCCCCTCCGCGTAGCCGACCACGGCACGAGCCAGGAGGCGCTGCGGCGGACGGGGGCGGTCGGCGTCGGCCTGCAACGACTGGTACTGGCCCCTCCAGCCGAACAGGGTCGCGAGTTGCGGTGTGGAGCGGCTCATCCACTCGGCCTTGGTCGTGGCGTCGATGTACCCGCAGCCGTGGAGGGCGATCGCAGCGAGAGCCGGTGACACCAGGAAGCGCTGCACGACACGGGAGAGGTCCGCGGCGGCGAGTGCCCTCTGCTCCCCCAGCACCTCCCGGATGCCCTCCGCAGGGAGGAGCAGGTGGCGGGCGAAGGAATCGGCGCGGATCTCTGCAGAGGAGCGGGTGGAGAGATCTGTGCTGGCCGCCCAGTCTGCGAAGACGGCATGGGCCAGCTCGTGGGCCAGCGTGCTGCGCTGGCGCATGGGACGCCGAGTGCGTGCCACGCCGATGAAGGTGATGTCGCGCTCAGGGTCGTGGATGGTCAGGCCGTGCTCGTCAGCGCCGGCGTCCAGCACGGCGACGTCATGCCCCGTGGTCTGCTCGATGAGTGCCACGAGATCCCCGAGGGGGTGGAAGCCCAGGCTGTGCGTCCGACGGAAATCCTCCGCTTTCTCCCTGCCCTCCTGCTCGGCGCTCATGCCTGAGCTCGAGGCGTGGGCACAGGGATCCCCTGGTCATCGAGCTGAGCATCGAGCTCGACGAATCGCAGCAGCTGCTGGCGCATCCCCGTCATCTCCGCGCCGTTCGCAGAGCGAGCGGCGCACTGCACGCGCCGGGAAGCATCCGTTCCTGTCAGCTGGGAGATGGTGCTGCCGGTGGCCTCTGCGATGACCATGATCTCGGTCATCTTGGCCTCCCGCTTGCCAGAGACAATGCGGCTGAGCGTCGACTGCGAGATGCCGGTGCGGTCCTGCAATGCGCGCTGAGACAGGCCTGCCGCAGTGCGAGCCGCCTCGATCGCCGGTCCGATCTGGAGGGTGGACATGAGGACTCCTGAATCAGTTCGAGAAGATGATTCAGTCTACCGCTCACGCAGAGGCTTCACCAGGGATCGCGGGCGCCGTCTTCCTCCTGTCCCTGCAGTGCGCCCCGAAGGGGGGGCTCCCAGGACCTTCCACGGCCCGCCCCCGGATCATCCGCAACATGCACACCCTGTTCAAGTGGACGAGCTGATCCTGGGCGGCGGAGGAACCCTGAACTGGTCCATGGTCCGCGACGGGCTGCGCGATGAGATCAGCATCGTGATGATGCCGCTGGCCGACGACGAGATCAACGCGACCTCCCTGCTCGAGGCCAGCAGCGAGCGCTCGAGCCCCCTGCCGATCGGCTTCTCGCTCAAGGGAATCGAACCCCTGGACGACGGGAGCCTCTGGCTGCGCTGCGACGTGCAGGGACCGATCGGGCAGAGCTGAGCCCTGTTCGGCCCACATCACCAGATCATGCGAAGAAGTCCTCGTCGATCTCGATCACCTTGTAGGTCTCCTTGACCTGCACACCGACGCCGAAGCGGATCATCAAGCTCGTGAGGCGCTTGCCATCGATGAGGATGATGCGAGTCGGCACATTCTTGGCATAGGCGCGGGCGCCTTCGGAGAAGCGACTGCTCGTGATGAACACGCCGTTGTCGGCTTTGCCGCTCAGAGCTCCGACGAAGGCCTGAAGATCGGGGCGCCCGACGGTGTTGTCATCCCCGTAGCGCTTAGCCTGGATGTAAACGCGGTTCAGTCCCAGGATGTCTTGATCGATCACCCCATCGATGCCGCCGTCGCCCGTGAGCTGTGTGACGCTGCCGCGTCCGCTCGTGCCGCCGTACCCCATCGCAAGAAGCAGGTCGATCACTGCCTGTTCGAAGAAGCCGGGGTCCTTGTCCCTGAGCCGGGCGAGGAGCTCCATCGCAGTCTCCTCATGGATCCGCTCGATCCCGCTCTGCACCTGCTCGATCGGCGTCATGGATGACTCGTCAACGGCGTCAGTTCCGGCATCGGAGGATCTTGTGTTCTTTGCGCGCGCGACATATGGACGGATCAGTGAGTCCGGGTCCTCGCCCAGCGCGGCGATGTCTCGCCCTCTCGCTGCGTGAGGAAAACGCCCGAGGACTTCGCGGCCAGCCTCCGCGATCTGATAGTGGCCGCGCTCAGGGCGGGTGAGCGCACCGACGTTCGTCAGGAACGACACAGCCCATCCGATGCGATTCATGTACTTGGGCTGGTTTCCCGATGGCAGCATCTCCTCGCGCTGCGCCCCTGTCAGACCGATGTCGTCCGCGACCGGCGGATGCACTTCGCGCAGATGCCGGACAACTCCATCGTTCATGACCCTCAGCACTGGGATCATGAATCCTTCCCACGTGGGCATCTCGGTCATCGGGCAATACCCCCGGGGAATACCGCGAACTCGAAGCGCAACTCTGCATACGGCGCTCCTACGATGGTCGGTGCCATGCAGGGTCTCCGTTCTCGCAGCAATGCGATCGCAGGTCCGTTGATCTGATCCATCTTATCTGCGAGCCCGGCTCAGCCTCACACCCGCATCACGTCGGCCGCGTCTCCCAGAACGCCACCGCCGAAGCCGCGGCCACGTTCAGCGAGTCCACCCCGTGGGACATGGGGATCCGCACCGTGAGATCGGCGTGGTGGATGGCAGGTGCAGTGAGCCCGTGGCCCTCGGTGCCCAGCAGCAGGGCGAGCTTCTCCCCTGACTCCCGCACGCGGGTGCCGAGATCGTCGAGGGCCAGGGAGTCGTCCTCCAGCGCCATGGCGGCGGTGAGGAAGCCGGCGTCCTTGACCTGCTGCAGATCCGCCGTCCAGTGCTCCAGGCGCACCCACGGCACCTGGAACACGGTGCCCATCGACACCCGGATGGCGCGGCGGTACAGCGGATCGGCGCAGCGAGGGGTCACCAGCACGGCATCGACCTGCAGGGCCGCGGCCGAGCGGAAGATCGCGCCCAGATTGGTGTGATCGACCACGTCCTCGATGATCGCCACCCGTCGGGACGAGGCCAGGACAGCGGCCAGCGGCAGCGGCTCCGGACGCTGCATGGCCGCCAGCGCCCCGCGGTGCAGGTGGAAGCCGGTGACGCCCTCGAGCACCTCGTCCTCCCCCACGTAGAGGGGGACGTCGGGGTTCTCGTCGAGCACATCGGCCAGGTCGAGCACCCACTTGCGGGACATGAAGAACGACCGCGGCCGATGCCCCGCGGCCAGGGCACGGCGCAGCACCTTGGAGGACTCCGCCAGGTACATCCCGCGCTCGGGCTCGAGCTTGCGCCGCAGGGACACGTCGGTCAGCGACGTGTAGTCGGCCACCCGGGGGTCGTCGGCATCGGTCAGCGGCACGACCTGCGGGAAGCGCTCGGCGAGCTCGTGGACGGAAGGGGCGCAGTGGTTGCTCACAGCAGCTGCCTCACCATGTTGGCCAGGGCGGCCAGCCCCAGGATGACGATCACCGTGCGCAGGGCCACCGGCGAGAGCCTGCGACCCACCTTGGCGCCGAGCCACGAGCCGACCGACGACGAGACCGCGATCAGCACCACGACCCACCAGTCGATGCGCTCGAAGGAGAAGAGGATGTAGGACACGGCGGCCACGATGTTCACCGCGGCCACCAGGAAGATCTTCACGGCATTGGCCGACTGCATCGACGCCAGCAGGAACACGCCCAGGATCCCCAGCAGCAGCACGCCCTGCGCCGCCACGAAGTAGCCGCCGTAGATGCCCGCGACGAACACCAGCACGTAGAGGATCGACGGCTGCGGCAGGGCGTCGGGGTCCAGGGGCGCCGGCTGCTCGCCGCGAGCCCGGGCGGCCTCGGCGAGCCCCTGCGCCTGGGCCTCCTTGCGGGCGCGCACGATGCCCTGCAGCTTCGGCTGGAAGACCACGAAGAACAGGGCGACGACGATCAGCACCGGCGCCACGTAGGAGAAGACCTCCTCGGGCAGGACCATGAGCAGGCCCGCGCCGATCGCGCCGCCCGCCACGGAGCACGGCAGCAGCCGCAGCAGCGTCCCGCGCAGCCCGCGCAGCTCGGCGCGGTAGTTCCAGGCCCCGGTGAGATTGCCCGCGATCAGGCCCATGGCGTTCGACATCGTCGCCGTCACGGGCGGCACGCCCATCGTGACCAGCACGGGGAACGTCACCAGCGTGCCGGAGCCCACGATCGTGTTGATCAGACCGGCCCACAGGCCGGCCACGAGGATCAGCCCCGCCTGCCACCAGGTGAACTCGAAGGACTCGAGCAGCCCGGCCATCCACTCCACTGCCGGGACCGGGTCAGTCGCGGCGGAATGCGGCGAAGCGATCGCCCACGCGCACGAGCTTCAGCGGCATGCCGAAGGTCTCCGAGAGGTTGGACTGCGTCATGACCTCGCCCACGGGGCCGGCGGCGACCACGCGGCCCTCGCTGAGCAGCAGGGCGTGGGTGAAGTTCGGGGGCACCTCCTCGAGGTGATGCGTCACCATCACCACGGCGGGCGCCAGCTCGGAGGCGGCCAGCTCGTCCAGGCGCGTGACCAGGTCCTCGCGCCCGGCGACATCGAGGCCGGAGGCGGGCTCGTCGAGCAGCAGCATCTCGGGGTCCGTCATCAGGGCGCGCGCGATCAGCACGCGCTTCTTCTCCCCGGAGGACAGCGAGCCGAACTTCCGATCGGCCAGGCCCTGCAGGTTCCAGTCGGCCAGCAGCTGGGCGGCGCGGTCGGTGTCGGCCTCGTCGTAGCGCTCGCGCCAGCGTCCGGACACGCCGTAGGCGGCGGTCAGCACGACGTCGGCCACGGGCTCCCCGCCGGGGATCTGCTCCGCGAGGTGCGAGGAGGTCAGACCGATGCGCGGGCGCAGCTCGAACACGTCGACGCGGCCCAGGGTCTCGTCGAGGATCTCGACCGTCCCGCGGGTGGGGTGCTGCCGCGCGGAGGCCAGGGAGAGCAGGGTGGACTTGCCGGCCCCGTTGGGGCCCAGGACCACCCAGCGCTCGCTGTCCTGCACGGTCCAGCTGACCTGCTCCAGCAGGTTCTTCCCGCTGCGGACGAGATCGACATCGGTCATCGACAGGGCTGCGCTCATGGAGGCCACTCTAACCCCCGCGCGGGGGCGGGCTCCGGCGACGGGCGGGCCCGGCCGATGACCGATCCCGAGCCGTCGGGGGCTAGACTCGCGGCCATGACCGAGCAACTCGCCCTGATCGCCCTGGCCCGGACCCCTCACCCGGAGACCGTCCAGCAGATCATGGAGTCGATCGAAGAGGCCGGGGCGACCATCGAGTCCCACGGCCGCGTCCGCGTGACCCCGAACGCCTCGGGCGGCGGCTCCTCCGATGCCGAGCTCAACGGCTACAACGCCGCCTACGCCCAGTTCACCGGACTGTCGCTCGAGCGGGCCCGCGAGATCGCGCGCCCCGATCCCCTGTCCACCCCGTGGGACGACCTCGACGTGAGCGTCGTGCCGGCGGCGATCATGGATCCGGACCAGCGCAAGCTCCTCGTCATGGACGCGGACTCGACCTTCCTCCAGCAGGAGGCCATCGACCTGCTGGCCGCCAGGGCCGGGGTCCAGGACCAGGTCGCGCAGCTCACCGATCGCGCCATGTCCGGGGAGATCGACTTCGCCTCCTCCCTGCGCGAGCGGGCCGCCCTGCTCGAGGGGCTGCCCGACACCGTGCTCGGAGAGGTCGCCCAGGAGCTGCGCCCCACGGTGGGCGCCGGCGTCCTGGTCGACACCTTCCACCGCGCGGAGTACACGGTGGGCGTCGTCTCCGGCGGCTTCCGCCAGGTGATCGAGCCCCTGATGGCCAAGCACGAGATCGACCACTACCTGGCCAACGAGCTGGAGGTCGTCGACGGGCGGCTCACCGGCCGCGTCGTCGGCCCGATCGTGGACGCGTCGGTCAAGGCCTCGATGCTGCGCTCCTGGGCGAAGGACGACGGCGTCTCCCCCGAGCAGACGATCGCCGTGGGCGACGGCGCCAACGACATCCAGCTGCTCGAGGCCGCGGCCGTCGGCATCGCGTTCAACGCCAAGCCCGTGCTGCGCCGAGCGGCCGATGCCCAGGTCAACATCCCGAACCTGGACGCGGTGCGCTTCTTCGCCGATCTCTGATCCGCGCCTGCACCGGGGTGCAGGTGGGTGCAGACACGACGGCGGCGCCGGGGCCTGTGAGCTCCGGCGCCGCCGTCGTCGTCCCTGCCGGCCGCGGTCCGGCCGGCGGAGGGATCAGCTGCCGCTCTGCGCCAGGAAGTCCTCGGCGCCGCCGACGAGCTCGACGTGGCCGGTCGGGACGTCGGCGGTGACCATGCGAGCGATCTCGGCGGCGAACTCCTGGACCGAGTACAGCCTGCCGGCCGCCTCGCGCCGCTGGTCGAGGGCACCCGGGCGGGCGCGGTTGAGCAGCGTCGCGGTGACGGTGCCCTCGATCATGTCGGCCGAGACGACCACGAAGCCGATGCCCTTCTCGGTGAGCATGGGGATGCGCTCGGTCAGCGCGTCCTCGCCGGCGCGCTTGGACAGCGCGACCTGCTCGTACTCGGGCATGGTCTCGACCTCGCGGATGAAGTGCGCCTGGTGGCTCGTCACGAACACCACCCGGCCGCCCTCGGGCAGCACCTCGGCGGCGGCCTCCAGGGCGCGGACCTGCGCGTCGCGGTTGAGCTTCATCGCGTAGTCCTCGCCGAGGTCCGACTCCATGCCGCCGGAGGCGTTGAGGATCACGACGTCGACCGAGCCGAAGCTCTCCTGAGCGGCCTCGAGCAGGGGGCGGATGCCGTCGTCGTCGGTGAGGTCGGCGCCCACCGCCACGGCGTGCCCGCCGGCCTCCTCGATCTGCTGCACGACCTTGTTCGCCCGCGGGGCCTTCTGCCGGTAGTTGACGACGACGTTCGCGCCCTCGCCTGCGAGGATCCTTGCGGTGTCGGCTCCGACGCCGCGCGAGGAGCCGGTGATGACGACGGTCTTGTCTGCCACTGAGTCCATGCTGATCTCCTGTGCGTTCGCTGCTGGTGGTGCTGGATGGCAGGCGGCGCCGCGCCCGGGGCGTCGCGCCGCCTGCGGTCAGGGAGCGAGCCGGAGGCTCACAGCCCCATGCCGAAGCCGCCGTCGACCGGGATGACCGCCCCGTTGATGTAGGCGGCCCCGGGAGCGGTGGCCAGCCAGCGCACGACCTCGGCGACCTCCTCGGGCTCGCCGAAGCGCCCGGCCGGGATGCGCTCGGCATAGGAGGCGGAGACGTCCTCGGGCAGCTCGGCGGTCATGTCGGTGCTGATGTAGCCGGGCGCCACGACGTTGGCGGTGATGCTGCGGCTGCCGAGCTCGCGGGTGATGGAGCGCGCGACGCCCTGCAGGCCGGCCTTGGAGGCGGCGTAGTTGACCTGCCCGGGAGCACCGGTGTATCCGACGATCGACGAGATGAAGACGATGCGCCCGGCCTTCTTCCGGAGGAACCCGCGCACGGCCCGCTTGGAGACCCGGAAGGCGCCGGTCAGGTTGGTGTTCACGACGTCGGCGAAGTCGTCCTCGCTCATGCGCATCAGGAGGGTGTCCTGCGTGATGCCAGCATTGGCCACGACGACGTCGACGGGGCCCCACGTCTTCTCGACCTCGGTGAACGCGGCGTCCACGGACTCGGCGTCCGAGACGTCGCAGCGCACGGCGTCGACGCCGGCAGGCGCATCCCCGGAGCGGTAGGTCACGACGACCTGGTCCCCCTGGTCGCGGAAGGCCTGGGCGATGCTGCGTCCGATGCCGCGGTTGCCGCCGGTCACCAGGACCACGCGCGGGGACTGCGGATCCTGCGTCTGAGCTGTCATGGGGGTGTGGCTGCCTTTCGATGCGGGGAGCGGCGCCGTGCTCGACGCCGGGTCCGTGTCCGGCGGCGGGCGCTGAGCGGGCCGCCGTCGGACGGGGTGCGGCCCGGATGCGACCGCGGAGTCTGCCGTCACCCTACCGGCCCCCGCGGACCGCTCCGTGGTGGAGCCCCTGACAGAATCGAGGGCGAGCGTTGTGCCGATCCGCGAGGCCGCGGCGTCTCCTGCCCGACACCCCGCAGCGGGTGCACAATGGAGGGATGCTGCGGCGCTCGCCGACCAGGACGGGCCACGGCCGCCGGCGGTGCGGGCAATGCAGGGCGCGCGGCGGCGCGTCGCGGACAGCGGAAGGAGGCGAGCATGGCACCCCGGTACCTCAACGCCTCGGACCTGCCCGCCGTCCGGGTCTCGGCCGAGGGCGCCCGCCCGCGCCAGCGCGCCGTCGAGGTCTCCCGCGGCCAGGCGTCCCGCAGGGGCCGCGGGAGCAAGGGCGGTCCCTCGTACTCCATCACCTCGACTCCCGAGGCGCATTCGGCGGACATGGGCCGGCGCATGGTCGTCTACGGGATCCAGATGCTGCTGCGCGTGATCTGCCTGGTGGCCTTCGTGCTCGTGGACCATTGGATCCTGCGCATCGTCTGCGGGGCGGGGATCGTCCTGCTCCCGTGGTCGGCCGTGCTGCTGGCCAATGTCGGCGCGGACCGCTCGGAGCGCGCGTCGTCCTACCTGGGGCCCGAGACCGCCGAGCCGCCTGCGGCGCTGAGCGCCGCTCCCGTCGCCGCGGACCAGGACTTCGAGGGCGAGTACGTCGACGAGTCCGGCCGCCCGCTCGGCCCCGGCTCCGCCGCCGGCGGAGCGACGGGCGCGGCGGCCGACGGGATGCGGGACAATGGGGACGACCCCCGCGGCGGCTGACGACCGCGCCGCCCCCGCTGCACCACGACCAGGAGCCCTCTGCCCTATGTCCTTCGATCTGCTCGGCTCGCTCTCCGACGACCCCCGGGAGCCCCGCGAGGCCGCTGCGGCGGCGGATCAGGACGGCACCGCGCCACAGTGCTCGCGCCGCGGCTGCCGGGAGGCCGCCGTGTGGGCGCTGCAGTGGAACAACCCCCGCCTCCACACCCCGCAGCGGCGCAAGGTGTGGGCGGCCTGCTCCGAGCACCGCGAGCACCTGGCGCAGTTCCTGCGCGCTCGCGGGTTCCTCCGGGACATCACCCCCCTGGCCGAGGCCGCGGACGAGGCCGTCGAGAAGGACGACGACGCCCGATGAGGCGATTCCTGCAGACCTACTCCTTCCTGCTCACCGGCCGCTGGATCGGCTGGTTCGCGCTGTGCTGCGTGGGCGCGCTGCTGTGCCTCTACCTGGGCAACTGGCAGTTCGGCCGCGCCGAGCAGATCGAGCACGGCAATCAGCTGATCGTCGAGAACCACGACGCCGACCCGTACACCGGCCAGGAGGCCGTGCAGGCCTTCACGGACTTCGACGGGTCGCAGCAGTGGCACCCCGCCGAGCTCACGGGCGAGTACGTCGAGGACGGCACCGTGCTGGCGCGCAACCGGACCTCGAGCGGGCAGATCGGCTACGAGGTGCTCGTGCCCCTGCGCACCGATCAGGGCCCCACGATCCTCATCAGCCGCGGCTGGATCCCCACCTCCGACGCCGGGGACGGCAGCGCCTCGGAGGTCCCCGCTCCCCCGGCCGGCGACGTGACGGTCACCGCCCGCGTGCAGCCCGGGGAGGGCACCGCCGATCGCAGCGCCCCGGAGGGGCAGGTGGCCTCGATCCACCTCCCCGATGTCGAGGAGGCCTCGGGCCAGGACCTGGTCGACGGCGCCTACGGGCAGATGCACGCCGAGCAGCCCCCGGCCCAGGACGCGCCCGCGCCCTTCATGCAGCCGGATCTGGACCACGGCCCTCAGCTGTCCTACTCCATGCAGTGGACGGCCTTCGCGGTGCTCGTGTTCGTGGCCTACGCCTACTCGGCCCGGCAGAAGGTGCGCAACGACGCCTGGGACCGCGAGTACGCCGCACGGATCGAGGCGGAGCTCGCGCAGTACTACGACGCCGACGGCACCTTCGTCGGCGTGGGCGACGGGCGGACCGAGGAGGACCTGATCCGCCAGCTCGAGATGGTCGACGACATGCCCGCCCACCTGCGCGATCTCACCCGGCCCAAGCGCCGCGGCCGCCGCTTCGGCTCGCAGGACGCCGCGGAGGAGGACGCTGCCCTGGAGGCGCCGCGGCGCTGAGCCCCGAGGGCATCGGGGCGCCCTGCTCGGGGCGCCCGCCCGCAGGCCGGGCGAGCGACGGCTGGAAGCTCAGGCCAGCGTGATGAGGTCCTGGTACTCCTGCGACCAGTGATCCTCGATGCCGTCGGGCAGCATCACGACGCGCTCCGGGTTCAGCGCCTCGACGGCGCCCTCGTCGTGCGAGACCAGCACCACGGCGCCCTCGTAGCGGCGCAGCGCGGCGAGGATCTCCTCGCGCGAAGCGGGGTCGAGGTTGTTCGTGGGCTCGTCGAGCAGCAGCACGTTGGCCGAGGACGCCACGAGCGTGGCCAGGGCCAGACGCGTCTTCTCGCCGCCGGAGAGCACGCCGGCGGGCTTGTCGACGTCGTCGCCCTGGAACAGGAACGAGCCCAGGACCGTGCGCGCCTGGGTGTCGGTGAGATCGGGGGCCGCGGACTTCATGTTCTGCAGGACCGTGCGGTCCTGGTCCAGGGTGTCGTGCTCCTGGGCGAAGTAGCCGAGCTTGAGGCCGTGGCCCGGCTCGACCTGCCCGAAATCGGGCTCGGCCTCCCCCGCGAGCATGCGCAGCAGCGTCGTCTTGCCCGCGCCGTTCAGGCCCAGGATGACCACGCGCGAGCCGCGGTCGATGGCCAGGTCGACGTCGTTGAAGATCTCGAGGGAGCCGTAGGACTTGGACAGGCCGGAGGCCCGCAGCGGGGTCTTGCCGCACGGGGCCGGGGCCGGGAAGCGGATCGCGGCGACCTTGTCCTGGACGCGCTCGCCCTCGACGCCGGCCATGAGCCGCTCGGCGCGCTTGATCATCTGCTGCGCGGCGACCGCCTTGGTGGCCTTGGCGCGCATCTTCTCGCCCTGGGCCATCAGCGCCGCGGCCTTCTTCTCCGCGTTGGCGTACTCGCGCTTGCGGCGGTGCTCGTCCTGCTCGCGCTGCTGCTTGTAGCGCTTCCAGTCCATGTTGTAGACGTCGACGACGGCCCGGTTGGCATCGAGGTAGAGGACCTTGTTGACGACCATCTCCATGAGCTCCACGTCGTGGGAGATCACCAGCACGCCGCCGGAGTAGCTGCGCAGGAACTCCCGCAGCCACGCCACGGAGTCGGCGTCGAGGTGGTTGGTGGGCTCGTCGAGCAGCATCGTGTCGGCGTCCGCGAAGAGGATGCGGGCCAGCTCCACGCGCCGGCGCTGGCCGCCCGAGAGCGTGCGCAGCGGCTGGGCGAGCACGCGGTCCGGCAGGTCCAGGTTCGCGGTGATGGTCGCGGCCTCGGACTCCGCCGCGTAGCCGCCGCCGGCCTGGAACTCCGACTCGAGCCGCGGGTAGCGCTTCATGGCCCTGTCCCGCACGGCCTCGTCCTCCGAGGCCATCTCCTCCTCGGCCCTGCGCATGCGGGCGATGACCTCGGCCAGGCCGCGGGCGGAGAAGATCCGATCGCGGGCCAGCTGCTCCATGTCCTCGACCTTGGGGTCCTGGGGGAGGTAGCCGATGGTCCCGCTGCGGGACACGGTGCCCCCGGCGGGGATCCCCTCCCCGGCGAGCACCCGGGTCATGGTGGTCTTGCCGGCGCCGTTGCGTCCCACGAGGCCGACCTTGTCGCCCTTCTGCACCCGGAAGTCCACGCCGTCCATCAGCAGCCGGGCACCGGCACGCAGTTCGAGGTTCGACACGGTGATCACGTCAGGCACGGCCTTTCCACGGGGCGGCCGCCGTCGGACGGACGGCGGAACCGATGCAGTCTAGCGGCGACCGGCGGCAGGCGCTGTCAGCTGTGCCACTGCCTGAGCCCCGTCGAGACGGCGCATTCCGCGGCCTCGACACCCGCGTCCGGGCCGCCCCGCGGGCTCGGCGCACCTCTAGAATCGGGGCGGCCGGTCCGGAGACCTCGTTCGACGGCCTCCCCACACCCCCAGCGAAGGCGATCAGCGATGAACAGCGAGCAGAGCCGGCCGGGCGCCGAGGGCGCCCAGGCATCTCCGAACCCGCAGCGGGCCGTGCGCGGCTCCCATATCGCGGCCTCGGAGCCGGCCCTGGCCCAGCACCCGGATGCCCCCGAGCTCGATGTCCGCCCGGTCGAGGCGGATGCCGCCGGCGGCGTGTGGCGGGACGCGATGGGCCGCGCGGCGGGACGATCGGCGCAGATCCTGATCATCGGGGCCCTGGCGGCGGCCTTCGTCTGGCTGATGATCACGATCCAGCTGGCGGTCATCGCCGCGCTCGTGGCGCTGATCCTGGCCACGACCGTCGGCCCTGTGGTCAATGCCCTCGTCCGCCGGGGGCTGCCGCGCTGGGCGGGATCGGCCATCGTGTTCGTGGCGCTGATCCTGGTCGTGTCGGCGATCATCTCGGCGGTCACCGCGACCGTCATGGCCGAGTGGGACGAGCTCTCCCAGCAGGCGGCCCAGGGCATGGGCGACGTCGAGTCGATGCTGACCGACCCCTCGATCCCGATCGACTCCCAGCTGCTGACGGATCTGATGTCCTCGGCGGGCTCGATGCTCTCGTCGCAGGCCTTCGTCTCGACCCTGTTCTCGAGCTTCGGCACCGCGGGCAGCGTGCTGACCGGTCTCATCCTGATGCTCGTGATGCTGTTCTTCTTCCTGAAGGACGGCCCCAAGATGTGGAACTTCCTGCTGCGCTGGTTCCACGGCGAGGTCCGCGCCCGGATGGCCGAGACCGGGGACCGCACCGCGGAGGTCCTCGGCGGCTACGTCCGGGGCATCGTGATCGTGGCGACGGTCGATGCGACGCTCATCGGGCTCGGTCTGTGGGTCATCGGCGTCCCGCTGGCGCTCCCGCTGGCCGTGCTGTGCTTCCTGTCGGCCTTCATCCCGATCGTGGGACCGTTCATCTCCGGGCTGTTCGCCGCGCTGGTGGCGCTGGTGACCCTGGGCCTGCCCCAGGCGCTGGCCGTCGCCGCGCTGACCATCGTGGTCAACAACGTCGACGGCAACCTCCTGCAGCCGCTGATCGTGGGCAAGTCGCTGAGCCTGCACCCCCTGATCGTCCTCACGGCGCTGACCGTCGGCGGGCTCGTGGGCGGCATCGTCGGCACGATCCTGGCGACCCCGCTGACCGCGGTGGCCTGGTCCGTGATCCAGATCTGGAGCGACCGGTACCAGTCCGGCGAGGATCCCGTGCTCGGCCGGGACCCGGTGGACCCGGAGACCTCCGCGGCCCGGCGAGCCACCCTGGCCGAGCGCTGGCGCTACCAGGCCATGCGCCTGCAGCCGATCCGCCACGGCTCCCGCGGCGCGACGGCCACGGATGCCGCCACGGGCCAGCTCCTCCCCGCCGCCGAGCCCCCGGCCGAGCCGCTCGAGGACCCGGTCTCCGAATGGCCCGTCCACCAGCCCGACGGCGGGACGCCCCGGGCCGATGCGCGCTCCGCGCAGTTCGGCGACCTGGGCGCCGAGGCACCGTGGATCGCCTCCGATCCGGCCCAGGACGGTCCCGCGCCGGACGGAACGGACCGCAGCGGCTCCGCGTAGGACGATCCGGTGCCGCGGTCGGCTGTTCGATGCGGATCCGTCCGGAGATCCGTGCGCCAGGCGCGACGCGCCGAGCGGCTCCCGCCCAACGGGCGCGGCGTCTGCACAGAGCTGGCCTAAGGTGCCTCCATGCCTTCCTCGCCTCAGGTCTCCCACCAGGACGACTCCTCCTCCCCCGCTTCCCGCTCCGCCGAGTCCCGGTCCGCTGCCCGGCCCGACACCGCAGGCGCAGCCCCCGGGGGCTCCGCGGCGCCCCCCGGCGGGCGGGCCAGAGGATCCCGCGGCGGGGCCGGCACGGACCTCGGGCTGATCGCGGTGTTCGCCGCCTTCACCGCGGTCGCCGCCGTGCTCCCGGCGATCCCGGTGGGGCCCGTGGCGGTGCCGATCACCCTGCAGACCCTGGCCGTCTACCTCACCGGGCTCGTGCTCGGCGGCCGGCGCGGCTTCCTGGCCGTGCTGCTCTACGTGGTCGTCGGCCTCGTCGGGCTGCCCATCTTCTCCGGCTTCCGCGGCGGGCCCGCCGTGCTGGCCGGGCCCTCGGCCGGTTACATCCTCAGCTTCCCGATCGCCGCCCTGTGCTGCGGTCTGCTCGCCTACGCCCTGCTGCGCCGCGGCGCACGGGGCGGCCGGGTCGCGCTGGGCCTGGCCGGGGCCGCCGTGCTCGGCGGATTCACCATCACCCGGCTGCTCGGCATCCCCGGGATGATGCTCAACGCCGGGCTCCCCCTCCGGGACGCCTTCCTGGCCGATCTGATCTACTGGCCCGGCGATCTGATCAAGGTCGCGCTCGCCGCCGTGATCGCGGCGGCCGTCCACCGGGCCTTCCCCCGGCTCGCCGCCCGCCGGTGACGCCGCGGACTCCTTCTGGAGATCGACGGGGACCGCCCGGCCCGGCCGAGATCGAGCTGCAGGACGTCGTCGTCGAGGTCCCCGGCCCGGTCGGCGCCGCGGAACAGCTGCGGCTGCTGGGGCCGATCACCGCACGGCTGACCGAGCGGCGCATCGCGGTCATCGGCCTCAACGGCTCCGGCAAGTCCACGCTGCTCCGGGTGCTCAACGGCCTCGCCGAGGTCGCATCGGGCACGGCCCGCGTCCACGGCGTCGACGCGGTGCAGGACGTGCGCGCGGCCCGCCAGGTCGTCGGCTTCCTGTTCTCCGATCCCGCCGCGCAGCTGCTCATGCCCACGCCCCAGGAGGACGTCGAGCTGTCGCTGCGCGCGGCCGGGTATCCCGCGGCTCAGCGGGAGCGGACGGCCCGGGAGCTGCTCGAGGACGCCGGACTCGGCCACCGCCGTCATCACTCGATCCACGACCTGTCCGGCGGGGAGCGCCAGATCACGGCGCTCACGGCGGTGCTCGCCGTCCAGCCGCGCGTGCTCGCGCTGGACGAGCCGACCACGCTGCTCGACCTGCGGCACCGCAATGCGCTGATCCAGCACCTGGATCGGCTGCCGCAGCAGCAGATCATCTCGACGCACGACCTCGAGCTCGCCGCAACGGCCGATCGCGCGCTGCTCATCCACGCCGGGCGGGTGGTCGCGGACGGGCCCTCCGCCGAGGTCGTCGCGCGCTATCGCCGCGGCTGCGCCGCCGACGGGGACCTGACCCGGTGAGCCGCTCGCGCCGGGAGCTCTTCGGCTTCCACCGGCCGGCCGACACCCCGGTCCACCGCGCTCCCCTGGCCCTCAAGGCGGCCGGGATCGCGATCGTCTCGGCGCTGCTGATGATCCCGTTCCCGTGGCTGCTCGGACTGCTGGGCGTGCAGGCCCCCGCGGCCGCCTGGGCCGTGCCCGCCGGCTGCCTCGTGCTGGTCCTGGCCGCGGCGCTGGCCGCGCGGATCGGGCCGCGCGGCTGGTGGCACAGCATCCGCCCGGCCGCCTGGATCCTGGCGCTGCTGGGCGCCTACCACCTGCTGCTGAGGCGGGACCCGGCCATGGCCGCGGAGGTCCTGCTGACCGTCGTGACCGCCCTGCTGGCCACGCGCGTCCTGCTCGAGACCACGCCGCTGCCGGAGCTGCTCGACGGTCTCGTGCGGCTGCTGTCGCCGCTGCGGCGGGTGGGCGTGGATCCGCAGCGCATCGGACTGGCCATCCAGATCATGCTGCGCACCATCCCGTTCCTGACCGGGGTGGTCGACGACCTGCGCGATGCCGCTGCAGCCCGCGGCGTGCGCCTCGGACCCGTGGCGCTGGCCTCTCCCCTGGTGATCTCGGCGGTGGCGCACGGCCAGCGCACGGGGGAGGCGGTCGCGGCGCGCGGGCTCGACTCCCCTCCGGACCGCATCCGGCGGACCGGGGCCCGGCGTGACCCCGGGCACGGTCGATAGACTGGCCCGCGAGCACCAGCAGTCGAGAGATCAGGAGATCGTCGTGAAGTTCCTCTGCCGCATGCAGGTCCACTTCCCCGAGTCCATGTCGCCCGAGGAGGTCGCCGAGAAGCAGGCCCAGGAGAAGGAGTACTCGCAGGGCCTCCAGAAGGCCGGCGAGTTCGAGGCCATCTACCGCGTGGTCGGCCAGTACGCCAACATCTCGATCTTCGAGGTCGAGTCCAACGAGCGCCTGCACGAGATCCTCTCGGGCTTCCCGATGTACGCCTACATGGACATCGAGACCACTGCCCTGTGCCGCCACCCGAACTCGATCCGCTGAGGTCGAGCTGACGGCTCCCTGAGGCGCTCCGGGCCCTCGGCTCACCGATGCCTCCCGGATGCCCCGCGAGCACGACGACGGCGCCCCCGCCGCTTCCGGTCATCGACCGAGAGCGGCGGGGGCGCCGTCGCCCGTTCCGAGCGGGCCGGGACGCGCTGTCAGGGACGGCTCAGATGTTGAAGCCCAGGGCCCGCATCTGATCGCGGCCGTCCTCCGTGATGCGCTCCATGCCCCACGGCGGCATCCACACCCAGTTGACGTGCCACTCGTCGACGAGCGGGCCGATGTTCTGCTCGACCTGCTCCTCGATGACGTCCTGCAGTGGGCAGGCCGCCGTGGTCAGCGTCATGTCGAGCTTGAGGGCCCCGTCCTCCATGTAGGAGGCGCCGTAGAGCAGGCCCAGGTCGACGATGTTCACGCCGAGCTCGGGGTCGATGACGTTCTTCAGGGCGTCCTCGACCTCTTCGATCGTCGGTGCGCCTGCGGGCACCTGGCCCGCGGCGGCGGTCGTGTCGGTCATCGCTTGCTCCTCGTCAGGATCGGGTGATCATCGGGCGGCGGTGACGTACTTGTCGTAGCCCTCGGCCTCGAGCTGCTCGGCCAGCTCCGGGCCGCCCTCCTCCACCACGCGGCCGTCGGCGAAGACGTGGACGTGATCCGGGGCGATGTAGCGCAGGATGCGCGTGTAGTGGGTGATCAGCATGACGCCCATGCCGTTGGCCGCCTTGGCGCGGTTCACGCCCTCGGAGACGACCTTGAGCGCGTCGATGTCCAGGCCGGAGTCGGTCTCGTCGAGCAGGGCCATCTTGGGCTTGAGCAGCTCGAGCTGCATGATCTCCATGCGCTTCTTCTCGCCGCCCGAGAAGCCCTCGTTGACATTGCGCTGGATCATCTGCGGATCCATCTTCAGCTGCTCGGCCGCGGACTTGACGTCCTTGGTCCACGTGCGCAGCGAGGGCGCCTCGCCGTCGACCGCGGTCTTGGCCGAGCGGAGGAAGTTCGAGGTGGTCACGCCCGGGATCTCGACCGGGTACTGCATGGCCAGGAAGAGCCCGGCGCGGGCGCGCTCGTCCACGGACATCTCCAGCACGGACTCGCCGTCCAGCAGGACGTCGCCCGAGTCCACGCGGAACTTGGGGTGCCCGGCGATGGTCGAGGCGAGGGTGGACTTGCCGGAGCCGTTGGGGCCCATGATCGCGTGCACCTCATCGGAGGCGATGGTGAGGTTCACGCCCTTGAGGATCTGCTTGCTGTTCTCGTCGTCGAGCAGGACCGATGCGTGCAGGTCCTTGATCTCCAGAGTGCTCAAAAGTCTCTCCTGACAGGTGAAGTGTGTGGTGCCGCGTGCGGCAGGTGGGTCCGCCGAGGGCGGGGGCCGATCGGATCAGGCGCCCTGCTCGACGTTGGCCAGCTCGGTCTCCACGACCTCGCGCAGGCGCTCCTCGATGCCCTCGTCCTCGATCTGCTGCAGGATCTCGAACAGGAAGCCGCGCACCACCAGGGCGCGGGCCTCGCGCTCCGGGATGCCGCGCGACATCAGGTAGTAGAGGTGCTCCGCATCCAGCTGGCCCGTGGTCGAGGCGTGGCCCGCCCCGGCGATCACGCCGGTCTCGATCTCCAGGTTGGGGATCGAGTCCATGCGGGGGCCGTCGTTGAGGATCAGGTTGCGGTTGAGCTCGTAGGTGTCGGTGGCCTCGGCGGCCGGGCGGATCAGCACGTCGCCGACCCACACCCCGTGAGCCCCCTCGCCCTGCAGCGCGGACTTGTAGGTCACGCGCGAGCGGCAGCTGGGCTGCGAGTGGTCTACGAACAGGCGGGACTCGAGGTGCTGGCCGTCGTCCACGAACGTCAGGCCGAACATCTCGACGTCAGCGCCCGGAGCGCGGAAGCGCACGGACGGGGTCACGCGGACGGTCTCGCCGCCCAGCGAGACGACGACGTGCTTGAAGCTCGAGTCGCGGCCCAGGGACACGTGCTGCGCGGACGCGTGCACGCTGCCCTCGTCGTCCCACTCCTGCAGCGAGACCACGGTGACGTTCGCCGAATCGGCGATCGCGAACTCGACGTTCTGCGACACGACCGCGCTGCCGCGGTGGCGCAGCACGATGCGGGCCTTCGAGAACGCCTGCGCCTCGACGATGATGTGCGAGGCGGCCGGGTCGGAGCTCGAGCCCTGGATGTCCACCAGCACGGTGTCCTCGAGCTCGACCTCCTGGGGCACCGTCACGACGGTGGCCTCCTGGAAGTGGGCCCAGGCATTGGCCGCCAGCCGGTCCTCCGGGATGCCGGCCGAGCCCACGCGGGCGTCGTCGCGGCCCACGGTCTCGACCCGCACGCGGTCCGAGCCGGAGACCGACACGGCCGGGGCGGGGCCCGTCAGGGCGTCGCTGTGCAGGCCCTTGAGGCGCTTGAGCGGGGTGAACCGGAAGTCCTCCTCGCGGCCGGTGAGCTCCGGGAAGTCGGCCAGGTCGTAGGACGCCTGCCGATCCGCGCGGGAGACCCCGGCGATCTTCTGGCCCTTGACCGAGCCGTCCTCCTGGGAGGCGGAGACCCCCATGGCCTCCTCCTCGGAGTCGACCAGATCGGTGGCGAGCTTCTCGCCCTCCTGGGTCATGCCGGGGATCGCCAGGCGCGCCTCGTCGGTGCGGACGCCGTCGACCAGGTCCTCCTCGGGGACGGTCGTGCCGGGTGCTTCGACGGTGCTGGACTGATCAGCCAACGGAACCCTCCATCTGCAGTTCGATCAGGCGGTTGAGCTCGAGCGCGTACTCCATGGGCAGCTCGCGTGCGATCGGCTCGACGAAGCCGCGCACGATCATGGCCATGGCCTCCTCCTCGGGCAGGCCGCGCTGCATGAGGTAGAACAGCTGCTCCTCGGACACGCGCGAGACGGTCGCCTCGTGGCCCATCGAGACGTCGTCCTCGCGGATGTCGACGTAGGGGTACGTGTCCGAGCGCGACACGGTGTCCACGAGCAGGGCGTCGCACACCACGTTCGACTTGGCGTGGTGGGCGCCCTCGCGGACCTGGACCAGGCCGCGGTAGGCGGAGCGCCCGCCGTTGCGGGCCACCGACTTGGACACGATCGACGACGAGGTGTGCGGGGCGACGTGCACCATCTTGGAGCCGGTGTCCTGGTGCTGGCCCTCGCCCGCGAAGGCGATGGACAGGGTCTCGCCGCGGGCGTGCTCGCCGGTCATGTAGACCGCCGGGTACTTCTGCGTGACCTTGGAGCCGATGTTGCCGTCGACCCACTCCATGGTGGCGCCCTCGTGGGCGATCGCGCGCTTGGTCACCAGGTTGTAGACGTTGTTCGACCAGTTCTGGATGGTCGTGTAGCGCACGCGGGCGTTCTTCTTGGCGACGATCTCGACGACGGCCGAGTGCAGCGAGTCCGTCTTGTAGATCGGCGCGGTGCAGCCCTCGATGTAGTGGACGTAGGAGTCCTCGTCGGCGATGATCAGCGTCCGCTCGAACTGGCCCATGTTCTCCGTGTTGATGCGGAAGTAGGCCTGCAGCGGGATGTCCACGTGGACGCCCTTGGGGACGTAGACGAACGAGCCGCCGGACCACACCGCGGTGTTCAGCGCGCCGAACTTGTTGTCGCCCACGGGGATGACCGTGCCGAAGTACTCCTCGAAGAACTCGGGGTGCTCGCGCAGGGCGGTGTCGGTGTCCATGAAGATGACGCCCTGCTCCTCCAGGTCCTCGCGGATCTGGTGGTACACGACCTCGGACTCGTACTGGGCGGCCACGCCGGCCACCAGGCGGGAGCGCTCGGCCTCGGGGATGCCGAGCTTCTCGTAGGTGTCGCGGATCTCCTCGGGCAGCTCCTCCCAGGAGCCGGCCTGCTGCTCGGAGGCGCGCACGAAGTACTTGATGTTCTCGAAGTCGATGCCCGAGAGGTCCGCGCCCCACGTCGGCATCGGCTTGCGCTCGAAGAACTTCAGCGCCTTGAGACGCATGTTGAGCATCCACTCGGGCTCGTCCTTGCGCGCGGAGATGTCGCGCACGACGTCCTCGTCGATGCCGCGGCGCGCCGAGGCTCCGGCGACGTCCTTGTCGGCCCAGCCGTACTCGTACGTGCCGATGCCCTCGAGCTCCGGGTTCTTCTCCAGGATGTCGGAGATGACGGTGTCGTTGGCTTGTGTCACATCTGTCACGACGGCCTCCTCTGGTGGTTCTGCGATCGGCTCGGGCCCTCGGCCGGTCGACCGCGTCGGATCGGGTGGTGCGGGTGGATCAGTGGGGCCCGTCGGCGCCGGAGGCGCTCTCGGGCGTGCCGTCCTGCCGGTCCAGCGGCACGTGCGTGTTGCACACGTGCGCCCCGGAGGCCAGCGTGGACAGGCGGCGGATGTCGACCCCGAGCAGGGAGCCGATCATGCGGGTCTCGGCCTCGCAGAACTCGGGGTGCTGCTCGGCGATCTCCTGCAGGGGACAGTGCCCCTGGCACAGCTGCGCGGAGACCGTCCGGCGGCGGGCGGAGCCGACCCTCACCATGTTGGCGGTGGCGGCGTAGCCGTCCTCCGAGAGCAGCCGCACGAGGGCCTCCGTCCGGTCGGCGACGTCGTCGCCGGCGGCATCGACCACCGGCCGGTACCGGGTCTCGATGCGCTGCTGATGGCGCTCGACGAAGGCGCGCAGCGCCTCGTCGCCGCCGAGATCGCGCAGCGCCTGGAGGGCGTCGCCGGCCACGCCGAGGTAGTCGTTGCTCAGCCTCTCGTGGCCCTCCGGGGCCACGACGTAGCGGCGGGCGGGGCGACCGGCCCCGGCGCCCGGGCGGCGCACCATGGTGACCTCGATGAAGCGATCGCGCTCCAGGGCGTCCAGGTGCCGGCGCACGGCCGCCGGGGTCAGGCTCATCCGGGCCGCGACCTCGCTGGCCGAGACCGGGCCCTGCTCCAGGACGGTGGTCAGGATCCGCGAGCGAGTGGTGGTCTCGGGCGCGTCGTCGAGGCCGCGCGCGCCGCGTGCTTCCGTGTCGATCATGCCCATCCCGCCTCTCGTGATCTCGGGGTCCGGGAGCGGACGGTCGAGGACCGCTCCTGCAAATACACAACTCGAGTATGTCCAAATCCATTCCGCATGCCTAGGAAGGCGACCCTCAGTAGAGCTGCGGGCAGAAGCCCTGCCCCCGCCGCCGCGGCCGGGTCGGCGGCGGGAGGCGCCGCCGTGGTGAGGCGCATGGCCGACGACGGCCCCTCCGATCGGATCGGAGGGGCCGCGGGGCCGGGGGCGCCGGCCGGCGCAGGCGATGCCGCGGAGGGCTCAGACGGTGACGGGGCCGTCGCGCAGCTCGGACTCGGCGCGGACGGGGGTCTCGGAGGTCACGTGGAAGGCCTTCTCGACGGCCATGGCGACGACGGCGACGAAGATCGCCGAGCCGATCAGGTGCAGGGCGACCACCAGGATGGGCAGCCCGTTGAAGTACTGGTAGAAGCCGATCAGCGCCTGCAGGATCACGACCATGCCCACGAGCTGCAGGGACCGGCGCACCGCCATCGGCCAGCTGCGCCGCCCGAGGAGCAGACCCAGCAGGACCAGGGCCACCACGAGGTAGACCGGCACCGCATGCAGGCGGGTGATGGCCACCGCGTCGAACGTGTGGCGCACGACCTCCCCGGCGTCGCCGGCGTGGGGCCCCGTTCCGGTCACCAGGGTGCCGACGTAGACGATCAGTGCCGCCAGGACTCCGAGGGCGCCGGCGAGCAGGCGGATGCGCCCGCGCTGCTCCGGGGCCTGCCCGCGCAGCTCGGCGCGGGCCACGTGCTCCAGGCTCAGGCGGCGGGTCTTGTTCACGAGCATGGCGGCCAGGGCGATCATGACGCTGGAGATCACGAAGTGGATGCCCACGACCCAGGGGTTCAGGCCCGTGAGCACGGTGATCCCGCCCACGACGGCCTGCAGCGGGATGCCCAGCCCGAGCAGCAGCGTGAGCACGAAGAGCGACGTGTGGCGCCCGGCCATGCGCACGACCGCCAGGAAGGCCAGCACGGCCACGATCATCAGCACGCCGGTCAGGGTGCGGTTGCCGAACTCGATGATGCCGTGCAGGCCCATCTCCGGGGTCGAGGTCCAGGACTCCTCGGTGCACATGGGCCACGTGGGGCAGCCCAGGCCGGATCCGGTGAGCCGGACGAGGCCGCCGGTGAGGATCAGGAGCATGTTGGCCACCAGCGAGGCCCAGGCGGTGAACCGCACCCAGCCGTCGACCTCGCCGCGCAGCACGAATCCGACGGGCTCGCGGCGAGCGGCCTCGACGGCCGCGGCCTCCTCCCGTCCGTCGCGGTGGTCCGAGGGTGCCGGCGCCGGTGCCGAGGGAGGGGTGCTCACGTGCTCACGTCCAGGGTCTGAAGGGGTCGATGCGCGGTCCGCCGCGCGTCCTGCCCGGACGACCCGCAGCGGGGCCGGTGCGGGCGCCGCGGGGACTGCCCCGGAAGGGCTGCCCGGGCGCGCAGCGGGGATGATCCCAGTCTAGTCCCGATCGGCGGGCCCTCCATCCGAGCGGCCGTCAGCTCCAGCGGAAGAAGCGCACGGCGGCCGGCCACCCGATCAGCCCCCAGCCCAGCAGGATCGCCAGGTGCAGCACCAGAGGGCACTGACCGGCGCCGAGCAGGATCAGCCGCAGCGACTCCCCCAGCGCGGCCGAGGGAAGCGCCGCGACCGCCCATCCCAGCACGCCGGGCAGGGCGCTCGACGGCGCGAGGGTGCCGCCCGCGGCCGCCAGCAGCACCCACAGCAGGTTCACGACGGCCAGCGTCGCCTCGGCGCGCAGGGTCCCGGCCACCAGCATGCCCAGGCCCGTGAACACCGCTGCGCCGAGGACGAGGACCGCCAGCGCGGCGGCGAGCCGCCCGGGCTCCGGCCGCCAGCCGAGCAGCAGGGCCACCGCCGAGATCAGGATCGTCTGGACGGCGAGGACCGCGAGGACGGCCGCGGACTTTCCCGCGATCAGCCCGAAGCGGCCCAGCGGGGTGGTCGACAGCTGGCGCAGCACGCCGTAGCGGCGGTCGAAGCCCGTCTGGATGCCCTGGCCGGAGAACGCGTTCGAGATCACGCACAGCGCCAGGACACCCGGCACCGCGAGATCGATCCGCTGCGCGCCGGCGGGCAGGAAGCCGTCGAGCAGGTCCGTCCAGGTCAGCGCGAACAGCGCCATGACCGGCAGGATGATCAGCAGCAGCAGCTGCTCGCCGTTGCGCAGCATGGCGCGCGTCTCGTAGCCGGCCTGGGCCGCGATCCGACGCGCCGCCGGGGCGGGCCGGGACATCCGCCGGGGGGCCTGCGGGCTCGGCTCGGGCCCGCCCTCCGATGCGGCCTCCCGCTCTGCGATCGCTGCTGGCTCCTTCATCGCATTCTCCTCCCCGACAGCTCCAGGAACACATCCTCCAGCGACCGCGGCTGGAGGCTCAGGGAGACGGGCAGCTCGCCGGAGGCCTCGAGCCAGGCCGCCGCCGCGGCGACGTCCTGCGGCCGGACCGCTCCGCTGATGACGACCCGATGCCGGTCGACGGCCACCCTCAGGCCGTCGCGGCCCAGCTCGGGCGGCCGCCGCTCCCAGCGGCGGCGCTGATGCTCGGTCAGCTCGATCCGCAGCGCCCCCGAGCGGCCGTCGCCCGCGATCAGCTCGGTCACGGAGCCGGCCGCGCGGACCGTGCCGCCGTCGACGATCACCACGTGATCCGCCAGCCGCTGGGCGTCGTCCAGCAGGTGCGTGGTGAGCACGACCGCGGTCCCGCTCGCGCGCTGCTCGTCGATCAGCTCGAAGACCGCCGCACGGGACTGCGGGTCCAGCCCGGCCGAGGGCTCGTCCAGGAACACGATCTCGGGTCTGCCGGCCAGCGCGGCGGCCAGGGCCACGCGCTGGCGCTGGCCGCCCGAGAGACGGCGCAGCGGCGTGCCGGCGAACGACCCGATGCCCAGGCGCTCCTGCAGCTCTTCGGCGGGGATGGGATCCTGGTACATCGCCGTGATGTGGCGCAGGTACTCCCCGGCCCGCGAGGCCTGCGGGAGGCCGCCGTCCTGGAGCATGACCCCCACCCGCGCGCGCAGCGACGGCGCCGCGCCCCACGGCTGCTCCCCGAGCAGCCGCACGGTGCCGGAGGTGGGGCGCTGCAGCCCCTGGGCGCACTCGAGCGTCGTGGTCTTGCCGGCGCCGTTGGGCCCGAGCAGCGCGGTGACCTCGCCGCGGCGAGCGGTCAGGCTGATCCCGTCGACGGCCCGCGCCCTGGGCGTCTCCGCCGGCATCTCGGCGGCCGCGCCGCGACGTCGGCGCCCGGAGCCGCGCCGGGCCGGGAAGGCCTTGACCAGGTCGCGGATCTCGAGGGCCTCGGCCCCCGCGGTCACTGGCCCATCTCCGCTCGCAGCTGCCGCACGGCGGCGCGGATGCGCTCGCGGCTGGGTGTGGCCACGGGGTGCAGGGGCCGGCGCGGCGGAGCGGTGTGCTGACCGCAGATGTCGTTGAGCGCGTAGATGGAGCTCAGCGGACGCTCCCAGCGCAGAACCTCGATCAGCGGCGAGAACGCCCGCCGCCAGCGCTCCACGAGCTCGATGTCGCCGGCGGCCGCGGCTGCCCGGAAGGCGACCCACTCCCGCGGCAGAGCGGCCGCGAAGCCGGTGTGCCAGGCGATCCCGGGATCCGCGGCGGCCAGGATGAGGGAGGTCCCCGCGATGCCGTAGCCCACGCCCGGCCCGGCCAGCTCGCGGAAGAGGTGCCGGCGGTTCTGCAGGGCGCGCTCGGAGTCGACCGTGTCCTTGAAGGCCACCACGTTGCCCAGGTCGCTCAGCTCGGCCGCCAGGTCGATCGGGTACACGAAGCCCGTGGTCGACGGATTGTTGTCCAGGCACAGCGGCAGCGCGACGGACGAGGCCACGGTCTCCACCTGATCCGCGATCTCCGGGGAGCGCAGGGCGACGTAGGACAGCGGATTGAGCACGAGTCCGTCGGCCCCGGCGTTCTCCGCATCCCACGCGAGCTCGAGCACGTCCTGGGTGGTCATGGCGGAGACCCCCGCTCCGACCGGGACCTGCGAGCCGGCCGCGGCCCGGACCGCCGTGCGCACGACGGTCCCGCGCTCCTCGGAGCTCAGGTAGGCGAAGGAGCCCGCGGTGCCGAGCACGCAGATCGCGTCCACGCCGGTCTCGGCCAGCGACTCGACCTGTCGGGCGAGCTCGGGCAGGTCGACGGCGCCCGAGGTGGTGAACGGCGTGACCGGATAGGCGATCAGCCCGGAGAAGTCCATCCTGAGCATGCTCACGCTCCTCGGCGGGACGACGGGTGGCAGGGGGGCGAGGCGCGGCGGCGCGGGGCTGCAGGGCCTCGAGTGAGGATCAGCGGGTCGGGGCGATCAGAGGATCGGGCCGCCCAGGAACGGGTCCACGGCCACGGCGACGAAGACCAGGCTCAGGTACGTGATGGACCCGTGGAAGACCTTCATGGCCTGGGTCGAGGTGGGCTCCGCGGCATTGGCCAGACCGAGCAGGCGGTGGCACTGCAGCAGGAACCAGGCCCCGGCGGCCAGCGTCACGACCGCGTAGACCCAGCCGGCGCCGCCCACCGGGACCAGCAGCAGCGAGCAGATGACGGTGGCCCAGGCGTAGAGCACGACCTGGCTGGCCACGCGGCCCTCGGGGGCGATCGCACCGAGCATGGGGATCCCGGCGCGGGCGTAGTCATCGGCGTACTTCATGGACAGCGGCCAGTAGTGCGGCGGCGTCCACAGGAAGATCACGGCGAACAGCACGAGCGCCGGCGCCTGGACCGTCCCGGTGACAGCGGCCCACGCGATCAGCACGGGCATGCAGCCGGCGACGCCGCCCCAGACGATGTTCTGGCTCGTGCGGCGCTTGAGGATGATCGAGTAGAAGACCGCGTAGAGGAAGATCGCGGCGGCCGTGAGCACGCCCGTCAGGACGTTGACGGCCAGCGCGAAGAGCAGGACGGAGACGACGGAGAGCACCCAGCCCAGGGCCAGCGCCTCCCAGTCGGCGACGACGCGCGTGACGAGCGGGCGCTTGGACGTCCGCTTCATCAGCCGGTCCGACTCGCGGTCGATGTACGAGTTGAAGGCCCCGGCGGCCCCGGCCGAGAGCGTGCCGCCGACGAGGGTCACCAGGATCAGCCAGATGCTCGGGAACCCGCTGCCGCCCTGATGGTGATGGGCGAAGATCATGGTGGGCACCGTGGCCACGAGCAGGAGCTCGACGATGCGCAGCTTCATCAGCTGCAGGTAGGCCTGCACCCGCCGGCCCGGACTCGTCCTGCGCGGCTCCCGGCCAGGGGTCGCCGCGGGCTGGGACCCGGTCGGTGCGGCATGCCTGGAGGCCTGCGCTGAACTCACGTGAACTGACTCCCTGGGGACGATGCTGGGGCGGTGCGGGGACGACGGCGGATGCGGATCGCGCGATGGGGCCGACCCGGGGCCCGGATGCGCTCGGCCCCGCCGGCTGCGCGGCGGCGCCGATGATCTGTCCCAGTCTAGACCTTCGCAGCGCGGACCGCTCCTGCGCCCCGCCGGGGGGGGGCGTGGGACGCGGCCGTACGCCCACAGGCAAACCGCAGAAACGGCCCCTTCCGATGCCCGGGGCGTGATCTACGCTGGACGCACAGCCCGGCATCGCCGCCGGTCGGCGGGCGATGCCTTGTACGCCAAGAAAGGACAGTGCTCCTGTGCCTCAGTCTGATCAGTCACTCACCTGGACCGATGTCGATCGCCGCGCCGTGGACACCGTCCGCGTGCTCGCCGCGGACGCCGTGGAGAAGGTGGGCTCGGGACATCCCGGCACGGCCATGAGCCTGGCCCCGGCCGCCTACCTCCTCTACCAGAAGGTGATGCGCCACGACCCCAGCGACGACCGCTGGACCGGCCGCGACCGGTTCGTCCTCTCCCCAGGGCACACCTCCCTGACGCTGTACATCCAGCTGTTCCTGGGCGGGTTCGGGCTCGAGATGGAGGACCTCGAATCGCTGCGCACGTGGGACTCCAAGACTCCCGGCCACCCCGAGTACCGCCACACCGCCGGCGTCGAGATCACCACCGGCCCGCTCGGGCAGGGCCTCTCCTCGGCCGTCGGGTTCGCCTACGCGCAGCGCTACACCCGCGGCCTGTTCGACCCCGAGTCGGCCCCGGGCGAGTCCGTGTTCGACCACCACGTGTACACGATCGTCTCCGACGGCGACCTCCAGGAGGGCGTCACCTCCGAGGCGTCGTCGCTGGCCGGGCACCAGGAGCTCGGCAACCTCATCGCGATCTACGACCAGAACCAGATCTCGATCGAGGACGACACCGACGTCGCCTTCACCGAGGACGTCGCCAAGCGCTACGAGGCCTACGGCTGGCACGTCCAGTCCGTCGACTGGACCGCGGGCGGGCCCAACGGCACCGAGTACGTCGAGGACGTCGACGCCCTCTTCGCCGCGATCAAGGCCGCCGAGGCCGAGACCGGGCGCCCGTCGCTGATCTGCCTCAAGACGATCATCGGCTACCCGGCCCCGAACAAGCAGAACACCGGCGGCATCCACGGCTCCAAGCTCGGGTCCGACGAGCTCGCCGCGACCAAGCGGATCCTCGGCTTCGACGCCGAGCAGAGCTTCGCGATCGATGACGAGGTCCTGGCGCACACCCGCGAGCTCGTGCAGCGCGGCAAGGCCGACCGCGAGCAGTGGGAGAAGTCCTTCGAGCAGTGGCGCTCGGCCCACCCCGAGCGCGCGGAGCTCTACGACCGCCTGCGCGAGGGCCGCCTGCCCGAGGGCTACGCGGACGCGTTCCCGCAGTTCCCTGCCGGGGAGACCATGGCCACCCGCAAGGCCTCCGGCAGCGTCATCAACGCGATCGCGGACACCTTCCCCGAGCTCTGGGGCGGCTCCGCCGACCTCGCGGGCTCGAACAACACCACGATCGAGTCGGCGAACTCGTTCAACCCGTCGAGCCGCACGACCAAGAAGTTCTCGGCCGACCCCTACGGCCGCGTCCTGCACTTCGGCATCCGCGAGCACGCCGCCGCCGCGATCGTCAACGGCATCACCATGTCGTCGCAGACCCGCGCGTTCTCCGGGACGTTCCTGATCTTCTCGGACTACCAGCGCCCGGCCGTGCGACTGGGCGCGCTCATGAAGGTCCCGTCGATCTACATCTGGACGCACGACTCGATCGGCCTGGGCGAGGACGGCCCCACGCACCAGCCCGTCGAGCAGCTCAGCACGCTGCGCGCGATCCCTGGCCTGAACGTCGTGCGCCCGGCGGACGCCAACGAGACCTCGATCGCGTGGCGGACGATCCTGGAGACCACGGAGAACCCCTCCGGCCTGGCGCTGACCCGGCAGAACGTCCCCACGTTCCGCCGCGAGGACCTCCACCCCGACGGCGAGGGCGAGGCCTTCGCCTCCGCCGAGGGCGTCGCCAAGGGCGGCTACGTCCTGGCCGATGCCCCCGAGGGCACGTCGCTCGACGTCGTGCTGATCGGCACCGGCTCCGAGGTGCAGCTGGCCGTCGAGGCCCGCGAGCAGCTCAAGGCGGAGGGCATCGGCGCGCGCGTCGTGTCCATGCCGTGCCGCGAGTGGTTCGACGCCCAGGACCAGGACTACCGCGATGCGGTCATCCCGCGGGACCTGGGCGCCCGCGTGACGGTCGAGGCGGGGATCGCCATGTCGTGGCGCGACCTCCTCGGCTCGACCGGTCGCGCCGTCTCCCTCGAGCACTTCGGCGCCTCCGCCGACTACGAGCGCCTCTACCGCGAGTTCGGCATCACCGCCGAGGCCGTCGTCCAGCAGGCCAAGGAGTCGATCTCCGCGGCCCGGTGAGGGCAGCGGCGGCCCGGCACCGCCCGCCGGCGCCGGGCCGCCACCTCCCCCAGACCATTCCCAGCCGCGCCTGTCCGCAGGCGCACCGACGATCCCTCGAACCCAGGAGCATCACATGACCGACACCACCGCCAAGCTCTCCCAGGCCGGAGTCTCCATCTGGCTCGACGACCTGTCCCGCGAGCGCCTGACCACGGGCAACCTGCAGGAGCTCATCGACACCAAGGACGTGGTCGGCGTCACGACGAACCCCACGATCTTCGCCAGCGCCCTGTCCAAGGGCGAGTCCTACGAGGAGCAGGTCCGTCAGCTCGCCGCCGACGGCGCCGACGTCGACGACGCCGTCTTCCGCATCACCACGGACGACGTCCGCGACGCCTGCGACGTCTTCGCCCCGATCGCCGAGGCGACCCAGGGCCGCGACGGCCGCGTGTCCATCGAGGTCGACCCCCGCATGGCGCATGACGCGGACGCGACCTCGGACATGGCCCAGCGCCTGTCGCAGACCATCGACCGCGACAACGTGCTGATCAAGATCCCGGCCACCGAGGCCGGGCTGCCGTCGATCACCGCCACCCTGGCCGAGGGCATCTCGGTCAACGTGACCCTGATCTTCTCGCTCGAGCGCTACCGCGCCGTGATCAACGCCTTCCAGACGGGCCTCGAGCAGGCTCTGGAGAACGGCAAGGACCTCTCCCGGATCCACTCGGTGGCCTCGTTCTTCGTCTCCCGCGTGGACTCGGAGATCGACAAGCGCCTGGACGCCGTCGGCACCGAGGAGGCCGCGGCGCTCAAGTCCAAGGCCGGCCTGGCCAACGCCCGCCTGGCCTACCAGGTCTACCAGGAGGCGTTCTCGACCGAGCGGTGGGCCCGCCTGGCCTCGGCCGGCGCCAACGCCCAGCGCCCTCTGTGGGCCTCGACCGGCACCAAGGACCCCTCCCTGCCGGACACCCTCTACGTGGACGGCCTGGTCGCCGCCGACGTCGTGAACACCATGCCGGAGAAGACCCTCGACGCCGTCGCCGACCACTCGGAGGTCTCCGGCGACACCATCACCGGCACGTACGACGAGTCCGATGCGCACCTGGACCGCCTCGCGGAGCTGGGCATCGACTACGACGACGTCGTGCGGCTGCTCGAGAAGGAGGGCGTCGAGAAGTTCGAGGCTTCCTGGGCAGAGCTGCTCGAGACGGTGCAGTCGGCCCTCGACGCCGCGCGCTGACCTGCTCGGCACTCGGGCCGCCGCCGCGACGGCAGGGCGCAGCCCTCGTCCTCGCCGCGGCCGGCCCCCGGCGAAGCGGCATCGTGCGCCGCGGCCGCGCGCCGCAGCGAGCGATGCCGCGGGCCCGGCAGCACAGACCCCGCACCACCGCCGAAGGACCGAAGCAATGGATCGCCGGGCGGGGCGGTCGTCCACGGCCGCATCCCGCCCCGCACTGCGAGAGGACATCATGAGCACTCTTTCCGTCACCGCCGCGGGGGCAGCCCGCGAAGCCATCGACCGGCACGTCCCCCAGCTCGCCGCGGACCGCTTCGCCTCGCGGCTGTTCGCCAAGGACCACACCCTGTGGGGCCCCGAGGCCGAGGAGGAGGCCGCCAAGCGCCTGGGCTGGGTCGACGCGCACGACGTCTCCCGCCCGCTCGTCCAGGAGATCCTCGACCTGCGCGACTCGTTCGCCGCGGAGGGCGTCGACCGCTTCGTGCTCGCCGGCATGGGCGGGTCGTCCCTGGCCCCCGAGGTGATCACGCGCACCGCCGGCGTCGAGCTGTTCGTGCTCGACTCGACCGATCCCGTGATGGTCCGGGCGGCGCTGTCCGATCGCATCGGCCGCACCGCCGCGATCATCTCCTCGAAGTCCGGCTCGACCGTCGAGACCGACTCCGCGCGCCGAGCCTTCGAGAAGGCCTTCACCGACGCGGGCATCGACCCCGCGCGCCGGCTGGTCGTGGTCACCGATCCCGGCTCCCCCTTTGACGGCGCCGCCCGCGAGGCCGGCTACCGGGCGGTCTTCAACGCCGATGCCACCGTGGGCGGGCGCTTCTCGGCGCTGACCGCCTTCGGCCTGGTTCCCTCGGGTCTGGCCGGAGCCGACATCGTCGGGCTCCTCGATGACGCCGAGACCGCCTCGGAGATGCTGCGCGAGGACGCCGACGACAACCTGGCGCTGCGCCTGGGCGCGGCCCTGGGCGGCACGACGCCGCTGCGGGACAAGATCGTGCTCCAGGACCGCGGCTCGGGCATCGTGGGCTTCGCCGACTGGGCCGAGCAGCTCATCGCCGAGTCCACGGGCAAGCTCGGCACCGGCCTGCTCCCGGTCGTCGTCGGGGACGACGCGCCCGAGCTGTCCGCTCCGGTGGCCTCCGACGTCCTGCCGGCCCTGCTGGTCTCGGCGGACGACGAGAGCCTGCTCAGCGGCGACGTCGACGCGGTGGCCGTGTCGGGCTCCCTCGGCGCCCAGATGCTGCTGTGGGAGACGGCGACCGCCGTGGCCGGCGCCCTGCTGCGGATCAACCCCTTCGACCAGCCCGACGTCGAGTCCGCGAAGGTCGCCACGCGCGCCGTCCTGGCGGAAAAGCCCGAGCCCGCCCCCGCGGATCTCGTGGACGGCTCCGTCGAGATCCGCGGCGACGCCGCGCTGCTGTCCGGCGCCCGGGACCTGCGCAGCGCCGTCGAGGCCCTGCTCAGGTCCCTCCCGGCCGACGGCTACCTCGCGATCCAGGCGTACTTCGATCGCCTGACCTGGACGGAGCTCGAGGACTCCCGGGCGCTGCTGGCCCGCATCACGCGCCGCCCGACGACCTTCGGCTGGGGGCCGCGCTTCCTGCACTCGACGGGCCAGTTCCACAAGGGCGGGACCTCCGTGGGCGCGTTCCTGCAGATCGCGGCCGCCTCCGACACGGATCTGGAGATCCCCGGCGGCGACTTCACCTTCGGCGAGCTGATCTCGGCCCAGGCCGACGGCGATGCCCAGGTCCTGCGCGAGCACGGCCGCCCCGTGCTGCAGCTGCGCCTGACCGATCGCGAGACCGGCGTCAGCCAGGTGCTCGACGTCCTGCACGCGATCCTCGGCCGCTGATCCGCACGGCGCGGAGCCGCCGGCCTCCGGGCTGCGACCCCGCGCCGTGCCGCGTCGGGCCCGCCCGGCGCCGCCAGGGGCCCGACCGCGTCGGGCCCCTGGTGCTTCCCGCCGCTCCGCCCCGCCTCCGACAGGAGTAGTCTCGGACCGGCCCGGGCGCCGCCGACATCCTCGGCGCCGCCCGCCCCGTCGCTTCCCAGCCCCGCTCTCCAGAGGAGCCCCGTGCCGAACTCCGCACCGCCCACGACCAACCCGCTGCGCGATCCGCGCGATCGGCGCCTCGCCCGCGTGGCGGCGCCGTCGGCCCTCGTCCTGTTCGGCGTGACCGGCGACCTCGCGCGCAAGAAGCTGCTGCCCGCCATGTACGACCTGGTGAACCGGGGCCTGCTGCCGCCCTCGTTCTCCCTGGTCGGCTTCGGCCGACGCGACTGGAGCCACGACGACTTCCGCGACTACGCGCGCCGGTCCGTCGAGGACAACGCCCGCACGGGGTTCCAGGAGACGGTGTGGCAGCAGTTCGCCGCGGGCCTGCGCTTCGTGCAGGGCGAGTTCGACGACTCCGAGGCCTACGACCGCCTGGCCGCCGTGCTGTCGGAGCTCGACGAGGACCGCGGCACGCGCGGCAATCACGCGTTCTACCTCTCGATCCCGCCCAAGGCCTTCGAGCTCGTGTGCCAGCAGCTGGCCGAGCACGGCCTCGCCGAGAACGAGGAGGCCGAGGGCTGGCGCCGCGTCGTGATCGAGAAGCCCTTCGGCCACGACCTCGAATCCGCCAAGGAGCTCAACTCGATCGTCGAGAGCGTCTTCTCCCACGACGCGATCTTCCGGATCGATCACTACCTCGGCAAGGAGACGGTCCAGAACATCCTGGCCATGCGCTTCGCCAACGCGATGTACGAGCCGCTGTGGAACGCCGATCACATCGATCACGTGCAGATCACCATGGCCGAGTCGATCGGCATCGGCACCCGCGCCGGCTACTACGACGGCGTGGGAGCGGCGCGCGACGTCATCCAGAACCATCTGCTGCAGCTGCTCGCGCTGACCGCCATGGAGGAGCCCGGCAGCTTCACCGCGCGCGCCCTGCGCTACGAGAAGGCCAAGGTGCTCTCGGCGGTCGTGCTCGGCGACGACCTCGGCGCGTCCTCGTCGATCGGCCAGTACGGGGCCGGTCTGCAGGGCGGCGAGCAGGTCAAGGGCTTCCTGGAGGAGCAGGACATCCCCGCCGACTCCCGCACGGAGACCTTCGCCGCCCTGCGCCTGGAGGTCGACAACCGGCGCTGGCAGGGCGTCCCCTTCTACCTGCGCGCGGGCAAGCGCCTGGGGCGGCGCGTCACCGAGATCGCCGTGATCTTCAAGCGCACCCCCAACCGCCTGTTCACCCCGCACGACACGGAGGAGTTCGGGCAGAACGCGGTGGTCATCCGGATCCAGCCCGATGAAGGCGTGACGATCCGCTTCGGCTCGAAGGTCCCGGGCACGCAGTCCGAGATCCGCGACGTCACGATGGACTTCGGCTACGGCCACGCCTTCACCGAGTCCTCCCCCGAGGCCTATGAGCGGCTGATCCTGGACGTGCTGCTCGGCGAGCCGCCGCTGTTCCCCGACCATCAGGAGGTCGAGCTCTCGTGGCGGATCCTGGACCCCTTCGAGCAGCACTGGGCCGAGCACGACATCCGCCCGGAGACCTACGCCCCCGGATCCTGGGGACCCGCATCCGCCGACCGGCTGATGCAGCGAGAAGGAAGGACCTGGAGGCGTCCGTGATCGTCACACTCGAGAACACCACCACCGCCGACATCGACAAGACGCTGCAGCGGCTGCGCGACGAGAGCGGCGTGGTCACCCTGGGCCGTGTCCTGACCCTCGTGATCGTGGCCGAGGCGGGTCACTCCGAGAAGGCCCTCGACGCCGCCGTCCAGGCCTCGCACGAGCATCCGTGCCGGATCATCATGCACGTGGCCCACTCGTCCCACGACTCGACCCGCCTGGACGCCCAGGTGCGCGCCGGCGGCGATGCGGGCGCCTCGGAGGTCGTCGTGCTGCACGGCTACGGCGAGCTCGCCGTCCCGTCGGAGGCCCTGGTCTCCGCCCTGCTGCTGCCCGATGCCCCGATCGTCGCCTGGTGGCCGCACCGCGTGCCGGCGAACCCGGCGGAGTCCTCGATCGGGCGGATCGCGCACCGTCGCATCACCGATTCGACGACCGCGGGCGACGTCGTGACCTGCCTGTCGGACCTCGCCGAGAACTACCGCCCCGGCGACACCGACATCTCCTGGACCCGGCTGACCATGTGGCGCGTCCAGCTCTCGGCCGCCTACGAGCAGGCCCCGGCCAGCCCCATGCGCGAGATCGTCATCACGGGCGCCGACGACTCGTCCCGCGTGCGGCTGCTCGGCGCCTGGCTGGGCTCCCGGCTCGAGTGCCCCGTGCGCCTCATCCACCCCGAGCGCTCGACGCACGGGCTGGACACGGTCCGCCTGGTCCGCGAGGGCGGCGAGATCGTCCTGGACCGACCCGGCGACACCCTGGCCACCCTGAGCCAGCCCGGCCAGCAGGACCAGAAGGTCGCCCTGCCCCACCGCTCGCTCAGCGCCTGCCTGGCCGAGGAGCTGCGGCGCCTGGACCCGGACGAGGTCTACGGCGACGTCCTGCGCTCGGTCGGGGCCTTCGAGCGCGATCAGGCGACGGCGCGCGCGGCGGCCGGCGAGCAGGACACGGACCCGGACGGAGCCGACCCGGCCCGCCCCGCAGACGACGAGGAGCAGGAGCAGGCATGACCGACGCACTCGAGATCTCGACCGCCCCGGACAAGGACTCCCTCGCGGAGCTCGTGACCCAGCGGGTGCTGCAGGTGCTGGTCGACGCGCAGGCCGAGCGGGGCCGCGCCTCGATCGCGCTGACTGGCGGCAGCATGGGCACGCGCACGATCGCGGCTCTGGCCGCGACGTCCCGGACCTCCGACCGCGGCCCGGACTGGTCCAGGGTGGACTTCTGGTGGTCGGACGAGCGCTTCCTCCCCCGCGGGGACTCCGAGCGCAACGTCCAGCAGGCCATGGACGCCCTGACCGAGTCCGCCCCGGAGTTCCAGGTGCCGCCGGAGAACGTCCACATCATCGGCAGCGCGGACGAGTTCGCCTCGCCCGAGGAGGCGGCGGCCGACTACCTCGACGAGCTGCGCGCGGCCGCGGCCGATCAGGGCACGCAGCAGCTGCCTCTCCTCGACGTCGCGCTGCTGGGCGTCGGCCCCGACGGGCATGTCGCGTCGATGTTCCCGGGCCGCGACGAGCTCGGCATCGAGGCGGCCACCGTCGTGGCCGTGCACGACTCCCCCAAGCCCCCGGCCCGGCGCGTGTCCATGGCGCTGCCGCTGATCCGCACGGCATCGCATGTGTGGTTCGTGGTGGCCGGGCAGGACAAGGCCGAGGCCGTGGGGCGCCTGCTCGACGGCGGCCCCGTCGATCGGACGCCGGCCTGCGGTGTGCGCGGCACCGCCTCGACGGCCCTGTTCGCGACCCCGGACGCCCTGGGCGACCGCGCCTGAGCCGCCGCCCAGGGCCGCCGCCCAGGGCCGCCCGAGCGCAGCAGAACGGCCCCGCCTCCCATGGGAGGCGGGGCCGTTCTGCAACCTGGGGACCGGCGCGGGTCACAGACCCGCGGGGGCGGCGCCTCCGGTCTCGACGAATCGCATGGTGATCCCGAACGCCGCGATGCACAGCGCCCACACCACGATCACCGTGGTGGTCAGGCGCACGAGGTTCTTCTGCGCGACGCCCGAGGTGTTCAGCGACTGGGTCATGCCGCCGCCGAACATGTCCGAGAGACCACCGCCCTTGCCCTTGTTGAGCAGGACCAGGATGATCGCCAGGACGCTGGTGAGCACGATGACCGCCAGCAGGATGTCTTGCAGGATCGCCATGGATCTCCCTCGAAGTCGCGTCTCGGGCAGCCGCGGATCAGTCGGTCGTCAGGTGCTGCTCGAACTTCGCAATGCTAGCAAACTCGTCCGCGTCGAGGCTGGCGCCGCCGACGAGGGCTCCGTCGACGTCCTTGCCGCCGAGGATCTCGGCGACGTTCTTGGCCTTGACCGACCCGCCGTAGAGGATGCGCGTCGAGGCGGCGGTCTGCTCGTCGTAGAGCTTCCCGATCTCCGCACGGATGGCGGCGGCCATCTCCTGGGCGTCCTCGGGCCCGGCGACCTTGCCGGTGCCGATGGCCCACACGGGCTCGTAGGCCACCACGAGCTCGGCGACCTTCTCCGCGGGCAGGCCCTGGATCGAGCCGCGCACCTGCTCGAGCGTGTGCTCGACGTGCCGGCCGGCCTCGCGGACGTCGAGGCCCTCGCCGACGCACAGGATCGGGACCAGGCCGTGGCGGTGCGCGGCCTCGATCTTGGCCAGGCACTGCTCGTCGGTCTCGCCGTGGACGGTGCGGCGCTCGGAGTGCCCGACGATCACGTAGGTGCAGTCCAGCTTGGCCAGCATCTCGCCCGAGATGTCGCCCGTGTAGGCCCCGGAGTCCTGATCCGAGAGGTCCTGGCCGCCGAAGCGCACCGGGAGGCCGTCGCCGGCCACGATGGTCTGCACCGAGCGGATGTCGGTGAAGGGAGGGAAGACGGCGACCTCGACGCGGTCGAAGTCGTGCTGGGCGTCCTGGAGGGTCCAGGTCAGCTTCTGCAGCAGCGCGACGCCCTGCTGGTGGTCGAGGTTCATCTTCCAGTTGCCCGCGATCAGCGGGGTGCGGTCGAAGGTGCCGTCGGTCTTGGCGGTCATGCGTGTCTCCTCGGGAGGTCGTGCGGGTCGGTCTGAGCGCCGCCGCCGGATGCCGCGGTGAGGCATCCTGCGGCGGCGGGGTGCGGCGGTCGGTCAGCCCATCACGGCTACGCCCGGCAGCTCCTTGCCCTCGATGAACTCGAGGGATGCGCCGCCGCCGGTCGAGATGTGGCCGAACTGGTCGTCGGCGAAGCCGAGCGTGCGCACGGCCGCGGCCGAGTCGCCGCCGCCGATCACGGACATGCCGGAGCCCTCGGCCAGCGCCTGGGCGATGGCGCGCGTGCCGCCCGCGAAGGCCTCCATCTCGAACACGCCCGCGGGGCCGTTCCAGAAGATGGTCCGGGCCGCGCGGATGGCCTCCGCGAAGGCCCGGGCGGAGTCCGGGCCGATGTCCAGGCCCATGCCGGAATCGCCGATGCTGCCGCCCTCGATGTCCTCGACGGGGCGGACCTCGTGCTCCGCGTCGGCCTTGAACTCGGCCGCGTACACGATGTCGGTCGGGAGCACGATCTCAGTGCCCTGGCCGGCCGCCCGGTCCAGGTAGCCCTTGACCGTGTCGATCTGGTCCTCCTCGACGAGCGACGAGCCGATCGAGTGCCCCTGGGCCTTCAGGAAGGTGAAGACCATGCCGCCGCCGATGAGCAGCTGATCGGCGCGGCCGATCAGGTTCTCGATCACGGCGAGCTTGTCCGAGACCTTCGACCCGCCCATGACGACCACGAAGGGGTGGTCCGGGTCCGAGACCACCTTGGTCAGGACGTCGACCTCGGTCTTCACCAGATCGCCCAGGTAGGGCGGCAGGATCTTCGCGATGTCGTAGACCGAGGCGTGCTTGCGGTGCACGGCGCCGAAGGCGTCGCCCACGAAGGCCCCGTCCTCCCCCGTCAGCGCGGCCAGCTCCTGCGCGAGCTCTCGGCGCTCGGACTCGTCCTTGGAGGTCTCGCGCGCATCGAAGCGCACGTTCTCCACGACCAGGACCTGGCCGTCGGTCAGCGCCTCCGCCTTGGACCGGGCGTCCTCGCCCACGACGTCCTCGGCGACCGCCACGTCGAGCTCGGAGAGCTCGGCCAGCTTCTTCGCGGCGGGGGCGATCGAGTACTGGGGGTCGACCTTCCCCTTCGGCCGGCCGAGGTGCGCGGTGACGATGACGCGGGCGCCCGCGTCGGAGAGCTTCTGGATCACGGGCAGCGAGGCGCGCACGCGGCCGTCGTCGGTCACCGTCGAGCCGTCGAGCGGCACGTTGAGATCGGAGCGGACCAGGATGCGGCGTCCGGAGACGCCCTCGGCGAGCAGATCGTCCAAGGACTTGGCCATGATGGTTTCCCTTCGTCGGGCGGGCGCCGCGCCGTCTCGCGCGGCGGTACTGCTGCGGGCGTCGGCTGCGTCCCTGCAGACGACGGCGCGCGGGGCGCCGCAGCACCATGCTGCGGGCCCCGCGCGCGGAGTGCCTCACGGCCCCGAGCCGGCCGGGGCCGTACGGGCGTTCGATCCCCTGCGGATCAGAACTTGGAGGCGACCAGGTTGGTCAGGGAGACGAGGCGGGAGGTGTAGCCCCACTCGTTGTCGTACCAGGCGATGACCTTGACCTGGTTGCCGATGACCTTGGTCAGCGGCGCGTCGAACACGGTCGAGACCGGGTAGCCCTCGATGTCCTTCGAGACGATCGGGTCCTCCGAGTACTCGATGATGCCCTTCATGGGGCCCTCGGCGGCCTTCTTCAGGGCGGCGTTCACCGACTCGACGGTGACGTCCTTCTCGACGTCGACGGTCAGGTCGACGATCGAGCCGGTCGGGGTGGGCACGCGCACGGCGAAGCCGTCCAGCTTGCCCTTCAGCTCCGGCAGCACCAGGCCGACAGCCGCGGCGGCGCCGGTCGTGGTGGGGACCATGTTCAGGGCGGCGGCGCGGGCGCGGCGCAGGTCCTTGTGCGGGGCGTCCTGGAGGCGCTGGTCGGCGGTGTAGGCGTGGATCGTGGTCATCAGACCGCGCTCGACGCCGAACTCGTCGTTGAGGACCTTGGCCAGGGGCGCCAGGCAGTTGGTCGTGCACGAGGCGCCGGAGACGATGTTCATGGTGGCGGGGTCGTACGAGTCCTCGTTCACGCCGAAGACGAAGGTGCCGTCGACGTCCTTGCCCGGTGCCGAGAGGATGACCTTCTTGGCGCCGGCATCGAGGTGCGCCTTGGCGGCCTCGCCCTTGGTGAACAGGCCGGTGGACTCGACGACGATGTCGACGCCGAGATCGCCCCACGGCAGAGCGGAGGGCTCGCGCTCGGAGAGCAGCGCGGTCTCGTTGCCGTCCACCACGAGCTTGTCGCCCTGCAGGGACACCTCGCCCGGGAAGCGGCCGTTGATGGAGTCGTACTTGAGGAGGTGGACGAGGGTCTCCGGAGCGGTGAGGTCGTTGACAGCCACGATCTGGATGTTCTCGCCCTGCTCGCGCACTGCGCGGAAGAAGCTGCGTCCGATGCGGCCGAAGCCGTTGATGCCAACCTTGATGGTCACTGCGATCGATCTCCTTGTCTACGGTGACGTCCTTCGACGAGTGCACGACCAGTCTGCCGCACGAGCCGGGGCATGACACCCCTCTGCGCGCTGCAGGCCGTTTGGGAATCCGAGGGATCGCACATGAACGCATCTCCCCCGGCCTCCGGGGCGCGGAATCCGCCGCGCACCGGCCCTTTCGGCTCCTCGTCACGGCCAGTCTAGTGTGCGGAGGGGGAGAATCCCAGTGCATGGCAGAAGAATCCCCACAGCCACGGCTCGGCGAGGAGCGCTAAACCCACATGAAACAACACTGGGGGTGGGACGCGGTCCGCAGCGGGTGTCAGACGGCGCCGGCCTCGCCGCGTCCCGCGGCCTCCGTGCCGGAGATGCCGAGCTCCTCCGCCCGGCGATCCGCCATGGCCAGCAGCCGGCGGATCCGGCCGGCGATCGCGTCCTTGGTCAGCACCGGGTCGGAGAGCCGGCCGAGCTCGTCGAGCGAGGCCTGCTTGTTGGCCAGGCGCAGCTCGCCGGCCACGCGCAGGTGCTCCGGGACGTCGTCGCCCAGGATCTCCAGGGCGCGCTCGACCCGCGCGCCGGCCGCGACAGCCGCTTGGGCAGAGCGGCGCAGGTTGGCGTCGTCGAAGTTCGCCAGGCGGTTGGCCGTGGCGCGCACCTCCTTGCGCATGCGCCGCTCCTCCCACGTCATGAGGCAGTCGTGCGCGCCCATGCGGGTCAGCAGCGCGGCGATCGCGTCCCCGTCGCGCACCACGACGCGGTCTCCGCCGCGCACCTCGCGGGCCTTGGCGATCACGTCGAGGCGGCGGGCCGCGCCCACGAGGGCCAGAGCGGCCTCCGGACCCGGGCAGGTGAACTCCATGGCGCCGGAGCGCCCGGGCTCGGTCAGGGAGCCGCGGGAGAGGAAGGCGCCGCGCAGCGCGGCCTCGGCATCGCCGACGGAGCCGTTGACCACGACCGGCGGCAGGCCGCGCACCGGGCGCCCGTGGGAGTCCAGCAGGCCCGTGCGCCGGGCCAGGGCCTCGCCGTCGCGAGCCACGCGCAGGACGTAGTTGCTGCCGCGGCGCAGCCCGCCGCCGCCCGAGACGATGCCGAGCTCGCAGGCGTGGCCGAACTCCTCCATCACGATGGCGCGCATGCGCCGGGCGACGATCGCGGTGTCCAGCTCGATCTCGACGACGATGCGCCCGGAGACGATGTGCAGCCCGCCGGAGAACCGCAGGACGGCGGAGAGCTCGGCACGGCGCTCCGAGGCCTTCGAGACCTCGGTGCGCGCGAGCTCGTCCTTGACCGATGCCGTGAGGGACATCAGATTCCTTTCGATGCCGGAGATCTGGGGGATGCGGGATCGTCGCCGACCCTCAGCCCGGGCAGGCGCGTCCGATGCACCGGGACACCTTAGCCGCACGTCCTCGACGTCGCCCATTCGCCGACGGGCGCCAGGCCCCCGGCGGCCGCGGTCGGCACGGCGCCGCGGGGCGGCTCAGCGCTCCATGACCTCCTGGTAGGCCGCCGCGAGCTTGAGCGGCGAGTGGATCGACAGCCCCTCCGCCCGGCGCAGGTCGGCGTAGTGGACGAAGGCGCCCATCGCCTGCGCCGCGCGCTCGAGGGCCGGGCGGTCCTCGACCGAGGACGGATCCGCGATCACGGCGTCGATGCCGATGTCGGGGGCGTAGCACCCCAGGACCTCGAGCTCCTGGGCGCTGGTCTTGCCCTGGGTCTCCGAATCCCGGGAGAGGTTCATGGTCACGACCTTCATGCCCTCCGTGCCGCGGATGGCCTGGCGCATCTCGGGCATGAGCAGATGCGGCAGCACGGAGGTGTGCCACGAGCCGGGTCCGAGGATCACGCAGTCGGCCGCTTCGATCGCCGTGAGCGCCTGCAGGCAGGGCTCGGCGTCGGAGGGCAGCAGCCGGACGTCGCGGACGTACGGCTCGCGCGCCAGGGCCACCTGTCCCGTGACGGTGCGCAGCCCGGTCTCGGCCTGGTCGTCCGGGACGTCGCCCTCGATCACGAGCGGCGTGAGGGACATCGGCAGGACGGTGCCCTCGGCCTCGAGCAGCGCGCCGGCCCAGCGCAGGCCGTCGACGGGGTCCTCGAGCAGCTCCCACAGCGTGACGATCAGGAGGTTGCCCAGCGCATGGCCGTCGAGGGCGCTCTCGTGCTGCGGCCCCGAGGCGAAGCGGTGCTGCATCACGTCGCGCCAGGTCATGCCCCAGTCGGAGTCGTCGCACAGCGCTGCCAGTGCCATGCGCAGATCGCCCGGCGGCAGGACGTCGAGCTCCTGGCGCAGCCTGCCCGAGGAGCCGCCGTCGTCGGCCACGGTCACCACCGCGGTGAGCTGCTTGGTGAGCAGGCGCAGGGCCGACAGGGAGGCGGACAGGCCGTGCCCGCCGCCGAGGGCGACGACGGACTTGCCGGTGCTGCGGCGCGGCGTGGGGCTCACGCCGCCCATCCGCGGGTGCGGGGGCAGCTGCCCGGCGGGTGCGGCGGACGGGATGCGGTTCTCGGTCATGGTGCGGTCCAGGGGTGTCGAGGCGGTCGGGGCGAGGGGGTCGGCGGCCTACTCCCGGCCGACGTCCCGATGCTCGACGTTGACCACGACCCGCGGCAGCTTGGACAGCCGGCGGGCGATCTCCTCCGTCATGGCCACCGATCGGTGCTTGCCGCCCGTGCAGCCGACCGCGATGGTCGCGTAGTGCTTGTTCTCGGTGCGGTAGCCCTCGAACACGGGCTCCAGCATGGAGGTGAACCGCTCCAGGAAGGTGCGGGCGCCCTCGCCCTGGAAGACGTAGTCCCGCACCTCCTTGTCCCGGCCGGTCCTGGGACGCAGCGCCGGGATCCAGTGCGGATTGGGGATGAAGCGGACATCCGCCACGTAGTTGGCATCGGGCGGCACGCCGTACTTGAAGCCGAAGCTCATGACCGTCAGGCGCAGGACCATGGGCCCGTTCGTCGAGAACAGGTCCGCGACGGCCTTCGACAGCCCGTGGACGTTGAACGACGAGGTGTCCAGCACGACGTCCGCACTCTCCCGCAGCGCGGCGAGCAGACGCCGCTCGGCGGCGATCCCGTCCATGATGCGCCCGCCGGCCTGCAGCGGGTGCGGCCGCCGCTGGTGCTCGTAGCGCGCGATCAGCACCTCGTCGGAGGCCTCGAGGAAGAGGATGGAGAACTCGACCCCGTTGGCCTCGAGCGCCGAGAGCGTGTCCTGCATGTCGTCGAACAGGGCCTTGCCGCGGACGTCGATGACGACCGCCAGCCGCGGGATCGCCTCCGGCGAGCGGGAGACGACGTCCGCCAGGGTCTGCAGCATCTGCGGCGGCAGATTGTCCACGACGTACCAGCCCTGGTCCTCCAGGGCGTTGGCCGCGGTCGAGCGGCCGGCGCCGGACAGACCGGTCACCACGAGCAGCTCCGCCGTGCGGGGACGGCCGGGGCGCTCGCGATCGGTGCCGGGCTCGATCGGGGGATTCTCGGTCATGTTCTGCCTCCTGGCTCCAGCCTATCCCGGGGCGCCGGCCCCTCAGTCGAGGATCTCCCCGGTCGCCATGTCGACCGAGAGCCCCTCCTGGCCGGAGCCCCCGCCGCCTGCCTCGTCCTCGGCGTGCAGGGCGGCGAAGACCTTGAGCGCGAGCGCCTCCCCGAAGCCGGGCACGTCCTGGAGCTGCTCGACCCTGGCCTGCCGGATCCGCTTGACCGAGCCGAAGTGCTTGAGCAGCGCCTTCTGCTTGGCCGGCCCCACCCCGGGCAGGTCGTCGAGCACCGAGGCGGTCATGGCCCGGCCCCGCTTGGCGCGGTGGAACGTGATGGCGAAGCGGTGGGCCTCGTCGCGGATCCGCTGGACGAGGTACAGCGCCTCGGAGGCGCGCGGGAGGATCACCGGGAACTCGTCGTCGGGGACCCAGACCTCCTCGAGGCGCTTGGCCAGTCCGACCACGGCGACGTCGTCGATCCCCAGGTCCTCCAGGGCGCGGGCGGCCGCCGCGACCTGGGGCGGCCCGCCGTCCACGATCACGAGGTTCGGAGGGTAGGCGAAGCGCTTGCGCTCGGCCGGGTCCTCCGCCAGCTCCTCCCGGCCGAGCTCGCCCGTGCGCGGAGCCTCCCGCTCCTGCTTCTGCTCGAGGTGGCGCTTGAAGCGACGGTGGATGACGTCGTGCATCGACGCGGTGTCGTCCCGGGCGGCCTCGCCGGTGATCGAGAACTTGCGGTACTCGGACTTGCGGGCCAGGCCGTCCTCGAAGACCACCATGGAGGCGACGACATTGCTGCCCTGCACGTGGGAGATGTCGTAGCACTCGATGCGCATGAGGGCCTCGGAGAGCCCGAGGGCCTCCTGGAGCTGCTGGAGCGAGGCCGAGCGCGTGGTGAGGTCTCCGGCGCGGCGGGACTTGTGCAGCGACAGGGCCTGCCGGGCGTTCTCCTCGACCGTCTGCATGAGCTGGGCCTTCTCGCCGCGCTGCGGGATGCTCACGGAGACCCGCGAGCCGCGCAGGCCCGAGAGCCACTGCTCGAGCTGCTCCCGGTCCTCGGGCTCCTGGGCCACCAGCACGGTGCGCGGCACGGCGTCCTCGCGATAGTCCATCTCGGCGCTGCGCGGGCGGTGATGCGATCCCCCGGTCTCCTCGCGGGCCTCCTGGACCTCGCGCTGCTCCCGGGCGGCCGTCTCCGTCTCGCCGTAGACCTGCTGCAGCAGCACCTGCAGCAGATGCCCGGCATCCGTCTCCTCGACCTTCTCGGTGACCCAGCCGCGCTGGCCCCGGATGCGGCCCCCGCGCACGTGGAAGACCTGGACCGCGGCCTCGAGCTCGTCGTCGGCCAGGGCGAAGAAGTCGGCGTCCACGGCGTCCGAGAGCACGACGGCGTTGCGCTCGAAGGCCTTGCGCAGCGCCTCGACGTCGTCGCGGCGGGCCGCGGCCGTCTCGAAGTCCATCTCGGCGGCGGCCTGCTTCATCAGCCGCTCCTGCTCGCGGATGAACGGCTCCGCGTGCCCGGCCATGAACCGGCAGAGGTCGTCGACCAGGTCCCGGTGGTCCTCGACCGAGATCGAGCCGACGCACGGGGCGGAGCACTTGCCGATGTACCCGAGCAGGCACGGCCGCCCCGAGCTCTCGGCCCGGCGGTACACGCCCTTCGAGCACGAGCGCACGGGGAACACCCGCAGCACGGCGTCCAGGGTCTCCCGGATCGCCCAGGCCTGGGAGTAGGGCCCGAAGTAGCGCGTGCCCTTCTGCTTGGCCCCGCGCGTGACCATGGCCCGGGGCACCTCCTCGCCGAGAGTCACGGCGAGGTAGGGGTAGGACTTGTCGTCGCGGTAGGCGATGTTGAACCGCGGCCGGAACTGCTTGATCCACGTGTACTCGAGCTGCAGGGACTCCATCTCCGAGCCCACCACGACCCATTCGACGCCGGCCGCCGTGGTCACCATGGCCCGCGTCTTGGGCGCCAGGGTCTGCGGCGGCGCGAAGTAGGACCACAGCCGATTGCGCAGGTTCTTCGCCTTGCCCACGTAGATGACGCGCCCGGCCTCGTCGCGGAAGCGGTAGACACCGGGGTCCTGCGGGATCTCGGATCTGCGGGGGCGGTACGAGGCCGGATCAGCCACGCCGGGCATCCCCCTCCACATTGCCCGACGTGTTGAAGACGTCGGCGCGCTCCTGGCCGGAGAGCTCCGCGATGGCGTCCATGACCCGATCGGTCAGCTCCCGGCGCTGCCGCCCGGTCTGCGGGCCCTCCGCCCGGGGCACCCGGATGGGCTCGCCGAGCGTGACGGTGAACGGCCGCGGCCGGAGCAGGGTGGCCCCGGGCGGCTGGACCCGCTCGGTGCCCGCCAGCGCGACCGGCAGGATGGCGGCGCCCGTGCTCAGCGCGGCATGGGCCACGCCGGTCCGGCCCCGGTACAGGCGGCCGTCCCGGGACCGGGTGCCCTCGGGGAACACGCCGAAGACCCCGCCCGCCTCGAGCAGCTCGAGCGCCGGGTCCAGGGCCGCGACGGCGCCGCGGCGCGAGGACCGGTCCACCGGGATGATGCCCAGCACCTTGTAGACCTCCCGCATGATCCAGCCCCGGATCCCCGGCGCGTTCAGCGGCGAGGCCTTGGCGATGAACGACACCCGGCGAGGGAAGATCGCCGAGAGGATGATGCTGTCGACCAGCGCCCGGTGGTTCGACGCCACAATCACCGGCCCGGACGCGGGGAAGTTCTCGAGGCCGCGGATCTGCGCGCGGCACGCGATCATGAAGGCCTTGGCCACGACGCGCTGGGTGGTGCGGTACAGGCTGGGGCGGGGAACCCGCTCCAGGGCCCGGGTCAGCGCGCTCATCGGCCCGCTCCCGACGTCGTCTCGGCGCGGGCGTCGCCCCGGGCGGGCTCCTCGACCGCCTCCCCCTCGACGACGGCCCCGTCCAGGACCTCGCGCAGGAACTCGCCGGTGAAGCTCTCGGGCACGGCCGCGACGTCCTCGGGCGTCCCCTCGGCCACCACGGTGCCTCCCCCGGAGCCTCCCGTGGGGCCCATGTCGACCACCCAGTCCGCGGTCTTGATGACGTCGAGGTTGTGCTCGATCACCATGACCGTGTTGCCCTTGTCGACCAGGGCGTGCAGCACCTTCAGCAGCTTGGAGATGTCCTCGAAGTGCAGACCGGTCGTGGGCTCGTCAAGGACGTAGATCGTCTGGCCCCGCGACTGGCGCTGCAGCTCGGCGGCGAGCTTGACGCGCTGTGCCTCGCCCCCCGAGAGAGTGGTGGCCGGCTGGCCCAGGCGCACGTAGCCCAGGCCCACGTCCACCAGGGTGTTCAGGTGGCGGGCGATCGCGGTGTACGCCGAGAAGAACTCGGCCGCCTCCTCGATCGGCATGTCGAGGACCTCGGCGATGTTCTTCCCCTTGTACTGCACCTCGAGGGTCTCGCGGTTGAACCGGGCGCCCTTGCAGACCTCGCACGGGACGTACACGTCCGGCAGGAAGTTCATCTCGATCTTCAGGGTGCCGTCGCCGGCGCAGGCCTCGCAGCGCCCCCCCTTGATGTTGAACGAGAAGCGCCCGGGCTGATAGCCGCGGATCTTGGCCTCCTGGGTGTCCGCGAACAGCCGGCGGATCCGGTCGAAGACGCCCGAGTACGTCGCGGGATTGGACCGCGGGGTGCGCCCGATCGGCGACTGGTCGACGTGCACGATCTTCTTGAGCTGATCCGCGCCCTCGATGCGCTTGTGCCGACCCGGGACCTGCTTGGCGCCGTTGAGGTCGTTGGCCAGCCGCGTATAGATGATGTCGTTGACGAGCGAGGACTTCCCGGAGCCGGAGACGCCCGTGACCGCGGTGAACACGCCGATCGGGAACTCGACGTCCACGTTGCGCAGGTTGTTCTCCTTGGCGCCGATGACCTTGAGCATGCGCTTGCGGTCGATCGGACGGCGCTGGGCGGGCACCGGGATCTGCCGGCGCCCGGCCAGGTAGTCGGCCGTGATCGACTCCCGGTTCTCGAGCAGGTCCTCGTAGCGGCCGGTGTGCACGATGCTGCCGCCGCGCTCGCCGGCGCCCGGGCCGACGTCGACGATCCAGTCCGACTCCCGGATGGTGTCCTCGTCGTGCTCGACGACGATCAGGGTGTTGCCCATGTCCCGCAGCTTGGTCAGGGTCTGGATCAGCCGGCGGTTGTCCCTCTGATGCAGCCCGATCGAGGGCTCGTCCAGGACGTAGAGCACGCCCACGAGCCCCGCGCCGATCTGCGTGGCCAGGCGGATGCGCTGGGCCTCGCCGCCGGAGAGGGTGGCGGCGGGGCGCTCGAGGTCGAGGTAGTCGAGCCCGACGTCGAGCAGGAAGTTCAGACGGGCGTCGATCTCCTTGAGGACCTGCTCGCCGATCCGGGCCTCCCGGGGGGACAGCTCGAGCGAGCGGAAGAAGTCGAGCGCCTCGCGCATGGGAAGGCGCGTGGCATCGGCGATCGAGAGGCCGCCCACGGTCACCGAGAGCATGGTGGGGTTCAGCCGCTTGCCGTCGCAGGCCGGGCAGGGCACGACGCGCATGTACTGCTCGTAGCGCTCCTTGGCCGAGTCCGACTCGGTCTCCTCGCGCTTGCGGCGGATGTAGCCGTAGACGCCCTCGAAGCCCTGGGTGTAGCGGCGCTCGCGGCCCCAGCGGTTCCGATACGAGACCGTGACCTTGAAGTCCTTGCCCTCGAGCAGCGCCCTGCGCGCTGCCTTGGGCAGGTCCTTCCACGGCGTGACCAGGTCGAAGCCCATCTCCTCGCCGAGCCCGGCCATGAGGCGGTTCCAGTAGTCGCTGTGGGCCTTGCCCTGCGACCACGGCTGGATGGCGCCCTCGACGAGGGTGAGGTCCTCGTCGGGGACGACCAGCGTCTCATCGGCCTCCAGGCGCGATCCGATGCCGTCGCACTCCTGGCAGGCGCCGAACGGCGCGTTGAAGGAGAACGACCGGGGCTCGATCTCCGCGGCCCCGATGGGGTGGTCGTTCGGGCAGGCCAGGTGCTCAGAGAACGTGTGCCGGCGCTCGAAGCCCTCCGGCAGCTCCTCCCCCTCGCGCGTCACGAGCTCGATGACCACGCGGCCGTCGGCCAGCCCGAGCGCGGTCTCGACCGAGTCGGTGAGGCGGCGCTCGGCCCCCTCCTTGATCACGAGGCGGTCGACGACCACCTCGATGTCGTGCTTGATCTGCTTCTTGAGCTGGGGCGGGTCGTCCAGGGAGACCTGCTCCCCGTCGATCACGGCCCTCGAGTAGCCCGAGGTGCTCAGCGACGACAGCAGGTCCTCGAACTCGCCCTTGCGCCGGCGCACGACCGGGGCCAGCACCTGGAAGCGGGTCCGCTCCGGCATCTGCATGACCCGGTCCACGATCTGCTGCGGTGTCTGGCGGGTGATCGGCTCCCCGCACTGCGGGCAGTGCGGATGCCCCACGCGCGCCCAGAGCAGCCGCATGTAGTCGTAGATCTCGGTGATCGTGCCGACGGTCGAGCGCGGATTGCGCGAGGTGGACTTCTGATCGATCGACACCGCCGGGGACAGCCCCTCGATGAAGTCGACGTCCGGCTTGTCCACCCGGCCGAGGAACATGCGGGCATAGGAGGACAGCGACTCGACGTAGCGCCGCTGCCCCTCTGCGAAGATCGTGTCGAACGCCAGCGAGGACTTGCCCGATCCGGACAGGCCGGTGAACACGACCATCGCGTTGCGCGGAATCGTCAGATCGATGTTCTTGAGGTTGTGCTCGCGGGCGCCGCGGATCACGATCTCCGTCAGATCGGCTCCGGCGGCGGGGTCCGCGCTCGGCTCGGGGGCGGGCTGGCTGGGGGCGAGGGTTCGTTCGGACACGCCCTGCATGGTATCGGCAGGTCCCGACTCCGCGGCCGGCTCTGCGCTCAGGGCTGAGCGCGGGGCATGCACTCGTCGCGGCGTCCGCCGCTCAGCCCAGGCCGCGCCGGTACGCGACGACCAGCCATCCGAGATTGACCACGACGCCGAAGACCGCGGGCAGCGCGACCCAGACGCTCCACAGCAGGCCGTTGGCCGCCGAGAGCGCGAAGACCACGAGCCCGAGGAAGCACAGGGCCGCCATGACATGCAGCATCCAGCGCTGGCCCCACAGCCAGATCAGCAGCGGCACCAGATACGCGATGGCCAGCCCGAAGACGGTGGTCAGCGACGGGCCGGGCTCGAGGTCCTGGCCGAGGTCCTCGACCGCCCGGACGATCTCCGCATCGTGGGTCTGGACGTGGATCATCCACAGGAAGGCGATCAGGGAGGCGACGGTCAGCACGATCAGGCGCGGCGGTCGGCGGATCTCCCATGCCTCGTCGGCGGGCGGAAGCAGCTGGGGCACGGGGGGCTCCTGACGGGCGTCGTCGGACGGACCCGGTCAGCCTATCCAGCCGCCGCGCGCCGCGCCGGGCGGGCCGTGAGATGCCCCTCACACTCGCCCGCCCGCGGGCGGGCGGAGGTGCCCCGCCTGCCCGGAGTCTCTACAATCGGCGCCATGAACGTCACCGACACCGACACCATCGAGCTCGCGGAGATCACCGCCCGCAGGATCGTCGTCGGCGAGCTGCAGAACAACGTGTACCTGCTCACCTCCAAGGAGCACGGCTCCCAGGTCCTGATCGATGCCGCCGCGGACTCGCGGGCCATCGCCGGTCTCGTCGGGGCCGGAAGCGGCGACTGCTCGCTGTCCGGCAGCCTCCAGATGATCATCACCACCCACGCGCACCCCGATCACGTGGGGGCCCTGGCCGAGGTCAAGTCCCGCTCCGAGGCCGTCACGGCCTGCGGCACCGACGACGCCGACGACATCGACGTCGACATGGACCTGACCCTGGACGACGGCGACGTGGCCGAGTTCGAGGGCTTCGACCTCGAGGTCATCGGCCTGCCCGGGCACACCCCCGGGTCGATCGGTCTGGTCTATCGCGATCCCGACGGTCCCGCGCGCATCTTCACGGGCGACGCCCTGTTCCCGGGCGGGGTCGGGAAGACGACGTCCCCGGACGCGTTCCAGCAGGCCTTCACGAACGTCGTGGGCCGCATCTTCGACCGCTTCGACGACGACACGGTGATCCACCCCGGCCACGGGGAGTCCACGACCGTGGGTGCGGAGCGGCCCCACCTCGAGGAATGGCGCGAGCGCGGCTGGTGAGCCGCCGACAGCCATGACCGACGACGGACGGGAGGCCGCGGCACGCGCGCGCCGGGAGTTCGATCCCCGCGAGCTCGGTGCGCGAGAGACCACCCTGCTGCTCAAGTCGCTGCTCATCCCCCGCCCCATCGCCTGGGTCGGCTCGCGGGCCGGCGACGGCACCGCGAACCTCGCACCGCATTCGTTCGTCACGATGGCCTCGGAGGCGCCGCCGATCGTGCTGTTCACCTCGATCGGGCGCAAGGACACCCTGCGCTGCATCGAGCAGACCGGCGAGTTCACCGTCTCGATCGTGTCCTCCGCCCAGACCGATGCGGCCAACCTGACCTCGGCGCCGCATCCCCCGGAGACGAGCGAGTTCGAGGCCGTCGGCATCGAGCCCTCCGACTCCGTCGTCGTCTCGGCCCCCGGCGTGGCCGCCTCGCCCGCCGTGCTCGAGTGCGTGCGCGAGCAGATCCTCCCGGTCGGCGACGGCTTCCTGGTCCTGGGCCGCGTGGTGCACGTGAGCGTCGACGCGGAGGTGCTGCGCACCGACGACCGCGGCCGCACCCTGCCGGATGCCCGCGCGCTGGATCCCATGAGCCGGCTGGGCCGCAGCGAGTGGGTGGAGCTCGGACGGATCCGCGCCGTGGCCAGGCCGCAGCGGGGCTGAGCGCTCCGCGCCGCCGCGGGCGACGAGCGCGCCGTCCTGTCGGGGCGCGTGGCTAGGCTTGGCCCACGATGACACTGCTGAGCGCCCTCTCCCCCGACCTCGCCGACGCCGGCTCCCGCTACCTGCGCGGGGACTTCGCGCGCAATCCCCTCACCTCGGACGAGGTCTACGAGGGCTTCCACGGCTGGGCCTCGGAGACCGGCATCGAGCTCTACCCCCATCAGGACGAGGCCGTGCTCGAGTTCGCGGGCGGGGCGAACGTGATCCTCTCCACGCCCACCGGGTCCGGGAAGTCGCTCGTGGCCATGGGCGCCCATTTCTCCGCCATGGCGCGCGGGCAGCGCTCGTACTACACCGCTCCGCTCAAGGCGCTCGTGTCCGAGAAGTTCTTCGCGCTGTGCGAGGCCTTCGGCGCGCAGAACGTGGGCATGGTCACCGGCGACTCCGCGGTCAACGCCGAGGCGCCCATCGTGTGCTGCACCGCGGAGATCCTGGCCAACATCGCGCTGCGCGAGGGCCGGGACGCGGATCTCGGGCCCGTCGTGATGGACGAGTTCCACTTCTACGCCGATCCCCAGCGCGGCTGGGCCTGGCAGGTGCCGCTGATCGAGCTGCCGCAGGCCCAGTTCCTGCTGATGTCCGCGACCCTCGGCGACGTCACCCGGTTCGACGACCGCATGCGCGAGCTGACGGGCCGGGAGACCGCCGTCGTGGACGACGCCCAGCGACCCGTCCCCCTGAGCTACTACTACTCGGAGATCCCCGTCCACGAGCAGATCGACGAGCTCGTCTCGACCCATCACGCGCCCGTCTACGTGGTGCACTTCTCCCAGCTGCAGGCCATGGACCAGGCGCAGGCGCTGATGAGCGTCAACGTGCTGTCCAAGGAGGAGAAGGAGCGGGTGGCCGAGGTCATCGCGGGCTTCCGCTTCGCGGCGGGCTTCGGGAAGACCCTCAACCGCCTCGTGCGCCACGGCATCGGGGTGCATCACGCCGGCATGCTCCCCAAGTACCGGCGGCTCGTCGAGCAGCTCGCGCAGCAGGGCCTGCTCAAGGTCATCTGCGGCACGGACACCCTGGGCGTCGGCATCAACGTCCCGATCCGCACGGTCCTGATCACTGCGCTGTCCAAGTTCGACGGGAGCCGCACCCGTCGCCTCAACGCCCGCGAGTTCCACCAGATCGCCGGCCGAGCGGGACGCGCCGGGTACGACACCCAGGGAACGGTCGTCGTCCAGGCCCCCGAGCACGACATCGAGAACAAGCGCGCCCTCGAGAAGGCGCGGCGCAAGCACGGCGACGACGAGAAGAAGCTGCGGCAGATCCCGCGCAAGAAGCCCCCGCAGGGCTTCGTCGCGTGGTCGCAGAAGACCTTCGAAGCCCTGATCGAGGCCCGCCCCGAGCCGCTGCGGTCGTCGTTCGGGATCACGCACGCCATGCTGCTCAACCTGCTCGAGCGGCCGGGCGACCCGGTCGCGGCCACGGCCCATCTGATCGCCCACGCCGATGCCCCGCCCCCGGAGCGCCGTGCCATGGTCCGGGATGCGCTGTCGATCCTGCGCGAGCTGCTGGCCACCGAGGTCGTCGAGAAGCTGCCCGAGCCGGACGAGAACGGCAGCCGCTACCGGCTCACGATCGATCTGCAGGAGAACTTCGCGCTCAACAGCCCCCTGTCGCCCTTCGCACTGGCGGCGCTGACGCTGCTGGATCCCGAGTCGCCGGAGCACGCCCTCGACATCGTCTCGGTCATCGAGGCCACCCTGGACAAGCCGCGCCAGGTGCTGCTCATGCAGGAGAAGAAGGCGAAGACCGAGGCCCTGGCCACCATGAAGGCCGAGGGGCTCGAGTACAACGAGCGCATGCGCGAGCTGGACGAGATCACGTGGCCCATGCCGCTGCGGGAGATGCTCGAGGACGCCTTCGAGACGTACCGCGGCTCCGCGCCCTGGGTCGCCCAGCACGAGCTCGCGCCCAAGTCGGTCGTGCGGGACATGTACGAGCGCGCCATGACCTTCGGCGACTACGTCCAGTTCTACGGCCTCGCACGGTCCGAGGGCATCCTGCTGCGCTACCTCTCGGACGCGTACCGCGCTCTGCGCCAGACGGTCCCGCAGGACATGGGCACCGAGCCCTTCGACGATCTCGTGGCGTGGCTCGGCGAGACCATCCGGCAGACCGACAACTCGCTGCTGGACGAGTGGGAGAAGCTCACCGAGGGCGGCTCCCCCGCCGGCACTCCCCAGGACTCGGTCGAGGAGCTGATCCACGAGCAGCCCCCGGCCATCACGGACAGTCCGCGCGCCTTCCGCGTGATGGTCCGCAATGCGATGTTCCAGCGCGTCGAGCTGTTCGCGGACGAGAAGGAGAAGGTGCTCGGGGCCCTCGACGGCGAGTCCGGCTGGGACCGGGACCGCTGGGCCGCGGCCATGGACGCCTATTTCGACGAGTACCAGGACATCTACACGGATGCCCAGTCCCGCGGCCCCTCGCTCATCCGCATCGACGAGAAGCCGCAGGACCTCGACGGGTACTGGACCGTCCAGCAGGTCTTCGACGATCCTGACGGGCATCACGACTTCGGCATCAGCGCACGGATCGACCTGTCGGCCTCGGACGAGGACGGCTTCCCCGTGGTGCTCGTGGACAACGTCGGGCCGATCACCGAGACGGGCCGCTGATGATGCAGTTCAGAACGCATTATATGATGTAATGCAGGTTCCAGTGCATAGGGGGCTCTCATGTATGCCATGACCGTCGATCGCCGCCGCTCCCGGGCGGAGGGCCGGGCCCTCGACATGAGCGGCGCTCGAGATCGGCTCCGCACGGCCTTCCCGGAAGCGCGGCTCCCGTGGCACCTCTCCGCCGGCGACGAGCTCCAGGTGCTGTTCGCAGACCCCGAGCCCACGGTGGAGGCCGCTCTGCTGCTGGCGGAGACCGGCCGCTGGCACGTGGGCATCGGGCTCGGCGCGGTCGACGAGCCGCTGCCCGAGACGGTCGCGGAGGCGACCGGGACGTGCCTCGTGCTGGCCCGCGATGCCGTGGATGCGGCCAAGAAGCTGGCCTGCCGCACCGCGGTCCGGGGGCCGCGCCGCTCGATCCGCGCCGTGCGCGACGCCGAGGCGCTGCTCGCGCTGCTGTCGACCCTGCGCCAGCGGCGCACGGATGCCGCCCGCGAGGCCGCCTCCTTCGCGGACCAGGGGATGACGCAGGAGCAGATCTCCCGTCGGCTCGAGATCGACCAGTCCTCGGTCTCCCGGCGCCTCCGCACGGCCATGTGGCAGGAGGAGTCCGAGGCGCGGCAGGTGCTGGTCGATCTGCTCGAGTTCGCGCACGAGCGCGGTCTCGTCGGGGAGCAGAGGGGACGCTGATGGCCGAGGCGCAGACCGCTCCTTCCCCCCGGCCGCCCCGCAGCTCCGTGGCCGGCCTGCGCGGCGCCCTCACGCTCTGGGGGCCGCTCCTGCTGCTGGTGATCACCGCGATCTGGTGGCTCCGCGAGGGGGCCGTCCCGCTGTGGTGGTCCGCTCCGGCGGTGACAGCCGCCGGAGCGCTGCTGGGAGACCCCGTGGTGCGGTCCCTGCTGGAGATCGCCCGCGACACGGGCGCGGCCGAGCAGGCCCGGCTCGAGCGGCTCGAGGAGGTCCGGCCCGACACCGTGCTCACCGTGCCGACATCGACGGAGGACGAGAGCGAGGTCCCGGCCGACGACTCGCCGCCGCTGCGCGGCGGCCTGGTCATCGGAATCCTGGAGCGCGTAGCCGTCACGGTGTGCCTGATCGGCGGGTACCCGACGGGGCTCGCGGTCGTCGTGGCCGTCAAGGGGCTCGCCCGGTACGGGGAGTTCACCACGCCGAGCCAGCGCGAGCAGTTCATCATCGGGACCCTGGCCTCGCTGCTGTGGGCCGCCGGGGCCGCGGGCATGATCATGACGGTCTCCCCCGGTTCCTGAGCTGCGGCGGGCATCGCCGGCCGTCGCCGAGATGAGGAGGGCCCCGCACCGCCGACGGCGATGCGGGGCCCTTCCTGCGGGGCTCGATGCCCCCCGTCGGAGGGCCTCCGGGGTCAGTCCCCCGTGCCGCGCTCGACGCGGGACGAGCCCGAGTGCGGCTGGGGCTTGTCCACCGACGTGCCGTCCTCCTCGGCGTCCACGTCGACGGGCTCCGGGGCACGCCCCGTGGACTTGTACTCCTGGTGCGCGCCGCGCGCCTGCTCGACGAGCGCCTCGTAGGCGCTGTGGTCGTCGATGAGCTCGTCGCGGTGCTTCTGCTTGATGGCGGGCATCTTCTCGACCAGGGAGGCGCCCTTGGAGGCGAGCTTCTGGCGCTGCTCGTCCGAGGCGTCCTTGGGCAGGGCGATGTACTCCTTGGAGACGCGTCGCAGCCCGTCGATCACGCGCAGGGCGCGGCCCTTGGGGCTGAGCAGCGAGGCCAGCACGGTCACCAGCAGCACGCCGACGATCACGCCCAGCGACTGGCCGATGGTCACCTCCGGCGGGAAGTGCACGGGCTCGCCGCCGTTGATGAACGGCAGGTCGTTCTCGTGCAGGGCGTGCACGATCAGCTTGTAGCCGATGAAGCCCAGGATGATGGCCAGGCCCCACGACAGGTAGATGAGCCGGTCGAGCATGCCGTCGATCAGGAAGTAGAGCTGACGCAGGCCCATGAGCGAGAACGCCACGGCCGTGAAGACCAGGTACGTCTCCTGGGTGAGGCCGAAGATCGCCGGGATCGAGTCGAAGGCGAACAGGATGTCCGTGCCGCCGATGCAGACCATGACGAGCAGCATGGGGGTCATGACCCGCTTGCCGTTCTCGTAGGTGAACAGCTTGTCGCCGTCGTAGTAGTCCGTGGTGTGCATGTACTTCTTGGCGGTGCGGACGATGAGGTTGTCCGCCTCGTCGTCGTCATCCCCCGTCAGCTCGCCCTTGATCAGGCCGGCGGCGGTGAAGATGAGGAAGAGGCCGAAGATGTAGAACAGCCACGCGAGCTGGTTGATCGCGGCCGCGCCGATGAAGATGAACACGGTGCGTGCGACCAGCGCGAAGGTGATGCCGAAGAGCAGGACCTTCTGCTGATCCTCGCGCGGCACCTTGAAGGACGCGATGATGATCAGGAAGACGAAGAGGTTGTCGACCGACAGCGCCTTCTCGGTGATGTAGCCGGCGTAGTACTCGGTCGCGTAGACGCCGCCCCACATGGCCAGGACGAAGAGCCCGAAGATCAGGGCGATCCCCACGTAGATGGCGGACCAGACGGCCGCCTCCTTGATGTGCGGCTCGTGGGCCTTGCGCACGTGGAAGAAGTAGTCGAAGGCGAGCATGCCGATGATCACGGCGACGGTCAGCCCCCAGATCAGGGGTGAGACTTCCATAGGGGGTCCTCTCGATGAGCGGATCGGAACGCAAGTCTCTCCACCGGACCGCGGTCGGGGTGCGCGATGCGCGTGCCCGGCCCGGCCCGATCACTGTGCCCGGCGGGGGCTACGTGCCCCGCGTGCTGACGTCCACAGTGCGATCGGATACTCCCCTACGCTCACGGCATCTTACACAGGCGTCGGCTCGGGGTCCGCTCCCGGCGCCGCTCGAGCGCCGCCGCCCGGGGGCAGGTCAGGCCCCGCCGGACTCCCGGACGTGGCGGATCTCCCGCTTGACGTCGTGCAGCTCGTCGCGGATGCGTGCCGCGAGCTCGAACTTGAGGTCCATGGCCGCCTGGTTCATCTGCTCCGTGAGCTGCTCGGCCAGGTCCTCGAGGCTGTCGGCCGGGACCTCGGTGCGGCTCTCCCGCAGCTTGGCGGCCTCGGCATCCGCCTCCTTGGTCCGCTCGTCGCGGCGGCCCTTGGTGGGCGCGGTCCTGCCGCTGGCGCCGGCGCGCGCGGAGAGCAGCTCGTGGGTGTCCTCCGACTCGCGGGCCAGCTGCTCCGTGATGTCGCCGATGCGCTTGCGCAGCGGCGTGGGGTCGATGCCGTGCTCCTTGTTGTAGGCGATCTGGACCTCGCGGCGGCGATTGGTCTCGTCGATCGCGGTGCGCATGGAATCGGTGATCTTGTCGGCGTACATGTGGACCTGGCCGCCGATGTTGCGCGCCGCGCGGCCGATGGTCTGGATGAGGGAGGTGGTCGAGCGCAGGAAGCCCTCCTTGTCGGCGTCCAGGATCGCCACGAGCGAGACCTCGGGCAGGTCCAGGCCCTCGCGCAGGAGGTTGATGCCCACGAGGACGTCGAACACGCCCTGGCGCAGCTCGGAGAGCAGCTCGACGCGGCGCAGCGTGTCCACGTCCGAATGCAGGTACTGGACCTTGACCCCGTGCTCGAGCAGATAATCGGTCAGGTCCTCGGCCATGCGCTTGGTCAGCGTGGTCACGAGCACGCGCTCGTCGCGCTCGGTCCTGGCCGTGATCTCGTCCATGAGGTCGTCGATCTGCCCCTTGGTGGGCTTGACCACGATCTCGGGATCGACCAGGCCGGTGGGGCGGATGATCTGCTCGACGTAGCCGTCGGCCTGCCCGAGCTCGTACGGCCCCGGCGTGGCGGACATGTAGACGGTCTGCCCGATGCGCTCGAGGAACTCGTCCCAGGTCAGCGGCCGGTTGTCGAGGGCCGACGGCAGGCGGAAGCCGTGGTCCACGAGCGTGCGCTTGCGGGACATGTCGCCTTCGTACATGCCGCCGATCTGCGGGACCGTGACGTGGGACTCGTCGACGATGAGCATGAAGTCGTCGGGGAAGTAGTCGAGCAGGCAGTGGGGGGCCGAGCCGGCATCGCGGCCGTCGATGTGCCGCGAGTAGTTCTCGATGCCGTTGCAGTAGCCCATCTGCTCCATCATCTCGAGGTCGTACGTGGTGCGCATGCGCAGCCGCTGGGCCTCGACGAGCTTGTTCTGGGACTCGAGCTCGTCGAGCCGATCGCGCAGCTCGTCCTCGATCTGGCCGACGGCCCGGGACATCCGATCGGCGCCGGCCACGTAGTGCGAGGCCGGGAAGACGTACATCTCCTGCTCGTCGCGGATGACCTCCCCCGTCACGGGGTGCAGCGTGTAGATCGCCTCGATCTCGTCGCCGAAGAACTCGATGCGGATCGCGTGCTCCTCGTACATGGGGATGATCTCCACCGTGTCGCCGCGCACGCGGAAGGTCCCGCGGTGGAAGTCCATGTCATTGCGCGCGTACTGCATGTTCACGAACTGGCGCAGGAGGTCGTCCCGGTCCAGCTGATCGCCCACCCGGAGGGTCACCATCTGCCGGATGTACTCCTCCGGGGTGCCCAGGCCGTAGATGCAGGAGACCGTGGAGACCACCACGACGTCGCGGCGCGTGAGCAGGGCGTTGGTGGCGGAGTGGCGCAGGCGCTCGACCTCCTCGTTGATCGAGGAGTCCTTCTCGATGAAGGTGTCCGTCTGCGGGACGTAGGCCTCCGGCTGGTAGTAGTCGTAGTACGAGACGAAGTACTCGACGGCGTTGTGCGGCAGCAGCTCGCGCAGCTCGCTGGCCAGCTGCGCGGCCAGCGTCTTGTTCTGGACCATGAGCAGCGTGGGGCGCTGGACGGACTCGACCAGCCACGCGGCCGTGGCCGACTTGCCGGTGCCCGTGGCGCCGAGCAGGACGATGTCCTTCTCCCCGTCCTCCACCCGGCGCGTCAGCTCGGCGATGGCCTTGGGCTGATCGCCGGCGGGCTGGAACTCGGAGACGACCTCGAACGGGGCGACGACGCGATGGATCTCCTGGGCAAGGCTCATGCGGACCAGGCTACGCCCGGGCGCCGACAGCGCAGCGGCCCGGTGCGCACCGGGCCCTCGGCCGCGAGGAGCCGCGGCTCAGCGCAGCGGGCTCGAACCGTCCGTCGAGCCCTTGCCCGAGCTCCGGCCCGGCGTCGTGCCGCTCTCGCGGTCCTCGCCCCGATCCCGGATCGCGCCGGGATCCGCCGAGGCATCGATCCCCTGCAACCCGCCCGTGCGCCGGCGGTGGGCCAGCACGACCTCCGGCTGCTCGGGGTGCGCGAGCTGCGGGGCGTGCTCGGGCTCGGAGCCGTCGTAGTGATCGGGCGCCACGACGACGTCGGGATCGAGGCGGCCGTCGGCGGAGCGGCGCTCGTACTCTTCGGGCGGCAGCGTCCGGCGCCAGCGCCGGGTCTGCAGGGGCGCGACCTCCCCTGCGTCCTCGCGCATGGCGCGCAGCAGCGACCACATCTGGAAGTAGCCGAGCACGAAGAACGGCAGCCCGATCAGGATCGCCACGTTCTCCAGGGCGGTCAGCCCGGCCTCGCCGGCGCCCAGCAGGATGGTCGCCGCGACCGCGCCGATGGCGAGGACCCACCACACCCGCTGGTGCACCGGGGACACGTCGTCGTGGCCGCTGGCCATGTTGTCCATGACGAGCCCGGCGGAGTCCATCGAGGTGATGAAGAACAGGGAGACGATGATGATCGCGAGCACCGAGACGAGCTCGGTCAGCGGGAAGTGCCCCAGGAAGGCGAACAGCGCCCCGGGGATGTCCCCCTCGCCCACGACGGCCTCCACGAGCCCGCCGCCCTGGTTGAGCTCGATGTCGAAGACGCCCGTGCCGAAGATGCCGAACCAGATCACCGAGAACAGCACGGGCAGGCCGAGCACTCCCCCGATGAACTGGCGGATGGAGCGGCCCTTGGAGATCTGCGCGATGAAGATGCCGACGAACGGCGACCACGTGATCGTCCAGGCCCAGTAGAAGACCGTCCAGCCGCTCTGCCAGCCGGTGTCGCCGAGGGTGTCGTTCCAGAACATCAGCCCGGGCAGCTCCTGCATGTACACGCCGAACCACTCGATCGCCCCGCGCAGCATCATCACGGTCGGGCCGGAGACCAGCACGAAGACGAGCAGGCCCACCGCCAGCAGGATGTTGGCGTTGGACAGCACCTTGATGCCCCGGTCCAGGCCCAGGGCCACCGAGACCGAGGCCACGATGGTCACCGCGACGATGATGAGCAGCTGGCTCAGCGCCGACTCCGAGATCCCGAACAGGGTCGCCAGACCGGCGTTGATCTGGAGGGTGCCCAGGCCGATCGACACGGCCACGCCGGTCAGGGTCCCCACGAGCGCGACGATGTCGATCGTCTTGCCCACCGGTCCGTGGATGCGGGCGCCCAGCAGGGGCTGGAACATCGACGAGACGCGCGGCGGGAGGTTGCGCTTGTACATGAAATAGCCGAAGCACAGGGCCGGCAGCGCGAAGATCGTCCAGGTGTGCAGGCCGAAGTGGTAGAGGGTGATGGCCATGGCGCTGCGCGCGGCCTCCTGGCCCTCCGGCTCGACCCCGTGGAACGGCGGCTCGGCGAAGTGCGAGATCGGCTCGGCGACGGCCCAGAACATCAGGATCGTCCCGATCCCGGCCGCGAAGAGCATCGCGAACCACGCGAGCGTCGAGTGCTCCGGGCGGGAGTCCTGGGCGCCCAGCCGCAGGCCGCCGAAGCGGCTGATGCCGATGTAGACCAGGAACAGCAGGAAGACGGAGACGCCCAGGATGTAGAACCAGCCGAGGTTCTCCATGATCCAGCCGGAGCCGCCCGCGAAGAAGGCGTTCATGGCGTCGGTGAACAGCAGGGATCCCAGGACGAAGCCCAGGACGATGATCACGGCCGCGAAGAAGATGACGGGATTGGTGCGCAGATGCAGGGCGTCGTGCAGTCTGGTGAGCATAGGTGGGTCCGCGGCCTGCGCACATGCGCCGCGGCGCATGCCGAGGTAGAGGGTGACGAGGACGGAGGCCGCGCAGCCCTGGTGGTGATGGTCGACCGGTGTTCGCGGTGCGGGGTGCGCTCTAGCCGCCTCGGGCGCGCCTCCACGGTAGGCGGGGATCCGCGCTGGCCCCAGACGGCACCGGACACACCGCTCCGACCTGGGACGACGGCTCCGTCATGGAACGCGGCGCTCCCACCATGCATCCACCGCGGCGACGAGCTCGGCCACCGTCCCGTCGTTGACCAGGACGTCGTCGGCGGCCTCCCGGCGCTGCGCGTCCGTGGCCTGGGCGTCGATCCTGGCCGCGGCGTCCTCGGGGCTCATCCCCCGGTCCTCGACCATCCGCCGGATCCGCTGCTCGCGCGGCGCCTCGATCACGAGCACGAGGTCCATCTCCTCGGCCTGGCCGGTCTCCACGAGCAGCGGGATGTCGCGCACGATCACGGCCCCGGGGCGCTTGGCTCGGGCCTGCTCCACGAGCTCGCGGGATCGCTCCCGGACCAGCGGATGCACGATGGCGTTGAGGCGTTCGCGGGCCTGCGGGTCGGCGAAGACCCGGCGCCCCAGGGCGGGCCGGTCGAGTGCCCCGTCGGGCCCCAGGATCCCGGAGCCGAAGGCCTCGACCATCGGCTCGATCGCAGCGCCGCCCGGGCCCTGCAGCTCGCGGACCACGGCATCCGCGTCGATCAGCACGGCCCCGTGCTCCCGCAGACGCCGGGCCGCCGTCGATTTGCCGGAGGCGATGCCCCCGGTGAGTCCGATCATCGTCATGGGCCCAGGCTAGCGGCCGGGCCCGCCGATCGGCCCTGCCGTCCTCCGCTCCGGCACCCGCCTCCTAGGATCGGGGCATGCCCCAGCGCTACACCGTCCTGTCCGCGCACGACGAGATCGCCCACGAGATCGAGATCAGGCGCTCGCGCTTCCTGTGCGTCCTGCGCCGCGTGCAGACCGAGGAGCAGGCCCGCGACCTCGTCGCGCAGCTGCGCCGGCGGCATCACGACGCCCGGCACCACTGCTCGGCCTTCGTGCTGGGCCCGGACCGGGCGGTCCAGCGCTCGAACGACGACGGCGAGCCCTCCGGCACCGCGGGTGCCCCCATGCTCGAGGCGCTGACGCAGCACCGCGGCCCCTCCGGCGCGGGTTCCCCGGCCGCGGACGCGGAGCCGCCCGCCGATCTCTCGGACGTCTGCGCGGTCGTGGTGCGCTGGTTCGGCGGGACGCTGCTGGGCGCCGGCGGGCTGGTCCGCGCCTACTCCCAGGCCGTGGCCGAGACGCTGGCGACGGCTCCCCTGTGCACGCGGGCCCGGCGCCGGCACGTGAGTCTGGCCGTCTCCCCCGGTTTCGCCGGCAAGCTCGAGAACGAGCTGCGCACGAGCGGCATCGCCGTGCTGGGCACCGACTACGGGGCCGCCGAGGCGCTCGTGCGCGCGGCCGTCGAGGACCGGGACGACGCCGTGGAGCACCTGCGGGCCGTCGTGGCCGAGGTGACCTCGGGCACCGGCCGGCTGCGCGACGACGGGACCGGCTGGGTGGATCTCGGCTGACCGGCGGCCCGCAGGCGCGCAGGGCCTCGTCCGGTGCTCAATCGGCGCCCGGGCTGCCCTAACGCGGCGAGCCGTCGCCGTTCTCCCGCTCGGTCCGCCAGGTCCGGGGCTGATGGGTCTCGTACTCCGGCTCCGTGCCCGGCTCGAAGTCGGGCCGCATGGTGTAGTCGTCCATGTCGTAGCCGCTCTCCCCCGCGCGGCGGTGGTACTCCTCCAGCGGGAGCACCTGCTTCCACTGCCGGGTGCGGATCGGGCGCGCGCCGCCGAAGTCCTCGCGCACCGCCTGGATCACCATCAGCGCCTGGACGAACATCATCGCCGTGATGGGCAGGCCGAAGACCTTGATGACCTCCTGCAGCGCAGTGAGCGCATCCTCGCCGGAGCCCAGCAGAAGCACGACGCAGATCCCGCCGATCGCCAGGGTCCAGAACACCCGCTGGCGCATGGGCGCGGCGTCCTCGTGCCCCGAGGCCATGGCGTCCAGGACCAGCGCCCCCGAGTCCAGGGAGGTGATGAAGAAGATCGTGATGAGCACGAGCGCGAGCACGGCGGTCAGCTCGAGCAGCGGGAAGTGGCCCAGGAACTCGAAGAGCGACGCCGGGACGTCCCCGTCCTCGACGATCGTCTGCACCAGGCTCCCGCCCTCGCGCTCGATCCGGAAGGCGTTGACGCCCATGATCCCGATCCACAGCAGCACGAACAGCGACGGGATGATCAGCACCGCGACGACGAACTCGCGGATCGTGCGCCCGCGGGAGATCTTGGCGATGAACATCCCGACGAACGGGGCCCAGGTGGCCGTCCACGCGAAGTAGAACACCGTCCAGGTCCCGGTCCAGTCGCTGTCGCCCCACGCGGTGTTGAAGAACGCCAGGGTGGGCAGCATGGCCAGGTAGCGCCCTGCGGATTCGACCGTGCCCTTCATCACCTCGGTGGTGGCCCCGAACATCAGCAGGAACAGCAGCAGGGCGATCGCCAGGAAGATGTTGAGGTACGACAGCCGCTTGACGCCCTTGTCCATCCCGGCGATCACCGAGACGAGGGCCACCGCGGTGATCACGGCGACGATGAGCGCCTGCACCCATCCGGCCATGGGGATCCCGTACATGACGTCCAGCCCGCCGTTGATCTGCATGGCGCCCTGCCCGATCGACACGGCCAGGCCGAAGATCGTGGCGATCACCGTCATGGCGTCGATCGTCTTGCCGATGGGCCCGTGGATGCCGTCGCCCAGCAGGGGCTGGAACGATGACGAGACCCGCGGCGGCAGCTTGCGCTTGTACGTGAAGTACGCGAAGGCCAGCCCCGGCACGATGAAGATCCCCCACATGTGCAGCCCGAAGTGGAAGTTCGCGATGCCCAGGGCGTCCGAGGCCGCCTGCACCGATTGCGCCTCCACGCCGTACATCGGCGGGTTCGCATAGTGGTTCACCGGCTCGGCGACGCCCCAGAACATCAGGACGGCCCCGACGCCGGCAGCGAAGAGCATCCCGAACCAGGCCATGCCGGAGTACTCGGGCTCGGCGTCGTCGTCGCCGAGCTTGATCCGCCCGTACCGGCTCATGGCCAGCCCGAAGGCGAAGATCAGCATGCAGGTGATCGCGGTGACGTAGAACCAGCCCAGATTCGCGGAGATCCAGGCGGCCAGCGTCCCGAAGACGCCCGCGACCCCGCCGGGGAAGATCACCATGATCACGGCGAAGGCCACCACGAATCCGGACGCGGCGAAGAAGATCTGCGGGCTGGTCCGCAGCCCCAGTCGGTCATGGAGCTTGGTGAGCATGGACGTGGGGCTCCCAGGGGGTGGAGGCGGAGGAGGCGGCGCGGTCTGCCCGGAGGCCAGCCGCGGCATCGACGGGCGAGCCGTCGGAAGCCGCGCTCCACCCTATGCGAGATCGTCGAGCGCCCGGAGCCGGTCGGCGCGCCCCGCGGGCCTCGGGGACCGTGAGACCCCCGGCACGGCGAAGGCCCCCGCCGGCGAGCGGCGGGGGCCTTCGGATCAGCCCGCGGGCGCGAGGACGAGCCTCGAGCCGCGGCCTGCGCGATCAGTTGCCGGTGAGCTTCTCGCGCAGGGCGGCGAGGGCCTCGTCGGAGGCCAGGGTGCCGCCGTCCTCGTCCTGGGCGTCCGAGGAGTACGACGACGGGGCCGACTGCGAGGACGAGCTCGGGGCGGAGCTCGACGAGGACGAGGTGGCCACGCCGGCGCCGGCGACAGCAGCCTCGGCGTCCTCGTTGAGGTGGCGGCGCACCTGCTCCTTGTGGGCCTCCCAGCGGGCCTGGGCCTCGGCGTACTGCTGCTCCCAGGCGGCGCGCTGCTCCTCGAAGCCCTCGATCCACTCGTTGGTCTCGGGATCGAAGCCCTCGGGGTACTTGTAGTTGCCCTGCTCGTCGTACTCGGCGGCCATGCCGTACTGCGCGGGATCGAACTCGGTCGAGTCCGGGTCCACGCCGTCGTTGGCCTGCTTGAGCGACAGGGAGATGCGGCGGCGATCCAGGTCGATGTCGATGACCTTGACGAACAGCTCCTCGCCGACGGAGACGACCTGCTCGGCCATGTCGACGTGGCGCTGGGCCAGCTCGGAGATGTGCACCAGGCCCTCGATGCCGTCCTCGACGCGCACGAACGCACCGAACGGGACGAGCTTGGTGACCTTGCCCGGCACGACCTGGCCGAGCGCGTGGGTGCGGGCGAAGAGCTGCCAGGGATCCTCCTGGGTGGCCTTCAGCGACAGGGAGACGCGCTCGCGGTCCATGTCGACGTCCAGGACCTCGACCTTGACCTCCTGGCCGACCTCGACGACCTCGCCCGGGTGGTCGATGTGCTTCCAGGACAGCTCCGAGACGTGCACCAGGCCGTCGACGCCGCCGAGATCGACGAAGGCGCCGAAGTTGACGATCGAGGACACGTGGCCCGTGCGGACCTGGCCCTTCTGGAGCTTGTTGAGGAAGTCGGAGCGGACCTCGGACTGGGTCTGCTCGAGCCACGCGCGGCGCGAGAGCACGACGTTGTTGCGGTTCTTGTCGAGCTCGATGATCTTGGCCTCGAGCTGCTGGCCGATGTACGGGGCCAGATCGCGCACGCGGCGCATCTCCACGAGCGATGCCGGCAGGAAGCCGCGCAGGCCGATGTCCAGGATGAGGCCGCCCTTGACCACCTCGATGACGGTGCCGTTGACGACGCCGTCCTCTTCCTTGATCTTCTCGATGTCGCCCCAGGCGCGCTCGTACTGAGCCCGCTTCTTGGACAGGATCAGGCGGCCTTCCTTGTCCTCCTTGGTGAGGACCAGGGCCTCGACCTGATCGCCGACGGCCACGACGGAGTCGGGGTTGATGTCGTGCTTGATCGAGAGCTCGCGGGACGGGATGACACCCTCAGTCTTGTAGCCGATGTCGAGGAGGACCTCGTCACGATCGACCTTGACGACAGTGCCCTCCACGAGGTCGCCGTCGTTGAAGTACTTGATGGTCGCATCGACGGCGGCGAGGAAGTCCTCCTCGGTTCCGATGTCGTTGACGGCGACCTGCGGGGTGGTGGTGGTCATGTAGTAGGGACTCCGATGGAATTGGAAAGTGGTCGGTTCGGTCTTCGGCTCGCCGCTGCGGCGCATCGGCCGCGGGCGAGCGGATCGTACGGGTGCACACGGTGCACCGATCAAGTCTAACGGCCGGATCAGCGCGCATCAACACTCCCGAGCGCGTGAGCACTCGGGAGGGGCCCCGCGAGCACGTGCTCCGAGGAGGGCCGGGGGCTCAGTGCGCGGCGGCGTTCCAGTCGGGGCCCGTGCCCACGTTGACCTCGAGGGGCACCGAGAGCTCGGCGGCGGCGCCCATCTGCTCGCGCAGGATCTCGGTCACGCGCTCGACCTCGCCGGCGGCCGCCTCGACCACCAGCTCGTCGTGCACCTGCAGCAGCACCCGGGAGCGCAGGCCGTCCTGGGCCAGCGCGCGGTCCACATTGATCATGGCCCGCTTGATGATGTCGGCCGCGGAGCCCTGGATGGGCGCGTTGAGCGCGGCGCGCTCCGCTCCCTGGCGGGCCTGGCGGTTGTCGCTGGCCAGATCCGGCAGGTACCGGCGGCGGCCGTCGATCGTGGCGGTGTAGCCGGCCTCGCGAGCCTCCTCCACGACGCCGCGCAGGTAGTCCCGCACGCCGCCGAAGCGCTTGAAGTAGTCGGACATCATGGTCCGCGCCTCGTCGACCGAGATCTGCAGCTGCTGGGACAGCCCGTAGGAGCTCAGGCCGTAGACGAGCCCGTAGCTCATGGCCTTGACCTTGGCGCGCATCTCGGAGGTGACGTCCTCCGGGGCGACCGAGAAGACCTTGGAGCCGACGTAGCGATGCAGGTCCTCCCCCTGGCGGAACGCGTCGATCAGGGCCTCGTCCCCGGACAGGTGGGCCATCACCCGCATCTCGATCTGCGAGTAGTCGGCCGTCACCAGGGTCTCGAGGGGCCCCTGATCGTCGGAGCCCACGACGAAGACGGCGCGGGTGCGCCGGCCCTCCTCGCTGCGCACCGGGATGTTCTGCAGGTTCGGATCCGTGGACGACAGGCGCCCCGTGGCGGCCACGGTCTGCTGGTAGTCGGTGTGGATGCGCCCGTCGTCGGCCACGGCCTGGCGCAGGCCCTGCACGATCTGCTTGAGCTTGCTGGTGTCGCGCCAGCGCATCAGGGCCAGCAGGAACCGGGCGCCGTCGGACTCCGGATCGACCCTGGTGAGCAGATCCGCCACGGCGGAGGCCGAGGTCGTGTAGCCGGTCTTGATCTTCTTGGTCGGCGGCAGCCCCAGAGTCTCGAAGAGCACGGTCTGCAGCTGCTTGGTCGAGCCGAGGTTGACCTCCGGCTCGCCGTCCTCGCGGGGGACGATCGACTGCGCGGTCTCCCAGGCCTGTCGGATCGGCCCCTCGAGGTCGTCGATCAGCTCGGTGACGCGCTGCGAGTCGACGGCGACTCCCGTGAGCTCCATCTGCCCCAGGATCCGGGCCAGCGGCAGATCCATCCCGGTGAGCAGCTCCAGCTGGTTGTCGGCCTCGAGGCGCTCGCGCAGGTGCCGGGAGAGCTGCAGGGCCGAGAGCCCGAGCGAGGCCTCGTGCAGCAGGCGCGCCTGCGACGTGCGGGCCTGTCCCGCGGCGTCCCCCGCGACGTCCAGCGAGGTCTGCCCCTCCGCGGCGGCCGACGGCTCCTGGAAGTCCTCGATCTCGATGTCCAGGTGCGCGGCCAGCAGGCCCTCGAGGTCGTAGCCGCTGCGCGCCGGCTCGATGAGGTAGGCGGAGAGCTGGACGTCGTCGATCGCGCCGGCCAGCTCGAGGCCGCGCACGCGCAGCGACTTCCACAGCTCCTTCAGTCCGACGACCACCTTCGGCCGCTGCTCGTCGGAGAGCCAGCTCGCCAGGGCGCCGTCGAGCTCGTCGTCGGCCGCGCTCAGGTCGATCTGCAGGGCCGAGGGGGCGCCCTCCCCCTGGCCGGCGCACACCAGCAGCAGCTCCGTGACATCGCGGGCGCCGGGGAGGCGGGCGTCGTCGTCATGACGGACCGGGCGCACGGCCACAGGCGCGTCGCCGGAGCGCTCGAGCCATGCCGCGAGCTGCTCGGCGGTCTGCGCGGCCTCGACCTGCTCGATGACCGGCGCCGCCGCCCGGGGGGCGGCGTCCTCCGCCGCGAGAGCCTCGAAGAGCCGGCCGCGCAGCCCGGAGCCGAACTCGAGCTCGTCGAAGATCTCCCCGACGCGCTGGGTGTCCGGTGCCGGGATCGCGGCGTCGTCGATCGAGAAGCCGAGCTCGAGGTCCGTCTCCAGTCGGTTGAGGCGGCGGTTGCGGCGCACCAGATCCAGGTTCTCGCGCAGGGCCTCGCCCTTCTTGCCGGTGATGCTCCCGGCGTGGTCCAGGATCGACTCGACCGGGCCGTAGGCCTCGATCCACTTGGCCGCGAAGCCCGGCCCCACGCCCGGCACGCCGGGGAGGTTGTCGGCCTGCTCGCCGGTCAGCGCCGCGAGGTCCGGGTAGTTCTGCGGGGCGACCTTGTACTTCTCCAGCACCGCCGCAGCGTCCATGAGCCGCAGGTCGGACGGGGTGCGGCCCGGGTACACGATGGTCACGTTCTCGTCGACCATCTGGAAGGCGTCGCGGTCGCCCGAGAAGACGAGGACCTCGAACTCCTGACGGGACCCCTGTGCCGCGAGGGTGGCCAGGACGTCGTCGGCCTCGTAGCCCTCCTTGGTGACGATGGGGATCTCCAGCGCCTCGAGCACCTGCTGGATGCGCGGGATCTGGCCCAGGAACGCCTCCGGGGTCTCGTCGCGGCCGCCCTTGTAGTCGCCGTACTCCTGGGAGCGCAGGGTGGGGCCCTCGAGGTCGAAGGTCACGACCAGGTGCGTGGGCCTCTGCTCCCGGAGCATCTTGGCCAGCGTGTTCAGGAAGCCGTAGACGGCCTCCGTGTGCGTGCCGTCCTCGGTCACGAACGACGGCCCGTTCCCGTACTCCGCGGCGCGCGAGAGCGCGAAGAACGCGCGGAAGGCCAGCGAGTGGCCGTCGATCAGCAGCAGGCGGCGCTCGGGGCGCTCGATCCGCTGCGGCAGGGGCACCTCCACCGGGGCATCGGTCTTGACCCCGATCGTCACGGACGACGGGGCGGAGGTCTCGGTGCTGGTCTTCGTGCTCACGCGCCCATCCTAGGGGCGGGCCCGGACACCGCGGTCCGGCTCGGGCGGCTCAGCCGACCTGGCTGAGGATCGCGTCGGCGACCTCGCGCATGGACAGGCGCCGATCCATCGACGTCTTCTGGATCCAGCGGAACGCCTCCGGCTCGGTGAGGCCCATCCGGGTGATCAGCAGGGACTTCGCGCGCTCGACCAGCTTGCGGGTCTCGAACTGGTCCTTCATCTCAGAGACCTCGTCCTCGAGGGCCACGATCTCGTCGAAGCGCGAGAGCGCGACCTCGATCGCCGGGACCAGGTCCGCGGCGGTGTAGGGCTTGACGACGTAGGCCATGGCACCGGCCTCGCGGGCGCGCTCGACGAGCTCCTTCTGGCTGAAGGCGGTGAGCAGGACGACCGGGGCGATGCGCTCGGCGGCGATCTCCTCGGCGGCCGAGATGCCGTCGAGGATCGGCATCTTCACGTCCATGAGCACGAGGTCGGGCTCGAGCTCGCGGGTCAGGTCCACGGCCTTGCGCCCGTCGGCGGCCTCGCCCACGACGTCGTAGCCCTCGGCGCCCAGCATCTCCACGACGTCCATGCGGATCATCGAGTCGTCCTCGGCGACCACCACGCGGCGCCGCTGCTGCGAGGGCGCCTCCTCCGGGGCGGGCTCTGAGGTCCCGCCGGAGGCACCCGGGACGGGGAGGTCCAGCGGTTCGGGATTCTCGGTCACGGCGGGTGCTCCTCAGCGTCGGCGGCGGTGGCCCTGCGGATCGGCCCCTGCGCGTCGCGCCGGAGCCCTGGACGCCGCGGCCCCGGCCGGCGCCGGGATGCGGCAGGTGGCCTCCAGCCTATCCACCCGCGCCCGGCCGCGCATGGCGCCCTGCGGTAGGGTGCAGGTGCGCGGACCGCGCCCAAGTGGCGGAATCGGCAGACGCGCCGCACTCAAAATGCGGTTCTTCGGAGTGTGGGTTCGAGTCCCACCTTGGGCACCCCCAGATTGGCCCCTACTTCCCCGGAATCACGCGGGAGTAGGGGCCTTCTTCATGTCCGGGCCTGGCCTTCTGCCCACGTTCTGCCCACATTCGTCTGCGAGAAGGCGTGATCCAGCGAGGTCGCCACGGCCTCGAGATCGTCATCGAACAGGTCTGCGTAGACGTCCAAGGTCATCGCTGCGGAGGCGTGTCCGAGCATCCGCTGCACGGCCTTCACGTTGGCGCCGGAGGCCACCGCCAGCGACGCCGCAGTGTGGCGGAGGTCGTGAACGGTCATCTTCGGCAGGCCGGCGCGCTGCAAGGCAGCGGTGAACCACGAGCGCGTGCCACCGTCGCCGGTGAACAGGTTGGGGCGCGGCTGGAAGCCACCAGAACGACCGGGGAACACCAGATCGTCGGCGGCCTTCCCCTCGAGCTGTTCGGCCACCAGCGGGGCCAGGAACGCCGGGTATGGGACGGCGCGCTGCTTGTGAGACTTCGGGGTCCCCACCTCGAACTTGGAGCCGGTGATTTGCACGGCGTTGCGCTCGACTTTGATCCGCCGGCGGGTGGTGTCCACGTCCTTCACGCGCAGCCCGATCGCCTCGCCCCACCGCAGGCCGGTGTAACCGAGCACCAGGACTAGAGCGGGCCGGTCGGAGGCTGCCGCAAGGGCGTGCAGCTGATCATGCGACAGGTACACATGGGGCTTCGCCACCTTCCGGGGCAACGCGACACCCTCAGCCGGGTTCGCGAGGATGCGGCGGTCACGGACGGCGCCGGCCAGGATCGACGACAGCACTCCGTGAGCGCGCTTCACCGTCGTGGGCGACTTCTCCCGTGCGAGTCCAGCGGCCCATTCCTCGACGGCGGAGAACCGCACATCCGTGACCGCCGTGGTGCCCCAACGCGGCTGCACATGGTTCCGCCACGCGGACTCCACAGTCCGCAGTGTGGAGGGCTTGAGGCTCGAGCGGCTGGCGATCCACCGCTCTCCCAACGCGCCGATGGTCACACGGGTGTCAGCAGGGTCGATCCACTCGCCGCGGTCCTTCGACACTTCGACGGTACGGGCGAAGCGCTCGGCATCCCTCTTGGTCGTGAAACCGCGCTTGTCCGTCTGACGACGATCCGGAGTCCTATACCTCACCCGATAGCGGCGGCCGGCCTTCGTCGCGTAGGACTCAATCGTTGCCACGATCCAGCGCCTTCTGCATCTCAGCCCGCAAGGTCCGGGTGATCCGCCCCTTCTTCTGCGCGGTGGCACCGGGCGGCGCCTGGGCCTCGACCTCGGCGGACATGAGACGGCCCCACAGCTTCCTGGAGTGCTCTCGGAACTGCTGTTCATCGATGCCCAGCGCATCTGCCGCCCTCCGGTCCGCCAGTGGCAGATCGTCAAGCTCCAGCTTGAATGGGTAGTGAAGTCCGACCGTCTGCCCGAGCAGGTACTTCCCGACCATGGGGCCGTCGACGACGAGCCCAGGGGCGGCACCTTCACCACCCTGCTCGGGTGCTTGCCCAATGGTCACCTCACCTTGAGCCTCCAGCAGATCTGCGGGCGCTACGGGCTCGCCGGTCAGGTCAGTGAGGGTGATGGCCAGCAGGATCAGCGTGTCGACGCTGACGGGGCTGTCACCGTGCTCGAACCGCGAGACGCGCCCTGAGCCCCATAGCTCGCCGCTGTACATGCGCAGCCCGCGGGCAACCTCGTCCAGGGTGAGGGTGTGGTCGGCACGGTGGCGTCGCAGGTTGTGCCCCACGACTTCGGAAATGGTGGTCATCGTCAGCAAGCGTGCCACACGTCTCAAGTCTGCACTCCCGTGGACTTGTGATGAGCCGCTTTCGCCTGTACGCTCTCAATCACAAGGTTGCAGGATCGGAAACCTGTGACGCCGCACGATCCCCAGGAGGGGCGAGAAATGCAGACCAAGCCACTGACGATCGAGGACATGATCCAGCAGTTCCCCGGAACCACGCGGGGCTCATGGGCACAGCACCGATACCGCGGGACCGGGCCGGAGTTCTTCCGCGTGGGTCGGAAGATCTACTACTCCCCGGACGCCGTTGAGAAGTACATCCGAGACCAGACCCGCACCATCACCGGCGACGCCGCCTGACCACCCCAGCTAAGGCCGCATGCAGCGGCAGGCACCACACGGTGCTGAACAACGGTCGCTTCGACGGCCGGAACGGAGATCCCCTATGTCTCGACTCATGGACATGCGCCAGCAGGTGCACAACGAAGCCGCGAAGCTCAGAGCGCACCTCTCCGATGAAGGAGCAGACGGGTACGACCTGGCGATGCTGACGCTCTCCAATCGGAAGGCCAGCGACATCGCGAAGGTCGTTCTCGACTTGCAGGACGGCCTTCGACCAGACCGCGGTTGGGACTCGAACCGCACAACTTATGCGGATCCGACTCCGGCTGAGGCGATCCGCAACGTCTTGCGGGAGTACGCCCGATGATCCGCCGCCGCGGGGACACCCCGCCGGAGCCGTTCGACACGCATGACACCGGCAGGGACCACATCACCAGCCCGAAGAAGAAGAACGACGATCGCGACCATTCCGCCAAGAACAGGATCGCGACCGCCGCAGCACCCATCAGCACTATCGATAGGACAGCGCAATGAGCGTCATCACCGATCTTACCCGTATCCAGCCCCCTGCGGGCTTTCAGCCGGAGTTCGACCTCGAACCCCGGGAGGACGGCGACCTACGCCGCGCCACGGACAAGGCGCCGCTGTTCTGGATGGGGCCGGCCCTCGTCGTCCCCGGCGTGGACTTGTACTCCGAGTGGGCTCCAGGGAACGGCACGCGGGTCTTCACCCCGGATGGTGAAGCCCTCTGCGCTGCGGACCTTCTCCGAGCGTCCGCCGCGCTCCTGCGCTACCACGACGTGATCGCCCGCGCCGAGCGGGAGGGCCAGCGGTGAGCGAGCTCCGCGATTCCGCGATCGTCGTCCTCGCGTTCAGCGCGCTGTTCTGGCTGAACACGCTCGGCGCCCACGCCCTCGTTAGCTGACCGACCAGAAACCGACCTGCATACGACTGCAGCCCCGCCAGGGACCAACCGGCGGGGCTGCTTCATATCCCCTCGCCCACCACGGCGAAGAGAGGACAACGAATGACTACGACCAGCGTAGCGGCACCAGGGCGCTCTGTCTCCGATGTTACAGAAAATCTCCTGAAATCCAACGATCCGGTGGCTCTGAACCTCTGGCATGTCGGCTACCGCGCCGGCTCGTCCGCTGAGCGCGCCCGCGTCCAGCTGTGCGCAGCCGACTTCGGCGTCGACCTCGGCCCGTCCCCGGCCCTACAGCCCCGTCTGCGCGCTGTCCCGGACCAGGGCTCCCCGGAGGCCGGGCAGGCCGTCAAGGATGCCGCTGTGGCCGCCTGGCGCGCGCTGTACGCCACGGGGCAGATCCGGCAGGAGGTGGCCGCGTGACCGACCTGGAGAACGTCCTGAACGCCGTCCTCGAGCACCTGCGCAGGTTCGTCGTGTTCAGCGACGAGAACGATCCCATCGCTCTCAGCCTGTTCTGCGCCCACACGCACGCACTCGAGCACACTCGGACCACGCCGCGGGTCATCATCGACTCGTCGACGTACGGGTCGGGGAAAACGACCCTGCTTGAACACATCGCGAAGCTCAGCCATAAGCCGCTGCTCGCTACATCGATCTCACCCGCTCTGTTGCCCCGAGTGCTCGATACCGAGGTCCGCACAGTGCTCGTCGACGAGGCCGAGAAGAGTCTGCGCCCCGACAAGGAAGGCGTCTCGGACATCTTCTCCGTCATCAACAACGGGTACCGCAAGGGAATGACGAAGCCGACCCTCATCTCCCAGGGCAACGACTGGGTAGTCCGGGAGACCGAGATCTTCGCCCCCGTCGTGATGGCCGGCAACGCCCCCACGTTGCCCGACGACACGCGCTCCCGCTGCATCCGAGTCCTCCTCATGCCCGATCTGCACGGGGAAGCCGAGGAGACCGACTGGGACGACATCGAGAACGAGACCATCGCGCTGCGCGAGAACCTCGCCGCCTGCATCGACCAGGCCGCCGAGCAGATCACCGTCAAGCCGCAGATGCCTGATGGGTGTCGCGGTCGGATGAAGGACAAGTGGATGCCCCTTGCACGGATCGCCCACGCGGCCGGCGGTCATTGGCCGGAACGGATTGAGACGGCGATCGCCGCGGACATGGAGGAACTCAAGATGGAACGGGAGGACGGCCTTGCCTCCGAGCGGCCCAGCGTTCGGCTGCTGCAAGACATCGGTGAGGTGTGGAGCGAGGACGAGAGCTTCGTCCCTACCGCGGTGCTGATCGACCGGCTCAAGGCGCACAACCCTCGCATGTGGGGGCCGAAGCCGGAGAAGCCTAACGGTCTGACGCCGCAGGGCATGGGGCGGATGCTGGTGACGGCGTTCAAGATCCATTCTTCGCAGCCGGTGCGGACTCGCGGCTACGTCATCAGCTCCTATGAGCGGGCGTGGCGACAGTTCGGAGTCCCCCACCCCCATTTGAACCGTGACAACCGTGTGAAGGGTGGAACCGTGCGTCCGCTCGACCACGGTTCCACGGCTCTCACGGAGTCCACGGTTCGCACAGAGGGGTCGTGCCAGCACGGCTTCGATGCCTCCAGCTGCCAGCGATGCCTTGCCGAAGAGGCCGGTGCGGCATGACGCGTTGGGACCAGTTCCCCACCTACACCGACCAGGACGGGCACCTGATACGGGTCACCGGCGCCTGGTGCGCCGCGTGCTCCTACCCAATGCTCCCCGACCACGGGGATCGGCACCCGCTCTGCGCCGAGCCGGCTCCATCCGCGGGGTCGGCTCTCGTCGTCCTACAGCCCATGGAGGCCACAGCATGAACCCAGCAACCATCCACCTCACCTGCGAACACTGCTCAAGGCCGGTCACCGGCACCACGGGCGCTGTCCGCGTCTACGACCACGACCTAGCCGCCGCTGAAGCAGCGCACGCCGCCCACGCTGCCGCCCACCAGGCCGCGGTTGCGATCCTGTCCCCGCTTCATCTCGACGGGGCAGCAGACGAGTTCCTGCGCCCACCGGCTCGCGCACGCTGGCAGGTGGAGCATGACCGGTGCGCCCCCACCGCGTCACCGGCGCACGTCATCCCCGCCTCCCTGCTCTGCTCCACGCGAGACGTGCTCGCCGCGACGATCACCCTCATGTCGGAGCCGTGGATCGGCCGCACTGACTGGACGGAGTTCGTCCGCCGCCACTGCCTCGGCCCCATCCCAACCAGCTCGGAGGCCGGACTGTGAGCGCCACCCACGATCGGCTGCTCGCCACGCTCGAGCAGTACCACCCCACGCAGATTCCCTGCCGCGGCCCGGACGGCGATCGCTGGATCACCGGGGCACCGGCCGACATTTGGTACGCCCAGGCGCACTGCGAGAAGTGCCCCGCCCGGGTCGCCTGCGCGTCGTATGCCGTCGACGCCGAAGAACCCGCGGGGGTCTGGGGCGGGACCACCCCCAAGGCGCGCGCCGGCCTTGCCCGTCAGCGGCGTCGCTCCGAGATCACCGCGAAGGAGGCCGCCGCGTGAGGGTCCGCGCCCATCCCTGGACATGGCGCAACCGCAACGGCACCACCCGCGGGGCGCTCATCGCCGCCCAGATCACCAGTCGCGAGCGGCGGACCGTGTTCGTTCCCGCCGAGAAGCTGTACGCCCTCGCGGACGAGCTGGTCGACATAGCCGAGGCAATCGAGAAGGAGGACCAATGACCGGCAAGCGTCTCAGAGTTAGGCCCTATGTATGGGCGCACGACGACGGCAGCGAGGAAACCGGATACCGAATCCAGCGGCGCGGGGCATTCCTATTTCTCGACGAGATGGACGCCTACCACGTGTGCTGCGAGCTCGCGGACCTGCTCGACGCCGCGAACACCCAACAGGAGGACCCCAAGTGACCGACCGCCGCACCCGCGAAGAGCTGATCGCCGACGCCTTCGGCACCAGCACCCCCGCACCCCCACAGCCGGACCCGGACCAGCCGCCTAGTCGGCGGCCGGACCCCGCCCAAAGCTGGGCGCCCGAACCCGACCCGGCCCGCGAACGAGCCGAGGCCTTCTTCAACGCACCCAACACCTGGTGAAAGGAACCACACCATGAGCAACGCCCTGACCGCCGCCCACACCGCCGCGACCCTGGGACTCGCGCCCCTGCCCGCGGACATCAAGCACGCCGCCGAGGAGAAGTCCCAGATCACCTCCCGCCGCGATGCCACCCACCAGGCCGGCCAGACCGCCCAGCTGGATTACGAACGCGCCCTCGCAGACGGCGACACGAAGGCTGCAGCGACCGCCTGGGCGACGACCCAAGCACTCCGCCTCGACCAGATCGCGCCGGTCTACAACCGCCTGATCGCCGCAGCCGACGCACAGGCCCAGGCCGCCGCCGAAGCCCACCTGGTCACGATCGCCTCGAAGGCACGGGCCGGCTTCAACGAGGCCGCTCAGGCCTTCGTCGCGGCATACGACGAGCTCGGCGGCTCCCGACTCTCCCCGGCCCAGTTGATCCGCAACGAACGATCCGCCCAGCTCTGGCGCGACCTCACCACCGCAGCCGAAGCCCTCGACGCCCACGCCGTGGTCATCGACGCCGCAGCCGCAGCAGGAGCCGGCATCGACCCCGCAGACCGCAGCGAGGAGGCCGTGGACCAGATGACGCGGTACGCCGCCGGCCTGGCCCATGGCTGGGCGCTCGGCGCTGTCGACCAGGGCAGTGCGAACGACTGGCTCCGCAACGCCGACATCGCACCCGTCGCCCGCTGGCTTCGCATCCTCCACGCCCAGGGCCGCCATGGACGCCCGACCCTCAAGGCCCTCGAGCCCGACGAGCAGCGCAGTGAGATCGCCCAGCTGCGCGCCATCGCACAGGCATGGGGCAACGGCGCAGGCGGCAACCTCGCCACCATCGCCCAGTTCGCCCCGAGGTTCTGGGCGCAGCACAAGAACTGACACCACCACGGCCCCCTCTCGCTACTCAGCGGGAGGGGGCCTTTACCCATGCTCAGGAGCCCTGTGCGCCCGCCTGCGGCCCTCACAGCCCACGAGGCCACCGGGGGCCACCACGGGCACACAACGCCCCAGGAAGGACAACATGCCCGGATGGACCACATCCAACAGACGGGACCGACTCCCGAAGAACTGGCACCGACTCCGCGAACAAGTCCGAGCCCGAGCAGGCGGACAGTGCGAGCAGATCACCAACGGCCAAAGATGCACCGCAAACGGCAATCAGTGCGACCACAAGGTGCGAGGCGACGACCACAGCCTCAGCAACCTCCAGTGGTTGTGCGGACCACACCACGCCGCCAAGTCCTTGAATCGCCCCGGGTCTGGTGGAGGCTCTGATTCCACGGGAGGATGAGGAGCATGGCAGCACC
>NZ_VDOR01000050.1 GCF_007666205.1 Kocuria palustris
AAGTACGTGGGCCAGCACCCGGTCCCAGGTGCCATCGGCGGCGTAGCGGCGGTGACGTTTCCATACCGTCTGCCAAGGCCCGAAGTGCTCACGGGGCAGATCGCGCCAGGCGATGCCGACACGGTAGCGGTAGACGATTCCCTCGACGATTCGACGGTTGTTTTCAAACGGTCGGGCTCTTTTGCCGGCATTCGAAGGTAGGAGAGGTTCAATCTTCTCCCACTGCTCATCAGTGAATACTCGGTGTCGTTGCTTCGTAGTCACAACACCACCGTGTCAGTGCTGGAATGGTCAATAAAGGAGACACGCCCTAG
>NZ_VDOR01000051.1 GCF_007666205.1 Kocuria palustris
CGGCTGGTCCGACGGGACGTTCCGCCCGAACGAGAACATCCACCGCGACGCCATGGCCGCCGTGGCCTACCGCATGGCCGGCTCCCCCGCCTACACCCCGCCGCGCGTCTCCCCCTACCGCGACGTCGCCCCCGGCTCGCAGTTCTACAAGGAGATCACCTGGGCCCGCTCCCAGGGCCTGCTCACCGGCTGGGCCGACGGCACCTTCCGCCCCACCGCCGACATCGACCGCAACGCCACCGCAGCGCTGCTCTACCGCATGTCCGGCTCCCCCGCCTACACCGC
>NZ_VDOR01000052.1 GCF_007666205.1 Kocuria palustris
AAAAGGTTTAAGAAATAATTTCCAATAACTTTTATATTTATTATAAAGCGGTCTATTTGAGGCCCTATAACAATTCATTACATGAACTCTAGACATATTTAACGCTCGATTTAAAGATTGAACAATATGAAAACGATCAATAATAATCTTCGCGTTAGGAAATAATTGTTTGATTAGTGACATATATGGTTCATACATATCAATCGTGACTGTTTTGACTTTTTGTCTGAGTTTCAAAGAATAGCGATAAAAATGATCTTTTAGC
>NZ_VDOR01000053.1 GCF_007666205.1 Kocuria palustris
TGTATTAATTAACCACTTAATCGATTCATAAATACTATAAAAGAAGGCTGCGCTTGTACCTAAAGCGACAAGAACATCCATATTTGCTGACCCATTACGAAGGTTTTTATAAGCGCCTACATAAAATTGCCAACCAATAACAAATTGAACAGGCGTTGCTAATACAAATTGGAACCACGGGTTCATAAATATATGTGGTATTTGAATACCAAATAAATGAACGAACATTGTCATTAACAATGGAGCTGCTAAAACAGCTGA
>NZ_VDOR01000054.1 GCF_007666205.1 Kocuria palustris
TCCTTCCAGGCCGCCCTCCGGGCAAGCCAGATCAGATGTCACCTATCCGTGCGGCAGTCCCCTCCGACCGCGGACCAGGCGCTGTGGATTCTCGATATTTACGGCTTCGTCGTCGGTTCGCTGCTGATCGCGTTCGGCAATCTCGGTGACCGCTTCGGAAGGTTCAAGCTCCTTGAATCGCCCCGGGTTTGTTAGAGGCTCGCAAGTGCCGCGTCGGCGGGTGCCGGTGCGGGGT
>NZ_VDOR01000055.1 GCF_007666205.1 Kocuria palustris
GGCTAACACACACGCCATTCCAACCAATAGTTTTCTCGGCATAAAGCCATGCTCTGACGCTTAAATGCACTAATACCTTAAAAAAACATTAAAGTCTAACACACTAGACTTATTTACTTCGTAATTAAGTCGTTAAACCGTGTGCTCTACGACCAAAAGTATAAAACCTTTAAGAACTTTCTTTTTTCTTGTAAAAAAAGAAACTAGATAAATCTCTCATATCTTTT
>NZ_VDOR01000056.1 GCF_007666205.1 Kocuria palustris
CTCATTTTAAACCTATTATTGAAAAACAATTTTCGGAACAAACGTACAATGGACTTTGGTTTTCTCCACTAACTGATAGCCTAAAAGCGTTTGTAGATAGTACACAAAAATTCGTTTCTGGTGACGTACGTCTTAAATTATTTAAAGGTAATGGTATTGTTAATGGTAGAAAATCCCCTTATACACTTTATGATGAAAAGTTAGCAACTTATACTAAAGAAGATGC
>NZ_VDOR01000057.1 GCF_007666205.1 Kocuria palustris
CCCGCCGACATAGCCTTCTTGTTCAGAGCGAAGAGGTCCAAATGAAGCAAAGCCGAATACTGAACCCATTTCGTCCTGAGCAACAAATACTCCCTTTAACGAGCGACTTTTCCATTTGTCTTCAAATTCCTTATAGTTCAGGCTGTTTAAATAATCAATCGGGATAATTTCGTGGTATGTTGTCCTCCAGCTGTCTACATGCACTTTTGCAATGTCCTTT
>NZ_VDOR01000058.1 GCF_007666205.1 Kocuria palustris
GTACATATTCAAATTAATCATCATCTAAAACTCATAACAAACGTAGGTGATGGGAATGAAAAAGGAATTGCAAAAAATATGGGCTTGTCAAGAAAAGTGTGTAAGTTATTCTAGATATTTCTTCACACGTTCCTTTAGGTGGTCATGAACTAATAGTTGATTCATGACCATAGCCCATTGCTGGATGCGTCCACCATCCCATTTCTTTTCTAATTC
>NZ_VDOR01000059.1 GCF_007666205.1 Kocuria palustris
ACCGACCTTGATTACCGCTCCTTTAGGTGCGAGGTTTCCGAATAAAACAGATAATCCACCTTGCTTATCATAAGGGTTTTCAAGAGGATGAATAACTTCAAAATTTTTGATGTTTTTACCTTCATTATTTTCTCTCAAGGATTTACCGGTAACTGTTAATCTATCTGGATGTAAAGTACCATCCTTTTTCATTAATTCATTTATGATAGCTGGGA
>NZ_VDOR01000005.1 GCF_007666205.1 Kocuria palustris
GAGATCCACTGGGCCCGAGCCCAGGGCATCACCACCGGCTGGCCCGACGGCACCTTCCGCCCGATGCACCAGACCCACCGCGACGCCATGGCCGCATTCCTCTATCGTCTCGAGCACTGATGATCCCGGGCACTGATCGGCCCGGCCGGTGGAGTGGGAGGACGAGCCGGCATCGAGGGCCGCTCGGCGGGATCGGCTGAGCAGGCCGATCATCGACCTGGACGCGAGACCCCGAGGGAAGGACGGTGGCCGCATGGAGGATCTCAGGATCCCCCCGGGCCCCGGCATCCCCCGGGGTCTCGTCGTCCCCGCCGCCGAGCTCGACGAGCGGTTCACGCGGTCCTCGGGCCCCGGGGGCCAGTCGGTGAACACGACCGACACCCGGGTCCGGCTGCGGCTGGACCTCGCCTCCTGCACGGCCCTGACCGACGACCAGCGCCGACGCGCCATGGCGTCGCTGCGCTCCCGGCTCCGTGGGAGCGAGCTGGCGGTCGAGGCCTCCGAGCACCGCTCCCAGCTGCGCAATCGGAAGGCCGCCCGGCAGCGCATGGCGGAGCTGCTCAGGGAGGCGCTGGCGCCCCCGGCTCCGCAGCGCAGGCCGACGAAGCCCACGCGCGGCTCCCAGCGACGGCGGCTCAGGGCCAAGAAGGTCCGCTCGGGGATCAAGGCCGCCCGGAAGCAGCCCGGCCCGGACGCCTGAGCGGCTCGGGTGCCCCCCCTTTCCGGGCAGCACGGGGCATGCCCCGCGGCCGCGGCGGGCCGCCCGCCTCCGCCGAGGCGAGGAGTAGCATCCCTCGGGTGCCCGATCCCGTCTCGCCCGCAGCGCCCTCGTCACCCGCCGTCGATCCCCGCCGCTCCCGCATCCTCGCGGTGCTGCTGTCCTCGCTGTTCATGTCGCTCGTGGCCGTCAGCATCATCAACGTGGCGCTGCCGGCGATCCAGAGCGATCTCGATGCCACCTCCACCGACCTGCAGTGGGTGCTCTCCGGCTACGCGCTGTCCTTCGGCGTGGTCCTGGTGGCCGCCGGGCGCGCCGGCGACCTCTTCGGGCGCGAGCGGATCTTCGTGGCCGGGATGGCGCTGTTCTGCCTCGCCTCCCTGGCGGCGGCCCTGGCGCCCTCGGCCCTGGTCCTCAACCTCGCCCGCGTCGTCATGGGCATCGGCTCGGGGCTCATCAATCCCCAGGTCTCCGGGCTGATCCAGCAGCACTACCGCGGCAGGGAGCGAGCGTGGGCCTTCGGCCTGTTCGGCGGGATCGTCGGCATGGCGGTGGCGATCGGCCCGGTCATCGGCGGCCTGCTGATCGGGCTGCTGCCCTCCGGGATCGGCTGGCGCGCCACGATCGGCGTCAATGTGCCGCTGGGGGCGCTCATCCTCCTGCTGTCGCTGCGCTGGCTCGACCTGCGCAGGAGCCGATCGGCCGAGGACCACCGCTCGCACGACCTCGACCCGGTGGGCGCGGTCCTGCTGGGCCTGGCCGTGCTGACGATCATGCTGCCGTTCATGATCGCGGAGCAGGAGCCCGCCGCCTGGTGGCTGCTGCCCGTCGGAGCGCTGCTCGTCGCGGCCTGGGTCGGGTGGGAGCGCCGCTACCAGGCCCGGGGCAGGGCGCCGATGGTCGACCTGCGGCTGTTCCGCACCCGCAGCTACACGCTCGGCACCCTGATGATCGCCGTCTACTTCACCGGGGGGACCACCATCTGGGTCATCCAGGCGCAGCTGGTGCAGCAGGGCCTGGGCGAATCGGCGCTGGTCGCGGGGCTCCTGGCCCTGCCCGGCGCGATCCTCAGCGCACTGGCCGCGCAGCTGGGAGGGCGGCTCGTGACGCGGATCGGGCGCTGGACGGTGGTCACCGGCCTGGTCGTCGTCCTGTACGGCCTCGGCGCCACGATCCTCAGCACCCCGCAGATCGTCTCGGGGGCCGCACCGGTGTGGCTGCTCAGCGTCGTCATGGCCCCGATCGGCTTCGGTGCCGGCATGGTCACCAGCCCCAATCAGACGCTCACCCTCCGGGAGGTCCCGGTGGCCGAGGGCGGCACGGCGGCGGCCATCATGCAGACGGGCCAGCGCATCGGCACGGCCGTGGGCTCCGCCGGCGTCATGGGCGTCTACTTCCTCCTGCTCCCGCGCGGAGCCGATCAGGCGGCCGACGCGGCCTACCTCATCATCGGCACGATCGTGGCCCTGGCCCTGATCGTCGCGCTCGTCGACGCGTTCAGCTCCCCCGCCGGCGGACGCGTGGGCGGGCGGAGGGCGGTCGAGGACTGAGGCCTTCATCGCCGCGCCCGGTCCGCAGGCGTCGCCGGCGCCGGGTCCGCAGACGGGCGGGGGCCCGACATCATCGGCGCTCGGACGTGGACGGAGGCCGACGGCCGCATGCAGGATGCGGCCGCCGGCCTCCGATGCCCGGAGGGGCCCCGCGCCGCGCCGGCGACCGCCTGACCCGGCGGCCGGGGGGGGGTAGAGGGCCCGCGATCCTCAGGACAGGACGCTGACGACGGCCTGGTAGTCCGGCTCGTTGGCGATCTCGTCGACGAGCTGCGTGTAGACCACGCTGCCCTCGGGATCGATCACCACGACGCTGCGCGCGAGCAGGCCGGCCAGCGGGCCGTCGGCCATGGTGACTCCGTAATCCTCGCCGAAGCTCGAGCGGAACGCGGAGGCCATCGTGACGCCTTCGATGCCCTCGGCACCGCAGAAGCGCTCCTGCGCGAACGGCAGGTCCTTCGAGACGCAGACGACGGCGGTGTTCTCGAAGCCGGCCGCGAGCTCGTTGAACCGGCGCACCGAGGCTGCGCACGTCCCGGTGTCGACGCTCGGGAAGATGTTCAGCACGACGCGCCGGCCGCTGAAGTCCGAGGCCCGCACGGATCCCAGATCGGAGCCCACGAGATCGAAGTCGGGAGCCGCCTCGGCGGCCCTGGGGAGCTCGTCGACGGTGCGGACGGGTTCTGCCTTGAATGCGGTGTCCATGGTGCCGACCCTAGCGCGCCGAGCCGTCCCGGAGCAGTGACGGGGCTCAAGGGCCGGACTCGCTCCCGCTGCGCCCGTGGGCGATGATGGGGGCACCGGTGCCCGATGACGGGTACGGGCATTCCCCGCCCACGATTCAAGTTTCGCCTGAGAGTCGAGAGAAAATGACTGGACCTGTACCTGAAGTCGAAGTCCGCGACGAGCCCGCCCGACGCATCCAGCCCTTCGTGATCCTCTGGATCGCCCTGGACGCCGTCCTCGTGTGCGTCTTCGCCGCGATCGGGACCTCGTCGCACGGCGGGGACCCGTGGGCGTTCTTCGAGCCTGCGTGGCCCTTCCTCGTCGGGCTCGCGCTGGGCTGGCTCGGCGTGGCCTGGCTGCGCCGCCCCGGACGGGCCCTGGTGCCCGGTGCGCTGATCTGGATCGTGACCGTGGTCGTCGGCGCCCTGCTGCGGGTCGCGTCCGGGCACGGCGCCCCGCTGTCCTTCCTGCTGGTCACGTCGCTCGTGCTCGCCGTGTTCCTGCTGGGCTGGCGGCTGATCGCCCTGGCCCTCGTGCGGGACTGAGGCGCCCCGGCCGCGCGGCCCGCCACCCCTGCCGGGCCGGCGGGGCGAGCGGGTCGGATCGCTACAGTGGACGGCGGACGCGCCGGGCGCGATCCGCCCCGTCAGCACCCCGTCCGCTCAGGAGGCAGCCATGTTCACCGCCATCGTCATGATCAGCACCGATCCGGAGCGCATCCCCGAGGTCGCCCAGGAGATCTCCGATCTGCGCGGGGTCTCCGAGGTCTACTCCGTGACCGGGGAATGGGATCTGATCGCCCTGGTGCGCGTGCGCCGCCACGAGGAGCTCGCGGACGTGATCGCCGATCGCCTCTCGAAGGTCCACGGCATCCAGGAGACGGTCACGCAGATCGCCTTCCGCACCTACAGCAGCCACGATCTGGAGGAGGCGTTCTCCCTGGGCATGGACTGACGGGCCACCGACCCGGAGCGCAGCGGGCCCCCTTCCGACGCGGAAGGGGGCCCGCTTCCGCGCGGAGCCCTGTGCCGGGCACCCGGGGATCGCGAGCGGGGCCCGATCCGCTCAGGACCGGGTATGGGCCACCCAGCGGTCGAGCACCTGCTGCGCCGCACCGGTGTCGATCGACTCGGCGGCTCGGGCGATGGCGCCGGCCATGCGCTCCTCGAACGAGCCGGCGGCGGGCCCGTCGTCGAGGGCCATGAGCGCGGCAGCGGAGTTCAGCAGGACCGTGTTGCGCACGTGCCCGTCGTCTCCCGAGAGAACGCGGCGGGCCACGGCCGCGTTGTACTGCGCGTCCTGCCCCCGCAGGTCCTCGACCGTGCCGCGCGGCATCCCGTAGTCCTGCGGCTCGAGCGCGTGCCGGGTGATCTCCCCCTCGCGGACCTCCCAGACCTCCGAGGCCTCGGTGATCGTGAGCTCGTCGAGCCCGTCGCCCCCGCGGAAGACCAGGGCCCGGTGCCCGCGGTCGCGGAAGACCCCGGCCATGACCGGCGCCAGCGCGCGGTCGGCCACGCCGATCGCCGAGGCCTCGACGAGGGCGGGGTTCGTGATCGGCCCCAGGAAGTTGAACGCGGTGGCCACGCCCAGGGTCCTGCGCGCCGCGGCGGCGAAGCGCATGGAGGGGTGGAAGGTCTGGGCGAAGCAGAAGGTGATGCCGACCTCGCGGGCGCAGGACTCGACCATCGACACGGGCATGTCCAGCTGCACGCCCAGCGCCTCGAGGCAGTCGGCCGACCCCGACTTCGAGGACGAAGCGCGGTTGCCGTGCTTGACCACGCGGGCCCCTGCCCCCGCCGCCACGAGGGCGGACATCGTGGAGATGTTCACCGAGCGCAGGCGGTCGCCGCCGGTCCCGACGATGTCCACGGCCGGACCGGGCACGTCCAGCGGGCGGGCGTGGGCCACCATCGCGTCGGCCAGGCCCTTGAGCTCGTCGACGGTCTCCCCCTTGGCCCGCAGCGCGACCAGGAAGCCGGCCAGCACGGTGTCCTGGACGTCGCCCTGCATGACGGCGTCCATGGCGGACCATGCCTGGGCCGCGCTCAGATCTCGGCCCTCGATCAGGGCGGTGGTGATCTCGGGCCAGTCCGGCGGCGCCGAGGCGGACGTGTGGATGTCGCTGTCGGAAGTCACAGCCCGACTCTATCCCCGGCGCGGCGCCGCATCCCCGGCACAGCGCGGCACGGCTGCCTCGGGCCCTTCGAGCCCGCCGGATCGGGCCTTCCCGGAAGGGAACGGAATCCATGGTTCTCCCCGGGGTGTCTCAGTTGGTTCGCAGAACCGTTTGGCGACATAATGTCGATCGTGACGACTGCAACCCATGCCCCAGCCAGGCCCGCCCCGGTCATCAACCGCCCGAACCTCACCGCAGTGGGGACCATCGTGTGGCTCGCCTCCGAAGTCATGTTCTTCGCCGGCCTGTTCGCGATGTACTTCACTCTGCGCGCCACGGTTCCGGAGGTCTGGGACGAGGGCACCTCGCTGCTCAACATCCCCCTGGCCACCGTCAACACGATCGTGCTGGTGCTGTCCTCCGTGACCTGCCAGTTCGGCGTGTTCGCCGCGGAGCGCCTCCAGCCCCGACGCACCGGCGGCCTCTTCAACGTGGCCAAGTGGGGCATGGTCGAATGGTTCATCCTGACCTTCATCATGGGGGCGTTCTTCGTCTCGGTGCAGATCTTCGAGTACGCGACCCTGTACTCGCACGGCCTGAGCATCGCGTCGTCGGCCTACGGCTCGGCCTTCTACCTGACCACGGGCTTCCACGCCATCCACGTGACGGGCGGGCTCGTGGCCTTCCTCGTGATCATCGGCCGCGCCTTCCTGGCGAAGCGCTTCGGCCACTACGAGGCCACCTCGGCGATCGTCGTGTCCTACTACTGGCACTTCGTGGACGTCGTGTGGATCGCGCTCTTCGCGATCGTCTACTTCCTGCAGTGACCCGGCACCGCCGCCCCGACCGGCGCCTGCGCCAGCCCAGCACCACATCGAATCGAGGACTCCTGACGTGAAGGCTCTCTCACAAAAGCGTCGCCATCCGCTCGCCATCCTGGCGCTGCTCCTGAGCGCCCTGCTGCTCACCGGTGGTCTCTATGCAGTCGCCACCACCTCGAACCAGGCGCAGGCCGCGGAGGACTACACCGCAGAGGACGTCACCGAGGGCGAGGCCCTGTTCCTCGCCAACTGCTCCACCTGCCACGGCATGGACGGCCAGGGCACCGACGCCGGCCCCTCGCTCGTCGGCGTGGGCGCAGCGGCCGTCGACTTCCAGGTCGGCACGGGCCGCATGCCGATGCAGATGCAGGGCCCGCAGGCCCAGCAGAAGCCGGAGCAGTTCAACGACGAGCAGACCCGCCAGCTCTCCGCCTACGTCGCCTCGCTCGGCGCCGGCCCCGCGGTCCCCGAGGACGAGTACCTCGACACCTCCCAGGGCGATGCCTCCAACGGCGCCCAGGTCTTCCTGGCCAACTGCGCCATGTGCCACAACGCCGCCGGCGCCGGCGGCGCGCTGACCCGCGGCAAGTTCGCCCCGTCCCTCATGGGCGTCGAGGAGAACCACATCTACGAGGCCATGCAGACGGGCCCGCAGAACATGCCGGTGTTCAACGACGCGAACATCACCCCCGAGGAGAAGCGCGACGTCATCACCTACCTGAAGACGATCGAGACCAACACCGACCCCGGCGGCTTCGGCCTCGGCTCGCTCGGCCCGGTCTCCGAGGGCCTGTTCATCTGGACCCTCGGCCTGATGATCATCATCGGCTTCACGGTCTGGCTCACCACCAGGTCGGCCTGATCCTCCACCCGCACGCCGTGGCCCGGCGGCCTCAGCGCCGCCGGGGCCCAGCATCACGTTTCGAGAAAGAATGAGGGACCACATGGGTAGCCATCGTGACGGCCTCCCCGAAGGCAAGAAGGGGAACGTGCTCGACCGCGGCGCGGACACGCCCCGCACCTTCGAGAACCCGGGGATGCCCCCGCACAGCCCCAGGACCACGGACGTCGGCCCGCAGGCCGCCAAGCGCGCCGAGCGCCAGGTCGTGCTGCTGTTCGTCCTGTCGATCCTGGGCTCGATCCTGTTCTTCGTGGGCTACTTCGGGATCCGCGTCGACGGCGAGTTCTACGACGTGATGAACCCCGAGCCCACGTCCCAGCTGCGGCTGCAGAACCTGCTGCTGGGCGGCGGGATCGCGCTGGGCATGCTCGGCATCGGCATCGGCATCGTGCACTGGGCCAGGACGCTCATGCCCGATCACGAGGTCGCCGAGAGCCGTCATGAGATCCGCAGCGAGGCCGACCGCGCCGAGGCCGCCGACATCATGGACACGATCGTCGACGAGTCCGGCATCAAGCGCCGCCCGCTGATCCGCAACAGCCTCATCGGCGCCATGGTCCTGGCTCCCCTGCCCTTCGTCGGGCTGCTCAAGGACCTCGGGCCCTGGAACCTCCAGCCCATGAAGCACACCCTCTGGGACGAGGGCGTCCGGCTGGTCCGCGACCCCTCCGGCACACCGATCAAGGCCTCCGACATCACGCTCGGCTCGACCTACCACGTGCTCCCGGAGAACCTCCTGGGCATGGGGCACGACGAGGGCTACCTCAACGAGAAGGCCAAGGCCGTGGTCCTGGTCATGCGCCTGGACCCCGCCGACGTCGACGTCTCCGAGGACCGCACCGACTGGAACGTCGACGGCATCTTCGCCTACTCGAAGGTCTGCACCCACGTCGGCTGCCCGGTCGCGCTCTACGAGCAGCACACGCACCACCTGCTGTGCCCGTGCCACCAGTCGACCTTCGACCTCACGAAGGAGTGCGAGGTCATCTTCGGCCCGGCATCCCACCCGCTGCCCCAGCTGCCCATCACGGTCGACTCCGAGGGCTACCTGGTCGCCCGCAGCGACTTCCACGAGCCGGTCGGCCCGGCCTACTCGCAGCGCATCATGCACAAGAACCAGCTTGAGGACGAGAAGGAGAACGCCTGATGTCTGCACAGACCACTGACATGCGTCGTCCTCAGCACGACGAGTACCGCGCCGACACGAGCGTCGGGCGCATCGCCAACTACGCCGACACCCGCGTGGGGCTCTCCCCCATCGTCAAGGAGTTCGGCCGCAAGATCTTCCCGGACCACTGGTCCTTCATGTTCGGCGAGGTGGCGCTCTACTCCTTCATCATCCTGCTGCTGTCGGGCACGTTCCTGGCGCTGTGGTTCGACCCCACGATGGTCTCGACGGAGTACACCGGCTCGTACGTGCCCATGCAGGGCATCGAGATGTCCGGCGCCTACGCCTCCTCGCTGAACATCTCCTTCGACATCACGGGCGGGCTCTTCCTGCGCCAGCTGCACCACTGGTCGGCGCTGCTGTTCGTCGTGGCGATCGTCGTGCACATGCTCCGCGTGTTCTTCACCGGCGCGTTCCGCCGCCCGCGCGAGCTCAACTGGGTCGTCGGCGCGCTGCTGTTCGTGATGGCCATGGCCGCCGGCTTCACCGGCTACTCCCTGCCGGACGACGTGCTCTCGGGCAACGGCCTGCGCATCGCCGACGGCATGGCGAAGTCCATCCCGGTGATCGGCACCTACATCTCGATGCTGCTGTTCGGCGGCGAGTTCCCCGGCCACGTCGTCATCCCGCGCCTGTACATCCTCCACGTGTTCCTGATCCCGGGCGTCATCCTGGCGCTGATCGTGGTCCACCTGTTCATGGTCGTGGTCCACAAGCACACCCAGTACCGGGGCCCGGGCCGCACCGAGGACAACGTGGTCGGCTACCCGATCGGCCCGGTCTACGCGGCCAAGGCCGGCGGCTTCTTCTTCATCGTCTTCGGCATCCTCGCGGCGCTGGCCGGCATGGTGCAGATCAACGCCCTGTGGAACTACGGGCCGTACGATCCCTCCCCCGTGCAGGCCGGCACCCAGCCCGACTGGTACATCCTCTTCGGCGACGGCGCGCTGCGCCTCTTCCCGGGCACCTGGCCCTGGAACTGGGAGTGGAACCTCTTCGGCCTGGTCACCCTCCCGCTGGCGGTGTTCATCCCGCTGATCATCATGGGCCTGCTGATCGGGGCGATCTTCGCCTACCCGTTCCTCGAGCGCTGGATCTCGGGCGACGACCGCGAGCACCACCTGCTGGACCGCCCGCGCAACGCCCCGACCCGCTCGGGCCTCGGCGCCGCGGCGATCGTGTTCTACACCGTGATGATGGTGGCCGCCACGGGCGACCTCATCGCCACCCACTTCCACCTGTCGCTCAACGACGTCATCTACGTCCTGCGCACCCTGTGGATCGTGGGCCCGATCCTCGCGTTCATCATCGTCAAGCGCCTGTGCCTGTCGCTGCAGCGCAAGGACCGCGAGATCGCCCTGCACGGCCGCGAGACCGGCCGCGTCCAGCAGCTGCCGCACGGCGAGTTCATCGAGGTGCACGAGCCGCTGAGCGCGTACGACCGCTACGAGCTGGTCAGCTTCGACTCGCCCGCGCCCCAGGCCCCGCGCCGCAATGCCAAGGGCAAGGTCACGGGCGCGGAGAAGCTGCGCTCGCGCCTGTCGAGCTTCTTCTACGAGGACCGCGTCGCCCCGGTGACGCCGGCCGAGCTCGAGTCCGCTCACCACGAGCACCAGGACGACCTCGGCTCGATCGGCGCGGGAGGCAGCACCTCCGCCCGCGAGCTCGGCAGCTGACCTGACGGTCCGCTGTCCAGGCCCCCGGCTCCCTCCCGGAGTCGGGGGCCTCTTCCGCTCCCGGTCGATGCTCCTGGCGTCGGGCCCTCCGGTCGTCAGGCGACTGCCGCGGGCGGCCGAGGAGCCGCGGGGGGGGCAGGCAACCCGTCATGGTCACCGCCCCAGGATCGGCCATCGCCGGACGCGGCGGACGATTGGGTACGCTGAGAGCCCCCGCTGGGGATCATCAGGATCCGCCCGCACAGACCCCGTCCCTTCGGACCCGGCGACCTCCGCTCCTGCCCGAGCGATCCTGCCCGTCGGCCCCTTCCGCTCGGCGCGCCGAGCGGGCGGGCGCCGCAGAACCTGTCCCGCCTCACGATCTGGAGACACCGAATGACTGGGAAGATCGTCCTCATCGGACGCACTGCCGACCTGTCCCCCGCCCGCTCCGACAAGAGCCTGCTCAGCACCCGGCCGGCCTCCGCGGACGATGTGCCGGCGCTGGCCGATCTCTACTCCGCGGCCTACCAGGCCTCATCGTCCTCCGATGCCGTCGATGTGGCGTCGGCGGAGGAGGCCCGCGAGATCCTGACCAAGCTGTTCGAGGGCGAGTACGGCCGGGTCCTGCCCGAGGCCTCCCCCGTCGTGACCGACGAGGACGACTCGATCGTGGCCGCCGCCCTCGTGGTCGAGCGCCGCGCCGGGGAGGGCGTGCCCGAGGACCCCTATCTCTTCGAGCTGTTCACCCATGCGTCCTACCGGCGGCAGGGCCTGGGCGAGAAGCTGGTGCGCTCGGCGGCGTCGTCGCTGGCGGCCTCCGGCTACGACCGGCTGAGCCTGCGGATCTCGGAGGACAACTCCCCCGCCCTGGCGCTGTACCTGACCCTCGGCTTCAGCCGCTGGCAGGCCGCCGAGGAGGACGACGAGATCTGAGCCGGCGCCGAGCGGCCGCATGCCGCCGGTCCGAACGGCTGCGGCGGCGACGGCCCCGACGACGCAGGAGCCCGGCATCGCACTGCGCGATGCCGGGCTCCTGCCGTGCGGCCTGCGAAGCCCCCGGTCGCGGCCTCAGACGCCGAGGCCGCGCAGCGCGAGGGCGGCATCGATCGCCGCCACTGCGGCGTCGTAGCCCTTGTCCTCCTGCGAGCCCTCGAGGCCGGCGCGCGCGATCCCCTGCTGCTCGTCATCGGTCGTGAGGACGCCGAAGCCGACGGGGACTCCGGTAGCGGTCGAGACGTCGGTGAGGCCCATCGTGGCGGCCTGGCAGACGTAGTCGAAGTGCGGCGTGCCGCCGCGGATGACGATGCCCAGGGCGATGATCGCATCGGCCGTGCCCGCGAGCCTCCTGGCGGCCACGGGCAGCTCGAAGGACCCGGCCACGCGGACGACCCGCGGCTGCTCCACGCCGGCCTCCGCAAGGGCCCGCTGCGCGCCGCCGAGCAGCCCGTCCATGATCTGCTCGTGCCATCGCGAGGCCACGATGACCACGTCCAGTCCCGACCCGTCCAGGTCCGCGGCCGCCAGGGCCGGTGCTCCGTGTCCGCTCATGATGTGTCCTCTCCTGCTGCGATCGCGCCTCGCAGGCGACGCAGCGTCGTTGGGGGGGGGTCCGCTGATCTCGTGATCCGCGGGTGCTGGGCTCAGCCGCCGTCGCCCGGGGCCTCGCGAGCCGCGATGTCGTCGACGTGCTCCAGACGATGATCCATCCGATCGCGCTTGGCGGCCAGGTAGTCGTGGTTCTCAGGCCGGGCGGGGACCTCGTGCGGCACCATCTCGTCGACCTCGACGCCGAGCGCGCGCAGCTGCGCGACCTTGACGGGGTTGTTGGTCAGCAGCCGGATCCGCGCCAGGCCGAGCTCCCGCAGGATCGTGGCGGCCGCGCCCCAGTCGCGGGCCTCCGCGGGCAGCCCGAGCAGCTCGTTCGCCTCGACCGTGTCGGCTCCCCCGTCCTGCAGCTGGTAGGCGCGCAGCTTGTTGACGAGCCCGATCCCCCGGCCCTCGTGGCGGCGCAGGTAGACCAGGGTGCCGCCCTCGGCCGCGATCCGCTCGAGGCCCAGGTGCAGCTGCGGGCCGCAGTCGCAGCGGTAGGAGCCGAACACGTCGCCCGTGAGGCACTCCGAGTGCAGCCGCACGAGCGGCGCCCGGCCGTCCGGGCCCGGGCCCGCCGCCTGCTCCGCGGAGCCGTCCGGCAGGGCCGTCAGGCTCAGGTGCTCGCCGGCGGTCGCGCCGTCGGCATCGGGGATCTGCCACGCCCGCACCGAGAACCGGCCCTCGGCCGTCGGGATGACGACGGGCTCGGAGGCGGCGCGCACCTCGCGCAGGCCGTCCTGCCGGGCGGCCCCGCCGGAGCCGCGCGGATCGCGCCTCATGAGGAGGGCTCCGCGCGCAGGCGACGGGCGAGGTCGTCGATGCTGATCAGCGGCAGGCGATGGCGCGTGGCGAATCCGCGCAGATCCGGGAGGCGCTGCATCGAGCCGTCGTCGTGGACCAGCTCCGCGATGACCCCGGCCTGCGGCAGACCCGCCAGCCGGCACAGATCGACCGCGGCCTCGGTGTGCCCCCGGCGCTCGAGCACGCCGCCGGCGGCCGCCCGCAGCGGCAGGACGTGGCCGGGACGGGTCAGATCGGCCGCGGTCGAGGCCGGCGAGGCGAGCACCCGGGCGGTCGTGGCCCGGTCCTGCGCGCTGATCCCGGTGCTCACGACGTCGCGGGCATCGCAGGTCACGGTGTAGGCCGTGCCCTTCGCGTCCTCGTTGACGGCCGTCATCGGCGGCAGGCCGAGCTCGTCGGCCCGCTGCCCCGTCAGCGGCACGCACAGCACGCCCGAGCTCCAGCGCACGGTGAAGCCCACGAGCTCGGGCGTGGCATGCACGGCCGCGAAGACCAGGTCGCCCTCGTTCTCCCGGTCCTCGTCGTCCACGACCACCACGGCGCCCCCGCTGCGGATCTGCCGCACGGCCTCCTCGACCGTGTCCAGGGCGATCTCGTCCCGGTCCGCGGCCGCGTCCGACCACGAGGCCGGTGCGACCCGGAACGACGAGAGCCGCGCCGCGTACTTGGCCATGACGTCGGTCTCGAGGTTCACCCGGTCGCCGCGGCTCTTCTGCCCCAGTCCGGTCGCGGCCAGGGTGGCGGGGATGAGCCCGATCTCGAACCAGTGCTGGTCCAGGCGGGCCGCCCGCCCGGTCTGCTGCGGGGCGGGGCTGACCGCCGTGACCGTCAGGGACACGCCGTCGACGGCGATGGCCCCCTTCTGCGCGAGCAGCCCCGCGATCTGAGCCGGGATGCCGATCCGCAGGGTCTCCCAGGAGCCGTGGTCCACGCGCTCGAGGACGGTGCCCACCGCATCCACGTGGCCCTGGACGACGTGCCCGTCCAGCCTGCCGCCGGCCGGGGTGCAGCGCTCCAGGTTCACGGTGCTGCCTGCGCGCAGGCCGCCGAGGGTCGTGCGCGCGAGGGTCTCGCCCATCACATCGGCGACGAAGCGGTGCCTCCCGGCGCCGCCGCCGGCGGCGGCTGTAGCCGCGGCATCGACGCCGGTCAGCGGTGTGGCCGTGAGGCAGACCCCGTCGACGGACAGCGATCCGCCCGTCGGCAGGTCCTCGAGCACGGCCCCGGCCTCCAGATGCAGGCGCACCGACCCGGTGTCCCGCGCGGTCTCGGCGGCGGTCGCCTCGGCCCCGGTCAGGGCGTCCACCGTGGGCATCTCCGTGCCCTCGACGCTCTCGATCTGCACGATCGTGCCGCGCTCCGCGACGATCCCCGTGAACATGTCTGCTTCTCCGAACTGCCCCGTGGGGCGCTGACGTCCTCGACTGTGCTGTGCGCTGCGGCCTGTCTCCCCGATGGCGGGGCCGGTCAGCCCGACGGGCCGGGACGCGGTCTGAGATGCCAGAGCAGATCGGCCCCGAGCCGTCGCACCGGGCCGCCGTCGGCGGGATCCGGCTCGAAGGCCGGAGCGTCGCTCAGCGTGCGCACGGCGGGGATCTCGATCGAGGGGCGGCCGCCGCCCAGTACGAGCGGGGCCTGGTAGACCAGGAGCTCGTCCACCAGATCGGCCGCCAGGAAGGCGCTGGTCAGGCCGGCCCCGCCCTCGATCAGCACATGCCGCGCCCCGCCCTCCCACAGCCGCGCGAGGGCCTCGCGCGGGTCATGCGCGGCGATCCGCAGGAAGCGCCCGTCATCGCCGCGCATCGCCGCCTGCTCCGGGATCTGCCGGCGGCCGATCACGGCGCGCAGCGGCTGGCGGTCCGCGGGCAGCGGGCCGTCCGCGGTCCGGGCCGTGAGCCGCGGATCGTCCGCCAGGGCGGTTCCGGTTCCGACCGCGATGGCATCGGCGCGAGCGCGCAGGCCGTGCCCGTGCGAGCGCGCCTCGGGACCCGTGATCCATCGGCTCGTGCCGTCGGCGGCGGCGATCCGGCCGTCGAGCGACTGGGCGATCTTGGCGGTCACGAACGGGCGGGACTCCCGGCCGGCCCGCGACCATCGCTCGTTGAGCAGGCGCGACTGCTCGGCCAGCAGACCCGAGCGGACCTCGACGCCGGCAGCCCGCAGCCGCTGCGCTCCCCCGGCCCCGGCCTGGGTGTCCTCGACCGCGAAGACCGCGCGCGGGATGCCCGCCTCCAGGATGGCCCGGCTGCACGGGCCCGTGCGTCCGGTGTGATCGCACGGCTCGAGGGTCACGACGATCGTGGTGTCCCCCAGCTGCGTCCCCGCCGCCCGGGCCTGTCGCAGCAGGTCCGCCTCGGCATGCGGGGTCCCGGCCCCCAGATGCCGTCCGGTGTGCAGGATCTCGCCGCGGGAGCCGAGCAGGACGGCCCCCACGAGCGGGTTGGCGCTGCGCGGTCCCTCGAGGGCGAGCTCGAGGGCCCGGTGCATCGCGGCGGTCTCGGCGGCGCTGAAGCCGGCGGACGACGGGGCGGAGGACTCTGTCATCGCGCGCTGCTCCTCCGAGCGCCGGTGCGCGCGGGGGCCTCGGGGCCGGATTCCGAGGACGGCGCGACCCGGACCGTGACGTCGGGGAACGCGGTCTCCACGGCCACCGCCTCCGAGCGCCCGGCGGCCCCGTCGTCGTGCCCTGCGCGCTCGCGGCGCTGGACGCGCCACCACACGAAGAAGCCCGTGAGCGTGAAGCAGCCGTAGAAGAGGTACATGAAGGCCGAGGCCCAGTACCCGGCGGAGATCAGCAGCGGGACGCCCACCAGGTCGACGGCCACCCAGACCAGCCAGAACTCGGTCCAGCCGCGGGCCATCCCCCAGGTCGCCACGACCGAGCCCACGAAGATCCAGGCGTCGGCCCACACGGGCTCGTACGAGCCGAGAGCGCGGAAGACGGGAGTGAGGGCCGCGGTGCCCAGGACCAGCGCGGCGATGATCAGCGCCCGCTCGCGCCCGGAGGCCCAGCGGGGGGTCACCGCGATGCCGTCGCCGCCGCGGGCCCGTCGCCACTGCACCCAGCCGTAGACGGCCACGATGATGAACATGACCTGCCGTCCGGCCTGCCCCAGCAGATCGACCGGGTTCGGCGATCCGAAGACGGTGCCCATGAAGACCGTGAAGAGCAGCACGTTGCCGAGGATGCCGACGGGCCAGGCCCAGACCCTGCGTCGCATCCCGCCCAGGGCGGAGAGCAGGCCGAATACGTTGCCCAGGACCTCGCGCCACAGCACGAAGCCGTCGCCCACCCGCAGCTGAGCGCTGAACAGCCACTCGAAGATCTCCACCGCCGCGCCTCCCGGGCCCTCTGTCTCCGAACGGGCCGGGCGGGCGCCCGGTCCGGTGCGAGCCGACCCCGCGGGGTCGGCTCGGCACGGGTGCCCGGGATCGGGCGGGAGGACGAGGGCCGAGCGCGCACGAGGGCACCGCGACGCGGGCGCCCCGGAAGGCGACCCGGCCGCAGCGGCTCGGACGCGATCGACCGTGCTCCTCCCGTCCAGACTGTTCTGTCGGCACTGGAATCTCACCAGTCAGGCCGGGGACGCTGTCGTCCGGCGCGGGCTCCGGCGATGCCGGGGCGAGCGGTGCGGACGACGACGGCCACCGGTTAGCGGGCTGTCACCGCCGGCTCGGAATTCCACCGATCTCGGAGCACATCGTGTCGTGGCCCCGATTATGGCACGCGCGGCCGACGGCGCCGGACGGCTCAGCCCTGGGCGGAGCGCGCCGCCTCCCGCAGCCCGGCGATGGCCGACGCGGGATCGTCGGTGCCGTAGACGGCGGAGCCGGCCACGAACACGTCGGCGCCGGCCTCGGCCGCGCGCTCGATGGTCTCCAGGGACACGCCGCCGTCGACCTGCAGGGCCACCTCGCCGCCGCCGGCGCGGATCGCCTCGGCAGCGCGCCGGATCTTGGGCAGGGTGACGTCCAGGAAGCTCTGGCCGCCGAAGCCGGGCTCCACGGTCATGACCAGGAGCATGTCGATCTCGGTGAGCAGATCGAGGTACGGCTCCACTGCGGTGGCCGGGCGCAGGGCCAGCCCGGCCCGGGAGCCGAGCGAGCGCAGCTCGCGGGCCAGGCGGATCGGGGCGGTCGCGGCCTCGGCGTGGAAGGTCACGGAGGCGCAGCCGGCCTCGGCGTAGCCGGGGGCCCAGCGGTCCGCGTCCTCGATCATCAGGTGCAGATCCAGCGGCACCGGCGAGACGGCCTGCATCCGCTCGACCACCGGCAGCCCCAGGGTCAGATTGGGCACGAAGCGGTTGTCCATGACGTCGATGTGCGCGGCGTCCGCGCTCGAGATGCGCTGCAGCTCCGACTCCAGATTGGCGAAGTCGGCCGAGAGCACGGACGGATGGATGCAGCAGCGGGACATGGTTCCTCCAGATCGCACGGTGTGCTCCGACCCTATGGGGTCTTCTCGAACAGGGCCATGAACATGCCGTCCGTTCCATGCACGTGCGGCCACAGCTGGACCGTGCGCGCGCCGTCCTCGACGTTCGGCCCGCCCGGGTGCGGGGTCGACGGGTCCGCGGCGCCGTCGAGGGCCCCGGGCAGCGCCGCATCCCGCGCGGGCTGCGCCGCGTCGATCAGCCGGAGATCGGGGCGGGCCCGGAGGAGGTCGTCGACGGCCGCGATCGTCTCGGCCGCGTGCGGCGAGCAGGTGGCGTAGAGCAGGAGGCCGCCCGGGCGCAGGGCGTCGGCGGCGGCGGGCAGCAGCTGCGCCTGCAGCAGGGTCAGATCGGCGAGGTCCGAGGGCCTGCGCCGCCATCGTGCCTCCGGCCGGCGGCGGAGGGCGCCCAGCCCGGTGCAGGGGGCGTCCACCAGGATGCGGTCGAATCCTTCGGCGGCGACGTAGTGGTCCGGCTCCGCCAGGACCGAGGCGATCTCGCGGCCGTCGCCCCAGCGGATCTGCCAGGCCCTCTCGGGCAGCGCCGCCAGGGCGTCGTCCACCAGGCGGGCCCTGTGCTCGGAGACCTCATTGGCCAGCAGGGTCGCGCCGTGCCGATCCGCGAGCGCGGCCAGCAGCGCGGCCTTGCCTCCGGGTCCGGCGCACAGGTCGAGCCAGTGCTCCCCCGGGACCACCGGGCGGGCGGCGGCGAGGGTGCGGGCCACGAGCTGGGAGCCGGAGTCCTGGACGCGGATGCCGCCGGAGCGCACCCCCGCGCTGCGGCGCAGGTCCCCGCCCGCGCTGATCGCGGAATCCGGGGTCAGGGGGCCGGGCTCGGCACCCCCGTCGAGCTCCTCCTCGATGGCCCCGAGACCCGGCAGTGCCGTCAGGTGCACCGAGGCGGGCGCGTTGTCGGCCTCCAGCAGGGCCTCGATCTCGGCGGGCGAGCGGCCGTGGGCGCTCAGCGCCTGACCCATGGCCCGCACGATCCATTCGGGGTGGGCGTGGGCGATGCCCAGGCGCCGCTCCCGGGAGGAGCCCTCGCTGAGCTGCTCGATCCACTCCTCGAGCGGGCGAGCGGCGACCTTGCGCAGCACCGCATTGACCAGCCCCGAGGGCCCGGCGCCGATCTCCGCGCGCGTGAGCCCGACGGTCTGATCGATCGCGGCGTGCACGGGCACGCGCATGGCCAGGATCTGATGGGCGCCCAGGCGCAGGACATCGACCACCGGCGCGTCGAGCCGCTCGAGCGGACGGTCCACGCACCGGGCGAGGACCGCATCCCACGTGCCCTGATGGCGCAGGGCCCCGTAGGCCAGCTCGGTCGCGAATCCGGCATCGCGGCGGTCCAGGCGCTGCTCCCGGATCTGCCGGGGCAGCACGAGGTTGCCGTAGGCGTCCTCCCCGGAGACCTCGCGCAGGGTCCGGAACGCCGCCAGGCGCGCAGGGTCCGCCCCGCGGGTGCGCCGGGACGGGGCCGAGGACGAGTAGGAGCGCTGCTCGAGCGAGCGGCGGTGGCGCTGGCGCCCGGCGCGGTCGCGGCGGTCCCCGTCCGGGCGCCCGCCCGAGCGGCCTCGGCCGCCTCGGCCCTGCCCGCGTGCGTCGTCCGCCGGGCTCATGCGAACACCGTCCTCGTCGTGTCGTCGCCGCGGGAGGAGCCGAGCCGGCCGCGGGCCCAGTCGCCGGCGGCCATGGCCTGCTTGCCCGCGGGCTGGACCCGCAGCAGCTCGACGGCATGCGTCGCCGTGCCGACCAGGACCCTGCCGTCGCGGACGCGGGCCTCCCCGGGAGCCAGGTCCTCGGCCCCGGGGACCTCGACCACCCGGTCCACGAGCTTGAAGCGCTGCCCGTCCAGCTCGGTCCAGGGCCCGGGCTCCGGGATGGTGCCGCGCACGAGCCGGGCGACCTCGGCGGCGGAGCGCGTCCAGTCGATCCGGCTGTCCGCGGTCGTCAGCTTGGGCGCCGTCGTGGGCTCGCCCTCCTGCGGGCTCGGCCGCTCGCCGCGCTCGAGGCGCTGCAGGGCCTCCACCAGCAGCGGCGCGGTCTCGTGCGACATCCGCTGCAGCAGCGTGCCGGCCACGTCGTCGTCGCGCAGCCGCGTGCGGGAGGTGGCCAGCACCGGGCCGGTGTCCATGCCCTCGTCGAGCAGGAAGGCCGTGGCCCCGAGCTCGGCGTCGCCGTGGATCAGCCCGTGCTGGACCGGTGCGGCCCCCCGCCGCTGCGGCAGCAGGGAGAAGTGCAGGTTGACCCAGCCCAGGGGCAGCGCCTCGAGCGCGGGGCGCTTCAGCAGCGCGCCGTAGGCCACGATGGCCCCGGCCTGAGCGCCGGTCCCGCGGATGCGCTCGACGATCTCCTCATCCACGCGGTTGGCCTTGAGGACCGGCAGGCCGAGCTCGAGCGCGGCAGCGGCCACGGGCGACGGGGTCAGCACCCTCTTGCGCCCCACCAGGGCGTCGGTGCGGGTCAGCACGGCGGCGATCTCGATCCCGTCCGCGGCGGCCAGCAGCCGCAGCGGGGCGACGGCCGGCTCGGGGGTTCCTGCGTAGATGATCCTCACGGCTCCTCCTCAGCCTCCGAAGCTCGAACCGAGCGAGCCCGCACGCTTGTCGCGGACCTCGGCCACGGTGCGGGCGTAGTCGCCCGCGCGGATCCGCCGCCACGCCTCCCGGCGGGCCTGCCCCTCCAGCCGGTTCACGTAGAGCACGCCCTGCAGGTGATCGTGCTCGTGCTGGAGGCACCGCGCCAGCAGGCCCTCCGCCTCGAGCTCCCGGGCCTGTCCGTGCTCGTCCAGGCCGCGCACCCGCGCCCGGCTGCGGCGCGGGGTGTCGAAGCCGAGCCCGGGCACCGAGAGACACCCCTCGCCGCCCTCCTGCTCCTCGTCCCCCAGCTCGAGCTCCGGATTCACGAAGACCCCGGAGTCCCCCTCGACGTCGTAGACGAAGACCTGCAGGCCCACCCCGATCTGCGGGGCGGCCAGCCCGACCCCGTCGACATCGCGCATCGTCTCGAACATGTCGTCGACCAGCGTGAGCAGCTCCGCGTCGAAGCGGCGGACCGGGTCGGCCGCCGAGCGCAGGATCGGATCGCCGATCGTTCGGATCGGGCGGACGGTCATGGGGCTCCTCCTGGGGCGGGACAACGAGGGAGATTCTAGGCCGGGGCTCAGGCCGGAGGCGGCGGCACGGGACGCAGCTGCGCGGGGCCCGCGTCCAGGCGGGCCTGGTGGCCCCAGACCCGGCGCAGGGAGCAGAACCGATGCCAGTGCGCCTCGAGGACCTCGGGGACGGCCTGCTGGGCGGAGACCTCGGTCTCCCCCACCGCCACTCCGAGCAGGAGGTCGGCGGCGCCGTACTTCCAGGGCTCCCAGGTCCCGGCCTGGGCATCGACGAGCTGCTCCTCGGCCTTGAGCCCGGCCACGAGCTGGGTCACGACCTTGGGATCCATCTGCTTGACGTGCCCGTTCCGGTCGGTGCCCTTGGTCTTGTAGTCGATGAGGCAGATCCTCCCGCCGATGCGGGCGACCAGATCGAGGGTCCCCGCGTAGCCGACCGTCGCGTTCCAGACGGTGATCTCCGCGGCCAGCGGCTCGGGCCGGTAGAGCTGCCACCACTCGTCGAAGCGCTGGGCGTAGGCGCCCTCGCCGTGGGAGACCAGGATCTCCCGGGCCTCGTCGACCCGGGACTCGCGTCCCATGGCCCGCAGGGCGGTCTGCTCCGCGTAGTCGTGGACGCGGTCCCCGCGCAGCGCGGCCGCGTCCCGGTGGCGCTCGGCCGCGCCTGCGGCATCGCGAGCGATCTGGCGCAGACGGGAGGCGGATCCGACGGCCCCGGGCAGGCGATCATCCGTGATCACGGCCTGGGCGGCGGACCAGCCGTGCCACCCGCCCAGGTCCAGGGCCGCGCAGCCCAGCACGGTGGTGATGGAGGGGACCTCCACCTGCCCGGACTCCCTCCGGGCGTACATCCGCCCGTGCTCGGTCTGCTGCGCCAGTCGGGGCTGGGTCATGCGGACTCTCCATCCTGGACTCTGTGCCGGTGATCGCGGCGCCGCGCTGCGGCCCTGGGCCGCGCTGTGCCGGCGGGGACGGCTCCCATGCAGAAGGCCCCGGCCGGTGGAACCGGACGGGGCCTTCTGGCCGATCGGACGTGCGCGATACTGGGATCGAACCAGTGACCTCTTCGGTGTGAACGAAGCGCGCTACCGCTGCGCTAATCGCGCCTTTCGACCTGAACACCATAGCGCACCTCTCGCCCCGCTCGCCAATCGAGGCGCCCGGGCCCGCCGGCATCGCCCCGCAGCCGTTCTCACGGCCCGGCGATGACGCCGTGATGAGCGCGTCATGGCGGCGCGATGAGCGGCGGCCGCCGTCGATTTGCGCGCCGCGATCCGGGTGCCCTAAGGTTTCTGCCTGTCGGAACGGCGAGCAGCCGGAAGGACGCGGAGCGAGAGCCCCGTCGGACCAGCTGCTCACCGCTGTGCACGGCCCCGGCACCGAGCGAGAGCTGCGGACGGGCTGTGATACAGTTTCCGATCGAACGTCAGCCGGAAGGCCGATGATTCGCGGTTGTAGCTCAGCTGGTAGAGCATCACCTTGCCATGGTGAGGGTCGCGGGTTCGACTCCCGTCAACCGCTCGGAGCGCACGTTCCCCGAGTTCGTGCGATCACATGAAGGCCAAGTCCGCAAGGACGACAGGTCCCGGTGGGGTGGCCGAGTGGTTAGGCAGCGGCCTGCAAAGCCGTCTACGCGGGTTCGAATCCCGTCTCCACCTCGGTGCCCACACCAAGCTCGCTCCCCGTGGAGCACGAGCGCGATTGGCGCAGCGGTAGCGCGCTTCCCTGACACGGAAGAGGTCACTGGTTCGATCCCAGTATCGCGCACCACCTCGGCAAGGCCCCGACCGGATCCCCGGTCGGGGCCTTGCGCATCCCCGGCACCCGCCGCCCCTCTCCTCCGAGCGCAGCCCCCCGGATGCGGCGCCGCTCACCGCGGCGTCCCGCCTGGGTTCTCCCGCCCGTGCGCGGACGACGCGCCGTCGGGTCCGCAATGCCGACGCATCGATGCCCGGCAGTGGAGAGTGTGTGCCGTCAGATGACATCGAACGAGAGGAGACCGTCATGGTGGATCTCGGAGGAATGGCAGACAAGGCCAAGCAGGCTGCTTCGGACAACCCCGAGGCGGTCGACAAGGCCGCTGACACCGCCAACGACAAGACCGGCGGCAAGCACGAGGATCACATCAACACCGCCAAGGACAAGCTCACCGGCGGTGGCGACGAGAACTGATCCTCGGATCAGCTGCGTCGATCGGCCCCCGGGCCGATCCTCATGCGCCTGAGGGGCGGCACCATCCGGTGCCGCCCCTCAGTGCATCCCTGCCGAGCCCGGGACGCGGCAGCCCCGCTGCGGCCGCGTCCGCCGCTGCGATCGGGCCGCCCCCTCTCCCCCGCCCGTGCGGGAGGGGATCACAGCGACGGCTGCTCCGGCATCTGCCCCTCGCGCGCCAGGGCCGTGAGGCGCGAGACCGCCCGGGAGTACTTCTTCTGGTAGCCGCCGGCCATCATCTCCGGGGTGAAGAGCTGATCGAAGGGCACTCCCGAGCTCAGGATCGGCAGGTCGCGGTCGTAGAGCCGGTCGGCGAGCACGACCAGGCGCAGAGCCAGCGCCTGCTCGTCGACGGTGCGCACGCCCCGCCACACGATGCCGCCGAGACCCTGGACCATGGCCCGGTAGCGCGAGGGGTGCACGCGGATCAGGTGCTCGAGCACGTCCTCGAAGTCGTCCGCGGCCACCGTCGTGCGGTCGTCGAAGCGCCGGGCGGTCGCGGCCTCGAGCTGGTCGTCGGCCAGCGGGGCCGGGGCCTCGGGCAGACCGCGGTGGCGGTAGTCCTCGCCGTCGATGCGCACGACCTCGAACTGGTCGGAGAGCACCTGGATCTCGCGCTGGAAGTCCTGCGCCGCGAAGCGCCCCTCGCCCAGCGATCCGGGCAGCGTGTTGGACGTCGCGGCCAGGCGCACGCCGGCATCGGAGAGCTCGCGCATCAGGCGGGACATGAGCACGGTGTCCCCGGGGTCGTCGAGCTCGAACTCGTCGATGCACACGAGCGCGTAGCCGCTGAGGGCCTCGACCGTGCGGCGGAAGGTCAGGGCGCCCACGAGGTTGGTGTACTCGACGAACGTGCCGAAGGCCTTGGGGCCGGGAGAGTCGTGCCACAGCGAGGCCAGCAGGTGGGTCTTGCCCACGCCGAACCCGCCGTCGAGGTAGATGCCCTGCGCCGAGGTCTGCTTCTCCGGCCCGCCGAACATCTTGGCGAAGAAGCCGCCGCGCTTGGCCGCGGGGTCCTTGATCGAGGCCGCGAAGCGCTGGAGCTCCTGGACCGCACGGGCCTGCGAGGGCTGCGACGGGTCCGGGCGGTAGGTGTCGAAGGAGACCTCTCCGAAGCGCTCCGAGGGGCGGAACCCCTCGAGCAGCTGCTCCGCTGAGACGGACGGGACGCGCTCGGACAGGCGCTCGATCTGCGGACTCACTGAGGGACCTCTCTGGGGCGGCGACGGGACTGGGACGAGCCTACCGGCAGGCCTGCCCCCGGTGGTTCGCCCGTCGCGCACAGATCTGCCCGGCCCCCCGGGGGCGCAGGGGCCCGTGAGTACAGTGGGGAGCAGATCCCAGCGGGCCCGCACCGGCCCGCGCGCAGCCCCGGCGGGGCTGCGCCTCCCGAGCCCGAAGGAGCGACATGGCCGAGGCCGACGCCACCGATCCGAAGTTCGCCGAGTACGCCCACCCCGAGCGCCTGGTCTCGACCGAGTGGGTGTCCCGGCACCTGGACGATCCGCAGGTCGTCGTCGTCGAGTCCGACGAGGACGTGCTGCTCTACGAGACCGGCCACGTCCCCGGCGCGGTCAAGGTCGACTGGCACACCGAGCTGAACCAGCAGGCCGTGCGCGACTACCTGGACGCCGAGCAGTTCGCCGAGCTGATGAGCGCCAAGGGCATCGCGCGCGAGCAGACGATCGTCGTCTACGGCGACAGGTCCAACTGGTGGGCGGCCTACGCGCTGTGGGTCTTCTCCCTGTTCGGCCACGAGGACGTGCGCCTCATGGACGGCGGCCGCGACAAGTGGATCGCGGAGGACCGCGAGCTGAGCACGCAGCCCGCCGCCCGCGAGCGCACCGACTACCCGGTGGTCGTCCGCGACGACTCCCGCCTGCGAGCGTTCCGCCAGGACGTCCTCGACGAGCTCGGGTCGACTCCCCTGGTGGATGTCCGCTCCCCCGCCGAGTACACCGGCGAGCGCACGCACATGCCCGACTACCCCCAGGAGGGCGTGCTGCGCGGCGGCCACATCCCCACCGCCGCGTCCGTGCCGTGGGCCCGCGCGGCGGCCGAGGACTCGACGTTCAAGCCGCGCGCCGAGCTCGAGGCCATCTACCGCGACGAGATCGGGCTGGATCCGCAGAGCCCCGTCATCGCCTACTGCCGGATCGGCGAGCGCTCCTCGCACACCTGGTTCGTGCTCGAGCACCTGCTGGGCTACCCGCACGTGCGCAACTACGACGGCTCCTGGACCGAGTGGGGCAACGCGGTCGGCCTGCCCGTGGCCATGGGCGAGCAGCGCGGCGAGGCTCCGGAGGCCCGTCGATGAGCGGCTCGAGCACCCTCCCCGATCCCGTGCAGGAGCTGATCGAGGACTTCCAGGCCGTCCCCGACGCGGACCGGCTGCAGCTGCTGCTCGAGTTCTCCCGCTCGCTGCCCGACCTCCCGGAGCGCTACGGCGAGCACCCGGAGGAGCTCGAGCAGGTCGTGGAGTGCCAGTCGCCGCTGTTCCTCACCGTCGAGTGGGACGATCAGGCACGGACCGGCGACGACGACACCCCCGTCCGGCTGTTCTTCTCCGCGCCCCAGGAGGCCCCGACCACCCGGGGCTTCGCCTCGATCCTCCACGAGGGCCTCGACGGCCTGCCGGCCGGGCAGATCCGCGATCTGCCCTCCGATCTTCCCGAGGGCTTCGGACTGACCCATCTGGTCTCCCCGCTGCGCATGCGCGGGATGTCGGCCATGCTGGACCGGGTCCGCCGCCGGGTGGCCGAGCTGCCGCGCTGACACGTCCTCCCGGCCGGGTTCAGCCGTGCAGCTCCGGCAGGACGCGCCCGGTCCACTCCTGAACGGCGGACTCCCAGCGCTCGGGGTCGACGTTCCACTCCTTGGTGTGCCGGGCACGGTCGAAGCCGACCATCTCGACGCGGCCGCTGAGCTCGGCCAGGCGTCGGGAGGCGGTGTCGGGGACGAACTCGTCGTCGGCCGAGTGCAGGATCAGCGTGGGGGTCTGCAGCTGATCCGCCCGGGTGATCCAGTCCAGCGACCCCAGGTCCACCGGGGCCGCCAGCCCCGTGAGCCAGCGGCCTCGCCGCGTGGTGATCAGGGAGGTCGCCATCCTGGTGATCGTCTCGGGGATGCGCCGCGAGGCCGTGTGGTGCGCGAACAGCGAGAACCAGTCCACGACCGGCCCGGTGAGGACCATCCCGGCGATGTCGGAGCGGTAGATCGACAGGTCCGCGGTCTGCAGGCAGATCGCCCCGCCCATCGACCAGCCGAAGAGCACGATCCGCGTGGCGCCGCGCAGCTTGGCGTAGGAGATCGCCAGCTGGACGTCCTTCCACTCGGTGAAGCCCAGCCCGTAGCGCCCGTCCGCCGACGCCGGCGCCTCCCGGTCGTTGCGATAGGAGATCAGCAGCGAGGTCAGTCCGAGCCGCTGCGCCGTGCGCAGGGCGCGGATCGCCTCCATGCGCTGCGCGCCGCGCCCGTGGACCATGATCGCCCAGGGCCCGGGCAGCTGCCGGGCGGTCCCGTCCTCGTCCTGCGGCTCGCCCCGGGCGGTGTCGGCCTCAGCGTCGGTCCAGGCGTCGTCGTCCTGCCCCGCCGGCACGACCCAGCACGGCGCCGCGCCCATCTCCATGGGCAGCTCGACCTCGTGGAAGCGGAAGCCCGCGGCCCCCGGATCCGGGTACACCGTCCCGGCCCACCACCCGCGCGACGCCGCCGAGAGATCGCCGCTGTAGACCTCCTCGACCTCGCGGACGACCTCCCCGGCCGCCGGGGACCACGAGAGGATCTGCCCGATCCGCGCGTGGCCGGCGCCGCCGGCGAAGCGCAGGCTGTACACGCCGTCGACGGTGGTCTCGACCGTCGCCGCCAGCCGCACCTCGCCGGCCCCGGGCGCGGCCTCCGGGCTCCGGTCGGAGTCGCACGGGGTGTAGCCGGCGATCGCGAGGTCCTCGGAGCGGTACCGCGGAGGCACGACGACCTGGCGGGCCACGTAGGCCGCGACCGCCGAGGAGACGCCGAACGACAGGGAGGCCGCCCCCGCCGTCAGCGCCGTGCCGGCCACCGCTCCGCGGGACCAGTTCGACGAGTCGCGGGACCGGCCATCGCCGCCGGAGGACCGGGCCGCGCCTGGTCGGCGGGCCCACGGGAAGCGGACGGCCGGGGCATCGGGGCGGGAGAAGACGGGCACACCGGCATTCTGGCACGGGGGCCTGAGCATCGGCTCGGCGCCCGCCGACGGCCGGTGGCCGAGCGCGCCGCGGGCGAATATCCGCGGGCCGGGCGACGTTGCCCGGAGAGAGTCCCCCGCGGAGCGCATCCGGCGCGCCGCGTCGCCGCGGCCCGCGGAGGGCGGACGACCATCGACAGGAGGAGCGATCATGTCCGAGCAGACCGATCACCAGGGCGCGGCGGTTCCCGCCGGGACCTCCGGCCCCCGGGTCCAGCGCACGGAGGAGCAGTGGCGCGCGGTGCTCACCCCGCAGGAGTTCTCGGTCCTGCGCGAGGCCGGGACCGAGCGCCCCTTCACCGGCGAGTACTGGGACACCGAGACCGAGGGCGTCTACACCTGCCGGGCCTGCGATGCGGAGCTGTTCCGCTCGGAGACCAAGTTCGGCTCGCACTGCGGCTGGCCCTCGTTCTTCGCGCCCCTGGCCGAGGACCGCGTGCGCTACATCCGCGACTCCTCACTGGGCATGGAGCGCGTGGAGGTCCGCTGCGCGAACTGCGACTCGCATCTCGGGCACCTCTTCGCCGGCGAGGGCTACCCGACGCCGACCGACCTGCGCTACTGCATCAACTCGATCTCGATGCGCCTGGTCCCCGCGGAGGGCTCGGCGGGCCCGGGCGGCGGCGAGGCCGGGCAGCCCGACCGGTCCTGATGCCCCGGCCCCCGCTCGGTCACCGGGGCGCAGGAGCCGGCGGGGCGGCGTCGCACGCGGTCACAGCACGGCGGGACGGCGTGGCAGGCCGGATCCCCGAGCGGCCCCCGCCTAGGGTGGAGGAGTGACGGCGGTGAGCGATCTGAGCGGAGCATTCGAGCGGGTGGCGGCATCGCTGCGCCGCGCGCAGTGCCGCTCGGAGATCGAGCTCACCGAGATCTCCGCGCCCGACGCCCGTGCCGCGGATTCGATCGCGTTCTCCGCGACGATCCGCGAGCCCGCCTCCTCCCATCCGAGCGTCGCGGGCTCCCGCGACCCCGTCCGCGAGCAGGCCACCGGGCGGTTCCTGCTCATCCACGCGCCCGACCGCGCCCCGGAATGGGGCGGCGCGTTCCGGATCGTCACCTACGTCAAGGCCGAGGTCGAACGGGACCTGGGCCATGACGGCATGCTCGCCCAGGTGGCCTGGAGCTGGCTGCTCGAGGCCCTGGACCGGGCCGGCGCCGGCTACTCGCGCGAGGGCGGCACCGCCTCGCGCGTGCTGTCCGAGGGATTCGGACAGCTCGCGGACACCGAGGAGTACATCGACGTCGAGCTGCGGGCCTCCTGGACGCCGAGCGGCGAGGACCTCGCCGCCCATCTGGAGGCCTGGGCGGACATGGTCTGCACGTTCGCCGGGCTGCCGCCGCAGACCGACCGGGACGCCGTGGTGCCTCTGCGTCCCTAGAGGCGCCCGTCCCCGCGACCCGCGCCCTCCCCCGTACCGACCGCATCCCAGAGGATCTGACAGCCGCAGTGAGCAGCACGAGCCCCGCCCCGCGACCGACCCCGACCGTCGTCGAGGGATTCGAGGATTTCGAGATCCCCGAGACGGTGTTCCTGGACCGGCCCGCGGACGGTCTGCCTCCCCTGGTGGACACGATCCCCCGGCTCGAGCTCGCAGCGCGGCAGCTGCGCGAGGGCACCGGCCCGGTCGCGATCGACACCGAGCGGGCCAGCGGCTTCCGCTACGGGCAGCGGGCCTTCCTGGTCCAGCTGCGCCGCGAGGGCACCGGCACGGTGCTGATCGACCCCGAGGCCACCGGATCGCTGGCGATCATCGACGAGGCCCTGAGGGGCACCGAATGGGTCCTGCACGCCGCCACCCAGGACCTGCCCTGCCTGCGCGATCTCGACATGCACCCCGATGCCCTGTTCGACACCGAGCTCGGCGGACGCATCGCCGGGCTCCAGCGCGTGGGCCTGGCCGCCGAGACCGAGGAGCTGCTCGGCTTCACGATGGCCAAGGAGCACTCGGCGGTCGACTGGTCCACACGGCCGCTGCCCGAGCCGTGGCTGACCTATGCGGCCCTCGACGTCGAGGTCCTCGTCCAGCTGCGCTACGCCGTCGAGGACCTGCTGCGCGCCCAGGGCAAGTACGACTGGGCGCTCGAGGAGTTCGAGGCCGTGCGCACCGCCGCCCCGGCGCCGCCGCGCCGCGACCCGTGGCGGCGCACCTCCGGGATCACCCGGATCCGCAGCCGCCGCCAGCTCACCGCGCTGCGCAACCTGTGGACCGAGCGGGAGGAGCTGGCGCAGCACAGGGACATCGCCCCCGGCCGGCTCCTGCCCGACTCCGCGCTCGTGGCCGTGGCCATGGCCATGCCCCGCTCGGTCCCCCAGCTGCTGCGCACCCAGGGATTCCACGGCCGCGCCGCCGCCAAGGAGGCCCCGCGGTGGCTGCGGGCCGTCTCGGAGGCCCGGCAGGCCGAGGAGCTCGTGCCGCAGTCCGTGGCCTCCGACACGCTGCCGCCGGTCAAGGCCTGGACCGTCAAGCGGCCCTCGGCCGCCGAGCGGCTGAAGACCCTCAAGCCGGCGGTCGCGGAGCGGGCGGCGCAGCTCGGGATGCCCACGGAGAACCTCCTGGTCCCCGAGCACCTGCGCCGCTTCAGCTGGGACCCCCCGGAGTCCGCGCGGCTCGACGACGTCCGCGCCCGGCTCGAGGAGGTCGGCGCCCGCCGATGGCAGATCGACAATGCGGCCCCGGTGATCCTGCAGGCGCTGCAGCAGTCGTCGCCCGCGCCCGTCGAGGCCGACGCGCAGGCCGCAGCACAAGGCGCGGCACAGGCCGAGGCCCCGTCCTGACCCCTCGGCGGCGGCCGTGCCCGGGTCCAGGGCCCCGTCGCCGCGGGCGGGCACGCTCCCGGCCGGCAGACGGAACGGCAGGAGCCGCCGAGGTCGACCTCGGCGGCTCCTGCCGTTCGGGGGGCGGTGCGCCCTGGGCGCCCGCGCACGCTCAGCGGCTCAGAGGTGCTTGGTCTCCGGGGACTTCGTGGAGGCCGTCAGGTTGCCCGTGGCCGAGTCGTCGGAGGACGACGCGGCGCCCTTGGCGCGGTCGGCGGCGGAGGACGCCGTGTCCTTGGCCTTGCCGGCGGCGTTCGAGGCGGTCTCCTTGGCCTTGTCGGCCACGACCGGCGCCTGCTCCTGGACGGTGGCCTTGGCCTTGTCGGCGCCCTCGGAGACCTTGCGGCGGACCTCGGGATCGTTGGCGACGCCCTGGACCTTGGCCTTGATCTGGTCGAACGTCTCGCGGCCCGCGGCCGAGCCGGCGACGAAGCCGATGGCCAGGCCCGCCACGAAGATGACCTTCTTGAACATTCTTCTCACCTCTCGTCATGTCACGGGCCGTTCCGCCCGCGTCTCGTCCTTCAGACTACTGACCGTTCAGAGGCCGGACAATGAAATGCGGCCGTGGCGACCTGGGAATCCGCCCGCGTTCCGGGCCGGGGCTCAGGCCTCGGTGCGCCCGGGAAGCCGCAGGTCCGCGCCGTCCTCCTCGACCGGCCGGGCGTAGGGCACCCGGGTGCCGAGCACGGAGTCGATCGTGTCCCGGGTGATCCGCTGCGCGGTGAGACCCACGCGCTCCAGGACCTGCGAGCGGGATCCGTGGGCGAGGAACTCGGTCGGCAGGCCCACCTCGTTCAGGGCCGTGTCCACCCCGGCCCGGCGCATGCTCTGGCGGATGAGGCTGCCGATGCCGCCGGAGCGCACACCGTCCTCGACCACGACCACGAAGCGGTGCCGGGCGGCCAGCTCGGCCAGGGAGGCCGGCACGGGAAGGACCCAGCGCGGGTCCGCGACGGTGGCCGAGATGCCGTGATCGCGCAGGCGCTGGGCGACCTCGAGGCAGATCGGGGCCATGGCGCCGACCGAGACCAGCAGGACGTCGGTCTCGCGGGGCTCGGGATCGGCGGGCAGCGCACCGGCATCGGCAGCCGTGGCGCGTCCATCGCCGCGGGCCGGCTCGGCACCGCCCTGGGCGTCGTCCGTCTCGGCATCGAGGCTCTCGGCGGTGCGCAGCAGGATCTCGACCCCGTCGTCCAGCCGCTCGAGAGCGGGGATGGGCTCGCCAACGGTGCCCTTGGGGTAGCGCAGCACGCTCGGCGCGTCGTCGATGGCCAGCGCCTCCCGGAACTCCTCGCGCAGGGTGGCCTCGTCGCGCGGCGCAGCCAGGTGCAGGCCCGGCACCACCTGCAGCAGCGCGAGGTCCCACATCCCGTGGTGGCTCGGGCCGTCCGGTCCCGTGACGCCCGAGCGGTCCAGCACCAGGGTCACGCCCGCCCGGTGCAGCGCGACATCCATGAGCAGCTGGTCGAAGCCGCGGTTGAGGAACGTGGCGTACAGCCCGATCACCGGGTGCAGGCCGCCGTAGGCCATGCCCGCAGCCATCGTCAGGGCGTGCTGCTCGGCGATCCCGACGTCGACCACGCGCTCGGGGTGCTTCGCCTGCATGAGGTGCAGGCCCACGGGGATGGTCATGGCGCCGGTGATGCCCACGATGTCCTCGCGCTCGTCGGCGGCCGCTGCGACCTCCTCGGCGAAGACCGAGGTCCAGGACCGGCCCGAGCTCGTGGACGTGGGCCGGCCCGTGGCCGGGTCGATCGTGCCGACGGCGTGGAACATGTCGTCGACGTCGGCCACGGCCGGGGCGTAGCCGTGGCCCTTCTCCGTGATCGCGTGCACGAGCACGGGGCCGCCGAACTCCTTGGCGCGGCGCAGGGCGTGCTCGAGGGCCTCCTGGTCGTGGCCGTCGATCGGGCCGACGTACTTCATGCCCAGATCGGCGAACAGCCCGTTGTGCACCACGACGTCCTTGAGGCCCGCCTTCATGCCGTGCAGCGCGCGATAGGCGGCCTGGCCCACGGGGCCGGAGTCCTGCAGCGACTCGCGCACCGAGGCCAGCATTCGCTCGTAGCGCCGGTCGGTGCGCACGGTGTCCACCGACTGCTGGACCTCCGCCTTGAGCTCCTGGAGCTGGCGGGCCAGCCCCCCGACCGTCGGGGCGTAGGAGCGCCCGTTGTCGTTGACCACGATCACCACGCGGCGCTCGGGGTCCGAGGCGATGTTGTTCGCCGCCTCCCAGACCATGCCGCCGGTCATGGCGCCGTCGCCCACCACCACGACGGCGGTGCGGTCCGACTGCCCCGTGAGCGAGAACGCGCGGGAGATGCCGTCGGCCCAGGACAGCGACGACGAGGCGTGCGAGGACTCGACGACGTCGTGCTCGGACTCGCCGCGGTCCGGGTAGCCGGACAGCCCGCCCTGCTGGCGCAGGGTCGAGAACTCCTGGCGCCCGGTCAGCAGCTTGTGCACGTAGGACTGGTGCCCGGTGTCGAAGACGATCGGGTCGCGGGGCGAGTCGAAGACCCGGTGCAGCGCGATGGTCAGCTCGACGACCCCGAGATTCGGCCCCAGGTGCCCCCCGGTGGCCGAGACGTTCGTGACCAGGAAGCGCCGGATGTCCTCGGCCAGCTCGGTCAGCTGCTCGGGACTCAGGGCTTCGAGATCCTCGGGGCTTCCGATGCCCTCCAAGATCGACATGCTTCTCCTCGTGGCGCACCCCGTCCGCGGGGCGCGCACCTCGAAATCCGTGTCCGACGATCGTACGCCGGTCTCCCGCGGCGCACGACGAGGCCCGCCCCGAGCAGTCGGGACGGGCCTCGGACCGCGCTGCCGGCGGCCCGCGACGGTCACACCGCGCTCATGCGGCGGATCATCGCGGTCCGGCGCCTCAGCGGCCTGCGATCTGGCGCAGGACGTACTGCAGGATGCCGCCGTTGCGGTAGTAGTCGGCCTCGCCGGGGGTGTCGATGCGCAGATCCGCGTCGAACTCCACGGCGGAGCCGTCCTCCTTGGTCGCCGTGACCTTGACGGTCTCCGGGGTGCGGCCCTCGTTGAGCTCCGTGACGCCCGTGATCGAGAAGGTCTCGGTGCCGTCCAGGCCCAGCGAATCGGCCGACTCGCCCTGGGGGAACTGCAGCGGCAGCACGCCCATGCCGATCAGGTTCGAGCGGTGGATGCGCTCGTAGGACTCGGTGATGACCGCGCGCACGCCCAGCAGGCTCGTGCCCTTGGCCGCCCAGTCGCGCGACGAGCCCGAGCCGTACTCCTTGCCGCCCAGCACGACCAGCGGGGTGCCGGCCTCCTGGTAGTTCATCGCGGCATCGTAGACCGCGGCCTGCGGGCCGCCCTCCTGCGTGAAGTCGCGGGTGTAGCCGCCCTCGACGCCGTCCAGGAGCTGGTTCTTGATGCGGATGTTGGCGAAGGTGCCGCGGATCATGACCTCGTGGTTGCCGCGGCGGGAGCCGTAGGAGTTGAAGTCCTTGCGCTCGACGCCGTTCTCGATGAGGTACTTGCCCGCGGGCGTGTCCGACTTGAACGAGCCGGCCGGGGAGATGTGGTCGGTCGTGACCGAATCGCCCAGCTTGAGCAGCACGCGCGCGCCCTCGATGTCGGTGACCGGGGAGGTCTCCATGGTCATGCCCTCGAAGTACGGGGGCTTGCGCACGTAGGTCGACTGCTCGTCCCACTCGAAGGTCTTGCCGGTCGGGGTGTCCAGGCCCTGCCAGCGCTCGTCGCCGTCGAAGATCGTCCCGTAGGAGTCCGTGAACATCTCCGTCTCGATCGAGTCGTCGATGATCTGCTGGACCTCGCTCGGATCCGGCCAGATGTCCTTCAGGTAGACGTCATTGCCCTCGGAGTCCTGGCCCAGCGGCTCGTTCTGGAAGTCGAAGTCCATGGTTCCGGCCAGGGCGTAGGCGACCACCAGCGGCGGCGAGGCCAGGTAGTTCATCTTGACGTCCGGGTTGATGCGGCCCTCGAAGTTGCGGTTGCCCGACAGCACCGAGGTCACGGCCAGGTCGTTGTCCTGCACGGCCTGCGAGATCTCCGACTCGAGGGGGCCCGAGTTGCCGATGCAGGTGGTGCAGCCGTAGCCGACGATGTAGAAGCCCAGGGCCTCGAGCGACGGGATCAGGCCGGACTTCTCGTAGTAGTCCGTGACCACCTTGGAGCCCGGGGCGATCGAGGTCTTGACCCACGGCTTGGAGGTCAGGCCCTTGTCGACGGCATTGCGGGCCAGCACGGCCGCGGCCATCATCACCGAGGGGTTGGAGGTGTTGGTGCAGGAGGTGATCGACGCGATCGAGACCGCGCCGTTCTCCAGCTCGAACTCGCGGCCGTCCGGCATGGACACGCCGGCCGACTCGGGGGTCTTGTCCGAGACGTAGTTCTTGACGTCGCGGTCGAAGACCTGCTTGGCCTGGTCCAGGGCGATGCGGTCCTGGGGGCGCTTGGGCCCGGAGATCGAGGGGACGACGGTGGAGAGGTCCAGCTCGAGGTACTCCGAGAAGGCCGTCTCCTCCTGCGGGTCGTGCCACAGGCCCTGCTCCTTGGCGTAGGCCTCGACCAGGGCCAGCTGCTCCTCGGTGCGGCCCGTCAGGCGCAGGTAGTCCATGGTGACCTCGTCGATCGGGAAGATCGCGGCGGTCGAGCCGAACTCCGGGGACATGTTGCCGATCGTGGCGCGGTTGGCCAGCGGCACGGCCGCGACGCCCTCGCCGTAGAACTCGACGAACTTGCCGACCACGCCGTGCTTGCGCAGCATCTCGGTGATCGTGAGCACGACGTCGGTGGCCGTGGCGCCGGCGGGGATCTCGCCGGTGAGCTTGAAGCCCACGACGCGCGGGATGAGCATGGAGATCGGCTGGCCGAGCATGGCCGCCTCCGCCTCGATGCCGCCCACGCCCCAGCCCAGGACGCCGATGCCGTTCTCCATGGTGGTGTGGGAGTCGGTGCCGACGCAGGTGTCCGGGTAGGCGCGGTTCACGCCGTCGACCTCGCGGGTCATCACGACGCGGGCCAGGTTCTCGATGTTCACCTGGTGCACGATGCCCATGCCCGGGGGGACGACCTTGAAGTCGTCGAACGCGGTCTGGCCCCAGCGCAGGAACTGGTAGCGCTCGCCGTTGCGCTGGTACTCGATGTCCATGTTGCGCTCGATGGCGTCGGCGTTGCCGAAGGAGTCGATCTGCACGGAGTGGTCGATGACCAGCTCGGCGGGCGAGAGGGGGTTGACGCGGGCGGCGTCGCCGCCGAGGTCCTCGATGGCCTCGCGCATGGTCGCCAGGTCCACGATGCAGGGCACGCCGGTGAAGTCCTGCATGATCACGCGACCCGGGGTGAACTGGATCTCGGTGTGGGGCTGGGCCTCCGGGTCCCACTCCGCGAGGGCCTTGATGTGCTCCTGGGTGACGTTGGCGCCGTCCTCGGTGCGCAGCAGGTTCTCCAGCAGCACCTTGAGGCTGTACGGGAGCTTCTTCGCCCCCTCCAGCGCGTTCAGACGGTAGATCTCGTACTGGGTGCCGTTGACGTCAAGGACGTCCTTGGCCCCGAAGCTGTCCACGGTGCTCATATGCCCGGAACTCCTCTCGCCGCGGTGGTGGTGCCGAGGCTCCGGGCGCTGCCGGAGTCCTCGCGAGGAGGGCCGGTCGGCAGCAGCGCGGTCTCGGCAGACTCCCGCCAATATATCCCCATCGGGACGGGGATTTCCTCCCTGGCCTCCACAGCCGCCGTCATCTGTGGTAAGTAAGGCTAGCCTCACTCGCGCTCGAGGACCGTGACCGTCTCCAGATGGTGGGTGTTCGGGTAGAGGTCCAGCCCGCGCAGGCTGCGCACCGCCCAGCCGCCGCGGCGGAAGCGGGCCAGATCGCGGGCCAGCGTGGCGGGATCGCACGAGACGCTGACGATCCGCCGCGGCCCGAGCGCGCAGATCGCATCGACGACGACCTTGCCGGCGCCCGCGCGCGGCGGGTCCAGGACGACGACGTCCGGTCGGGGCGCCGCCGCGGCGCTCCGACCGCGCCCGGACCCCGCTCGGGACCCCCGGGCCGCTCCGCGCAGCCGCTGCGGGATCCGCACGAGCTGCGGCCAGCGCTGTGCGAGCACCTGCTCGACCGACCCGGTGACCGCCTCGACCTGCCGGGTCCGGGCGAAGGTCGCCGCGGCGTCCGAGCTCGTCAGCGGCGAGCCCTCGACCGCCAGGACGCTGCCCTCCGGCCCCGCGGCATCGGCCAGAGCGGCCGTGAGCAGCCCGGCCCCCGAGTACAGGTCCAGGCCGGCCTCCCCGGCCTGGAGCCCGGCCGCGTCCTCGACGAGCTCGAGCAGCCGGCCCGGGGCGCTGCGGTGGACCTGCCAGAAGCCCCCGGCCGAGACCTGCCAGCTGCGCCGCCCCACGCGCTCGCGGGCGCGGAGGCCGCCGCTGAGCACGACCGGCTCCGGGCGCGGACCCCGCTGCTCCGGATCGGCCTGGAGCACGAGGGCCGCCTCGCCGGCTCCCCCCGCGGCCTCGTGCGCGGCCTGCAGGGCCGGCAGCGCATCGCGGCCCAGCCGCCGAGCCAGCTCGCCGAGCTCCGCGCGCTGGGCCGTGACCAGCACCGACGGGGCGTCGTCGGAGGGCGCGGCGAGGTCCAGCCGCGCGGCCCCCGTCCAGTCCACGTCGGCGACCCGCAGCGCGCGCAGCGCCGGGACCATGAGGGGGAAGTCCTCGACCGCCGTGAGCTCGGCCGCGCGGTGGGGGTGCATGGCGGGGCGGCCGCCGGGGTCGATCGCGAAGTGGGCCCGGGTGCGCCAGCCGAGGCCGTCGGCGCTCTCCCCCGGCAGCGCCTCGACCTCCGGGTCGAGGGCCGCGATCTCCTCGGCCGCGAAGCCGCCGATCCCGCCGAGCAGCTCCCGCAGGACCTCGCCCTTGAGGCGGCGCTGCAGCCCGAGCTCCAGGTGCCCGAACTCGGCCCCGCCCACGGGGGCCCGGCCCTCGGCCCAGGTGCGCACGGAGTCCGCCGGCCCCCAAGGATGGCTCTCCCGCCGCTCCGGAGCCGGCTGCCGGATCCCGATCACGTCGCCGCGCCAGAATCGCGCCCGCTCCTGCGCCTCCGTGAGCCGGACCCGCACGCGCTCGCCCGGGGCGCCGTGGCGCACGAAGACCACGCGGCCCTCCGCCGTGCGGGCGACCGTGTGGCCGCCGTGGGCCGGCGCGCCCAGCTCGAGCTCGAGGATCTGCCCGGCGGCGTCATGGCCGTCGGGTCCTGGCGCGGCAGGCGCGGCATCGGCCTCGCGGCGGCGGGATGGCTGTGTCATGCGTCCTTCCATGGTGCGCGGCGCTCCTGATCGGGGCCCTCCCGGGCGGGCAGCGGCGGCAGGGGCCGGAAGCGTCGGGCGTCGCTCGGCGCGGCGTCCTCCAGCCGGGTCTCGGGCGCCCCGGTCCGCTCCGGGCCGGTCTCCTCGGGCGCCTCCTCGGCGGAGGAGACCTGGGAGCCGAGGGTGTTGAGGTGCCACGGCACCGAGGCGATCATCACCCCTCGCTCGTGGCGCAGGCGGCTGCGCAGCGCGCCGGTGGCCTGGTTGTGCAGGAAGCGCTCCCAGCTCGTGGAGACGACGTACTCGGGCAGGTAGACGACCACGAGGTCGCGCGGCGAGCGCCGTCGGACCCGCCGCAGGTGATCGATCACCGGCTGGGTCGAGCTGCGGTAGGGGGCGTCCAGGACCCGCAGCGGCACCGGGATCTCCAGGCGCTGCCAGTCCTCGAGGATCCGGGCGGTGCGCGCCGAGGACACGTCCACGACGAGCGCCTCGAGCGTCGAGGGGCGCGAGGCCCTCGCATAGGCCAGCGCGCGCATGTCCGGCTTGCGCACGGACGGCACGATCAGCATCGCGTGCACGCGCGACGGCAGCGCCAGCACGGGCGAGTCGGGGGCCAGGCTCAGGGCCTCGTCGACGGCGTCGTAGTGGCGCCGGATGCCGCTCATGAGCACGCTCAGGACCACCAGGCACAGCACCGTGATCCACGCTCCCTGGGTGAAGCGCGTGACCAGCACGACGAGCAGGACGGCCCCGGAGATCACGGCCGCCAGCAGCGCGAGCCCGAGCGAGGCGAGGATGCGGCGCCGCCGGGCGGAGGAGGGCTCCGAGCGGCGGCGGCGCAGCCAGTGGCGCACCATCCCCGCCTGGGTCAGCGTGAAGGAGACGAACACGCCCACGACGTAGAGCTGCACCAGGGCGTTGACGTTCGCCCCGAAGACCGCGGTGAGCAGCGCGGCGACGACGAGCAGGGCCGCGATGCCGTTGGTGAACGCGAAGCGGTCGCCGCGCGCGGCGAACTGCCGAGGCAGGCAGGAGTCGCGGGCCAGTCGGGAGGCGAGCACCGGGAAGCCCGTGAAGGCCGTCGAGGCCGCGAGCACGAGCACGAGCACGGTCGCCAGGATGACGACGTAGAACATGGGCGTGTCGTGGCCGAAGACCGCGCGGGCGAGCTGGCCGAGCACCGGGTTCTGGTAGAAGTCGGCGTCCGGGGCCCGGCCGTCCATGCGCAGCTGCCGGGCCGGGTCCAGGACCAGCTGGATCCCCGTGGCCCGGACCAGGTGCATGGTCCCCAGCAGCAGGACCACCGAGAGCACGCCCATGACGGTGAGGATGACGCGGGCGTTGGCCGCGCGCGGCCGGCGCAGGAACGGAACGGAGCCGGCGACCGATTCGACGCCGGTCACCGCGACCGCCCCCGAGGAGAAGGCGCGCAGGACCAGGACCGCCAGCGCGAGCCCCGTCCATCCCCCGTCGGGCTGCTCGAGCGGCAGGACCTCCCAGTGGGCCGAGGTGGCCTGCTCGAGGGTCCCTGCGGCCGACTGCACGAGCCCCGTGCCGATCATCAGCAGCAGGACCGCGACGAAGAGGTAGGTGGGCACCGCGGCTGCGCGCCCCATGAACTTCAGGCCGCGCAGGTTCAGCAGCCCCGCGATCAGGATCCCCGCCAGCGCGATCTCGATGCGGTGGTCGATCAGCCCCGGGAAGGCCGCCGCCAGGTACTGCACCGCCGCCGACATCGACACGGCCACCACGAGCGTGAAGTCGATCATCAGCGAGGCGCCCACGACGACACCCGCCCGCGGGCCGAGGTTGGAGGTCGCGATCTCGTAGTCGCCCTGCCCCGAGGGATAGGCGCGCAGGTTCTGCCGGTAGGCCAGCACGATGACCACGGTCACGACGACGACGGCCAGGCCGACCCACGGCGAGAGCAGCACGGCCGAGGCGCCCGCCAGGGCCAGGGTCAGGACGATCTCGTCGGGGGCGTAGGCCACCGAGGACAGCGAGTCGGCGGAGAACACCGGCAGCCCCGTGCGCTTGGACAGCGCCGTGTCCTCGTAGCGCTCGTTGTGGTAGGGCCGTCCCACGAGAGCGGTCCGCAGAGCCCCGAGTTTCGTCACGGGGACAGGGTAGTGGCTGCGCCCGTCGTCGCCTGCGCGGTGACCTACCCTTGAGCCCATGCCGCACTTCGTGATCATGGGCTCGGGCCGGGTCGGGGCGATGATCGCCCACGCTCTCGAGGACGCCGGGCACACCGTCGCTCTGATCGACCAGGACGAGCGGGCCTTCCGCAAGCTGCACGGGGCCTTCGCGGGCAGCCGCATCACGGGCCAGGGCTTCGACCGCGAGGTCCTGCGCCGCGCCGGCATCGAGCGGGCCTACGCCTTCGCGGCCGTGTCCTCCGAGGACAACTCCAACATCCTGGCCGCACGGGTGGCCCGCGAGACCTTCGACGTCGCGCACGTCGTGGCCCGCATCTACGACCCCGCCCGCGCCGAGTTCTACCAGCGCCTGGGCGTGCCGACCGTGGCCGCGGTGCGCTGGACGGCCGATCAGGTCCTGCGCCGGCTGCTGCCCGAGCAGTCGATCTCCGGGGACTACCAGGAGGCCTCGGGGCGCCTGCAGCTCGGCGAGCTGACCCTGCACGACTCGTGGGCCGGACTGCGCCTGACGGCCATCGAGGAGGCCGCCTCCGTGCGCGTGGCCTTCATCACCCGCTTCGGGGAGGGCGTGCTGCCCGGGGCCGCCACGACCTATCAGAAGGGGGATCTGGTCCACGCGATGATGCGGGTCGAGGAGATCGACGACGTGGTGCGCGTGCTCGCCCATCCCCCGTCGCCGGAGATCCGCGACGCCGGGCAGAAGGACCTGCTCGAGCCCTCCGAGGCGACGGGAGGGCGGCGATGAAGGTCGCGGTCATCGGAGCGGGGGCCGTCGGCTCCTCGATCGCCCGGGAGCTGTCCCGCAGCGCCCACGACGTGCTGATCATCGACGAGAAGCCCGAGGCCATCGGGCGCATGGATGCCCCCGAGGCCCGCTGGAGCGTGGGCGATGCCTGCGATCTCGAGGTCCTCGCGGATGCGGGCCTGGACGAGACGGAGGTCGTGGTGGCGGCGACGGGCGACGACCGCGTCAACCTGGTCGTCTCCCTCATGGCGCGCTCCGAGTTCGGCGTGCCGCGCACGGTCGGGCGGGTGAACAACCCGCGCAACGAGTGGCTCTTCGACGACTCGTGGGGCGTGGACGTCGCGGTGTCGACGCCGCGGCTGATGACCGCGCTCGTGGAGGAGGCCGTCGAGGTCGGCGACGTCGTGCGCGTGCTGACCATGCACCACGCGACCGCCTCGATCAGCGCGTTCACCGTCCCGCCGGAGCACCCGGCGATCGGCTCCCGGGTGGGGACCGTGCCGTGGCCCGGCGACGCCGTCCCGGTCGCGATCCTGCGCGACGGCCAGCCGCTGGCGCCCAGCCGCGACGACGTCATCGAGGCCGACGACGAGCTGTTCTTCCTGGTCTCGGGCGACGGCGAGGACGAGCTGCGCGACCTGCTCGGCTCCGCCGCGCAGCGGCGGGAGGAGCCCGCGCCGTGGGCGGACCCGGCCGCCGACGGGGCGTTCGACGAGTCGATCCCGGGCGAGCCCTCGGGGCAGGCGGCTCCCTGAGGCGGGCTCAGGCCGGGTCGTCGGCGATGTCCTCGCGGGTCGAGCGCTGCAGCCCGTCCTCCGGGGCGACGGGGTCGACGGCCGCGGGCCTCGAGACGAGCCAGCCGAGCCACAGGACCGCGGCGTAGAGCGGGACGCCCATCGTCAGCCGCGCGATACCCAGCCCCACGACGTCCTCGGCCAGGTACAGCGGGACCTGCACGAGCAGCCGGGCCGCGAACATCGCGGTGACCAGGCCGGTGGCCAGGCGGTAGCCGCGCATCCGGCGCGGGTCCCGGCGCCAGTCCAGCCCCTCGCCGCGGATGAAGCCGAAGAGCACGCCCAGCAGGGGCCATCCGGCGGCGATCGAGGCGCCCATGACGATCAGGTAGACGAGATTGATCCACAGCCCCGTCACGTAGTACTCGATCGCCTCGCCGCTGCGCCAGGCGAAGATCGCGCACACGAGCACCCCGATGAGCCCGGCCATCGCCTGGACGAGGCTCTGGCGCTGGGCCAGGCGGGCGATCGTGAAGACTCCGGCGACCCCCAGGGCGCAGATCAGCGCGAGCCCCAGGGCCTGTCCCGCCACGAAGACCACGAGGAAGACCGCACCCGGCAGGATCGCCTCGGCCAGACCGCGCCACCCGCCCACGGCATGCAGGACGTCCAGCTGCCCCGCCTCGGTGCGGCGCATGCCGGAGCGCCGGGCGTAGGCGGTCATGGACTCGGCGACCGACGGCGAGGGACGGGAGCCCGCCCCGGGGCGGGCCGCGTCCTGCCGGGCCTCGTCGCCCTGGCGGAGGCCGTGCTCCGCGGGGGCAGGGTCCTCCCGCGGGTCGTGGGCGGGGCCGGGTGCGGGGCTGCTCATCACTGCGCCTTCCGGGCGATGATCTCGAAGCGGGGATTGAAGATCGTGGGCTGTCCCTCCGAGCTGCACAGCAGGCCCGAGCAGCACAGCTCGGTCCCGGCGCGCACACCGGGCACCGATCGCTGGCCCTGCCACACGAGGCGCACGGCGGTGCCCTCGGAGGCGGGGCGGCGCGGGTCCCGGACCACCAGCAGCGCCTCGCTCGACGGGCGCTCGGCAGCGGCCGCGACCCGGATCTCCGCGACGCGGCCGCTCGCGCGCACCCGGCGCCGCGCCCCGGTGCGCGAGGCGCGATCCGCGCCGCAGGCCGCCCGCGCCTCGTCGAGCGACGCGCCGGGCGCCTCCAGCGCGGCGATCCTCGGGTGCGAAGCGGTGATCGGGGCCGGGCCGGGGGTCAGGCCCGCATCCTCGACCTGCTCGTGCTCCCCCGCCGCGTGGCTGCCGGCGGGCTCGGCGGCGACCGTGCTCATCGCGTCTCCGTGATCTCCGGCCCCCGCTGCGGGGGCGCCATCGGAGCGCGCTGCTGGACGGCCGGCCGGGTCGCTGCGCTGCCGGTGCCCGAGGAGGTGCCCGCGCCCCTGCCCTCTTGTGCCGCCGCCTGGCCCTGGGCGGGGCGGCGGACCGCGCGGCGCCTGGCCACGGGCTTGGACTGCACGCCCTCCGGGACCTGCAGCGGGAGCAGGTCCCGCGGCGGCATGGGCTCGGAGCCGCGGCGCACGACGACGGTGCGGATCATCTCGTCGAACTCGGCGGAGGCCTTCGGCTCGATCGCCGCCGGGCCGGAGATCACCGCGCGCAGGAACCAGCGCGGGCCGTCGATGCCGATGAACCGCGCCGGGCGGTACCCCTTGGTGCCGTCGCTGGTCGTCGCGGGGAAGCGCGCGCGCAGCTCCGTGCCGAACGGGCCCTCGACCGCCTGCGGGGCCCCGTCGCCGCGCCGGAGCGAGTCCATCAGGTCCTTGCGGATCTCGTCCCAGATCCCCGTCGTCCGCGGCGCCGCGAAGGCCTGGAGCTGGACGGTCGAGCCCTTGTGATCGAGGTTCACGGCGCGGGGGCGGTTGCCCTTCTCGTTGACCTCCAGGCGGATGCCCACGCCCTGGACCTGCGGGATGAGCAGCGAGCCGAAGTCCATCCGGCCCTCGCGGTCCTCGACCTCGGAGATGTCCCAGGGGCCGCCGGCGCGGAGGTCCTCGCCCGCGTCCTCGGCGTCCTCGCGGAGGTCCTCGGCCGGAGCCGCCGCGGCAGACTCCCGCTCCTTCTTCTTCCTGCGTCCGAACATGTCGTCTCTCCTCGGAATCGATCGCCGCCTCGCGGACGGACGCGGCGACCTCGTGGTCTGGGTCTCGGGGCCTGCGGCCCCGGCGGCCGGATCGGGCCGAGCGGTCAGCGGGTGCCCGACGAGCCGAAGCCCGTCCCGCCGCGGTCGGAGGCCGCCAGCTCGTCGACCTCGTCCAGCTCGACGGCGGCGACGCGCTGCAGCAGCAGCTGCGCGATGCGGTCCCCGCGCCCGATCCGGAACGGCTCGTCCGGGTCGGTGTTGAGCAGGGCCACCTTGATCTCGCCGCGGTATCCCGAGTCCACGGTCCCGGGGGCATTGAGGACGGTGACCCCGTGCCGGGCCGCCAGCCCGGAGCGCGGGTGGACGAGGCCGACCCAGCCGGGCGGGACGGCCACGGCCAGCCCCGTGCCGATCAGGGCGCGGCGCCCCGGCTCGATCACGGCGCCGTGGCTCGCGCGCAGGTCCATGCCGGCGTCGCCGGGCTTGGCGTAGGCGGGCAGCGGCAGATCGGGGTCCAGGCGGCGCACCTGCAGGCGCAGGGGGGCCTGCTGCGCGCCGCGCGCATCGCGGATGTCGTCGGTCTCGGCCGGTTCTGCGGCGGAAGGGTCGATGAGCACAGTGCCCCACTGTAGACCGCGGCGCCGACGCCCTCCGGAGGCGCCGGGGTCCGTCCGTGGACCGCGCGAGTCATGGGATGATGTCCCCCATGACTGATGACGACGTGCTGTACCGGGAGAAGCTCGATCCGGCGTGGTGGATGTGGCTGCTCTTCCTGGGGCTGGCCGGCACGGTGCTGATCGCCCTGGCCCCCATCGCCACCTGGCTCGGGATCCTCGGGGCGGTCGTCGTGATGATCATCTGCCCGGTGCTCGCCTATGCGCGCGCGACGTCCATCGTGGTGACCGAGGATCTCCTGCGCGTCGGGCGCGCCAGCATCGAGCGCCGCTTCGTGGGATCGGTCGAGGCCTTCACCGACTCGGAGGACGTCCGCCGTGCCCGCGGCCCCGAGCTGGACGCCCGCTCCTACATGAGCTTCTCGGCCTCGGCCTCCGGCCTGTGCCGCATCGAGATCACCGACCCCGTGGATCCCACGCCCTACTGGCTCGCCGCGACCCGGCACCCCCACGAGCTGGCCCAGGCGCTGACCCGCTGAACCGTCCGCGCCCCCACGCGGGAGCGCCCCCGAGGGACGTGCCCGTGCCCGAGCGGACGACGAAGCCCCCGACCGCCACGGCGGTCGGGGGCTTCTGCTGAGTCGATGTGCCGAGCCTGCGCGGACGGCGGCCGGGCCGCGGAGCGCTCGGCGCGCTGCGGGATCCGCAGCGGCCGCGGGCGCCTGTCAGCCGGCGCACTCCACGCAGATCTTCATGCCGTCCTTCTCCTCCGCGATCTGCGAGCGGTGGCGCACCAGGAAGCACGAGCCGCAGGTGAACTCGTCCTCCTGCGCCGGCAGGACGACGACGGAGAGCTCTTCGTGGGAGAGGTCGGCGCCCGGGAGCTCGTAGCTGTCGGCGGCCGTGGCCTCGTCGTCCTCGTCGGCGTTCGGGTGCTGCGTCTCGTTGCGACGCGTCTTCAGCTCCTCGATGGAGTCTTCCTTGAGCTCCTCTTCCTGCTTGCGAGGGGCGTCGTAGTCAGTTGCCATAGTGGTGATCCCTAATCCATGCGACGAAGACTGCGGAGGGGCGGATGTCATCCCCTCACGGGGCCCTGGAGGGAGGGCCCGCACCGGCCTTCCGGCCTCGTGTCGTGAGGATTGTTCACTATGGGCCCCGGAAAGACCAATGCGTCCGCTCACGACGGAAAAGTTGCTCCCGGTTGCCGGGAGCGGCCCGCGCGAGCCCGGTCTCGGGGTCGTTCTGCCGGGGTTCGCGGACCCGGCAGAACATGTCGTGCGGCACCCGGGCAGCGCGCCGGGCGGCGCCTCGATGCGCGTCGATCGGCCGCGGCCACTAGACTCTGCCCAGATGCGGACTGGGACCGCGCCGCACCGCCCCGGCACCGGGTCGAGACGAACCGGTCGGCCCGCGGCGCCGCCCCCCGCGACCGAGCACCCTGCGGAAGGCTGGAGAAGGATGGACGAGCTGCGCCTGGAAGGCGTCCACGACGACGGCGAGCACCTGGTGCTCAGCGACTCCTCGGGCCGCCGCAGCCTCCTGGCGGTCGACCAGCAGCTGCGCCAGGCCGTCCAGCGCGCTCGCCGCACGCCGCCGCGCCGTCCCCGCCAGGGGGCCGAGTTCGGCCCCCGCGACATCCAGGCCCGGTTCCGCTCCGGCGCCTCGCTCGAGGAGATCGTCGAGGAGTCCGGGTGGGAGCCCGAGCGCGTCCGCCGCTACGAGTGGCCGATCCTGGCCGAGCGCGGCCACATGGCCCGCGAGGCGCAGAAGGTCGAGCTCGGCACGCGCCGCACCGAGGGCTACCGCTCGGCGTTCGAGGGGGCTCCCCTCACCCTGGCCCAGACCCTGGAGACCCGTGCCCCGGAGCTGGGGATCGCGGCCGCGTCGTTCGACTGGGATGCCTGGCAGCGCCCCGATCTGCTGTGGACCGTGGCGGTGCGCTTCCGCGTGGTCGATCCTGCCAAGGCCCCCCAGGATCTGGTGGATCAGCAGGCCATGGCGCAGTGGGTCTTCAACCCGGCCAATCTCTCCGTGTCCCCCGAGCCCGGCTGGGCCGAGCACCTGACGGCCGAGCAGGGCCAGGACCGCCCGCGCGACGGCGTCTTCGGCGAGACCCGCGCCCCTCGTCCGACGCCCCGGGCCGCCGGATCGGCCGAGCCGGGCCAGGAGGCGCAGGCGCAGGCCGGGGCGGCCCGGGGCGAGCAGGCCTCGACCGCACAGGATCCGGACGGCCGGGCAGCGGGGGCCCAGGCCCCGGACCGGCAGTCGGCGGACGAGCGGGCCTCGGCCGACGAGGCCCCGTCCGAGGATCCGGCACCGCGGCCCGAGGCGGTGCGCGAAGCGGTCGAGCGCGTCGGCGATGACGACGCCCGCACCACCGAGGAGCTGCTCGACGTCCTGGACGCGCGCCGCGGTCAGCGGCTGGGGACGGACGAGGAGGCCGACGACCGGCTCGCCGCGATCCTGGGCCGCTCGATGGGCCAGGTCGACGCCAGGCCGCGCCCGATCTCCGCGCCCGAGGACGACCAGCTCTTCCAGCAGACCATCCAGACCGGACGCCCCGTCGGCGCCGAGGCTCAGCAGCCCGGGACCGCGCAGGAGGCGGACGCCGGCCAGAGCGCCGAGACCGGGACGACGGGGCCCTCGGGCGAGGACGACGAGCCCGCCGAGCAGTCCGAGGCCGACCCGGCGACGGATCCCACGCATCACCACGAGGCCACGATCCACCATCTGGGCCGCGCGGATGCCGGGACCTCCCACGAGTCCGACATCGTGGAGATCACGGACGACGAGGACGATGCGCCCGCCCAGCCGACGCCGCTGCGCTCGGCCGCTCCCGGACCGTCCGACGGCTCCGCCGCCGACACGGGCGACGAGGCCCCCTCCTCCGAGCCGGAGCAGGACGAGGCCGACCGCAGGCCCCGCCCGCGAGGCCGCATCGGCGGCAAGCGCACCCGGTCCTCGGTCCCGAGCTGGGACGACATCGTCTTCGGCGCCAAGAACGACTGAGCGGCCGCGCTCCGAGCCCGCCGGGCCTCAGGCCAGGCGCAGCAGCGGCACGCGCGTCTCGGCCGGGGTCGGGGCACCGTGCTGGCCCACCATCTCCAGGGTCCGCGCGCTGATCCGCGTGAGGTCGTGCAGGGCGAGGTCCTCCTCGAGCGGGGTGACGACCAGATCGCCGATGCGGGGCAGGACATCGGCACGCAGGTCCTCGCGGGCGCCGAACCAGCCGTCGTCGAGCAGCTGCTCGCGGGTCTGCACGCGCACCCGCCGGCCGAGCTCGGAGGCCTCCCAGCGGGTCCGCACCCTCTCCTGGAGCTCCCGGCGCTCGCCCGCCGAGGAGGTCTCCCGCAGGTGCAGCTGCAGGCAGCGCGGCTCCCCAGCACTGGTGCGGACATCGTCGAGCAGCCCGGGCACCCGGGTGAGGTCCACCCGCCCCTCGGGCGGGACGTCGACCATGCCGTGATCGGCGCTGAGCACCACGGCGGTCTCCCCCGGCAGCCGGGCGCACAGCCGCCGCAGGGAGCTGTCGAGCTCCTCGAGCTCCCGGGTCCACTGCTCGGAGCCCCAGCCGCGGCGATGGCCCGTCTTGTCGAGGTCGTCCCAGTAGAAGTACATCAGCGCCCGCCGGCCGGCCCGCAGCTCGTCGTGGGCGGCCCTGGTCCGGGCGAACACGCCCTCCGCCCCCACGAAGCGGCCCCCGCGCAGCGCCGCCGTGGTCAGCGCCGAGCGCTCGAACTTCCCGCGGCTGACGGTGACCGCATCGATCCCCTGCGCCTGGACGCGCTGCAGCACCGTCTCGTGCGGCTGCCAGTCCAGGGGGTCGACGCGCGAGTCCCAGCCGCCGAGCATGTTGACGGCCTCGCCGAGCTCCGGGGAGAACGAGTCGTAGCCGGTCAGCCCGTGCGCGCCGACCGGAAGGCCCGTGCCCAGCGCGGCCAGCGACGACGCGGTCGTCGACGGGAACGCGGCATCGAGGCCGCCGAGATCCTGCGCCGCGCGCAGGAACGGCGCATAGGAGCTGCGAGCCGCGAGCTGCTCGGCGCCCAGGCCGTCCACGAGCACGACGACGATGCGCTCGGCCTCCGGCAGCCCCAGGACATCGGTGAAGCCATCCGCCCCGATGGCCGCCGCAGCGGAGGTGAGCAGGTCGGCGATGCTGCGCCGGCCGTAGCGCGGCGGCCGGGGCCCGGGGCTCTCGGCACGGTCCTCGGCCGGGACGGCCCAGAGCCCCGCGTCCGCGGCCTCGGCGGGCTCGCTCATCGCGTCGCCCGCTCGACGGCGCTGCGGCGCAGGGCCCGCGCGAACTCCCGGGCACCCTCGACGGCTTCGACGCCGTCCGCCTCGGCGCTGATCCGCAGGGCCACGTCCTGCACTGCCGAGACGCCGGTGTAGCCGTGGTCGGCATCGCAGTTCGGGTCCTCGCAGCCGGCCGGCTGCAGGTCGATGTTCTGGGTCCCCGTCCAGGCGATGTTGAGGTTGACCTCGCTGATCGGATGCCCGGAGCGGTACTGCTGCGGCTTGTAGTAGGCATAGGTCAGCGTCACCGAGCTCACGTTCGCGGCCGCGACGGACTCGGTCGAGGCCAGCGCCAGGACCTCCTGGCCCGCCTCGTCGTACTCCTGGTCGTCCACGTGGGTGACGTGCAGCAGGCCCTCGGACAGGACGAGCACGGTGATGTGCCGGTGGATCTCGTCGCGGTCGAACGTGGTCTCGAGCTGCACGAGGTGCGACTCGGGAGCCGCCCCGTCCAGGGCATCGGCCACCACGTCGGCCACCAGCTGCGGGTAGTAGCCGGCGCGCTCGATGTCCTGGCGCAGCTGCTCGCCGCGCGGTCCTGACTGCGTCATGTGCTTGGGTTCCTCCTCGTGCCTGGGTCGTCCTGCGGGGTTCCTGCGCCGTCCGGCGGCGGACGGGCCGCCGCATGGCGGCTCAGCCGCCGTCGAGCTGATTGCCCGTGTCCTGGCCGCTGCCCAGCTGCGTCCCGTTCAGCCCGTCTTCCGGACCCGGTGTCACGGTCGTGGTGGGCACGCTCGTGGCGCTCTGCGAGGCCGTGGGCTCGGGGGTGGGCTCGGCCGGGTCGACCGCCCCGCCCCCGGCGCCGTTCACCAGGATGACGACCAGCACCACGACGGCCGCGAGCAGCAGCGCCAGGACGCCGAGCACCGCCCAGCCGGCCGCTCCGCCCACCCCGATGGCCGACAGCGGCCCGCCACGGGAGGCGCCTGCCGCCGTGGCGCCGGAGCCCTGCCCGGGATGCACCCCCTCGCGGGGTCCGTCCTGGACGCCGAGGGCGGAGGCCGGTGCGGCAACGGGGTGCGTTCCCCCGCCGTGCGGGCCGTGCGGGTCCTCCGCGTAGCCCACGGCGGCTGCTGCGCCGCCGGCGGCCGTGCGCGCCTCGGCCGGGGTCCGCAGCGTGTTCTCCCGCAGCGTCGCGGATCCTGCGCCGGCCGCTGCCGCGAAGCCGGTCGCGCTGCCGTGCGCCGACGCCTCGCCCACCGGCGTCTGCGAGCCCGCCCAGGAGATGCTGCGCTGCGGGGCCGCGCGCTGCGGACCGGTCATGGCCGGTGTCGCGCCGAGCAGCCCGGCCCGCGAGCGCTGGCCCTCGGGCAGCGGCCCCTGGACCGCGGCGGCGGCCTCCCCGTCGATCGGCGGGGCCTGCGCCGGCACGGCGTATCCGCTGCGGTCCATCCCCGAGGGCATGCCGCGCAGCGCCGTCCCGGCGGGGCCCGAGGCCGGGCCGACCAGCGGCTCGCCGCCCGGCGGGACGGCGGCGTCGGGATGCTCGTGCAGCCGGCCGCCGGGCGGCGCCTCGATCTGCCCGCCGGCCGGCTGCGGCCCCGTCGCGACGGACTGCGGGGTGCGCTCGCCCGCATCGGCGGCCTGGGCGATGTTCTCGCCGGTGCGCTCCTGGCGCGGCGGCTGCGCGAAGCCGGCCACGATGTCCTGCCAGGCCTCGGGCAGGGGGTCCAGCGTCTGGAAGATCTCGACGATCTCGCCGTCGCGCGTGGTGGCCTCGCCGAAGTCCGCATCCGCCGTGGGCTCGAGCCGCTCCATCAGGGACAGGGCGCCGTCGTGGCGCACCGAGGGATCGGCGTCGAGCAGCGCGGCCACCTCCGCTCCGAGCAGCGAGTCCTCGCCGAAGACCTCGAAGGCGTCCTCGGGGGCGGGGGCCGTGCCGCGGTCCGCGTCCGGGCGCACCATGCGCATGGCCACGACGCCGGCGGCGAAGAGGTCCTGCGAGGGATCCGGGTCGGCGCCCCGCAGCAGCTCGGGGGCGATGTAGCCGGGGGTGCCGACGACGGTTCCGATCCGGGTCAGGCGCGCGTCCTCCCCCTGGGTGGCGATCCCGAAGTCCGCCAGCCGAGCCCGGGGCCGACCCGTGCCGGTCGCATCCATCATGAGGTTCGCCGGCTTGACGTCGCGGTGGATCCAGCCCTCGGAGTGCACGAAGTGCAGGGCCGAGATCAGCTGCCGCAGGATCTCCTCGGCCACCCGGTCGGAGAACGCACCGTGGTCCCGGATGACGCTCTCGAGCGTGCCGCCGTCGCTGAGGTCCATGGCGATCACGACGTGCTCGTCCTCGGCGGCCCAGCCGTACGGGGCCAGGACGTGCGGGTGATCGATCTTGACGCTCTGCTCGCGCACGAAGCGCAGGAGGTCGGCGGAGTCCCGCTGGCGCAGGACCTTGGCGGCGCAGACCTTGTTGCGCCGCTGGTCCCAGGCGCGCCACACGGTCCCTGAGCCGCCGCGGGCGATCGGATCGATGAGCGTGTACCGGCCGGCGATGGTATCGCTCATGCCCCGCTCACCTCCGCATCGCTCGTCGTGCGCTGTCCGTTCGGTCCTGCGCATTGCCCAGGCGGATGTCGGCCTCCAGCACAGTCAGTCGTTCGCTCGACAACAGTACCGGGTTCAGCTCGAGGCGAGCGATCTGCGGATGCCGGTCCTTCAGCAGCGACACGCGCATGACGAGCTGCTCGAGCTGCGTGACGTCGAGCGGCGGCTGGCCCTCGTGGCCGAAGAGCTTGCGGGCCGCCTTGGGCTCGCGCACCATGCGCCGGATCTCCAGATCGGTCAGCGGGGGCACCCGGTGCGCGTGGTCGTCGAGCAGCGTCACGGCGTCGCCGGCGACGCCGAAGGACAGCACCGGGCCGATCAGCGGGTCCTCGGTGGCGCGCAGGACCACCGCCTGCCCCGTGGGGGCCATGGCCTGCACGTCGAGCTGCTCCGCGCCCGCGCTGATCCCGCGCCGCATCGAGGCCACGGCGTCGCGCAGCTGCTCGGGCGTGTCGATGTTCAGCCGCACTCCCCCGAGATCCAGGCGCCGGCGCAGGTGCTGGTCCGCGCTCTTGAGCACCACCGGGTAGCCCAGGCGCGCCGCGGCGGCCAGGCCGTCGTCGACCTCCGAGAACCGCTCGGTCGGCAGGACCTCGATGCCGTAGGTCGCCAGCAGCTGCGCGGTGCGCTCGCGGTCCAGGCGCAGCAGCATCTCGCCGCGGATCTCCCGCGACCACGTCTCGAGCAGGGCCTCGGCCTCCTCGTCGTCGAGGTCCTCGGGAACCGTCGCGAGGTCGTCCTCCTCGTCGCGCCAGTGCGCCCACCGCTGCAGCGCGTCCAGCGCGGTGATCGCCGCCGAGGGGGCCTGGAAGACCGGCAGCGTGCGCCCCTGCGCATCGGCATGCACGCGGGAGGAGGCCGCCTGCTCGACGTCGCCGGTCGCCGCCAGGACCACCGGCTTCCGCGCGGCCTCGGGATCGGCCCGGCGGCGCTCGTCGATCGCCGCGCACAGGGCATCGGCGAGCTGATCGCCGCCGACCCCCGCGATCGGGATCACCGCCACGGCGACCGCATCGGCCCGGGGATCCTCGAGGGCCGCGAGGGTCTCTCCCACGACGGCCTCGACGGCCTCCTGCCCGCCGCGGGAGGTGTCCACCCTGTCGCTCATGCGCGCGATCGGCATGTCCAGACGCATGGCCGTGTCCTCCATGAGGCGGGCCAGGGCCATGGCGTCGGCGACGAGGGCGGTGCGCCGCCCCCCGGGCAGGGGCTGGGACGTGCCCACCGAGGCCACGTCCATCAGCAGATCGGAGGTGGCCACGCGCACGACGCCGGCCTGGGCGAGCATCGCATCCAGGGCTCCGGCCGGGGCCTCGGTGGTCCGCCCCGTGTGCCCGGGCGGCAGCCGCAGTCCCGTGACCTCGGACTTGGAGACCACCACCGGCTTCGTCAGCGCCAGGCGGCGGGCGATGCGCGTGAACTTGCGCGGATTGCCGAAGGACTGCAGCGACAGCCCGCACACGGCGGTGGCCTCGTCGTCCTCCCAGTACTGCATCATGTCGTTGCCCGAGACGTCGGCGCGGTTGCCGGCCGAGACCATCGTCGACACGCCGACCCCGTGGCGCACGGCGGCCGAGGACAGCAACATGCCCAGGGCCCCGGACTGGCTGAACAGCCCGAGCGTTCCCGGCCCCGGCACGACGGGCAGCACGGTGGCGTCCATGGACTGCTCGGGGTCGTGGTTCAGCAGCCCGATCGAGGCCGGCCCGACCACCCGCATGCCGTGGCGCCGCGCGGTCGCCACGAGCTGCTGCTGGCGGGCGGCGCCCTCCCGCCCGGACTCCGCCCAGCCGCCCGTCATCACGACGACCGCGTGGGCGCCGGCGCGGCCGCATGCCTCCACGACCTCGAGCACCGCGTCCATGGGAACGGTCACCACGGCCAGGTCGACGTCGCCCTCGATCTCCTCGGGGCTCGAGACGTGCGTCATGCCGTCCTGCTCGAAGGGCACCGGGTTCACGCCGTAGAGGGGGCCGCCGAAGCCGCCGGCCACGAGATTGGCCACGACCCGGTGCCCGCCGTTGCTCGGATCCGCGGAGGCGCCCACGACCGCGATGGAGCGCGGGGTCAGCAGGCGGGCGGTGGAGCGGGCCTCCGCGCGGTGCTCGCGGGCCACCATCACGGAGATCGAGCGCTCCGTCGGGTCGATCGGGAAGTCCAGGGCCACCACGCCGTCGTCGAAGCGGCGGGCGACGTCGTAGCCGGCCTCGACGAACACGTGCAGCATCGAGCGGTTCTCGGGCAGCACCTCCGCCGTGAAGCGGCTGATGCCGTTCTCGCGGGCCGCGGCGGCCAGGTGCTCGAGCAGGATCGAGCCGATGCCGCGGCCCTGGTGCGGGTCCGAGATCATGAACGCGACCTCGGCCTCGGGGGCCTCCCCGGCGCGGTCGTAGCGGCCCACGCCGATCAGCTGCGAGCCCAGCAGGATCACGAAGCACACGCGGTCGCGGTGGTCGACCGTCGTGTAGCGGGCGAGCTCGCGGCGGGTGAGCGTGGTCTTGTGGGAGAAGAACCGCAGGTAGATGGTGTTCTCGGACTGCTGGTGGAACATGTCCAGCAGCAGCTGCTGATCGTCCGGGCGGATCGGGCGCAGATGCGCCGTGGCGCCGTCGCGCAGGACGACGTCGGCCTCCCAGTGCCTGGGGTAGCCGGGGCCGTCGCCGGCCTGGGGATCGGGCGTCCGAGGGCTGTCGTCGGAAGGTGCAGTGTCCGGGGCCATAGACTGCAGGCTACAGAGGATCGCGGCAGGCACCGTGATCTGAGCAACAGTTCCGCGCGATGACCGCGCGAGTCGTCGCGGCCCGCGCCGCGGTTGAGGAGAAGCACCACCCCATGGCCCCCCGCAGGAGCAAGGCCCAGAAGTCTGCGCTCGACGAGCTGCCCGCCGACTTCCGGGAGAACGTCGTCGACATCGACGTCACGCGCGAGATGGAGGACTCGTTCCTCGAGTACTCGTACTCCGTCATCTACTCCCGGGCCCTGCCCGACGCCCGCGACGGGCTCAAGCCCGTGCAGCGGCGCATCCTCTACATGATGGACGACATGGGCCTGCGCCCCGATCGCGGGCACGTGAAGTCCGCGCGGGTGGTCGGCGAGGTCATGGGCAAGCTGCACCCCCACGGCGACTCCGCCATCTACGACGCCATGGTGCGCATGGCGCTGCCCTTCGCCCAGCGGATGCCGCTCGTCGACGGCCACGGCAACTTCGGCTCGCTCGACGACGGGCCCGCCGCCTCCCGCTACACCGAGGCCCGGCTGGCCCCGGCCGCCCTGCAGCTGACGGCGGATCTCGGCGAGGACGTCGTCGACTTCGTGCCGAACTACGACAACCAGTTCCAGCAGCCCTCGGTGCTGCCGGCCGCGTACCCGAACCTGCTGGTCAACGGGGCCACCGGCATCGCGGTGGGCATGGCCACGAACATGGCCCCGCACAACCTGCGCGAGACCGCGGCCGGCGCCCGGCACCTGCTCGAGCACCCCGACGCCTCCCTCGAGGACGTCATGGCCCTCATCCCCGGCCCCGACCTGCCCTCGGGCGGCCAGATCGTGGGGCTGGACGGCATCCGCGACGCGTACCGGACGGGCCGGGGGTCGTTCCGGACCCGGGCCACGGTCTCGATCGAGCAGGTGAGCCCGCGCAAGCAGGGCATCGTGGTCACGGAGCTGCCCTACATGGTCGGCCCGGAGAAGGTGATCGACCGGATCAAGTCCGCGGTGCAGTCCAAGAAGCTCACGGGCATCTCCGACGTCGTCGACCTGACCGACCGCGCCAACGGGCTGAACCTCGTCATCGAGATCAAGAACGGCTTCAATCCCCAGGCCGTGCTGGCGGCGCTGTACAAGCACACCCCGCTCGAGGAGTCCTTCGGCATCAACAACGTCGCGCTCGTCGAAGGGCGGCCGCGCACGCTCGGGCTGCTCGAGCTGCTGCGGGTCTACAACGAGCACCGGCTCACGGTGGTCCGGCGGCGCACCGAGTTCCGGCTCGGCAAGCGGCGGGACCGGCTGCACCTGGTCGAGGGCCTGCTGATCGCGATCGTCGACATCGACGAGGTCATCCAGATCATCCGCTCCTCGGAGCAGACCGCCGAGGCCCGCGAGCGCCTCATGACGATCTTCGATCTCACCCGGGCGCAGGCGGATCACATCCTTGAGCTGCGCCTGCGCCAGCTGACCCGGTTCTCCCGCCTCGAGCTCGAGCGCGAGCAGGAGGACCTGCAGCGCGAGATCGGCGAGCTCGAGGCGATCCTGGGCTCCGAGGCGCGGCTGCGCGAGGTCGTCTCGGACGAGCTCGCCGAGGTGGCCGAGCAGCTCGGCGACGACCGCCGGACCCGCCTGCTCGAAACCGACGACGCCCCCGCCCTGACGGCGGCTCCCGCGGCGAAGGCCCCGGCCGGGCCGGCCCTGGAGATCGCCGACGACCCCTGCTGGGTGTTCCTCTCGACCACCGGGCGCATGGCCCGCACCGACGACCGCACCCCGCTGGCCGAGCCGGGCAGGCGGCTCAAGCACGACGCCCTGCGCTCGGTCGTGGCCACCTCGGCCCGCGGGGAGATCGGCGCGCTCACCTCGAGGGGGCGGATGATCCGCGTCCCCGTGATGGACCTGCCCGCCCTGAGCTCCTTCGACGGTGCTCCCCGGCTCGACGAGGGCACCGCGGCCGGCGACTTCCTGTCCCTGGGCAAGGGCGAGCGGCTGATCGGCCTGGCTCCGCTCAGCGAGGTCGTGGCCATGGGCACGCGGCAGGGAGTGGTCAAGCGGCTGAATCCCGACCACCCGCTGAACCGCGACGAGTGGGAGGTCATCAGCCTCAAGGACGGCGACGAGGTGATCGGTGTCGGCCCGGCCCCCGAGTCCGCGCAGCTCGTGTTCATCACGGAGCAGGCCAAGCTGCTGACGTTCTCCGCCGAGCTCGTGCGGGCCCAGGGCCGCACCGCAGGCGGCGTGGCCGGCATCCGACTGGCCGACGACGACGCGGTGCTCTTCTTCGGCCCGGTGGCCTCCGGGGATCCCGAGGCCCGCGTGGTCACCTTCGCCCGCGCCGACGGCTCGCTGCCGGAGCTGGGCGGCTTCTCCGTGAAGGTCACTCCCCTCGCCGAGTACCCGGCCAAGGGCCGGGCCACGGCCGGGGTGCGCTGCCATCGGCTGCTGAGCGGAGAGCAGGGACTCGTGCTCGCCTGGGCCGGGCACGGGCCCGCCAAGGCGGTCTCGGCCGCCGGCGTGGCCCGGAAGCTGCCGGCCGAGTTCGGCCGCCGGGACGGCTCGGGCGTCGCGGCGGATCAGCTGCCGGATGCGATCGGCCCGGCCTGGAGCCCCGTGGCGGCCGCCGGCCAGGACGAGGCGGACCCCGCGCAGGACGGGGGCGGCGCATGAGCGCCTCGGGCCAGGTCGTGATCGAGCGGGCCGAGCCGCGCGATGCGGCCGTGCTGCATGAGATCGCCCGGCGGACCTTCCCGGATGCGACCCCGCCCGACGCCGACCCCGCGGCGATCGACGAGTTCGTGGCCTCGAGCCTGTCCGAGGAGATCTTCCGCGGGCACATCGACGATCCGGGCAGCCGGGTCCTGATCGCCCGCACCGGCGGGGCCGCGGTGGGCTACGCGCTGCTGCTGCTCGATCGCGTCCTGCCCGCGGGCGAGGACCCCGGCCCGGGGCTGCCGCGCGAGCGCGGCCTGTTCCTCTCGAAGCTCTACCTGCTGCCCGAGGCGCGCGGCTCCGGGGCCTCGCGCGCGCTGCTGCAGGCCTGCTGCGAGACCGGGCGCCGGATCGGGGCCGATCTGCTGTGGCTGCAGGTCAACGAGCACAACGCCCGGGCGAACGCCTTCTACGAGCGGATGGGGCTGCGCCGGGTCGGCGCGGCGTCGTTCCGGCTCGGACCCCGGGTGCACCGCGACCACGTCCGCGCCGTCGCGCTGTGACCCGAGCGGCGCCGCGCACCGGCCCGGGTCAGGCCCTCGGCCCGAGCAGACCCGCGGCGGCCACGGCGTCGCGCTCGTCGATCAGCTCCGCGACCGAGCGGTCGATGCGCTGCCGGGCGAAGTCGTCGATCTCCCATCCGGGCACGATGCTCCACTGCCCGTCCCGGCAGGTGACGGGGAAGGAGCTGACGATCCCCTCGGGCACCCCGCAGGACCCGTCGGAGGCCACCGCCATGGAGGTCCAGCTGCCCTCCGGCGTGCCGTCGACCCACAGGCGGACGTGGGAGATCAGCGCGTGGGCGGCCGATCCCACCGAGGAGCCGCCGCGCACCTCGATGATCTGCGCCCCGCGCCCGGCCACCGCCGGGATGTAGGTCTCGGCCACCCAGCTCCGGCCCAGCCCGCGTCGGGCCAGCACCTCCTCGGCGGGCCGTCCTGCGACCGTCGCGCGGGAGAGGTCCACGAACTGCGTGGCGGAGTGATTGCCCCAGATCGCTGCGCCGTCGACCTCGGAGGCGGCCGCGCCGCAGGCCTGGGCGAGCTGGGAGTGCGCGCGCAGGTGGTCCAGCCGGGTCAGCGCCGTGAAGCGCTCGGCGGGCAGCTCGGGAGCGTGGGAGGCGGCGATCAGGGCGTTCGTGTTGGCCGGATTGCCGACGACGACGGCGCGGAAGGACTCCGCGGCGCCGGCGCCGATCGCCCGCCCCTGCTCCGAGAAGATCCCGGCGTTCGCCTGGAGCAGGTCGGCGCGCTCTATGCCCCGGGACCGGGGCCGGGCCCCGATCAGCAGCCCGATCTCGCTGCCCTCGAAGGCCTGCACGGGGTCGTCGAAGACGTCGACGGACTCCACCAGGTCGAAGGAGCAGTCCGAGAGCTCCATCGCCACGCCCTCGGCCGCGCGCGCGGCCTGCGGCAGCTCCAGCAGGCGCAGCCGCACGGGGCGCTGCGGGCCGAGCAGATCGCCGGCTCCGGTGCGGAAGAGCGCGGCGTAGCCGATCTGTCCCGCGGCTCCCGTGACCGTCACGGTGATCGGGCTGAGGCGCTGCGCGCTGCTGCGCGGGTTCGGGTCCATGGCTGCTCCTGGCGTGGGTCCGGGCGAGTGATGCCCCTCACTCTAGAGCGCCCGGGCCCGCGGGTCAGGCGTCGATCTGCTCGGCGTCCAGGCGGGCCGCGCCCTCGATGATGAAGTCGCGCCGCGGGGCCACCTCGGAGCCCATCAGCAGCCCGAAGGCCCTCTCGGCCTCCTCGGCCTGGCTCATGGTGACCCGGCGCAGCAGCCGGTGGCGGATGTCCATGGTGGTCTCCGCCAGCTGATCGGCGTCCATCTCCCCGAGGCCCTTGTAGCGCTGGATCGGCTCCTTGTATGACCGGCCCTCCGCCTCGAGCCTCGCCAGCAGCTGCTGCAGCTGCGCCTCGGAGTACGTGTAGACGGTCTCGTTCGCCGTGGACCCCTTGGTGACGATCTCCACGCGGTGCAGCGGGGGCACGGCCGCGTAGACCTTGCCGGCCTCCACGAGCGGGCGCATGTAGCGGTAGAACAGCGTCAGCAGCAGCGTGCGGATGTGCGCGCCGTCGACGTCGGCGTCGGTCATCATGATGACCTTCCCGTAGCGGGCCGCATCGAGGTCGAACGTGCGCCCGGAGCCGGCGCCGATCACCTGGATCAGGGCGGCGCACTCGGCATTGGCGAGCATGTCCGGCAGCGAGGCCTTCTGCACGTTGAGGATCTTGCCGCGGATGGGGAACAGCGCCTGGTAGGCGGAGTCGCGGGCCATGCGGGCGGTGCCCAGCGCCGAGTCGCCCTCCACGATGAAGACCTCGGAGCGCTCGACGTCGGTCGAGCGGCATTCCACCAGCTTGGCGGGCATGGACGAGGTCTCGAGGGCGTTCTTGCGGCGCTGCGTCTCCTTGTGCAGCCGCGCCGAGATGCGCGACTTCATCTCCCCGACGACCTTCTCGAGCACCTGCCCGGCCTGGTTCTTCTGATCGCGCTTGGTCGAGGTCAGCGCCGCGGTGAGCTCCTTCTCCACGACCTTGGCGACGATCTGGCGCACGGCCGGCGTGCCGAGCACCTCCTTGGTCTGGCCCTCGAACTGGGGCTCCGCGAGCCGGACCGTGAGCACCGCCGTGAGACCGGCCAGGATGTCGTCCTTCTCGATCCGCTCGGTCCCGGCTTTGAGCCGGCGGGCGTTGGCCGAGATCTGCTTGCGGAAGACCTTGACCAGGGCCTGCTCGAACCCGCTCTGGTGCGTGCCGCCCTTGGGGGTCGAGATGATGTTCACGAAGCTGCGGAACTCGGTGTCGTAGCCGACCCCCCAGCGCAGCGCGACGTCGACCTCGCAGGTGCGCTCGAGGTCCTCGAGCCGCGAGCGGCCGCTGTCGTCGAGCACGGGGACCGTCTCGGTGAAGGTCCCCTCCCCCTGGAAGCGCCAGACGTCGGTCACGGATTCGTCGGCGGCCAGGAACTCGACGAACTCCGAGATGCCGCCGTCGTGCTGGAAGACCTCCTCGTGGGGCCCCGCCTCTCCGGCGGTGTCCGGCAGCCGGCGCTCGTCGCGCACCGTGATGCGCAGCCCCGGGATCAGGAACGCCGTGGTGCGAGCGCGCTTGACGAGCTCGTCGTAGGAGAACTGCGCATCGCGGGTGAAGATCTGCCGATCGGCCCAGTACCGCACGCGCGTCCCGGTCACGCCGCGCTTGGCCCGGCCCACGACCTCGAGCTCCGATTCGGCCACGAACGGCTCGAACGGCGCCTGCGGGCTGGGCGCGCCCTTGTCCTCGAACCGCCCGGGCTCGCCGTGGCGGAAGGACATCTGGTAGGTCTTCCCGCCGCGGTCGACCTGGACGTCCAGGCGCGAGGACAGGGCGTTGACGACGGAGGCGCCCACGCCGTGCAGTCCGCCGGAGGCCGTGTAGGACCCGCCGCCGAACTTGCCGCCGGCGTGCAGCTTGGTGAACACCACCTCGACGCCGGACAGGCCGGTGCGCGGCTCCTTGTCGATCGGGATGCCGCGGCCGTCGTCGTGGACCTCGACGCACCCGTCCCGATGCAGCACCACCGTGATCTGCTGCCCGTGGCCGGCCAGGGCCTCGTCGACCGAATTGTCGATGATCTCCCACAGGCAGTGCATCAGACCGCGGCCGTCGGTCGAGCCGATGTACATGCCCGGGCGCTTGCGCACGGCCTCGAGGCCCTCGAGCACCGAGAGGTGGCGGGCGTTGTACTCGGAGGTCGTGGGGGTCACGGCGGGAGCGCTCCTGCAGGTCGGGATCGGCGATCGGCCCGAGCGGCCGCGGGGCCGATCGCGATGGCGATGGGCCCCGCCGGACCAGCCGCGGGCGTCCTCAACTCTAGACCGGCGCCACGACACCTCGGCGTCGCCCCGACCGCCCCGCCCGGTGCGCGGGCAGCCCGGCCGCCGCGGGCCTCGTGCGCGGTGGGCGAAATCCCGCGCCCCGGGAAGCAAGCCGGGGGCGCTCGTGGTTCCATAGTCCGAACCGATGCACCGGCCCCACGCCGATGCGGTGCATCCGGCAGCGGTCCAGCGCCATGCTGGGCCGGAAGAGCCCGACCCGGCGCCGTGCGCCGGAGTCCGGACTCCGAGCACGAGGAGGAATCGTGAACACCACGCTTGAGACCCCAGAACTGAACGCCACCCACCGCTGCGACGCCTGCGGAGCCCAGGCCTACGTCCGCGTGGTCCTCGAGTCCACCGGCGGCGAGCTGCTGTTCTGCGCTCACCACGCCCGCGCGAACGAGGACAAGCTGCGGCCCATGGCCGCGCAGTGGCAGGACGAGACCGAGCGCATCTCCTGACGGCCGCTCGGCGTCCCGGCCCCCCGACCAGGGCCGACGAGCAGGGCCCCGCTCACCGATCGGTGAACGGGGCCCTGCTCGTGGCGCTGCCCGCGGCGCTGCGCGGTGCTCGGCTCAACCGACGCGCGTGAACAGATCGGTGCGCAGCTCGGCGGGGTCCATGCCCGGGCGGGGCTCCGTCGCGTAGACCTCCCAGAACGGGAGCTCGGGCGTCGCCCCGGCGGCCGACACGGCCCCCAGGAATCCGGTCCACGCCGCACCCAGCTGCTCGTAGCCGCCGAGGTGCGAGATGCGGGCGACCCGTCCGCCCGGCAGCCACGACGGCTCGAAGCGCAGGTCCCCCGCGGCGTCGATGACGGCCTCGGCCGGGCTGCTGAGCGGGAGCCCGACCTCGAAGTCGGCCGTCTCGTCGGGCATCCGGTGGTGCAGGCTGAACGCGGGCCGGCAGGGGTGAGACCGTGCCGGCCCATGGCCGGGAAGATCGCGCGGAACACCGCGTCGAAGACCTCCGGCATCCGGTCCGCCGGGTGGCCGTGGACCTTCACCACGAGGGTGGGGATCTGCGAGGCCTCGAAGATCTCGACCTCGCCCACCGGCTCGTCGCTCAGCTGCAGGCCGGAGGGCTGCTGGTCGTGGGGCATCGTGGCTCCTCGGCTCGGGCGGCCCGGCGGACCGCGGACGGGTCGTCGATCTCATCCTAGAGCCGGGCACCCCGAGATGTCCCCTCCCCGGGGACGGGCCGCAGAGGCGGCGCGCGCAGAGCTTCAGCCGATCCAGGAGTCGTCGACGGGGCCCTGGCCCCCGGCTGCGACGCGTGCCGCGCCGAGGATCAGGGCGACCGCGGCGGCCCCGGGATCGATGACGCCCTTCGACGCCTCGCCGACGTAGCTGGCGCGCCCGCGCCGGGCCGTGCCCTGAGCGGTGGCCTGGGCGGCCTCGACCGCGGCGCGCTCGGCGGCCTCGAGGGCCTGCGCGGCCTCCTGCCGCTGCTCGATCGCCGCGCCCACCGCGGCCGCGGCCGGCGCCAGGGCATCGACCATCGTCTTGTCCCCCACCTGCGCCTGCCCGTACTTCTGCACCACGGCCTGTCCGTCCGCCAGCGCCTGCGCGAGCTGCTCCAGGGTGAGCTGCCGGTCGTCGCCGGCCTTCGACAGCTCGCGGAACAGCATGCCGAACAGCGGCCCGCTCGTTCCGCCCACGCCCAGCCAGCCCCGGTACAGCGATGTGAGCCACTGCCGCCAGGACTCGGGGGCGGCGCGCTCGATCTCCCGGTCCAGCCCGGCGAGCGCGGTCCGCACGCTGGTGCCGAAGTCTCCGTCCCCGGCGCGGCGGTCGAGCTCCCCCAGGGTGTCGGCGGCACGGGCCAGCGTCTCGCGCGCGCCCAGGACGAAGTCCCGGCCGAACTGCGCGGGGGATGTGCTCAGCGTCGTCATGTCCGGTCTCCTCACCAGGTCAGGGCCGGGGTCCGCACGGGGGCGTCCCACAGCTGACGGGTCTGCTCATCCAGCGGCATCAGCGTGATCGAGATGCCGTGCATGTCCAGGCTCGTCACGTAGGACCCCACCAGGGACCGCCCGATGACGAGTCCCTCTCGCTGCGCGCGCCGGTGCGCGGCGCGGGCCACGAGGCTCAGCTCGAGCTGGGTCGCCGAGCCCAGGCCGTTGACGAATGCCAGGACCTCCTGGCCCCGCGGCAGCCCGAGGTGCTCCAGCAGCGGATCGAGCAGCAGCTCGGTGAGCCCGTCGGCGTCCGCGAAGGGAGCGCGGCGCGCCGCGCGCTCCCCGTGGATCCCCACACCGAGCTCGACCTCCCCGTCCGCGAGGTCGAACTGCGGCCGCTCGTCGCCGGGGGGCGTCCCTGCCGACAGTGCCAGGCTCATGGTCCGCGCGGAGGCGGCGGCGCGACGTCCGATCGCGGCCACCTCGGACAGGTCGGCCCCCTGCTCGGCGGCTGCGCCGCAGAGCTTCTCCACGATCAGGGTGGCCGCGGTCCCGCGGCGTCCGGGGCCGGCGCCGTCCTGCCCGTCGGTCGCGAGGTCGTCGTCGACGAGCACGATCTCGGTGTCGATCGCGTCGTCCCCGGCGATCTCCTCCGCGATGCGGAAGTTGAGGACGTCGCCGGTGTAGTTCTTGACGATCTGCACGACGCCGCGCCCGGAGTCGGCCGCTCTGGTGGCCTCCAGGACCTGCAGCGCGGTGGGGCCCGTGAACACGGCGCCGGCCACCGCGACGTCCAGCATCCCCGTGCCCACCATCCCGACATGCAGCGGCTCGTGCCCGGAGCCGCCGCCGGAGACCAGGCCCACCTTCCCCTGCGCCGGGGTCCGGCGCTTCACGAAGCGGTGCTCGGCGTCCAGGGCGAGCAGCTCGGGATGCGTCAGGACGAGCCCCTCGAGGGCCTGCGGCACCAGCTGGTCGGGGTCGTTGACGATGCTGCGGCGCATGGCTGCTCCTTGCACGGCGGTCGGGGGCGAGGACCGGTCCGCGGCCGCCGCGCATCGGCCGGGACCGTCGCGGAGCCGGCGGCGGCCGGACCTGCCGGGATCCGAGCCCAGGCTATGCGGTCGCGGCCCCGGGCGGGCAGGCCCCGCCCGTTAGCCGAGGATCAGTCCAGGTAGTCGCGCAGGACCTGCGAGCGCGAGGGATGGCGCAGCTTCGACATGGTCTTGGACTCGATCTGGCGGATGCGCTCGCGGGTCACCCCGTAGACCTTGCCGATCTCGTCCAGCGTCTTGGGCTGGCCGTCGGTGAGGCCGAAGCGCATGGCCACCACACCGGCCTCTCGCTCGGAGAGGGTGTCGAGCACCGAGTGCAGCTGCTCCTGGAGCAGCGTGAAGCTCACGGCGTCGGCCGGCACGACCGCCTCGGAGTCCTCGATGAGGTCGCCGAATTCGGAGTCGCCGTCCTCGCCCAGGGGGGTGTGCAGGGAGATGGGCTCGCGGCCGTACTTCTGGACCTCGACGACCTTCTCGGGCGTCATGTCCAGCTCCTTGGCCAGCTCCTCCGGCGTGGGCTCGCGGCCCAGGTCCTGGAGCATCTGGCGCTGGACGCGGGCCAGCTTGTTGATGACCTCGACCATGTGCACCGGGATGCGGATGGTGCGGGCCTGGTCAGCCATCGCGCGGGTGATCGCCTGGCGGATCCACCACGTGGCGTAGGTCGAGAACTTGAAGCCCTTGGTGTAGTCGAACTTCTCGACGGCGCGGATCAGGCCCAGGTTGCCCTCCTGGATGAGGTCCAGGAACAGCATGCCGCGGCCCGTGTAGCGCTTGGCCAGCGAGACGACCAGGCGCAGGTTGGCCTCCAGCAGGTGGTTCTTGGCCCGCTTGCCGTCGTGGATCACCCAGCGCAGGGCCTTGCGGTCCTCCTTGGAGAGCTTGTCCGCGTCCTCGCCCTTGTACTTGTGCTCGGCGAACAGCCCCGCCTCGATGCGCAGCGCGAGGTCGACCTCCTGCTCGGCGTTGAGCAGGGCGACCTTGCCGATCTGCTTGAGGTAGTCCTTGACGGGGTCGGCGGTCGCGCCGGCGGAGACGACCTGCTGCGCAGGGGCGTCGTCGTCGTCGTTGTTGGAGAGCACGAACCCGCGGACCGTGTCCGACTTGGTCTCGGTCTCCTTGCCCGTGCGCTTGGCGATGACCTCGGTGCCCGAGCGCGCCTTCTCGGCCTCGTCGCCCTGGATGACGACATCGTCGCCCTCGTCGGCGGAGTCCTCGGCCTCGTCCGCGGAGTCGAGGTCCTCGGCGGCCGCGTCCTGGAACTCGTCCTCCTCCGGCTCGACCTCGGCCGTGGCGGCGGCGAGCTTGCGGGGCGCCTCCGAGGGGGCCGAGGAGTCGTCGTCCGCAGGTTCCGCAGCCGCGGCGGTCTTCTGGGCCGCGGACCTGCTGGCCGCAGGCTTCTCGTCGGCCGCCTTCTTCCCGCCCGCGGTCTTCTTCTCGCCCGCCGTCTTCTTGGACGCGGTCTTCTTGGCGGCGGTCCTCTCGGCCGCCGGGGCCTTGGCGGCAGGCTTCTGCTGGCCCTCCTCCTGCGTGTCCGTCTTGGCGGCGGCCTCCTCCCCGGTCTCGGGAACCGAGGTCTTGGTCGACGAGGTCCGGGAGGCCGTGGACTTCGCGGCGCGGGACTTGGCGGCCGTGGACCTGGCCGCGCTCGTGCCGGTCCTGCGCGCAGCGGTGGTCTTCTTGGCCGCCGTCGTCTTCTTGGCCGCGGTCTTGGTCGTGGCGGCTCCGCCCGAGGACTCCGAGCCTGCGGCGTCGGCCCCGGCAGGGTCGCTCGTGCTCGCAGCGGCAGTCGTCTTGTTCTGGGCAGCAGGGGACACTGGTGACCTTTCCTCGCTAGACAGTGCGCACGACTCTTCAGCCATAACGCCTATGACCCTGTCAAGCCCCCGGTGCCGCGTGGCCGCTCCCGGTGGGCCTGAAGGGCCTACAGAGGGATCCAACCAGAGCCCCACTCCATTTGTTCCGCGATTCGCGGATGTCGCGGATCTTTTTTCGGCGGCCGCGGCTCACCTGCCCCGATGCCAGGCCGTGACCGGATCCGTGGCCCAGACGGGCACCGGGAACCGCGATCCGAGCAGCCGCGCCCTGGCAGCACCGGCATGTCCCGGGACGGCCTCCTCGGCCAGCTGCAGCCACTGGCTCGCCCAGCTGCCGCGCCCGCGGAAGCGCTCCAGGTGCGCCGTGGCCACCCACAGCCAGGCCTCCGCCTCCCGGAGGCAGGCGCTGCCGGACTCTCGGGCGGGAGCCCCGTGGAGCAGATCCAGCAGCAGCTCCAGCACGGACTCGAAGGCGGCCGCCCGGCCCCAGTCCGGTCGCCCGTCCCACCGGCCGCTGAGCACCGCCAGCATCCACCGCAGCTCGGCCCCGGCCGATCCGCCCGGGACGGCCGCGGCGGCCTGCTCCCACGCGACGGCCGCCGAGGCCGCATCGCCCGTGAGCACCGCGACGACCGCCGCATCGGAGCCCACCGGATCCATCACGACGCCGAGCAGATCGGCGAGACCGGCGGCGTCCAGCCGGGCGGCCGCCGCGGCAGCGCCCGCCGGCGTCGCGCACCCGGCGGCCGCCGGATCGAGCCCACCCGCCCGATCCGCTCCGCCGCGGGCTGCGTCGCCGGCGAGCACGGACTGCCATGCCGCGATCCCATCCGCCGCGCAGACCGCCGTTTCCGCTCCGCCCCAGCCGGTCCGCGAGCCGCAGCGCCGTTCGAGCTCGCGCACGAGCGCCCGGCAGTCCTCGACGCGCAGCGCCGCCTGCGCCTCTGCGGCGGCCTCGCCGCCACCGCCGGGCGCTGCCGGGACGCATGGCTCGCAGCGGCGCCGAGCGGGCCCGCGCGGCTCGTCCTCGCGCTCCGCCACGGCGCTGCCGGAGACCACCATGGCCGTCCACAGGGCGCTCGAGCGGATCTCCTCGAGCCGATGCAGGGCGCGGGGCTCGGCCTCTTCGAGATCGACCCAGTGCTCCGAGCCGACCTCCCAGGCTCCGGCCAGCGCGTGGCCCGACAGGGCCCCGGCCTCCCCGACCGCCTCGACCACGCGTTCGATCTCGTGGGGCGCCAGGCGCGTGCCCGCGATGAACACCGCCAGGTACACGCGGTCGCCGAGGACGTCGTGCTCGAGCAGGTCCGACAGCTCGGCCGTCCACTCGAGCACGGCGGCCTCGTCGGCCAGGACGCGGGACTCGGGAAGATCCACGCGCAGGCAGGGTCCGGGTGCACCCGCCGAGGCCGTGAGCAGCACGGCCGACCGGCGCGGCCAGCAGGCCAGGGTGTGCGGGATGATCGCCAGGAGATCCGCGGCGGTGCGGGCCACCGGGATGAACGGCTCGGCAGGCGCGGCGGCCGCTGCGCCGACGGGGGAGCCCGAAGCGACGGCCCGCGGGCTCGACGGCGCCGGGGCTGCGTCGCGCTGGTGGCGGGGGCCGGAGGACGGGGACTCGGCAGGCGATGCGTGGGTGCTCATGGGCACAGCGTGATCCGCGGAGGCACGGGCTCCGCTGCGTGGGGCGAGCGCATGCGCTCCCCGCCCCGCCGACCGGCCGCGGCCGGTCCTGTGGAGGCCTCAGACCGCCTGCGCGCCGTACTTGCCGCGCAGGCGTCGGGCCGAGAGCAGGCACAGGACCGAGCCGACCGCCGTGACCAGCAGCTGGGTGGCCATCGCGACCCGGAAGGCCGATGGCGAGTACAGCTCCTGGCTCACCCCCAGCGCGAGCTGCAGATCCAGCGCCGCGCCGATGAGGAAGATCGCGATCAGCCCGGCCACGAACCCGCCGACGTTCGCGATGCCCGTGGCCGTGCCGGTGCGCGTGCGCGGCGTGAAGGACTGGACGATGTTGAACGCGAGCATCGAGGCCGGCAGCGAGATCGCGATCATCACCACCGCCGCGAGCACGACCGGGAACGGCGCCTGACCGGGCCACGCCAGCAGCACGATCCAGGCCAGCGCGCCGCAGCCGATGACGGCGAAGGCCAGGCGCAGACGCCGGTGGGGCGCCCGCGAGACGATCCCGCCCAGCACGAGGCCGACCACGATGTTGGCCAGCACGAAGAACGTCATGATGAACGAGGCCTGCCCCAGCGACATCCCCTGCGCGTTCTGCAGGTACGGGTAGCCCCACATCAGGCCGAAGACGTTGCCGGGGAACTGGATGGTGAAGTGCAGCCAGAACGCGAAGCGCACGGCCGGATCGCGGAGGCTGCGCCGCAGCTGGACGCGGGTGCGCCGCAGCGAGGCGGAGCCGCCGGTGTCGGCGGCCCCCTGCGGCGTGTCGCGCAGGAAGGCCAGCACGAGCACGAGGGTCAGGACGGACAGTCCCGCCAGGGACAGGAACGACGGCACCCAGCCGGCGGCCGAGAGCAGGAGGCTGAACGGGATGACGGACAGCAGCTGGCCCAGGTTGCCGACAGCCCCCACGGCCATGGTGACCATCGGCGAGTAGCGCAGGGAGAACCACGCCGGGACGATCTTCAGGACGCAGACGAACGTCATGGCATCGCCGGCGCCCACGAACACGCGCGCCAGGACGCCCATCCCCACGGACTCGGCCATGGCCAGCAGCACCTGGCCCACGATCATCAGCGCGGCGCCCATGGCGACCATGCGCCGGGACCCGAGGCGATCGACCAGCACGCCCACCGGGATCTGCATCCCCGCGTAGATGAGCACCTGGAGCATGGTGAACAGGGACAGCTCCGAGGCGGCGGCACCGAAGCGGTCGGCGGCCTCGGTCGAGGCGACGCCGAAGCTCGTGCGCTGAGCCACTGCGACCATGTACGCGAAGACCCCGACCCCCATGACGAGGAAGGCCGTGCGCGAGTCGCGCTGCGGCACGGGCCGCGACGCCCCTGAGGACCTCACTGATCGTCGGATTCGGTGCGGTGCGCCAGGAACGCCTCGGCCGCGGCGCCGATCTCGTCGGCGTCCGGCAGATCCGCGGCGTCCCCCGCCAGCAGCGACCGGGGCGCGGCGCCGTCGACGGCCTCGTCGTAGCGCTGCTCGAGCTGGGCGATGACGGACTGGATCTCCGGCGACTCGCCGACCTGCTCCTCGATGCGCTGCAGCGCCTCGCGCGAGTCGTCGCGCAGGCCGTCGGTGGGGAAGGTCAGCGCCGTCGCGGCGGCGAAGTGCTCGAAGGCCGTCACCGCGATCTGCGGCAGCGTCGCCTCCGCCATGTACTGCGGGACGTGCACCGAGAAGCCCACGTGATCCACGCCGGCCTCGGCCAGGCGGATCTCGAGCTGCTGGGCCACGGACGAGCTCATCTCGATGATCGGCAGCCTGGTGAACGCCGAGCTCACCAGATCGGTCCGCGACCCGTGCGGGGTCACGAGGAAGGGCCGGGTGTGCGGCACCGGCATGGGGAAGCCGGTGACATCGGTGACGATCGAGGTCCCGAGCCGCTCCACGAGCTCCATGACCGCGTCCAGGAACCGGCCCCAGAGCAGGTCGGGCTCCGGGCCGGAGAGCAGCGTGAAGCGCTGCCCCAGCGGATCGGTCACCACGTGCAGGGCGAGCTCCGGACGGTCGATCCGCTCGAAGTGGTCCTGCACGAAGCGCACGTGCGGACGACGGGCGCGGTAGTCGTGCAACTGGTCGGTGTCGAAGCGCGCGACGACCTCCGAGGGCAGCTCCCCCAGCAGCGTCTCGCGCACCTGCTCCGCGAGATGCCCGGCATCCGCGTAGCCCGACAGCGCGACGATCATGGGGGCGCCGTGCATCCGGGGATCATCGAGCAGGCTCGGATTCGCCAGGTAGAGCTCGGATGCTTCAGCCACAGTTACTCCTCCGTCGACGTGCTGTGCGGCCCCGCCCGCGGCGGGATCGCTGTCCAGGGTCAAACCCGCTTCCGGGCCCGTTCTATTCCTGGCTGCTCCCGGGCCGCTGCGCCGCCGGGAGCGCCGCGGCCGCGGGTGCGGCGCGGCCGCATGCCGTCCAGTCTCGCACCGTCGGCGCCGGACTGCGCCCCGGACGCGTCCGGGGCGGCGGATACGATCGCCTCGTATGCCGGCCGGCGCGGCCGGGACGGACCTCCCGCAGACCCGCCCCCCGCCGCCTCCCGCCGGCACCGGGGCGCCCACCGCGCGCCGGCGACCACCGCGACCCAGAGGATGGAACAGCCCATGGCACGCTCCGCTCAGCACCGCAGCCCGGGACGCCGGCGCACCGGCGCCGACACGCCCGCCCGTCTCATCGACCTCGTGCCCTCCGCGGGCCTGCGCCTCGAGGCCAGCTCCAAGAAGGTGTCCTCGATCTCCGCCGATGCGCTCGTGCTCGGGGTGGAGAAGACCGCCGACGGCCCCGTCGTGGCCCTGCCCCTCGAGAGCAAGGGGCTGCCCGCGGACCTCCAGCTGCAGGCGGAGGCCCTGCGCATCACCGGAGCCGCCGACGAGGTCCGCACGCTGGCGGCCCCGTCCGGCGCGGCCTGGCCCGTGATCGTGCTGACCGGCCTGGGCGACGGCCGCGAGACCGACTCCCGGGAGGAGTCGCTGCGCCGCGCCGCCGGCGCCGCCGCCCGCTCGCTGGCCGATCGCGACCACGCGGTCCTCGCCCTGCCCGCTCAGACGCCGCAGGAGGCCGCCGCCGCGGCCGAGGGCGCGGCCCTGGGCGCCTTCGTGTTCGCCGCGCAGAAGCACACGACCCGCCAGTCCGCCGGCACCCCGCTGCAGCGGGCGACCCTCGCGGTCTCCGGCATCCCGTCCGGCAAGCTCGAACCCGCCCTGACCCGCGCCGAGACGCTCGGACGCGCCGTCGCCCTGTCGCGGACGCTGACCGATCTCTCCCCGGACACCGTCTACCCCGAGTCGCTGGCGGAGCTCGCCCGCGACCTCGCCGCGGCGGCGGCCCCCGGCGGCCGGGGCCGGCTCACCGTCGAGGTCCTGGCGGAGGACGAGCTCGCCGCCGGCGGCTACGGCGGGCTGATCGGCGTGGGCCAGGGGGCGGCCCATCCCCCGCGCCTGGTCCGCATCGGCTGGGAGCCCGCCAGGCCCGTGGACCACGTCGCGCTCGTGGGCAAGGGCATCACCTTCGACTCCGGCGGGCTGTCGCTCAAGCCGGGCACGGGGATGATGACCATGAAGTCGGACATGTCCGGGGCGGCTACCGTGCTGGCCACGGTCCTGGCCGCCGCCGAGGCCGGGGTCCCGGTCTCCACGACCGGCTGGCTGTGCTTGGCCGAGAACATGCCCTCCGGCACCGCGACGCGCCCCGGCGACGTCCTGCGCATGCGCGGCGGGCGCACCGTCGAGGTCCTGAACACGGACGCCGAGGGGCGCCTGGTCCTGGCCGACGGCCTCGTCGCCGCCCGCGAGGAGGACCCCGGGCTGATCGTCGACGTCGCCACGCTGACCGGCGCGCAGATGATCGCGCTCGGCAAGCGCACCGCGGGCGTCATGGGCGACGAGGAGGCCGTGGACGTGGTCGTCTCCGCCGCCGCGGACTCCGGCGAGGCCGTGTGGCCCATGCCGCTGCCCCAGCACCTGCGCGCCTCGCTGGACTCGCACGTGGCCGATCTGAAGAACATCGGCGACCGCGAGGGCGGAATGCTCGTGGCGGGGCTGTTCCTCCGGGAGTTCGGCGGTGCCGAGCACACCGGCTCCGCCGATGACCTCCGCCCCGCGGGACCCGCCGGCCCCTGGGCCCACCTGGACATCGCGGGCCCGTCGTTCAACGAGGACTCCCCGTGGGGCTACACGCCCCGGCAGGGCACCGGCATGGGCGTGCTGACGCTGTTCCGCGCGCTCGAGATCGTGGCCGGGCGCCCGGTCTGATCGCGCGGGCGCCGTCCCCGCGGTGACGAGGGCCGCACCGACCGCCGCGGCGCGGCCGTGCGGCGCGCTCGCCACCGCCTGGCGCCCGGGTGCGTCCGGGCTAGACTGAGCAGAAGCACAGCGGCCTCTCGACAGGGGCCCCAGCGCGGCGAAGACGCCGAGCGTTGTGGAAGAGATTGCAAGGGAGCGTCATCCGTGGCAGACAACGAATTCGACATCCTGGTGCTCGGCGGCGGCTCCGCCGGATATGCAGCGGCACTGCGCGGGGTCCAGCTGGGCTTCAGCGTCGCGCTGATCGAGAAGGAGAAGCTCGGCGGCACGTGCCTGCACTGGGGCTGCATCCCCACCAAGGCGTACCTGCACTCCGCCGAGCTGGCCTCCGAGGCCGAGCACTCGGAGAAGTACGGCGTGTCCATCGGCGACGTCACCGTCGACATGGCCAAGGTCCGCGAGTACAAGGACAGCATCATCGCGGGCAAGTTCAAGGGCCTGCAGGGGCTCGTGAAGTCCAAGAAGGTCACCGTCGTCGACGGCTTCGGCAAGCTGACCGGAGAGAACACGATCGACGTCGACGGCACGACGTACACCGGCAAGCACATCATCCTGGCCTCGGGCTCCTACTCGAAGACCATGGGCATCGAGATCCGCGACCGGATCATGACCTCGACCGAGGCCCTCGAGATCGACTGGACCCCCAAGTCCGCGATCGTCCTGGGCGGCGGTGTGATCGGCACCGAGTTCGCTTCGATGTGGAACTCCTTCGGCGTCGACGTCACCGTGATCGAGGGCCTGGACCACCTGGTCCCCAACGAGGATCCCGCGATCATCAAGATCCTCGAGAAGGAGTTCAAGAAGAAGGGCATCAAGACCAACCTGGGCACCTTCTTCGAGAAGGTCGAGCAGGACGACAACGGCGCCAAGGTCACGCTGGCCGACGGCAAGACCTTCGAGGCCGACGTCGTCCTGGTCGCCGTGGGCCGTGCCCCGCGCACCGAGGACATGGGCTTCGAGGAGGTCGGGATCCCCATGGATCGCGGCTTCGTCACCCCGAACGAGCGCCTGCACACCGGAGTGGGCAGCATCTACGCCGTCGGCGACATCGTCCCCGGTGTCCAGCTGGCCCACCGCGGCTTCCAGCAGGGCCGCTTCGTGGCCGAGGAGATCGCGGGCCTCGACCCGATCCCCGTCGAGGACATCAACATCCCCAAGGTCACCTTCACCGAGCCCGAGATCTCCTCGGTGGGCTACACCCAGCCCAAGGCCGAGGAGAAGTTCGGCAAGGAGAACGTCGAGGCCTTCGAGTACAACCTGCTGGGCAACGGCAAGTCCTCGATCCTCGGCACCGGCGGCATCGTCAAGATGGTGCGCGAGAAGGACGGCCCGATCATCGGCTTCCACGCGATCGGCAAGCGCATCTCCGAGCAGATCGGCGAGGGCCAGCTCATCGTCAACTGGGAGGCCTACCCGGAGGACGTCGCCCAGTTCATCCATGCGCACCCCACGCAGAACGAGGCCCTCGGCGAGGCCGCCATGGCCCTGGCGGGCATTCCGCTGCACGGCTGATGAGGCCCTTCGGCCGGCGGCGCCGACACGGTGCCGCCGGCCGATCTCGAGCACCGCACCGACCTGACGTCAGAAAGAGAATCTGAACATGTCTGAAACCGTGAACCTTCCTGCACTCGGTGAGTCCGTCACCGAGGGCACCGTGACCCGCTGGCTCAAGGAGGTCGGCGACGAGGTGGCCGTCGACGAGGCCATCGTCGAGATCTCGACCGACAAGGTGGACACCGAGGTCCCCTCGCCGGTGGCCGGTGTGATCGAGGAGATCCTGGTCCAGGAGGACGAGGACGTCGAGGTCGGCGCGCCGCTGGTCGTCATCGGCGACGGCTCCGGCTCGGGCTCCGACGGCTCGGACGACTCCGAGGCCTCCTCGGACGACGACTCCTCCGACTCCCAGGCCTCCGAGCAGAAGTCCGAGAAGGAGCAGCCGGCCGAGAAGCCGAAGGCCGAGACGAAGTCCTCGGGCGGCTCCGGCACCGAGGTCACCCTGCCCGCGCTGGGCGAGTCCGTGACCGAGGGCACCGTGACCCGCTGGCTCAAGGAGATCGGCGAGGAGATCGCCGTCGACGAGCCGCTGCTCGAGGTCTCGACCGACAAGGTCGACACCGAGGTCCCCTCCCCGGTCGCCGGCACCCTGCTGGAGATCCGCGTCCAGGAGGACGAGGACGCCGAGGTCGGACAGGTCCTGGCCGTCGTCGGCGACGCCGATGCCGCCCCGTCCTCCGATGACTCGGACGACTCCGCCGAGCAGGACTCCGACAAGGACTCCGGCGCCTCCGAGCAGAAGTCCGAGAAGGAGCAGCCGGCCGAGAAGCCGAAGGCCGAGACGAAGTCCTCGGGCGGCTCCGGCACCGAGGTCACCCTGCCCGCGCTGGGCGAGTCCGTGACCGAGGGCACCGTGACCCGCTGGCTCAAGGAGATCGGCGAGGAGATCGCCGTCGACGAGCCGCTGCTCGAGGTCTCGACCGACAAGGTCGACACCGAGGTCCCCTCCCCGGTCGCCGGCACCCTGCTGGAGATCCGCGTCCAGGAGGACGAGGACGCCGAGGTCGGACAGGTCCTGGCCGTCGTCGGCGACGCCGATGCCGCCCCGTCCTCCGATGACTCGGACGACTCCGCCGAGCAGGACTCCGACAAGGACTCCGGCGCCTCCGAGCAGAAGTCCGACGAGGAGATCGAGGACGCCGCCACGTCGTCGTCGACCCCCGAGGCCACCGACGAGGCCGCCGAGAAGAAGGCGGACTCCGGGGCCAAGGAGGACAAGAAGAAGGCCGATCAGGAGCAGGACTCGAAGAAGTCCGGCTCGGCCCGGAAGACGCCGGAGAAGGGGGAGTCCTCCGCTCCGGCGAAGAAGTCCGGCTCCGGCGATGCCGCGGGCTACGTGACGCCCCTGGTGCGCAAGCTCGCCCGTGAGAAGGGCGTCGACCTCAGCTCGATCGAGGGCACCGGCGTGGGCGGACGCATCCGCAAGCAGGATGTCCTGGCCGCCGCGGAGTCGGGTGCCCAGGCCCCGGCCTCGTCCGGCTCGGGCCAGCAGGGCGGGGCTCCGGTCGCCGACAGCGGCGAGCCGACCACCATCCAGCCGGTCTCCGAGAAGCGCGGCACCACGGAGAAGGCTCCGCGCATCCGCATGACGATCGCCAAGCGCATGCGCGAGTCGCTGCAGCAGTCGGCTCAGCTCACGCAGGTCACCGAGGTCGACATGACCCGCGTGGCGGCGCTGCGCAGCAAGGCCAAGAACCAGTTCCAGGAGAAGCACGGCGCCAAGCTGACCTTCCTCCCGTTCTTCGCCCAGGCCGTGGCCGAGGGGCTCAAGGCCAACCCGGCCCTGAACGCCACGTTCAAGGAGGACGAGAAGGAGATCATCTACAACGGCTCCGAGAACCTGGCGATCGCCGTGGACACCCCGCGCGGTCTGCTGGTCCCGGTCCTCAAGGACGCCGGCGACATGGAGCTGCCGGGCCTGGCCCAGGGCATCGCCGACCTCGGCGCCCGTGGACGCGACGGCTCGATCACCCCGGACGAGCTCGCCGGCGGCACCTTCACGATCACGAACATCGGCTCCTTCGGCGCCCTGTTCGACACCCCGATCATCAACCAGCCCCAGGTCGGCATCCTGGGCACGGGCACGATCGTGAAGCGCCCCATGGTCATCCAGGACGCCGACGGGAACGACGTCGTGGCCATCCGCCACATGTGCTACCTGTCGCTGACCTACGATCACCGCATCGTCGACGGCGCCGACGCCGGCCGGTTCCTCAAGGGCCTCAAGGCCCGTCTCGAGGAGGGTCGCTTCGAGGGCTCGCTGGGTCTGTGATCCCGAGCTGACCGAGGTCCCGTCGGGCCGAGCAGGCGGCTGACGCCGCTCGCCCGACGTCCAGCGGCCGCCCTGGGGAGGGCCCCGCACCGTGCACGCGGTGCGGGGCCCTCCCTCATGCGGTGGCTGAGATCACCGCGGTGAGACCGCTGCGCCGGCAGACGGCCTCCGGGCGACCGATAGGCTGACGAGCATGGCATTCGTGTACTCCCTCCTGGTCCTCGTCCACCTCTTCGGCGCCGCCGTCATCATCGGCACGTGGATCGCCACGTTCCGCAGCCCCACGGTCACCGCCTGGCAGTTCTGGTCCTCGGTGGTGATGCTCCTGTCCGGCCTGCTCCTGGTGGGCATCGCGGAGATGGGCGACGGCCCCGTCAACCACGCCAAGATCGCGGTGAAGCTGCTGCTGTCCATCGGCGTGTTCGTCGCCGCCCTGATCGGCCACCGCAAGGCCGCCAAGGGCGAGCCCGTCTCCACCGGCCTGGCCCACGGTGTGGGCGGCACCGCGCTGATCAACATGGCGGTCGCGGTCCTCTGGTGAGCTGACCGCGCGGCACCCGCTCCCCGGGGCCGCACTCGACCGATCCGACGACGAGCCGGGACCGATCCCCTTCGGTCCCGGCTCGTCGTCTGCACTCGGCGCGGCGGTCCTCACCTCCCGGGGCCCAGGCCGCCCGGGTCCGGGCATCAGCCCGGCACGACGTCCGCGATCCGCCACCGCTGCCGCTCGTCGACGACCAGGTGCACCGCGACCTCCTGCTCGATGACGGCGCGGCCCTCCACCTCCGGGTCCAGGCCCGTCCCGGAGGCCCGAGCCGTTCCCGACACGGCTGCCGTGCGCGGATCGCCCGGCCCGGGAGGAGGCTCGCCCTCGGCACCCGCGTCGCTCGGCAGCGGCCGGGCACGGGCCAGGACCATCGTCAGGTCCGAGAAGGCTCCCGAGCCGCGGGCGTCCTCCAGCGTGGCGCGGTCGTCGTGCAGATCGGAGGCCCCCGGAGCGTACACGGAGTCGAGCAGCCGCCGGTCGTCCTCGCGCAGGGCATCGGCGCGCAGGGAGATCAGGGCGGCCGCGGCGTACTCCGGGCTGTGCTCGGCGCTGACATCGGCGTCGGCCCCGTCCGTGTCTCCCGTCCCGGCCGTCCCGCCGCCGTGAGGGCCCTGTGGGTCCGAGGCAGCGCGGGTCGGCGCCGCCTCGGGCGCGGCCCCCGCCGGAGCAGTCCCGCCGTCGGGCGATGCGGCAGCGCTCGGCACGTCCGTCTCCTCCGCCGCGCCCGTCTCCCCCGGGGCCCGCGTCATGTCCGCCGCACCGCGACCCGCCGCCTGCCCCGCCGCGGAGGTCGCATCCGCGCCCCCGGTCACTCCTGAGAGGACCTGCCATCCCGACAGGGCGCCGGCCGCCACGACGATCGCTGCGGCGCCCAGCAGCACCGCGCCTGTCCGCCGGGGATCGCGGCGCCCCTCACGCGGAGCCGCCCGATCGCGTCCGAGCCGTCTCCGCGTCCGAGCGGGGATCGGCCGCGGCTGCCGGAGCCCGTGAGCCGCCCCGCCCGCAGTGCCCGTGCCGAAGCGGCGGTCCTCGGCCGGGACCGTTCGCCGGCGCTCCCCTCCGCGTGGCCCGGTGCGCCCCTGCGCGGCGACGGGCCCGTGCACCGCGACAGGCAGGACCTCGGTGTCTCCGTCATCGCGCCTGTCATCAGCCCCGCCGTCACCGCCCCGTCCCACGGCCGTGCCGCGCACCTCCGGTGCCCCGTCGGCGGGCACGACGGCGTTCCCGCCGCCGCGGCTCGGGTGGCGGCCCGCGGGCCCGGTCCGCGGACGGCTCCCGGTGCCCGCCTCGGCACCCGACAGCGCGTCAGGGCGCAGGAGCGCCTCGAGCTCCCGCGCGCTCATGGCAGAGCCGTCGGCCGCCGGATCACGGGCCCGGTCGAGCACGCCGTCCAGGGCATCGGCCGCGACGACGGGCAGCAGGGGATGCGTGGCCCGCAGCGGCGCCCGGGCCCGATGCTCGCTGGGGCGCCGCCCGGTCAGGACCGTGATCGCGGCGGAAGCCAGCAGGACGACGTCGGCCGCGCCCTGCTCCTCGAGCTGCGCACCGGCGGCCACCCGCGCCGCCGATTCCGGGCCCACGAGCAGCACCCACCCGTCATCGGCGCGCAGCACGTCCTGGAGCCGCAGCCGTCCCAGCACCGCACCGGCTGCATGCAGGTCCCGGAGCGCCGCGGCGATGTCGGCGGCCATGCCCAGCGTCCCGAGCTGGTCGTCCGCCGCGCCCGCCTCGAGGGTCTCGGCGAAGGACTCCCCCGTCCGCTCCGCCGTCTCGGCATAGAGCAGCGCCGCGCCGTCGTCGATCACGGCGCGCGGGACGATCAGCTCGGGGCTGTGCACGCAGGCCAGCGCCTCGACGAGCTCCTCCCAGCGCTCGGGATCGGCCCCCGCGGGCAGCGCGATCCGCACGAACACCTCCCCGGACTGCGCATGCCGCAGCCTGCGCCCGCGGCCGGCCGCCCAGGCGCCGTCGTCCCGCAGCAGGGCACGGAAGGGATCCGCCCCGGGCCCTGTCCTCGCGTCGATCTCGTCCATGGCCCCAGCATGCTGTCGGCGGACGATGACGCCGAGTTATCCACATCAGGGGCGCGGGCGTACCCTGGTGACATGTCCCTCTCCATCGAGTGCCTCGGTCTCGCCCCGGATCTGGTCCCCTACCGGCCGGCTCTGGAGCTGCAGCGGGCCGTCCACGACGAGGTCGTCGCGGGCACGCGCGGCAACACGGTCCTGCTGTGCGAGCACGAGCCCGTCTACACGGCGGGGCGCCGCGCCGCGGCCGAGGAGTACCCCACGGACGGCACCGAGGTCGTCGAGATCGGACGCGGCGGGAAGATCACCTGGCACGGGCCCGGCATGCTCGTCGTGTACCCCGTCATGAAGCTGACCACCCCGATCGACGTCGTGAAGTTCGTCCGGGACATGGAGCAGCTCGTGCTGGCCGTCCTGCGCCGGCTGGGCGTCGAGGCCGTGACCGTCGACGGCCGATCGGGCGCCTGGGTCGCCGCCGATGAGCGCGGCGGCGACCGCAAGATCTCCGCGATCGGCGTGCAGGTCTCCAAGCGGACCACGATGCACGGCATCGCGATCAACTGCAGCAACGGCCTGGAGCCGTTCGGCAGCATCATCCCGTGCGGCATCTCCGACGCCGGAGTGACCACGATCAGCCGGGAGCTCGGCCGCACCGTGACGCCCGCGGAGGTCAGGCCCCTCGTCGTCGAGGAGCTGATCGCCCGCGAGGCGGATCTCTGCGCCGTCAGCGAGATCCCCGCCGACGCCGCACCCCTGCCCTGGCCCGCCCCGAGCGCGGCCTGACCGGCGGCCCGCGTCCGCGGATCCGCGCGGACCGGACCGCAGCCCACAGACCGCCTGAGCAGCGCTCAGGACCACCGACGAGGAGAATGTCGATGACCATCGCCCCGGAAGGCCGCCGCCTGCTGCGCGTCGAGGCACGCAATGCCGAGGTCCCGGTCGAGAAGAAGCCCGACTGGCTCAAGAACACGGCTCGCACCGGTCCCGAGTACAAGAAGCTCAAGTCCATGGCCCGCGGCCAGGGGCTGCACACGGTCTGCGAGGAGGCGGGCTGCCCCAACATCTACGAGTGCTGGGAGGACCGCGAGGCCTCCTTCCTCATCGGCGGCTCGGTGTGCACCCGGCGCTGCGACTTCTGCGACATCTCCACCGGCCGCCCCGAGCCCCTGGACCGGGAGGAGCCCCGCAAGGTCGCGGAGTCCATCCGGGACCTCGATCTGCGCTACGCGACCGTCACGGGCGTGGCGCGCGATGACCAGGAGGACGGGGCCGCGTGGCTCTACGCGGACACGATCCGCGCCGTCCACGAGATCTCGCCGAGCACCGGCATGGAGATCCTCATCCCCGACTTCAAGGGGCGCCCGGAGTCGCTGCAGGAGGTCGTGGACGCCCGGCCCGAGGTCTTCGCGCACAACCTCGAGACCGTGCCGCGCATCTTCCGGAAGATCCGCCCGGCGTTCACCTACGAGCGCTCCCTCGACGTCCTCAGCTTCGGCAAGGACCAGGGCATGATCACCAAGTCCAACCTCATCCTGGGCATGGGCGAGTCCGACGAGGAGATCTACGAGGCCCTGTGCGACCTCCACGACGCGGGCTGCGACATCATCACGCTCACGCAGTACCTGCGCCCGTCGAAGCTCTTCCACCCCATCGACCGCTGGGTCAAGCCGGAGCAGTTCGTGGAGTACGGCCGGATGGCCGAGGAGATCGGCTTCCTGGGCGTCATGTCCGGGCCCATGGTCCGCTCGTCCTACCGCTCCGGGCGCCTGTGGGCCCGGGCCATGAAGAAGCTGGGCCGCGAGGTCCCCGAGAACCTCGCGCACATCACCGACGAGGGCTCGACCGCCCAGGAGGCCTCCACCCTGGTGGCCAAGCTCGGCCGCTGAACCGGCTCTCCTGGCCGCACGTCGTCGCGCAGTCGACGACGTGCGGCCCTCTCCGCGCTCCGGCCGGCCATGCCCGCAGCGGCTAGACTGGCCCCGCTCCGCCGCCCGAAGGCTCCCCGCGAGCAGCCGGGCGGCCTCACCGCACCCTTCGAACGACGAGGATCCCATCCGTGACCGACCGCAGTCCCTCCCGCCGCAAGGGCTCCACCGCCGCCGCTGACCGCCGGACCGCCAGGGCCGACGAGAAGCGGCAGAAGAAGGAGGCCAAGGCCCAGCGGAGGGCCGAGCGCGGTCCGGGCCCGTTCGCCCAGATCAAGCAGGTCTTCCGGATCACCAAGGAGCACGACTCCAACATCACGCTCAAGCTCGTCGCGATCGCGCTGTGCGTGCTGCTCGTGTTCCTGCTGATCGGCCTGCTGCTCGGCAACTGGATCACCTGGCTGCTGATCGGCATCCCGTTCGCCGTGCTGATCGCCTTCTGGTTCCTCTCCCGACGAGCGGAGAAGGCCGCCTTCGCGAGGATCGAGGATCAACCCGGAGCCACCGGCGCCGCACTGTCCACGCTGCGCCGCGGCTGGATCGTGGAGGAGCAGCCCGTCCAGATCGACCCCCGTTCGCGCGACCTGGTGTTCCGCGCCGTCGGCCGCCCGGGCGTCGTGCTCGTGACGGAGGGCCCCACCGGCCGGGCCCGCAAGCTCGCCGACAAGGAGCGCCGCCGGATCGGGCCGCGCATCCGCAACGTGCCGATCCACATCATCCCGGCCGGTGCGCGCGAGGACCAGGTCCCGCTCAACGGCCTCGCCCAGCACATGAAGGGCCTCGACAAGAAGCTGACCAAGCAGGAGGTCTCAGTGGTCCACCAGCGCCTGGCCAGCATCCCGGCCAATCAGCTGCCGATCCCCAAGGGCGTCGATCCCATGCGCGCCCGTCCGGACCGCAAGTCGCTGCGCGGCCGCTGATCCCCCGCGCGCGAGGACGAAGAGGGCCCCCGGACGTCGTCGACGTCCCGGGGCCCTCTTCGTGTCCGGGGAATCCTCAGCGGATGCGCACGAGCACGGTGCCGATCAGCCGATCGCTGAATCCGCGCTGGTCCTGATCCAAGAGCAGCGCCGGGATGACGAGCAGCGTCAGGAACGTGCGCACGAAGCCCCGGGCCATCCCGATCGGGCGCCCGTCGAGGGTCTGCACCTGCATCCCGAGCGCGAAGTGCCCGATCGTGTGCCCCGTGGCGCCGACGGCCAGGAAGGTCATCGCGAACCACGCTCCGATGATGCCGAGATTGACCCATTCATAGGGCAGCAAGGCCCAGGCCAGCGCCATGGCGATGCCCCAGTCGATGCACAGGCCGATCACGCGGCGCCCCAGACGGGCGATCGATCCGGGGCCCTCCGCGGGGCGGCCCAAGCGCTGCCCCGGATGGTCCTGGCCGGGGGGCGGCCCGTCCATCCAGCTGCCGATGTCCTGGCGATCGATCATCCGAGCACCCTATCCGGATCGCCTGGACGCGGCCGGTGAGCGCCGCGCCCCCACGAAGGGGCCGGTCCGCTTGCCGATAGACTGGGGTCTGAAACACCCGCGACGCACCAGGGCCGCGGCTGGGCAGCGGCACCTCCGCAGGGTCGAGGACGACCCGCGGCGGCGATGCCAGTCGTGCGGAGGCCGCGCAGCGGCACCAGCCCCCACACCACGAAGGAGTACGCCGTGTTCACCACATCAGAAGAGGTCCTCGCCTTCATCAAGGAGGAGGACGTCGTCTTCGTCGACATCCGCTTCACCGACATGCCCGGAGTCCAGCAGCACTTCAACCTGCCGGCCAAGTCCGTCGACGACGACTTCTTCGTGAACGGGCAGCTCTTCGACGGCTCCTCGATCCGCGGCTTCGCCGGCATCGCGGAGTCCGACATGCAGCTCATCCCGGACATCGAGACCGCGTTCGTCGATCCGTACCGCCTCGAGAAGACGCTGACGGTCACCTGCTCGATCGTGAACCCCCGCACGGGCGAGCCCTACCACCGCGATCCCCGCGGCGTGGCGGAGCGCGCCGAGGCCTACATGCGCTCGACCGGCATCGCCGACACCGCGAGCTTCGCCTCCGAGGCCGAGTTCTTCATCTTCGAGGACGTCCGCTACGACGTGCAGCCGCAGGGCTCCTTCTACGCCGTGGACTCCGACGAGGCCCCGTGGAACTCCGGGCGCCGGGAGGAGGGCGGCAACCTGGCCAACAAGACCCCGCTCAAGGGCGGCTACTTCCCCGTCTCCCCCACGGACAAGCAGGCTGATCTGCGCGATGCCATCTCCGTGACGCTGGGCGAGGTCGGCCTCGAGGTCGAGCGCGCCCACCACGAGGTCGGCGCCTCCGGCCAGGCGGAGATCAACTACCGCTTCGACAACCTGACCCACGCCGCCGACGACCTGCAGAAGTTCAAGTACGTCGTCAAGAACACCGCCGAGGCCTGGGGCAAGACCGCGACGTTCATGCCCAAGCCCGTCTACGACGACAACGGCTCGGGCATGCACTGCCACCAGTCGCTGTGGAAGGACGGCGAGCCGCTGTTCTACGACGAGAAGGGCTACGCCGGCCTGTCCGACCTGGCCCGCTGGTACATCGGCGGCCTGCTCGAGCACTCCTCGGCCGTGCTGGCCTTCACCAACCCGACCGTCAACTCGTACCGCCGCCTGGTGAAGGGCTTCGAGGCGCCGGTCAACATGGTCTACTCGCAGGGCAACCGCTCGGCCGGCATCCGCATCCCGATCACGGGCACGAACCCCAAGGCCAAGCGCCTCGAGTTCCGAGCCCCGGACCCGTCGTGCAACCCCTACCTGGCCTTCGCCGCGCAGCTCATGGCCGGCCTGGACGGCATCCGCAACCGCATCGAGCCGGCGGACCCGATCGACAAGGACCTCTACGAGCTGCCGCCCGAGGAGGCCAAGGACATCAAGAAGGCCCCGGAGTCCCTCGAGGAGGCCCTGGCCGCGCTCGAGGAGGACCACGAGTTCCTGCTCCAGGGCGACGTGTTCACCGAGGACACCATCACGTCCTGGATCGAGTACAAGCGCGAGAACGAGCTCAAGCCGCTGTCGCTCGTGCCGCACCCGCTCGAGTTCCAGCTGTACTACGGGGTCTGAGCCCCTCCGGAGCCCGATGGCCGTCGGGATCCGATCCCCGTGCACGAGGGCCGGCGGGCCCGCCAGCGCTCCGGCGCCGGCCGGCCCGCCGGCCCTCGTCCGTTCGGCTGCGCCTCCGGGGCCCGCCGGGCGCGCCCGGTCCGGCTCAGAGCCCGTAGAAGAGCCGTTCGAAGACCGCGCGGGCGTGGCGCGTGGTGCGCAGGTAGTCGTCCTCGAGCAGCTCCGAGCTGCCCGGCGGGTAGCCGCACCAGCGAGCGACGGCCTCCATGTCCCGGCCCGCAGAGGGCAGGACGTCGGAGGAGCGCCCTGTGCGCAGGACGTTCCCGTTGCGGATCGCGGTGCACAGCCGCCAGGCCTTGGCCAGCGCATGGGCGTCCTCGGACTCCACGAGACCGGCCTGGACCGAGGCCTCCAGACCCCCGAGGGTCGAGGTCGTGCGCAGGCCCGGATGCTCGTGGGCGTGCTGCAGCTGCAGGGTCTGCACGAGCCATTCCACGTCCGAGAGCCCGCCCCGGCCGAGCTTCACGTGCCGGGACGGATCCGCGCCGCGCGGCAGCCGCTCGTTCTCCACCCGGGCCTTCATGCGCCGGATCTCGTTGAGCTGCCGCTCCGTGAAGTCGGAGGGATAGCGGTACCGGTCGATGAGCTCGGCGAAGCGCTCTGCGAGCGCATCCGAGCCGGCCACCGGCCGGGCCCTGGTCAGGGCCTGGAACTCCCAGGTGTCGGCCCAGCGGGCGTAGTACTCCGTGTAGGACTCCAGGGAGCGGGCCATGGCCCCGGAGCGACCCTCCGGACGCAGGTCGTTGTCGATCTCGAGGGTCCGCTCGGCCATGATGGGCGGATCGCAGGGCCGCTTGAGCAGCTGCACCATGCGCTCGAGGACGCGCTTGGCCTGCTCGGCCGGCTCCTGCGCCGACGACCCGCGCTCGGATGCGTCGTCGGCCGCGTCCTGCTCGCCGCCGGTCAGACCGAGCTCCTCGCGGTCCTCGTGCTCGTGGTCATCGGCGCACGGGGTGTAGACGTAGAGCACGTCGGCGTCGGAGCCGTAGCCGATCTCCCGGCCGCCCTGCCTGCCCATGGCCACCACGAGCACATCCGCGGTCCACGGCTGCCCCTGTTCGCGGTGCAGCTCCCGCTCGGCGGAGTACAGCGCCCCGAGGATCGTCGCGCGGTCGATGTCCGACAGGGCCTCGACGACCTGCTCGACGTCGATCAGCCCCGCGGTGTCGGCCAGGGCCACGCGCAGCGACTCACGGCGGCGCATCAGGCGGATCATGCGCACCGCGGACTCGGCGTCGGCGTGCCGGGACATCTGGGCGTGCGTCTCCGCCCACAGGGTGGCGAAGGACCGGGGCCTGAGCTCCGCGTCCGTGCCGAGCCAGGCGGTGGCCTCCGGGAGGGTCTCGAGCAGATCGGAGATGTAGCGCGACGAGGCGAGCACGTGGCACAGGCGCTGGGCCCCGGTGTTGGAGTCGCGCAGCATCCGCAGATACCACGGCGAGGTGCCCAGCTCCTCCGAGACGCGGCGGAAGCCGAGCAGCCCGGCGTCGGGATCCACGCCCTCGGCGAACCACTCGAGCAGCACGGGCAGCAGCGTGCGCAGGATGCTCGCCCGGCGGCTCACGCCCCTGGTCAGCGCCTCGAGGTGGCGGTGGGCGGCCTTGGGATCCAGATAGCCCAGGGCCTTGAGCCGGTCGCGGACCTGGTCCTCGTTCAGCGCCACGCCGTCGAAGGACGTGTTGGTGATCGCGGCCAGCAGCGGCCGGTAGAAGATCCGCTCGTGCATGCCCCGCACGGCCCTGCGGACCTTGTGCCACTGCTCGAGCAGGTCGTCGCCGCCGGCGCGCGGGGAGGCCCCGGGCGGCTGCATGGCCACGGCCACGGCGGCCAGGTCCTCCGCCGAGGTCGGCATCAGGTGCGTGCGGCGCATGCGCAGGAGCTGGATCCGGTGCTCGAGCAGCCGCAGCCAGCGGTACCGCGAGTCGAACTGCTCCGCGTCCGCGCGGCTGATGTAGCCGGCGCGGGCCAGGGCGTCCAGGGAGTCGGTGGTCGCCTGGGTGTGCACGGAGTCGTCGGCCCGGCCGTGGACGAGCTGGAGCAGCTGCACCGTGAACTCGACGTCGCGCAGACCGCCCGGCCCGAGCTTGATCTGCCGGCCCTCCTCCTCGGAGGGGATGTTGTCCATGACGCGGCGGCGCATGGCCTGCACCGAGCTCACGAAGCCCTCCCGCTGGCTCGAGTCCCACACCATGGGCGCGATGGCCTCCGCGTAGCGGGCCCCGAGCTCGCGGTCCCCCGCGATCGGACGGGCCTTGAGCAGGGCCTGGAACTCCCACGACTTGGCCCACTTGCGGTAGTAGCGCACGTGCGAGCCCAGGGTGCGCGAGAGCGGGCCGTCCTTGCCCTCGGGACGCAGGTTGGCGTCGAGCTCCCACAGCGGGGCCTCGGGCCCGTTGGACATGATCGCCCGCGCCGTCCCGGAGGCCAGGGCGGTGGCCAGCACCGATGCGCGGTCGTCGTCGATGGGCTCGTTGCCGTCCTCGCCGCCGAACGGGTCGACGATGTCGTGCACGTGCACGACATCGACATCGGAGATGTAGTTCAGCTCGCGGGCACCGCACTTGCCCATGCCGATGACCGCGAGGCGGATGCGCTCGAGCTCGGCGGGCTCCGCCTGGGCGGACCCGCCGCCCGCGTGCAGGTCGGCGCGGGCGACCGCGAGCGCGGCCTCGACCGCGGCCCCCGCGAGATCGGCGAGCTGGCGTCCGACGGCAGGCATGTAGTCGACGGGGTCGGCCGCCCCCAGGTCCTGCAGCGCGATCCGGATCAGCTGACGCCGGTACTCCACGCGCAGGGCCGCGGCGCCGTCGTCCCCGGGGCGCTCGGCCACGGGGGTCTGCGCGTCCGGATCCGCTCCCACGCTGCGCAGCAGGCTCGAGCGCAGCTCCTCCTCCGGGATCTCGCCGGGCTCGTCCTCGGCGGGGGCGTCGAGCAGGTCCAGGTGCTGCGGGTGGGATGCCAGGAAGTCGCCGAGCGCCTCGGAGCACCCGAGCAGGCGGATCAGCGTGCGCGCTCGGGCGTCGTCCTCCAGCCGGTCGGCGGCGTGCGGCTCGGCCTCGATGAGCCGCACGAGGGAGCGGACCGCGGAGTCCGGGGACCCCGCGTGCTCGAGGTGCCCGAGCAGCGGCTCGAGCGGGGCTCCCTCGAGCTCGGGGAAGCCCAGCCAGCGCCTGGCGGTGCGCAGATCCGAGAACCCCGCCTTCACGAGGCGGCGGTCCGGGAGCTTCTCGAGCGCGTCGGGTAGCCGTGCGGGCCGGTCGTCCTGGTCGTCGCTCATTCGCCGGCCCCTCTCAGAGCAGCCCGAGGTTCGACTCGAGCTCGTAGCGCGTGACGACGGTGCGGTAGGCATCCCACTCGGCGCGCTTGTTGCGCATGATGTGCCCGAAGACCTGCTCGCCGAGCAGCTCCGCCATGAACTCCGACTCCTCGGCCAGGCGGATGGCGTCGTACAGGGAGCCCGGCATGGGCGTGTGCCCGGCGACCCTGCGCTCCGCGCTCGACATGGCGCCGAGGTCGTCCGACTCGACCTCCGGGAGCTCGAGCTTCTCCTCGATCCCCTTCAGGCCCGCGGCGATGACGCCGGCGTAGGCGAGGTACGGATTGGCCGCTGAGTCCAGGCCGCGGTACTCGATGCGCGCCGACTGCACCTTGTCCGGCTTGTAGAGCGGCACGCGCACGAGCGCCGATCGGTTGTTGTGGCCCCAGGAGACGTAGGACGGGGCCTCGTCGCCGCCCCACAGCCGCTTGTAGGAGTTGACGAACTGATTGGTCAGGATGGCCATCTCCGGGGCATGGCGCAGGACGCCGGCGATGAAGTGGCCGGCGACCTTGGACAGCTGGAACTCCGCCCCGGCCTCGAAGAAGGCGTTGGTGTCGCCCTCGAACAGCGAGAAGTGGGTGTGCATCCCGGAGCCGGGGTGGCTGCCGAACGGCTTGGGCATGAACGTCGCGTAGGAGTCGTGCTTGAGCGCGGACTCCTTCACGACGGTGCGGAAGGTCATGATGTTGTCCGCCGTCTGCAGCGGGTCCGCATAGCGCAGGTCGATCTCGTTCTGGCCCGGGCCGGCCTCGTGATGCGAGAACTCGACCGGGATCCCGACCTCCTCGAGCATGATCACGACGTCGCGCCGGAAGTTCTGGACCACGCCGCCCGGGGTGTGGTCGAAGTAGCCCTCGCTGTCCACGGGCGTCGGCTCGCCGGTGACCGGATCCAGCCGATCCGACCTCAGGAGGTAGAACTCGATCTCCGGGGAGGTGTAGCAGGTGATGCCCTGCTCCGTGGCCCTGGCCAGAACCCGCCGGAGCACGCCGCGCGGATCAGCCATGGAGGGCTCGCCGTCCGGGGTGCGGATGTCGCAGAACATGCGAGCGGTCGGCTGGTCCTCCCCGCGCCACGGCAGGATCTGGAAGGTCGAGGGATCCGGCTGCAGGAGCATGTCCGATTCGGTGACCCGGGAGAAGCCCTCGATCGACGAGCCGTCGAAGCCCAGCCCCTCCTCGAAGGCGGACTCGACCTCCGCGGGGGCCAGGGCCACCGACTTGAGGGTCCCCGTGACGTCGGTGAACCACATGCGCACGAACCGCACGTCCCGGTCCTCGATGGTGCGCAGCACGAACTCCTGCTGACGGTCCATGGGTCCTCCTCCTGCTCGCGGGCTCGCCCGAGCGGGTCGAGCGGGTCGCCGTGGGCGACCGGATGCTGTCCGGATCCCAGCCTATCGGCCGCCGCCGACGATGCGGAGCCGTCCTGTCGCGGCGCGTACCCTGTGCGCATGAGCGATGCAGCCGTCCCGGATCCCCCCGCACGTCCCGCCGAGACCGCGCCGTACGGGACGGGTCCGAGCGCAGGCGCCGAGGCGCGCGCCGCAGCCTCGGGGCTGGCCGACGCTGCGCGCGTGCGGACCCGTCACCTCCAGCAGGCCAAGGACGCCGGCGAGCGCTTCACCATGCTGACCGCCTACGACGCCACGACCGCCGGCGTCTTCGACGAGGCGGGGATCGACACCCTGCTCGTGGGCGACTCCGCCGGCAGCACCGTCTTCGGGGAGTCCTCGACGCTGCCGGTGACCCTCGAGCAGATGATCGCGCTCACGGCGGCCGTGTCCCGTGCCGCGCGGCGCGCCCTCGTGCTCGCGGACGTCCCGTTCGGCTCCTACGAGGAGTCCCCGCAGCAGGCGGTGCGCACCGCGGTCCGGCTCCTGAAGGAGGGCGGCGCGCACGCCGTCAAGATCGAGGCCGACGCCTCCCTGGCCGAGCACGTGAGCGCCGTCGTGCGCGCCGGGATCCCGGTGATGGCCCACGTGGGGTTCACCCCGCAGTCCGAGCACGCTCTGGGCGGGTACCGCATCCAGGGCCGCGGCGAGGCGGCCCGGAAGCTCGTCGACGACGCCCTGGCGCTGCAGGAGGCCGGGGCCTTCGCCGTCCTGCTCGAGATGGTCCCCGCGCAGGCCGCCGCCGAGGTCGACGAGGCCCTCGACGTCCCCACCGTGGGCATCGGCGCCGGCGGCTCGACCACGGGGCAGGTGCTCGTGTGGCAGGACATGCTCGGGCTCAGCGGCGGGCGCGTCCCGCGCTTCGTCAAGCAGTACGCCGACCTGCGCGCGACGATGGCCGAGGCCGTCGGGCGCTATGCGAGCGACGTCCGCGACGGCTCGTTCCCGGGCCCCGAGCACACGTACTGATCGCGCCGGCTCGGAAGCCCTCTTCGGCGCGGCCCCCGGGCCGGCCGCCGCGACTCAGTCGTCGCGGAACTCGCGCTCCCTGTCGTCCCAGGCCTTGGACTTGGCGGCCGCCGTCTCGAGCGCCTTCTGCGCCTCGGCCTCGGAGGCGTACGGGCCGATCAGCTGGCTGTAGTCCGACTGCTGGCCCTGCTCGACCTGCCCGGTCCTGAGGTTGTACCAGTACTCCACGATGCGTCCTGCCTTCCGTGCGCTGTCGCTGTGCCGGGCGTCCTCGCAGGCGCCCCGCCCGGCCCGCTCGGTGCGAGCCCTGCGCCGCCAGTATCCCCCGCGCCCCCGTCCGCGCCCCACCGCGCGAGGCCGCCGCGCGTCGGGCCCCTGCCCTCGCCTGCCTTCGACCAGCGCGGCGCAGCCGGCCGCGAGAACTAGACTGCACGGGATCGCCCGGGCGCGTCCCGGGAGCGGTCGCGACCGCAGCGCGCGCCCGCATGACCCGACCGTCCCCATGCTTCCCGAAGGAGCTCCGATACCGTGACCGCCCCGTCCCACAATCAGCCCGCCGAGCCCGGAGCGGCCCCCGTCGGCCGCCTGCGTCCCGGCCGGATCGGCTCGTCGCGGAAGGTGCCCGGAACCATCGCCCGGCCCGAGTACGTGGGACGGGCCGATCCGAACGAGGGCGGCGGCTCGAACATCTACTCCCCCGAGGAGGTCGAGCTGGTCCGCGCGGCCGGCACGATCGCCGCCGATGCCCTGCAGGAGGCCGGGCGGGCCTGCGTGCCGGGGACCACGACCGACGAGCTCGACCGGATCGCCCACGAGTACATGTGCGATCACGGGGCCTACCCGTCGTGCCTGGACTACCGCGGGTTCCGCAAGTCGATCTGCACGTCGCTCAACGAGGTCATCTGCCACGGCATCCCCGACTCGACCGTCCTGGAGGACGGCGACATCATCAACCTCGACGTCACCGCCTACAAGGACGGGATGCACGGCGACACCAACGCGATGTTCCTGGTCGGCGAGGTCGACGAGCAGTCCCGCCTGCTGGTGGAGCGCACCGAGGAGTCGCTGCGCCGCGCCGTGAAGGCGGTGCGGCCCGGCCGCGAGATCAACGTCATCGGACGCGTGATCGAGAAGTACGCCCAGCGCTTCGGCTACGGGGTCGTGCGCGACTTCACGGGCCACGGCGTGGGCCGCGAGTTCCACAGCGGGCTGATCATCCCTCATTACGATGCGGCGCCGTCCTATGCCACGGAGATGGTTCCGGGCATGATCTTCACCATCGAGCCCATGCTCACGCTGGGGACCATCCGGTGGGAGCAGTGGGACGACGACTGGACGATCACGACCGCCGACCGCATGCGCACCGCCCAGTTCGAGCACACCATGGTGGTCACCGAGGACGGCGCGGACCTGCTGACCCTGCCCAGCGCCGCCTGAGCCCACCCGCCGCCCGCCGACCGAAGGAGCGAGCCGACATGGCCGAGAAGAAGACCGCGAAGAAGCCCGTCGAGGAGATCACCACCCAGGACGTCGCACCGGATCAGGACGTGCGCGCGGACGACACGACGCCCCCGGCCCCGTCGAAGGGCTCCGCGTCGAGCTCGCGGCGCTTCATCGGCATCGACGTCGGCGGCACCGGGATCAAGGGCGGCATCGTCGACCTCGAGGTCGGCGATCTGATCGGCGAGCGGTACCGCATCCCCACGCCGCAGCCGGCCACCCCGGAGGCCGTGGGCAAGGTCATCGGCGACATCGTCGCGGTGCTGCAGCAGCGCGAGGGGGCCCCGGAGCCCGATTCCCCGATCGGCGTGATCGTCCCCTCGATCGTGAAGAACGGCGTGACCAAGCTGGCCGCCAACATCGATCCGTCGTGGGTCGGGGCGAACATCGCCGAGTCCTTCGAGCAGACGCTGGGACGGCCGGTCGCCGCTCTGAACGACGCCGACGGCGCCGGGCTGGCCGAGGCCCTCTACGGCGCGGGCAAGGGCGTCGACGGCCTCGTCATCATGATCACCCTGGGCACCGGCATCGGCGGCGCCATGATCATGGACGGGCGCCTGGTCCCCAATGCCGAGCTCGGCCATCTCGAGCTCGACGGCCACGACGCCGAGTCCCGCGCCTCCGCCGTGGCCCGGGAGCGGCAGGACCTCTCGTTCAAGAAGTGGGCCACGCAGCGGCTGCAGCCGTACTTCGAGCACGTGCAGATGCTCTTCTCCCCCAACCTGTTCATCGTGGGCGGAGGGGTGTCCAAGAAGTCGGACAAGTTCCTGCCCCTGCTCGAGCTCGAGACGCCGATCGAGGTCGCCCAGCTGCGCAACAACGCGGGCATCGTGGGCGCCGCGCTGTGGGCCGAGGTGGATCAGCAGCAGCACCGGGCCGGCTGAGCCGGGGCGGCCCGGTCGGCGGCACCGGGCCGGTTGGGCCGGGGCGGCTGCCTCGACCGGTCGGCCCTCGAGGCCTCCGTCCTTCGGCCCACGGACGGGCATGGCAAAGGCCCGCCAGGTGTCGCGGCTTCCCCTCCGCAACCCCTGACGGGCCTTGTGACCCCACTATAGGACGCCGTCCCAGGGCGCGGCAAGCACGGGGTCGTCATGGCCGCCCCCTCGTGTCCGCCGCGGTGGCGGGAACCGGACCCTGGCACGGCCGGGGGGGACGGTCACAGCAGGCGCGCCTGCTCGGGCGCCTCCTCCGCCTCCTGCGCCGCTGCGCGCCTGCGGGCCGGCCCGGCCCCCGCCGCGTCGCCGTTCGCAGTGCTCGCTCTGACGGCCCGGGCCGGCGCCCGGCGCTTGGACCGTCTCGGGGCGTCGACCCCGTCGGCCACGAGCGCCTGCTGCCCGTTGGCCTGAGCGGCGCGCTCGGAGCGCAGGACCTCGATCGCGTTCTCGAAGTCGTCGAGGTCGCTGAAGGCCTGGTAGACGGAGGCGAAGCGCAGGTAGGCGACCACGTCCAGACGGCGGAGGGGCTTGAGGATCGCCAGTCCGACCTCGTCGGCCTCGATCTCTGCAATGCCCGCCGAGCGGACGGACTCCTCGACCTCCTGGGCCAGCTTGGCCAGGTCGTCCTCGCTCACGGGGCGGCCCTGGCAGGCCTTGCGCACTCCCGAGACGATCTTCTGCCGCTCGAACGGCTCCGTGACCCCCGAGCGCTTGATCACGGAGATGGTCGTGGTCTCCATCGTGGAGAAGCGCCGCTTGCACTGCGTGCACTGGCGGCGGCGGCGGATCGCGCCGCCGTCGTCCGTGGTGCGCGAGTCGACGACCTTGGAATCGGGATGGCGGCAGAACGGGCAGTGCACTCTCAGCCCTCCGACGCCGCAGCGGCCGGCGATGAGGCGCCGGACTCCGAGCGCACCGCGACCGCGACTGCGTGGTTCGGCAGGTCCTCGGCCTCGGCCAGCGCCGAGATCGCGGGCTCGAGCCGGGCCAGCGCCTCCCGGTCGTACTCGATGACCTGGACGGCCTTCATGAAGCTCGTGGTGCACAGACCCTGGGCGTGCACGGCCGATCCGCCCGTGGGCAGCACGTGATTGGACCCGGCCGCGTAGTCCCCCAGCGGGACCGGGCTGTAGGGGCCGACGAAGATCGCCCCGGCATTGCGCACGCGCGCCGCCACGGCCCGGGGGTCGGCCGTGTGGATCTCGAGGTGCTCCGCGGCGTAGGCGTCGGCGACCGCGATCGAGGCCTCCAGATCATCGGTGAGCACCGCTCCGGACTGCTCCCCCTCCAGCGCCGTGCGGATGCGCTCGGCATGGCGGGCCCGGCCGGCGAGCTCGACGATGGCGGCGGCGACCGCGTCGGCGATCTCCGGCCGGTGCGTGATGAGCACCGAGCCGGCCATCGGGTCGTGCTCCGCCTGCGAGATGAGGTCGGCCGCCACGTAGCGCGGGTCCGCGGTCTCGTCGGCGATCACGGCGATCTCGGTCGTGCCCGCCTCGGCGTCGACGCCCACGATCGAGCGCAGCTGCCGCTTGGCGGTGGCCACGAACAGATTGCCCGGCCCGGTGATCGTGTGCACGGGCTCGAGGACGTCGCAGCGGCCCTGCGCGTCATCGCGCACGCCGTGGGCCATGGCGGCCAGGGCCTGCGCACCGCCCACGGCCCAGACCTCGTCGACCCCCAGCAGTCCCGCCGCGGCCAGGATGGTGGGATGCGGCAGGCCGTCGAACTCGGCCTGCGGGGGCGTGCACAGCACCACGGACTCGACGCCTGCGGCCTGGGCGGGGACGACGTTCATGACCACGGACGAGGGATAGACCGCCAGCCCGCCGGGGACGTACAGGCCGACCCGCTGCACGGGCGTCCAGCGGTGGACCAGCCGGGCTCCCGGAGCCACCTCGATCTCGGCGTCGGCCGGACGCTGCGCTCGGGCGAAGGCGCGGCAGCGCTCGATGGCCGACTCCAGGCCGGCGCGCACGTCGGCGTCGAGCTCCTCGACGGCCCGGCGGATGTCCTCGGCCGCGACGCGGATGCGTCCCTGCTCGACCCGGTCGAAGCGCGCCGCGTACTCGCGCAGCGCCTCGGCGCCGCGGTCGCGGACGTCGGCGATGATCGCCCGGACGCTGTCCTCGGCGTCCTGGCGCGCGGCGGAGGTCTGCCGCGGCACGACGGCGCGCAGCTCGGCCCAGTCCAGGTCCTGCCCGCGCAGATCGATCGCGCGCAGCGCGGGACCCGCCCCGGTGCTGTCGTGCGCGGCGCCGGGGCCCTCCGGCGCGCTCGGATCGGCGGAGGGCACGGGGTTCTGGGGATTCGCAGTCACGGCGCCAGTCTACGACGCGCGCTCCCGCCCGGACTCAGGCCTCGAGGCAGGCGGGGCCGAGCAGCACCTTGAGATCGCCGTAGAACGCCGGTCCGGCCTCGACCCGGAACTGCGGGGGGAGCTGCCACACCTGGGTGCAGCGCTGGGTCGACACGCGCAGCCGGACCTCGGAGTCGCCGCGGTGGCTGCGCAGGACATCGGAGAGCTCCCCGACCGTCTGCGCGTCGAGCCGTCGCTCCGGCACCGAGATCGTGACGGGCCCGGCGTGGCCCTCGGGGTGGATCTCGGGCAGGGTCAGCTCCATCGCGGACATCGAGGTGGAGCCGTCGTCGCGCTTCTGCAGGCGGCCCTTGATCGAGCAGATCAGGTCCTCGGCCAGGACGCCGGCGATCGGGGCGTAGACCTTGCCGAAGAACATGATCTCGATCGAGCCGGTCCGGTCCTCCAGCTCGATGCGCGCGTAGGCGTTGCCCGAGGACTTGGCGATCCTGCGCTGCACCGAGGTGATCATGCCCGCGACGGTGACGATCGCGCCGTCCTGCTTGCCGCCCTCCTCCGAGAGCAGCTGCTGCACCGAGGTGTCGGAGTGCTCGCCGAGGGCCTGGTCGAGGCCGCGCAGCGGGTGGTCGGAGACGTAGAGCCCGAGCATCTCGCGCTCGAACGAGAGCATGTCCTTGCGCTCCCACTCGGGCAGGTCCGGGACGACGACCTGCAGCCCCTCCCCCTCGGTCTCCGGGGCGTCGCCGCCCATCGCGAAGATGTCGAAGGTGAACTCGCCCTTGGCCTCGTTCTTCTTCTGCGCCACGACGTCGTCGATGGCCTGCTCGTGCACGTCCACGAGCGCGCGGCGGGTGTGCCCGAGCTGGTCGAAGGCCCCCGACTTCACGAGCGATTCGATCGTGCGCTTGTTGCACACGACGAGCTCGACCTTGGAGAGGAAGTCGTTGAAGGAGGTGAAGCCGCCCTTGGCCTCGCGCGAGCGCACGATGGCCTCTACCACGTTGGCGCCCACGTTGCGCACCGCGGCCATGCCGAAGCGGATGTCCTCGCCCACCGGGGTGAAGTTGACCGCCGACTCGTTGACGTCCGGGGGCAGCACCGTGATCCCCATGTGGCGGCACTCGTTGAGATACAGCGCGAGCTTGTCCTTGTCGTCGCCCACCGAGGTCAGCAGCGCGGCCATGTACTCGGCCGGGTAGTGCGCCTTGAGGTAGGCGGTCCAGTAGGAGACGAGCCCGTAGGCGGCCGTGTGGGCCTTGTTGAACGCGTAGTCGGAGAACGACTCGAGCACGTGCCACAGGGTGTCGGCGGCGTCCTGGGAGTAGCCGTTCTTCTGCATGCCGCCGAAGAAGATGTCCTTCTGCTTGTCGAGCTCGGACTTCTTCTTCTTGCCCATGGCCCGGCGCAGCAGATCCGCCTGGCCCAGCGTGTAGTCCGCGACCTTCTGGGCCACGGCCATGACCTGCTCCTGGTAGACGATCAGGCCGTAGGTCAGGTCCAGGATCTCCGCCAGCGGCTCCTCGAGCTCCGGGTGGATCGGGGTGATCTCCTGCTGGCCCGTCTTCCGCAGCGCGTAGTTGATGTGCGAGTTCACGCCCATGGGGCCGGGGCGGTAGAGGGCCAGGACCGCGGAGATGTCCTCGTACTGGTCGGGGCGCATCATCTTGAGCAGCTGGCGCATGGGGCCGCCGTCGAGCTGGAAGACGCCCAGGGTGTCGCCGCGGGCCAGCAGGGCGTAGGAGGCCTTGTCGTCCAGGGGCAGGGCCTCGAGGTCCAGGACGAAGCCGTCGCGGTTGAGGGTGATGTTCTCGAGGGCGTCGGAGATGATCGTGAGGTTGCGCAGCCCCAGGAAGTCCATCTTGATCAGCCCGAGCCCCTCGCACGTGGGGTAGTCGAACTGCGTGATGATCTGCCCGTCCTGCTCGCGGCGCATGAGCGGGATGATGTCGATCAGCGGGTCCGAGGACATGATCACGCCGGCGGCGTGCACGCCCCACTGCCGCTTGAGGCCCTCGAGGCCCTGGGCGGTCTCGAAGACCTTCTGGGACTCGGGGTCCTCGGCCAGGACCTCGCGCAGCTCGGCGGCCTCGTCGTAGCGCTTGGCGTCCTCGTCGTAGACGTCGGCCAGGCTGATGCCCTTGCCCATGATGTCCGGCGGCATGGCCTTGGTGAGCTTCTCGCCCATCGAGAACGGGTAGCCCAGCACGCGCGAGGAGTCCTTGAGGGCCTGCTTGGCCTTGATCGTCCCGTAGGTCACGATCATGGCCACGCGCTCGTCGCCGTACTTCTCCGTGACGTACTGGATGACCTCCGGACGGCGACGGTCGTCGAAGTCGATGTCGAAGTCCGGCATGGAGACGCGCTCCGGGTTCAGGAAGCGCTCGAAGATCAGCCCGTGCTCGAGCGGGTTCAGCTCCGTGATGCGCATGGCGTAGGCGACCATGGACCCCGCGCCCGAGCCGCGGCCGGGGCCGACGCGGATCCCCTGCCCCTTGGCCCACGTGATGAAGTCGGCCACCACCAGGAAGTACCCGGGGAAGCCCATCTGCAGGATGATGCCCTTCTCGTACTCGGCCTGCTGCCGCACCTCGGAGGGCACCCCGTCGGGGAAGCGGAACTCGAGCCCGCGGTCGACCTCCTTGGCGAACCAGGACTGCTCGTCCTCGCCCTCCGGGACCGGGAACCGGGGCATGAACTTGCCCACGGACTCGTCGAACTCGACGTGGCAGCGCTCGGCGATCTCGAGCGTGTTGTCGCAGGCCTCCGGGTAGTCCCGGAACAGGTCGCGCATCTCCGCGGCGGACTTGAGATAGAACTCGTCGGCGTCGAACTTGAAGCGCTTGGGATCGGCCAGCGTGGAGCCGGACTGCACGCACAGCAGCGCCGCGTGCGCCTTGGCGTCCTCGGCGCGGGTGTAGTGCAGGTCGTTCGTGGCCACGAGCGGCAGCTGGAGGTCCTTGGCCAGCTTCATCAGGTCCTGGTGGACGTCCTTCTCGATCCCCAGGCCGTGGTCCATGATCTCGCAGTAGTAGTTCTCGGCGCCGAAGATGTCGCGGAACTCCGCGGCCGCCTCCCGGGCCTCGCGGTACTGGCCCAGCCGCAGCCGGGTCTGGATCTCGCCCGACGGGCAGCCCGTGGTGGCGATCAGGCCCTTGCCGTACCGGTGGAGCAGGTCCCGGTCCATGCGCGGCTTGTAGAGCTGGCCCTCCAGGGAGGCGTAGCTCGAGGCGCGGAAGAGGTTCTGCATGCCCTCGGTGGTCTCTGCCAGCAGGGTCAGGTGGGTGTAGGAGCCGGCGCCCGAGACGTCGTTGCGCCCGCCGTCGGCGAACTTCACGCGCGAGCGGTCGGTGCGCGCCGTGCCGGGGGTCAGGTAGGCCTCCACGCCGATGATCGGCTTGATCCCCGCCTTGTTGGCCCGCGACCAGAAGTCGTAGGCCCCGAACACGAAGCCGTGGTCCGTGGTCGCCAGCGAGTCCATGCCCTGCTGGTGGCAGGCCTCGAAGAGGTCGTCCAGACGCGCGGCGCCGTCGAGCATCGAGTACTCGGTGTGCACGTGAAGATGCGTGAATCCCTTGCCCTGAGTCATCGCCAGGATCCTATCCCCCGGCTCCGACGCGCCGGCCCGGTCACGGGCGGCGGTCCCTCAGCGCGGTCCGCCGTCGCGCAGCGTCTCGAGCGCCCAGTCCAGATCGGCCGGGTACCTGCTCGTGAACGAGACCTGCTCGCCCGTGCCCGGGTGCTCGAAGCCGAGGCGATGGGCGTGCAGCCACTGCCGCGTCAGCCCGAGCCCCGCGGCGAGGGCGGGATCGGCGCCGTACGTGAGATCGCCCGCGCAGGGGTGCTTGAGCGCGGAGAAGTGGACGCGGATCTGGTGCGTGCGCCCGGTCTCCAGATGCACCTCCAGCAGCGTCGCGCGCCCGAACGACTCGAGCGTCTCGTAGCGGGTCACGGACTCGCGCCCGCCCTCGATCACGGCGAAGCGCCATTCGTATCCGGGGTGCCTCCCGATCGGCGCCTCGATCGTGCCCTCCATGGGCTCCGGCATCCCCTGCACGATCGTGTGGTAGACCTTCTCGACCGTGCGCTCCTTGAACGCGCGCTTGAGGGCGGTGTAGGCGCGCTCCGAGCGCGCGACGACCATCAGTCCCGACGTCCCGACGTCCAGGCGGTGCACGATGCCCTGCCGCTCCGCGGCCCCGGAGGTGCTCACGGCGATGCCGACGCCCGCCAGCGCGCTGAGCACGGTGGGCCCTGCCCACCCGGGCGAGGGGTGCGCCGCGACGCCGGCCGGCTTGTCGACCACGACGATGTCGTCGTCCTGGTGGATCACGCGGAAGCCGTCGACGACCTCGGGGACGATCGCCGAAAGGTCGACCTCCTCCGGCATGAGCACCGAGAGCTCGGCGCCCCGGGGCAGCTTCCGCGACTTCGCGATCTCAGCGCCCCCGATGCGGATCTCCCCGGCCTCGAAGAGCCGGCCGGTGGCGGTGCGGGACAGGCCCGTCAGCCGGGCCACGATCGCATCGGCCCGCGCGCCGTCGAGCTCCTCCGGCACCTCGAGGGCGCGGGTCGGCCGCTCGCTCATCGCCCGTCCCCCCGGTCGGCGGCGCGGGAGCCGTCCGGGTCGCGGCCGAGCAGGATCAGCGCGGCCACCAGGATCACGCCGACGACCACGCCCGAATCGGCGATGTTGAAGACCGCGAAGCCCTGGACGTGGATGAAGTCCACCACATGCCCGTTGGGGAAGCCGGGCCAGCGCAGGAGCCGATCGGTCAGGTTGCCCAGGGCGCCGCCGAGCACCAGCCCGAGCGACAGCGCCCACAGCAGCGAGCGCACGCGCGGCAGGAAGAGGAGGATGCCCGCCGAAGCGATCGCCATGACGGCGGTGAAGACCCAGGTGAGGCTCTCGCCCATCGAGAACGCGGCCCCCGGGTTGAGGATGTAGTGCCACTGCAGCAGGCCGTCGATCAGCGGGATCTCCTGACCGAGGGTCATGGTGCGCTCCACGATCGCCTTGGTGGCCTGATCCAGCCCGTAGACGACGGCCGCGGTCAGGATCGCGAGCGCGAGCACGGCCCGTCGGCTCCGGGGACGGGCCTGCGGGGCCGAGGCTGCTGGTGATGACATGAGCTGGGTTCCGGACCTCTCGCGGGCGCTGATCGGGGCCGAGGAGCCTCCGTCGGACGGGGTCGTGACGCGACGACGCCGCGCGCCGCCCGGATCCCGGGCCGCGCGCGGCGTGCGCTCACATCATCGGCGCTCGGCGGAGGAGCCGTCCGCGTCCTCCGGGGCCAGGGACGGGGCGGTCCTGATCTCCTGGAGCTGGCCGTCGATGAAGGCGGTCAGGCGCTCGCGGTAGGAGGTCTCGAAGCTGCGCAGCCCCGAGACCGCGTCCTCGAGGCCGCGGCGCTCGTCCTCGAGGGAGGAGAGGACCTCCGCCTTGGAGGTCTCGGCGTCCGCGACCAGGGTGTCGGCCTGGGCGCGCCCCTCGGCGATCAGGCGCTCGCGCTCGGCGCGGCCCTCGCCGACGTACTGGTCGTGCAGCTGCTGGGCCATGGCGAGCACGCCGGCCGCGCTCTGGGCCGAGTCCGTGTAGTCCGCCGCCGGGGCCTGCTCGGACACGGAGGCCCGGGTCGCCGGCTGCGCCGGCGAGGAGCCCTGGGCGGCTGCGGCGGGCGCGGCCTCGGCCGTCGCCTGCTCCCCCGCGGCGGCCGTCTCGGCCGAGGCCCCCGTCGTGGCGGCGGCCTTGCTCTCCCGGACGGCGGCGGAGTCCTTCCCGGACCCCTCGGTCGCGGTGGCGCCGTCGGCGGGCTGCGCGTCGGCCGCCGACTCCTGGGCCCCGCGATCCGCGGCACCGCCGGCGTCGACCTGAGCGCGCAGGTCCGCATTCTCCTGGTTCAGCCGACGCAGCTCCACGACGATCTCGTCCAGGAAGTCGTCGACCTCGTCCTGGTCGTAGCCCTCACGGAACTTGGTGGGCTGGAACCGCTTGTTGATGACGTCTTCCGGGGTCAGAGCCATGGGGATGTGCCTCTCGTCGAAACTGTGGGGGTCGGGAGCCGACGCCCGGGTCGGTCGATCCGGCAGTCGGTCGTTCCTGCCCGGGGGCGACCCGCGGGCGAGCCGTCCGTGCGCGCCCCGCACGACACGTCCCGCCGCGGCTCGCCTCGGCGGGCGGTCGCATCGGTTCAGGGTACATGCTCCGGCACCGGCGCAGCGGGCTCCGGCACTGATCGCCCGAGACCCCCGCACCGGCTGCCCGCGGGCCCGCGCCCCGTCCGGAAAGGGCGGGCTGCGCGGCGGGCTCAGGCCGACAGGAAGGCCGTGCCCAGGATCATCTGCAGGATGCCCAGCCCGAGGATCAGCACGAGCGAGGACAGGTCGAGGGCGACGCCGCCCATGCGCAGCGGCGGGATCAGCTTGCGCAGCGGGGTCAGCATCGGGTCCGTGACCGCGTAGAAGGTCGAGGCCAGCACGAGGGCCGCGCCCTGCGGCCGCCAGCCCCGCGCGAAGGACTGGACCATCTCGACGACGAACCGCCCGAGCACGATCAGGATCAGGACGTGGACCGCCAGGTACAGGATGCCGAAGACGACTGCCATGCGGATCAGGCCTGGACCGCGTCGAGGTCCTCGTCCGGAGCTGCGGAGGAGTCCACGACCTCGACGTACGAGGGGGTGAGCAGGAAGACGGTGGTGGTCACGCGCTCGATCGACCCGTGGAGGGCGTAGACCAGGCCCGCGGCGAAGTCGACGAGGCGCTTGGCCTCGGGCTCGGCCAGATCGCTGAGATCCATGATGACCGGGGTGCCGTCGCGGAAGGACTCGCCCACCGACTTCGCATCGTTGTAGGAGCGCGGGTGGACGGTCGTGATGGTGCGCATGTCGTCTGCATCCTCTCGGGACGTCGAGGGGGCACGCTTGATCGGCGTGACGGGGGCTCGGTACTCGGAGTCGCGGCGGGGTTCGCGCTGGGGCCGGGAGCGCGCGGGCTCGGCCGACCGTCGGCTCTCCGGCGGCGGCACCGCGCTCGAGCCACCGCGGGCGGTCTGCGGCTCCGGCCCGCGCTCCTGGCGCGGCTCCGGCTGCGGGGCCCGGCGCTCCTGCCGCTCCGGGGAGCGGGGGCCGGCGACGTCGTCCTCGTAGCCCTCCGGCTCGGCCAGGCCCAGACGGATCATCGCTCGGCGCATCGACTGGCTCACGCGCGGCCCTCCTCGCTCTCGCTGCGGTGCAGCTGGTTGTCTCGGCTCGGACCCTCCCGGGAGCCGGCCCCGGCGGCGGGGCCGCGGCGGTCGCCGGCTCGAGGCCGCCCGACTCGCGGATCGGGGGCAGGGAGGTCGACGGCCAGGTTACCCGACGAGCCCGGACGCGCGGTCCAGGCCGTCGGCGCCCCGGCGGTGGGCACAGGACCGGTGGGCGCCGCTCATCCCCCGATCACGGCGCCCGGCACGGGGGCGACGATGCCCGCGATCCGACCGCTGGAGGGATCGCGGCGATGGGAGGAGAGGCCCTCGTTCTCGAGGGTGCACCGGGAGGTGGCCGCCTCCGCCAGCTCGACGCGCGCACCGAGCCGGCGCAGCTGGCGGGCGGCCGAGCCCGGGAGGTCCAGGCCGGGGGTGCCCCATGAGGTCGTGGTGCGGATGCCGGGCAGCGACCGCTCGGACTCCTCGGCCATCTGCTCGGGCACCTCGTAGCACCCCGCGCACACGCACGGCCCGATCCGGGCGCTGATCTCCCGGGCGCCGCGCTCGCGCATCGCCCGGACCACCTCGAGCAGGACACCGTCCAGCAGACCGCGTCGCCCCGCGTGGGCCACGGCGGTGACGGGATGCGCGCGGCCCGCGCCGTCGTCGGCAGGCTCGCCCACGAGCACGACCGGCACGCAGTCAGCGACCATCACCGCCAGCGGCCTGCCGGTCGTGGAGACGGCCGCATCGCCGGTCGGGGCGCTGCCCGGCGCCGCGGCGTCGGCATCCACCACCCGGGTCCCGTGGACCTGGTCCAGGTACAGGACGGAGTCCGGGTCGTGGCCGAGGTCACGGGCCGCGCGGCGCCGGCGCGCCAGGACCTCCTGGGCGTCGTCGGGAACGTGCAGCGCGAGATTGCCGAGCTCCCGGTCGGTGAACACGGTGCGGATGCCGAGCGCCTCGCTCGAATGCCAGTACATGCGCCCGACCCTAGCGCCGGCCGCCGACGGCCGCACGGCGCAGGCCGGCGGCGCGGACGGCAGGACCGGCGGCCGGAACGACGACAGCGCGGCGGCCCCGACCGTCGGGTCGGGGCCGCCGCGCTGGGAGAGCCGGCTCGCCCGGCGGACGGACGAGTCAGCGGCTCACTTGAGGAAGTCCGGGAAGTCCAGGGAGTCCTTGCGACCGGAGGAGCGGGGGGTGCCGGACTCCGGCGGCAGGTCGACGTCGAAGCCGGCGTCGTCCGGGACGTCGTCGTTCGAGGCCTGGCTCGAGGAGCTCGAGCCGCTGCCCGACCACGACCCCGAGCCCTGGCCGCCGCGCTGGGCGGAGGACGAGGAGGCCGAGGACGGGGCGCCGGCACCGGCGCCGAAGGCGGCGCGGGTCGAGGCCGCCTGCTGCGCGGCCGGAGAGGTGGCGTTCGCGTTGGTCTCCTGCGACAGCGAGTCGAAGCCCGCGGCGATGACGGTGACGCGGGCGGAATCGCCCAGGGCGTCGTCGATGACCGCGCCGAAGATGATGTTGGCCTCCGGATGGGCGACCTCCTGCACCAGGCGCGCGGCCTCGTTGATCTCGAAGAGGCCGAGATCCGAGCCGCCCTGGATGGACAGCAGCACGCCGTGGGCGCCGTCGATCGAGGCCTCGAGCAGCGGCGAGGCGATCGCCAGCTCGGCGGCCTTGACCGCGCGGTCCTCGCCCTGCGCCGAGCCGATGCCCATGAGGGCGGAGCCCGCGCCCTGCATGACAGACTTGACGTCGGCGAAGTCGAGGTTGATCAGGCCCGGGGTCGTGATCAGGTCCGTGATGCCCTGGACGCCGGAGAGCAGGACGGTGTCCGCCGACTTGAAGGCGTCGAGCATGGAGACGTTGCGATCGGAGATCGACAGGAGCCGGTCGTTCGGGATGACGATGAGGGTGTCCACCTCGTCGCGCATGGTCTCGATGCCGTTCTCCGCCTGGTTGGACCGGCGGCGGCCCTCGAAGGTGAACGGACGGGTGACCACGCCGATGGTCAGCGCCCCGAGCGAGCGGGCGATGCGCGCCACGACCGGCGCGCCGCCGGTGCCCGTGCCGCCGCCCTCGCCGGCCGTCACGAAGACCATGTCGGCCCCCTTGAGGACCTCCTCGATCTCCTCGTGGTGATCCTCGGCGGCCTGCCGCCCGACATCCGGGTTCGCTCCGGCGCCGAGACCGCGGGTCAGCTCGCGGCCGACGTCGAGCTTGACGTCGGCATCCGACATCAGCAGGGCCTGGGCATCCGTGTTGATCGCGATGAACTCCACGCCGCGGAGTCCCTCCTCGATCATGCGGTTGACGGCGTTGACGCCGCCGCCGCCGATGCCGACGACCTTGATGACGGCCAGATAGTTCTGGGGCGTGGTGTCCATGATCACCTGTCTTGAATCGGGGCCGCCGACCTGCGCCGGCGGTGGGGTCCTCGCTGAACCCCCAGTTTCAACCTTCGATTCAAGGTTGAGATATATTCCTGAGGACTCATGCTCTGATGTCCGGGCCAGCCTAACAACGGAGGCCGCGCGGCAACGAGTGGACCCCGCGTGTTGGCCGCAATGAGTCCCCCGTTTCGGGGGCAGCACCTCGAGTCTCACGTCAAGGTCGGAGGAATCGACCTAGGATGCTCCTATTCGAGCACCGGGTGCCGGGGCGCGGAGACGTCGTAGACCCCGACCTCGCCCGTGGCCGCGGGCGAGTCGACGAGCGCGGCCAGGACCTCCGCCTTGAGACCGCTCTCGGTGTCATCGCCCCACCGCACGGTCACCCCGTCCTCGAGCTCGAGCATCACGATGCCGCCGGACTCCGCCCGCGCGGTCTGCACCTGCTCGAGCAGCGAGGCCGGCAGCGTCGCGAGCACGGCGCTCACCGTGTCCCAGTCGTCGGTGCCGAGGACCCCGGTGCCGCCGTCGATCACGGGGACCTGCACCGATCCGCGGTCCTCGACGCTGCGCACCTGCACGCCGTCCCGGTCCACGAGCGACCAGCCGCCGTCGGCCTCCACCGCGGCCACGGGGATGCGCTCCTGGACCGCGACGTGCAGAGTGCCGCTGCCGCCGGCGCTGGTCTGCGCACCGCTGATCGCCGGATGGCCCTCGAGCAGCTCCCGGGCGTCGTCGTCGGAGATGCGGGTCATCGGCACCCCCTCGAGCGGCTGCAGCGATTCGGCCACGGCCTCCTGATCCGACAGGGACACGCCCTCGACGTCGATCGTGCGCACGGCGAAGATCCGGGAGAAGAACACGGCCCACAGCAGCACCAGGACGAGCAGCAGGGCGACGGCCGCGATGAGCGCCCGGCGCAGAGCAGGGCTCATCCGGGGGCGGTCCCGGTCGTCCTCGGGGCCCTTGCGCGCCGAGCCGCGGGAGCCCGAGCGCGCCGAGCCGAGCTGGAGCGTGCGGCGCCAGTCGCTGAAGCGGCCCCCGCCCGTGGGCACGGGCTCGAACTCGCTCTCGCGCTGCTCGTCGAGCGCGGCGACCTTGCCCTGGCTGTTCACCCGCACCCGCGTGGAGCCGGTGCGGCCGCCGGGCGGCCCGGTCGCGTCGGCAGCACCGGTCCCATCCGGCCCCCGGGCGTCGTCGGCTCGCCCGCCGCTCCGGTGCTCGCCGGCCCTGTGCTCGGCCGCCGCGGACCCGCCGGCAGCGGGCCCGGCATCGGCGGCGCGGCCCCGGGAGGCGGCGTCCTCGCTGCCCCGCCGATCCTCCGCGCGGGCGAAGCGCGGCTGGTGCGGACGCGGTCCGCCGGCCATCAGGCCGAGACCCCGGCAGCGCCGGCGTCCCCGGCGCCGCCGCCCGCCCCGATGCCTTCGGCGTCCTCGAGGGCGGCGAGCAGACGAGCCCCGAACGCGGTGACGTCGCCGGCTCCCACGGTCAGCACGAGATCGCCCGTCTGCGCGGCGGCGGCGATCTGCTCCACGGCCTCCTGGGGGTCGAAGGCGCTGACCACGGACTCCCCCGCCGCTTCGGAGATCAGCTCCGAGGAGACGCCGTCGACGGGGTCCTCGCGGGCGGCGAAGATCGGCAGCACCCAGGACCGGTCGGCGAGCTCGAGGGCCTCGGCGAACTCCGGGGCGAAGGCCCGGGTGCGCGAGAACAGGTGCGGCTGGAAGAGCACCAGGACGCGGTGCTCCCCCGCCACACGCCGGGCGGCCGCGAGCGCGGCGCGCACCTCCGTGGGGTGGTGGGCGTAGTCGTCGATCACGCGGATGCCGCGCGCCTCGCCCTTGAGGTCGAAGCGGCGGTCCGAGCCGTGGAACTTGGCCAGCCCGCGCAGCGCATCCTCGGCCGGCACCCCGGCGATCTGCGTGACCGCGAAGGCCGCGGCCGCGTTGAGCACGTTGTGCTCCCCCGGCACCTCCAGGCGCATCCGGTGCGTCCGCAGGTCCGCGCCCTCGCCGACCGAGACGGTCGCGGTGGCGCCGATGCCCTCGGTGCGGATGTCGCTGATGCGGATCTGCGCGGAGGCGTCCGTGCCGTACGTCAGCACGCTGCCGCCCCGGCGCCGCACGGCCTCGGCCAGACGGCGCGAACCGGCATCGTCCTGGCAGGCCACGAGGGTCCCGCCGGGGCGCAGGGTCGCCGCGAAGTCGTCGAAGGCCCGGAAGAAGGCCTCCTCGGAGCCGTAGTGGTCGAGGTGATCCGGCTCGATGTTGGTCACCACGGCGATCGTCGGCCCGTAGCTCAGGAACGACCCGTCGGACTCGTCGGCCTCGGCCACGAACCACTCCCCGCGGCCCAGGTGCGCGTTGGTGCCCAGATCCGCGACATGGGCCCCGATCGCCCACGAGGGGTCGCGCCCCGACTCCTGGAGGGCGACGGCGGCCATGGACGAGGTGGTCGTCTTGCCGTGCGTCCCGGCCACGGCCACGACCCGGGAGCCGTGCATCGACACGGCCAGGGCCTCGGAGCGGTGCAGGACGCGCAGGCCCTGCTCGCGCGCGGCGGCCAGCTCGGGGTTCGTGTCCCGGATCGCGGTCGAGACCACGACGGTCTGGGCATCGGCGATGTTCTCGGCGCTCTGGCCGATGCTCACCGCGGCGCCGCGCTCGCGCAGGGCGGCCAGACCGCGGGACTCCTGGGCGTCCGAGCCCGAGACGCTCACGCCGTGGGCCAGCAGCAGGCGAGCCACGGCCGACATGCCGGCGCCCCCGATGCCGATGAGGTGCGTGCGCCCCAGGTCCCGGGGGTCGGTGCCGACGCCCACGGGATCCTCCCGGTGCCCGCTGCGGGGTTCAGTGCTCACGTCGTGCCTCCTGCAGGATGAGTTCGGCCATGGTCGCGTCCGCGTCGCGCACGCCCGCCCCGTGGGCGGCGCGCTCCATCTCCGCCAGGCCCCCGGGGGCCGTGAGGAGCGGGACGACCCGGGAGCGGTACCACTCGGGGGTGAAGTCGGAGTCCTCGACCAGCCGCGCCGCCCCGGCCTCCACGAGGTGCCGGGCGTTGAGCGCCTGCTCGCCGTTGCCGATCGGCAGCGGGACGAAGATCGCCGGCAGCCCCACGGCCGCGACCTCGGAGACGGTGGCCGCTCCGGCGCGCGCGATCAGCAGGTCGGCGGCCGCGTAGACGTCCTCCATCCCGTCGACGTACTCGACCTGGCGGTAGTTCGGCGCCCGGAGCGGCTCGAGGTCCTCCGTCAGCACGGGCTTGTCGCGGCCGGTGATGTGCAGCAGCTGGTATCCGCGCTCGGCGATCTCGGGCACGATCTGCTGGATCGTGCGGTTGATCGCCACGGCGCCCGAGGAGCCGCCGGTGACGATCACGGTCGGCAGGTCCGGGTCCAGCCGCAGCCGCTCGCGGGCCCCGCGGCGCGCGGCCGCCCGGTCCAGCTGGGAGATCTCCCGGCGCATGGGCATCCCGACGGTCCGGGCTCCCCTCAGGGGCGTGTCGGGGAAGGCCGTGGCCACGACGGCGGCGAAGCGGGCGCCCACGCGGTTGGCGAGCCCGGGGCGGGCGTTCGCCTCGTGGATGACGACGGGGACCCCGCGGCGGCGCGCGGCGAGGTACATGGGGGTGCAGACGTAGCCACCGACGCCGACGACCGCGTCCGCGCCGTGCTCGTCGATGATCCGCCCGGCCTGGCCGATCGCGCCGCGCAGGCGCATCGGCAGCCGCAGCAGGTCCGCGGAGGGGCGGCGCGGCAGCGGCACCCGGTCGATGGTCTCCAGCGGCAGCCCGGCCGCCGGCACGAGCCGGGTCTCCATGCCGGAGGCGGTCCCGACCGCCGTGACCTCCGCGGTCGGCTCCGCCCGGTGCAGCGCGGCCGCGATGGCCAGCAGCGGGGAGACGTGGCCCGCGGTCCCGCCGCCGGCCAGCACCACCGAGACCGGTCGGCCGGACGGTGTCGTTCGGGTGTTCTCGTCGCTCATTCGGCTGCTCCTGCCCGGGCGGGCGTCGTCGTGCGGCTCAGGATCCGGACTGCCGCCGGATCACGCGGCCGCGTCGGATGTCGTGGACCTCGGCGATGGGCTCGCGGTCGTCGTAGGGATGCATGTCGTGCCGGCCGCGGGGATCGTCGTGCCAGGCGTCGTGCCAGGCGTCGTCGTGGTGGCCGCGGTCGCGGGCATCCCGGCCTGCGGCGCGCGGCTCATCGTACGCACGCACGCCGCTGATCGGAGCGCTCCGGTCGATCGGGGCGCCCGGTCGGCGCGGGACGGGCCGCAGCTCGACCATCCCGCTCGAGGGCCGGCGCGCGAAGGACATCACGACGCCGACGGCCGCCAGGCACATCAGCAGCGACGACCCGCCGTAGCTGATGAACGGCAGCGGGACGCCGATCACGGGCAGCACGCCGGTGACCATGCCGATGTTCACGAAGGCCTGCCCGATGAGCCAGGCCAGGATCCCTCCGGTGACGATCCGCTCGAAGCCCGAGGTGCAGCGCAGCAGGACGCGGGCCATGGCCACGGCCATCACCGCGAACAGGCCCAGGATCAGCACGGTGCCGAGCAGGCCCAGCTCCTCGCCGATGATCGCGAAGATGAAGTCGTTGTGCGCCTCGGGGACGTAGTTGTACTTCGAGCGCGACTGCCCGAGCCCCACGCCCCACCAGCCGCCGGTGGCCAGGGCGGACAGCCCGTGCATGGCCTGGTAGCAGCCGGCCGAGGGATCGCAGTCGCCGGTCAGCCAGGACTGGACGCGCCCGATGCGGTGCGGGGCGGAGACGATGAACAGCGCCGCGACGACGAAGCCCCCCGCGAAGGCGATGAGGATCCAGCGCATCGGGACCCCCGCGAAGAACACCGCCGCGAGGTAGATCAGCAGGAAGATCGCCGCGGTGCCCATGTCCCGGCCGTACATCACGAACAGGACCGGGATGCCGACGGCCATGGCCGAGGGCCACAGCGCCTCCTTGGGCGTCCGGATGCGCCCGGCGACCCGGCCCAGCCACACGCCCAGCGCCAGGACGCACGTGAGCTTGGCGATCTCCGAGGGCTGCACCGACAGCCCCCCGATCGACAGCCAGTTCCGGTTGCCGTTGACCTCGACGCCGAAGGGCACGACCAGGGCGAGGATCACCACGGAGATCCAGAATCCCGGCAGGGCCAGCGCCCGCATGGCCCGGGCGGGCACGCGCGAGAGCACGAGCATCACGACGATGCCGAGAACGCCGAAGACGACCTGGCGCATGAACAGCCCGTAGGCCGACTCCTCCGCGGAGATCGACTCCACCGCCGAGGCGGAGAGCACCATCATGACGCCGATCGCGGAGAGCAGCACCGAGCAGGCGAACAGCGCGTAGTAGGAGTGGATCAGCGGGCCGTCGCGGACCTTGCGCTCCACGGTGCGCAGCGGCCCCGCGGGATCGTCGATGCGATCGAGCAGCCGGGTGCCCGCGGACCGGAGCGAGCTCACTTGAGGCGCTCCACCAGATCGGCCACGCTCAGCGCGAAGGAGTCCCCGCGGTGGGCGTAGTCCCGGAACTGGTCCATCGAGGCGGCGGCCGGGGCCATCAGCACGGTGTCGCCGTCGACGGCCACCCCGTGGGCGGCCTCGACGGCCGCGCGCATCACGGCGTCGCCGTCGGCGGCATCCGCGAGGTCCTCGCCGGCGCGCAGGATCGGGACCTGGGGCGCGGAGTCGGCCAGGGCCGCCTCGAGCCGGGCGTTGTCGGTGCCGATCAGCACGACGGCCCGCAGCCGCGCGGCGTGCTTGGCCACCAGCTCGCGGCTGTCCGTGCCCTTGGCCAGCCCGCCGGCGATCCACACGACGGACTCGAAGGCCGACAGGGAGGCATCGGCGGCATGGGGGTTGGTGGCCTTGGAGTCGTCGACCCAGACCACCCCGTGGGTCCTGGCCACCGGCTGGATGCGGTGCCCGCCCGGCTCCCAGGCCTCCAGCCCGGAGGCGATGTCCTGGGGCTGGACGCCGGCGGCGCGCGCGAGGGCGGCCGCGGCCAGGGCATTGGAGACCCCGTGGGCGGTGGGGACCGGCTTCAGCGACTGCACAGCCCCGATCTCAAGGGCCTGGCTGCGCCGGTCCGTCAGGAAGGCCCGGTCCACGAGCAGGTCCTCGACGACGCCGAGCATGGACACGTCCGGGCTGCCCGCGGTGAACCCGATGGCCCGGCAGCCCTCGACGACGTCGGCCTCCTCGACCATCTCCCGGGTGCGCGGATCGGCTTCGTTGTAGACCGCGGCGACGCGGCAGCCCTCGTAGACGCGGGACTTGTCGGCGATGTAGTTCTCGAAGCTCCCGTGCCAGTCCACGTGGTCCTCGGCGATGTTCAGGCACACCGCGGCCAGCGGGGAGATCGAGTGCGCCCAGTGCAGCTGGAAGCTCGACAGCTCCACGGCCAGGACGTCGTAGTCGACCGGGTCGCGCAGGGCGTCGAGGATGGGAGTCCCGACATTGCCCACGGCCAGGGCCTTGAGACCGCCGGCCTGCAGCATGGACTCGACCATCTGCACGGTGGTCGTCTTGCCGTTGGTGCCGGTGATGCACACCCACTGCGCGGTCGGCCGCCCGGCCCGCTCGCGGACCCGCCAGGCGAGCTCGACGTCGCCCCAGATCTGCACCCCCTGCCCGGCGGCCTGCGCGAGCACGGGGTGCTCGGGCCGCAGGCCCGGGGAGGTGACGACGAGCTGCGGGGCCAGTCCGTCCACCTGCGGCAGCCGGCCGGCGGCCTCGCCGAGCAGCACGTCCGCGGCCCCCACGATGCGCAGGGTCTCGGCCTTCTGCCGATTGACCTCGGAGTCCAGCCCGTCGAGCACGACCACGCGGGCGCCGAGCTCGATGAGCGTGTCCGCCGCGGCGAAGCCCGAGACGCCGATGCCGAGCACCGCGACGCGCAGGCCCGCCCAGTCGGCGTCCCAGCTCGTGAGCGCGTCGAGCCGGGGATCGGAGAGGATGGGGTTCTCGTTGCTGGCGTGGATCACAGGAGCGCGCCTCCGTTGGAGATGAGCCACTCGCCGTAGAACACCGCGAGGGCGATGGCCGTGAACAGCCCGGCGATGGTCCAGAACCGCACGACGATGGTGACCTCCTGCCACCCCTTCAGCTCGAAGTGGTGCTGCAGCGGCGCCATCTTGAAGATGCGCTTGCCGCCGGAGATCTTGAACCAGCCGACCTGCAGGATCACCGAGACGGTGATGATCACGAACAGCCCGGCGATCAGCACGAGCAGCAGCTCGGTGCGGGAGAGGATCGCGAACGCGGCCAGGGCGCCGCCGAGGCCCAGCGAGCCGGTGTCGCCCATGAAGATCTTGGCCGGGGAGGTGTTCCACCACAGGAAGCCGATGAGCGCGCCCACGAGCGCCGCGGCCAGGACCGTGAGGTCCGAGGGGTCGCGCACGGTGTAGCACAGCCCCGGCTCGCCGTCGCCGCACAGGCGGCCGCTCTGCCACAGGGTGATGAGCAGGTAGCCCGAGAACACGAGGATGGCGGCGCCGGTGGCCAGCCCGTCGAGGCCGTCGGTGAGGTTCACGGCGTTCGTGGTCGCGGTCGCGATGAGGTTGACCCACACGATGTAGAGGATCAGCCCGAGCAGCACGAGGGCGATGGCGCGCTCGGAGGTCAGCGCCTCGATCAGCCCCCCGGCCATCTGGCCGAAGCCCAGGTCGAGGCCCGTGTCGCGGGTGGCCGAGACGGCCGTCGAGCCGGGCGTGACCCCCCGTTCGTCGGGGAACATCAGCGTGAGCACCGCGAAGACCGTGCCGATCGTGCCCTGCAGCGCGATCTTTCCGCCGGGGCTCAGACCGAGGTTCTGCTTCTTGGTGATCTTCTTGGCGTCGTCGATCCCGCCGACGAAGCCCATGCCGAGCATCAGGAACACGGCCAGCAGCCCGGAGGCCGTGGGCCCCGTCCACTCCCCCGTGAGCAGCCCCACGACGACGTGCGAGATCGCGTACGCGATGACGGCCGCGCCCAGGATGGCCAGGCCGCCCATGGTGGGGGTGCCGCGCTTGGTCTGGTGGCTCGAGGGCCCGTCCTCGCGGATGAACTGGCCGTAGCCGCGCCGGGCCAGGAAGCGGATGAACATCGGGGTGCCCAGCAGCGACAGGATCAGCCCCAGCGCGGAGGCGACGATGATCTGGATCATGCCCGGCCTCCCTCGCTCCGCCCGGCGATCCGGTCGCCGAGGTCCTTGAGCCCCGCGGAGTTCGAGGACTTGAGCAGCACGATGTCCCCGGGGCGCAGGTGCTCCGCCAGATAGGCCTCGGCGGCCCCGATGTCCTCGACCCAGTCCGCCTCATCTCCCCACGAGCCCTCGAGCTGCGCGGTGACGTAGGTCGGGCGGGCCAGCGGTCCGACGGCCAGCAGCCGGGAGATGTTGTAGCGCACCACGAGCGAGCCCAGGCGGTTGTGCTCCTCGAGCGAGGAGTCGCCGAGCTCGTACATCTCCCCCAGCACGGCCCAGGTGCGGCGGTGCTGCGGGGAGCCCTCCGGGCCGCCCAGCCGGGCCAGGGTCTGGAGGGCGCCGGCCATGGACTGCGGGTTCGCGTTGTACGCGTCGTTGAGGATCGTCACGCCGTCCGGGCGCTCGGTGCGCTCCATGCGCCACCGGCTGCCCGGGCCGAGGCCCTGCAGGACGGCGGCGATCGTCGCGGTCGGCACCCCGGCCATCGAGGCGGCGGCCGCCGCGGCCAGGATGTTGGTGACGTGGTGCTCCCCGATCAGCCCGGAGACGATCCGGTGCTCGGAGCCGTCCGGGAAGTGCAGGGTCAGCGCCGGGTGGCCGTCGTCGTCGGAGGAGACGCCGTCGGCCCACACGCGCGCCGCCGGGACCGCGGGCATGGTGTTGAGGCGGCCGGTGCCGAAGAGCACGACGGGCGCCTGGGTGCGCTCGTGCATGGCGCGCACGCGCTCGTCGTCGTCGTTGAGGATCGCCACCCCGTCCGGGGAGAGGGACTCGACCATCTCGCCCTTGGCGCGCGCGATGTTCTCGACGCCGCCGAACTCCCCGGCGTGCGCGGAGCCGACGCACAGGACGGCGCCGACGTCCGGGCTGACCATGTGGCACAGGTAGGAGATGTTGCCGATGTGCGTCGCACCCATCTCCACCACCAGGTACCGGGTCTCGGCGGTCGTGCGGAACACCGTCAGGGGCACGCCGACCTCGCCGTTGTAGGAGCCCTGCGGTGCCACGGTCGGGCCCATCTCCGAGAAGATCGCGCGCAGGAGGTCCTTGGTGGTCGTCTTGCCGACCGAGCCGGTCACGGCCACGACCTTGAGGTCGTTCTCCTGGCGCAGGTGGCGCACGACCCAGTTGGCCAGCGTGCCCATGGCCGCGACGACGTCCGGGACGCGCACGGACGGGAACACGGAGCCGTCGTCGGCGGCGACCTCGCGCTCGACGAGGGCGAGCCGCGCCCCGGCGTCGAAGGCGGCCGCGACGAAGCGGTGCCCGTCGGTCACCTCGCCGGGCTTGGCCACGAAGAGGGTGGACTCGGCCGCTTCGCGGGAGTCCGTGGTGACGTGCTCGACGACGGGGCCGTCCTGCTGCGGGTCGAGCCCGAGCAGCTCGCCCCCGACGATCTCGGCGATGCGCTGGGCATTGAGAGGGATCACGAGTGCTCCCACCGTCCTTCCTGCGTGTCGTGCAGAGCCTCGCGCAGCTCCTGGCGGTCATCCAGCGGGTGGTCGACGCCGGCGATCTCCTGCGTGGTCTCGTGGCCGCGCCCGGCGATCAGGATCGAGTCGCGGGGCCCGGCCATGGCCACGGCCGTGCGGATCGCGGTCGCGCGCGGGAAGACCTCCTCGAGCGCCGCGGCGCGGGCCCTGCCCGACTCCACGGCCTCGCGGGCCCCGGCCATGACCTCGGCGCGGATCGCGGCGGGGTCCTCGTCATGGGGGTCGTCGTCGGTGACGATCACGACGTCGGCCCCCTGCGCGGCGATCCGGCCCATGAGCGGGCGCTTGGTCGTGTCGCGCTCGCCCGTGGCGCCGAAGACCAGGATGACCCGGCCGTCGCCCTCGGGCGGGTCCACGGCCTCCAGCGCCCGGGTCAGGGCATCCGGGTTGTGCGCGAAGTCCACGACGGCCGTCGGCTCGCTGCCGATGAGCTGCATGCGCCCGGGCACGTCCGTGGTCAGGGGGTCCTCCGCGTCCAGGACCGCCTGGAGGGTCTCCAGCGCGACGCCCGAGGCCAGGACCATCAGCACGGCCAGCGCGGCGTTGGCGACGTTGAACGCGCCGGGCAGCCCGGTGGACACGCGCAGGCGGCGGCCGTCGCGGTGCACGAGCTCGAAGCGGTGGCCGATCCCGCGCCGCGACAGCGAGCCCAGGGTCCAGTCGGCGCCGCGGCGCTGCGGCCCCGGGTCGCGGTCCTCGACGACGCCGCCGCGCAGGGCGATGACCTCGACGCGGTCCGCGCCCAGCTCCGCCCGGGCGTGGCGGGCCATGCGGATGCCCCACTCGTCCTCGTCGTCGGCGACCACGATCACGGCGCGGTCGGTGCGCTGCGCGGTGAACAGCCGGGCCTTGACGTCGAAGTAGGCCTCCATGGTCCCGTGCAGGTCCAGGTGGTCCTGGGTCAGGTTCGTGAACCCGGTGACGTCGTAGTGCACGCCGTCGACGCGGTGGAACTCGATCGCGTGCGACGAGACCTCCATCGACGCCCCGGTCATCCCGGCCTCGCGCATGACCGCCAGCAGGGCGTGGACCGAGGGGGCCTCGGGCGTGGTCAGCAGGGAGGGGATGCGCTGGGAGCCGGCGAGGATCTCGATCGTGCCGATCAGGCCGGTCGTCCTGCCCAGGGCCTTCTGGATCGAGTTGAGGAAGTACGTCGTGGTGGTCTTGCCGTTGGTCCCGGTCACCCCGAACAGCGGCATCTGCGCCCGATCCCGCTCGGTGCCGCCGTAGAGCTCGGCGCTGATCCGCCCGACGAGCTCGCGCGGGGTCCGCGCGACGATCACGGGGACGTCCAGCGGCCCCCCGCTGCGGATCTCCTGCAGCCCCGCCTCGTCGGTGAGCACGGCCGCCGCCCCCGCCTCGACGGCGCCGGCGGCGAAGGCCGCCCCGTGGAAGCGAGCGCCGGGCAGCGCCGCGTAGAGGTCCCCGGGGCGCACCGAGCGGGAGTCGATGCTGATGCCGGTGATCTCTGCGGGTTCCCGGGGCGCCTCGGCGGTCCCGGCGACCTCGGGGCGCGCGCCGATCCGCTGCGCCAGCTGCGGGGCCGGCACGGCGCTCACGCCCCGGGGACGCAGCCGGGCCGCGTCGAGCCCCTGCTCAGGCAGGTTCTGCATGTCGTCCTTCCTCGGATCGGCCGGCTGAGGGGCCGGCCGTCGCATCGGTGCGAGGCCCGTCCGGGCCCCGGCGGTCGCGGAAGCCAGTGCGCTGCCCCGGCCCGCGGAGGACGCCCATCCTCGAGGACGGCGGGGAAGAGCCGTTTCCGGACGTGGAGAGTCTAGTCCGCGATCCCAGACCCGGATGAGAGCCCACGCGCGCGCAGGGCGAACGCTCAGGCGATCCCCGTCGGGGTGTCGGGCAGGTCCTCGTTGCGATCGGCGTCGTCGCCGAAGAACTTGGGCAGGCCCACGGCCCCGCCGGTCGAGGGGGGCACGCCGTAGTGGCGCAGCACCTGCCCCATGATCTGGGCGAAGGCGGCCGATGCGCCGATCTCGGCGACCGAGCCCTCCGGGCGGTGCACGGTGGTGGCCACGATGTACTGCGGATCCTCCATGGGCCCCATGCCGGCGAAGGAGGTCGTGTAGCCCTCGTAGCCGCCGTCCTCGCTGGCCGCCTCGGCGGTGCCGGACTTGCCGCCCACCCGGTAGCCGTCGGTCGCCGCATCGGGCGCGCCGCCGACCGTGATGACGGACTCCATCATCTCGCGGACCTGGGCGGCGGTCCCCGGCGAGAACAGGCGCTTGCCCTCGGGCCGGGGGATCTCCGTGCGCGTGCCGTCGGGGTCGATCACGGCCTGCAGCAGCCGCGGCTCGATCAGGACCCCGTCGTTGCCCGCGGCCTGGAAGATCGTGGCCGTGCGCAGCGGAGACTGCGAGACGCCCTGCCCGAAGAGCACGGTGTACTGCTGGCGGATGTCCCAGTCCTCCCAGTCCGCCAGCAGGCCCGGGGACTCGCCCGGCAGCTCGATGCCCGTGAGCTCGCCGACCCCGAACTTCTTCATCCAGTCGTAGCGCGCCTGCCGGTCCAGCCGGGAGCCGACGAGCACCGTGCCCGTGTTCATGGAGTCGGCGATGATGCCCGCGAAGGTGCGGTCCTCCTCTCCGTGGTCGAACGCGTCGCTGATCGTCTGGCCGTCGATCTCGAGTTCGGGCGGGACCGTGACCTCGGAGAGCTTGTCCGCGTGCCCGGCGTCGATCGCGGCCGAGGCGGTGAGGATCTTCTGGGTCGAGCCCGGCTCCACGGCCGAGGTCACGCTGCGCGGCTGGAAGTCCGCGGCGTCCTCCGTGCGGCTCGTGTCGTTGGGATCCACCATCGACGAGTCCGCCAGGGCCAGGACCGCTCCGTCGGAGATGCGCAGGACCACGGCCGTGCCCCACTCGGCGTGGAGCTCCTCGACCCGGCGGGTGATCACCTGCTGCGCGTAGTACTGGACGTCGCGGTCCAGCGAGAGCTCGACGGAGGAGCCGTCCTGCGCCGCCGTCTCGTCCTGCGGGGCCACGGGGATCCGCACCCCGTCGGCGCCGATCTCGAAGCTGCGCTCGCCGTCGATGCCCCGCAGGTGCTCGTCCTGGGTCAGCTCGATGCCGCCCAGGGCCTCCTGCTCGTCGCCCAGGAAGCCGACCACGGACCCGCCCAGGGACCCGTTGGGGTAGCTGCGGTGGGCGACCGGCTCGCCGGCGATGTACCCCAGGCGCAGGTCCTCGATCCGGTTCCACTGCTCGGGCGTCGCGCCCCGGAAGAGGTACTCGAAGTTCTTCCGCTCCCCGGCCGGGACGTCGGCGTCGCCCTGCAGCTTGTCCTTCACCTCCTGGTCCGGCATCCCCAGGATGTCGGCCAGGCTGCGGATCGCCGAGTGCACCGAGATCTCCTCGGCGGTGCCGTCCGGTCCGTGCACGGTGAGGTCCTGCACGATCGTCTGGTCGACGGCGACGTCGTAGCGCTGGATGCTGCGGGCCAGCACCGCGCCGGTGCGGTCCAGGATCTCGCCGCGGCGCGCCGGGATGACCTGCACGCGCAGCCGGCTGGCCTCGGCCTGCGCGGCCTGCCCGCGCAGGTCGAGCCCCTGGACCCACACGAGCCGCACGGCCAGCAGGACCAGGGCCAGCAGGCCGATCAGCAGTCCGCCGAACTCGCGACGGCTCATGCCCTCGCCGGCGCTGCCGCTGTCATCGCGGGTGCTGCCGCTCACCGGCTCTCCCCCTCCTGCTGCTGGGCGCCGTCCTCCGGCGCATCGGGCGTCTCGGCGGGCCCGCTCAGCGGGGTGTGCCCCTCCGGGGCGGCCGCATTGCCGTCGGCCTCTCCGTCCGTGCGCTGCGCGGCCTCGTCCGGGGAGCCCCCGGTCTCGGAGCCCGGGCCGGAGCGCTGCTGCGGGGCGGGGATCGTGCCGCCGTGCAGGTCCACGTCGCCCTCGACGTCGCGGGCCTCCTCGAGCTGCTCCCGCGCCTCCTCGTCGGAGGACGGCAGGGCGTCGCGGCGTTGACGGGCCTCGTCCTCGGCCTCGTCCGCGGCCGAGGAGCCCGGCTGGACGGGCGGCGGGATCGCGATGTCCACCTCGTCGTCGTCGCCCTCGGACGCCGGCTCGGCGGTGCCGCTGACCTCGTCGGTCGTCAGGTCGACGACCCCCTGCTCCGAGGGAGCGGGCACGAGGCCCTCCTCCTGGGCGCGGCGGGCGAGGTTCTGGGGCGCCTGGTGGAACTCGAGGTCCTGGGTCAGGGACTCGTTCTCCTGGTCGAGGGCCTGCTCCTGGGCGCGCAGCTCGACCAGCCGGTACTGGCCGTCCGTGATCCGGACGGTGATCAGCAGGATCGCGGCGAACGTCGCCACGAGCGCGAGCACCGCGGCCAGGACGGGCAGCAGCCGCGACCACAGGCCCGTCCGGCGCTCGCGGGGCCGGTCCCGCGCCGTGCGCCCCCGGCGCGGGAGCCGCAGGCGCCGCGCGGCGCCGATCATCCTGTCCGCTCGTGTGCTCATGAGTGCTTTCCGTGCCGGGTGTCGATCCTGATCCGCTCGGCCGCGCGCAGCCGCGCCGAGGCCGCCCGCGGATTCGCCGCGATCTCCTCCGCCGTGGGGGTGTGCGTGCCCCGCGTCAGCATGCGGAACGTGGGCTTGTGCTCCTCGAGCTCGACCGGCAGGCCCTTGGGCGCCGACGACGACGAGCGCCGTGCGAGCTCCTGCTTGACCATCCTGTCCTCGAGCGAGTGGTAGCTCATGGCAGCGACGCGCCCGCCCAGGCTGAGAGCATCCAGGGCATTCGGCACGGCCCGGCCCAGGACCTCGAGCTCCTGGTTCACCTCGATGCGCAGGGCCTGGAAGGTCTGCTTCGCCGGGTGGCCCTTCTTGTGCGCGGCCGCCGCGGGCTTGGCCGCACGGACGATCTCCACGAGCTCCCCCGTGCTCGCGATCTCCCCCTGCTGCCGTGCGCGCACGATGGCCTGGGCGATCCGGCCCGCGAAGCGCTCCTCGCCCCATTCGCGCAGGATCCTGCGCAGGTCCTGCTCCGAGTACTCCATGACGACCTCGCGGGCCGTGCGCTCGGCCGTGGAGTCCATGCGCATGTCCAGCGGGGCGTCGTAGGAGTAGGCGAAGCCGCGCTCGCGCTCGTCGAGCTGCATCGACGAGACGCCCAGGTCGAAGAGGATGCCGTCCGCGCTCGCCGCACCTGCCGCGGCCAGGGCCGCGTCGATCTCGTCGTACGTGGCGTGGAGCGGGGCGAACCGCTCGCCCCACGGGCGCAGCCGCTGCCCGGCCAGGCGCAGCGCCTCCGGGTCCCGATCGATGCCCACGAGCCGCACGGTCGGGAAGCGGGCCAGGATGGCCTCGCTGTGCCCGCCCATGCCCAGCGTCGCATCGATCACGACGGGCGCCGGGCCCTCCAGCGCAGGGGCCAGCAGGTCCAGGCAGGCCTCGAGCAGGACCGGGACGTGCCGATCGCCGGCCGGGCGCTCGAGATCGTCCATGGATCGTCCTCCTGGTGATGAGCGGGCGGCCGCGCGGATGCGCCCCCGCAGGTGCCGTCGTCGCGCTCGCGCGCCGTCCGGCGGCAGGGCGGTCGGGCTCGAGGGCGACAGCGGGTCCCGGTGAGGGGCCCACCCTATCCGGCGAGCCCGGCCGCCCCGGCCGAGGCGCCGCCCGGCCGGCCATGAGACCCGCCACGTCCGGGACAGGCACGTCCGCGCGCCACACAGGAGAGCACCGCATCGGCGGCTCCAAGGCGAGAACCCCAACCGCTGACCATCCCTCGAATCCGGCCTGACTCAGGGGAAGGTGAGTCAGGACGGTGATGGCAGTGCGGGTGGAGATCCCGGCCGGGAGATCCCGATGCGGTGCTCTGGTCCTGCGATGCTGCTGTCCTGTCCGCCGTCTCACGACGGGAGCTGTCAGAGGAGCCCGGGGATGACCTCCTCCTCGGTGTCCGAGAAGGCCTTCTCCTGCTCCTCCAGGTACGTCTGCCAGGCCGCCGCGTCCCAGATCTCGGCTCGCGAGCCCGCGCCGACGACGGCGAGCTCGCGCTCCAGACCTGCGTACTGACGCAGCGGTGCGGGGACGGTGACCCGGCCCTGCTTGTCCGGCACCTCGTCCGAGGCACCGGAGAGGAACACGCGGATGTAGTCGCGAGCCTGCTTGGAGGTCAGCGGAGCCGACCTCATCTGCTCGTGGACCCTCTCGAACTCAGCTGCGCTGAAGACGTAGAGGCACCGCTCCTGGCCCCTGGTCAGGACCAGGCCGTCCGCCAGCTCCTCGCGGAACTTGGCCGGAAGGATCAGGCGCCCCTTCTCGTCCAGGCGGGGTGAGTGCGTTCCGAGGAACATGCCCACCGCCCTTCGATCCGGGACGTCCTGTGTTCTCTCTCCTGCGCACCACTTTACTCCACTTCCCTCCACCGTCAACGGAGCCCGTCGCCGGCGACTGCGGCACGGCCGCCGGCAGGCGCGCTCGCCCGCCGTCGGGGGCGATCATCGACGCAGGTCGGACGCGGTTTCCATGGCGGGGCCGACGCAGGCCGCGGACTGCGGCGATCACCGGCAGGGGTCGGCGGGAGCGCCGAGCGGACGACAGCGGGCAGGCACCTGCGAGCCGTGCCTCGAACGGCGGCTGCCCTGTGCTGACGCGGTTCGCGGGTGGTCGGCAGCGCCGGCAGGCGCCGTGGTGGAGGACGGTGGAGCAGCGAGGTGGAGGACGGTGGAGCCCTCAGACCCCCGGAAGGCGCGAACGGGCGATCCCGTGCGCGGCAGGACGCCGCAGCGCACGGGATCGCCCGTTCGGCGGGGGAAGGTGGGCGCCGGGCGGTTCCGGGTATGAGGAAGGCCCCTCCCGGAGGAGAGGGGCCTGGGAGGCGACGGGGCCGTAGCGGACGCCCAGAGGTCGGACGGGCGTGGGATCAGGGCATGGCCCCAGAGCCGCCGGTGCGGGTCAGCTGCCGGAGCGGCGCTCGTCCCACTTGTCCTCGAGGCTGCGCATGAACCGGGAGGGCTCCTTCTTCTTCGCGGTGCGCGACGCCGGGCCCGACGAGGCCTCGGCCGAGCCGCCCTTCTCCGACGACGAGCGGGTCGAGGCCCAGTAGACGCCGAAGGACATCGCGAGGAAGCCCAGGAGGCCGACGAGGATCGAGTCGAGGACGACGCCTCCGATGACGATGCCCAGGCCGACCACGCCGATCACCGCGCCCAGCACGACGGCCCGGGTGGAGAAGGTGGGCTGGACGGGACGTGAGTCCATCTGGCTGACGAACTGCGGGTCCTCCGCATTCAGCTGCTGCTCCAGCTGGGCCAGCAGCTGCTGCTCGCGCTCCGAAAGGGCCACGGCGTCCCTCCTGGGGTCTACCTCGGGTCGAGGGACGTCGGCGCCATCCCTCCAGTGAGCAGAGTCTACCCGGAAAGCCCCGCCGGGAGCACGCGGGGGTCGGACGGCGGGCGCCGGCTCGCGCCCGACCTCATCCCGAGCGACGCTGCCCGGGCCCCAGCCCGGTCCCGGCGTCGTCGACGTGGCCCGTCCGCCGCTCGCGGCGCCCGACCGTGTCCTCGGGCGGACGCAGCATCGAGGCCGGCCCGAGGACCGTCGACCCGAAGCGCTCCCGGGCTCGGTCCATGGCGGTCTCGGCGGCCGCCCACTCCTCCTCCCGGCCGTCGAGGCTCAGCTGCATCGCGGAGTCGCCGTGCTCGAGCGACTCGGCCCGCACGCCGATCAGGCGCACGGGGCTGGGAAGCGGCAGCTCGGCCGAGAAGAGCTCCTCCGCGTAGGTGTAGAGGTCGTGGCCCGAGGTGAAGGGATGGCTCACGGTCCGCGAGCGCGAGATGGTCGTGAAGTCGGCCCAGCGCAGCTTGAGCCCCACCCGCCGGGCCCGCAGCCCCTGGCGCCGCAGCCGGGCCGCGGTCCGGTGGGACAGCCCGAGCAGCTCGCGGCGCAGCGAGGCGGGATCGGAGACGTCGACCTCGAAGGTCTGCTCGGCCCCGAGGCTCTTCTCCTCCCGCTCCGGGGTGACCGGGCGGGGATCGTTCCCGTGGGCCAGGGCGTGCAGGTGCGCGCCGGCGGCCTGTCCGACCACGCGGGCCAGCTGCTGGGGGCTGCGCTGGGCGATCTCCCCCACCGTCCGCAGTCCGGCGCGGTGCAGGGTCTCCTCGGTCCGCTTCCCGACGCCCCACAGGGCGCCCACGGGCAGCTCCGCCATGAAGGCGACGGTGTCCTGGGCGCGCACCAGCAGCAGGCCGTCCGGCTTGGAGCGGGTCGAGGCGATCTTGGCCACGGTCTTGTTGGCGCCGATCCCGATCGAGGCGGTCAGGCCGGTCTCGGCCCTGATCCGAGCGCGCAGGTCCCGGGCGATCTGCACCGGGGGCCCCAGGCGCCGGACGGCTCCGGAGACGTCCAGGAACGCCTCGTCGACGCTGATCTGCTCCACGAGGTGCGTCAGGTCCCGGAACATGGACATGACCCGGCGGGAGTACCCCGGGTAGTCCGCGTACGACGGATCCATCAGGATGCCCTGCGGGCACAGCGCGCGGGCGCGGGAGACCGGCATGCCCGAGTGCACGCCGAACTCCCGGGCCTCGTAGGAGGCCGAGAGCACGACGGAGCGCCCGGAGTCCCGCGCCACGATGACCGGCCGGCCCACCAGGTCCGGGCGCTCCAGGAGCCCGACGGCCACGAAGAACATGTCGAGGTCGACGTGCATGACGGCCGCGCTGCGCCACTCCTGCAGACGCTGCGGGTCGGGGCGGCCCGGCCCGCCGCCGTGCGGGGCCGCGCCCGATCGGCCGCCGGTGCCCGCCGGCGCGCCTCGAGCCTCCATGGAGCACCTCCTGCCGTCGTGTCCGCCGTCGTCGTCGTCCGGTCCGGGACCCCGGCGTCCGCCGGGGCGCCTGCCGGGGTCTGTGGGCGCCGTCCGGAGGCCGCCGCCGGCGCCCGGCCGCCGCCGGATGCGGCGCTACCCTGGGGTCGCGGCACCATGACCGCCGCTGCCGATCCGAGACCGCCAGGAGCCCCTTGTCCGAGTCCAGCCTCCCACCCGCCTCCGACACCTCGACCGCCCCGCAGCAGCGCATCGCCGCCGCGGAGGCCGAGGCCTTCCGCGCCGAGTTCGACGCCGTCCTGCAGGGGTGGTTCGAGGACCAGCGGGCGATCGCCGCGGGGATCTCCGAGGCCGCCGGCCCCGTGGTCGAGGCCATCGCCCGGCTGTCCGAGGGCGGCAAGCGCACGCGGGCGCTGCTGCTCTACTGGACGTGGCGCGCAGCCGGCGGCGCGGCCGACTCCCGCATCCCCCGGCTGGCCGGCGCGGGCCTGGAGCTCTTCCAGACCGCCGCCCTCATCCACGACGACATCATCGACCGCTCGGCCACGCGCCGCGGCATGCCCGCGGTGCACGTCATGTTCGCCGAGCGCCACCGGGCCAGCGGCTGGAGCCAGGATGCCGGGCACTTCGGCGCCTCGGCGGCCGTGCTCACCGGCGACCTCGCCCTGACCTGGTCGGAGCAGCTCTTCGCGGAGGCGGTCGAGCTCGCCGGTCACCCCGACGGCGCCGCCGCGGACTTCACGGCCATGCGCACCGAGGTGATGCTCGGGCAGTACCTCGACCTCCACGCCGAGGTGGCCGCGGCCGACCTGCCCCCGGAGAAGGCCATCGAGCGGGCCTTCCAGGTGCTGCGCTACAAGTCGGCCAAGTACTCCGCCGAGCACCCCGCCGCCCTGGGGGCGCTGCTGGCGGGGGCGTCGTCGGGGTTCGTGCAGTCCTGCCGGGACTTCGCCCTGCCGCTCGGCGAGGCCTTCCAGATCCGCGACGACGTGCTGGGCGTCTTCGGCGACCCCGCGACCACGGGCAAGCCCGCCGGCGACGACCTGCGCGAGGGCAAGCGGACCGTGCTGATCGGCCAGCACCTGCGCGATGCCGAGGACGAGGACGCCGCGCTCGTGGCCGGCGCCCTGGGCGATCAGGACCTCACGGAGGACGACGTCGAGCGGCTGCGCCGCGCCCTGCGCCGCAGCGGGGCCCTCGAGGCCACCGAGCGCACGGTCGAGGAGCTCTCGACCCGCGTGGCGCAGGCCCTGGAGGCCCTGCCTGCCGAGCCCGTCGCCGGTGCCGGCCTGCAGCACATGGCCGACGCCCTCATCCGCCGCGCCCGCTGAGCCGGGCGGGCCTCACCAGTCGAGGGTCTGGGCCCGCCGGCGGATCTCCGTCTTGCGCCCGCTGCGCAGGAGGTCGATGGGCCGCCCGGGCAGCGATTCGTCCTCGGTGAACAGCCATGTCACCGCCTCGAGGTCCGTGTAGCGGTTGTCGCGCAGGACGCTCATGGTCCCGCGCAGGGAGTCCAGCGGCCTGCCGTCGACCAGGAACGCCGCGGGGATGCGGCGCACGCCGTCGCGGGGGTCGCGGAAGGCCACGAGGGTCCCGTCCTCGGCCATCGAGTGGACCCTGGTCACGATGACGCCCAGGGACTCGGCGACGTCCGGGAACGTGGTCCACTCGCCGACCAGGGCGTCGAGGGCCTCGAACTGCTCGGGCGTGGGCGCTGCTGTGCTCGTCTCAGACTTCTTCACCCCACCAGCGTGCCACGAACCGCCGCCGCGCGGCGCCACCGGGCCCGGCTGCGCCTTCCGGGTAATCTTCAGGCAGCGGCGGTCCGCACTTCCCCCGGACCGCGTCTCCCCCAGCTCGAGGTCATCCCACCATGCAGCACACCCCCGAGGGTCCCAGCTCCCAGGATCCGGGCTCCCGGAGCCAGGAGCCCGCCCGCGACGGCTCGCGGGACGCCGGCCGCGCCCGGCGCTCCGCCGCGGCCCTGGCCGCGCTGGCCGTGTTCGGCGCCTCCGGCACGACCGGCGCCCACGCCGTCGACCAGGAGCAGGCGCCGTCGCCGAGCACGGACCCCGACGGTCTCGAGGGCTCCACCCGGATCGTCCAGCCCGGGGACAGCCTGTGGTCGGTCGCCACGGCCCACGGGCTGTCGGTCGACGACCTGATGGAGTGGAACGAGCTCTCCGGCGACGCCGCGGTCTCCCCCGGCGACACCCTGCGGCTGCGCGACCCCGAGGTCGAGGCCGGGCACGATCCCGGCCCCGGCGACGAGGCTGCGCGCGTGGTCGATCCCGCGCACCGGCCCGGCCCCGCGCCTGCGGCCTCGCAGCACCGGACGGCCCCGGGCGACTCCCTCTGGTCGCTGTCCCAGCGCCACGGGATCACGGTCCAGCAGCTCGTCGAGGCCAATGACCTGGACATCGCGGCGCCTCTGGGGGTCGGCCGCATGCTCGAGATCCCTGCCGCGCCGGGCCCGCAGGACAGCCCCGCGCACGAGGCTGCGCCGACGACCGCCGACGACGCGGACGCCGGGGCCGCCGACGCCGCGCCCGCTCGCGCCGGGGCCGATGCGGAGCCGTCGGACGACGGTGCGCAGGGTCCGGAGCACGACGACGGGACCCGGGCCTCCGCCCAGCGCCACCTGGCGCAGCTGCACGAGCGCCCGTCGCCGTCGGCGGAGCAGATGCAGCGCATGGTGCGGCTGACGGCGCAGGAGATGGGCGTGGACCCCGCGCTCGCACTGGCCCATGCCGAGCAGGAGTCGGGCTTCGTGCACCGCAGCGTGTCCCCCGCCGATGCCGTGGGCACCATGCAGGTCCTGCCGTCATCGGGAGCTTGGGCCTCCGAGCTCGTGGGCCGCGACCTGGATCTGCTCGATCCCCAGGACAACGTGACGGCCGGGGTCGCGATCATCCGGGAGAACCAGCGGGCCGCCCCGAGCCTCGAGGTGGGGATCGCCTCCTACTACCAGGGGGCCTTCGGCGTCGAGGAGTACGGCATGTACGACGACACCAAGTCCTACGTCCGCGGCGTCAAGGAGCGGATCGGCGGCTGGGAGCACGCCCGCTGATCCGAGGACGCGCCGTCATCCGCACGACGCCGTCGCACCTCGTCCAGGATCGGCCCAGCGCCCTCCCCTACTGTGGGCCCCGTGCAGAAGCCAGTTGACGACCACCTGACCGGCACCGTCCTCGAGGGCCGCTACACCATCGGCCCCCGCCTGGCGCGCGGCGGGACCGCCGGCGTGCACCGGGCCGTCGACGAGCGCCTGGACCGCACCGTCGCGGTCAAGATCATGCACCCCCACCTCACCGAGGATCCGTCGTTCGTCGACCGCTTCGCCCGCGAGGCCCGCGCCGCCGCACGGCTGTCGCACCCCGCGGTGGTGGCCGTCCTGGACCAGGGCCGCACCGACGACGGGCTCGTCTTCCTGGTCATGGAGTACGTCGAGGGCGGCACCCTGCGCGACGTCCTTCGGCGCAAGCGGTTCCTGCGCCCGGGCGAGGCGCTGACCATCCTGGCCGCCGTGGCCTCCGGGCTCGGGGCCGCGCACGGCGCCGGGCTGATCCACCGCGACATCAAGCCGGAGAACGTCCTCATGCGCCCCGACGGAACCGTGAAGGTGGCTGACTTCGGGCTCTCGCGCGCCGCCGGGCAGCACACCGCCTCCGGGGCGGTGCTGGGCACCGTGGCCTACGCGGCCCCCGAGCTCGTGACCGAGCAGTCCCTCGACGCCCGCTCCGACCTCTACTCGCTGGGCGTCATGGCCTGGGAGATGCTCACCGGTCGTCGCCCGTTCGATGGCAGCCCGTGGGCGATCGCCCGCGCCCACGCGGAGAAGCCGGTGCCCTCGCTGCTCGAGGCCGTCCCCGGCATCGACCTCCGCCTCGCCGAGGCCGTCTCGGCGTGGACCGCCAAGGACCCCGCGCAGCGCCCCTCCGACGGCGCCGAGATCGCCGCGATGATCGGGCGGCTGCGTCGCGAGCTCGATCCGGACGCCCTGGATCATGTCCCCGGCGGGTGGGAGCAGGGCCCGGGACCCGCGGCGCCGCAGCGCGAGGATCCGGGCGCGACCATCCTGCCGCGCACCGCGCCGGCCACCGGCCCGATCGATCTGCCGGCGGTCGGCCGCGGTGCCGACGACGAGCCGCCGATCACTCAGGTCCTCAGCGTTCCCCTGACGGGCCGCGACGGCCTGGAGACCGCATCGCACTCCGGCAGCACGCGGGCGGACGCGTCCTCGGACGAGGACGCGGACCCGTCGGCGGATCCTGCCGGGCACCGGCCCCCCGGCCGGGAGCTCGGGCGCGAGGCCTCAGGCCCCGGCGTCGGCGGCGCGGGCTTCGGGCTCGGCACGGGCGCCGGGGCGGCGGCCGGTGCGACCGCGCGCGGCGAGGCCCCGGGGGATCACGACACCGCGCGCACCACGGTGCTCAGCGGCCTGGGCGGCGCCGGCCCGCGCCCGCCGTCCGAGGACGAGGCGCGCACCGAGGCGCTGCCCGGTCGGCACGGCGCCGTCGACGACGATCGCACCGAGGCGCTGCCGGATCTGCGCAGCGGGTGGGACGAGGAGGACGATGCGAGCCGCACCTCCGTGCTGCCCCCGCTGGGACGGGCAGCGGCCGCCGGCACGGGGGCCGGCGCAGGGGCCGCGGCCGCCGGGGCCGCCGCGACGGCCGGCCGCTCCGGCTCGACGGCCGTGCATGCGCTCGGCGGCGACGCGGCAGGCGGCGACCGCCTCGGCGCCTCCGTCGATCCGGAGGCCCGCCGCGAGAGCCGCGGCCTCGAGCGCCTCGCGGCCTTCGACGATGCCGCCGAGGCGGACGGCCGCGACGGGGACACCATCGAGCAGGACACGCGCTCGGGGCTGCAGGAGTCGGCGCCCGTCGACCCGTCGAAGCCGACGGTGCGCCTGCAGCGCCACAGCCCGCTGCGGATCGCCGTCGCCCTGGCCCTGGCCGTGCTGCTCACGGCGCTGGCCGGGTTCCTGGGGTGGATCCTCGGCTCGGGCAGCTTCCGCACCGCCGTCGTCCCCGAGGTCGCGGGCACGAGCCAGGAGGTCGCCCGGTCGGCCGTCGAGACGGAGGGGTTCTCCAACGTCGCGGTGCACGAGGAGTCGAGCACCGAGGTCCCCGAGGGCTCCGTCATCGGGACGACGCCGGACGCCGGCAGCGAGGCGCGGGTCGGCGAGCAGATCGTCCTGAGCGTGTCGACCGGCCCGGAGCAGGTCGAGATCCCCTCGGTCGAGGGCCTCGCGCAGTCGGAGGCGCAGACGCAGCTCACCGACGCCGGGCTGAGCGTGGGCTCCGTGAGCGAGCAGTTCGACGAGGCCGACGAGGGCACCGTCGTCTCCGCCTCCCCCGCCCCGGGATCCCGCGTGGCCGAGGGCACCAGCATCGACCTGATCGTCTCGATCGGGCCGCAGCCCGAGGACGTGCCCCGCGTGGTCGGACGCGATGCCGACGACGCCCGCGGCGAGCTCGAGGAGCTCGGGTTCACGGTGGAGGTCGAGGAGGTCGCCGGCGGGAACCTGAACCGGGTGGTGTCGCAGGACCAGGACGGCACCACGATCACGCTGCGGGTCATCTGAGGCCGACGAGCGCGTCCCGCGCGGAGCGCGGCGCCGACGGATGCGGCCTTCGGCCCTGCGTCGGGTCCGAAGGCCGCGCGTCGATCGGCAGCCGGCTCAGACGCGGTCGCCCGAGAGGTGGCCGGCCACCAGGAAGGCCACCTCGAGCGACTGCATGTGGTTCAGCCGCGGGTCGCACAGCGACTCGTAGCGATCGGCGAAGTGGGCCTCCTCGATCGTGTCGGAGCCGCCCAGGCACTCGGCCACGTCGTCGCCGGTCATCTCCACGTGGATGCCGCCGGGGTGCGAGCCGATGGCCCGGTGCACCTCGAAGAAGCCGCTGATCTCGTCGACCACGTCGTCGAAGTTGCGGGTCTTGAAGCCCGAGGGGGTCGAGACCGTGTTGCCGTGCATGGGATCGGTGACCCACACGACCTTGGCACCCGAGTCCTCGACCGCCTGGACGACCGGAGGCAGGCTCTCCCTGATGTTCTTGGCGCCCATGCGGGTGATGAACGTCAGGCGGCCGGGCTCGCGCTGCGGGTCGAGCTTGTCGATCAGGCGCAGGGCGTCCTCGCCGGTGGTCTTGGGCCCGAGCTTCACGCCGATCGGGTTCTGCACGCGCGAGAGCAGGTCCACGTGGGCGTCGTCGATCCCGCGGGTGCGCTCCCCGATCCACAGGAAGTGCGCCGAGGTGCCGTACGGCAGGTGCGTGCGGGAGTCGATGCGGGTCAGGGCGCGCTCGTAGTCCAGCAGCAGGGCCTCGTGGCCGGTGAACAGCTCCGTGGTGCTCAGCGCGTCGAAGTCGGCGCCGCACGCGGCCATGAACTTCACCGCGCGGTCGATCTCCTTGGCCAGCTTCTCGTAGCGGGCGTGGGCCGGGTTGGCGGCGAAGCCCATGTTCCACGAGTGGACGTGGCGCAGATCGGCGAAGCCGCCGCCGGTGAAGGCGCGGATGAGGTTCAGCGTCGAGGCCGACGTGTGGTAGCCGCGCAGCATGCGCTGCGGATCGTGCGCCCGCGACTCCGGGGTGAAGTCGAAGCCGTTGACCATCTCTCCGCGGAAGCTCGGCAGCGTGACGTCCCCGCGGGTCTCGTCGTCGGACGAGCGCGGCTTGGAGAACTGCCCCGCCATCCTGCCCATCTTGACCACGGGCATCGAGGCGCCGTAGGTGAGCACCGCGGCCATCTGGAGCAGCGTCTTGACGCGCCCGGAGATGCGGTCGGCCGTCGCGCCCTCGAATGTCTCGGCGCAGTCGCCGCCCTGCAGCAGGAAGGCCCGGCCCTCCGCGACCTCGGCCAGCCGGCGCTTGAGGGTGTCGACCTCCCCCGCGAAGACCAGCGGCGGCACCCCCTCGAGCTCGCGCATGGTCTCCTCGAACGCCGGGTGCTGCGCCCAGTCCGGCTGCTGATCAGCCTGGAGCTCGCGCCAGCGATCCAGGCCCTGATAGTCCTGCGCGCTCGGCCTGGGGCCGGGCTTGAAGGGGGTGGGCTGGTCGGCGGACAGCGGCTGGGTCACGGTGATCGTCCCTCGTTCTTCCTCAGGTCGGATGATGCCTTCCGCGGCGGGCGGGCCCGCGCGGCGCACGACGGCGGACGTCGGGCATCGCGGGGCGCGCCCGACGGCTGCGGCATCGGGGCAACGCTATCGCAGGGGCGGCCATTCCCCCGCCTCGGGCTCCGACCGGGACGATGCAGGCCCTCGGACCTCGGCTCAGCGGGCGGGCGCCTCTCAGCGGGCGGGCGCCTCCGAGGCCCGGTCCTGCAGACCGCGGCGGACGTCGGCGGCGTAGGCGTCCACGTACTCCTGCCGGGACAGCCGCTGGATCGACTCCATGATGCGGTCGGTGATCTCGCGGGCGGCGACGCGGTCGCCGGTGCGGCCCCGGTACTCCGAGAAGTCGAGGGGCTCGCCGAAGATCGTGCGGACCTTCCGGCCCTTCAGCCGCCACGGGGCTGGGAACCGGGTGCCCCGCGGCTGCGCGATGTCGGTGTTGATCATGGCGATGGGGACCACGGGCGCCCCGGTCTCCATCACGAGGCGGGCCACGCCGATCTTGCCGCGGTAGAGGCGGCCGTCGTGCGAGCGCGTGCCCTCGGGGTAGATGCCGAGCAGCTCGCCCTCGGCCAGCTTGCGGCCGCCGGCCGAGAGGGAGGCCGTGGACTTGCGCCCCCTGGAGCGGTCCATGGGGATCTGGTTGATCGCACGGAAGAACGCGGCGACGGCGCGGCCCTTCAGGCTGCCGCCCGCGAAGTACTCCGACTTGGCCAGGAAGAAGATCTGCCGCTGCACGGCGATCGGCATGAAGAGGTGGTCCGAGGCCGAGAGATGATTGCTGGCCAGGATCGCCGGCCCGGTGCTCGGGACGTGCTGCGCGCCCTCCACCTCGGGACGGAACACCGCCTCGAGCAGCGGCTTCACGAACCAGTCCTTCAGGAACATGTAGACCATGGCTGGGTGCTCTCCTCCGGCCCGGCAAGAGGTCGGGCGTCGTTGCTGGGACTTCGCTGAATCGCCGCGGCACGCTGGGTTTCGGGGGCCCTCGGCCCTCGCCGCGCGGAGATTGTCGCACGGCCGAGGGCGCACATCGCTCACCGCACCGGCCTGCCGCGGACGAAGATGAGATGATGACGACATGACCGCCGCATCCCTCCCGCCCCGGATCTCCCGGGCGCTCCTGTGCGACATCCCCGGCATGCGCCTGCACGGCATGCTCCGCGTGCGGCGGCGCGGCGCGTGAGCTCCGCCGGCGGGCCCGAGCGCGACCCCGACGACGAGGCCCGGGCCTGGGACGACATCGTGCGCCGCCTCCGGGACGACGACGAGCCGACGGCCCCCGAGCCCGCCGCCGATCGCGAGCTCGCGGCGGATCCGGAGGCCGAGGACGACTGGGAGCCGGAGGACCCGGGCGACGTGACGGCCGGGATGCGACCGGGCACGCTCATGGCCTGGGGCGTGCTGCTGGGCGTGTCGGCGGTGCTGCTGGTGCTGGGCTTCCTCCTGGAGGGGCTGCCGTGGTGGCTGTGGTTCCCGGGTCTGGCGCTCGTCCTCGGCAGCCTCGTCTCGCTGTTCCAGGCGCTGCCCGAGCAGCGCGGCGACGACGACGACGGGGCCCGGGTCTAGGCTGGCCACGGCCCTGCGTCGTCGGCTCACGGCGCAGCGCCCCGTCAGCTCCGAGCAGATCGGACCTGCCGCGCACCCTCCACCCCCGCTCATCCGGCCGAAGCCGCCGCCCCAGGAGGACCTCCGTGACCATTGCAGCCGAAGCGCCGCTCGTGACCGATCTTCAGGCGCAGCGGATCACCGACTTCCTCGTCCAGCACGCGGGGTCCCCGCAGAACCCGGTGCTCTACGAGCGCCTCGACGCCCGGGACGCGCAGACGGCGGAGGTGACGGCCCGGGCCTTCCGGGACGAGGTCGCGGCGGTCGCCAAGGGCCTGATCGGGGCAGGGATCGAGCCCGGCGACCGCGTGGGGATCCTCTCGCGCACCCGGTACGAGTGGACGCTGGTCGATTTCGCGATCTGGTGGATCGGCGCGGTCTCCGTGCCCGTCTACGACTCCTCCTCGGCCGATCAGATCGCCTGGAACCTGGGTGATTCCGGGGCCCGGGCGGTGTTCGTCGAGGACGAGCGGCTCGAGGACGCCGTCCGGGAGGCGGCCGCCGATCTGGCGGCCGGCCGGCTCCACGGCTTCGACGACGCGCCGGAGCTGCCCGGTCGGCTCGAGGCCGCCGAGCGCATCTGGCGCCTGGACGGGACGGGCCGCGGCCTGGATCAGCTGATCGCCGACGGCGCGGGCGTGTCGGACCAGGAGGTCGAGCGCCGCCGGGTCCGCACGGGGCTCGACGACACGGCCACGATCGTCTACACCTCCGGGACCACCGGCCCGCCGAAGGGCTGCGAGCTGACGCACCGGAACTTCGTGTTCCTGTGCGAGAACGTGCGCCCGTATCTCCCGGAGGTCATCCGGCCCGGCTCCCGGACGGTGCTCTTCCTGCCCCTGGCCCACGTGTTCGCCCGCATGGTCGAGGTCGTCGCCCTGTTCGGCGGCGTGACGCTGGCCCACACGCCGAACGTCAAGACGCTCATGAAGGATCTGCAGCGGGTGCGGCCCACGTTCCTGCTGGCCGTCCCCCGCGTCTTCGAGAAGATCGTGACGACGGCGCGCCTCAAGGCCGAGGACGGCGGCCGGGTGAAGTCCGCGATCTTCCGCAGGGCCCTGGCCGACGCCGAGCAGCTCTCGCGCCGGCGGCAGCAGGGCTCCGTCCCTGCCGCCCTGCGGCTGCGGCACCGGCTGTGGGATCGGCTCGTGTACGCCCCGCTGCGCGAGGCCATGGGCGGGCGGGTCCGGTGGGCGATCTCGGGCGGCGCCGCCCTGGGCGAGTCGCTGGCCCACGCGCTCAACGGCATGGGGATCTTCGTCGTCGAGGGCTACGGGCTGACCGAGACCACGGCTCCGGTGGCGGCCAACACCCCCCTGACCGAGGCGCTGGGCACCGTGGGACGGCCGCTGCCGGGTCACGAGATCAGGCTGGCCGACGACGGGGAGGTCGAGGTGCGCGGTCCGCATGTGCTGGCGCGGTACCACGGCCGCCCCGATCTCAGCCAGGAGGCGCTGCGGGACGGCTGGTTCGCCACGGGCGACCTCGGCGCCTTCGACGAGCGCGGGATGCTGCGCATCACGGGGCGCAAGAAGGAGATCATCGTGACCGCAGGGGGCAAGAACGTGATCCCCGACGTCCTCGAGACGCCCATCCGGGCCTCGGCCATGGTCAGCCAGTGCATGGTGCTCGGCGACGGCCGCAAGTTCATCGCCGCGCTCATCACCCTGGATCCGGAGCTGCTGCCGCACCGGCTCGAGAACCTCGGGCTGGATCCGTCCATGTCGGTGGCCGAGGCCGCCGAGCATCCGAGGGTCGTCGAGCGCGTCCAGGAGCTCGTGGACTACGCGAACCGGCGCGTCTCCAAGGCGGAGGGCATCAGCGCCTTCCAGATCCTGCCCGTGGACTTCACCCCCGAGTCGGGGCATCTGACCCCGTCGCTCAAGCTCAAGCGCCAGGTGATCCTGCGCGACTACGCCGAGGTCATCGAGGAGATCTACTCCCGGCCTGCGCCGCCCCCGCGCCAGGAGATGTCCAAGGAGCGGGCGGCCCAGCTGCGCGAGGAGTTCCAGGCGCTGCGCGAGCGGCTGCGCGAGTCCTCGGAGTCGTCGATGGAGCGGCTGCGCGAGTCCTCGGAGGCCTCCCTCGAGCGGCTGCGGGAGCTGCGCCAGGGGCCGCACGACGGCCCGGCCGGCCGTCGCCCGGACGAGCGGGGCTGAGCGTCTGGGCGGACGAGCCGACCTGCGGCTACGCTGACCCGATGCCGTCGTCCGCCCCTTCCCCGTCCGGCTCGCCGGGTCCTGCGCTCGGGCCGCAGCGGCTGCGCCGCGGCCGCCTGGGCGCCGCGCTGCTGTTCCTGGTCAACGGGGCGGTCTTCGCGAACCTCCTGCCCCGGCTCCCGGAGATCAAGGACGCGTTCGAGCTGTCGAACACGGCCTACGGATTCGTGGTGATCGCCTTCCCGCTGGGCTCGCTGCTGGCGGGCACCGCTCCGGCTCCGATCATCCGGCGCTGGGGCTCCGGGCGCACCGCCGTGCTCGGCTCCATCGCGATCGCGGTCATGATCATGCTGGCCGGGATCTCCGGAGGCCTCGGCGGCGGGCCGGCGGTCCTGCTGGCCTACGTCGTCCCGCTGATGCTCGCGGGAATGCTCGACGCCGTGACCGACACGGCGCAGAACGCGCAGGCCCTCGACGTCCAGCGCGGCATGGGCCGGTCGATCCTGAACTCCATGCACGCCCTGTGGAGCCTGGGCTCGGTGATCGGCGGTCTGATGGGCACCGCCGCGCTCGCCCTGCAGGTGCCGCTGGCCGGTCATCTCGCCGCGAGCGGACTGCTCTTCTCGCTCGTGGCGGTCTTCGCCGGGACCAGGGTCCTGTCCGCGGGCGAGGCCGCCGCCGCGCGGCAGGTCGCCGCCGACGGGCCCACGGCCGGGGCGCCGTCGGCGGACCCCGCGCTCGACCTGCCGGGGCAGGCGGAGCAGGACGCCCCGGGAGTCGCCGCGGCGGCCGGTCAGGACGCTGCGGTCGGCGCCGACATGCCCTCGCAGCCCCGGGACGCGTCGGCGGGGCGTTCGTCCGCGGCTGCCGGATCCTCCGGAGGCCGGCCGGTGCGGGCGGCCCTCGCGTCGCTGCTGCTGATCTCCCTCGTGGCGATCACCGGCGTGATGATCGAGGATCTCGGGCAGAACTGGTCCGCCCTCTACCTGCGCCAGGTGCTCGAGGCGACCGCGACCATGGCCGGGCTCGGGCTCGTCGCGCTCATGACGGCGCAGTTCCTCGGCCGGCTGGCCGGGGATCGGCTCGTCGACCGCCTCGGCCACGTGCTGATGGCCCGGCTCGGCGCGTTCGTGATCGCCCTGGGGATCGGTCTCGTGGTGACGGCTCCCGCGCCCGTCGTCGCAGTGGCCGGCTTCTTCCTGGCGGGCTTCGGCTCGGCGACGCTCGTGCCCTCTGCCTACCACGCCGCCGACCTCGTGCCCGGGCTGAAGCCCGGCACCGGGCTGGCCGTCGTGAGCTGGCTGATGCGCGGGGCGTTCCTGACGCTCTCGCCGTTCGTGGGAGCGGTCTCGGACGTCGTGGGGCTGCGGCTGGCGCTGCTGGTGGTGCCGATCGCCGGCATCGCCGCCCTGTTCGCCGCACGCTCCCTGCGTCAGCCCGGCGCGGCCTGAGCCTGCTCCCCGCCCCTCCGCGGTTCCCGCTCCTGCTCCCGCCGCGCCGCGCCGTGGTCGTCGAGCGGCCGATTCCCCACCCCATATCCCGCGACCGGCCGATTCCTCACCCCATATCCCCCGAGCGGCCGAAAGCTCACCGTTTCAGCTCGGAATCAGTGAGGAATCGGCCGCTCGCGGGGAAGGGCGGGTCGAAACGGTGAGGAATCGGCCGCTCGCGCAACCCACGGGGAGTGCAGTGCCGCGGCGTCGCCTCAGTGCTCGAGGGCGCGAGCGTCGTCGACCTCGACGTCGAGGCCCAGCAGCGCGTTCTCCACGACCTCGGCCAGGGCGGGGTGGATCCAGTACTGGCCGCGAGCCATCGAGGAGACGTCGAGCCCGAAGCTCATGGCCTGGATCAGCGGCTGGATCAGCGACGAGGAGCTCTCCCCGATCAGGTGCGCCCCGAGCAGCTGCCCGGTGGAGCGGTCGGCGATCAGCTTGCACAGCCCCACGCGCTCCTCCATGGCCCAGCCGTAGGCGACGTCGCCGAACTCCTGGCTCTTGACCGCGATCTCGGTCCCGTGCTCGGCGGCCCAGCGGCGGGCCTCATCCTCCGTCAGGCCGACCGAGGCGATCTGCAGGTGCGTGAAGACGGCGGAGGGGATGAAGCGGTGGTCCGAGCGCAGCAGCGCCTCCGGATGCAGCAGGTTGTGCGCGACGACCCGCGCCTCGTGGTTGGCGACGTGCTTGAGCTGCCGCGGGCTGCAGATGTCCCCCAGCGCCCAGACGCCGTCGACGACCTCGCCCTCGGGCGAGAGGACGCGCTGGTGCTCGTCGACCCGCAGCAGCTGCGTGCGCTCGTCGACCCCGAGCCCACCGGCGGCCGGATCCAGGAGATCCGTCGCCGGGCGGCGCCCCGTGGCCAGCAGGACGACGTCGGCGACGTCCTCGCGGACCTCGCCGGCCGGAGCGGATCCGTCGCCGCTGGCGAGGGATCGGACGGTGACGGTGCCGTCGCCGTTGTCGACGATGGCGTCGATCCCCTGGTGCAGGACGAGATCCCACTGCTCGGCCGCGGAGGCCGTGAAGCGCTCGACGATCTCGGCATCGTGCTCGCGCAGCAGGCGCCCCGAGCGGTTGAGCTGCACGACCGAGGAGCCCAGGCCGTGGAAGATGTGCGCGAACTCGGCGGCGATGAACCCGCCGCCGACCACGACGACGCGCTGCGGCAGCTCATCCACTCTCATCACGGTGTCGGAGGTGTGGACCTGCGGGAGATCCTCCCCGGGCACGCCCGGGGTCGTCACGTGCGAGCCCGAGGCGATCACGATCTGGTCCGCGGTGAGCTCTTCGCCCGAGGCGGTCGTCAGTGTCCGCGGGCCGGTGAACCGGGCGAACTCCTGGTACACCGTCACGTTCTCGAGCGACTGCCGATAGGCCAGCCCGCCCTCGGAGATCGCGTCGATCCGACCGAAGATCCGGTCCCGGAGCTCGCGCCAGCGCACGTCCTGGACCGCGGCGCTGACGCCCAGCCGCTCGGCTTCGCGGGCCGACTGCGCGACCTCCGCCGGATAGACGTACATCTTGGTGGGGATGCAGCCGACGTTGATGCAGGTGCCGCCGAAGATGCCGCCGTCGATCAGCGCGATGTCCTTGTCGGCGTAGTCGTCGGAGAGGATCGTGTTCCCGGACCCGGAGCCGATGATGATGATGTCGAAGCGTTGCATGGGCCTCACTGTAGCCTCGGGGTCGGACCGCCCTGCCGGGCCCATCGGCCGCCGGCCGCGGCCGGGCCGGCGGACCGTCGGCGCCGGGTCGACGGCGGGTCGCAGGCCGGTCGCTGGGTACGATGAATCCGCCCGTGCTCGTGCTGAGCCCCCCTGCTGCGGGTGCGTCGACTTCGGAGGATCCCACTGTGCAGATCGTGAGCGTCTCGAGCCTCAAGGGCGGCGTCGGCAAGACCTCTGTGGCCCTGGGGCTGGCCTCGGCGGCCATGCACGACGGTCACCGCGCCCTCGTGGTCGATATGGACCCCCACGCCGATGCGACGACCGGCCTGGGTGCCGAGGCTCGGGCCGGGGCCGACGTCGGCTCGGTCCTCGACGGACGCGTCGCCCGATCGGCCGCGCGGAGGGCCGTGGTGCCCTCGGCGTGGATCGAGCGCGAGCGCGCGGCGCAGCGTGATGCCGGAGGCGCTGAGGGCGCTCCCCGCCTCGACGTTCTGCCGGGGTCGTCGACCTCCTCCCGCCTGGACCGCTCGACCTTCCGCGGCAAGGACCTCGACAGGCTCTCGCGAGCGCTGGACGGGCTCGATCCCGACTACGACCTTGTGCTCGTCGACTGCCCGCCGAACCTGAGCGCCCTCACCCGCATGGCCTGGGCCGCCTCGGACAAGGTGCTCACGGTCGCCGAGCCGTCGCTGTTCTCCGTGGCCGGCGCACAGCGCACCATGACCGCGATCGGCCAGTTCGAGGCCAGCTCGAAGCGCGCGGTCCCCTCCGCCTCCGTGGTCGTCGACAAGGTCGTCGAGGACGACGCCGAGCATCAGCACCGCGTCCGGGAGCTGCAGGAGCTGTTCGGCCCGCTGCTGGTCGAGCAGGTCATCCCGGACCGAGCCGTCTGGCACCGCGCGCAGGGCGCCGCGTGGCCGATCCACCGCTGGCCCGGGGCTCAGGCCGCAGACATGGCGGGCCGATTCACGACGATCCTGCGCGGTCTCCTCGACTGACCGCCGTCGTCGCCGTGGCCGGTGAGGCGCTCTTCACCCCGCCCGAGCTCCGACGCCCCAGCCCTGCGCGCACCTCTCGGTTCTCGCCCCCCCCCCCGCGAGCGGCCGATTCCCCACCGTTGCGAGCTTCCGCCCCGCCAGTGGCCGATTCCTCACCGTTGCGCACCCTTCCTGCGCGCGAGTGGCCGATTCCTCACTGATTCGACGCTGAATCGGTGAGAAGTCGGCCGCTCGCGACAGGTGAGGTGAGGAAGCGGCCGCTCGCGGTCAGCTGACGTTCTGCTGGCGGCGGGCACGACGGGCCGAGAGCTCGTCGCCGGGGAACTCCCCGGCCTCGCCGGTGCCGTTGGCCGGGGGCATGCCGGCCAGGGAGCCCTCGACCTCGCGCCACACGCGCCCGACGGCGATGCCGAAGACGCCCTGCCCGCCCTGGACGAGGTCGATGACCTCCTCCTGGGAGGTGCACTCGTACACGGAGGCGCCGTCGCTCATCAGCGTGAGCCGGGCCAGGTCCTCCACGCCGCGCTCGTGCAGGGCGCGGACGGCGGAGCGGATCTGCTGGAGGGAGACCCCGGTGTCCAGGAGGCGCTTGACGATCTTGAGCACCACGATGTCGCGGAAGCTGTAGAGGCGCTGCGTGCCGGAGCCCTTGGCGCTGCGGACCGTGGGCTCGACGAGCTCGGTGCGCGCCCAGTAGTCGAGCTGGCGGTAGGTGATGCCGGCGACCTTGCAGGCGGTGGCGCCGCGGTACCCGACGGTGTCGTCGAGGACCTGCCGCTCGTCGTCGAAGAGCACGCCCTGGGTGCCGCCGGTCAGCGAGGTGAAGATCGGCAGGGTCGGATCCTCGGCGGGGTCCTCGTCGGAGCATCCCGAGGACGGGAACTCCACGTGATCGATGCTCTTCACGCGCGTCCTCCGTTCCTGTGCTTCGGGTGCCGTCCTCGGGAGCTGCCGGAGGCGACGCGGGTCCGATCCGACGGGGCCGGACCGATGAGACGACGTTAGACGCGTCGTGAGGCCCGATCAAAGACCCCGGGCTCGGAAGCCGGTCGTGTCGCCGGGCCCGCGTGCGCGGCGCGTCCGGATGCTGTGCCCTCGAGTCTACCCGTCAGCCCTGGAAATCCTCGGGATCGACGGTGTCGAGGAAATCGCGGAACTCGCGGACCTCCTGGTCCGCCTCCTCCGCCGAGGCCGGCTCGGCGCGCTCCGCAGGAGCATCCGCGGGGTCGCGCAGCTCCCCGTCGGCGGTCATGATCAGCCCGGCCGTCTCGAGCACCGAGTCCGCGCACAGCACGGGGCAGTCCACGCGCACGGCCAGGGCGATGGCGTCGGAGGCCCGCGAATCGACCACGGTCCCGTCGTCGAACACGAGGGAGGCGTGGAACACGGTGTCCTCGACCAGGTGCACGCGGACCCGTTCGAGGGTGCGCCCGAACGACGACGCCACGCTCAGCAGCAGGTCGTGGGTCAGCGGCCGGGGCGGTTCCAGGCCCTGCACGGCGAAGACGATCGAGGTGGCCTCGCTGCTGCCGACCCAGATCGGCAGGTAGCGGCTCCCGTCGGCCTCGCGCAGCACCACGACGGGCTGCGAGGACGGCACGTCCATGCGCACGCCCTCGATCTCCATGAGGTGGTCCTTCTGGGACACGCTGTCCTCCGATCGTTCGTGCTCGGGCACTCGGGCCGCGAGCGCTCAGCCGCCCGGGGACTCCTCGGGCGCGATCCCGCGCTGCAGCTCCTGCAGCCGGCTCGACACGAGCGAGGCATGCAGGCTCAGGCACAGGCGGGAGATCTCCTCGGCGCGCTGCGCGGCACGGCGCGACGACTCCCTGGTGCGGCGGGTGGCCTCGGTGGCGACCGCCTGCTCGACGAGCCCGATCTCCCGGTCGGCGGCCTGCTTGAGGGTGCGCAGGTGCCGGGGCTCGACGCCGAAGGCATGCAGCTCCCGGGCGGCGGAGGCCACGACGACGTCGTGCCCGTCGAAGCGCCCCGGCCCGTCCTGGAGCAGCCCGAAGCTGAGCAGCTCGCGCACCAGGGGCATCCCGGCCCCCGAGCGGCGGCACAGCTCCCGCAGGCTCATGGGCCCGTCCTCGGAGCCGGCCGCCGGGCCCGTGCGGCCGTCGCTCGATGCTGCCGTCCCGTGATCGGGCTGCTCCGCGGCCTCCGACGACGGCTGCGCGGCAGCGGCGTCGCGGGCGGACCCCCCGGGCTCCTGGAAGTCCATGAGCCGCCCGGCCTCGGCGAGCTCGCGGATCACCTTGAGCGGCATGTAGTGCTCGCGCTGCAGCCGCAGGACGGCGCGCAGGCGCTCCAGGTCCTCGGCGGCGTACTTGCGGTACCCGGCCGGCGTGCGCTCGGGGTGCACGAGCCCCTGATCCTCGAGGAAGCGGATCTTGGAGGCCGTGATCCCCGGGAAGTCGGGCTCCAGCAGCCGCAGCAGGGGCCCGATGCTGATGCGCCGGGCCGGCTGCTCGGCCCCGTGCTGATCGCTCACGCAGGCCTCCCCTGGCGCTGCCGCGGCGCGGTCCGTGGACGGTGCGGGATCGCTCTCGACCTCAGGCGCCCAGTCCGCCGCGCTGCGCGGAGCTGTAGTAGACGAACGTGAACTTGCCGATGCGGACCTCGTCGCCGCTCGTGAGCTGGACGGAGTCCACCCGGTCGTTGTTGACGTAGGTGCCGTTGAGGGACCCGGAGTCGACGAGCTCGTAGCCGCCCTCGCGGCGCAGGAAGCCGACGTGCTTGCGCGAGACCGTGACGTCGTCCAGGAAGATGTCGGAGCTGGGGTGGCGGCCCGCCGAGACCTCGTCGGTGTCGAGCAGGAAGCGCGAGGCGCGCGCCCCGTTCTCCACGGTCTCGACGAGGATGGCCGTGCGCGGGGGCAGCGCCTCGACGGCCGCCTGCTCCTCGGCGGTCAGGCGGCGGTTGGCGGCCCGCGACAGGGTGTCCGTGACGACCTGGATGGACGTGGTCTCCGGGCCCGCGGCGGGGGCGCTGCTCTCGGACGGGGTGCTCATGGCTTCCGTGCTCCTGGGTCGACGTCGTGATCGTCGGGCTGCGGACCGGCCCCGGGTCGGCGCGCGGTCCGCGCGCCGGGCGCGATCCCCTCAGCCCTCCGGCCCACCGGACAGTGCTGATGATCACCGGACAGTCTAGTCATGCCCGCGGAGTGCTCCGCTCCCTCTCCGGCAGGACGGCGAAGGCATCCCACACGGTCCGCAGGAGGCTGCTGCCGGGCCCCTGCTCGAGGCGCATCTCCTCGCCGTCGCGCACGGCGACGAAGAGCTGCGCGAGCTCCGCGGCCGGCAGCTTCAGCTCGATCCCGTGCTGCTGGGCGTGACCGAGCGCCTGCTCCGCGGCCTGGAGCAGGCGCTCGTACTGCTCGTCGACGAGCCGGCGCATCTCGTCGCTGCGGTGGGCGGCCAGATGCATCTCGAGGCGGAAGAGCCGCCACGTGGCATCGCCCGAGACGCCGGCGATGGCGTCGACCGCACCGGCGACGACCCGCTCGTAGGCCTCCCCGGCGTCGAGCTGCTCGACCACGCGGTGCAAGAGCAGCTCGACGAGCTGATCCACGTGATCGACGTAGATCGCCGCCGCGAGCTCCTCCTTGGTCGAGAAGTTGCTGTAGAAGGCCCCCCGGGTGAACCCGGCCGCCGAGCACAGCTGCGCGACGCTGGCGCCCCCGATGCCCTTCTCCACGAAGACGCGCGGAGACGCCTCGATCAGGCGGCGGCGGGTCTCGGCCCGCGACCTCTTGGCGGTGCCTTCGTCGCCCCGGTGCGTCTCGTCGCGCATCTCACGTCCTTCCGTTCCCTGTCGGTCGGATTCCGAGTGTACTCTGGAAGATTGGAAATCAATACATATCTGTATTGAACTGCCTTCCGACCCCGTCTCCCGGAGCCTGCCATGTCATCCGCCCTGTCCCGCGACTCGCGCCCGCCCTATCGCCGCCCGCTGCCGCGCACCCTCCGGTGGCTCCTGCCGCCGGCCGTGGTCGTCGGGATCGGCTTCCTGGGGATCCTGCTCTACCTGGGCGGGCTCGGCGCGCCCACCGACCACCTTCGGGAGTTCCCGGTCGCCGTGGTCAACGAGGACGAGGGCGCGGAGATGCCGTCGCCCGGCGGCTCCCCGACCGAGGTGCAGATGGGCCAGGAGGTCGCCGACGGCATCGTGGAGGAGGGCGAGGACAACGACGAGGTCGACTTTCGCGCGATGTCCCGGGACGAGGCGGACGATGCGCTGAGCAGCGGCGATGCCTACGGCGCGATCGTGATCCCGTCCGACTTCAGCGAGCGCTCGGTGGCCCTGGTCAGCTCCTCCCTGGGCGGGGACGGCGAGGGAACCCAGCCGGTGATCGACATCGTGACCTCCCCGCAGGCCGGGTCCATGACCTCTCGTCTGGCCACCGGCGTGATGGATCCGGCGGTCGAGGGCGCTTCCTCCGGCGTCGGCGAGCAGCTGCTGCCGGCGGCCCAGGAGCAGATCCGCCAGCTCGAGGAGGCCGATCGCCCCGCGCCCACCCTGACCCCGGTGGCCGAGTCGGTGCTCCAGGATCCGGTCGTGGAGGAGCAGCGCGAGTGGGAGGAGCTGCCCTCGGGCACGGCGCTCGGCATGGCCCCGTTCTACTGGGCGATCGTGGCGCTCGTGGTCGGGCTCTCCGGCTCCGTGGCCGTGTCCACCCTGGTCGACGGCCTCCTGGGCGTCACCCCGTGGGAGATGGGCCCCAAGCTGGATCGCTACCGCCCGGCCGGTCTCTCCCGTCCTGCGACGTTCGCGCTCAAGGCGGGGCTCGTCGTGCTCGGCGGCGCAGGCGCCGCCGGGGTCATGATGCTCGCGGGCGCCATCGTGGACCTGCCCATGCCGCACGGCGGCCTGCTCTACCTGACGACCTGGCTGGGCATCGCGGCCATCGGCGTCACGACGCTGTCGATGATCACCATGCTGGGCAGCGCCGGGATGCTCTTCGCCATGTTCTACCTCGTGTTCATGGGCCTGCCCTCGGCCGGGGCGGTGTCCCCGCAGGAGGCGCTGCCCCCGTTCTTCGCGGGTCTGGCCAAGTGGGAGCCGCTGCACTACCTGTGGCTGTGCACGCGCGACATCCTGTTCTTCGACGCCCAGATGGATGCCGGCATGGGCCAGGGCATCGCCGGTCTCGCGGTGATCCTGGTCGTGTTCACCGTCCTGGCCCTCGTCGTCGGCGCCCTGTGGGACCGGCTCACCGGCCGCCGCGGCATCGTCCGGGGATCCGGTAAGCACGCGGCCGCCTGAGCCTCCAGGCAGGCCCCTGCGCCCCGGCGATCCGCCCACCGCCCGCGGATCGCCGGGGCGCCGTCGCGCGGGGACGTAGGATCGACCGGCACCGCGGGACGCCGCCCGCTCCGTCAGATCGCGAGGGACCCCGATGGCCGAGCCGAGACCCGCCGACAGCGCCTCGACGGATCCCGCACGAGCCCGTGCGGACGGCGGGCACGACGATCGGGCGCGCGGTGCGCCCGACCGGGCGCACGACGAGCCCGGAGCAGGCCCCCGAGAGGACGGGCTGGTGCGCGGTGCGGACGGGCTGCTGCGTCCGGCGTGGGCCGCGACGGACCCGCTGCTGCAGGAGTACTACGACACCGAGTGGGGCATGCCGGTCCGCGACGAGCAGGGGCTCTTCGAGCGCCTGAGCCTCGAGGCCTTCCAGTCCGGGCTGTCCTGGGCCACGATCCTGCGCAAGCGCCCGGCCTTCCGGGCCGCCTTCGCCGACTTCGATCCCGACGCCGTGGCGGCCTTCGACGACCGCGACGAGGCCCGCCTCCTCCAGGACGCCGGCATCGTGCGCAACCGCGCCAAGATCCGGGCCACGATCACGAACGCGCGGGCCGCCGTCGCGCTGCGCGACAAGGGCGGGCTGGCCGCGCTGCTGTGGTCCTTCCAGCCCGAGTCCACGCCGCAGCCGCGCAGCATGTCCGAGCTGCCCGCGCGCTCCGCGGAGTCGGCCGCGATGTCGCGGGCGCTCAAGGCCGAGGGCTTCGTCTTCGTGGGGCCCACGACCATGTACGCGCTGATGTCCGCGGTCGGGATGGTCGACCTGCACCTCATGGGCTCCCACCGCCGCGGCAGCTCCGGGATCTGGCCGGCCTGAGGCGCGGTGCTCGGGCGGCCCGGTGCCGATCCGCCCGGGGACGGCGCTCAGGCGCCGACGTAGTCCGCCAGGTGCCTGCCGGTGAGCGTCGAGCCGTCCGCCACGAGCTGCGCGGGCGTCCCCTCGAAGACGACGCGCCCGCCCTCGGATCCCGCCCCGGGGCCGAGATCCACGAGCCAGTCGGCGTGGGCCATGACGGCCTGGTGGTGCTCGACCACGATCACGCTGCGCCCCGAGTCCACGAGCCGGTCCAGCATCGCCAGCATGGCCTCCACGTCGGCCAGGTGCAGCCCGGTCGTCGGCTCGTCGAGGACGATGACCCCGCCCTTGTCCCCCAGATGCGTCGCCAGCTTGATCCGCTGTCGCTCGCCGCCGGAGAGCGTGCTCAGCGGCTGGCCCAGGCGCAGGTAGCCGAGCCCGACGTCGGCCAGGCGCTGCAGGATCCGGTGCGCGGCCGGGATGCGCGTGTCCCCGCTGCCGAAGAGCTCCTCGGCCTGGGCGACGGACATCTCGAGGACCTCCGAGATGTCCCGGCCGCCGAAGGTGTGCTCGAGCACGGCGGCGTCATAGCGCCGTCCCTCGCAGAGCTCGCACGTCGCGGCGGCAGAGGCCATGACGGACAGGTCCGGGTAGGTGACGCCCGCCCCTCCGCACTGCGGGCAGGCCCCTTCCGAATTGGCGGAGAACAGCGACGGCTTCACGCCGTTGGCCTTGGCGAAGGCCCTGCGGATCGGCTCGAGCATCCCGGTGCACGTCGCCGGGTTCGACCGGCGCGAGCCCTTGATCGGGGCCTGGTCGATGCTCACCACGCCGTGCTCCCGCACCGCCGAGGGCGGCAGGCAGCCGTGGATCAGCGAGGACTTCCCGGATCCGGCCACGCCCGTGATGACGGTCAGCACGCCCAGCGGGATGTCGACGTCGACGTCCCGCAGGTTGTGCTCCCGGGCGCCGCGGATCTCCAGGGCCCCCGTCCGCTGCCGCACCTCGTCCTTGAGCCGGGCCCGGTACTCGACGTGGCGGCCCGTGGGCGTCTGCGAGCGCCGCAGCTCGTCGTAGGAGCCCTGGAACGTGATCTCGCCGCCGTCGGCGCCGGCGCCGGGCCCGAGGTCGACGACATGATCCGCGATGCGCATGACCTCGGGCTTGTGCTCGACGACGAGCACGGTGTTGCCCTTGTCGCGCAGCCCGAGCAGCAGCCGGTTCATCCGCTCGATGTCGTGCGGGTGCAGACCGGTCGTGGGCTCGTCGAAGACGTAGGTGACGTCCGAGAGGGCCGAGCCCAGATGGCGGATCATCTTGGTGCGCTGGGACTCTCCCCCGGACAGCGTCCCGGTGGGCCGTTCCAGGGACAGGTAGCCCAGGCCGATGTCGATGAACGAGTCCAGGATCCGCTGCAGGGACCCGAGCAGGGGCGCGGCCGAGGGCAGGTCGCGGGTGCGGACCCAGTCGGCGAGCTCGGTGATCTGCAGCGCGCACAGATCCGCGATGCTCATCCCGTCGATCGTCGAGGACAGGGCCTCCCGGCTCAGGCGCGTGCCCCGGCACTGCGGGCACTGCGCGAAGGTCACGGCCCGGTCCACGAACTCCCGGATGTGGGGCTGCATGGACTCGCGGTCCTTGGCGAGCATCGACGAGCGGATCTTGGGGATGAGCCCCTCGTAGGTCGTGTTGATGCCCCGGAAGCTGATGCGCTCCGGCTCGTGGTGCAGGAAGTCGTGCAGCTCCTGCTCCGAGTAGTCCCCGATCCGCTTGGCGGGATCCAGGAAGCCGGACTCCGCGTAGTAGCGCACCGACCATCCGCCGGCCTTGTAGCCCGGGACGCGGATCGCGCCCTCGTCCTCGAGGGACTTGTCCGGGTCGTAGAGCTCGTGCGGGTCCAGGTCGGAGACCGTGCCGCGCCCCTCGCACTGCGGGCACATCCCTCCGGTGCGCGTGAACGAGCTGACCTGCTTCTGCTGCCGGCCCCGGGCCACGGTGATCGAGCCCCGGGCCGTGACAGACGGGGTGTTGAACGAGAACGCCGGGGGCGGGCCGATGTGGGGCTGCCCGAAGCGGGAGAACAGGATCCGCAGCACCGCATGGGCGTCCGTGGCCGTGCCCACCGTCGAGCGCGGGTTCGAGCCCATGCGCTCCTGGTCCACGACGATCGCGGCGGTCAGCCCCTCCAGGACGTCGACCTCGGGGCGGGCCGTCGAGGGCATGAAGCCCTGCACGAAGGAGCTGTAGGTCTCGTTGATCAGCCGCTGCGACTCGGCGGCGACGGTCGAGAACACGAGCGAGGACTTGCCCGATCCGGACACCCCGGTGAACACCGTCAGCCGTCGCTTGGGGATCTCGATCGTGACATCGCGCAGGTTGTTCTGCCGCGCCCCGGACACGCGGATGACCTCGTGGGCGCGATCGGCGGAGGCGGCGGCTGCGGCATCGGCTGCGGCGGTGGACGGCGCGGGCTGGCTCATGGCAGCACCCTACGGAAGGCGGCCGGGAGGATGCCGGAGGACCGCCCGGGCCCGGTTGGTCCGGGCCGGGCCGGTCTGTCTAGCCTGACAGGATGCGCACATCCGAGGATCTCCGCCGCGAGCTGCACCGCATGGACGGCCGCGGCTACCCCGCCTACCGCGATCTGAAGGGCGCCTGGGATCTGGGCCCGGCCCTGCTGCACGTCGATCACCTGCAGTCGGATCCGTACGCGCCGCCGTCGAAGATCCGCCTCGAGCTGCCGCGCGAGGCCACGGGCGTTCCGGTCGAGCTGCTCGGCAGCCGCGCTCGGCGCACCGCGGTGGGCGATCACCTGCTGCGCCGTCTCGCCGACGCCCTGCACCGCGCGGGCGCCGGCGGCCGGGACAAGGCGGCGGGCTCGCTGCGGATCATGGCTCCGGGGCAGCAGGTCCTGGAGCGCACCGCGGTCATCGCCGATGCGGACCGGGTCGAGGTGCGCCTCGAGGCGGCGCTGCCCGCGAACGGGAGGCGGATCCGCGGGAAGGCCGCGGCGACCCTGCTGGCCGAGACCCTGCCGGCCGTCGTCGAGCGGTCCCTGCTGGCGGCCGCCCTGGACCAGGAGGCCCTGCGCCGCCACGTCGAGCTGCTCCAGGATCAGGAGCACCTCCAGGCGCAGCTGGCCGAGCGCGGCCTCGTGGGCTTCGTGGGCGACAACGCCGTCCTGCCGCGCGCCTCCGGGGACTCCGATCTGCCGCTGCGCCGCGGGGCGGAGCCGTTCCGCGCCCCCGATTCGCTGCGGGTCCGCTTCGAGCTGCCCAGCGGGCGCACCGTGTCCGGGATGGGCGTGCCGGAGGGAGTCACGGTCATCGTCGGCGGCGGCTACCACGGCAAGTCCACCCTGCTGCGGGCGCTGGAGCGCGGAGTGCACCCGCACATCGCCGGCGACGGCCGGGAGTGGGTGCTGTCCCGCCGCGACGCCGTGTCGATCCGCGCGGAGGACGGGCGCAGTGTGGCCGGGACCGACATCTCGGCCTTCATCGCGGATCTGCCGCAGGGCACCGACACCTCGGCCTTCACGACGACGAACGCCAGCGGCTCGACCTCGCAGGCCGCGGGCCTGGTCGAGGCGCTCGAGGCCGGGGCCCCGGCCCTGCTGATCGACGAGGACACCTCGGCCACGAACTTCATGATCCGCGATGCCCGCATGCGGGCGCTGATCCCGGCCGACCGCGAGCCGATCACCCCGTTCGTGGACCGCGTCCGCACCCTGCGAGCGCAGCAGGGCGTCTCCACCGTGCTGGTGGCCGGCGGCTCGAGCGCGTTCTTCGAGGCCGCCGATCACGTGATCGCCATGGAGTCGTATCAGCCGCGCGATGTCACCGCGGAGGTCCGGCGCCTCATCGAGCAGTCGCCCGCGCCGCTGGCCGAGACGGAGGAGGCACTGTTCCCCGACGGCGTCGATCGCCTCCTGCCCGCGGGCTCTCTGCCCGCTCCCGGGACCCAGGGCGGCGGGAGGGGCCGCGGCCGGGCGAAGCCGTCGCGTGCCCGCGGGTTGCACACGATCCAGCGCGCCGGCACGGACATCGACCTGTCGGCGGTCTCCCAGCTGGCCGAGGCCGGGCAGACCCAGGCCATCGCGCTGGCCCTGGACGCCGCGGCCGAGCACCTCGACGGGCGCACGACGGTGGCCGAGGCGATCGGGCGGGTGCTCGAGGTCATCGACCGCGATGGGCTGGACGGGCTCTCCCCCTTCCGCGGCCATCCCGGCGACATGGCCCGGCCCCGCCGAGCGGAGCTGCATGCGGCCCTGAGCCGCTGCCGAGACCTGGCCGAGTCCCTGCGCTGATCCGGCCGCGCCGTCCCCGGCGCGAGCCGCCTCCCGGCCCCGGGGCCGCTCGCCCCGGGGCCGGGGCCGGGAGGCGGATCAGCGCGGCACCAGGATTCAGAAGGTGCTCTCCTCCATCACCGGCGGCTGCACGGTGGCGTCGACCCAGCGGGCCCAGACGACGCTGAGGCCCACGAGGATCCCGGTCTCGGGATCGGGCTTGCCTCCCGGGTGGGCGGCGCTCAGGGCCTGGCCGCCCTCGCCGGCCTCGGGGCCCTCCAGGACGCGGGCCTCCGCGCGGGCCTGGATCTCGTGGCCCTCGCCGTCCACGAACACGAGCGAGACCCGGGGATCGGCCTGGAGGTTGACGGCCTTGCTGGTCTCCTTCGAGGTGCCGAAGACGATGAGACCCGCGTCGGTCACGGCCGTGTTGACCCAGGCGGACTCGGGGTAGCCACCCTCAGCCGAGGCGGTCGCGATCACCGCCCCGCTGCAGGCGGCCGCGAAGCGGGAGACGGCGGCGGACGGGCTGTCGGTGAAGTCGCTCATGGATCCTCCTGGTGGTCGTGCGGCGGGCGTCATCGCCCGCCGTCTCCACGCTAGAAGAGCGCGGCGACCGGCTCCACGAGTTCCGGCGAATTGTTCCGCACGTTGCCGACGGCCTGTCCGATCGGACGCAGCTCCCAGGTCGCGGCCACGTCCTCCCGCTGGGCCACGACGCGCTCGATCAGCGCCTGCGCCTCGTCCTTGGACTCCGCGGCCGGATCGAGCCACGCGTCGAGGGCATCGCGGTCCATGGCCACCGGGGTGCGGTCGTGGATCGCGGCGAGACCGGCCAGGGTCTCGTCGTCGCTGTCCGGGCCCGGGGAGGCCGCGGTGAGGATCGAGCACGAGAGGATCCACGCGCCCTGCGGGTCCTGCCACCACTCGTAGAGCCCAGCGAACCAGATGTTCCGGGACTGCTCCGGCGGGTGGATGAAGTACGGCTGCTTGGCCGGGGCGTCCTTGGTCCCCTTGGCCGGCGTGCCGTCCGGGCCCAGGCGCTTCTGCCATTCGTAGTACCCGTTGGCGGGGATCGCGCAGCGGCGCTTCCTCACGGCGGCGCGGAACGACGGCTTCTGCGCCGCGGTCTCGGAGCGGGCGTTGAACATCCGCGCGCCCACCGAGAGGTCGTCGGCCCACGACGGCACCAGCCCCCAGCGCGCCACGTGCAGCTCGCGCAGGACCTCGCCGTCCTCGACCCGCTCGAGCACGACGGGGATCTCGGTCGTGGGGGCGACGTTCCAGTCGGCTCTCAGCTCGTCGAGGTCCTCGCCCCGGAACGGCTCGCCGGGACGGGCGTCGACGTCGGCCATCAGGTCGCCCGCTGCTCGGGCGATCACGAAGCGTCCGCACATCAGAAGGCCTGCTCTCTCAAGGATCCGTAGCCCATGTGGCGGGCGTACATGCCGTAGACCTTGCGCACCGCGGCCTCGACCTCCGCGACCCGGGTGCCCGGGCGCAGATCGTCGACGGCGCCGCACGTGGCGGGGTCCCATTCCATGCCGAGGTCCCGGTAGACGTCCGTGAGCACCGAGCGCAGCGGCTCCGACTGCTCGACGACGACGACGGTGGAGAAGTACCAGGCGTCGGAGACGACGCGCTGGGCCGCGCCCGCCAGCTTGAGCTGCGCCCGGGGACGATCCGCCGTGCGGCCCGTGCCGTGGACGCTGTGCTCGCCCGGGCAGTACTCGCCGGGCAGCTCGCCGACGTCGGCGTGGATCTCGAGCTCCTCGAGCGCGGCCACGATCATGTCCCCGAACAGCTCGAAGCGGTCCTGGATCCCCGCCTTGGGGTCCTCCGAGGGCTCGATGTGATCGATGATCAGGCAGCCGCGGTGGTAGGCGGCCGCCCGCCCGCCGACCTTGCGCACGAGCGGGAAGAACGCGCTGCGCCGCGCCGAGCGCTCGGCGGCGCCGAACCCGGCGAGCAGCTCGTCGCGCCGCCCGAAGGCCACCGTGGGGCGGGGCTGGTAGAGGCGCAGGACGGGCTCGCGACCGGTGCGCACGGCGCGCAGCAGGCGCTCCCCCGCGGTGTAGTCCAGCTCCGCGCCCAGGGACTCCCGCTGCCGGATGAGCTTCATGACAGGCCCCCGTCCTGCCCCGCGGGGGCCGGCTCGGCGCGGCGCAGGCCCTCGATGCTCTGCGCGTACCAAGCGGCGAGCTCGCGGGCCGAGACCTGCACCCGGTCGAGCCATTCGAGGGCCTGGGCGCCGGCGTCGTCCGAGACGTGCTTGACCATGCGCATCCGCACTCCGAGCTCGCGGCACGCGGTGGCCACCGCGAAGCCCTCCATGTCGACGAGCTGGGCGCGCTCGGCCAGGGCGTCGCGCACGGGTCCTCCTGCCACGAGGGAGTCGCCGGTGGCCAGGATCGACCCGTCGCCGACCTGGCCGAGCTCGGCCAGGGGGATGCGGTCGTCGGGCTCGGAGCCCATGGCCCGCAGCAGCTCGGCGTCCACATCGCGGTTGAGCACCACGGAGGGCTCGAAGATCCCGGACAGCCCGGGCTGCAGGCCCCCGCAGCTGCCGAGGTTGACCACGACGAGATCCCGGCGCTGCTCGGGCGACGGCGCCCGCTCCAGCACGGCCCGGGCGGTCAGCGCGGCGGCGCGGGACATGCCGATGCCGGTCACGGCCACGTCGGCCTCCGGGGGCAGCTGGGCGGTCTCCGCCGGATGGGCCGCGATGACGAGCACTCGATTCACGGCCCCCACTCTACTGGGAGCGCTCTGCCGGACGGGGCGCGCGCCGTCGCGAGCCGCGCCGCCGCCGGTCGAGCCGCATCCACATGCGCCGCTCGACCGGTTCGACCACCCGGACCGCGAGCGCGGTGGCCGCGGCGACGGCCAGCAGGCAGGCCGCCACCGAGCCGGGCACGGACGCCGACTCGCCCGTGAGCAGATGGCTCAGCACGATCGACAGGGGCCAGCCGATGAACAGGACCCCCATCCAGATGTCATGCCGGCCCAGCGCGCGCGGCAGGCGCAGATCCAGCAGGGCCGTCAGCGCGATGGCCAGCATGAGGTGGCCGAGGCTCGCTCCGACCGCTGCCTGGGGGATCAGGAGGACGAAGCCCAGCAGGGACAGCAGCCGCATGGACCAGCGGAACGCGCGCCCGCGGGAGTCCAGGAGATCGCCCAAAGCGACCATCAGGGCTCCGGCCCAGTAGCAGTACCCCAGAGCCAGGACCGCGACCAGCGTGCTCGGCTCCACGCCGCCGCACGAGGTCACGGAGTCCTGGACGGCCGAGCCCGCGCCCCGCGTGCGCTCGGGCCCCACCGCCAGCGCCCAGACCAGCCACGCGGCGAGGGCGAGGATCGAGATCGCGGCCGCGTGCCGGCGCAGGGGGTGCAGGGCCAGCAGCAGCTCCGACAGCGTCATGACCAGCGGGTAGGCGAGGACGGCCGCGAGCAGGAAGCGCGGGGCGGACAGGCCCGCCGGGTCGAGCTGCGCGGCCGCCGCGTGCAGGGCGGCGGCGACCAGCACCGTCACCAGCAGACCGACCATGCGGGTCGCCCAGAAGCCCGGGACGCGATGCGGCGGGTGACGCAGGATCGTGTGCGTGGCGTTCATGCCGGTGAGCACGAAGCACGCCTGGAGGCAGGACACCGCCGTCAGGTAGCTCACGTGCTGGACCGGGCTGCCCCACTCCGGGCCGGCGCCGCCCAGCACCTCCCGGACCAGCCAGTCCGACGAGCCCAGGAAGCCGATCAGGCTGATCACGGCAAGGGCATTGCGCGCCGCCCTCACGCTGCTGCGACGCGACGGCGGCATGCTCAGCACGAGCCCGGCGGACAGCTGCTCCCCGTCCACACCCGTCGCCGCGCCCTCCGATCGCTGCCCGGGGCTGCCGAAGCCGGCCGAGGTCTCCTGGACGACACGGGTCATGGGCGGCGGCTCCTGGTGCGAGGGGACGGACTGGGGGGGGGCGGACGTGACCGGGCGGCCCCGGCGCAGGACACAGGGGCGCGAGCCGGGCTGCGACGCGGTCAGGGTAGCGCCGCCCCGGGGCGCGGTCGCGCTGCGGAGCCGCTGTTGCACGGCTGGTTGCAGGACCGTTGGGGGCGCAAGAGGGGCGCTCGCGTGCGCGGGGCGAGCCCGGTCACGTGGTGAGGCGCCCCAGCAGGATGGACAGCGGCGCCCCGAGGGCGACGGCGCACGCGGCGCACCAGGACGAGTCGATCCGACCGGCGATCAGCAGGCTGCCGGTGAGCCCGAAGGCCCAGCCGAGGGTCAGCAGGGGCAGCCCGATGTCGTAGTCGGCGATGGCGCCGGGCATCGCGACATCGGCCAGCGGGGCGAGCGCGACCGCCAGCATGAGATGGCCGATGCTGGCCCCGGTGAGCATCTGCGGCAGGAAGATCACCGTGCCGATCCCGGCCAGCGCCGGAACGAGGGCGCGGACGACCGGGGCGCTGCCGTCGACGAGATGCCCGAGGCAGACGACCACGGCGCCCGCCCAGTGGCAGCAGCCCAGGGTGATGATCACGGCCAGGGTCTCCGACTCGAACAGCCCGCCCAGCCCCGTGGAGGCCGCGACGGCCGTCGACGGCCCGGCCGTCTGCACCGTCCCCGCCGCCAGCCCGAGCGCCATCCAGACGGCGAAGCCCAGCACCGGGACCACCCAGGCCCAGCGCCGCAGGAGCATCGGCGCCAGCAGGGCGCAGAGGACCGCGCTGCACAGCTGGAAGGCGGCGACCACCCCCACCAGCAGGCGCGGCACCGGCAGGGGGCCCTGGGCCAGGACGCCGCCGAATCCCAGCACCGCGGCCGTCGCCAGGAGCAGCCCGGCGGAGCCGACGAGCCGATCGACGAGCAGGCGCACGCCGGGTCGGGGCGGCCGGCTGATCACCCCGTGCGCGCTCAGCATGCCGCTGAGCACCATGGCGACCTGCAGCAGGACGGTCGCGGCCAGGACGCCGAGCTCATCCGACTCGGACAGCCAGTCGGCCCGGACGTGGGCGGTCGTGCCCGCGGCGAGGGACTCGGCGCCGACGCAGAGTCCGAGCAGGGCTCCCAGCGCGGCCAGGTTCCGGGCGCCGCGGAGGCTGCGCCGACGGCGCTGTCCCAGCACCATCACGAAGGACTCGGCGAGCTCCGGCTCATCCGCGCGGCTGCTGGACATATCGCCCTCTCCCTCGACGCCGGGCGACGGCAGCCTGTCTGCCCGTCGGAGGGCGCAGACTACCCCGCCCGCCTGACCGGTCGGTCGGGATCCGGGCGCGCGGCCGGCTCAGCCCCGCGGGGCCGGCCGGCTCCCGAAGATCGAGCGGCCCACGCGCACGCACGTGGAGCCCTCGGCCACGCCGAGCTCGAGGTCCTCCGACATGCCCATCGACAGCTCGCCGTCGCCGGCGAATCCCGGCCCGTCCTGCTGCGCCCGATCCCGCAGCACGCGCAGCCGCCGGAAGCATGCGCGGACCCGGTCCTCGTCCTCGGAGGCCATCGCGATCGTCATCAGTCCGGTGACCCGCAGCGAGGCGAACTGCGGCAGCTGCTCGAGGAACTGCGGGACCTCCTCCGGCGGCATGCCGAACTTGGAGTCCTCCCCCGAGGTGTTGACCTGGACCATCACGTCGAGGCCGCGCCCCTCGCCCTGCAGCCGACGGTCCAGCGCCTCGGCCAGCCGGAGGCTGTCCAGCGCCTGGAACTCGTCGGCGAAGGCGGCCACGTCCTTGGCCTTGTTGCGCTGCAGGTGCCCGATGATCGACCACCGGACGCCCAGGTCGGCCATCGCGGAGGCCTTGCCCGCGGCCTCCTGGACCTTGTTCTCCCCCAGCTCGGCGCATCCGGCGGCCACGGCCGCGCGCAGCCGGTCCTCGGGAACGGTCTTGGACACGGGCAGCAGGCGGATCTGCTCGGCATCCCGGTCCACGGCGCGGGCGGCTGCGTCGATGCGCTCGCGCACGGCCGCCAGGGCCTCGGTGATCCGCTGAACCTCGTGCGGATCCGGCTGCGCGCCGTCGGCGGAGCGGGTCTGGGGCTCAGGCGTCGTCTCGTCCATGGCCCCCACGGTAGGCCACGCCGGCCGGGACGACGGGAGCCGAGGAGACGGTGCCGTCAGGACACGGCCCGGCGGACCACGTCGACGACGGCCGGCCCGTACCGGTCGAGCTTCTTTGCGCCGATGCCGCTGACGCCGTGGAGGTCCGAGGTCGTGTCGGGTCGGCGCTGGGCGATCGCGATCAGCGTGGCGTCGGCGAAGACGACGTAGGCCGGGACCTCCTGCTCCTTGGCCTGCTCGGTGCGCCAGCGCCGCAGGGCCTCGAAGACCTCGATCTCCTCGGGCGACAGCTCGCTGCGCGCGGCCGAGGTGCCCGAGCGGGAGGACCGGGCCGCCGTCGTCCTCGTCCTGCCGGTCTCCCGGCGCAGCTCGAGCGTCGTGCGCCCGCGCAGGACCCCGTCGGCCTCGGGCCCCAGGGCCAGGGTCGCGTAGTCGCCCACGGCGGCCAGGACGTCGCGGGCCAGCAGCTGGCGCACGAGGCCCTTCCACTGCTGGGCGCTGAGGTCCTGGCCGATCCCCCACACGCTCAGCGCCTGGTGATCGGATTCGTCCGAGCGGGGATTGGGCTTGCCGCGCAGGATGTCGATGATCTGCCCCGAGCCGAAGTGCTGCCGTCGCTCCCGGTCCAGGCGGATGATCGCGGAGAGGATCTTCTGCGCGGGGACCGTGGCGTCCCAGCCCTGGGGCGGGTTCAGGCAGTTGTCGCAGTTGCCGCAGGGCTCGCCGGTCTGCCCGAAGTAGCTGAGGATCTGCACGCGGCGGCAGGTCATGGTCTCGCACAGCGCGAGCATGGCGTCCAGGTGCCGGCGCTGCGAGCGCTGGTGCTCCGCGGTGCCGTCGGACTGGTCGATCATCCGCCGCAGCTGCACGACGTCCTGCAGCCCGTAGGCCAGCCATGCGGTCGCGGGCAGGCCGTCGCGGCCGGCGCGGCCCGTCTCCTGGTAGTACCCCTCGATGGACTTGGGCAGGTCCAGGTGCGCGACGAAGCGGACGTCGGGCTTGTCGATGCCCATGCCGAAGGCGATCGTGGCCACCATGACCACCCCGTCCTCGCGCAGGAACCGGGCCTGGCGCTCGGCCCGCTGCTGCTCGTCGAGACCGGCGTGATAGGCCTCCGCGTCGATGCCCTGCTTGCGCAGGAACTGCGCGGTCTGCTCGACGGACCTGCGCGACAGGCAGTAGACGATCCCGGCGTCGCCGGGGTGCTCGGTGCGGATCAGGCTCAGCAGCTGCTGGCGCGGCTGGTCCTTCTCCACGATCCGGTACTGGATGTTGGGCCGGTCGAAGCTCGCGACGAAGTGCGCGGCGTCCTGCAGGGACAGGCGCTGCGTCAGCTCCCGGTGCGTGGCCTCGGTCGCGGTCGCGGTGAGCGCGATCCGGGGGACGTCGGGGAAGCGCTCGGCCAGCACCGACAGGCCCAGGTAGTCCTTGCGGAAGTCGTGGCCCCACTGGGAGACGCAGTGCGCCTCGTCGATCGCGAACAGGGAGACGTCCGAACGGGCCAGCAGCTGCAGGGTGCGGGGCTGCACGAGCCGCTCGGGAGCCATGTAGACCAGGTCGAGCTCGCCGGCCAGCAGGCGGCGCTCGACCTCGTCGGCCTCCTCGAAGGACAGGGAGGAGTTGAGGTATGCGGCCTTCACGCCGACGGCGGCCAGGGCGTCGACCTGATTGGCCATCAGGGCGATCAGCGGGGAGACCACCACGCCGGTCCCGGGGCGCAGCAGCGCGGGGATCTGGTAGCACAGCGACTTGCCGCCGCCCGTGGGCATGAGCACGACGGCATCGCCGCCGGCGGCCACGTGCTCCACGATCTCCGCCTGCTTGCCGCGGAAGGACTCGTAGCCGAAGACCGACTCGAGGATCTGCAGCGCCTCCGTCCCCAGCTGCGGTGAAGCGGATGTCGCCACGGAGAACCCGGCCTGCCTCTCGTGCTCGGTGGATGTGCCCGAGCAGTCTAGCCCTCGGCCGGCGGCACGGCCCCGGCCTGCCGCCGGCCTGCGGTCACTGCGGGCCCGCGGTCACCGCCGGGCGGCGCGCACCTGGACGCGGCCGCCCTCCACCCGGACCTCCCAGGCGGGCTGCGGAACGGTCGCGGGGCCGCGCTCCACGCCGCCGTCCTCGACCCGGAAGCGGCTGCCGTGCCACGGGCAGACCAGGCAGCCGTCCTCGACCGAGCCCTCGTGCAGCGGGGCGCCGGCATGCGTGCAGACGTCGGAGACGGCGTGCAGCGTCTCCCCCTGGCGGATCAGCACGAGGTCGCGGCCGTCGGCGGTGACCTTCTGCAGCTCGTCCTGGCTCAGCGCATCGCAGGAGGCGACGTCGATCCAGTCCTCGGCCGGCTCCTCCCCTGCCGCCTTGTTCACGCCGACGCCCTGGACGAACGACAGGTGGCCGCCCAGGTATCCGGCCGCCCCGGTCAGGCCGATCGCGGCCAGACTCAGCGCCGCGCCGACGCCCCGCCTGCCGCTGCCGCGCACGATCCAGGAGGCGATCTGCAGCCCCGCGGCCGTCTCGTTGGCGAGGCCGTGGACCAGGCCCACGCGGCTCGCGGCGCCGTGCTCGTAGGACCAGTCCGAGGCGCCGGAGGCCGCCGCCGGCAGCGCGCCCAGGATCCCGGCCCCGACGAGCTTCCGGGCCGCGTCCTCGGCTTCGTCCCCGCCGACGAGATCCAGGAAGGTCGCCGCGCCCCAGGCGCCGATGGGGACCTGCACCATGATCGGGTGGAGCTGATGCCCCAGCCACGAGCCGGACAGGGCATTGCGCACGACGGTGGGGGCGGTGGCCGCACCCACCGCCTCGGAGGCCTTCTCCGCGACTCCATCGACGGCCGAGAGGCTCTCGATGCGGCGGACGATGCTCTGGAGGGTGTCAGCTGGGCTGCGCATGGCGGTCTCTCTTCCGGGCCTGGGCCCCTCGATGCGGGCCGGGCGGCCCGCGGTCATGCCATCGGTCTACCGGCGATCAGCAGGCTGGTCAACCAAGGCTGACCTGCCCGGATCGGCATGTGGGCGGGCATCGGGGCGGTCCCTGCCGGCACCTGCGCCTTCCCGGCCGATGGCTCGGCGGCGCCCGGTCCCGTGGCTCGCGTCGCTCCCCGGCCTCGTCGCGCGGAGCACAATGGACCGCGAGGGGGTCGTCGGCCCCTGTCCCCGCTGCTTCCGATGGACCCGCATGCCCCGATCCCCTGTGCCCTTGTCCGACGGCGACGCCCCGGCTGCGGCCCGCCGCGATCGCCCTGATCATCTGCGCCCGGCCCCGATCGCCCTGGTGTTCCTGGGCGGCGCGGCCGGGACCGGCGCGCGGGAGGCGCTCACCCTGGTCCTGCCCCAGACCGGCCGGCTTCCCCTCACGATCCTGGGGATCAATCTGATCGGGGCCTTCCTGCTGGGTGTGCTGCTCGAGAGCCTGGCTCGCCTCGGCCCGGATGCCGGCCCCCGACGAGGTCTGCGGCTGCTGCTCGGCACCGGCTTCCTCGGCGGGTTCACCACGTACAGCGCTCTTGCCGCGGATTCGGCCCTGCTGCTCGGCCAAGCGGCCGTCGGCCTCGGGCTGGCGTACGCCGTGGGCACCGTGGTCCTGGGGGCGCTGGCCTCCCTGGGCGGTATCGCCGTCTGCGCCGCCGTCCGATGCACGGACGGGGCCCGCGCGCCATGACCCCGCTGCTCCTTCTGGGCATCGCGGCGGCCGGCGGGCTGGGCGCCGTGGCGCGCTTCGTGCTCGACGGCTTCCTCCGCGCGGCGCTCCCCAGTCGACTGCCGTGGCCCACGCTCCTGATCAATGGGAGCGGCTCCCTGGCGCTGGGGCTGCTCGCCGGTCTGGCGGCGCGTCTCCTGGTCCCGGAGGCGTGGGAGCTGATCCTGGGGACCGGGTTCCTGGGCGGCTTCACGACCTTCTCGACGGCCAGTGCGGAGACCGTCCGGCTGCTGCAGGACCGCCGCTGGGCGGCAGCCGCGGCCCACAGTCTGGGGATGCTCGCGGTCGCTGTCGCGGCGGCCGGGGCAGGGCTGGCTCTCGGGCTGGGGATCGGGACCGGAGGCGGTGCCGGGGCCTGACGGCCGGGGGGCGTCCGCATCCGGTCTGTGACCGGCCGGCGACGGCATCGCCGTGGCCACCTCGCACACGGCACCGGGGTGAGCCTCGACACGGCTGCTTGCCGCAGCTCATCGCGGCCGGCCACGAGACGATGTTGAATGGGGGTGACCGCGGATTCCTGGTCGGCGACGGGTCCGCTCGCCGAGATCCGCACCGACAGGAGGCCCCCATGAAGCTCTGGATCCGTTCCGCCGCCCTGACCGCCGGGCTCGCCCTGGCCCTGACCGGCTGCGGCAGCGGGGAGGATGAGTCCTCGTCCCCCGAGAGCTCCGAGGCGTCGGAGTCCACCAGCGCGGAGAGCTCCCCGACCTCGTCGGAGGAGTCGTCGGCCCCCGAGACGGACGAGCCGGAGACGGAAGCCCCCGCGGACCCGGCGACGACCCCGGAGCAGGCCGCGCCCACCAGCGAGGCGGCGCCCCACGCCGCCCCGGCGGAGGAGGGCGCGGTGCCCGCGAACCCCCGCCCCGAGGACATCCCCGATCTGGCCGAGGGAGCGCCGGCGGGCGCCGGTCAGGCACCGGCGGAGCAGGGCGAGGCCGCAGACGGCGCGACCGGCGGAGGCGCAGCCGGCGGAGGTGCGGCCGGTCCGGGGGCAGGCGGCGCGACCGGCGGAGGCTCCGCAGGCGGCGGCGCGGGCCAGGGCGCGACCGGCGGCCAGGCACCGGGCCAGGCGGGGGCCGGCTCCGCCGGGCTGTCCGCCGAGGCCTATCGCCACTTCGAGCTCGGCGGCTCCTGCTACTCGGACTACTTCCCGGCCGGGATCCCCAGCGGCCCCGCGCTGCAGGAGATCAAGGACTACTGCGCCACCACCGACGTCTCCCAGTGGGATGTCACCGACGGCGTTCCGAACCCGTTCGGCATCCCCGACCCCGTGCAGTGACGCGCCCGCCGCAGTGACGGCGCCCCACGAGGTCGTCGGACCCGCGGTCGGAGACCGGAGCCGCCGGAGCACGGGGCCTGTCCGACCGGGCGGTGATCCGGGCCGTCTGCGGGGCGCGCCGACGGACGATGCGACGGACGTCGGTCCGCCGGGATAGGGTCCCGCGCATGCCCTCGAACTATCAGGCCACTGACGACTTCGCGATCCGCCTCGGCGACTCCCTGCTCCGCGCGGGCGCCAGCTCCGCCAGCACCACCACCTCCCTGCTCGCCGTCTATCGCCGCTCGGACGTCATCGACGTCAGCGTCGCCGTCACGATGGGCCAGGTCACCATCAGCCATGCCGGCCGCGATGGAGCCACACCCAGCACTCGGGTCAACGAGACCGCCACCGGAACGCTCGACGTGGGGCTGCGCTCCGAGACGAACCGGATCCTCGAGGACTTCGTCCTGGGGCACATCGACGCCGAGGAGGGCCTGCGCGCCCTGAACGAGCTCGAGGCGCAGCGCAGCCATGCCTCCCACTGGCCGTCCGTCCTGGGCTACACCGCGCTGGGCCTGGGCTTCAGCCTGGTCCTGGGCGGGAACACCGTCACGACGATCGCGGCCACCCTCCTGTCCGCGGCCGTCTACGGAGCCTTCGCCCTGCTCGAGCGGCTGCGCGCCCCCGGGATCTTCAGCCTGGGCGCCGGGGGGATGATGGCCGTGGCCGGGGCCAGCGTGGTCACCGTGCTGTTCGACGACGTCCAGACGGCCGTGTGCATCGTCGCGGCGCTGGCAGCCTGGCTCGCGGGCATCGCCGCCTACGGGGCGGTCCAGGACCTCATCACCGGCTGGTATCTCTCGGCCACGGGCCGGCTCATGGACGTGATCACGCGCACCGCCGGCCTGGTGGCCGGAGTGGCCCTGGGCATCCACCTCATCGAGCCCCTGCTGGGCTCGGACCCCGGGTACCTCGAGTCCCTGCAGGCCGACAGCTCCCGGTGGATCCCGTCGATCATCGGCGCCGTGTTCGTCTCCGCGGGCTTCGCCCTCTCGGCCGGCGGCCGCGGGAAGGTCCTGGCCTCCCTCGGGCTCTTCGGCGGGCTGGTCCAGCTCTCGGTGCTGATCATGGGCGCGGCCGGGATGAGCTCCTTCGCCTCGATCCTCACCGCCTCCGTCGTGGCCGGCGCACTGTGCGTGGTCCTGACCCGAGCGCTGGACCTGGCGTCGAACGCCACCATGACCGTGGTGCTGCTGCCGCTGTTCCCGGGCATGTACGTCTACCAGGGGCTGCTCGGCACGATCTTCGCCACCGAGGGCGCCGGCGCCGCCATGCTCCAGGGCGCGATCACCGCGTTCTGCCTGTCCGTCGGCGGCCTGCTGGGGCAGTACATCGCCTCCGAGGCCCTCTGGGCCACCCGCGCCCGGCAGTTCGCCCGCGCCCACCCCGGGCGCACCTTCCGCAAGGAGGTGCCCGACGAGGTGAACTCGAGCGACATCATGGTCCCGGTCTTCTCCCGGCCCTTCACCCACTGAGGACGACGGCCGCCGACTTCTGGCTGCACGGGGAAGCCGCCGGCCCGCCCCGCCGGGGCCTCGACCCACAGGTCATGAGGCGGGCGTCGTCAGCGGCGGGTGAGGTCCGCCCCAGCCGATTCCCACGGCCCGCCCCGGCCCTGAGCACGCCTGCCCCAGCCCACGCATCTGCGCCGCCGCTAGCGTTCCCGCCATGTCGACGCGAGAAGACGACGCCTTCCGTCTGGCCGCCCTGCTGGGCGAGGCCCTGATCCGCGGCGGAGCCAGCTCCGCCGCCACGACCACGTCGCTGCAGCGGGTGCTCCGCAGCACCGGCATGGACGACGCGGCCGTCGGGATCACCATGGGCCAGATCATCATCAGCCGCCCGGCTGCCGGACGCGGCGGCGCGATCACCCACGTGGCGGAGGCCCCGCCCGGCTCGCTGGACCTCGAGCTGCGAGCGCGGGTCATGGCCCTGATCGAGGACCTGACGCACGGCCGCCGCACGCTGCGGGAGTGCCTGGCCGAAGTCGAGGGCCGGGTCGACGGCAGGGTCGATGGCGCATGGCAGGACCACGTGCCGGCGGCCGCGGGCTTCAGCATGCTGGGTGCCGGGTTCAGCATGATCATGGGCGGCAGCCTCGCCACGACAATCAGCGCCGGTCTGATCGCCGCGGCTGCCTACGCCGCGTTCCTGGCGATGGAGCGGCTGCGCTCCCCGGGCATCTTCGGCCTGGCCGCCGTCGGGCTCACCTCGGTGCTGGGGGCGACGGCCGCGACCGTGCTGCTCGACGATGCGCAGACCGCCCTGTGCATCGTCGCCTCGCTGGCGGCCTGGCTCGCCGGGATCACCGCCTACGGCGCCGCCCAGGACATCATCACCGGCTGGTACCTCTCCGCGGCCGGCCGCCTCATGGACGTCGCCTCCCGCACGGCCGGGCTCGTGGCCGGCGTGGCGCTGGGGATCCACCTGATGGCCCCGTTCGTCGGCGAGTCCGTGGCCTACATCGACGCCCTGCACCCCGACAGCCACCACTGGAGCCTCTCGGTGCTGGGCGCGCTCGGGGTGGCCGGCGGCTACGGGCTGGCCAGCCGAGGACGCGGCAGGCGGCTGCTCGCCCTGGCGGGTCTGGGCGGGCTCGCGCAGCTGCTCGTGCTGCTCCTTCAAGCCGCCGGGCTGAGCTCGTACCTGGCGATCCTGGGCGCCGCGATCGTCATCGGCGCGGTGTGCGTGCGCGCCTCCGCGCGGCTGGGGCTGCCGTCCCACGCCTCGATGACGATCGCGCTGCTGCCCCTGTTCCCCGGGACCCACGTCTACCAGGGGATGCTCGGCACGCTCTTCGGGGTGAGCGGCACCGGCGACGAGCTGACCGCCGGTGCCATCACCGCCTTCTGCCTGTCGATGGGCGGGCTGCTGGGCCAGTTCCTGGCCTCGCGGACGGCGCCCGGCCCCGCGTGGCCGCGGCGCGACGTCAGCCGATCGCCCGCTCCCCGGTCGGAGCGGCGCGATCTCGCGGTGGACACGCTCCAGCACGTGCGGCTGTGATCGTGATGTCACCGGCCTCGTCCGAGCCATGCGGCTGGTCGGACAGCGGCGCGCGGGCGGAGGCGAGGCCCGCCTGACCCGTCCCGGCACCGCCCCTCAGCGGCTCAGCAGCAAGGCGTCGCCCTGGCCCCCGCCGCCGCACAGCGAGACCGCAGCCTTGCCGCTGCCTCGGCGGTTCAGCTCGTACGCGGCCGTCAGTGCCAGGCGAGCGCCCGAGGCGCCGATGGGGTGCCCCAGGGCGATCGCTCCGCCGTGGATATTGGTCTTCTCCAGCGGGTAGTCCAGATCCGCCAGGGACTGACACACGACGGCCCCGAAGGCCTCGTTGATCTCGATGAAGTCCAGCTCGTCCGCGGTCCAGCCGGCCTTGGCCAGCGCGGCCTTGATGGCGTTCGAGGGCTGCGAGTGCAGGGACGAATCCGGACCGGCCACCTGGCCGAAGCCCTCGATCGAGGCCAGGATCCTCAGCCCGTGCTCCTCGGCGTAGGCCCGCGACGTCACCAGGACGGCGGCCGCCCCGTCCGTCAGCGGCGACGAGTTGCCGGCGGTGACCGAGGCACCCTCCTCCTTCGAGAACGCGGCCCGCAGCCTGCCCAGCGACTCCGGAGTGGTGTCGGGGCGCACGCCCTCGTCCTGGCTCACCCGCACGGGGTCGCCCTTGCGCTGCGGGATCTCGGTGGCCACGATCTCCTCGTCGAACGTGCCGTCGGCCTGGGCCGCGGCGGCACGCCGGTGGGAGGCGGCGGCCGCCTCGTCCTGCTCGGCGCGCTGCAGTCCGCGCTCCGCGTTGCCCCGCTCGGTGAGCAGCCCCATGGACTCCCCGGTCACGGCATCGGTCAGTCCGTCGTGGGCCACGGAATCCACGAGCTCGACCCCGCCGTACTTGTGCCCGGCACGCGAGTTCGGCAGCACGTGCGGGCCGTTCGTCATGGACTCCTGTCCCCCGGCCACCACGACCGAGGCCTCACCCAGGCGCACCAGGCGAGCGGCGTCGATGACAGCGGCCAGACCCGACAGGCAGACCTTGTTGATCGTCGTGGCCGGGACGTCCCAGCCGATGCCCGCGGCGATCGCGGACTGCCGCGCCGGGTTCTGTCCGCAGCCGGCCTGCACGACCTGGCCCATGAGCACGGTGTCCACGGCATCGGGGCTCACACCGGAGCGCTCGAGCGCGCCGCGGATCGCGGCCGCGCCCAGGTCGACGGCGCTCAGGGAGGCCTGCGCGCCCAGCAGACGGGTGAACGGGGTGCGGGCCCCGCCCACGATGACGGGATCGGTGGTCGCGGATGCGGCAGTCATGTCAGTCCTTCTCGTGGTGGATCTCGAAGCAGTCGCTCAGCACGAGGATCACGACCGTGATCATCGCGAGGTCCTCCTAAGACTGCCCGCGGGTGAGCGCGCTCACAAGTCGCAGCGTCGCGAGCGCCGTCGCGGTGGGCCATGACGTGTGCTCATATCGAGGACAGGATCTGTCCTGACGTGGAGTGCCCGGCGTTGAGGGAACCTGCCCGCCGCCGCACACGTATCGTGCGGAGTTCCAACAGCGCATTGTCATCCCAACCGTCCCGCGGCGAAGGAGGCCCCACACCATGAGCGAGACTCAGCCCGAGTGGTTCAGCACCCAGCAGATCCTGGAGCGCGTCAGCCCGGACCGCGCCCGTCGGCTCATCCGGCAGGCGATCCTCGACGGCTTCGATCCCGCCGCAGACCCGCACCGCATCACCACCCCGGCCGGCGAGGGCCATCTGCTGCTGATGCCCTCGACGCTGTCCCGGTGGACCGGGGTCAAGGTCGCCTCCGTCTCCCCCGGCAACCCCGAGCTCGGCCTGCCCCGCATCCAGGCGACCTACCTCCTGCTGGACAGCCGCACCCTGACCCCCACGGCCCTGCTCGACGGCGCCGCGCTCACCGAGCTGCGCACCCCGGCCGTCTCCGCGGCCGCCGCGGACGTCCTGGCCCCCGACGACGCCCGTCACCTCGTCGTCTTCGGGACCGGGCCCCAGGCCATCGCCCACGTGCACGCCATGCTGGCGATCCGCCCGCTGGAGCGCGTCACGATCGTGGGCCGCAGCCCGGAGAAGGTGCAGAAGGCGGTGGCCGAGCTGGCGCAGATCGGCCCGGTCGTCGTCGCCGGCACCGCGCAGGATGCTGCCCAGGCGGATCTCATCGTGTGCGCGACGTCGGCGGCCGAGCCGCTGTTCGACGGCTCCCTGGTGCCCGATGGCGCCTGCGTGATCGCCATGGGCTCGCACGAGCCGGATCGCCGCGAGCTCGACGCCGCGCTCATGGGCCGCTCCCAGGTCGTCGTGGAGGACCGAGCTGCGGCGCTGCGTGAGGCCGGGGATGTCGTCCTGGCGATCGACGAAGGCACTCTGGCTGAGCCCGATCTCGTGCCCCTGCGGGCCGCGATCACCGGCGAGATCCCCCGACGCGACGACCGCCCGAACGTCTTCAAGGGCACGGGCATGTCGTGGGAGGACCTGGCGGTGGCCGTCGGGGTGCTGGAGCCTGAAGCCTGAGCAGCCCCTCAGCAGCTGTGAGCCGGGGCCTGGAACGACCACGACCCGGATGGGCCGTCCAACGCCCGTGAGCAGGGGCTGGGGACCGATCCCTTGAACCCGGACACCGACGGGGGCGGGCTCTCCGACGGCCGCGAGGTCCTGGAGATGAAGGACCCCGCCACCGGTCAGGCCACCGCGAGTCCCTGGAGCGCCGACACCGATCACGACGGCCGCTCCGACGGCCAGGAGGTCGCCGCCGGCACCGCCCCGGTGCATCCCGGACCTGCCGGCCACCGGCTACGTGGAGGCCCGGGACTGCTACGAGGACCGCGACGCCGACGGGTTCAGCGATCAGCGCGAGCACCGCTCGGTGCAGTCCAACTACTCGGAGTCCTGGACCACCGACACGGACGGCGACGGCGTGCCCGACGGCGTGGAGTACTTCGGGCTGAGCAACGCGGAGTGGGGCGCGGACACCGTGGCCACCGCCACCCGCTCCTCCTCCCCCGACTCCGACGACGACGGCCTGACCGACGGCCAGGAGATCGGCCGCGGCATCAACGCCCAGAGCACCGACAGCGATGTCGACGGGCTGGCCGATGCCGCCGAGGGCTTCAATCTGGTTCCCGACGTGGCCTGGTTCGCGAAGTCGCTGTTCATCCACACGGATCCGCTGCTGGCGGATCAGAACCGCAACGGAGTGCCCGACGGCCGCGAGTTCAGCCTGCAGTGGCTGCCCCAGGCCTGAGGCCGGGCAGGTCTACCCTGGAGGGCTGTAGATCCTGCACCGAAGCACGTGAGCCCGGTGCGGGAGCCGCCATCCACGAGGAGGCACAGCCATGAGGATCGCCATCGCCGGAGCCACCGGCACCGCCGGACGCGCCACCGCTCAGGCTGCCGAAGACGCAGGGCACGAGGTCGTCGCCCTGTCGCGGGCCAGCGGCGTGGATCTGCGCACCGGCCAGGGGCTCGACGACGCTCTGACGGGTATCGACGCCATGATCGACACGTCCAACCCGCTCCCGGAGGACCCCGACGCCGGCCTGGTCGAGACCTTCGCGGCAGCCACCCGCCATCTGGCCGAGGCCCGCCAGCGCAACGGTGTGGCGCGGCTGGTGCACCTGTCGATCGCAGGCATCCACGACGCCGGCCTGGACGACTTCGAGTACTACGTGGCCCAGCGCGCCCGAGAGGAAGCGCTGGCCGCAGCGGAGGTGCCGCACACGCTGATCCGCTCGGCGCAGTGGATGGAGTTCGCCCTCAACCCGAATGCCGTCACGGAGTCCGAGCAGGAGGCCCGCGTGGAGGACTGGCTGATCCAGCCGATCGCCGAGGCCGAGGTCGGCTCGGCGCTGGTCTGCGCCGCTGCGGAGGACCCCGCGGACAGGACGGTGGCCGGTCCCGAGCAGGTCCGCCTGCCGGAGCTCACCCGCGCCCTGCTCGAGGCCCGCGGCGACGGGCGACAGGTCGTGACGGTCCCGGCGTCCCTGCCGGCCTTCGGGGATGGGACGCTGCTGGCGCCGGGCGAGGCCGAACTGCGGGGGCCAACTGTGGCGCAGTGGGCAGCGGCAACTGCCTGAGGCTGACTCGGGGAGCTATCTGATGGGCCGCAGCAGCTCTCGCTTCACTGCTCGGCCGAACCGGAACCGTCTGGACCGGCGGACCACTCAGTCAACGCCTCGCTAAGTGTTGTGGGTCATGAGGTTCTTGGCGCGGGTGCGTCGATGAGATGAGGAACGGGCTCCTCGTCACAGGATGGAAGTTCCTACACCGTCCGCCCGCACGAGAGAGCCCGTTCATGACCCACGTTAATGCACCCCTGACCCCGACCGGCCGGCTGCGCATGGTGTTGCGCCACCTCGACGACGGGATCCCCAAGGCCCACGTGGCCGCCGAGTTCCGCGT
>NZ_VDOR01000060.1 GCF_007666205.1 Kocuria palustris
GAACCCGGCCGTGGACCTCGCGGCCTGACACCCCAACTGTCACCTGTTCGTGCGGCAGTCCCCTTCTATGGCGACCTGATGACCGACCATGGGCTGATGATCCTGGTCGATGGTTCCGTCATGGACCGAGACGCCGTGATCGGGGATGAACCCTGAGTGGTGGACACGCTGAGTCTGGCCCATAATGGGCCGGAGAATGCGAG
>NZ_VDOR01000061.1 GCF_007666205.1 Kocuria palustris
GACTTCTATCCCGACACCGCCGCGCCGTCAGCTTCTACACCCTCATCTGCGAAGAGCCCGTTTGACCTCCAGCCGGGACAAGTCGGGGATCTGTGATCTCGTACGTGTCCCAACCGGGTGCGTCATTGAGGGAGGCGATGGGCGTGAACCCCTGGAAGTGGACACATCAATGTGTACTATCAGGCGGCAATGTCCATCATAA
>NZ_VDOR01000006.1 GCF_007666205.1 Kocuria palustris
ACGAGGAGCCCGTTCCTCATCTCATCGACGCACCCGCGCCAAGAACCTCATGACCCACAACACCTAGGCTCGAAGCACCACGGAGCAGGAGCCCCGCACATCGGCGATCCTGCGCACCCGTCGTCGAGGAGGAGCACCATGCCCGCTGCGCTGACCGGCTCGTCGTGGCGCACGGAGGAGATCGACGTCCCCTCCTACCTGGATCTGCTGGGGGTGCGGCGGGCTCGGCCGAGCCTCGAGCTGCTCGAGGCCCTGCACGACGCCCACGTGCGGACGCTGCCCTTCACGAACGCGGACATCCTGCTGGGCACGTACCCCGGCATAGCGCCGGCGGCCGTCCAGCGGCAGCTGATCGAGCGCCGCCGCGGCGGATACTGCTTCGCCCACGGCCAGCTCATGGCCGCGGCCCTCGAGGACCTGGGCTTCGAGGTCGCCCGGCACCTCGGACGGGTGGGCTCGCCGGACAGCGCCCGGACCCACATGTCCCTCGCGGTGCGCATCGACGGGCAGGAGTGGTTCGCGGATCCCGGCTTCGGCTTCAGCGTCCGGGGCCCGATCCTGCTCGAGGACGGGGCCTCGCGCGACGAGGGCGGGAGGCGCTTCGAGCTGCGCCGCGGCGGCGAGGGGGCGGGAGAGACCTGGACCCTGCGGCGCGACGGCGAGCTCCTGCACATCACGGACCGCCTGCCGGTGCGGCCCGTGGACGTGCACACCGGCGACCGGATCACCTCGGGCGGGCTGGCTCCGGGGCCGTTCACCGTGATGCTGATGGCCAACCGCTGGACGGAGCACGGGCACGTCTCCATCACGGACTCCACGCGGGTCGTGCGTGCCGACGGCCGTCCGACGCAGCACGAGGAGATCTCCCCGCGCGAAGCCGTCGAGGCGACCGCGGAGCTGGGCGTGGCCCTGAGCGCGGCGGAGCGGGCTGCTCTGGAGGACGTGCTCATCGGCCTGCGCCGTCGGCGGGAGGCCGAGCAGAAGAAGAGCTGAGGGGCCGCAGGACCGGCGGGGCGAGCCGCGGAGGGCTCAGCCGAAGCGGCGGTGCGCGGCGCGCAGCAGCTCGAGCAGGGAGGCCGGATCCGAGCCGACCACCCGGGGGATGGCACCGCGTCCGCCCTCGGTGGCCGTGGCGCGCTCGGCCCAGCCGCTGCTCCGGGGAGCGGAGCGGTCGTCGAAGCGCCGCGCCGCCCGCGGGCGCAGGGTGTACGACACGTGGTCGCAGCCGCCGACGAAGGGCACGGGACCGCGGGCGGGGGCGAAGGAGATGATCTCGTCCCAGGGCAGCCGGTGCAGGGTGGTCCATGTGCCCCGCGGCCTGTGCTCGAGCACGAGGCTCTCATCGGTGAGGATCAGCTGCAGCCCCGAGCGCCGGATCGTGCGCGTGCGCAGGAGCACGGCCGCGCCGAGGACGAGGATCACGGCCCCGAGCCACAGGGCGGGCCGCAGGAAGATCTGCGCGGCGGACTCGAGCCCGGCGGCCGCCGCCGAGCACAGGAGCGCCCCCGCGATCACGAGCACGCCGCCGGTCAGGCTGCGCAGCGCCAGGCGCCGGCGGCTCGAGGGGACGATCAGCAGCCCGTCCTCCTCGAGGATCTCGAGCTGCTCCCGGCTGTCCATGGGCTCAACCCTAGGCACCCCCGCGAAGCCGCCACCAGACCCGGGCGCTCGCCGGGACGGAGCTCACTGCGGGGCGGCCGCGGCGGTCGCCGCGGAGAGGATCTCGTGGATGAGCCGGGCCGCCGTGCGGGCCGTGCGGGAGTCGACGTCGTAGGACGGGTTCAGCTCGACCACGTCGAAGTGGCGCAGCCGGCCCGATCCCGCCGCGGCCGAGCAGGCGGCCAGGATCACGTGCGCGGGCACGCCCAGCCCGGCCGGCGCGCTGACCCCCGGCGCCACGCAGGCCGGGAGCACATCGAGGTCGATCGTGAGGTACAGGCCGTCCACCTGCGCGGCGAACTCCTGGACCTGCGCGACGACCGGCTCGACCTGCTGGGAGCCGACATCGGTGAGCCAGCCGACGCCGAGATCGCGCGCGGTGTCGAAGAGCGCGCGGGTGTTGCCGGGCTCGCTGATGCCGATCACCCGGTAGTCGAACGGATCCCCTGCGGCCGCCCGGTGCTCGGCGATCTGCCGGAACGGGGTGCCGGAGGTCGGGCGGTCGGCCTGGCGCAGGTCGAAGTGGGCGTCGAGGTTGAGGATGCCGAGACGACGGCCGCGGAACTCCTCGGCCAGTCCGAGGTAGCTGGCCCACGCGGACTCGTGGCCGCCGCCGAGCAGGCCCGTGAGCCCGCAGTCCCGGCGCAGGGCGGCCAGCTGCCGGCCGACCTCGGCCTGGCCGCCCTCGAGGTCCTCTCCCTGGGTCATGACGTCGCCGGCGTCGTAGAGCGACAGCGGCTGCTGCAGGGCCAGGGCGCCGAGCGCGGCGCGCAGCGCGTCCGGGCCCTCGGCGGCCCCGACCCGTCCGGCGTTGCGGGAGACGCCCTCGTCGGAGCGGAAGCCGAGCAGCGCGGCGTCGGCGTCGGCGGCGGTCGCCGAGCGCGCGGCCTCGTCGGGCGAGGCCGGCCCGATGATCGAGCTCCAGAGGCGCCGGTGCTCGTCGCCGGGGCCGTCGCTGCGTCCGCTCCAGGTGGGAAGGCTGTTCACGGGAGGCTCCTCGCGGTCGTCGGGTCGTCCGTCCCAGGCTAGGCGGACGGCGCCGGCGGCAGGGCGGCCGTCGTCGATCCTGTCTGGGATGCCGGACAGAAGGTGACGCGCACCACGTCGGAGCGGCCGGCGGCGGCCCCACCCTGGAGTGACAGCCACCACAGGCGGAACCTCTGCCCCCGATCATCGAGGAGCCCAGCATGCCCACTGCGGACCAGTCCTTCACCCGCCACGACCCCTCCCGCGTGATCCGCGCCCCGCGCGGCACCGAGATCACGGCCAAGTCCTGGCAGACCGAGGCCCCCAAGCGCATGCTCATGAACAACCTGGACCCGGAGGTCGCCGAGCGCCCCGAGGACCTCGTGGTCTACGGCGGCACCGGACGCGCCGCGCGCTCCTGGGAGGCCTACGACGCGATCGTGCGCACCCTGGACGACCTCGAGGACGACGAGACGCTGCTGGTCCAGTCCGGCAAGCCGGTGGGCGTGCTGCGCACCCATGAGTGGGCCCCGCGGGTGCTGATCGCCAACTCGAACCTCGTGGGCGACTGGGCGGACTGGGAGCACTTCCGCCGCCTCGAGGCCGAGGGCCTGATGATGTACGGGCAGATGACGGCCGGGTCCTGGATCTACATCGCGACCCAGGGCATCCTGCAGGGCACGTACGAGACCTTCGGGGCCGTGGCCCGCAAGCGCTTCGACGGCACCCTGGCCGGAACCCTCACCGTGACGGCCGGCTGCGGCGGCATGGGCGGCGCGCAGCCCCTGGCCGTGACCCTCAACGGCGGTGCCTGCCTGATCATCGACGTCGATCGGAGCCGCCTGGAGCGCCGGCGGGCCAAGCGCTATCTCGACCAGGTCGAGACCGATCTGGACACCGCGCTCGAGGCCGTGCTGGCGGCCAAGGAGGAGAAGCGCGCGCTGTCCGTCGGCCTGGTGGGCAACGCGGCCGAGCTGCTGCCGGTCCTGCTGGAGCGGCCCGAGGCGGCCGAGGTCGACATCGTGACCGATCAGACCTCCGCGCACGACCCGCTGTCCTATCTGCCGATCGGCGTCTCGCTCGAGGACTGGCAGGCCGAGGCCGACGAGGACGCCGAGAAGTTCACGCGCCGCGCCGAGGAGGCGATGGCCAAGCACGTCGAGGCCATGGTCGGCTTCCAAGACTGCGACGCCGAGGTCTTCGACTACGGCAACTCGATCCGCGACGAGGCCCGCAAGGCCGGGTACGAGCGGGCCTTCGAGTTCCCGGGCTTCGTCCCGGCCTACATCCGCCCGCTGTTCTGCGAGGGGCTCGGCCCGTTCCGCTGGGTCGCCCTGTCCGGGGACCCCGAGGACATCCGCGTGACCGACCAGGCGCTCAAGGAGCTCTTCCCGGAGAACGAGTCCCTGCACACCTGGCTGGACGCCGCTCAGGAGTACGTCGAGTTCGAGGGCCTGCCCGCGCGCATCTGCTGGCTCGGCTACCGCGAGCGCGAGAAGGCCGGCCTGCTGTTCAACCGGCTCGTGGCCGAGGGCAGGGTCTCGGCGCCGATCGTGATCGGCCGCGACCACCTGGACTCCGGCTCCGTGGCCAGTCCCTACCGCGAGACGGAGGACATGCTCGACGGCACCGACGCCGTGGCCGACTGGCCGCTGCTCAACGCCCTGGTCAACACCTCCTCGGGCGCCACGTGGGTCTCGATCCACCACGGCGGCGGTGTGGGCATCGGCCGCTCGATCCACGCCGGCCAGGTCTCCGTGGCCGACGGCTCCGAGCTGGCCGCCCGGAAGCTGCAGCGCCTGCTCACCAACGACCCCGGCATGGGCGTCATCCGCCACGTGGACGCCGGCTACGACCGCGCCCACGAGGTCGCCGAGCAGCGCGGCATGCGCGTGCCCATGGACCCGGCCCTCGACGTGCGGGCCGCGGCCGATCGGCCGGAGCAGGCATGAGCGCGCGGCTGCTGATCACCGACATCGGCGAGCTCGTCACGAACGAGCCCTCGGCCGCCCCGGAGCGCACCGGCGCCCCCGTGGGCGGTCCGGGGGAGGGCCCGGCCGGGCTCGAGCTGCTGGGACTGATCCGCGATGCGGCCCTGGCCGTCGGCGACGACGGCCGCGTGGCCTGGGCCGGTCCGGCCGCCGAGGTCCCGGCGGAGCTGGCCGAGGGCGCGGAGGTCGTCTCCGTGGGCGGCTCGGCCGTGATCCCGGGGTTCGTGGACAGCCACAACCACCTGGTCTTCGACGGCGACCGCTCGGAGGAGTTCGCGGCCCGGATGGCCGGGCAGTCCTACTCCGCCGGCGGCATCCGCACGACGGTCGCGGCCACCCGGGAGGCCGATGACGAGCGGCTCGAGGCCAACCTGGTGCGTCTGCTCGAGCAGGCGCAGCGCTCGGGCACCACGACGTTCGAGATCAAGACCGGCTACGGCCTCAGCCTCGACGACGAGATCCGCACCCTGCAGATCATCCGCCGCCACACGGACGAGGCGACGCTGCTGGCCGCGCACGTCGTGCCGCCGGAGTACGCGCAGGACCCCGAGGCCTATGTCGATCTGGTGATCGAGCAGATCATCCCGGCTGCCGAGGGGCTGGCCCGGTGGATCGACGTGTTCTGCGAGGAGGGCGCGTTCACCCCGGAGCAGACCGAGCGGATCCTGGCGGCCGGCGCGGCCCACGGGATGCGCCCGCGGCTGCACGCGAATCAGCTGACGCAGGGCGAGGCCCTCCAGGTGGCGGCGCGCACCGGATGCGCCAGCGCCGATCACGCGACCTTCGCCTCGGATGACGATCTCGCCGCGCTCGCGGAGTCCGGGACCGTCGTGACGCTGCTGCCGGGCGTGGAGTTCTCGACCCGGCAGCCGTATCCGGATGCCCGGCGCTACCTGGCCGCCGGCGTCCGCCTGGCGATCGCCAGCGACTGCAACCCGGGGTCGTGCTTCACGAGCAGCCTGCCGTTCTGCCTGGCGGTCGCCGTGCGGGACATGCGCTTCACCGTCGAGCAGGCGCTGTGGGCGGCCACCGCCGGCGGTGCCGCCGCGCTCGATCGCGATGACGTCGGCCGCCTGGGCATCGGCGCGCGCGCGGACTTCGCGGTCCTCGATGCGCCCTCGTACCGCCATCTGGCCTACCGCCCGGGCGTCCAGCAGATCGCCGAGGTCTACCGGGAGGGCCGGCTCATTGCCCAGAACCCTCGCTCCGTCATCATCCCCACCTCGCAGCGCCCGGGCTGAGCCCGGCCGCCGACCCTGGGAGGCGCCATGCCCGCAGCACCTGTCCCGTCCGCAGCACAGGGCCCCGAGCCCGCAGGAGGTGTCCGGGGGGGGGGGGGCGGTGAGGCTGCCCGGCGGGACGGGCACGGCTCGGACCGGGCCGGGCCGGGCATACTGGCCCCGGCCGTCGCGGCGAGCGGCGGTCAGCCCGCCGAGGAGCACCAGGAGCACGCCATGACGCAGTCGATCGCCGCCTACATCACTCTCCCCGGCAACGCGGCCGAAGCCTTCCGGCACTGGCACGCGGTCTTCGGCGGGGAGCTCGAGATCATCACCTACGGCCAGATGCAGCTCGAAGGGCTGCCCTTCGACCCGCCCGCGGACGCGGTGGCCCACGCCGTGCTGCATCTGGAGGGCGGGGACATCGCCGGCGGGGACAGCATCGGCGAGCTCCAGGGCGCCTATCCGCTGCGGGACACCGCGTACTCCCTGCTGTGCACCGAGACCGATCTGGAGCGGGCCCGCGAGCTCAGCGCCGGACTCGTGGAGGCCGGCGGCTCCGAGAACATGCCGATCATGCGGGCCCCGTGGGGCGACCACTACGGCCAGACCTTCGACCGCTTCGGCGTGATGTGGAGCTTCTCGGTGCCGCAGGACGACCCGGCCGAGCGCGTACTCTAGAATCGTTCGCATGAGCATTGCAGGGGACAGCCCCCGGGACCACTCCCACGACCATGCCCACGACCACGGCGGGGGAGCGGATCTCGAGGCCCTGCGCCGCGGCAGCACCGCCGAGGCGTGGGATGCGATCTACTCGCCCTCGGAGCGGCGCTGGAGCGGGCAGCCGAACCAGGCGCTCGTCGACGAGGTCTCGGGGATGGCTCCCGGCACGGCGCTGGACGTCGGCTGCGGCGAGGGCGCCGATGCGGTCTGGCTCGCGCAGCAGGGGTGGCGGGTCAGCGGGCTGGACGTCTCCGGCGTCGCCCTCGAGCGTGCTCGCGCGGCCGCCGAGTCCGCCGGGGCCGAGGTGCAGTGGCTGCACTCGGGACTCGACGACACCGAGCTGCCCGAGGACGGCTTCGACCTGGTCTCCGCGTTCTACCCTGCGCTGCCCCGGCAGCCCGAGGGCATGAACCTCATCGCGCTGCTGGGGGCGGTGGCCCCGGGCGGCACGCTGCTGTTCGTCGCCCACGCCGACGTCGATCCCGACGAGGCCCGGGAGCGCGGCTTCGACCCGGATGCCTACCTCTCGATCGACGACCTCGAGGCCGCACTGCGCCGGTCCTCGCACTGGGAGGTCACGACCCGCGAACGCCGCTCCCGCCGGGTCGCCGACGGGGCCGGCGCGGGCCACACCCATGACGAGGTCCTGCGGGCGGTGCACTCCGCCGAGTGAGCGCGGCGGCCCGTCGGCCCGGCTGGTAGCGTCCCGGGACTGTGAGCACTGACGATCCGCGCGGCACCGGGACGAGCCGCCCTGCCGCCCCGGCGCCCTCTCCCCGCTCCCGCCGGGAGGGCTCGGAGGTCGTGGCCGCCGCCGTGGGGCTCTTCGAGGACCCCGGATTCGAGGCCACCTCCGTCGCCGAGATCGCTGCCGCCATGGGCGTCTCCCGGGCCACCTTCTTCCGGCAGGTGGGCACCAAGGAGGACGCGATCTTCGCCGATCATCCCCCGCTGCTGGCGGAGCTCGACGCCTCGATCGAACATCGGCTGGGCAGCGCCGGCGCGGATGCCTGGGATGTCGTGGGCGCCGCCTCGCTGGAGGTCTTCGATCACTTCACGCGCGATCTGCCCATGGCCCGCCGCCGGTACCGAGTGGTGCGGCAGACCCCCGCCCTGCGCGAGCGCGAGATCGTGACCGAGCGGCGGTACGAGCAGATCTTCGACCGAGCTCTGCGCCGCGCTCTGCCGGGGGTCGATTCGCTGCGCACCGTCTGCTTCGCCGCGGCCATCACCGCCGCTCACAATCATGAGCTGCGGGCACTGCTCCGAGGCTCGGACGAGGGGGCGGCGCCGGCGGAGCGGGCGTCCGGCTCGGACGGCTCCGCCACGCAGGCCGTCCGCGAGGCGCGCAATCGGCTGCGGCGGGCCGTCGGGGCCCTGCGCGAGCGGCTGGCCCCGGAGGTCCCGCAGGCTCCGGAGCGGGGCGACGCGGGCGCGGCATCCCCGGGCGCCGGCCCGAACGGCGAGGTCGGATCCGCCGTGATCGTCGCCTCCTTCCCTGCGGGCGCGGATCCCGAGGACGTCGCGCGCCGGGTCCGGGAAGCCCTCGGCTGAGCACGGCTGCGCCGCTCTGCTGACCGATACGGCGTCGCACTATGCGTGAGACTGCGTCTCGCTACACTGGGGGCATGACTGCGAATGCGCTTCCCGGGGCCGCCGAGCCCGAGTACTCCGTGACCGACCCCCTGGACATCGACTACTACAGCCTCTTCGCCGAGATCCCCGAGGCCGATCGCCGGCTGTGGCGGAGGGCCCGGGAGGTCGGAACCGGTCTGCACGACCTGATGGCGGCCGCCTGGGATGCCCACGAGTACCCGGTCGAGGCCGTCGCCGCGCTCGGGGCTGCCGATCTGTTCGTCGACGGGCTCGAGCACCCGCAGCTCAGCTCCTGCTCCGCGCTGGGGGCCGGGCTGGTGAACATGGAGCTCTCGCGCATCGACGGCTCGCTCGGGACGATCGTGGCAGTCCAGGGCGGCCTCGCGCTGCGCAGCCTGGTCCTGCACGGCAGTCCCGAGCAGCAGAACCGGTGGGTGAGGCCGCTGGCCTCCGGCGAGGTGTTCGGCGCCTTCGCGCTCACGGAGCCGGACCACGGCTCGGATTCGGCGGGACTGGAGACCACGGCGACCCGCACGGACGAGGGCTGGACGCTTCGCGGGGCGAAGAAGTGGATCGGCAACGGCGCGGCCGGCGGTATCACGTTCGTCTGGGCGCGGGTGACCGACGACTCCGTGCCCGCCGATGAGTCGGGAGCCGCCGGCTCCGTGCGCTGCTTCCTGGTCCCGCAGGAGACTCCCGGCTACAGCGCCGAGGTCATCACCGGCAAGGGCGCGCTGCGGGCGATCGACCAGGCGCTCATCCGGCTCGAGGACGTCGAGCTGCCCGCCGATGCCGTGCTGCCCGGGTCCCGCAGCTTCCGCGACGCCTCCCGGGTGCTGTACGCGACCCGTTCGGGCGTGGCCTGGTCGGCGCTCGGACACGCGACCGGCTGCTTCGAGGCGGCCCTGTCCTACGCGCGGCAGCGTCGCCAGTTCGGACGCCCGCTGGCCGAGCACCAGCTCGTGCAGGAGCGGCTCACCCGGATGCTGTCCATGCTCACGGCCATGCAGCTCTACTGCACTCAGCTGGCCGCCGCCGAGACCGGCGGGCGGCTGCGGCCCACGCAGGCCTCGCTGGCCAAGTACCACAACACCCGCACGGCCCGGGCGATCGCGGCCGAGGCCCGGGACCTGATGGGCGGCAACGGGATCCTGATCGACAACGGCGTGATGCGGCATCTGGCCGACATCGAGGCGATCCACACCTACGAGGGCACGGAGTCCGTGCAGGCGCTGCTGATCGGCCGCGACCTGACCGGCTTCAGCGCCTTCGGCTGAGTCCCCTTCTCCGCCCGGGGCCGGGCGGGCGGTCTCGTCAGCGGTTGAGGCCGCGGGCGGCCACGTGCCAGGTCTCGAGCACCGCGGCGGCATCGATCACCGTCACGGAGTCCACCAGGTTGACCGTCTGGCACACGTGGTTCGGGATCACGCGCACCTGCTCGCCCATGGCCGGCAGCGGTTCCTCCGCGGGCAGGACGACGGTCGCATGGTGCTCGGACAGCGCCGTGATGCGTGCTCGCGGGTGGTTCGGCAGGCGCCCGAAGCCGCTGGCCCAGGCCGGGCGGTCGCTGCCCAGGACCTTCGATCCCGCATCCAGGATGATCCTGCGCAGGGGCTCCCCGTCGGGGCCGTCGTGGTCATGGCGGGAGACGACGGTCGACACGACCGACAGCGAGACGCCCTCGATGCCGATGCGGCCCAGCTCGAGCTGCTGGGCATCACCGAAGACGTAGACGCCGGGGCGGATCTCCTGCGCGGCGGTGGGCCCGTCGACCTCCGCGGTCGGCGTCGAGCCGCCGCTCAGATGCACGATCTCGTGCCCGGCCTCCCTCAGTCGACGGGCGGCGCCGGCCAGGATCTCGCTCTCCTGCTCCGCCACCGGGGTCTCCTGCCCGGGGGCGTAGCTGTGGCCGGGGAAGGTGAAGACGCCGTCGAGGCGGACGCCGAGATCGCGGGCGCGCGCAGCGATCGCGAGAGCCTCGTCGGGCATGGCGCCGCTGCGGTGGTGGCCGCTGTCGACCTCGAGGGACACGGAGATCGGGGCGCCGTCGAGCTCGCGGGCGATCTGCTCGACGGCCTCGACCGAGTCGGTGCCGATCCGCAGCCGCACCTTCTCCGCCAGGATCCGCAGCCGGACCGCGCTGCGCATGTCGACCCACAGCGGGTAGGCGATGAACAGGTCCTCGACCCCCGAGCCGGCGAAGACCTCGGCCTCGCCGATCGTGGCCACGGTCAGCCCCACCGCCCCCGCGGCGATCTGCCGACGCGCGATCTCGGGCATCTTGTGGGTCTTGGCGTGCGGGCGCAGGGACAGCCCCCGCGCCTGCGCCGAGGCGGCCACACGAACGATGTTGGCCTCCAGGATGCGGCGATCGACCACCACGGCCGGGGTGGCCAGAGGCAGGTCGGGGAGGTGCTGGGCGGGGAAGTCCACGTGCGCTTCGGTCATGCCCCGACCCTAGCGCCGGGCCCCGCATCTCGAGCCGGCGGTCCCGCGGGGCACGTGGGCGGCGGCATCCGTGGAGCATCTGCGCAGGTCAGCACCTTGCGGCGGCTCACAGGACCCCGTCCCGCTCTTTGCGGGACATGTCACTCGAAGTCCTCTACGGTGGAGGCATGATCCCGCTGACTCCTCTGCAGGCCAGTCCGTTCACCGCCGTCGGAGATCTCCCGCTGCACCCGCTCGTGGTGCATGTGCCGGTGGTGGTCCTCCCGCTCACGGCGATCCTGCTGATCGTCGCGGCGATCGCCCCCGCCGTGCGCCGACGCGTCCTGGGCCTGTCCGTGCTCGGCGCGGCGCTCGGGCTGATCGGAGTCGTCTTCGCCCTGATCTCCGGCGACGCCTTCGCTCAGCAGGTGGGCCTGCCGGAGCAACACGAGAGCGCCGCCCACCGGCTCCTCGCCGCCTCGATCATGATGCTGATCGCCTCGCTCGCGTGGTGGGTGAGCAGGCTCGCGGCCGATCGCTCGGCCGCCGCCGGCGGAGCGCGGGGCGGTGGCGGAGTGCCGGGCCGCGGCGCCGACGCGTCGTCCCGCGTGCGCGAGGCGGAGACCGCCGACGGCGGCAGCACCCGTGCGGAGGGCCGTTCGGGATCCGGCGTCCTCCCGATGATCCTGGGGATCGTGAGCGCCCTGGCCGGCGCGGCCGTGCTGATCTTCGCCGTGCAGACCGGGCACACCGGTTCGCAGGCGGCATGGTCCGGGGCCGTGGCCACGGGCGATCCGGCGGGCACGAGCTCCGAGCAGGACGCTTCGGGGGCTGAGACGGAGACCGCGAGCTACACCATGGACGAGGTCGCCGGGCACGACAGCCCCGAGTCGTGCTGGGCTGCGATCGACGGCGGCGTCTACGACCTGACCGACTGGGTCGGCCGGCACCCCGGCGGCGAGGGCCCGATCGAGTCGCTGTGCGGGACCGACGGCACCGAGGCCTTCACCGAGATGCACGAGGGCAACGACCGGGTGGCCGAGCAGCTCTCCGAGTTCCGCCTGGGCGAGCTCGCCGCCTGATCCCGCGCGCAGCGCTCGGCGCTGAGCTTCCCGTGGTCCGGATCGGTCAGTCCCCGATCCGGACCACGGCCGTGTCCGCGACCGCCGCGAAGCGCTCGGGGGTCGCGGTCAGCAGGATGACCTGAGCCTGGCGCCCCGCGGATTCGAGGGCCGCGGCCAGGCTCACGAGGCGCTCGGGATCGGTATGCCCCAGAGCGTCGTCGAAGATGACGGGCACCCCGTCCACGGGATCCACCAGCGTGGCCACGGCCAGACGCACCAGCACCGCGAGCTGCTCGCGTGCGCCCGTGGACAGCGAGGCCTCGTCGATCCACGAGCCGTGCATGAACCGCCGGGTCACCTCCAGGTCCTCGTCGAGCTCGACCTGGAAGCTCGAGCCGAACACGTAGGACCCCAGATGCTCCAGCCGCTTGCGGAACGGCTCGGTGTAGCGGCGGTGGGCCTCTGCCTGGAACTGCTCCATGGTCTCGGCCAGCAGCTTGGCGGCCGCCGCCCGGCGCAGGTGCGAGCGCAGCTCCCGGGAGACGGCGCGCCGCTGCGTGAGCGCGGTGTCGAAGGCGCTCTGCTTCTCGTCCCGGTCCAGCGCCGTCAGCGCACCGCGCGACTGGGACCTCTGATCCCGCGCGCGGTCGAGCTGCTGGCGCAGGCTCTGGGCCCGGCGCGCCATGGCCCCCTGCTGCTGCAGCACGTGCTCGGCGTCCTGCTCCTCCCATTCGCGCTCGAGCTGCTCGCGCGCCGACTGCACGCGGGCCAGCTCCGCGGCCGCGCTCGCGGCGGCAGCCTCCAGATCCTCATCGCCGATCCCCTCGCGGTCCCGGGCGAGCTGTGCCCTGGCGGCGCCGGCGATGTCGCTCTGCGCCTGCTGCGAGGCGAGGGCCGCCCCGAGCTCCTCGCGACGGGCCGAGAGCGCGGCGTCCGCGCCCGCTGCCGCATCCCGAGCCGACTCCAGCTCGACGCGAGCGGCCTCGGCGGTCTCGTCGGCGTCCTGCAGCGCGGCGGCTGCCTCCTCCGCATCGACGAACCGCGGGAGGGCGTCGTCGGCGTCGTGGGCCTCGTCGGCCGGCGCGGCCGCGAGCCGCTCGTGCTCGCGCCGCAGCTCCGCCTCGTCGCGCCCGGCCAGCACGAGGGTGCGCCGGTCCTCCAGGGAGCGGCGCTGCCGCTGCGTCTCCGTCTGCATCCGCAGCCGCTCGCGGGCCTCCTGGGGGGATCCGACCTCCCAGCGGCGCAGCGCCTGGGTCAGCGCGTCCTGGGCCTCGTCCAGCCGGCGCCGGCGGGTCTCCCGACCCTGTTCGGGGGCCACGGAGACGCGCAGCCGGCCCGGCAGCTCGATGTCGACCGGCTCCGTCACCGCCTGAGTCGTGGATGCCTCCGCCGCGAGCTCGACCACGTCGTGGCCCAGGCGCACGGAGCGGGGCTCGCCCAGGGCCGTGACGGTGAGCTGCGCCGACCCGGCCTCGAACTGCGCACGGGCCGTCTCCGCCGCGCGCTCGGCGGCATCGATCTCATCGACGGCCTCCTGGGTGATCGGAGCGTCCTCGGGGGAGCCGAGCTCCGTCAGCTGCTCAGCCACCTGATCGAGCTGAGTGACGGCCTCGGCGAGCTCCGCGGCTCGCCGTCGGTCCTCGACGAGGCGCTGGGCCGTGCGGATCTGCCGGACCCGCCGGCGGGCGGCCTCGTCCCGTGCGCGCGCCCCCTCGAGCGCCTCCCGGCGTGCGCTCACGTCCTCCTGCGCTGCGTCCGCCCTGGTCCGCAGCGACTGCGCCCTGTCCTCGAGCTCGGCCGCTGTGCGCTCGGCCTGATCCGCCTGCCCGCGGCGCCGAGTCCGCTCGTCGGCATCGAGGCGCTTCTGCTGCGCCCGCGAGGCGGCGACCTCGGCTTCGGCGTCGGCCTTCTCCCGTCGGGCCTTCAGCTCCTGCAGCGACTCCGCCGCCGAGCGCGCCGCCTCGGCCTCCTGGTCGGCGGCGGCCGATGACCGCTGGGCGGCCGTGAGGGCGCGCTCGTCCCGCTCGAGGCGCTCCTCGGCCTCGAGCAGGCCGGCGAGCTCGGCGTCTGCCTTCTCGTGCTCCGCGACGGCCTGGGCGTACCGGTCCCGCAGGGCCTTGGTGGGAGCGGACTCCCGGCCGGTCGCCGTCCAGTACCGGTCGCGCTCGGCCTGGGCGAGTGCCAGCAGGCTCGACCCGGACTCGCTCTGCGCGCTGCCGCCGCTGACCTGCTCCAGAGCCGACCGCAGCGCCGAGGAGTCGGTCAGCGGCATCGAGCCCGAGCTCGACCCCTGGAGCATGCGCAGGACGCTCCACAGCGTCTGATCGGACTGCTCGCGGAGAGCGACGACCGCATCGTGGGCCTCCCGCCCGGACAGCGCCTCGCCTGCTCGCGGCCCCTCCAGGAAGCGCAGCGTGGTCTTCTTGGCCTTGATCCAGTGCTTCCGGTAGAGCAGGCGGTGGCCCCCCAGGGAGAACTCGGCCTCGACCGCGATCCCGAGATCGTCGCCCACGGGGTTCGCGGCCTTGACCGCTCGGCTCCCCGAGGAATCGGGGGCATCGAGCAGGAGGTCGAAGGCCTCGATCATGGAGGACTTGCCGCTCTCGTTGCGGCCCTGCAGCACGGTGATGCCGGTGTCCGGGAATTCGACGGTGCGCTCGCGGACGCCCTTGAAGCTGTCGACGCGGATGCGATGGATCCTCATGCTCGCTGCCCTCCGCTCAGCCGCACGAGGAGTCTCAGAGCATCCTGCGCCGTCTCGTGCAGCGGCGGCGGTGCGGGCTCGGCCAGCAGCTCGTCCTGCTCCGCCTGCTCCGCGAGCGACTCCGCCGACTCCCCGGGGGAGGCCTCTCCGCCGCCCGCTGCGCCCCCGGAGACGGCAGCAGGGGCGCCGCGCTGCGAGAGCTCCCGCAGCTGCTCGAGGGCCTCCTGCGCGAAGCCGCCCAGCGAGAGCTCGGCGAGCTCGTCGTCGTCCGGGAGGATCACCAGCTCGGTGCGGCGCTCCCAGGCCTCCAGCGAGGCGAACAGGGAGCGGCGCGAGTCCAGCACCTGGTCCAGCTCGGCGGCCTGGCCGACGGTGAGCGCCCCGGTCAGGGCGGTCTTGACCAGGGTGCGCTCCTTGGGATCCAGAGCGTCGAGCCGGGCCGCAAGGGCCCGGATGTCCTCCGGGCCGTCCAGCTGCTGCCGGATCACGATGTGCTCCCACCGCCCGACCTCATGAGCGCGCACCCGGACCTGGTCGTCAGCGGGAGCCGAGGGATCGATCTCCACCTCCAGGACCTGGCCGCGCCCCCGCTCGTGGAAGCTCGTGGTCTCGTGCGCGCCCGAGTACTGGATGGCGCCCGAGCCGTCCTGCGGCCAGCGGATGTGGCGGTCGCCCAGGGCGACGTAGTGGATGCGCCCGTCCTGCAGGGCCTGATCCAGCGGCGCGCGGCGCACCGTGACGGGGGAGTCGGCATCCGGGTCCAGCTCCTCGAGCATCCCGTGGCCCACCACGATCCGCACGGTGCCGTCCGCGGGCAGGCCCTCGAGGGCCGGGGCGACGGGGTCGCCGTCGGGCTTGCGCGTGCGCCACGGGGCGCCCACGATCTCCACGCCGTCGGCGACCGCGACCGGTGCGCTGTCCCGCAGCACCGACGCGTTGGGCGGCAGGCGGTCCGCCACGGCGGGGGTGTCCCACAGCGACCCCGCTCCCAGGGGGTCGTGATTGCCCGGCAGCAGGTGCACGGGGACCGCAGCGCTGCCCATGGCCTCCAGGGCCCGGCCCAGGTCCCGGGGGCTGAGGTTGGCGTGGTCGAAGACGTCCCCGGCGACGACGACGAACGCGCAGTCCCGCTCCCGGGCCAGTTCGAGCAGCCGCCGCACGGTGTCCGCCCGATCGGCCGTGAACCGGGGCTGGGCCTCGCCCTCCAGATAGTGCCGGGTCATGCCCAGCTGCCAGTCGCTGGTGTGCAGGAATCGAACGGTCACGATGTGCCTCCAGGGGGCGGTCCGGCGGGTGCGGGGCGGGGAAGCGATCTGCTCTTCGAGGCTAGGAAGGGAGTCCGACATCACAAGCGGGAGATGCCGTGCGGCTCGGCGGCCGCCCACCCGAGCGATCCCGTAGATTGTCCGCACACAGCACGCCGCGCAGGCCCCGGCCCGGATGCGCCCGCCGTCGTCCGCGCCGCCGACCCCGAGGAGACCCCCATGTCCCAGAACGCGCCTCAGAACCCCTCCGGCAGCCCGGCGGAGCCCCCGGCGGGCAGCCCGGTCTCCGAGCCCGCGCCGCAGACCCGCTCGGACGCCCCGGTGCGGGAGCCCGCGTCCGAGCGCGGCGCCGCCCGCCGGGCGCCGCAGACCGATCCGAAGCTCGACGGCCACAGCTCCGGGCCCGGCGCCGGGGTCTGGGCGGCGCTGATCGTGGGCATCCTGGTCCTGATCGTCCTGCTGATCTTCATCCTGCAGAACATGGAGGATGCGACGATCCACTTCATGTCATGGACCTCGTCGATGCCCACGGGCGTGGCCATGCTGCTGGCGGCGATCGCCGGCGCCCTGGTCATGGGACTGGTCGGCTCGGTGCGCCTGTTCGCCGTGAACCGCCGCGTGCGCAGGCTCGAGAAGGAGCGCGAGCGCATCAAGTCCACGCTGGGCTGAGCGCCCCGGCTCCAGCGGCTCGATCGATGCCCGATGCCCGCACTGCCTCGAGCCGTCGGCCCGCCGATGCCGTGGTGATCCTCCACCCGCTGCGTCGGCGGGCCGAGGCGATCGCCGAGATCTCCCTGGCCGTCGGAGCGGCCTGCGGGCTCGAGGTGCGCATCGAGCGCACCACACCGCAGCGTCCCGGCGCGCAGCAGGCGCGCGAAGCGGTGGCCGCGGGGGCGCAGCGGGTCGTCGCCGTCGGCGGCGACGGCACCGTGCGCTCGGTGGCCGCCGGACTGGCCGGCTCCAGGGTGCCGATGGGGATCATCCCCACCGGCACGGCCAATCTCTTCGCCCTCAACCTCGCCCTGCGCCCGCGGCGCGGTCGTCGGGCGCCGGCCGCGGACCTGCATCGAGCCCTGACCGGGAGCCCCTCGGCCCACGATGTCGGGCGGCTGCGCTGGCGCGACGCCGAGGGGCGCGAGCATCACGCGGTGTTCCTGATGGCCGCGGGCCTGGGGGAGGACGCCGCCGTCGTGGCGGAGACCACCGAGGCGCTGAAGGCCCGCGTCGGCTGGCCGGCGTACCTGCTGCGCGGCGCCGCGCGGCTGAGCGCGGCGGACCACCTGATCGAGATCCGGGTGGATGCGGGCGCCTGGACGCGGCTTCCGGCCTGGTCCGTGCTGATCGGCAACGCTCCGAGGATTCCCGCCGGGGTGCGCGTCTTCCCGGGAGCCCGCACGGATTCGGGACGGCTGCAGGTGCTGCGGGCGGCCCCGGCATCGGCGGCGGGCTGGGCGGGCATCGCGTGGCACGGGGCGACGCGTCGCCCGCAGCGCGCGGCGGGGCTGCACTACGAGCACGCGCACCGGGTCGAGCTCGCGAGCTCCCCGCTGCCGCTGCAGGCCGACGGCGATGTCCTGGGTCGCGCGATCCGGGTCGAGGCCCGTGTGGACCCGGCGGCGCTGCTGGTCGCCTGCTGACGGCCGCAGCCGGCCGGCATGCGCGTCGGGCCCCGATGCCACACTGAGCCCCGCACGATCCCGCCCCGCATCCCAGGAGGAACTCCCCATGGCAGCCCAGCTCCAGCCCTTCGTCATGTTCTTCGGGCAGCGCCACGGCCAGGCCGAGCAGGCCCTGACCACCTGGGTCAGCGCCTTCCCCGACTCCGAGGTCCTCGAGCTGGCGCGCTGGTCCGAGCAGGACGAGAACGAGGTCGCCGGCACGATCTCCCAGGGGATCGCCCGCATCGCCGGCACCCGGGTCCGGGTCTTCGACAGCAGCTTCGACCACGGCTTCCCGATCACCCCGGCGGTGTCGATGTTCGTCGAGCTGGATGCCCCGGAGCAGGTCCGCGCCGCGCACGAGATCCTGGTCGACGGGGGCGCGGAGCTCATGCCCCTGGGGGAGTACCCGTTCAGCAGCTGCTTCACGTGGCTCCAGGACCGCTGGGGCGTCACCTGGCAGATCAGCGTCGCGCTCTGACAGCAGCGCGCCCCGTTCCGGGGACCGGCCGGGCCCGGGTGCGGACCCGTCGGAGGCGGACGACGGCCCCGCCCACCGAGCCGGTGAGCGGGGCCGTCGCGCGGCTCAGGGCCGCAGCGGATGCTCGCCCCGCACGGGACGAGCGCCCGCCTCAGGCGAGGCGGCGCCTCACCTCCTGAGGCTGTCGATGGCCTCGTTGAGCGTGGCCGAGGGGCGCATGACGGAGAAGGCCTTGTCGTCCTCGGGGCGGTAGTAGCCGCCGATGTCCACGGGCGAGCCCTGGACGCCGAGCAGCTCGCCGACGATCTTCTCCTCGCCGTCGGACAGGCGCTGGGCCACGTCGGCGAACGCGGAGGCCAGCTCGGAGTCCGCGGTCTGCTGCGCCAGCGCCTGGGCCCAGTAGAGCGCCAGGTAGTAGTGCGAGCCGCGGTTGTCGATCTCGCCGGCCTTGCGCGAGGGCGACTTGTTCTCCTCGAGGAACCGCCCGGTGGCCTCGTCCAGCGCATCCGCGAGGACCTGGGCCTTGGGGTTGTCGAAGCGCGTGGCCAGGTGCTCGAAGGAGGCCGCCAGCGCCAGGAACTCGCCGAGGGAGTCCCAGCGCAGGTGGTTCTCCTCGACCAGCTGCTGGACGTGCTTGGGCGCGGAGCCGCCCGCACCGGTCTCGAACAGGCCGCCGCCGTTCATCAGCGGGACGATCGAGAGCATCTTGGCCGAGGTGCCCAGCTCGAGGATCGGGAACAGGTCCGTGAGGTAGTCGCGCAGGACGTTGCCGGTCACCGAGATGGTGTCCTCGCCCCTGCGGAGGCGCTCGATCGTGAACTGGGTGGCGGCCACCGGGTCCATGATCCGGATGTCCAGGCCCTCGGTGTCCTCGTCGGCCAGGTACTGGTCGACCTTCTCGATGAGGTTGCGGTCGTGGGCGCGGGATTCGTCCAGCCAGAACACGGCCGGCATGCCGGAGTCGCGCGAGCGGCGCACGGCGAGCTGGACCCAGTCCTTGATCGGGGCGTCCTTGGCCTGGCAGGCGCGCCAGATGTCGCCCTGCTCGACGTCGTGGGAGAGCAGGACCTCGCCCTTCGAGTTCAGGACCTCCACGGTGCCCGGGGCGGGGATCTCGAAGGTCTTGTCGTGCGAGCCGTACTCCTCGGCCTTCTGCGCCATGAGGCCCACGTTGGGGACGGTGCCCATGGTCGTGGGGTCGTAGGCGCCGTTGGCGCGGCAGTCGTCGATCACGGCCTGGTAGACGCCGGCGTAGGACGAGTCCGGCAGCACGGCCAGGGTGTCCTCCTCGGTGTCGTCCTCGGACCACATGTGACCGGAGGTCCGGATCATGGCCGGCATGGAGGCGTCCACGATCACGTCGGAGGGCACGTGCAGGTTGGTGATGCCCTTGTGCGAGTTGACGTAGGCCAGGGCGGGACCCTCGGCCAGGCCCTTGTCGATCTCGGCCTTGATGCCGTCGCGGACATCGGCGTCGAGCTCCTGCGATCCGGAGAGGATCGAGGCCAGGCCGTCGTTGGCGGACAGGCCGGCCGCGTCGAGCTCCTCGCCGTAGACCTCGAACAGGGTGGGGAAGAAGGCCCGGACCACGTGGCCGAAGATGATGGGGTCGGAGACCTTCATCATGGTGGCCTTCAGGTGCACCGAGAACAGGACGCCCTCGGACTTGGCGCGCTGCACCTGCTCGGCCAGGAAGCCGTCCAGGGCGCGGGCGGACATGAAGGTCGCGTCCACGACCTCGCCGGCCAGCACCGGGACGGACTCCTTGAGCGTCTGGACGCCGTCCTCGGTCCTCAGCCGGATCGTCAGCGTGTCATCGGCCGGGATGACCACGGACTGCTCGTTGTCCCGGAAGTCGTTGGCGCCCATGGTGGCCACGTTCGTCTTGGAGTCCGAGGACCACTCGCCCATGCGGTGCGGGTTCTTCTGCGCGTAGCTCTTCACGGCCTTGGGAGCGCGGCGATCCGAGTTGCCCTCGCGCAGGACCGGGTTCACGGCCGAGCCCTTGACCTTGTCGTAGCGCGCGCGGGCGTCCTTCTCCTCGTCCGTGCTCGGGTCCTCGGGGTAGTCCGGGATGTCGAAGCCGGCGCTCTGCAGCTCCTTGACCGCGGCCTTGAGCTGCGGGACGGAGGCGGAGATGTTGGGCAGCTTGACGATGTTCGCCTCGGGAGTCTTGGCGAGGTCGCCCAGCTCGGCCAGGGCGTCGTCGAGGCGCTGGTCCTCGGTGAGCCGCTCCGGGAACTGGGCGATGATGCGGCCGGCCAGGGAGATGTCGCGCGTCTCGACCTCCACGCCGGCGGTGGTGGCGAACGCCTCCACGATCGGCTTGAAGGAGTAGGTGGCCAGCAGCGGGGCCTCGTCGGTCTTGGTCCAGATGATCTTGGGCATATGAGTCGTGACTCCTTCGTTCGACGTCATGCGGTGCGTGATCGACATCAAACCTACCCGATCCGCCTTTCCCGTCGGAGGGGCGGATCCGCGGTTGCGCGGGCCGAGAACAGGGGCGGCGGAGCGCGTCCGCTCCAGCGCGCGGACGGCCGCGACGGGTACAAATGGACCATGCTCTGGAGATGGCTCGTCAATTCCCTCGCGGTGGCCCTGGCCACCGCCCTGGTGCCCGGCATCGAGCTGCACGCCGGTACCCTCGGCACGCAGGTCCTGGTGATCGCGATCGTCGCCGCCGTCCTGGGCGCGTTCAACGCGGTGGTCAAGCCGGTCCTGCAGCTGCTCACCGGATGCCTCATCGTGCTCACGTTCGGGCTGTTCCTGATCGTGATCAACGCGGTGATGCTCATCGTGACCTCCGTGGTCATGGAGGTCTTCGGCGGGTACTGGTCCGTGGACTCCTTCTGGCCCTCGGCGGTGCTGGGCTCGCTGGTGATCTCGCTCGTCAGCCTGCTCCTGGGGGCGGGCCGGCCGCGGCGTCGCGAGGTCGTGGTGGTCGAGCAGCGCGGGCCCGCCGTCCCCGGCCGCGATGCCTACGGCCGGCCTCTGCGCGGCAGCCCCCATGCCCCGCAGGGCCCGGCGCCCCAGACCTACCGGTACCGCGGCGACGACGGCCGGATCCACGAGGGCGAGATCTACGATCCCGAGGACCCGACGGGCCGGGGCCGCTGAGCGGCTCGCCGCCGACGTCCTCGGCGGGCGCACCAGGGCCCGCGTCGTGCGGGCGGACGCCCCCGCCCGATCAGCCCAGCAGCGCCAGGCTCACCGCCATGACGCCCATGCCGGCCACGACCCCGTAGACGCACAGGTGGTGCCCGCCGTACTCCTCGGCGGTGGGCAGCAGCTTGTCCAGCGAGATGAAGACCATGATCCCGGCGACCCCGGCCAGCACGGCTCCGAACAGCGCGTCCGTCAGGAACGGGCGCAGGAGCGCGTAGCCCAGCAGCGCCCCGGCAGGCTCCGAGAGCCCGGACAGGAACGACAGTCCGATCGCCCTGGCCCTCGACCCGGTGGCCTGGAAGACGGGCACGGCCACCGCGATGCCCTCGGGGATGTTGTGCAGGGCGATGGCCGCCGCGATCGCCACGCCCACCGACGGGTCGCCCAGGGCCGCGGCGAAGGTCGCGAAGCCCTCGGGGACGTTGTGGATCGCGATGGCCAGGGCGGTCAGCATGCCGGTGCGCAGGAGGCGGCCGTCGACGGGGGCGGCCGCACCGGCTCCGTCGTGCGGCCGGGGCGGCGCGCCCGGCGGGGAGACGGCGTCCCCGGGGCCATGGGCGAACTCGTGCGGGTTGGCATCGTGCGGCACGAGGCGGTCGATCACCGCGATCACGGCGATGCCGGCGAAGAACCCGGCGACCATGCCCCAGGTGCCCGGGCGCTCGCCCCACGCCGAGCCCAGCAGCCCCTGCGCCTCGGCCAGCAGCTCCACGAACGAGACGTAGAGCATCACCCCCGCGGAGAAGCCCAGGCTCAGCGCCAGGAACGACCCGTTCGAGCGATGCGTGACGAAGACGGCCAGGCCGCCCAGCCCCGTTGCGAGCCCGGCGACGACCGTGAGCAGAAGCGCTGCGGCCAATCAGCCTCCTCGGACGGCCGGATCCGGCGCGATCAGGATCAGAGGTAGCGGGTCGGGTCGAACGCGTCGAGATCGATGATGCGCAGGCGGGGCAGCGGTGCCTTGAAGGCGTCGAAGTCGTCCTCCAGGTCCACGATCTGCAGGCCCTTCTCCTCCATCTCGTGCAGGCCCGCCGAGAGCAGCTCGCGGAAGCACAGGACGGCCACGCGACGACCGTCGTCGAGCAGGGCCTCGATCTGGTCGTGGAAGTCGATGTCGTGGGAGGCCAGGATGACGTCGCCGCGGCCCTGGGCCAGGATCGCGTCGAGCATGCGCTGGATGCCGACGTCGACGACCTTGACCCGCGGCGGGGCGGCCAGCGGGATCACCTGGTAGTCGAAGCCGCGCAGGGCCGCCACGAAGCTGAAGGGGAGGTGGCCGTTGGAGCCGTTGAGGAAGAACAGGCCGTTGGTGTCCTGGTTCCACAGCTTCCGGGCGCCCTTCATCACCTTCTCCCAGCGCGGACGCTCCTCCGGCTTGGGCTTGCGCTCGAGCAGGGACATGCCCAGGGTCGCGTCGATGTTCTCGCCGTCGACCAGCAGGTAGGTCACCGGCTGCCGCGCGGCGCCGGACGTCGAGGGGGCCTCGGCCGTCGCGGGCTCGGGGGCGGTCGTCGTCCCGTCGGAGGGCGGAGCCGTGCCGGCGGGATCGAGCGGGGCCGCGCCGGCGGCGGCGGAGTCGGAGCGGCGCGTGCCGAACTGGGTGCTCTCGTGCGGGACCATGCCTCCGAGGGTACGGGAGTCCGCCGCACCGGCTCCCCTCGGACGGCCTGCGGCCGCTTCGATGTGGTGCGCCTTACACAACGCCGATAGCCTGGGCCCATGAGCGCCATCCATCCCGTCCTGAATCCCGCCCGCGTCCGCTCGGACCTCTCCCGCCTGGGGCGGGAGGCCGAGCAGTACCTCTCCACCGTGGAGTCGTTCCACGACGACGAGTTCGACCAGCCGTCGCACTGCGAGGGCTGGAACCGCGCCATGGTGATCGCCCACGTGGCGATCCTGGCGCGGCGCTTCACGCGTCTGCTCGAGTGGGCCGAGACCGGCCAGGAGCAGCAGCTCTTCGAGTCGCAGGAGGAGCGCACCCGGGACCACGAGGAGCTCGCGGCCAAGCCCCGCGCCGAGCTCAAGGCGGAGGCCCGCGCCTCGCTCGAGGCCTTCATCGCCGCCGCCGACGTGCTGACCGGCGAGTTGAGGGCCGAGGAGGTCGGCATCGGCCCCAAGCGCTTCCCGGCCACCTCGATCCCCGCCGTCGTGATCGCGGAGGTCGTCGTCCACCACGCGGATCTGGACACCCAGTGGGAGGTCGAGGAGGCCGATCCCGACTCCCTGCTCAACGCCGTGACCGCCGGCGTGCTGAACCTCTCGGTCAAGGACTCGCCGGGCCTGACCATCGTCACCGACGAGGGCGACGAGTGGGTCATCGGCGACGGCTCCCTGCGCGTGGAGGGCGACCGCGAGGGCATCCTCGACTGGATCTCCCGCGGCCGCTCGCACGGCATCTACCTGCCCGAGGGCGTCGACGAGGCCCCGGAGCTGCCGAGCTGGTGATCGCCCGGCCGCTCGACGGCACGCAGGGACGACACGGGGGCGCCCGCACCGGGTCCGGTGCGGGCGCCCCCGTGCCCGCCCGGGGGGGCAGCCCGCCGGCGGCCGGCGGCGGGGGGGGCCCGGCCCCGCCGGCGGCGGCCGCCTCGCCCCCGTGCCCGTCAGGCGGCTCAGCCGTCGCGGTGCTGGCGGGCCCTGACGGCCTCGAGGTGGCGCGGATTGATCGCGATCGCGTGGGGCGCGTAGTCCTCGTGCTTCTGCAGCCACGACTTCACGTACGGGCACACCGGCACGATCCGGAAGCCGTGCTCGATCGCGTCGTCCAGAGCGAAGCGCACCAGCTGCGAGGCCACGCCCTGCCCCTCGAAGGCGTCGTCGACCTCCGTGTGGAAGAAGATCCGCTCGGGGCGCTCGCAGTCCGGGGCGTCGACCCAGTAGGCCCTGCCGGCCGTCTCCTCGCCGGCCAGGGCCTCGTAGCGCATGCGGCCGGAGTTGTTCAGGAAGCTCAGATCAGTCATCGCGGGCCTCGGCTCTCCTCTTCCGGTCCAGGGCGCGCTCCCGGACCGGGTACTCGGACAGGATGGAGATGCGGTTGAAGGCGCCGATGGTCACGGCGGCCCACTGGACGGCCGCGTACTGGGCGTCGGTGAGGACCTCCCGGGCGGCCTCCTGGCGCGAGCGGCGGGTGATCGCATCGGGCAGCTCGACGGTGATCTCGGCGATCGTCAGCGCGGCGCACTCGACGTCGTCGAACAGATCCGTCTCCTGCCAGGCGGTCAGCACGGCGAGCTGGCGATCCGTGACACCTGCCCGGCGGGCCAGCTTGACGTGCATGTCCAAGCAGAACGCGCAGCCGTTGAGCTGGGAGACGCGGACGTTGATCAGCTCCGCGACCGAGCGGGGCAGGCCCGCCGCCGCCAGGGACTGCGCGACCTGCCGGGAGACGCCGTTGAGCGCCTTCCACGACGCCGGGTCGGCCTTGTCGAGATAGAACCGCTGGTCATCGCTCATGCCGCCAGACTAGCGTGACGTATCACGTAGTACAAGGGCGGGGCAGGGCGCCGCCGGGCGGCCTGCGTCGCCCCGTCGATCCGACCGGGGCGACGCCGGCCCGGCGCTCAGTCCGCGGGCGCCTCCAGGGCCGCCAGCAGGCGGGCGAGCTCCCGGCGCCGGGCTTCGTCCAAGGGGGCCATCGGGTGACGCGGGTCCCCGACGGGCACGCCCTGCAGCTCGAGACCGGCCTTGACCGCGGCCACGAAGGACCCGGACATCATGGACTCGAACAGCGGGTAGAGCCTGTCCCACTCGCGGCGGGTCCGCTCGTGCTCGCCGGCGAGCACCGCATCGTGCACGGAGACCAGCTGGCGGGGGACCACGTTGGCGGTGCCGGCCATGATGCCGGCTGCTCCCTCGGTCAGCGCCGACAGCGCGTAGACGTCCCAGCCGATGAAGATCTCCAGGCGATCGCCCAGCCCGCGGATCAGCTCCAGGCCCAGCTGCCAGTCGGCGCTCGAGTCCTTCATGCACCGGATGTGCTCGTGCTCCTCCGCGAGCCGGCCGGCGATCTGCGGCGTCAGGGTGACCCCCGTGGCCCCGGGGATGTTGTAGAGCATGATCGGCAGCTGCGTGGACTCGGCCACTCGGCGCAGGTAGTCGACGGTCTCCGCCTCGGTCAGCGGCTCGTAGTACGGGGTGACCACCATGAGGACATCGGCTCCGGCCTCCTCGGCGGCCCGGGTGTGGCGCAGGGCCTCGGCCGTCGTGACGGCGCCCGTCTGGGCGATCACGGGCACCCTGCCGTCGACGTGCGCGGTGACCTCGTCCACGAGGCGCATGCGCTCCGACTCGGACAGGGCCGCGAACTCGCCTGTCGAGCCGCCGGCCACGACGCCGTGCACGCCGCCGTCGATGGAGCGGTCGATCACCTGCCGCAGCACCGGGACGTCGATCCGTCCCTCGGCGTCGAAGGGGGTGGCCAGCGCGGTGAGCACGCCGTGCAGGGTCTGATCGCGGGTCATGGCATCTCCTGGGTGAGTCGGTCGAGCGGGCGGTCGGAGCGAGCGGCCCCTGCGGCGAGCTGACGCCGGGTGGCCAGTTCGCTGGCCGCCTTCTGCGCCGCGGCGAAGCCGGAGGCGATCGCGGATTCGGTGTAGAGCGAGCCCATGTAGTCCCCGGCCAGGAAGACCCGCCCCTGGGGGCTGGCCAGTGCGGGCTGGAGGCGGCCGCGGCCCGGGAAGCTGTAGGGGGCCCCCGTGTGCCAGCGCTGCACATGGGCCTCCTCGACCAGGCTCGCCGATCCGGGCAGCGTGGCCTCGAGGTCCTCCAGGTACTGCTCCAGGATCTCCTCGTCCGTCCGCTCGAGCAGACGGTCGGCCAGGGAACCGGGGGAGAAGACCATCAGGCTGCCGCCGGGACGACGCGAGCGCTCGGCCCCGCGCTGGATGCTCCCCTGGTTGATCAGCACGCTGAACGACCGCTTGGGGGCCGCGATGCCGTAGGCGCCGTCCCAGGCCTGGGGCTCGGTCTCCCCGGTCAGGAACGCGGCGGAGACGTAGGAGCCGTAGCGGATGGCGCCCAGGGCCTCGTGGGCGTCGGCTGCGAGGTTCTCCGCCAGGCGGTGGCTGACATGGGCAGGCGTGGCCAGCACGGCCGTCCGTGCGGTCTCGGTGCGGGGTGCCCCGTTCTCGTCCCGGTAATGGACCTCCACGTGATCCGCATGGCGGATCACCCGCTGCACGGAGCACCCCAGCCGCAGCTTGTCGCCCAGGCCGGCGGCCATCGCCTCGGTCATCGTGGAGGGCCCGCCGAGGATGCTGCGGCTCAGGCCGGCGCCGATGTTCCAGACGAGGGAGAAGTACCCGATCCCCGCGCCGGCGGAGATCTGGTCGGGGTCGCCGGCCGAGCGGGTCACCGTGGGGCGGAACAGGGCGTCGGCATCCTCCGGGAGCCGCCCCGTGTACTCCTGGAACGTGCGCCGGGACTCGAAGTCGTAGATCCGCTGCTGGCGCACCGCTGCGCTCTCTCCCGGGCGGGTGCGGGTCTCCCAGGCGTAGCGCAGGACGTCCAGGCTCACCCGGGCCCCGGCTCCCAGCAGGGCGGCCCGGGCGCCCAGCGGCATGGGCACGCGGAAGGCGTACGACGGCACCGGCCCCCGGGTCAGCAGCCGGCCGTTCATGGACAGCCCGGCCAGCGACCCCGGGATCTGCGTCCATGACGTCCCGGTCTCGGCGAAGAGCCGGTCCGTGGCGGTGCCCTCCCCGGCGAACATGTGCCCGCCCCAGTTCAGGACGTAGTCGCCGCGGGTCTCCGAGCGCAGCCGCCCGCCCACGCGCGGCGAGTCCTCGAGGACGGCGATGTCGCGGTGGCGCAGGCGCCAGGCTGCGGAGAGCCCGGCCAGTCCTGCGCCGATGACGATGGTGTCCAGCATGATGCGGCTCCTCTCGGAAGCGGTCGGGGGTCAGCGCGCCCCGGCGGGATCGGTGCCGGGGTCGGTGGCGGCGGCCGCGGGCACGATGGTCTGCGGCGCCGTCTCGGGGTCCTCCCACCAGTCGGCGTTGCGGATCCGCAGGGCCTTCGGGTCGAACTGCGGGTCCAGGCCGGCCGCGAGCTGGCGGTCGTAGTCGCGCATGATCCGCAGGACCACCGGGGTGAGGAAGAGCAGGCAGGTCATGTTCAGCCAGGCGATCAGCCCGTAGCCGATGTCGCCGGCAGCCCACATGGCCTCGGCATCGACCAGGCAGCCGAAGAAGGAGATGGCCAGGGCCCCGATCTTGAGCACGTTCTCCGCCGCGCGGCTGCGGCGCTCGCCCAGCAGGAAGAACAGATTGGTGGTCGCCACGTAGTAGAAGAAGACCTGCGACGTGAAGGCGAACAGCAGGATGGCCAGCGCCACCGCGACGGAGCCCCAGCCCGGGAACGTCGTGTCGATGGCCGCCTGGACGTAGTTGGGTCCTGCGACGAGCCCCGGGACGTTCTCGACGATCAGGCCGCCGTCGGGGTCGGTCACGTTGTACTGCCCGGTGAGCACGATCAGCACGCCGGTGGCCATGCAGACCAGCATGATGTCGAAGTAGATGCTGAAGGCCTGGACGACGCCCTGCTTGCCCGGGTGGGTCACGCGTGCGGCGGCCGCCGAGAAGGTGCCCTCGCCGAAGCCGGTGGCCGAGGCGAAGACGGCGCGGCGCACGCCCCAGGCCACGGCGTAGCCGACCATGCCGCCGAACACCGCGTCGGAGCCGAAGCCGGAGGCGAAGATCACGCGCGCGGTCTCCGGGACCAGCTGGATGTTCAGGACCACGATGACGGCCGCGGTGACGATGTAGCCGAAGCCCATGAACGGGACGACGGTCTGCGCGAACAGCACGATGCGCTTGGTCCCGCCCACGATCACGAGGGCCAGGGCCCCGGTGATGATCAGCGCGGTGCCCCAGGGCGGGATGCGGAAGGCCAGCTCGACGCTCGAGGCGATGTTGTTGGCCTGGATGCCGGGGAAGACGAAGCCGTAGCCGATCATCGTGACCAGGGCCAGCACGAAGGCGACCCGCGGCAGCCGGAGGCCGTAGCGCACGTAGTAGGGCATGCCGCCCCGGTCCTCGCCCTGGATGCGCCGCTTGTAGACCTGGGCCAGGACGCCCTCCGCGTAGGCGGTGGTGGAGCCCAGGAAGCCGGTGATGAGCATCCACATGATGGCGCCGGGCCCGCCCGCGGCCACGGCCGTGGCGACGCCGGCGATGGATCCCACGCCCATGCGGCTGGAGAGCGTCAGCGCGAGAGCCTGGAACGAGGACATGCCGGCCTCGCTGGAGCCGCCCTGCGCGAGCTGGCGGAGCATGTCAGGAAGCCGGCGGATCTGAATGCCCTTGGTGAGCAGCGTGAACAGCACGCCGAGGCCGAGGGCGAAGTACGCGAGCGGATTCCAGATGATGTCGCTCACGGTGGTGATCAGTTCGGTCACATCGGACTCCCTTGGCTCGTCCGCAGCCCGGCGGGGCCGTGTCGTGGATGTGCGATCAGTGATCACAAAATAGGGCAGAGTGATGAGGATCACAAGATGCTGCGGCGATCCGATGTGCTGCGTCGTTCCCGGGCGGTCCGCGCGGCCGCGCGGCGGCGATCGGCGGCACGCAGACACGCCGAGGTCGATACGGGAATGTTGCGGATGTCAGATCGTCCACCCTGCGGCCCTGTGGGGCCGCCCGGCCCGGACGGACGGGCGAGATGGGGGCTTTCCCGTGGACCTTCTGCCGCGGAGTCCCCGGGTATGCGAGGGAGAGTCCCAGAAATCTCCGTGAACACTGGAAGCGAGCTGTAATCTGTCTCACACCTCGGGGTGCTGCAGATCACAATCACAGCTCCAGGACCCCATCGGCTTCCACATCAGGAGATCACCATGAACCCTTCCGTCTCCCGCCGCGGCCTCCTCGGCGCCTTCGCCCTCACCTCGGCCTCGGCCCTCGTCCTGACCGCCTGCGGGGGCGGGGACGGAGGGGGGGCGGCTCGAGCGAGCCGATCACGGCCTTCGGCACCGAGCCCGAGAACCCGCTGGTGCCGACCAACACGACCGAGCAGGGCGGCGGGCGCATCGTCACCCTGATCTTCGTGGGCCTCATCTCGTACGACGACAACTCCGAGCCGGTCAACGAGCTGGCCGAGTCGATCGAGTCCAACGAGGACAACACCGTGTGGACCATCAAGATCAAGCCGGACAAGACCTTCACCAACGGCGAGGCGATCACGGCCCAGAGCTTCGTGGACTCCTGGAACTACGGCGCCGCCGCCAAGAACGCGCAGCAGGGCTCCTACTTCTTCGAGACCATCGACGGCTACGAGGACGTCGCCGCCGAGGGCTCGGAGCAGGAGGAGATGAAGGGCCTCAAGGCCGTCGACGACACCACGCTCGAGGTCACGCTGTCGGCCCCGGACTCCACGTTCGGCAACCGCCTGGGCTACAGCTCCTACGCGCCCATGCCCGAGTCCGCCTTCGAGGACATGGAGGCCTTCGGCGAGAATCCCGTGGGCTGGGGTCCGTACAAGATGGACGGCGAGGGCGCCTGGGCCCACGACCAGGAGATCCGCCTGGTCAAGAACGAGGACTACGACGGCTCGAGCACGGCGGCCAACGACGCCGTGACCTTCAAGATCTACCAGTCGGCCGAGGCGGGCTACACCGATCTCGTGGCCGGCAACCTGGACCTGCTGGACACCATCCCGCCCTCCAACATCGAGGTCGCCGACGGCGATCTCTCGGGTCGGCTCGCCGATCGCGAGTACGCCGGCAACTACGCCTTCGGCATCCCGTACTACCTCGAGGGCTGGTCCGGAGAGGCCGGGAAGCTTCGCCGCCAGGCGATCTCGAAGGCGATCGACCGCGACGAGCTCATCGAGGTGATCTTCAAGGGCCAGAACACCCCGGCCGTGGACTTCACCTCGCCGGTCGTGGCCGGCTACGACGCGGACGCCCTGCAGAACAAGGGCAACGTCGAGTTCGATGCGGAGGAGGCGAAGCGGCTCTGGGACGAGGCCGACGGCATGGAGCCCTACAGCGGCGACACGTTCGAGATCGCGTACAACGCCGACGGCGGCCACAAGGAGTGGGTCGACGCCGTCTGCAACATGATCAAGAACAATCTCGGCATCGAGGCGGCCGGCAAGTCGTACCCGACCTTCAAGGAGCTGCGCACCGAGGCCAACGACGGCAAGCTCACGTCGGCCTTCCGCTCGGGCTGGATGGCCGACTACCCGTCGCTCTACAACTTCCTCTCGGCGCAGTACGCCAGCGAGGGGTCGTCGAACGACGCCCACTACGAGAACCCCGAGTTCGACGACAAGCTCAAGGAGGGCCTGGCGGCGCCCAGCGACGACGAGGCGAACGCGGCGTTCCTGGAGGCGGACGACATGCTGCTCGAGGACCTGCCGGCGATCCCCCTGTACTACCCGAACCGCAGGAGCGGCTACAGCGAGAACGTGGACAACGTCGCGCTGACCTGGAACGGCGAGATCGACTACACCCAGGTCACCAAGGTCTGAGGCGGCAGGAAGCGGACCGGGGCGGCTCAGTCGCCCCGGTCCCGTCCCGCCCTCGCCTCAGCCGCACCGTTCCAGGAGCTCCACGCATCATGACCCACCTCGCGCCGGCGCGCCGGCCACTCCGCCCGACGGGGGGTGCCCGCTGACATGGCCTGGTACCTCGTCCGCCGCCTCCTCCAGATGATCCCGGTCTTCCTGGGAGCCATCTTCCTCGTCTACTTCCTGATGTTCGCCACCTCCGGCGACCCGACCGCCGCGCTGTGCGGCGAGAAGGGCTGCACCCCGGCCACCAAGGCCGCGCTCGAGGCGCAGTACAACCTGGACAAGCCGTTCCTGGTCCAGTTCCTGCTCTACCTCAAGGGCGTGGTCACCCTCGACCTGGGGGAGAACTTCTCCGGGCGGCCGATCCTGTCCGTCATCGCCGAGACGTTCCCCACCACGATCAAGCTGGCCGTGCTGGCCGTGATCTTCGAGGCCGTCTTCGGCATCCTCTTCGGCGTGATCGCCGGGATGCGCAAGGGGAGCTGGATCGACTCGGTGCTGCTGGTCGTCTCGCTGCTCGTGATCGCGGTGCCCGTGTTCGTGCTGGCCTTCGTGGCGCAGTACGTGATCGGCATCCACTTCGGCCTGGCCAGACCGACGGTCTCCGGAGGGGCCCCGCTCAACGAGCTCATCCTCCCGGCCCTGGTCCTCGGGGCGATGTCCTTCGCCTACGTCCTGCGGCTGACCCGCAACTCGGTCGCGGAGAACCGCGAGTCGGACCACGTGCGCACCGCCACCGCCAAGGGCCTGCCGCGGCGCCGGGTGATCCAGGTCCATGTGCTGCGCAACTCCCTGATCCCGGTCGTGACCTTCCTGGGCGCGGACCTGGGGGCCCTGATGGGAGGCGCGATCGTCACCGAGTCCATCTTCAACGTCAACGGCATCGGCAATCAGCTCTACTCCGCCATCAACCTGGGCGACGGGGCCATGGTCGTGTCGATCGTGACCCTCGTGGTGGTCATCTTCCTGATCACCAACCTGGTCGTCGATCTGCTCTACGCCGTGCTCGACCCGAGGATCCGATATGCCTGAGCCGACCCAGAACCAGACCCCGGACCTGACGCGGGGCGCTGCGCACGAGACCCTGGACCCCTCGCCGCGGGTCATGGGCTCGCACGAGGTGCACCTGCCGGATCACTTCGTCGCCCCGATCGCGGAGGAGCAGGGCCGAGCGGGGATCGAGCAGCAGCTCGAGGGAAAGCCCTCGAGCCTGTGGCGCGATGCCTGGTCGTCCCTGCGCCGCAATCCGATCTTCCTCGTCTCGGCGCTGCTGATGCTCTTCGTGCTGTTCGTCGCCGCGTTCCCCGGGGTGTTCACCTCCGCCTCGCCGACCGCCGGGTGCGAGCTGTCGAACTCCAACGGCGGCCCGGCCCCCGGTCACCCGCTGGGCTTCACCAACCAGGGCTGCGACATCCTGGCCCGCGTGGTCCACGGCACCGGCCCGTCCGTGCTCGTGGGCTTCGGCGCCACGCTCGGCGTCGTGATCATCGGCGGCCTGCTGGGCGCCCTCGCCGGCTACTTCGGCGGCTGGGTGGACGCGATCATCTCCCGCTGCATGGACATCTTCTTCGCGCTGCCGCTGATCCTGGGCGCGATCGTGCTGATGCAGGTCCCGGTCATGCGCGAGAACCGGGGCGTGGCCACCCTGGCCCTGACGCTCGTGATCTTCGGGTGGCCGTCGATCGCGCGCATCACCCGCAGCTCGGTGATCGCGGTGCGCAATGCCGACTTCGTGACCGCGGCCCGGTCGCTGGGCATGGGCCGCTTCGGCATCCTGTTCAAGCACGTCCTGCCCAATGCCGCCGGGCCCGTGATCGTGATCGCCACGATCTCGCTGGGCACGTTCATCGTGGCCGAGTCCACGCTGTCCTTCCTGGGCATCGGGCTGCCCGCGGAGGCCATCTCCTGGGGCAACGACATCTCGGCGGCGCGCCCGCAGCTGCGCACCAACCCCGAGACGCTGTTCTGGCCCTCGCTCATGCTCTCCATCACCGTGCTGAGCTTCATCATGCTGGGCGACTCGCTGCGCGACGCCCTCGACCCCAAGGGGAGGACCAAGTGAGCACCTCGGCGAACAGCCCCGAGCACGGCGGCGCGGCCGACGGCGGCACCGGTCGGCATCGCGCCGAGACCCAGGGGCCGTGGGCTCCCGGGCAGGAGCCGCTGACCCGCACGGGCCGGATGGTCAGCCTCAAGGCCTTCGACATGCTCCACGCGGACACCGTCGACAGCCGCGAGCGCCAGCACGGACAGACGCCGCTGCTGGAGATGAGGGGCGTCGGCATCACCTTCAGGACGGGCACCGGCGACGTCCAGGCCGTGGCCGACGCCGACATCCGCGTGATGCGCGGAGAGACCGTGGCCATCGTGGGGGAGTCCGGCTCGGGCAAGTCCACCTCGGCGCTGGCGGCCATCGGGCTGCTGGCCTCGAACGGGCGCGTGTCATCGGGGCAGATCCTCTTCGACGGGGAGGACATCACCCATCCGTCGGCCAAGCGGCTCGAGGCCCTGCGCGGCTCGCAGATCGGCATGGTCCCGCAGGACCCGATGTCGAATCTCAACCCGGTGTGGACCATCGGAGCGCAGGTCCGCGAGACGCTCAAGGCCAATGACAAGCCCCACGGGGACGCCGACGTGATCCGCGCCCTCGAGGAGGCCGGCCTGCCGGACGCCGAGCGGCGCATGAAGCAGTACCCGCACGAGTTCTCCGGAGGCATGCGCCAGCGCGCGCTGATCGCCATCGGGCTCTCGTGCCGGCCCCAGCTGCTGATCGCCGACGAGCCCACGTCCGCGCTCGACGTCACCGTGCAGCGCCAGATCCTGGATCACCTGGACCGGCTCACCGACGAGCTCGGCACCGCCGTGTTGCTGATCACCCACGACCTCGGCCTGGCCGCCGAGCGCGCGGACCGGGTGGTCGTGATGCAGAAGGGCCGCGTGGTCGAGTCGGGCCCGGCGCTGAGCCTGCTGCGCGACCCGCAGCACCCGTACACCAAGGAGCTCGTGGCGGCGGTGCCCTCGCTGAGCCCGGATGATCTCGCGGCCGACGTCGACAGCGGCGCCCCGGAGCTCATCCAGGTTCGGGATCTGGTCAAGGAGTACAGGACCCGCGGCTCGTGGGGCCGGTCCTCCGCGTTCCGCGCGGTGGACGACGTCTCGTTCAGCGTGCGGCGCGGCCGCACGACCGCGATCGTGGGGGAGTCCGGCTCGGGCAAGTCGACGATCGCCAAGATGCTGCTGGGCCTGGAGGACATCACCGCCGGGACCGTGACCGTGGACGGGAAGGACATCAGCGGGTTCAAGGGGCGCCAGTGGTTCGACTACCGGCGCAAGGTGCAGCCGATCTTCCAGGACCCCTACGGCTCGCTGGATCCCATGCGCAGCGTCTTCCGCTGCATCGAGGAGCCCCTGAAGGTGCACAGGGTGGGCGACACCGCCTCCCGGCGCGCCAAGGTCCACGACCTGCTGGATCGCGTGGCCCTGCCCCGGCAGCTCGGCGATCGGTACCCGAACGAGCTCTCGGGCGGCCAGCGCCAGCGCGTGGCGATCGCCCGCGCGCTGGCCCTGGATCCGGAGATCGTGGTGTGCGACGAGGCCGTCTCGGCCCTGGACGTGCTCGTCCAGGAGCAGGTCCTGCAGCTGCTCGGCCGGCTGCAGGAGGAGCTGGGCCTGACCTACCTCTTCATCACCCACGACCTGGCGGTGGTGCGCGAGATCGCCCACGACGTCTGCGTCATGGAGAAGGGCCGGCTCGTGGAGACCGGGACGGTCGAGTCCGTCTTCGAGCACCCGCAGCAGGACTACACCCGGCGGCTGCTCGACGCGATCCCGGGCAAGGACCTGCTGGAGGTCTGAGGCGACGGCCCGCCGCGCGACGGGCCCCGTCGACGTCCCCTGCCGGGCCGATGACGGGGCCCTCGTCCTGCCCCCTCGCGGGCGGGGCCTTCAGCCGACCACCCCGAGCTCGTGGGCCAGCACGACGGCCTGCACGCGATCCCGTGCGCCCGTCTTGGCCAGCACTCGGGAGACATGGGTCTTGACCGTGGCCTCGGAGAGCACGAGCGCGGCCATGATCTCGTGATTCGACAGCCCCCGCCCCACGAGCTCGAAGACCTCCTGCTCCCGCGGGGTGAGCGAGCTCAGCCGGGGGTCGTCGGCCACGACGCGCGGCGGCGGGTCGATGAACCGGCGCAGAAGCCGCTGCGTGGTCGACGGCGCGATCACCGCGTCGCCGCGGGAGCAGGTGCGCAGGGCGCCGAGCAGCTCCTCGGGCTGGGCGTCCTTGAGCAGGAAGCCGGAGGCGCCGGCGCGGATCCCGTCGAGCGCGTACTCGTCCAGGTCGAAGGTCGTCAGCAGGACCACCGTCAGCCGGGGGCGCCGGGCCAGGATCCGCCGGGTGGCCTCGAGGCCGTCCAGGCGCGGCATGCGGATGTCCATGAGCACGACGTCGGGCTCCTGGCCCGTTCCGGCCAGGCGCTCGACGGCCGCGACGGCCTCCTGCCCGTCACCCGCCTCCTCGACCACCTCCAGGTCGGGCTGGGAGCGGATCAGCATGGCCAGGCCGCCGCGCACGAGCGGCTGATCGTCGACCAGCAGGATGCGGAGGGGCTCGCTCATGACTCTGTCCTCTCGTCGTCGGTGCCGGGGCCGGCCTGCTCGACAGCGGCCCAGGGGGCCCCGGCAGCCCCGGCGTCCTCGGCGGCCGACACGGGCTCGGGGGCCAGCGCCTCGCCCGGCAGCCGACCGCGCACCGCCCAGCGGGTCGGGTCGCGGGGATCCGGGCCCGCATCGAGCGATCCGCCGTAGAGCTCGAAGCGCTCCCGCAGCCCCAGCAGCCCGTGTCCGCCGTGACCGCGTCCGGCCGCCGTCCGCCCGGAGGCCCCGAGGCCGTCGCTGCTCACGACGGCCTCCGCGCCGCGGGCGTCCGCCCGGAGCTCGACCTCGGCCCCGCTCGCGCCGGGGGAGTGCTTGAGCGTGTTGGTCAGCGCCTCCTGGACGAGCCGGTAGATCGCCAGCGAGGCGCCGGAGGGCAGCTCCGGCATCTCGTCGAGACCCCGGCAGCGGATCGGCAGGCCGGTCGCGCGCACGGACTCCAGCAGCTCCGGAAGGTCCGCCAGCCCCGGGACGGGCGCCCGCTCGGCCGGCTCGTCGGTGCGCAGCACGCCCAGCAGGCGCCGGGTCTCGGCCAGGGAGCCGCGGGCGCTCTCGGCGATCGTGACCAGCGCGATCTCGGCCGCCCCGGGGTCGGACCGGGCGGCATAGCGCGCGCCGTCGGCCTGGGCGATCACGACGGAGAGGGAGTGGGCCACCACGTCGTGCATCTCGCGGGCGATGCGCGTGCGCTCGTCGTGGGCGGCCAGGCGGATCTCCTGATCGCGCTCGACCTCGAGCCGCCGGGCCCTCTCGGCGAGCGCATCGGCCCGGTCGAGCTCCGCCTGCCGGCGCTCCAGGGTGGTCCGCCGCAGATCGCCGGCCAGGTGCGCGGCGATCATGACCAGCGCGGTGAGCAGCAGCAGGACGACGGCGCCGATGAGCCAGTCGGCGAACGGCACCTGCACGCCGGTGCCGTCGAGCGCGGGATTCAGCCACCAGCGCGGCCACAGCAGCGCGCAGACCAAGCAGGTCAGCAGGGCCAGCGCCAGCACGCCGCGGCGCGTCGGGCGCCGGCACCGCGACGCCACGGCGTGCATGAGCCAGGGGGCGGCCCACACGCCGATCGCGAAGGGCCATACGCGCAGGACGACGGCGCCGAGCAGGATCAGCGCCGCGAACAGGCAGGCGGCTGCCGCGGGGCGGCTCGCGCGCAGGTACAGCGGCACGAGCAGGACGAGCAGGAAGAGCACATGGATCCCGGCGGCCGCCGAGAGCAGCACGGGGACGGGCGCCAGCAGCGTCACGATGATCGCATTGCCCGCGACGGAATGCTCCTGGAGCCATCCGGCCGCGCGCACGTGCGGCAGCGACCGCCGGGTGTCCTCGACTGCCGGCATGCGCCCACCTCCTTCCGCTGCTCCGCAGCGTCGCCTCCGCCCCAGCATCTCAGTCCAGGGCGGAGAGCCCCTCGACCGGCGGGACCCGGGTGGCGCGCCGGGCCGGCAGCGCCGAGGAGACGAGCGCCACGGCCAGGACTCCCAGCGCCACGGCTGCCAGCCCGCCCCACGGGACCGTGATCGCCACGGGGATGGTCTCCGTGACCATCGCCGAGACCACGCCCGTTCCGAGCAGCCATCCCGCCACGACGCCGGCCGCGCCGGCCGCCGCCGCGATGACCAGAGCCTCCCGGCGGATCAGGGCGCCGAGCTGGCGGCGCGAGAGCCCCAGGGCCCGCAGCAGCGAGTTCTCGCGGGTGCGCTCCAGCACGGACAGCGACATCGTCGAGGTGATGCCGAGGACCGAGACCCCCACGGCAGCGGCCAGCAGCCCCAGGGCCACCCACAGCATGACGTCGAGGATGTCGACGTACACCGCCTTCTGCATGCCGTTCGCCGCGATCTGCTGGGCCTCCGCGCCCGTGAGCCCGACGACCTCGGCGATCTCCTGCGCGGCCGCCGCGGTCTCGGCGCCGCCGAGGCCGCGCTCCAGGTCGATCTCGACCGTGCCGCCGGACTGCTCGGTAGAGATGACCGACGGGACGTCCCGGATCTCCTGCAGGGCGACGTCGTCCACGGTCTGCTCGATCGCGACATCGACGGGCAGGGAGCGGTCGAGGTCGTCGAGCACCGACTTCTGCGCCACGGCGTGCCCGGTCAGCACGGTCGTCACGAGCGTGATGCCGATCAGCAGGGCGGTGGCCGTCGTCGTGGTCCGGGACCTGTGGCGGGTCGCGTTCGCGGCCGCCAGCCGCGACGGCACGCCGCCGGGCAGGATCCGTCCGATCGCCCCGACGATCGCGGGCATCCACAGCCGCGACGTCAGGATCAGGCCCACGCCCGCGCCGATGCCGCCCAGGATGCCCACGATCGCCTGATCGTGGACGGCTGCGGCCCAGCCCAGGGCGATCGCCGAGGGCGCCAGGACGAGCAGCCCCAGCCCGGAGCGCACCCAGGGGATGCCCTCCGCACGGCGCGATCCGCGCATGCCGTCCAGCGGCGAGGCGCCCATGGCCCGGCGGGCGGGCCCGAGCGAGGCCAGCACCGTCACGAGCACGCCGATCAGCAGGCCCGCCGCGATGTCCTCGGGCGCCACCGCCACCTCGACGGGAGCAGAGGCCGGCAGGAGCGGCTCCACCGCGAAGCCCAGGGCGACGACCGCGGCCACCCCGAGCACCGAGGAGACGAGCCCCAGCACGAGGGCCTCGAGCAGCACCGAGCGCTGGATCTGGGACCCGGTGGCGCCCAGGCAGCGCAGCAGGGCGAGCTCGCGAGCGCGCTGGGCGGTCAGGACGCCGAAGGTCGTGGTGATGACCAGGAAGGCCACGAGCACCGCCAGCAGGGCGAAGGCCAGCAGGAACGCGGTGAGCCCGGCCGTGGCGCCGGCCATGTCCTCGAGCGCCTGCTCGGTCAGCTCCTGCGGGGTCTGCACCTGGTAGGCGGCATCGCCCGGGAGGTCGTCCAGCCGCTGCTGGACGTCCGCGCGCACGGCCTCCGGGTCGGTGCCGTCGTCGAGGACGAGCTGGATCGCGACATCGCTGGGCAGCTGGTCCGCCTCGAACGGCGAGAGCGTCCCGCTCAGCTCCGGGGAGATCCAGCCGTCCTGGGTGTCCGAGGAGCTCTCGGCGCCGACGATCCCGGTGACGACGGCCTCCGCGCCGTCTCCCGTCGGCAGCTCGACCGGGGAGTCCGCGGTCTGCGGCCCCCCGGCCTGCGCTTCCAGGGGCTCCAGGCGCACGGTGTCGCCGACGCCCACCCCGAGCTGCTCGGCGCGGACGACGTTCAGCGCGATCTCGTCGGGGCCCTCGGGGAGGGCGCCCTCGTCGATCTGCCACGGGAAGACGCCGTGGTCCTCGGGCGCGGTGCCCAGGTGCATCGTCCGGGGCTCGCCGGTGCCGGCGGCGTCGACGGCCACGACCGGGGAGGCCCACGCGGAGGCCACGCCGTCGACGTCCTGCAGCGACTGCGCCTCGCCCACGGAGAGGTAGTCCTCCCCGTACAGGGTCGCCGGATCGGAGGGGTCGGGGACGCCGGAGCCGGCAGGTGCGCCCTGACCGGGATCGCCCTCCGCGGACTCGGCCTCGGCAGACTCGACCTCCGCGGACTGCGCCTCCCAGTCCTCGGAGACGACCAGGTCGGCATTGCGGGTGGTGTCGGAGACGGTCGAGACCATCGAGTGGGTCATCGTCGTGCCCAGCATGAGCGATCCGGTCGCGAAGGCGGCCGAGACGGCGATCGCCAGCAGGATCAGGACGTAGCGCGTCCACTGGAGGCGCAGACGGCTCAGGACGATGCGGCGCATCAGCGCGCACCTCCCCTCGGGCGCTCGTCGTCGGCGGCCGCGGGGACCGGGCCCGCGGAGCGGGAGCCGCGGGGCTCGTCGGAGACGATCGCGCCGTCCTGCACGCGCACCGTCCGGTCCGCGAAATCGGCCACGCGGGGGTCGTGGGTCACCACGACGACCGTGTGGCCCTGCTGGTGCACGGTGTCCGCCAGCAGCTGCAGGACCTGGGTCGTGGTGTCGGTGTCGAGCGCGCCGGTGGGCTCGTCGGCGATGATCACGTCCGGGCCGGTGATCAGGGCGCGGGCGATGGCCACGCGCTGCTGCTGGCCTCCGGAGAGCTCGTCGGGACGGTGATCGAGGCGCTCGGTCAGGCCCAGGGCGTCGGCGATCTCTCCCAGCAGCCGCTCGTCGGGCCTGCGACCGGCCAGGGTCAGGGGCAGCTCGATGTTCTGCCGGGCCGTGAGCACCGGGACGAGGTTGAAGGCCTGGAAGACGAAGCCGACGTGCTCGCGGCGGAACTCGGTGAGCTCCTTGTCGCGCAGGGAGACGATGTCGCGTCCGCCCACCACGATGCTCGTCTCCGGGCGGCGGTCGGGGGAGTCGAGGCCCGCCAGGCAGTGGACGAGCGTGGACTTCCCGGAGCCCGACGGCCCCACGACCGCGGTGAAGGTCCCGCGCTCGATGTCCAGGGACACGCTGTCGAGGGCGGTGACCGTGAGATCGCTGTCGCCGTAGGTCTTGGAGACGCTCCGAGCGCTGACCGCGAGCTCGCGCGGGGCCTGCCACGGGGTGTGCGGGATGGCCTGGTGGATGTGTCCGGCGGGTGCGGATCCGTCGTGTCGTGTGCTCATGGTCCAAGACTGCTCCGCGCCCGGGCCCGGCGCATCGGACGGGCGGCCCATCTGCGGGTGCCGCCGAGTCATCCCGGGGTATGACGGCGGGCCTCAGAGCAGGCCGAGCACGCCCTTCACCACGGCGGCCGCGCCGCCCAGCCCGGCGATGAGCAGAGCGAGGGTCCGGGCGCGCTCCGAGGGGACCCGGGACTCGAGGGCCGACCCGGCCCGCACGCCGCCCAGCACCAGGGCGATCACCACGGGCAGGGCCCACCACGGGGGAAGTCCCTGTCCGCCGGTGGCGCCCATGGCGGATTTGAGGACCACGGACATCAGGCCCATCGACATGAAGATGGGCTGCAGGGACGCGGCGAAGGCCCGCTGCTCCCAGCGGGTGAGGCGCGAGACGATGACCATGGCCGGCGCGGCCACGCCCGCCGTGGTGTTGAGCAGCCCGCCGATCGCACCGGCCGTCGGCAGCGCGGCCCGGCTGGTGACGTGGGGCAGCTGCGGCACGGCGACCGTGAGCCCGAGGGCGAGCAGCACCAGAAGCCCGATGCCGAGCTGCAGCCAGGCCGCCGGCAGGACGAGCACCAGCAGCGCCCCGACCACGGCGCCCGGCAGCGCGGAGGCCACGACGATCCCCGCCTTGCGCCAGTCCACCCGATCGCGCACCGAGAGCATGATGGTGAACCCGGAGACCGTGGTGGTCGCATTGGTCATCAGGACCCCGGAGACCGGGCCGAGCAGCAGCGACAGCACGGGGGTGACCACCAGACCCACCCCGGTGCCCGAGAGCCGCTGCAGGGCCGAGCCCACCAGGATCGAGGCCGCGGCCAGCAGCGCCGACGCCAGCGGCAGGTCGGTCAGCATCGTGCGTCCATGGGCGGGCCCCTAGAGTGATCAGCGGCACGTTCGATCACGCGCCAGGCTACTCGTCAGGAAGGCCCCGTCATGATGTCCGCACGCTCCTCCGTCCTGAGCGATCTCGAGGTCCCGCTCATCGCCGCGCCCATGGCCGGAGGACCGTCGAGCCCCGAGCTGGCGATCGAGGTGTCGCGCGCCGGCGGGCTGGGAATGCTCGCGGGCGGATACCGGACCGCCGCAGCGCTGGCCGAGCAGATCGCAGCGGTGCGCCAGGGGCTGCGCGATACCGAACGTCTGTTCGGCGTCAACGTCTTCGCCCCCGAGCCGGTGCCCACCGACCCCGAGGCGCTCGCCGGGTTCCGGGAGCAGTGGGTCCGCGCCGTCACCGCGCTGGACGAGCAGCTGGGGGCGCAGGCCGCGCAGCGTCCGATCCCGGAGTGCACCGACGACGGCTGGGACGAGAAGATCGCGCTGCTCGTGGCCGATCCCGTCCCGGTCGTGAGCTTCACCTTCGGGCTGCCGCCGACGGCCGCGATCCGGGCGCTGCAGGAGGCCGGGACCGCGGTGCTGCTGTCGGTGTCCTCGGCGGAGGAGGCGGTGCGCGCCGCCTCGTGCGATCCCGACGCACTCGTCCTGCAGGGCGCCGACGCCGGCGGGCACCGCTTCACCCTGGCCCAGGACGCCGTTCCGGGAGAGACGCCGCTGTTGGAGCTGCTGGGCGATGCGCTCTCGGCGCTGTCGTCGACCCGTCCCGAGCTGCCCGTGATCGCCGCCGGCGGGATCGGCTCGCCCGCCGAGGCTGCTCGGGTGCTCGCCGCCGGAGCCGCCGCCGTGCAGGTGGGGACCCTGTTCGCGGTCGCCGACGAGGCCGGCACGAGCCGGACCCACCGCGAGGCGCTGCTGGCCGCCGCGGCGGACCCGTCGTCGTCGCGCACGACGGTGACCCGGGCCTTCTCGGGACGTCCCGCCCGTGCCCTGGCCACCGCGTACACGGAGGCGATGGCCGAGCACGAGATCGCCGGGTATCCGCAGATCAACACGATGTCCTCGCCCATCCGCAAGGCGGCCGCCGAGGCCGGCAGGACCGAGCTGGTGCATCTGTGGGCGGGCACGGGCTTCGCGGCCTGCCGCCCGAGGCCCGCGGCGGAGATCGTGGCCGAGTTCCGCGGCCTCTGAGGGGCCTGTGCCTGCGTGCCTTCCGCCTGCCCCGCCGCGCTTGCCGCCCTCGACCCGCCCTTTCCGCCCCCGATCTCCTTGCCCTCGCCTTTTCCGCGCTCCCCTTTCCCGCGAGCGGCCGCTACTTCACTTCTCTCCTCGCGAGTGGCCGATTCTTCACCTCTCTGCTCGCGAGCGGCCGATTCCTCACTGCTTCGCGGCTGAAACGGTGACGAAGCGGCCACTCGCGGCCGATGGGGTGAGGAATCGGCCTGTCGATGCAAGTGAGCAGGATCCAGAAGGGGCGGTCACTGTGGGGAGCCGGGGAATCGCGGCATCGGGCCGGCGTCTCGGCGGCGGAAGGTGCCTGCTGGCACGGAGGATACGATGCCGCAGCACCCGCGCCGGCCGGATGAGATCACCGACGTGCTGAACCGCACCGGATGGACGACGACGGCGGCGATCCGTCGCGAGCCCGTGCCCGCGGAGCATCCGCAGGGCTTCGTGGCGGCTCGTCGACGCGACTGATCCGGTCGCCCGGTCGGCCGCCCCTCCGTCGTCCTGCCGCCCCCGAGATCAGCCGGTGCGACCGAGGCGGTCGCTGCGAGCGGCCCGGAGAACGAGGGCGACTGCGCGCGGCACACGCTGCCCGTCGACGGGCTCGGACTCCACGAGGTCACGTGCCGTGAGCCGGATCTCGATCCACCCGCTGCCAAGAGTCGCGCGCTGACGTCGCACATCGCGCTCGCGCTGACCCTGCCCGTCGTGGTGGGCGCCGTCGTACTGCAGGCTGATGCGCAGCCCCGGGTCGGCCAGATCGGGGTGCACGGCGCAGCCGTCCGCGCTCCTCAGCTCGAGATCGGTGCGGAAGCCGCGCAGGCCGTGGTCCTCGAGCAGCAGCCGCAGCCTGGTCTCCGGCTCCGAATCGACACCGACGCGTGCGCGTTCCAGGGCCCGGCGCACTCGTCGCGTCCCCCGGGTGCCGGTCAGCTGACGAAGGTCGTCGCGGACCTGCGCGAGGCTGCGCAGGGCGGGCAGGCCCGCGCGGATCCCGTGCCGGTGCTCGCAGATCACCCCGTCGACCGCCGCAATGAGCTCAATGTCGCTGAGCCGCCCGGCGATGTCCACGAGAGTCCGCGTCGGCCCGGTCAGCAGGGCGCCGTGCGGACCGGTCGTCAGCAGCAGCGGATTCGTGGCCCGATGCCCGACCAGGCCCGCGCGCTTCACCCTGGTCTCGGATTCCGCTCCCCGGATGTGCGTGACGTGGAGGGGCCACGCGCGCTCGAGCCGACGGGGCAGCCGGAACCCCCACAGCAGGGCCGCAGACTGATGGCTGATCGCGTGATCGGGCATGGCCAGGCGCTGGGCGTGCACGAGGCGGCTGAGCTCGTCGTACGCGCTCGGCCCGGACGACGCCCGCGGCCGTGCGGAATCCGGCGGCGTCCAGAGGCCCGAGACGATGCGCTCGTAGTGGGGGTGTCGCAGCTGCCGGGAGCTCAGACCCGCCGACATCGCCTCGCCGCGCGTGAAGACGCGGTCGGCAAGAGCCTCGGGGGTGTGGTGGCGCTGCGGCATGCGGACACGATGCGCGTCATATCGACCACCGCCGTCCGCCGGGTCTCGTCGGGGAGCGCGGCTCCCGCGCGTGCGTCGTCGACTCGTCTGTGGAGCCTCCGAGCCGGGGCCCTTGTGTGTCGCTTGCGCCCACGACGTCGGCGCATCGAGCGGCCGAAATATCACTGCTCACCCCGCGACCGGCCGATTCCTCACCGTTTCAGCGGCGAATCGGTGAGGAATCGGCCGGTCGCGGGGGGTGGGGTGAGGAATCGGCCGGTCGCGGGAGGAGGGGCGGCGGGAAGCCCCCCCCCCGGCGGGCTGCAGGCGTGTGAGGTCCGCGACTCGCAGCGGGAGGGCTTGCGCCCGCGCGCTAGACTCCACGACGGACTTCCGCGACCCTCGTCGCATCCCGCGCGGCACCGGCCGCAACCGAGCGCCGTCCTGGCAGCAGGGCGGCCGCACGCCATCGTCTGAAGAGAGACCGCACTCGTATGAGCACTGCCCAGCGCAACGACCTCCGCAACGTCGCGATCGTGGCCCACGTCGACCACGGCAAGACCACGATCGTGGACGCCATGCTCCGGCAGACGAACACGTTCGCCGAGCACGGCGAGGTCGCCGATCGCGTCATGGACTCGGGCGACCTCGAGCGCGAGAAGGGCATCACGATCCTCGCCAAGAACACCACCGTGTTCTACGAGGGGCCGTCGGCCGACGGCGAGGTCATCACGATCAACGTGATCGACACCCCGGGCCACGCGGACTTCGGCGGCGAGGTCGAGCGCGGCCTGTCCATGGTCGACGGCGTCGTGCTGCTCGTGGACGCCTCGGAGGGCCCGCTGCCGCAGACCCGCTTCGTGCTGCGCAAGGCCCTCGAGGCCAAGCTCCCGGTGATCGTGGTCGTCAACAAGATCGACCGGCCCGACGCCCGCGCCGAGGAGGTCGTCTCCGAGACGATGGATCTGTTGCTGGGCCTGGCCTCGGACATCGCCGAGGACTACCCGGAGATGGACCTGGACGCCGTGCTGGACGTGCCGGTGGTCTACGCCTCGGGCAAGGCCGGCCGTGCCGATACCGAGTTCCCCGGCGACGGCCAGCTGCCCGCCAGCGAGGACCTCGAGCCGCTGTTCAAGACGATCCTGGAGCACATCCCGGCGCCGTCGTACGAGGACGACGGGGTGCTGCAGGCCCACGTCACCAACCTCGACGCCTCCCCGTTCCTGGGGCGCCTGGCCCTGCTGCGCATCTTCTCGGGCACGCTCAAGAAGGGCCAGACCGTGGCGTGGGCGCGCAAGGACGGCTCGCTCAAGAACGTGCGCATCTCCGAGCTGCTGGCCACCAAGGGCCTGGACCGCGTCCCGGCCGAGTCGGCCGGCCCCGGCGAGATCGTGGCCGTCGCGGGCATCGAGGACATCACGATCGGCGAGACGCTGACCGATCCGGAGAACCCCAAGCCGCTGCCGGTCATCACGGTCGACGACCCCGCGATCTCCATGACCATCGGCATCAACACCTCGCCGATGGCCGGCCGCGTCAAGAACGCCAAGGTCACCGCCCGCCAGGTCAAGGACCGCCTGGACAAGGAGCTCGTGGGCAACGTGTCGCTGCGCGTGCTGCCGACCGAGCGCCCCGACGCCTGGGAGGTCCAGGGCCGCGGCGAGCTCGCCCTGTCGATCCTGGTGGAGCAGATGCGCCGCGAGGGCTTCGAGCTGACCGTGGGCAAGCCCCAGGTGGTCACCCGCGAGATCGACGGCAAGGTCCACGAGCCGGTCGAGCGCATGACGATCGACACCCCGGACGAGTTCCTGGGCGCGATCACGCAGATCATGGCCACCCGCAAGGGCCGCATGGAGACCATGACGAACCACGGCACCGGCTGGGTGCGCATGGAGTTCGTCGTCCCGGCCCGCGGCCTGATCGGCTTCCGCACGACGTTCATGACCGAGACCCGCGGCGCGGGCATCGCGTCGTCGTACTCCGACGGCTTCGAGCCGTGGTTCGGCCCGATCGAGTACCGCACCAACGGCTCGATGATCTCCGACCGCGCCGGCGTGGCGACCCCGTTCGCCATGATCAACCTCCAGGAGCGCGGCACGATCTTCGTGAAGCCCACCGAGGAGGTCTACGAGGGCATGGTCATCGGCGAGAACGCGCGCGCCGATGACATGGAGGTGAACATCACCAAGGAGAAGAAGCTCACCAACATGCGCTCGGCCGCCGCCGACAACTTCGAGAACCTCACCCCGCCGCGGCAGATGACGCTGGAGGAGTGCCTCGAGTTCGCCCGCGAGGACGAGTGCGTCGAGGTCACCCCGGAGGCCATCCGCATCCGGAAGGTGGTCCTGGACTCCAACGAGCGCGTGAAGCAGGCGCGCCAGCGCAATCGTGCGTGACCGGAGCCGGGAGGCGACGGCGCCGGGGGAGGCCTCTGCGCCGTCGTACCCCGCCGTCGGCACCCTGATCCGCCCGGATGCCGTCGGCTCGCTGCTGCCCCGGGACATCGCCCCGGGGCAGGCGCGCGTGCTGGCCGTGCACGCGCATCCCGACGACGAGACGCTGGCCTCCGGACTCGCCCTGGCCTCGCTGGCCGCGGCCGGGACGGACGTGCATCTGCTCACGATGACCCGCGGGGAGCGCGGGGAGGTCATGGTCCCGCGCCTGGCCCGGCTCGAGGTGGGGCACCCGGACAACCACGACGACGGCACCGAGCTCGGGGCGCACCGCGAGCACGAGCTGGCCGAGGCCTGCCGCGCTCTGGGCGTGCAGCACCGGGTCTACGCGGGGCAGCCCCCGGCCCTCGATCCGCGGGCAGGCTTCCCCGGGGGCGGCGACCGCTTCATGGACTCCGGGATGTCCTGGGGCGATGACGGCCGCGCTCAGCCGGCTCCCGATGTCTCCCCGCAGGCCCTGACGGCCGCGCCCCTGGACCAGGCGGCCGCGCACGCGGCGGCCGCGATCCGCGAGATCCGTCCGCATGCGGCCCTGACCTACGACGACGACGGCGGCTACGGCCATCCCGACCACGTGCGCACCGCGCAGGTCCTGCTGCGCGCGCTCGAGCTGGCCGCGCAGGAGGCCCCCGATCAGCCGGACTGGACGGTGCCGCTCGTGTGGGCGATCGAGGCCGCGCCCGACCCGGCCGATGAGCGCCCCCAGGCCGTGATCCGGGCCGACGAGCGCTCCCGCGCCGCACGGCACGCCGCCATGCGCGCCCACGCGACCCAGATCGAGACGGGGGACGACCCCGCCGATCCGGCCTACGAGCTCTCGAACCGGGTGCCCCAGCGCATCCCCGAGGCCGAGACGTACCGGCTGGTCCGGGGCTTCGCCTCGCACCTGGCGGAGCCGGCCGCGGCGGGCAGCGCCGAGGACGGCGGGCGGGCGTGAGGGAAAGCCGGGATCCGCAGGCCCGGGCGCGTGGGCGCTCGCCGGTCGACGTCGCCAGCGTGCCCGTCTCGGCGGTCGTCTCGGTCGTGAGCGGGCTGCTGGCCGGCATCCTGGGCACGGTCGTGCACGGGAACATCCTGCGCCTGGGCGGGCATCTCTGGATCCCGTGGGGCGCGGTGCTGGCCCTGGCCCTGCTGCTGAGCCTGTCGGTGTGGTCGGGCACGACCACCCGCCGCATCTGGGCCTCGGCGGTGCCGGGGATCGTGGCCTACGCCGCGGCCTTCGTGCTGGCCTTCGGTCGGCCGGACTCGCCGCTGGTGGTGATGAGCCCCGGATCCGCGATCGGGATCTCCGGGCTCCTGTGGTTCGGCGGCATCCTGGTGGTCACGCTGCTCTCGGTGGTCCTCGTGGGCCGCTGGTGGCGGCAGCGGCGGCGGGCCGCCGCCCGGCAGGCCGCCGACGAGGACGTCGCCCGGGAGACGCGGGAGGCCTCCGAGCGCGTCAGCGCCGCGGCGCCGGCGGAGGGACCTGCCGGGCGAGCCTGACGTCCGCGAGCGGGATCCGCACCGGCCCGCCGCGGGTGTCGAGCACGACGGCCGCGGGATCGTCGTCGGAGCGCTCCCGCAGGGTCCCGATCGCGTCGGTGCGGCCCTTCCCGGAGGCATCCCCGGTCGGCAGCGCGTAGCGCACGGTGACCCTCGTGCCTGCGGGCAGCCGCGCGAGCCGCTCCAGGGCGGTGCGCCGCGCGGGGTCGGAGTGCTCGGGCGCTGTCATGGCCCTCACCCTAGCCGGGCGGCCGGCGGCGTATGACGTGCGGAGTCGGGCACCGTCCGCACGCCCGTAGAATGGCCCGGAAACTCCGCGAGAAAGGACCGTCGGCTCCATGACGTACGTGATCGCCCAGCCCTGTGTCGATGTGAAGGACAAGGCCTGCGTCGAAGAGTGCCCCGTCGACTGCATCTACGAGGGCGAGCGCAGCCTCTACATCCACCCCGACGAGTGCGTCGACTGCGGCGCCTGCGAGCCCGTGTGCCCCGTCGAGGCCATCTACTACGAGGACGACACCCCCGAGGAGTGGGCCGAGTACTACAAGTACAACGTCGAGTTCTTCGACGACCTGGGCTCCCCGGGCGGCGCCGCCCGCCTGGGCAACACCGGCAAGGACCACCCGGGCATCGCCGCCCTGCCGCCGCAGAACCAGGACTGAGCCCGTGAGCGCCGAGCAGCCCCGCGCCTTCGGCCTGGACCTGCCGGAGTACCCGTGGGAGGCCATGGCCCCGTACCGGGAGATCGCCGCCGGCCACGAGGACGGCACCGCCGATCTGTCGATCGGGACCCCCGTGGACCCCACGCCTCTGGTGGTCCAAGACGCCCTGGCCGCTGCCTCCGACGCCCCCGGCTACCCCACGACGCACGGCACGTCCGCGCTGCGGGAGGCGATCGTGCGCTGGTACGAGCGCCGCCGCGGCGTGAGCGGGCTGGACCCCGAGCAGCAGGTCATGCCCACGGTCGGCTCCAAGGAGCTCGTGGCGTGGCTGCCGCTGCTGCTCGGCCTGCGCGCCGGGGACGTCGTGGTCCGCCCCTCGGCCGCCTATCCCACCTACGACATCGGCGCCCGGCTGGCCGGTGCGCAGCCCGTCGCGGCCGACAGCCTGGACGAGCTGCCGCAGGAGGTGCGCGAGCGCGTGCGCCTGGTGTGGCTGAACTCGCCGGCCAATCCCACCGGCGCCGTGGACGACGCCGGGACCATGGCCCGCACGGTCTCCCGAGCCCGGGAGCTGGGCGCGGTCGTGGCCTCGGACGAGTGCTACGCCGAGCTCGGCTGGGGCCGCTGGGACCGGGAGGAGGGCGGCGAGCCCGTCCCCTCGATCCTGGATCCGCGCGTGAGCGGGGGAGATCCCGCGGGGCTGCTGTCGGTCTACTCCCTGTCCAAGCAGTCCAACCTCGCGGGCTACCGCGCGGCCTTCGTCGCGGGGGATCCCGGGATCATGGCCGGGCTGATCAACTCCCGCAAGCACGCCGGGATGATCGTGCCGGCTCCGGTCCAGGCGGCCATGCGCGCGGCCCTGGACGACGACGCCCACGTGGTCGCCCAGAAGGCGCTCTACCGCGATCGCCGCGAGCGCCTGCGCGGCGCCGTGGAGGCCTTCGGGCTGAGCATCGAGCACTCGGAGGCCGGCCTGTACCTGTGGTGCCGCCGCGAGGGGCGCACGGCGCCGGACACCTGGGATCTGGTGCGGGAGCTCGCGCAGCTGGGCATCGTCGTGGGCCCCGGGGTCTTCTACGGCGAGGCCGGCGCGGGGTTCATCCGCATCGCCCTGACGGCCTCGGACGAGCGGATCGACGCGGCCGTCGGGCGCCTGCGGGCCGCCGCGGCCTGAGGCCGGCCGCGGTGCCGGCGGCCCCCGGCAGATTGGCAGGTCCCGCCGCAGTGCGAGTAGATTGACGAGCAGAGGTGTGTCTGCGGACACTCCGACGACCTTCCGCCGCGCGACGGAGACGCCGCCGGCTCCAGAGACTCGCCGCGTCCGGCACCCGGGCGCGATGAGCGCAGGTGAGCACCACGTGGCTCACAGACAACGGAGGAGATCCATGACCGAGTCCGGCAACGACGGCCGCACGGCCCAGCTGAGCATCGACGAGGGCAGCTCCCTCGATCTGCCCGTCCTGGAGGCCCACGAGGGCAACGAGGGCCTCGGCATCGCGGCCCTGCGAAAGGAGACGGGCCGCGTCACCTACGACCCCGGCTTCATGAACACGGCCAATGCGCGGTCGGCGATCACCTACATCGACGGCGAGAACGGCGTGCTGCGCTACCGCGGCTACCCGATCGAGCAGCTCGCGGAGCACTCCAACTTCCTGGAGACCGCCTACCTGCTGATCTACGGAGAGCTGCCCACCGAGGACCAGTACCAGGACTTCGAGCATCGCATCACGACGCACACCATGGTCCACGAGGACCTGAAGATGTTCTTCAACGGCTTCCCGCGCTCGGCGCACCCCATGCCCGTGCTGTCCTCGGCCGTCTCCGCGCTGTCCACGTTCTACGCCGACTCGCTGGATCCGCACGATCCCGAGCAGGTCGAGATCTCCACGATCCGCCTGCTGGCCAAGGTCCCCACGCTGGCGGCCTACGCCTACAAGAAGTCGATCGGCGAGCCGATGCTCTACCCGCGCAACGAGCTCTCCTACGCGGAGAACTTCCTGCGGATGTGCTTCGGCGTGCCGGCCGAGGAGACCGAGATCGACCCGGCGCTGTCCAAGTCGCTCGACATCCTGCTGATGCTGCACGCGGATCACGAGCAGAACTGCTCGACCTCGACCGTGCGCCTGGTGGGCTCGTCGGAGGCCAACATGTTCGCCTCCGTCTCGGCCGGCATCAACGCCCTCTACGGCCCGCTGCACGGCGGCGCCAACGAGGCCGTGCTGGCCATGCTGGACCAGATCCAGAACCGGGGCCTGTCGCCCGAGGACTTCATGGAGAAGGTCAAGAACAAGGAGGACGGGGTGAAGCTCATGGGCTTCGGTCACCGCGTCTACAAGAACTACGACCCCCGGGCCAAGATCATCAAGGGCTACGCCCACGACATCCTGGAGCGCCTGGGCGGCGACAACGAGATGCTCGACATCGCCATGCGCCTCGAGGAGAAGGCCCTGGCCGACGACTACTTCGTGGAGCGCAAGCTCTACCCGAACGTCGACTTCTACACCGGCCTGATCTACAAGGCCATGGGCTTCCCGGAGCGCATGTTCACGGTGCTGTTCGCGATCGGGCGCCTGCCGGGCTGGATCGCCCAGTGGCGCGAGATGGTCGAGGATCCCGAGACCAAGATCGGCCGTCCCCGCCAGCTCTACGTCGGCGAGGGCGAGCGCCAGTACCCGACCCGATGAGCCGCTGGGCCGGGCCCGGCCGCTGAGGTCCGGGTCCGCGCTGCGGAGTCCGCGCACCGCGCACGGCGGGTCGCCTCCTTTCCGGGGGAGGCGGCCCGCCGTGCGTCGTGTCCGGCTCCTGCCGGGGCCCGGTTCCGGGCCCGTGCCGGCTCCGGGCTCGGCCCGGCCGGCTGAACCCGGTCCGAGCAGGGCTCAGGAGGAGTAGCCCATGGGATTGGCCTTCTGCCAGTTCCAGTGATCGCGGCACATGGTGTCCATGTCGCGGTCGGCGGACCAGCCCAGATCGGCCAGCGCCGAGGCCGGGTCGGCGTAGTTGACGGCGACGTCGCCGGGGCGGCGCTCGACGATCTCGTACGGGATCTCGACGCCGGAGGCTCGCTCGAAGGCCTCGCGGACCTCGAGCACCGAGTAGCCGCGGCCGGTGCCGAGGTTCCAGACCTTCGCACCGCCGCTGCGGGCAAGCCATTCGAGGGCGCGGACGTGGCCGTCGGCCAGGTCGACCACGTGGATGTAGTCGCGCACGCCCGTGCCGTCGGGGGTGGGGTAGTCCCCGCCGAAGACCTTCAGCTTCTCCCGGCGCCCCACCGCGACCTGGGCCACGAACGGCATCAGGTTGTTGGGGATCCCCGTCGGGTCCTCGCCGATGATCCCGGACTCGTGCGCGCCCACCGGGTTGAAGTAGCGCAGCAGCGCCACGTTCCAGCGGTCGTCCGAGGCCGCGATGTCGGCCAGGATGTCCTCGATCTGCTCCTTGGTGCGCCCGTACGGGTTGGTGGCGTCCTTCTCGACCTTCTCGGTCAGCGGCATGGTCTCGACGTCGCCGTAGACGGTGGCCGAGGAGGAGAAGACGATCGTGCGGCAGCCGGCGTCCTCCATGGCGTGCAGCAGGTTCAGCGTGCCGCCCACGTTGTTGGTGTAGTACCACAGCGGCTTCTCGCCGGACTCGCCCACCGCCTTGAGACCGGCGAAGTGGATCACGGCCTCGGGCGCCCACTGCTCGAAGACGCGGCGCAGGCCGGGCTGGTCGAGCAGGTCGATCTCCTCGAAGCCCAGGACCTCGCGCCCGGCGAGCTGCTGGACCCGCTCGAGGCTGACCTTCGAGGAGTTCGCCAGGTTGTCGAGCACGACGACGTCGTGCCCGGCCTCGAGCAGGGCCAGGACGGTGTGCGAGCCGATGTAGCCGGTGCCGCCGGTGACAAGGATGCGCATGGGGACAGATCTCCTCTGCTGGAAGCGGGACGCGCCCGGCCCCCGATGGCCGCGGACGCGCCGGTGCGGGAGGGGCCGGTTCGGTCCCTCCCGCGCGGGTCAGTTCTTGTGGAGCGCGTCGTTGAGCTCGACGGTGCGCCCGCCCCGGGGCAGCGCCTCGACGGCGCCGGTCGTCGAGTTGCGGCGGAAGAGCAGGTTGGAGACGCCCGAGAGGTCCAGGGCCTTGACGGCCTGCGCCTGCTCGGCGCTGTCCTGCTGGACCAGCACCCGCGTGCCGGCGGTGAGGTAGAGGCCGGCCTCGACGATGCAGTCGTCGCCCAGGGAGATGCCCACGCCGGCATTGGCGCCGAGCAGGACGCGCTCGCCCAGGCTGATGCGCTGCTTGCCGCCTCCGGAGAGCGTGCCCATGATCGAGGCGCCGCCGCCCAGATCGGTGTGATCGCCCACCACGACCCCGGCGGAGATGCGGCCCTCGACCATCGCCGAGCCGAGCGTGCCGGCGTTGAAGTTCACGAAGCCCTCGTGCATGACCGTCGTGCCCTCGGCCAGGTGTGCGCCCAGGCGGACGCGGTCGGCATCGCCGATCCGCACGCCCGAGGGCACCACGTAGTCGACCATGCGGGGGAACTTGTCCACCGAGAGCACGGAGACGTGGCCGGTCGAGCGCATGCGCAGGCGCGCGGTGTTCAGCTCCTCGGCCAGCACGGGGCCGCGATCGGTCCAGGCCACGTTGGCCAGCAGTCCGAACACCCCGTCCAGGTTGATGGAGTTCGGCCGGACCAGGCGGCGGGAGAGCAGGTGCAGGCGCAGGTAGACGTCGGCGGCATCGACCGGAGCGGCGTCCAGGTCGATCACGCGGTCCACGACCTCGACCGTGACATTGCGATCGGCGTCCGGCAGCGCGGCTCGGCGCAGATCGCCGTCGAGGGACCGGTCGGGCTCCTGGTCGAGGACGGGGGCGGGGTACCAGACGTCCAGGACCGTCCCGGCCCGGGGGCCGTCGGCGACGACGCTGGCGAGCCCGATGCCCGCTGCGCGGCGGGACGGTGCGGGGCTGGATGCGGTGGAGTCGGAAGTCATGGGCTCCATCCTACGGATCCGGCCGCTCGATCGGGGTGGATAGGGTGGCCGCATGCCGAGTCCCCAGCACCCTGCCGACGAGCCCGCCCCCGCCCTGGACCTCAGCGCGGATCCCGCGCAGCTGACCGCCGCCCTCATCGACGTCGAGTCGGTCTCGGATCACGAGACCCGGCTGGCCGATCTGGTCGAGGACGCCCTGCGGGGGCTGGATCATCTGAGCGTGCACCGCGACGGGGACGCGATCGTGGCCCGCACCGAGCTCGGCCGGCCCGAGCGCGTCGTCCTGGCCGGCCACCTGGACACCGTGCCGCTGCCGAGCATCGACGGGGCGCGGGGCACGGTGCCGTCGTCGTGGACGGGATCGGACGACGACGGCGATCTGACCCTCTGGGGGCGCGGGGCGACCGACATGAAGGGCGGCGTCGCGGTCCAGCTCGGGCTCGCCGCGCAGCTGACGCGGCCCGCGCGCGACATCACCTACGTCTTCTACGACCACGAGGAGGTCGACTCCGCGGCCTCGGGCCTGGGCCGCCTCGAGCGCAGCGTCCCCGAGCTGCTCGAGGCGGACTTCGCGGTCCTGCTCGAGCCCACGGACGGCACGGTCGAGGGCGGCTGCAACGGCACCCTGCGGTTCGTGATCGCCCCGCAGGGACTGGCGGCCCACTCCGGGCGGGCGTGGCGCGGCGACAACGCGATCCACAAGCTCGCCGACGTCCTGGCGGTCCTGGCCGAGCACGAGCCCGCGACGATCGAGGTCGAGGGCCTCGAGTACCGCGAGGGCCTGAACGCGATCCGGATCGGCGGAGGGACGGCGGGCAACGTCATCCCGGATGCGGCCTCGATCGAGATCAACTACCGCTTCGCCCCGGACAAGAGCCTCGAAGAGGCCCAGCAGCGCTGCCGCGACCTGTTCCCGGGCCACGAGCTCGAGTTCGTGGACCTCTCCGCGGCCGCCCGCCCGGGCCTCGACCGAGCCGCCGCCGCGGACTTCGTGGCAGCCGTCGGCCAGGAGCCCAAGCCCAAGTACGGCTGGACCGACGTCGCCCGCTTCTCCGCGATGGGGGTGCCGGCCGTCAACTTCGGGCCCGGGGACGCGCTGCTGGCGCACACCGACGACGAGCACGTCAGCGCCGCGGCGATCCGCGAGTGCCGCCGCGTCCTGCTGAGCTGGCTGAGCCAGGACATAGCCTAGGCGCATGACTGCCAGCGACCCCCGCGCATCGACCCCCGACGAGCCCGGCAGCGACCTGCCGGGCGACGAGCTGCCCGCCGCCCCTGCGGCGCATCGCCCGGCGCGCGCCTCGCGGTTCAAGGGCCCGATCGTGCTGCGGGGCCGGGAGACCGCCCGCCGCACCTCGGATCAGCGGCTGCTCGAGCACTGGTCGGCGGAGGCGGTCGGGCACGACGCCGACTTCACCCGCACCGACCCCTGGCGGATCCTGCGGATCCAGTCGGAGTTCGTCGACGGCTTCGACACCCTGGCGCGCCTGGGGCCGGCCGTGACCGTGTTCGGCTCGGCCCGCATCCCCGAAGGCGCCGCGGACTACGAGCTGGGCCGCGAGGTCGGCCGCCGTCTGGGCCGGGCCGGCTACACCGTCATCACGGGCGGCGGCCCCGGGATCATGGAGGCCGCCAACCGCGGGGCCCACGACGTCGAGGCCCCGTCCGTGGGGCTGGGCATCGAGCTGCCGCACGAGCAGAGCCTGAACCCGTACATCGACCTGGGCATCAACTTCCGCTACTTCTTCGTGCGCAAGACGATGTTCGCCAAGTACAGCCACGGCTTCATCGCGCTGCCGGGCGGCTTCGGCACGATGGACGAGCTCTTCGAGTGCCTGACGCTCGTGCAGACGGGGAAGATGACGCGCTTCCCCGTGGTGCTCATGGGCGTCGGGTTCTGGACCCCGCTGCTCGAGTGGATCCGCGGCTCCCTCGTGGAGCAGGGGATGATCTCGCCCGGGGACCCCGATCTGATGCACCTGACCGACTCCGCGGAGGAGGCCGTGCGGATCATGCGCGATGCCCACGACCGCTACAACCGCGAGGCGCAGCACCGCGCCGATCTGGGCGGCTACGACGCCGACCTGGACTCGGACGGGCGATACGGCGCGGGCGGGGAGCACGACCGGGGGGATCTGCGGTGAGCGCACCCGCCGCGGTGCTGCTCGTGTGCGCGCTGCTGGCGGCCTGCGGCACGGCCGCGGCCGTCGTGCTGATGCCGCCGCCGCAGGACGTCGGCGCCGAGCGCGAGGCGGACGGCACGAGGCCGGCGCTGCGCCCCCGGACCCCGTGGATGCGGGCCGGCTGGTCCTCCGGAGCGCCCCCGCGCCTCGAGCCGCCCCGGGCCGACGACGCACCAGGGACCGACCGGTGAGCCAGGCGGCCGGGTTCCCGGCCGGCGACGCCGCACCGGGCCGGGAGATCGCCTCGACCCGCGTGCACGCCGCCCTGGGCCGCGGCGCCAGCGCCGCGAGCGCCTGGCTGGGCGATCGGCCCCTGTGGCTGCAGGCGCTGCTGATCTGGGCGATCGCCCGGCTGTGGTCGGCGCTCGTGCTCGTCGTGGTCGACCGCCAGGCCCCGGACGGGCCCTGGGGGGAGACCCCGCTGGGCTACTTCGGCACCGCCTCGATCTGGGACGGCACCTGGTACGAGCAGATCCACGACGAGGGCTACCCGGGGCGGATCCCCCGGGACCCCGACGGCGCGGTCCAGGAGAACGCGTGGGCCTTCCACCCGCTGTTCCCGCTGGTGGTCCGGGGGCTGACCGCGCTCACCGGGGCCCCCTGGACCGTGGCCGCCCCGCTGGTCGCGCTGCTGGCGGGCTTCGGCGCGGCGGTGGCCGTCGCGGCGCTCTTCCAGCGCCTCGCCGGGCCGCGCGACGCCGTGTGGGCCCTGGCGCTCGTGGCGTTCTGCGCGGTCTCCCCGGTGCTGCAGACCGCCTACGCCGAATCGCTGCACCTGGCCCTGCTGGCCCTGGCGCTGCTGCTGATCCTGCAGGGGCGGGCCGTCGCCGCGATGCCCGTCGTCCTGCTGATGTGCCTGACCCGCCCGGCCGGCGTCCCGTTCGCCGCCGCGCTCGGGATCGCCTGGGCCGTGCGGGCCCTCCCGCGGCTGCGCGAGCACGGCCCCCGCCGCCTCCCGGCCCTTCTCGACCGCTGGTTCTGGCTCGCCGTGTGGGCCTGCGCCTGCGCCCTGGCCTGGCCGGCGATCGCCTGGGCGGCCACCGGGGAGATGACGGCCTACACCGAAACCGAGACGGCGTGGCGCGGCGGCGGCCTGGTGCCCGTCGAGCCGTGGCTGCAGCTGGGCGCCCGGCTGCTCGGGCAGGGCTGGGGCTGGCTCTTCGCGGCCGTGCTGATCGCGGTCGCCGCGCTGCTGCTGGGCACGCGGGTCGTGCGCCGCACGCTGCCGCAGGGCGTGCGGCTGTGGGCCGGCGCCTACGCCGTCTACCTCCTGCTGTTCCTGCATCCGCAGTCCTCCACGCTGCGGCTGCTGCTGCCGCTGTTCGTCGTGGCGCTTCCCCTGACGGCCGTGAGCGAGTCGCGGGCCTACCGGTGGACCCTGCTCGTCGTCGGCGCTCTGTCGCAGCTCGTGTGGGTCGGCGTGCTGTGGCAGTGGTCCCCGCTGCCGCAGGGCGGCGACTACCCGCCGTGACCGGCTGCGCTTGAGGCCGCTCCGCTCAGGGTCGCCTCAGCCCGTGTGACGCATCCGATATACTGGCTCCCGAAACGACGTCCGAAGAACAGGAGATGAGTTCCATGGCGGCTATGAAGCCCAGGACCGGTGATGGTCCTATGGAGGTCACCAAGGAGGGGCGCAGCCTCATCATGCGAGTCCCTCTGGAGGGCGGCGGCCGCCTCGTCGTCGAGCTCAAGCCCGATGAGGTCGCGGAGCTGAAGGGCTGCCTCGAGGGCGTCTCCGTCTGAGGCCGGCTCACCCCGCGCGCAGGGCCCCGCACCGCTGCCGGTGCCGGGGCCCTTCGCGTGTCTGCCCCGCCCGGGAGAGGGGGGCAGGGGATCAGCGGCGCACGGCCACGAGCATTCCGGCGCCGGGGGTGAGCACCGTGCTCACGAACCGCTCGTCCTCCCGGAGCATCCGGTGGATCTCGCGGTGGATGCGGGTCGAGTCCTCGCGCTCCACGGGATTCGGCACGCGGTCCTGATCGAGGGCGTCGTGGACGATCAGCGTGCCGCCCGTGCGCAGCAGGCGCACGGCCTCGTCCACGTAGAGCAGGGTGTTGGACGGCTCGGCGTCCAGCAGGACCAGGTCGTAGGAGCCAGCGCTGAGCCGGGGCAGCACGAGCGACGCGCGGCCGGAGATCGTGCGCACGCGCCGGCCCTCGGCGCCGACCTCGCGGAAGGTCTCCCGGGCTGCGCGCAGCGCGCGGATGTCGGTGTCGATCGTGGTGAGCACGGAGTCCCGCGGCATGCCGCGCAGCAGGGCGGCCCCGGACACGCCGGCGCCGGTGCCGACCTCGACGGCCGCGCGGGGCTGGACCGCCGCGGCGAGGACCGTGAGGGTCGCGGCGACCGCCGGGGTCACGGGGCGCAGGCGCAGGGCCATCGACCGCTCGCGGGCCCGCAGCAGGACGTCGTCCTCCCGCGGGTAGGCCTCGGCGTAGGCCCAGCTGGTCGCCTTGCCGCTGCTCATCCGCGCCCCGCCTCTCCGATCGTCCGTCGCTCCCGCTGCCTGCCCGCTCGCGGCGCCGGCCGGCTGCGGGGGTCGGCAGGCCGACCCGACGGGCTGAGTGCGCAGTGCACTGGCGGACATCCTACCCGTCGCCGGCGAACGGGCCCTGCGTCCAGGACCCGCTCAGGTCCGTGGCCGAGCATGGCTGCGCATCGTCTGCACTCGCATCGCCGGCAGGAGGGTCGACCGTGGGCTCCACCGCGCTGCCGAGCTTCGTGTCCCGGGCCCGGCTCGTCTCCGTGGTCACCTCGGTGGCCGCGCTGCTGCTGCTGGGCGTCCTGCTGCTGGGCTGGTTCGCCGGCTCCCGCACCTCCTCTACGGCGGGGGCGGGCTCCGCGGCAGTGCCGGGATCGCCGTGGGCGCAGTCCTCGGGCCTGCTGCTCACCGACATCTCCGACGTGGACCTCCTGCGCTCGCAGGGGTGGACGCTGCCGCTGGCCGGGGCGCCCGGCTACGAGGTCTCCTCGCTGCGCCAGGTCACCGTGGCGGGCGAGCCCGCCGTGCGGATGACCATGAGGGACCAGCAGGGCGAGAGCTACACGCTGGTCGAGCAGCGCGGCGAGGTCGATCCGCAGCACCCGGTGGACGGGCTGGTCGGGCTGCCGTCGACGACCACGGGCCTGGACCCGGCGGCCGTGGACGGCACCCCCGTGCGGATGCGGGCGGGCAGCCCGTGGACCGCTCAGATCGTGCACGACGACGTCGTCTACACCCTGCAGGGCGACGGCTCCGCCGCGGGCATGGTCCGGCTGATCCACCACACGGAGGCCGCGGACCGGGCCACGCTGATCCCCGCTCCGGAGCGGGAGTCGACGCCGGGGGAGACCGTGGTCGACGGGTGGAAGCGCATGCTCGGGCTGGACGCGTGAGCCCGACACCGCCCTGCTAATGTCGAGTCCGTGTTCGGCATCAGCGGGCTCGAAGCCATCGTCCTCATCGTCGTGATCCTCCTCGTGGTGGGTCCCGAGCGGCTTCCCGAGTACGCCGAGAACCTGCGCGACCTCGTGAAGCGGGCCCGCCGCTATGCCACCGGGGCCAAGGAGGATCTGCGCGAGACCCTGGGCCCGGAGATCGGCGACATCGACTGGCGCAAGCTGGACCCTCGCCAGTACGACCCCCGGACCATCGTGCGCGATGCCCTCCTGGAGGCCGATCAGGAGGACTCCGCCGAGAAGCGCCGCCGCGAGCGCGAGGAGCGGGAGGCCGCCCGCGCCCAGCGCCGCCGCGAGCGCGAGGAGGCGGAGGCCGTCTCCGGGGACGACAGCGGGGACGCACCGGCGCCGGCCCCTTCGCTCGTGCGCCTCGGCGACGGCCAGCGCGCGCCCTTCGACCCCGAGGCGACCTGAGGCTGCCGCACCGCGGCAGGCGTCAGCTCGGGCTGATCCCGAGCGAGCGCCCGGCCAGGCCGCGGGGGCCGTCGAGCGCCGCGGCGATCTCGCGCAGGATCCGGGAGGCGGGGGCCTCGGGCTGCGACCACACGAGCGGGAGGCCGTCGTCGCCGGCCTCTCGCAGGGCGACGTCGAGCGGGATCGAGCCGAGCAGCGGGACGTCGTAGCCCATGCGCTGCGTCAGCGACCGCGCGATCTGCTCGCCGCCGCCGCTGCCGAAGAGCTCGAGCCGGGAGCCGTCGGGCATGGCCATGGCGGACATGTTCTCCACGACCCCCGCGACCCGCTGATCGGTCATCGAGGCCAGCGCCCCGGAGCGCTCGGCGATCCCCGCCGCGGCCTGCTGCGGGGTGGAGACCACGAGCACCCCCGAGCCCGGCAGCTTCTGGGCCACGGCGATCGCGACATCTCCGGTCCCGGGCGGCAGATCGAGCAGCAGGTGGTCCAGATCGCCGAAGTGCACGTCGGCCAGGAACTGCTCGACGGCCCGGTCCAGCAGCGGGCCGCGCCAGACCACGGGGTCGGCGGGATCCGTGAACATGCCGATCGAGATGGCCCGGACGCTGCCGCGGCGGCCGTCGCCCGGCGTCCCGGGCCCGTCCTGGCCGAGCACGTCCTCGGGGACCTCGACGACCGGCGGGAGGATCATCTCGTCGACCCGGGTGGGCGCGCGGGTGATGCCGAACAGGCCCGGGATCGAGAAGCCGTGGATGTCCGCGTCCACGACCCCCACGCTGCGCCCGCGCGCGGCCAGTGCGGCGGCGAGGTTGGCGGTGACGGTGGACTTGCCCACGCCGCCCTTGCCCGAGGTCACGGAGTGCACGCGGGTCAGCGACGACGAGTCCGCGAACGGGATCGAGCGCGTGTGCCCGAGCTGCTGCTTGAGCTGCTCGCGCTGCTCGGGGGTCATCACGTCCAGCTCGACGACGGTGCGCCGCACGCCGTCGACGTCGCGCACCGCCTGCTCGAGGTCCGACTCGATGGTGGAGCGCAGCGGGCAGCCCGAGATCGTCAGCAGCACCTCGATGACGGCCGTGCCGTCGGGCTCCAGGCGCGCCGCGCGCAGCATCCCGAGCTCGACCAGCGGGCGCTGGAGCTCGGGATCCTGGACGGCGGCCAGGGCGTCGGCGAGGCGGGGGTCGATCGCGTGCTGCTGCGTCATGGTCCTCCGTGCTCGGCGCCGGCTGCGTGGGAGCCGCTGCGGGCCCCTGCCGCGGTCTCGCCGGGCTTCTGCTTCTTCTTCCTGCGCCTGCGGCCGCCCTGCTCGGCGGTCTCCGCGGTCTCGTCGGGGCCCTCGGGGTCGCCGATCTCCTCGAGCAGCTCCTCGAGCAGGTCGCGCAGCTCCGAGCGGACGTAGTCGCGCGTGGCCACCTCGCGCATGGACATGCGCAGGGCCGCGATCTCGCGGGTCAGGTACTCGGTGTCGGCCAGGTTCTCCTGGGACCGCTTGCGGTCGCGCTCGGCCACGACCTTGTCGCGGTCGTCCTGCCGGTTCTGCGCGAGCAGCAGCAGCGGGGCCGCGTAGGAGGCCTGGAGCGAGAGCATCAGGGTCAGCAGCGTGAAGTTCAGCGCCCGGGGATCGAACTGCATGCTCTCGGGCATCAGGGTGTTCCAGCCCAGCCACACGGCCACGAAGACCGTCATCCACAGCAGGAACTGCGGCGTGCCCATGAAGCGGGCGAAGCCCTCCGTGAGCTGCCCGAATGCGTCCGGGTTGGGACGCAGCCGGGTCCACAGCCCGTGGCGCAGCCCGCCAGGCGTGTCCAGCCCTGCGGTGCGGCGCTCGGCGCCGGCTCGGCTCTCACTCATAGCGTCGTCCCACCTTCCTCACGGGGGTTCCGTCGTCCCAGATCCTCCAGTCGTCCGGCAGGAGGTCGTCGAGCACGTCGTCGATCGTCACCGCGCCCACGAGGCGCCGGCCCTGGTTGACCACCGGGATGATCGTCAGGTCGTAGGTCGCCAGCTCCCGGGCCACGTCGGCGATGGGGGACAGGTCCTTGACGGGGTCGATCGCCGAGTCCAGCAGGGTGCCGATCTGCTCGGGCGGGGGCACGCGCAGCAGCTCCTGCATGTGCACCATGCCCAGGTACCGCCCGGTCGGGGTCTCCAGCGGGGGGCGGCACACGAACACGGCGGCCGCCATGGCGGGGGAGACCTCCTCCTGGCGGATCGCGGCCAGCGCCTCGGCCACGGTCGTCTCCGGGGAGAGGATGATCGGCACGGGCGTCATCATGGAGCCGGCCGTGCCCTCCTCGTACTCGAGCAGGCGGCGGACGTCGTCGGCGTCCTCGGGCTGCATGAGCTCGAGCAGCGATTCGGCCTCCGGATCCGGCAGCTCGTTGAGCAGGTCGGCCGCGTCGTCGGGCTCCATCTCCTCGAGGACGTCGGCGGCGCGCTCGACCTCGAGATTGGTCAGCACGAACACCTGGTCCTCGTCGGTCATCTCCTGCAGGACGTCCGCCAGGCGGTCGTCGCGCAGCTCGCCGGCGATCTCCAGGATGCGCTTGGGCGGCAGCCCCCGCAGCTCGTCGGCGATGTCGGCGGCCTTGTCGTCCTCGTGGGAGCTGACCCACTGGGTCGCCGGCTGATGGCCCGCCGACTCCTGGTCCGAGGCCTCGTTCCAGTCGATGACGAGGGTCTCGCCGCTGCGCCGGCGCATCAGGCCGCCGCTGCCGGAGGGCGTGCGGCGCACGAAGAGCTGCGTGACCTGCCAGTCGCCGGTGCGGGTCTGCTCCATGGCGACGTCGCTGATCGTGGCGGTGCCGCTGCCGTCGAGCATGGTCACGGTGCGGTCGAACATCTCGCCGACCACGAGGATCTCGGAGCCGCGCTGCTCGAACCGGCGCAGGTTCACCAGTCCCGTGCACAGGATCTGCTCGGAGTCCATCGACGTCACGCGGGTCATGGGCAGGAACACGCGGCGCTTGCCCAGGACCTCGACGACGAGGCCGATGACCATCGGCTGCTTGGCCGAGCTGCCGCCGATCGCGGCGGCGCCCCGGCGGATCATGACGAGATCGCGCACGCGGCCGACGCGGTCGCCCAGCGGGTCGAACACGTCCAGGCCGATGAGGCGCGCGATGAAGATCTTCTCGAGTGAACTGCTCACCGGGACAGCGTAGTCGTTGAGGGGATTCAGCCGGTCGCGATAGAGACGCCCGTCTCAAGCCGGCGATCAGCTCCGTGGGGGAATCTGGTGCCCATGAGCAGCTCAGCACAGCAGGCACGGCAGATCTCCGGCGAGGGGCTCCCGGACGGCCAGGTGATCGCCTCGTTCTCCCGCTACGTCGACGCCCAGCACGCGGTCGACCACCTCTCGGACGAGGAGTTCGACGTCTCCGCGCTGTCGATCGTGGGGCACGACCTCGCGACCCTCGAGAAGGTCACCGGGCGGCTGACCTACCCGCGCGTGGCCATGATGGCCGCGGGCCAGGGCGCCTTCTTCGGCCTGTTCTTCGGGCTGATCCTCACCCTCTTCGGCGGCGGCGGTCCCATGGCGATCCTGCTCATCGTGATCCTGGGCGCCGCCTTCTGGATGCTGCTGGGCGTCATCTCCTACGCGGCGCAGCGCGGCCGCCGCGACTTCACCTCGATGTCGACGATCGTGGCCACCCGCTACGAGGTCCTGGCTCGCGGCGACGTCGCGGAGCGGGCCGGGGCGGCGCTGCAGGCGGCGGGCATCCAGGGCCGGGCGCCGCGGACCGGCGGCACGAGCGGCCCCGCCGGCATCGCCCCGGCCGCGCCGGGCGCCGCCGCCCCGGGAGCGCCCGCGGGACAGGAGCGGGCCGATGCGAGGCCCGTGCCGTCTCGCGTCGACGAGACCCCGGACGGCCGGCCGCTCTACGGCGTGCGCGTCTCCGAGCAGGAGCAGGACGCCCGCCGCGTCGACTCGGCAGCTGCCCAGGGCGAGCCCGAGGACGGGTCCGAGGCCGAGCCCGAGGACGGCCGCACGCCGTGGGAGCAGGGCGAGCACCGCGGCTGAGCCCCGGTGCTCGGATCCCGCGGCTCAGTGCGCGATCGACGACGCGGAGGAGGACTCGAAGAGCCCCTGCATCCAGGACTCGACGTCCTCCGGGGTGCGGGGCAGGCCGGCCGAGAGGTTCTCGTTGCCGTCTGCGGTGATGAGGACGTCGTCCTCGATGCGCACTCCGATGCCGCGGTACTCCTCCGGGACGGCGAGGTCCTCCTCCTTGAAGTACAGGCCGGGCTCGATCGTGAAGACCATGCCGGGCTCGATCACGGCGTCCTGGTAGAGCTCGCGGCGGGCCTGTGCGCAGTCGTGGACGTCGAGGCCCAGGTGATGGCTCGTGCCGTGGGGCATCCAGCGGCGGTGGTGCTGGCCCTGCGCCGAGAGGGAGACCTCGGCCGGGACGGGCAGCAGCCCCCACTGCTCGAGGCGGTCGGCGAGCACCGACATGGCGGCGTCGTGGACGTCGCGGAACCGGTTGCCGGGCACCGCGACGGTGAACGCGTGGTCGGCGGCGTCCAGCACCGCCTGGTAGATCTTCCGCTGGATCGGCGAGAACTCGCCCGAGGCGGGCAGCGTGCGGGTGATGTCCGCGGTGTAGAGCGAATCGGCCTCGACCCCGGCGTCCACCAGGATCAGGTCCTGCGGGCGGATCTCGCCGGTGTTGCGGATCCAGTGCAGCACGGTCGCGTTGTTGCCGGAGGCCGCGATGGTGTCGTAGCCGAGGTCGTTGCCCTCGGCCCGGGCCCGGGCGAAGAAGGCGCCCTCGACCAGGCGCTCGCCGCGCGGCTTGGCGATGGCCCGGGGCAGCGCCCGCACGACGTCCTCGAAGCCGCGGGCGGTCATGGCCACGGACTCGCGCAGCTGCCCGATCTCGTGGTCGTCCTTGATCAGCCGCAGCTCCGAGAGCCGCTCGACGAGCTGGTCGTCGCGGGCCTCGGCCTGCTCGAGCAGCACGCCGCCGGCCAGACGGGCCGAGTCCACGTGGCTGTCCACGACGGCGTCCTGCGCCCGGACGAGGCGGACCTGCACGCCGTCGGCGCCGACGTCCTTGGACAGGGCGGGCTGCAGCCCGGAGAGGTCCTGCGTGCGCAGCCCGTAGGCGCTCGAGAGCTCGCGCAGGGTCGGGCGGTCGCCCACCCAGAACTGCCCGTTGCGGGCATCGGCGTAGAACTCGCGGGTGTCGCGCCCGGCCATGGGGTGGAAGTAGAGCACGGCCTCGTGGTCGCCGCCGTCGTCGCCGGTGCCCGGCTCGACCGGCTCGAGGACGAGGACGGCATTCGGCTCGTGGTCCACTCCCAGCCCGGTCAGGTGCGCGAAGGCCGAGTGGGGCCGGAAGCGGTAGTCGGTGTCGTTGGAGCGGACCTTGGGGGCGCCGGCGGGGATCACGAGCCGCTCGCCGGTGTGCTCCTGGGAGATCCGGAGGCGGCGGCGGGCCGCATGATCCGCGACCTCCTCCCGGGGCAGGTCCTCGTCCCTGGCCGGCGCCCACTGCGAGGCCATGAACTCCGCGAACGCCTCGGACTCGGGGGAGCGGGTCCGGTTGTCGACGCGCTCGCCGAGGGGCTGGGACCCGGACTGCGCGCCGGTGTCGGCAGGGGCGTCGGAGGCGGCCTCCTGCGCTGCGGCCGGGGTGGTCTCCGGGGGCTGATCCGTCATGCTCGCTCCGTCCTGTCGGCCGAGGCCGACTGCTCGGTGCAGCCCGGTGCGGCTGCGCGATCTCGTCCGCCCATGGTGCCACTGCGATCCGACGTCGTCCGGCCCGCCCCGCGCAGCGCCCGGGCCGCGGGCCGTGCCACGATGAGGGCATGAAGATCGATCTGCACACCCATTCCACGGCCTCCGACGGGACCCAGCCCCCTGCTGAGGTGCTCCGCAGCGCCGCGGAGGCCGGCCTGGATGTGGTGGCGCTCACCGATCACGACACGACGTCGGGGTGGGCCGAGGCCGCGGCGGCCGCTCGAGCGCACGGGGTGATGCTGGTGCCGGGGACCGAGGTCTCGTGCCAGACGGAGGACGGCATCTCGGTGCATCTGCTGTCCTACCTGCAGGATCCGGGCAGCGCCCCGCTGGCCGATGTCATGAGCCGGGCCCGCAGTTCGCGGCGGAGCCGCGCCCAGCGCATGGTGGAGATGATCGCCGCCGATCACCCGATCAGCTGGGACGACGTGCTCGAGCAGGTGACCGGCGACGCCACGGTGGGCCGGCCGCACATCGCCGACGCCCTCGTCGCCGCCGGCGTGGCGGAGGACCGCTCCGAGGCCTTCCGCACGGTCCTGCATCCGCGCTCGGGGTACTACGTGGGCCACTACGCGCCGGATCCGGTCACGGCGGTGCGCCTGGTCCGCGAGGCCGGGGGAGTGCCCGTCATGGCCCATCCGCTGGCCGGTCTGCGCGGTCGCACGGTCGGCCAGGAGGTCTTCGACGCGATGATCGCGGCCGGGCTGGCCGGGCTCGAGGTCGCCCACCGCGACAACCCGCCCGAGGCGCGGGCCCTGCTGTCGCAGATGGCGGCCGAGCACGACCTCATCGTCACGGGGTCCTCCGACTACCACGGCGCCGGCAAGCCGAACGAGCTCGGGGAGAACCTCACCTCCGAGCAGTCGCTGCGCCGGATCATGGCGGAGGCGGGCTCGGCGACGCAGGTCGTGCGTCCCTGAGCCCGCCTCGGCGGGTCGGGGAGGAGTCAGCCGCCCCGGCGTGCGACGGCGCCGCGGGCGGAGGCCTCAGTCGTCGCCGGCGATGCGCGCCGGCGATCCCGTCTGATCGCCGCCGGTGCGGCGCCTGCGGCGGCGGCGCCGGGCATTGGCCGTCGCCCGATCCTCGACGCCGGCCGATGCGGGAGCGCCGGTGCTCGACTCCGAGCGCGCGCGGTCCCGGCCCGTGCCGGTGCCGCGCGAGCGCGCGCCGCCGTGCTGCGAGCCCTCCGAGCCCTCGGAGCGGGGACGACGACGGCCCTCGCCCTTCGACTCCGGCGTCCTGCCCCCGGAGCCCGACCCGGACCCTGAGCGGGACCGGGAGCCGCGGCTCCGGTCCCCGCCGCGGTCGCCGCGCTTGTCCCCGTCCCGGCCGCGGGCGCCGCCGGAGCGGCCGCGCGAGCCCCCGCGGGAGGAGCCGGAGTCGGACCGGCCGGAGTCCGGCCCGCCGAGGTCCTCGAGCTCCTCCGCGTCCAGGCCCGCGCGGGTCTGCTTCGAGCGGGGGAGCCGGCCCCTGGTGCCCTGGGGGATCCCGAGGTCCGAGTAGAGGTGCGGCGAGGAGGAGTAGGTCTCGACCGGCTCCGGGATGCCGAGGTCCAGGGCCTTGTCGATCAGCCGCCAGCGGGGCACGTCGTCCCAGTCCACGAACGTGATGGCCGTGCCCTTGCGGCCGGCGCGGCCCGTGCGGCCCGTGCGGTGCAGGTAGGTCTTCTCGTCCTCGGGGCACTGGTAGTTCACGACGTGCGTGACGTCCTCGACGTCGATGCCGCGCGCGGCCACGTCGGTGGCCACCAGGATGTCCACCTTGCCGGAGCGGAAGGCGCGCAGGGCCTGCTCGCGCGCGCCCTGGCCGAGGTCGCCGTGCAGCGGGGCGGCCGCGAAGCCGCGCTCGATCAGCTCGTCCGAGACCTTGGCCGCGGTGCGCTTGGTGCGCGTGAAGATGATCGAGCGGCCTCGGCCGTCGGCCTGCAGGATCCGGGCCAGCATCTCCGGCTTGTCGAGGTTGTGCGCGCGGTAGACGACCTGGCGGATGTCGGCCTTGGTGCGGCCCTCGTCCGGGGCGGCCGCGCGGATGTGCATCGGCTTGGACATGTAGCGCCGGGCCATGGCCACGACCGGGCCGGGCATGGTCGCCGAGAAGAGCATCGTGTGGCGCACGCGGGGGACCTCGGCCAGCAGCTTCTCGACATCGGGCAGGAAGCCCAGGTCGAGCATCTCGTCGGCCTCGTCCAGGACGACGGACCTCACCTGGGACAGGTCCAGCTGGTGCTGGCGGTTCAGGTCGATCAGGCGCCCGGGGGTTCCCACGACGACCTCGACGCCCTTCTCGAGGGCCTCGATCTGGGGCTCGTAGGCCCGCCCGCCGTAGATGGTGAGGACGCGGGCGTTGCGGGTGCGCGCGGCGATCGTGAGGTCGGAGCCGACCTGCACCGCGAGCTCGCGGGTGGGGACGATGATCAGCGCCTGCGGGGAGCCCGGGCGCTCCAGGCGGGACCAGCCGTCGTCGTCGCGGCCCACGACGTTCTGGATCACGGGGATGCCGAAGCCGAGGGTCTTGCCGGTGCCGGTCTTGGCCTGGCCGATGATGTCCTGGCCGCTCAGCGCGATCGGCAGCGTCATGGACTGGATCGGGAACGGGTGGACGATGCCGGCCTCGGCCAGGGCCTCGGCGATGTCCGCGCGGACGCCGAAGTCCGCGAAGGTGCGGGTCTCGGCGACCGGCTCCTGCGCGACGTCGACCGAGTCCTCGGCGACGTCCGTCACCTCGTCCTCCGGCGCCGATGCCTCCTGGGCCGGGGCCTCCTGCTGGGGGGTCCCCGCAGCGGTCTGCCGGGTCTGCTCGGAATCGGCCGCCGCGTCCTGCTCGGTCCGCGGCGGGGTGGTGCTCTCGCTCATGTCTCGGGTCCTTCCCGGGTCGGTTCTGCGCAGGCGCGCGCCCGTGGGGCGCGCGGCGCTGCGACGGGCACGCCGCTGCGACCGCTTCGCCGCTCCGCAGCGCTGCGGCTGGGGCGGAAGGGGAGGACGTGCCGGGGGTGGGAGCCGATCGCGGAGGTCTTCGGGTGTGGTCGTCGTCGACGATCGGGCATCCGGTGCGGGGACAACTGTACTCGGACGGGCCCCGTCACGACGGCCGGGGCCGCAGCACGTCCCGTCGGGGATGCGCTGCGGCCCCGGGATCCGCCTCGGCCGGGCGGCCTCTCAGTCGTGCGAGACGCCGGGCATGAAGCCGACCCGCCGCTTGGTCTCCGCGCCGATCTCGACATAGGCGATGCCCGCGGCCGGCACCAGGGTGAGGTTGTCCTTGGAGTCCCGGAGGGACAGGACGGTGCCGTCGCTCAGCGACGTGCTCACCAGATCGGTGGCCTCCTGGGCGGTCAGCGGGGAGTCGACCACGATCTCGCGTCCGACGTGCTGCATCCCGATCTTGATCTCCACGGTTCCTCCTGCTGGTTGTGGGCCTGCCTGTCCGCGGCGGCGATGCCCGCAGGGCGGACGGCCGCCGCCGCTCCTGGAGGCCGAGTCTAGGAGCGGGTCACCGCCAGTCCTCGTCGAGCACTCCGATTCCGCCCCAGGCTAAACGGAAGAGCTGCCGCTGGGCCTCCTCGCGGGTGACGGTCTCGGGGTGGCTGGCCCAGAAGCCGGCGCCCGTCTGGACCATGTCGGTCAGGGCGCGCGAGAGCATGACGGCCGTGCCGCGGCTGAGCCCGGCATTGGGCCCCAGCACGCCGCCGACGGCCTCGGCCACGCCCATGTGGAAGCCCTCGAAGCGGGCGTGGATCTCGGGGTCGGCCATCAGGTCGGACTCGAAGACGAGCCGGTAGGTCTGCGGGTGGAACTCGACGAAGTCGAAGTAGATCCGGAGCATCTCCTCGACCCGCGCCCGGTTGACGGTGATCCCCTCGCGCGGCCGGGCCTCGCGCAGCGCCTCGATCAGATCGGCCCCGAGGGCGTCGAGGCTGTCGCCCACGAGCGCCAGGTAGAGCTCGTGCTTGCCCGGGAAGTGCTGGTAGAGCACGGGCTTCGAGACGCCGGCGGCCTCGGCGATGTCGTCCATCGACGCGCGGTGGTAGCCCTGCTCGGCGAAGGTCGTCAGCGCGACCTCCAGCAGCTGGCGGCGGCGCTGCTGCCTGGGCAGACGGGTGGTGCGAGGACGTGCTGCGGACACGGGCGCTCCTGTGCTCAGCCGGCGGCGCGGGGCAGGCGCTGCTGTCCGGTCGAGTCGTCGGGCGCGCGGCCTCCGGGCGGCAGGTCGGCGGGCCGGCGGTCGCGGCCGCAGATCGGGCGGTCCGCGGTCCCCTCCGCGGCGCCGCGGTCGGGCGCCGGGACCGTCCCGGGACCGGGGGCGGGGTCGCGGGTCTCGGGGGCGCGGTGCTCGGGGAGGTCCACGCTCAGCCCGAACAGCGCCTCGAGGCCGGTGAGGTAGTCCTCGGCGCGGCCCTCCTTGGCCATGCGCCGGGCGCGCACCGTGGGCTCGTGCAGCAGCGAGCGCACCATGCGGCGCATGGCGAACTCGACCTCCTCGGCGGCGGCGGTGCAGCCGTGCTGCCGGCGGACCTTCTCCATCTCGGACTCGAGCACGCTCATGGTGTGCTTGCGCAGGGCCACGATGGCCGCGTCCATGTCGCGCTCGCTGCGCTGCTCGCGGAAGCGCCGGGCCGCGGCGTCGACGATGCCCCGGGCGGCCTCGACGGACTCGGTGGTCTCCTCCGGGGCGGCGAGCTTCACCGACTCGAGCGTGATCAGCTCGACGCCGGGCAGATCCGCGACCGAGGGATCGAAGTCCCGGGACAGGGCCAGATCGATCACCGTGAGCGGGCCCTCGGGCAGCTGCTCGGCGGACAGCGGCTCCGAGCCGCCGGAGCAGCCGATGACGACGTCGGCGCGCTCCAGCGCCCCGCGCAGGTCGTCGGCGGGCACCGGGGTGCCGCCGCGGTTGGCGGTGAAGGCCTCGGCGCGCCCCGAGGCGGAGTGCACCTCGATGTCGGCGCAGCCGCGATCGCGCAGGGCCGCCATGGTCGCTCCGGCATAGGCGCCCGTGCCGAACACCAGGGCGCGCCGCTCGGGCCATCGGCCGTCGGTCACGTCGTCGGCCAGGTCCAGGGCGACCGAGACGATCGAGCGCCCGCGCTCGCCCAGGCTCGTACTGGTCCCGACCTCGCGGGCCGTCCTGGCCGCCTCCTCGAACAGGCGCACGAGCCCGCCGGAGGCGGTGCCGCTGCGCTGCGCGTCGATGAGCGCCCGGCGGACCTGGCCCGTGATCTCGCGCTCGCCGACGACGGCGGACTCGAGGCCCGAGACGACGGTGAACAGGTGGCGTGCGGCGTCCTCGTCGACGTGCAGCTGAGCGCTGCGCAGGATGTCCTCGGCGGGGACCCCGGAGCGCTCGGAGAGCAGCTGCGCCAGGCCCTGGCGGGCGCTCTCGATGCGCTCGGGGCCGGCGTCGTCGGCGAGCTCGCCGTAGATCTCGAGGCGGTTGCAGGTCGACAGGGACACCGAGCCCGTGAGCCCGCCGGCGGAGGTCAGCTCGCCGGGCGCGCCGGCGGCACCGTCGGCCAGGCGGGCGACGGTGCTGAGATCGACATTGCGATGGGAGGCCACGAGAGAGAAGAGCACCACAGTCCCCGCATCCTACCGCGTGCCGGCCCGGGCCGGTCGGCCCCGCCTCCCGGGAGCCGTCCGATCGGCCGCCGCTCGGACGGCTCCCGGCGCCCTCGCGGGCCTCTGCGGGCAGCTCGGCAGCGGCTTCGGACCGGGCGCTCGCCCGGCCCGCGCCTCGGCGCGTCGGGCGCGGATGCCAAGGGGAGCACGCGGGCGCGGCGGGGCAGGGCCCCAGGGGGAGCGGAGCCCAGCGACGGCTCGTCGCCAAACCTGCGAGTCCGCGGCGGCACAATGAGGGCCATGACCATCTCTGCCGATGCCCCCGGACCCGACGCTCCCGGACCCGACGGCCCCGAGCGCCCCGACGGCGGCCCCGGTGCGGAGGCGGCTGGCAGCGGGCTCACCGACGAGAACGCCCCGGGGGGCTTCCGGGCGGGCTTCGAGCGGCTGCCCCAGGAGCATCCCCTGCGCCGGGGGGCGACGGCGGACTCCGCCCTGCTGCGGGAGCTGACCGGGCGCCGCGCCGCGACCCATCCCGTGTGGTTCATGCGCCAGGCCGGGCGCTCGCTGCCCGAGTACCGGCAGGCGCGCGAGGGCACGGCCATGCTCGACGCCTGCCTGACCCCGGAGCTGGCCGCCGAGATCACCCTGCAGCCGGTGCGCCGCCACGGCGTGGACGCCGGCATCTTCTTCTCCGACATCGTGGTCCCGCTGCGCCTGGCGGGCGTGGGCGTGGACATCGTGCCGGGCCGCGGCCCGGTCCTGGAGCGCCCCGTGCGCACCGCCGCCGAGATCACCGCCCTCCCGGAGATCGACGACGAGGCCCTCGAGCCCATCCGCGAGGCCGTGGCGCTGACCGTCGCCGAGCTCGGCTCGACCCCGCTCATCGGCTTCGCGGGCGCGCCGTTCACGGTGGCGGCGTACATGGTCGAGGGCGGCCCGTCGCGGGATCATCTGCGCCCGCGCACGATGATGCACGCCGACCCCCGGGCCTGGGATGCGCTCGCGGACTGGGCCGCCCGGGCCTCCGGTGCGTTCCTGCGAGCCCAGGTCGAGGCCGGCGCCTCGGCCGTGCAGCTCTTCGACTCGTGGGCAGGCTCGCTCTCCCTGCGCGACTACCGCGACCACGTCGCCCGGCACTCGGCGCGCTCCCTGGCCGCCGTCGAGGACCTGCCCGTCCCGCGCATCCACTTCGGCACGGGCACCGGCGACCTGCTCGCGACCATGCGGGAGGCCGGAGCCGAAGCCGTGGGTGTGGACCACCGGCTCACGCTCGAGGAGGCGGTCCGGCGCCTGGGCAGGGGCGCGATCGTCCAGGGCAACATCGATCCGGCCCTGCTGCCGGCGCCCGCCGAGGTGCTGCGGCGCCACGTCGACGAGGTGCTCGCCGGCGGCGCGCAGGCCGCGGGGCACGTGGTGAACCTGGGCCACGGCGTCCCGCCGAGCACGGATCCTCAGGTGCTCACGGATCTGGTGAGCTACATCCACGATCAGGCCCCCGCGGCCGGCGGCTGAGGGAGCCGGGGCCGCCGCGCTGTCGGGCGTCGGTGGCATCCTGGGAGGACAGCAGCGGTCGGCAAGAGCAGAACGGCCGCCCGGGACGAGGATCCGGGGCGGCGCAGCAGAGGAAGGACGGGCAGCGGTGGAGCAGTCGGAGTCGCGGTCGGCAGCCGAGGACTCTGCCGCACGGGCGCCGCGCACGGCGCTCGTCGTCGGCGGGGGCATCGCCGGGCTGTGCGCCGCGCGCGAACTCGCGGCCGCCGGCCTGCGCGTGACCCTCGTGGAGGCCCGGCCGCAGTTCGGCGGGTCCGTGGGCTCGCACCTGGTGGACGGGCTCGTGCTCGACTCGGGCGCCGACTCGTTCGCGACCCGCTCGGACGCCGTCTCGGACCTGGCCCGCGAGCTCGGGCTCGGCGACCGGATCGTCCGCCCCAGCCCGGCAGGGTCATGGGTCGCCCTGCCCGACGGCCCCCGGCCCTCGCAGAGCACCGGCGTCCTGGGGATCCCCGGTGATCTCTCCGAGCCCGGCCTGGCGCAGACCCTGGGCCGCTTCGGGCTGTGGCGCGCCCGGGCGGACCTCAAGCGCCCGGCCAGGATCGGCGCCGACGCCCGCACCCTGGGCGAGCTCGTGCGCAAGCGCATGGGCAGCGCCGTCCTCGAGCGGATGGTGGCGCCGTTCACCCTGGGCGTGCACTCCGCCCAGCCCGATGCCCTGGACCCGGACATGGTCGCACCCGGCCTGCGCGAGGCGCTGCGCCGGGAGGGCAGCCTCAGCCGCGCGGCCGCGTCGCTGCGCCGCGCCGCGCCGGCCGGCAGCAATGTGGCGGGGCTGCGCGGCGGCATGAACACCCTGGCCGAGGCCCTCGTGGCAGACCTCAAGAAGCGCCGGGTGAAGCTGGTGCTCGGCTACGACGTCATCGCGGTGGACCGCGATCCCCGGCGCCCCGGGTGGATGGTCCTCCAGCGCCAGCCCGAGGTCGGCGACAAGTCCGCGATCGCCCGCGGCGAGCTGCTCGTCATGGCCTCGGACGGTCCCACGGCCGTGCGCCTGCTGGGCGGGCAGTCCCGCGAGATCGCCGGGTTCCAGCCGGGCCTGGGGCCCAGGATCGCCCTGGCCACGCTCGTGGTCGACCGGCCGGAGCTGGACCGGGCCCCGCGCGGCACCGGCATCCTGGTGGCCCCGGACGTCCCGGACGTCCACGCCAAGGCCCTGACCCACGTCAGCGCCAAGTGGGACTGGGTCCGGGAGGCGCTGCCCCCCGGGCGCCACGTGCTGCGGCTGTCCTACGGGCGCGTCGACAGCTCGGGGAGGAACGCCTCCCGCGAGCTCGAGCTCGCCGACGACCAGCTGCTCACCCTGGCCATGCGCGATGCCTCGCACCTGCTCGGCGTCGAGCTGCCCCACGAGTGCCTCGTCGACGGCGACGTCGTGCGCTGGGAGCAGGCCATGGCCCGGCCCTCGGCGGGCCATGCCGAGAAGGTGGCCGCCTTCCGGCGCGCCCTCGAGCAGGTCGGCGGCGTCGCGGCCGTCGGCTCCTGGCTCTCCGGCACCGGCCTCGTGGCCGTCGTGGCCGACACCCGCCGGGAGGTCGCCCGTGTCCTGGCGGAGCACGGGATCGCGGCCGCGCAGGACCCTGCCGGCTGAGCCGGCGCGCATCCATCAGCCCATCCGCTCCGAGGCCCTTGGCCTTCGGAGCCCGTCGAGAGGAAGAACGACGATGACCGCACCCGCGAACGAGCAGACCGACGCGGCCCCGGCCCAGGACCAGAGCCAGGGCCGGGAGCAGCAGCACTGGGCCGTCTGGTCCGTCTACGCCCGGGACCACGACCGCGCCGCCCCGTCCCCCGAGCAGGACGAGCAGGCCGTCCGGGAGTTCGACGCCCTGGTCGCCGAGCTCGCCGACGAGGGGATCGTCGTGCGCGGCACGTACGACGTCTCGGGCCAGCGCGCCGACGCCGACGTCATGCTGTGGCTGCACGGCCACGATCCCGCGGCCCTGCAGCTGGCCCTGCGCCGGGCCCGCCGCACCGCGCTGCTGTCCGGGACCCACCAGGTGTGGTCGTCCATGGGCGTGCACCGCGAGGCCGAGTTCACCTCCAACCACTCCCCGTCGTACGCGCGCGGCATCGCCCCGGAGGCGTGGGTCTGCGTGTACCCGTTCGTGCGCTCGTACGACTGGTACTGGATGGACCCCGAGGACCGCTCGCGCATGCTGCGCAACCACGGCATGAAGGCCCGGGACTTCCCCCAGGTGCTGGCCAACACGATCGCCTGCTTCGGGCTCAACGACTTCGAGTGGATGCTCGCGCTCGAGGCTCCCGAGCTCGTGGACCTGGTGGATCTCATGCGCCACTTCCGCAACACCGAGGCCCGTCTGCACGTGCGCGAGGAGACCCCGTTCTACACCGGTCGGCGGGTGAGCACCGCGGATCTGGCCGAGGTGCTGCGATGAGCGGCGCGGAGACCGGCTCCGCCCCCGAGCCCGAGCTCGCGCCGTCCTCCGTGCCGATCCTGGACGGGGCCGCCGTGAGCTCCGGGCCGCGCCCGGCCGACTCGCCGGCCCTGAGCCGTGCTCGGGCCGAGTCCCCGGGCACGTGGGACGCGGTCGTGCTCTCGTCGTTCGGGGGCCCCGAGGGCCAGGACGACGTCATCCCGTTCCTGCGCAACGTGACCCGCGGGCGGGGGATCCCCGACGAGCGCCTCGAGGACGTGGCCGGGCACTACCGCGCCCACGGCGGCGTCTCGCCGATCAACGGCCAGAACCGTGCTCTGCTCGCGGCGCTCGAGGCCGAGCTGCGCGAGCGCGGGATCGACACCCCGGTCACGTGGGCGAACCGCAACTGGGAGCCCTACGTCGGCGATGTCCTTCGCCGGCTGCACGAGGAGGGCCGGGACCGGATCCTGGTGCTGGCGACCTCAGCCTTCGCGGGCTACTCCTCGTGCCGGCAGTACCGGGAGGACTGGGGCGTCGCCCTGGCGGAGTCCGGGCTGCGGGAGCAGATGACGGTGGGCAAGATCCGGCAGTACTTCGATCTGCCGGGGCTGCTGACCCCGTTCGCCGAGGGCCTGTGCGAGGCGCTCGAGCGGGTCGCGGGTCAGGGCCCGGTGCGGGTGCTGTTCGCGGCGCACTCGGTGCCCGACGCCGATGCGCTGGCCTCCGGCCCGGAGACCATGCGGGCGTCGTTCACCGGCGGCTCCGCCTACGCCGATCAGCTGCTGGCCGCCTCCCGCGAGATCATGGACCGCACCCGTGCGCAGCTGCGCGCCGTTGGCTCGGACCTGCCCCCGGAGACGGACTGGGAGCTGGTCTTCCAGTCGCGCTCGGGCGCTCCCGGGACGCCGTGGCTCGAGCCCGATGTCAGCGACGCGATCGAGAGGGCCGCCGACGAGCGCGCGGCGGCCGTGATCGTGGTGCCCGTCGGGTTCGTCTCGGATCACATGGAGGTCGTGTGGGACCTCGACACCGAGGCCCGCGAGACGGCGGAGCGGCGCGGGCTCGCCTTCGTGCGCACCCCCACTCCCGGGACGCATCCCGCCTTCGTGCGCGGGCTGGCGGATCTGATCGAGCAGCGCATGGCCGATCGGACCGCCCCGCCGCGCGTCTCCGCCTGCGGCGACGGCACCTGGTTCGACGCCTGCCCCGCGGACTGCTGCCGCAAGATCCTGCGCGGGAGCACCGAGCCGCGGCCCACCATCGCCCAGCTGCCCGCCGGGCAGCCCGTCCCGGTCGGCGTCGACGACGACGGCGACGTCGTGCGGGCATGACGGCTCGGCACCACGACCACGAGGAGCGAGGACAGTCCATGAGCACATCCGAGCAGACCGCGCACGGCCCCCGTCCGGAGGAGGCGGCCGTGCTGCGCATCGGCACGCGCGGCTCCGCGCTGGCGCGCACCCAGACCACGTGGGCGGCCGACGCGGTGGCCGAGGCGGCGGGGGTCGAGCACGAGCTCGAGATCATCCGCACCGAGGGCGACGTCCTGACCGGGTCGCTGGCCACGCTGGGAGGGACCGGGGTCTTCGCGGCCGCGCTGCGCGTGGCCCTGCTCGAGGACCGCGTGGACATGGCCGTGCATTCGCTCAAGGACCTGCCCACCGCACCCACCCCGGGGTTGGCCATCGGCGCCGTCCCGCGGCGGGAGGACCCCCGCGACGCCCTGTGCGCGCGCGACGGGCTGCGGCTCGAGCAGCTGCCGGAGGGGGCGAAGGTCGGCACGGGCTCGCCGCGCCGGGCGGCCCAGCTGCTGCTGGCCCGCCCGGACCTGCAGATCGTGGACATCCGCGGCAATGTCCCCACCCGCCTGGCGCGCGTGGCCGGGCTGGACCCGGAGGGGCCCGGAGACCTCGACGCCGTGGTGCTGGCCGCCTCCGGCCTGCGCCGGCTGGGGCTGCAGGCCCACATCACCGAGGCCATCGACCCCTCCGTCGTGCTGCCCGCACCGGGCCAGGGCGCCCTGGCGCTCGAGGTGCGCAGCGAGGTCCTGCAGCGCGATCCCGAGCTGGCCGAGCAGGCCTCAGGAGCCGCCTCGGTCGCCGAGACCGCGGCGCCCCGGCAGCGGCCGGGGCAGCAGGAGCTGGACGAGGCGCTGCTCGCCGGGCTGGCACGGGTCAACCACCCCGAGACCCGCTGGGCCGTGACGGCCGAGCGCGCCCTGCTGGGCCGGCTCGAGGCCGGCTGCGCGGCCCCTGTCGGCACGCTGGCCACCGTGCAGGACGGGATGCTGACCCTGCGGGTGGCGGTGGCCGCCCCGGACGGGTCCGAGGTCATGCACCGCACCGAGGCCGCCCAGGACCTCTCCGCGGGTGCCGCGCGAGAGCTCGGCCGCCGCGTGGGCGACGGGCTCCTGGCCGACGGGGCGGCGCGACTGGCGGGGCTGGCCTGAGACCTGTGTCCTGTCCGAGCGAGCCCACCGGGACGCAGGAGCCGCGGCGCAGCCCCCTGGAGGGCATGCGCGTGATCGTCACGCGCATGCCCGATCGAGGTGCGTCCCTGACGCGGATGCTGCGAGAGCGCGGCGCGCAGCCGATCCTGGTCCCGGTCCAGGAGGCCGAGCCCGTGGACGGCGGCGAGCGGCAGGAGCTGCTCGACCTGCTGGATGCGGCCGCCGCCGGCCCGCGGGACCGGGAGCCGCTGTGGCTGGTGATCACCTCGGCCAACACCGTGCGAGCTCTGGCGCTGCTGTCGCGGCAGGAGAGGGGCCGGCGACTGGCCGAGCTGCTCGCCGCTGCGCTCGAGGGCGGGCTGCGCGTGGCCGCCGTCGGGCCCGCGACCGCCGCCGAGCTCGCCGAGCACGGGCTGCCCGTGCATCTGCGCCCGCACCGGGCGTCCTCCGCCGCCGGGCTGCTGGACACGTGGGCCCGGCCCGAGCGGTCGGGGCCGGGGAAGGGGCCGGGCACCGTGCTGCTGCCGCAGTCGGCGGCCGCATCGCCCCGGCTGTCCCGCGGGCTCGGCGAGCTCGGCTGGCGGGTCGAGCAGCGGGTCGCCTACCGGATGGCCGCATGGCCCGCCGACGACCCGCTGGTCAGCGCCCCGCCCGCCGAGCAGGACATCGTCTGGACCCTCTCCCGGGCGCGCCGGGAGCTCGCCGCGGGGAGCATCGGCGCCGCCGTGCTCACCGCGCCCTCCGCAGCGCGTGCCCTGGCCCGCGGCGCCGTCGCGGACCTGCGCCCGGTGGCGCTGGCGGCGATCGGCCGCCCGACGCAGGCGGCCGTCGTCGAGCTCGGCCTCGAGGCGGTCGTCGCCGACAGCACCGACCCCCCGGGGCTGATCGAGGCCCTCGAGGAGTCCGCGGTCCGCGCCGCACGACCGGGGCCGCCGGGGAGCAGCACATCCGAGCACACCACTCAAGCAGCACAGGAGGACCTGTCATGACCGAACCGCATCCCCGCCGCACCGACGCCCGCCCGCATGCCGTCGACCTGCCCGTGCGCCCGCGGCGCCTGCGCCAGTCCGCCACCATGCGCCGTCACGTGCGCGAGACCCGCTGCCACCCGGATCAGCTGATCCTCCCGGTCTTCGTCAAGGAGGGGCTGTCGTCCCCGGTTGAGCTCACGTCCATGCCGGGCGTCGCCCAGCACAGCATGGACTCGCTGCGGCGCGCGGCCGCCGAGGCCGCGGAGCTGGGCCTGGGCGGGATCATGGTCTTCGGGGTGCCGGCCTCCCTGGACGCCCAGGGCTCGGGGCTCACGGATCCCGACGGCATCCTCAACCGCGCGCTGCGGGAGGTCCGCGACGAGGTCGGCGACGACCTGCTCGTGATGGCCGACCTGTGCCTCGACGAGTTCACCGACCACGGCCACTGCGGCGTCCTCGACGACCGCGGCGAGGTGGACAACGACGCGACCCTGGAGATCTACGCCCGCGCCGCCGTCGTGCAGGCCGAATCCGGGGCCCACGTGCTGGGCCCGTCCGGGATGATGGACGGGCAGGTCGGCGCGATCCGCGGCGCCCTCGATGCCGCGGGGCACATCGACACCACGATCCTGGCCTATGCCGTGAAGTACTCCTCGGCGTTCTACGGGCCGTTCCGCGAAGCCGTGGACTCGGCGCTGACGGGGGACCGCAGGACCTACCAGATGGACTCCGGCAACCGCCGCGAAGCGCTGCGCGAGCTGGAGCTGGACCTGGCAGAGGGCGCCGACATGGTCATGGTCAAGCCGGCCATGTCGTATCTCGATATCCTGCGGGAGGTCGCGGACCGCTCGCCCGTGCCGGTGTCCGCCTACCAGATCTCCGGCGAGTACGCGATGATCCAGGCCGCCGCCGCCAACGGCTGGATCGACCGGCGCGCCGCCGCGCAGGAGTCGGTCCTGTCGATCGTGCGCGCCGGCGCCGGCACCGTGCTGACCTACTTCGCCGCCGATCTCGCCCGCTGGTGGCGCGAGGAGAACGGCCTGCGCTGAGCGCATCCGGACCGCCGTCGCCGCCCCGCCGGGGCGGCGCCCACAGACCGCGGGCCGACGCCCGCGACGGCGAGGAAGCCGCCGCGGGCGTCGGCCCGGACCACCCGAGAGGAACCCATGACCGTCTCAGCAGAGCTCTTCGAGCGATCCCGCCGCGTGATCCCCGGAGGGGTGAACTCGCCCGTGCGGGCGTTCGCCTCCGTCGGGGGGACCCCGCCGTACATCTCCGCGGCGCGCGGTCCCTACCTGACCGATGCGGACGGCCGCGAGTACGTGGACCTGGTCGGGTCGTGGGGCCCCGCCCTCGTCGGCCACGCCCACCCCGTCGTGCTCGAGGCCGTGCACGCCGCCGTGGAGAAGGGCCTGTCCTTCGGCGCCTCCACCGTGGGCGAGACCGAGCTGGCGGAGCACATCGTCCAGCGCGTCGCCGCCCTGGACGAGATCCGCATGGTCTCGACCGGGACCGAGGCCACCATGACGGCCCTGCGCCTGGCGCGCGGGGCGACCGGGCGCGATCTCGTCATCAAGTTCGCCGGCTGCTACCACGGCCACGTGGACTCGCTGCTCTCCGAGGCCGGCTCCGGCGTCGCCACGCTCTCCCTGCCCGGCTCGGCCGGCGTCACCGCGGCCACCGCTGCCGAGACGCTCGTGCTGCCCTACAACGACCTCGACGCGGTGCGCGCCGCCTTCGCCGAGCACGAGGGGCGCATCGCCGCCGTGATCACGGAGGCCTCGCCCGCCAACATGGGCGTCGTCCCGCCGGAGCCCGGCTTCAACGCCGGCCTCCGGGAGATCACGCGGGAGAACGGCGCCCTGATGATCTTCGACGAGGTGCTCACCGGCTTCCGCGTGGACCCCGCCGGCTACTGGGGCCTGACGGCCCCGGGGGAGGGCGGCTGGGAGCCCGACATCTTCACGTTCGGCAAGGTTATCGGCGGCGGCATGCCCGTCGCGGCGCTCGGCGGGCGCCGGGAGATCATGGAGCAGCTGGCTCCCACGGGCCCCGTCTACCAGGCCGGGACGCTGTCCGGGAACCCGGTGGCCATGGCCGCGGGCCTGGCCACCCTCCGGCTGGCGGACGACGACTGCTACCGGACCATCGACCGCCTCTCCGAGCAGCTGCGCGCCGAGGTCTCCTCCGCCCTGTCGGCCGCCGGCGTGAACCACTCGATCCAGAGCGCGGGATCGCTGTTCTCGGTCGCGTTCGGGACGCAGGACCGCGCCGTGCGCTCGTACGACGACGCGAAGGGCCAGGAGGTCTTCCGCTGGGCCCCGTTCTTCCACGCGATGCTCGACCAGGGCGTCTATCTGCCGCCGTCGGTCTTCGAGGCGTGGTTCCTCTCGGCCTCCCACGACGAGTCGGCGATGGAGCGCATCGTCGACGCGCTGCCGAAGGCCGCCGAGGCCGCAGCGCAGGCCCGCCCGGACCAGGGCTGAGGCGCGCCGGCGGGAGGGGCCGACCGCCCTTCCCGCCCGGCCGCCCCGTGCGCGCCGCTGCGAGCCCTCTGCCGGGCGCCGGGAGGCCGGATCGCAGAAGCGCCCCCGGGTCGGCAGCAGCTGCGGCCGATCCGGGGGCGCTTCGTCGTGGGAGCGCGCGGGCTCTCAGTTCTTGTCGTTGCCCAGGACGTTGTCCTTGGCGTCCTTCAGGTTCTCGCCGGCCTGCTTGAGCCCGGAGCTCGACTCCTGCTGCTCGCCGGCGCCCTTGAGGCGCTCGTCGCCGGTCGCGTCGCCGAGCTTCTGCTTGGCCTGGCCCGAGGCCTCCTGGGCCTTGTTGCTGATCTTGTCACCGAGTCCCATGGGAACCTCCTGTGCTCAGATGCCGACCGGAAGGTCGGCGCGGGACCATCAGCCTACGTGACGGTCCGTTCCGCCCCGCAACCCTCGGTGCGGCTGCGGGGGACCCCGGAGGCGGCGTTCAGCGGACTCCCAGCCTGCTGCGTCCGGAGCCGGGGCGGCTCATCCGTCCAGGTCGCGCACGGGCCACGTGCCGTCGATGACGATCGACGGATCCTGCTTCCGCTCGCGCAGGAAGGCCTGGAAGTCGGCGGCCTGCTCCCGGGACCATCGGACCTGCGCCTCGTGGATCTGCGCCGGGCTCAGGTGCAGCTCGTCGAACTCGTCGGCCAGGCGGCGGGCCACCTGCTCGGCCGCCAGCGCATCGGCGCCCGAGGTGTGGGCCTCGGACAGGACGACGCCGTAGGCCTCGGACAGCGCCACGAGCGTGCGCTTGCCGCGCCACCGCACACGGACGTGCTTGTGCATGACGTAGGGGTCGAGCACGGGGAAGGCTCGGGGCGCCTCGAGGCCATGCCGCCGGGCCTCCGCCGCCAGGACGGTGAAGTCGTACGAGGCGTTGAACGCCATGACGGGGATGCCCCGGCCCATCAGCTGCGCGACGGCGGCGACGATCTCCGGGACGACCTCCGAGGCGGGCCGGCCCTGCTCGCGGGCCTGCTCGGTCGTGATGCCGTGGACGGCGGCCGCGCCCTCGGGGATCTCGATGCCGGGGTCCGCCAGCCAGTCCCAGCGCCGGGAGACGGTCCCGTCGGGCTCGATCAGCAGCAGCGCGGCGGTCACGATGCGGCACTGCTCGGCGTCCTTGCCGGTGGTCTCGAGGTCGAAGGCGGCCCGGGGAAGCTGCGGCCAGGGGAGGCCGGCGGCGACCTGGGGCTGCTCGGCGCCCGCGGCTCGGCCCTCGCCCCCGGGGTCGGCGCGGGCCTCGGTCTCCTCGGCGCCGAAGAGCGGCAGCTGCTCCGCGGTCTCGGCGCCGCCCCGGGCCTCGGCCTCGGGGGCGCCGTCCGGCGGGGTCGGGAGGTCGAAGAGCGGATCGGTCCGGTCGGGTCGGCTGGTCATGCCGCTCACGGTACGGAGGCGCTCCGACAGCACGGGGTGCCGCGTCACGGCCCGGTCGCCGGGGCTTGTGCTGTCGGAGACCTGTGGTGCGATGTCGGCATGCCCGAGCAGACGTCTCCGCAGCCCCCCGAGCCCGTCGTCGATCTCGCCCCGGCCAGGTCGGGCTGGCGGATCGTCCCCGCCCGGACCGGCTCGCTCGCCCTGCCCCCGCTGTCGGAGCTCGACCCTCGCCAGCGGGAGATCGCCCAGCTCGGACCGGGCAGCGGCCCGCGGTTCGTGCTCGGGGCGCCGGGGACCGGGCGCACCACCGCCCTGCTCGCGCTGGCCGCCCGTCAGCTGCGGGAGGGCCTGCCGGCCGACCGGCTGCTCGTGCTGAGCCCCTCGCGCGCCTCCGCGGCCCGGGCCCGGGACGCGCTCACCGCCACCGCGGCCACCACCATGTCGTCGCCGCCCGTGCGCGCGTGGCAGGCCTACGCCTTCGACCTGCTGCGCCGTGCGCAGGCCGAGGGGCTGCTGCCGGGCGTCTCGGAGGCGCCCCAGCTGATGTCCGGCCCCGAGCAGGACGTGCTCATCAAGGAGCTGCTGGACGGGCACCGGCGCGGTCACGGCGCGGCCGTGGTGTGGCCGCCCGATCTCTCGGAGGCCGTGGGAACCCGCGGCTTCCGGCACGAGATCCGGGACCTCTTCGACCGCGTCTCCGAGCACGGGCTGAGCCCGGATGGCCTCGAGGAGCTCGGCCGGAGCATGGACCGCCCGGACTGGGTCGCGGCGGCCGCCCTGCGCCGCGAGTACCTGCGGGTGCGCCGCCTGCGGATGCCGGAGGCCTTCGACCCCGCCGGCCTGGTGAGCGAGGCCAGCCGCGTCCTGGAGGCGCACCCGGACTTCCGGGACAGGGAGCAGCAGCGCCTCGAGCTGGTGGTCGCGGACGACCTGCAGGAGGCGACGCCGTCGATCCACCGGTTGCTGGAGGTGCTGTGCCGGGGACGGGACGTCGTGGTCGCGGCCTCTCCGGACACCGTGGTCCAGGGCTTCCGCGGGGCCCGCCCCGACCTCCTGCGCGGACTGGAGGACCGGCTGGGCACCGCGCAGCGCCCCGTGGGACGGCATGTGCTCGGCACCGGGCACCGCATGCCGGCGGGCGTCCAGCTCGCGTGGCAGCGCACCGCCGAGCGCATCCCGGCGATCGGCGGCGCCCGGGACGCCCGGCGCCCGGCCCCGGCTGCCCCGTGGCCTGCGCAGCCCCCTGTCGAGCCGAGCGCGGCGCCGGCGGCCGGGGCCCAGGAGGATGCGGCGTCGTCGACCGTCGCCGCATCGCCGCGCCCGCGGGCCGCGATCCTGGCCTCGGCCTCCCAGGAGGCCCGGTGGATCGGGCACGCCGTCCTGCAGCGGCATCTGCTGGAGGACGTCCCCCTGCAGGACATGGCGGTGGTCGTGCGCTCGAGCGACCGCCTCCAGTCGCTGGAGCGGCATCTCACGGCCCTCGGAATCCCCGTGACCACCTCGGCGGCCGAGACCCCTGTGCGGGACGAGTCCGCGGTCAAGCCGCTGCTGGCGGCCCTGCGCCTGATCGTCGCCGAGCGCGCGGAGGCCGCCCAGGAGGATGCGGAGGCGCGGACGGGCGGGGCTCCGGGAGCCGCCGCGCCGCTGGAGGCCGAGGAGGCCGTCGAGCTGCTGAGCTCGCGGATCGGCGGGGCCTCGGCCATGGATCTGCGGCGGCTGCGCCAGCGGCTGCGCGCCCACGAGCTGCGCTCGGGCGGGGGCCGCAGCTCGGACCGGCTGCTCGTCGAGGCCCTGCTCGATCCCACGGTCATGGAGGACGCCGGCGTCCGCGCCGCCCCGGCTCGCCGCGTCTCCCGCATGCTCCAGGCCGGGCGCACGGCGCTGCGTGCCGAGAGCGCCACCGCGGAGACCGTGCTGTGGGCGCTGTGGGAGGCCTCGGGCGTCGCCGGGCGATGGCAGCGCGCAGCCCTGGCCGGGGGCCCCGAGGGGCAGCGCGCCGACCGCGACCTCGACGCGGTCGTGGCCCTCTTCGGCACCGCGGAGCGCTTCGTGGACCACCGCCCCGGGGCGGGGCCGCAGGAGTTCCTCGACTTCCTGGAGCACCAGGACCTGCCCATGGACACGCTCGCCGCGCGCGCCCCCGCGGGGGACTCGGTGGAGATCATGACGCCGGCCACCGCGGCCGGCCGCGGCTGGCCCGTCGTGTTCATCGCCGGGGTGCAGGACGGCCGGTGGCCCAACACCACGCTGCGCGGACAGCTCCTGGGGGCGCAGCTGCTCTCGGAGGCCGTCGAGCTCGGTCCGCAGACCGCGGCGCGGTCCAGCCCCGCCGCCCGGCTCGCCGAGGTCCGCCACGACGAGCTGCGCCAGTTCGCCACGGCGGTCTCCCGCTGCTCCCGGGAGCTGATCGTCACTGCCGTCTCCGGGCCGGACGACGAGCCCTCGGAGTTCGTCGACCTGGTGGACCCATGGGACCCCGCGGTGCATCCCGAGGCCGCCGATGCGGCCCGTCCGGTCCTCGCCGCTCCGCGACCGCCCACGCTGCGTGCGCTCACGGCCGAGCTCAGGTCCGCGCTGACCCGGGACTCGCAGCCACCGGCCCGTCGCCGCGCGGCCGCCGGTCTGCTGCACCGCTTCGCGGCGTCGCCGGAGTCGGTGCCCGGCGCCTCCCCGGACACGTGGTGGGGGCTGCTGCCCCTGTCCTCCACCCAGGAGGTCCTGGACCCGGAGCAGCCCGTGCCGCTGTCGCCGTCGCGCATCGAGACGATCCAGCGCTCGCCGCTGGACTGGTACGTCTCCACGGCCCGGGCGGAGGAGGCCTCGGATGCCTCCCGCTCCGTCGGGACGCTGGTCCATGCGATCGCGGAGGAGCACCCCGAGGACACGGGCGACCAGCTCGTCGCCGAGCTCGACCGGCGGTGGAGGGAGCTCGGCCTGCCGGACACGTGGGAGTCCGACCTGCTGAAGGAGCGCGCCGAGACCATGGTCCGGCGCTTCGCGGAGTACGTGATCGCGGCGCGCAAGGACGAGCACCGGCGGCTGGTGCTCGTCGAGGGCGGATTCGAGGTCCTCATCCACGGCAGAGCCCGCGATGCCCTGCTGCGCGGGCGGGTGGACCGGCTGGAGATCGATGCCCAGGGTCGCTACGTCGTGGTCGACCTGAAGACCGGTCGCAGCGCTCCTGCCGGCAAGGACCTGCCGGATCACCCGCAGCTGCTGGCCTATCAGACCGCGCTCGCAGCCGGCGCCGGCGACGCCATGGCCCGGAGGCAGGACCGGGGCCATGACTCCGAGGACCAGCCGGAGGCGGAGGCCCCCCTGGTGCTGCCGGAAGGTCCCCTGCGGCATCTGCCCGGCGGAGCGCTGCTCGTCCAGCTCGGGAAGGACACCGCCAAGGTCAGCACGCAGCTCCAGGACGGGCTGGGCGTCGAGGACGGGGACCGGGTCAGGGAGCTCGTCACGGCCGCGGCGGACCTCGTGGCGGGCGACCGCTTCCTGGCCGGGCACGCGGCCGGATCCGGGGGGAGGTTCGGCGGCCTCGGTTGCCGCATCCCCGAGATCTGTCCCCTGTGCGCCGAAGGGCGGCAGGTGACCGAGTGAGCGCCTCCCGCCCCCATCAGCCGAATCCGCCGACCGCCCACCGCACCCAGGAGCCCCGCATGGCCCATGACGCACCGCAGGACGCCGAGCATCCGCATTTCGGCGTCGAGCCGCGCTGGAGCGCGGCCGAGCTCGCCCTGGCCCTGGGCGGCAACGTGCCCACCGAGCAGCAGCAGGAGGTGATCGAGGCCCCGCTGAGTCCGCGACTGGTGGTCGCCGGCGCGGGGTCCGGCAAGACGGCCACCATGGTGGACCGCGTGGTCTGGCTCGTCGCCAACGGCATCGTGCGCGCGGATCAGGTGCTCGGCGTGACGTTCACCCGCAAGGCCGCCGGAGAGCTGCGCGATCGCGTCCGCGGCCGGCTCGGCGTCCTGAGGGCCAAGGGGCTCGTCGTCGATCCGCACGGGGCGCACGACCGCGGTGCGCGGCCCGGCGAGCCGGAGGACCGAGCCGACGCAGCGGACGGGAGCGCTCGGACGGACGGCGGCGAGGACCCGATCGCGACCGTGCTCGAGCCCACCGTGCTGACCTATCACTCCTACGCGAGCACGCTCGTGCGGACCTACGGCCTGCGGATCGGCGTCGAGCCGGAGACGGCGCTGCTCGGACAGGCGCAGGCCTGGCAGATGGCCTCGCGCGTGGTCGAGTCGTGGGACGGGCCGGTCCCGCCGGACTTCAAGCTCTCCACGGCCACCCAGCAGGTGCTGGCCCTGTCCTCCGGTGCGGCCGAGCACCTGCTGGAGATGGACACGATCCGGGAGTACAGCGAGCGCCTGGGGCACCGGATGCTCGAGACGCCGGCTCGCCCGGGAAGCCGGAAGAAGAGGATCACCAAGGAGCAGACGGCCACGGCCGAGCGCCTGCTGCGCACGGGCGTCCTGTGCGGGATGGCCCAGCGGTACCAGCAGGCCAAGCAGGACGCCGAGGTCATGGACTTCGGGGATCTGCTGGCCCGCGCGGCGCGGATCGCCGCGGAGGATCGCACGTGCGCCGCCGCCGAGCGCGAGCGCTTCCGCGTCGTGCTGCTCGACGAGTTCCAGGACACCTCCCACGCGCAGATGGAGATCTTCGCCCGCCTCTACGGGCGGGGCCACTCCGTGATGGCCGTCGGGGATCCGCAGCAGTCCATCTACGGCTTCCGGGGGGCCTCGGCGGGGCAGCTGTTCGGGTTCGCCGAGCACTTCCCGGCGCCGGGGGATCCGGACGACGCCGTGTCCTTCCTCACCACCGCGTGGCGCAACGACGTCGCGATCCTCGATGCCGCGAACCACATCGCCGGGCCCCTGCGCACACCGCCGCCGTGGGCCGATGGCGGGTCGGGGCGGGGACTGACGGAGGTCCCGGGGCTGGAGCCCCGCCCAGGTGCGCCGCGCGGCACCGTGCAGATCACCGGGCACCGGACCGACCAGGAGGAGGCCGCGGCGATCGCCGACGCCGTGCTGACCGCGCGGTCCGAGGCGCCGGCCGACCGGCCCCTGCCCACCACCGCCGTCCTGTGCCGCCGCAGGGCCCAGTTCGAGGCCGTGCGCCGCGAGCTGGAGGCCCGGGACATCCCCGTCGAGGTCGTGGGCATCGGCGGCCTGCTGCAGGTCCCGGAGGTCGTCGACGTCGTCGCCACGCTGCGGGTGCTGACGGACCCGGGGCGCTCGGACTCCCTGGCCCGGCTGCTGACCGGCGCGCGCTGGCGGATCGGGGCCCGGGACCTCGTGGCGCTGGGCGACTGGGCCGGGCACCTCGAGCGCCGACGCACGGCGGCCGCCGACATGGGCCTGATCGAGGCCGTCGACGAGGCGGGGGACCCGGACACGGCCGCCGCCGGGCTGCGCCGGGACGAGGACGCCGGTCCGGCCGCGGACCCGGACGAGGTGCTGATCGAGCCGGACATGGTCGATGCCGCCTCCCTCGTGGAGGCCGTCGAGACGCTCCCGCGCCCCGGCTGGGTCTCGGGGGCCGGACGCAGCCTCACGGAGGTCGGGCGGCAGCGGCTCGTCGCGTTCGCCGAGGAGCTGGCCGAGCTGCGCACCTGGCTGTCCGAGGACCTCCCCACCGTCATCTCGGTCATCGAGCGGACCCTGGGCCTGGACATCGAGATCGCCGCACGCCCCGGCGCCCGCGCGGAGCAGGGCCGCCGGGACCTGGACGCCTTCCTGGACCTGGCCGCCTCCTTCACCTCGACCAGCGGGGCCCAGGACGCCGGGTCGTTCCTCGCCTGGCTCGACGTGGCCGCCCAGGAGGAGAAGCTGGACACCGCGCCGCCCGAGCCCGCACCGGGGGCCGTCCAGCTGCTGACCGTCCACGCCTCCAAGGGCCTCGAATGGGATCACGTGCATGTCCCGGGCATGAATCAGGGGCACTTCCCCTCGACCCGGGACTCCCGCTGGACCAAGAGCGCCTCGGACGTCCCGTGGCCCCTGCGCGGCGACCGGGACTTCCTGCCGCAGTGGAGCGAGGACACCTCGGATCTGGAGGCGCTGCCCGCGTCGCTCGCGCTGTTCGAGGAGGACGCCGCCCAGCACGCGGAAGCCGAGGAGCGGCGTCTGGCCTACGTGGCCTTCACCCGCGCCAGGACGCATCTGCATCTGTCCTCGACGGCGTTCTCCGGCACGGCGGCCTCGCGCCTCGTGCCGTCCCGGTTCCTGCTGGAGCTGCTGCCCCTGACCGGCGAACGGGGCCTGGAGATCGCGCGGGAGGCGGCGCAGGACAAGGCCTTCGAGGCATCGCCCGTCACGCTGCCCCAGGACGGGGAGGCGACCCCCGTCGAGGGGATCGACCTGGCCGGCTGGGTCGAGGTGGGCCCCGAGGAGGCCAACCCGGAGACGTCACGGCGCCTCTGGGCCCTGTGGCCGTACGACCCTCTCGAGGGCCCGGAGATCACCGAGACCCGCGGCGACGGGGAGCGCCGGCCGTCGGCGCCGTCGGCGGACCCGTCGCAGGACACCGCGGAGCAGCAGCGGGAGGTGCGTCCGCCGGCTCGCGCGGGCCGCCGCCGCGCGGTCGAGGCCGCTGCCGAGCTGGTCCGGCGCGGTGGCGACCTCGAGCCGGGGGCGGAGGCGGACCCGGCGGAATGCGATCCGCGCGACGATCCGCAGGCGTCCCGCTGGATCGAGGAGGCCCGGATCCTGCTGGCCGCCCACGAGCGGCGCAGCGATGTGCAGGAGCTGGCGCTGCCCTCGCACCTGTCGGCCTCCACGGTCGTCGCGCTGGGCCGTGACCCCCGCGCGGTCGCCGCGCAGTTCCGTCGCCCCATGCCGCGCCGGCCCGGAATGGCGGCTCGTGCCGGGACGACCTTCCACTCGTGGGTCGAGGACCACTTCGGGTCCTCGGCGATCTTCGACCTGGACGAGCTGCCGGCGGCGGACGACTTCGTGGACGAGGCCTACGACCTCCCGCGCCTGGCCGAGACCTTCCGCGCGAGCGAGTGGGGGCGGCGGCAGCCCTGGTCGGTCGAGCACGCGATCGAGACCCCGATCGCCGGGGTCACCGTACGGGGCCGCATCGACGCCGTGTTCCGCGGCGACGACGGCACCTGGGAGCTCGTCGACTGGAAGACCGGTGCCGTGCCGAGCGCGCGGGAGCTGTCCGAGCGCGCCGTCCAGCTGGCCGTCTACCGGCTCGGGTGGTCGCGGCTTCAGGGGGTGCCGCTCGAGGACGTCTCGGCGGCCTTCTACTACGTCGCCGCGGACCGGACCATCCGCCCGCACGATCTCGCGGACGAGGAGCAGCTCGAGCGGATGGTGGCCCGCGCCTTCGGCTGAGCGTCCGAGGCCGCGCCCGGCCGGGCCGGCTCAGCGGTGCGAGCTCGGGGCCCCGGGACGATGCAGGGGCGTCACCGTGGCACCGTGAGGTCCCTTGCCGCCTGCGCGGGCCTCGCGGTCCGCGGCGGCGTCGTGCTCCGACGAGGCGTCCTCGTCCTCCAGCAGATCGCCGCTGAGCCTCGTGCGCCGGTGCGCGGCATCCGCGGCGGCGCGCCGGCGCCCCTCGAGCAGCACGCGGCGCCGGGCCGACTCCTCGTGGCTCGCCTGATCGCCGCCCGGCTGATCGTCGCCCGGCCCGTCCTCGCGCTGCCCGACAGCCGGGCGCTCGGAGGTCGCGCCGTCCTCCGGCTCCTGCTCCTGATCCTCATCGCGCCCCCCGCCGTCGTCGGGTCCGGGGGCGGCGGCGCGCTCCCGGGCGGACCGGGCGTGCTCGGTGCGCGCGGCGACCGACTCCTCGGCCGGCAGCCCCCGGGAGACGGCCTGCTCGCGGTCGTACAGCTCCACGTCCTTCTCCAGGACCCGCAGCATGGACTCGGCGTCGGCCACCAGCTCGGGCAGGTCCCGCGAGACGCCCCGCACGAGCCACCGGGCCAGGGCGAACTCCGCCTCGAGGTGGGCACGACGCAGCAGGTGCGGATCGGGCTCGACCGGTGCGGACCGGGAGTACTCGGCCACGACGGCCTCGGCGAAGGACGGGTCGCTCGCGCCGATCAGCCACGCGAAGTCGCCGGCGGGATCGCCCACGTGGACGTCCGACCAGCCGGTCACCGCCGTGACGCGATTGCCCTCGACGATCAGGTTGTCCTCGTGCAGGTCGCCGTGGACCACATGGGTCGAGAAGCGCCACAGGGTGCGGTCCTCCAGGGCCTCCTCCCACCGCCGCAGCAGCGACGAGGGGATGCGCCCGGTGGTGGCCGCCTGGTCCAGCTCGCCGAGCATGCGCCGACGGCACTGCTCCGAGCTGTAGGCGGGCAGATCCGCGTCCATGACCATTGCGCGCGGCAGGCTGTGGATCGCCGCGATCAGCTGCCCCAGCTGCGCGGCGGCCTCCGGCACCGGGGCCGCGCTCGGCGGCTGCGGCCGGGCCGGAGCCGCCTCGGACAGATCCATGAGGTCATCGATCGGCACGGGCCCGCCCGGGAGGTGCGAGTACACGAACAGGGGGCGGCCCTGGTCCTCGACGGAGCCCACCACGGTGGGCATGTGGAACGGCAGCCTGGAGCGCAGGCCGGGGCTGAACGAGCTCAGGACCGAGTGCTCGGCCGCCAGGCGCATCGACGCCTCGTCGGTCAGCGCGCTGCGCACGCGCCAGCGGCGCTGCGAGGCATCGACCACGACCGCCGAGCGGAAGTCGGCGTCGTCGGGGGAGGGCCCCACCGCCGTGGGACGCAGCCCGGGGACGGCCGCGGCCGCCGCGGCCGCCAGATGCTCCAGGGACGATGTCATGGAGGCAACCCTACAAGCGCACCCTGGCCGATCCCCGGGGACCGGGTCTCGTCCCGGGACGCCCGCTCGGGTCGTTCCGGCTCCACGCAGCGCCTCCGCGCAGCGGCCCCTGGGGCTCTTCCACCGGGCCCGGCGGCGGCGCTCCTGCGGGCGGCGTCGTCGGGCGCTGGTCCTACAGTGGAGCCGTGCCTCATGACGACCCCCGCGACCACCGCGCCGACAGCCCCGGCGGCACTCGCCGCGACGACCCCGCCGCAGCGCCGTCCGCCGCATCCGCGGCACCCGCCGGGCCGCGACTCGCGCCGGACCACGATCGCCTGGACCCCTCGTCGATGCTGTCCACCGAGGCGCTGGACCGCCGCGCCGTGGAGCGCGAGCACACCGACCTGCGTCCGGGCGCCCAGCTGTGCCTGGTCCTGCGCGGCGGGCGCCTGCCCGTCTCCCGGGGCCGGCTGGTCCTGCTCGAGCGAGCGGCCCTGCCCGAGCTGCGGCCCGATCCGGCGCGCCCGGAGGTCTATCTCGGCCGCATCCCCGTCGCTGCCCTGGCCGGCGAGACAGCCGCAGCCCTGACCGGCACCGCGTCGATCTCCGACGCGCCGACGGCCGCCGACGTCCCTGAGGCGGCCGATCCGCAGGCGCGGGTCGACATCACCGTGCGCAGCCTGGACAGCTCCCACGACCCCCTGCAGGACACCACCCACGGCGTGGTGGACGAGTCCGCCGAGCAGGTCGCGGTCCTGGATCGGATGCTGGCCGAGCGCGCCCCCGACCACGAATGGACGGACCTGCGCCGCGCCGCCGTCGCGCTCATGGGCTCCTCCGCGGAGGACGAGGCCCTGGCCGTGGCGGCGCAGGCGGTCACCGCATGGCATCTCGATCACCCCCGCTGCCCGCGCTGCGGAGCGGTGACCGAGGTGCGCCGCTCCGGCTGGCTGCGCGTGTGCCCCCAGGACGCATCCATGCAGTTCCCGCGCACGGACCCGGCGATCATCGTGACCGTGACGGACGGCGAGCCGGGGGACCCGCAGGAGCGCGTGCTGCTGGGCCGCGCCGCGGCCTGGCCGGAGCGCCGGTTCTCGACGCTGGCCGGCTTCGTGGAGCCCGGTGAGTCCCTCGAGCAGGCGGTCCGCCGGGAGGTCCACGAGGAGTCGGGGGCCCTCGTGGGCGACGTCCGCGTGCTGGGCTCCCAGCCCTGGCCCTTCCCCCGATCGCTCATGATCGGCTGCACGGTCCGGCTCGAGGGCGGCCGCGTCGCCCCCGACGGCCTGGAGATCGCCGAGCTGCGCTGGCTGACGCGAGCGCAGCTGCGGGAGGCGGCGAGCACGGGCGAGCTGCGGCTGCCCGGACGGGTCTCGATCGCCCGCGCCCTGCTCGAGCACTGGAACGGCGAGCCGCTCCCGGGAGGCGACTGGTGACGGCACAGGACACCGAGCCGCAGGGCCCCGCGCGCGATCTCCCGCCCGACGCCGCGTCGGCGGCGCTGTTCGCACTGCCCCGGGCGGACCAGCGCCCCCTGGAGGAGCGCATCCTCGAGGGGCTCGACCCCGAGCAGCGGGAAGCCGCCACGACCCTGCGCGGCCCGGTCTGCGTGCTGGCCGGAGCCGGCACCGGCAAGACCCGGGCGATCACCCACCGCATCGCCTATGGGATCGCAGTGGGTGTCTACACCCCGCAGAAGGTCCTGGCCCTGACCTTCACCGCCCGCGCGGCGAACGAGATGCGCGATCGCCTGCGCCTGCTGGGCGCCGAGGGCGTCCAGGCGCGGACCTTCCACTCCGCGGCGCTGCGACAGCTGCAGTACTTCTGGCCGCAGGCCGTCGGGGGGCGGATCCCCGATCTGGTCAGTCACAAGGCGCGGCTGATCGCCGAGGCCGCCGGCTCCATGCGCCTGAGCAGCGACCGCGGGGCCGTCCGCGACCTGGCCGGCGAGATCGAGCGGGCGCGCGCCCTGCTGCTCGTCCCGGACACGTACCCGGATGCCGTCGCCCGCGAGGCGGCCGCCGGAAGCGCGCGCGAGCTCCCGGGGGGTCACAGCGCCACCACGATCCAGCGGCTGTGGCAGACCTACGAGGACCTCAAGACGGATCGGAACCTGATCGACTTCGAGGACGTGCTGGCGATCATGACCGGCATCCTCGAGGAGGACCAGCGCATCGCCGCGGCCGTGCGAGCCCAGTACCAGCACTTCGTCGTCGACGAGTACCAGGACGTCTCCCCGCTGCAGCAGCGGCTGCTGGACGCCTGGCTCGGCCCGCGGGACGACCTGTGCGTGGTGGGCGACGCCTCCCAGACCATCTACTCCTTCACCGGCGCGACGTCGCGGCACCTGCTCGAGTTCCCCTCCCGCTACGAGGGCTCTCGCGTGGTGCGCCTGGTGCGCGACTATCGCTCGACGCCGCAGATCGTCGACACCGCCAATCGGCTGCTCACGGCGCGGCGGCCCGGCCCCGATTCCACGGAGGGCCTCTGGGCCGATCCGCTGCGCCTGGTGGGGCAGCGGGCGCCGGGCCCCGTGCCGGACTGGCACGAGTACCAGGACGATCAGGCGGAGGCTCAGGGCACCGCCGTGCGCATCCAGGACCTGCTCGACGACGGCGTCCCCGCCACCGAGATCGCGGTGCTCTTCCGCACCAACGGGCAGGCCCAGGCCTTCGAGACCGCACTGGCCGATGCCGGGATCGGGTTCCGGCTGCGCGGCACCGAGCAGTTCTTCCGCCGGCCCGAGGTCCGTCAGGCCATGGTCCAGATCCGCTCGGCCGCCGGCGCCGAGGCCGAGTCCGGCGGGGGAGCGGTGGCCCAGCAGGTGCGCGACATGCTGCGCTCGCTGGGCTGGTCGCGGCACGCGCCGCGCACGACCGGCAGCACGCGCGAGACCTGGGAGTCCATGGCGGCGCTGGTCGACATGACCGACCGCCTGGCCGCCGCGCACGCCCAGGCGCTCGAGGACGCGCAGCGGCGGGGGACCGAGGGCCCCGGCCCGTTCACGCTGCGCCACGTCGCGGAGGAGCTCGGCCGGCGGGCGGTCGCCCAGGACGCGCCGCCGGTGGAGGGCGTGACCCTGGCCTCGCTGCACTCGGCGAAGGGCCTCGAATGGGACGCGGTGTTCCTGACCGGGCTCTCCGAGGGTCTGCTGCCGATCACGTTCGCCGAGACCTCCGACGAGATCGACGAGGAGCGGCGCCTGCTCTACGTGGGGATCACCCGCGCCCGCGAGCAGCTCATGCTCTCGTGCTCGCTCTCGCGCACACCGGGCGGGCGGGCGAACCGTCGGCCCTCGCGCTTCCTGCGCGACATCGGCGCCGGTCGCTGACCGCCCGGGGATCCGCTCACGCCGTGCACAGCGGGCACTCGACGCCGGCCGCTGCGACCGCGGTGCAGGTGCTCAGGGGGCGGCCCGCACGCAGCAGCAGGTGACCGTCATCCGGTCCCGGCTCGGCTCCCGCGGCCGCGGCCAGGACCGTCTGGGTGACCAGCGCCGCGCAGAACGCGGTGTGCGCCGGCCCGGCCGCCCGGTTCGCCGCCGGTCCTGGATCCGCACGGCTGCCGGGCTGCGACGCCGCCCCGCCCGCGGCCGCCTCCCGGCATGCCGGACAGGGCCGGCGGTGCCAGGGCCGCTCCGGCCACAGCAGCACCGCGCCGCCGCCTGCCAGGCTCATGACGTCCACGAGCGGGACCGCGGCCGGCAGCGGCAGCTGATCCCCGGGCGCCTCGACGGCGACGCCTTCGCCGGGCCGCGACACGGCCCGGGACGAGCGCAGCACCACGCGGCCGGGGCGCTCGTCGGTCAGCACGTCGTCGGTCCAGGTGACGGGGGCGGCCTCGGCATTCGCCGCGCGGATCCGACGACGGGTGCACAGCTCGCGGCAGCGGCCCACCTCGGTGGAGTCGAAGGCCCCGGCGCGGGCCTCCGCCCACGTGACGCGGCCGTCGTCGACCACGGTGAAGCCGCGGACCCCGCAGCCGGCGAGCATCACGGCGGCGGCCGCGGTGATCGGGCACAGCCCCAGCACCAGCACACGCAGCTCGGACACGGGCGCCCCCAGCAGGGGCGGCCCGCTTGCGCGGCGGGGCATCAGCAGGGGATCGAGCGACGCGGGTGCGGCAGGCACCGGCGGAGGGGTCGTCATCGGGAGCCTCCGGACAGGGACGGGTCGGGCCTCGGGGAGCGGGCCGGGAGGCGGAGCGCCAGGCACCGGGGAGGTGCCCCGCGCGGAGCCCGGGCCGAGATGCCGCCGCTCGCGGGGCGAAGACGCGCTCGTGCCCGGACCCGCCCGGCTCGCACAGTCTCGCTCGTCGCGCGGCCCGACGGCCGTCGTCCACAGGAGAGCCCGGCCGAGGACGACGGGACGGGCAGCTCGGAGCTGGGAAGGGCCGCTCGGCGATGGGTAGCCTTCGGGACATGCCTGCCGCGCGCCGTCCCCGTCCGAGTCCCGCCGCCCCGGCTCGCGGCAAGGCACCGGAGCCGACCGCCGGCTCCGGTGCCTCGGAGCATGCAGGGGACCACGACGCGCCCGAGGTAGAGGTCCGGCGCTCGCAGCGCCGCCGCAAGACGGTCTCGGCGCACTGGTCGGGGCAGCGCATCATCCTGCAGGTCCCGGCGCGGATGCCGGCCCGGGAGGTCGCCCGGTGGAGCGAGCGGATGTCGGCCCGCCTCATCGCCCAGCGGGAGCGGACCCGAGCGGCCGCCGCGGCGCGCGGCAGCGATGCGCACCTCATGCGCCGGGCCCGGGAGCTCTCCGCCCGCCTGCTCGACGGCCGGGCCCAGCCCACCGACGTGGTGTGGAGCTCCCGGCAGACCACGCGCTGGGCCTCGGCCACCCCGGCCACGGGGCGGATCCGCGTGTCCGACCGGCTGCGCGGTGCTCCCGAGTGGGTGCTCGACACCGTGCTGCATCACGAGCTGTGCCACCTGATCGAAGCCGGCCACGGCCCGGAGTTCCGCCGGCTCGAGGCGCTGCATCCGGACATGGCCAGGGCCCAGGCCTTCCTCGACGGAGCGGCCTGGGCCCTGGGGAAGGACGATCAGCGTCCGCTGTCGCCCGATCCGGAGCCGGAGTCCGGATCGGAATCCGGACCCGAGCCGGAGCCCGGAGCCGAATCGGGATCCGCGTCCGGGCCCTGATCCGAGCTCGGGTCCGCATCCCCCTGGGGGCTCTCGGCCGCATCCGCTCCCGAGCCCGCGTCGTCCGCGGAGCCCGACTCGGAGTCGAGCAGGCTGCGCAGCGCTGCGTCGAACTCGTCCTCGGAGGCCGTCAGCAGGCCGCGCCGGGACTCGTAGCCCTCGGGGTCGTCGAGGTCCTCGTCCGTGGGCAGCAGCTCCGGGGCCTCCCACAGGCCGTCGCGGTCGTCGAGGCCGCGGCGCTGCTCGACGCGCTCCCAGAAGGCCGCGGCATCGCGCATGCGGCGCGGGCGCAGCTCGAGGCCGATCAGCGACGCGAAGGCGTGCTCGGCGGGGCCGCCCGAGGCGCGGCGGCGCCGGATGGTCTCGGACAGCGCGGCCGCCGACGGGAGATTCGCGGTCGCGCGCACGGTCACGACGTCGACCCAGCCCTCGATGAGCGCCAGCAGCGTCTCGAGGCGGTTCAGCACGGCCTTCTGCTCGGCGCTCTGCTCCGGCACGAACACCCCGGAGCTCAGCGCCTCCTGCACCGCGCTGGGATCCGTCGGGTCGATGTCCGAGGCCAGGCCCTCGATGCGCTCCATGTCGATGTGGATCTCGCGGGAGAACCGCGTGATCAGATCGATCAGGTGCCCGCGCAGCCAGGGCGCCGCGTGGAAGAGGCGCGTGTGCACGACCTCGCGCACGGCCAGGTAGATCACGATCTCCTGCGCCGGGATGTCCAGCCCCTCGCCGAACTCCTCGACGTTGCGCGGGAGCATGGCCGAGCGGTCCTCGGCCAGCGGCAGCCCGATGTCCGAGGACGAGACGACCTCGGCCGCCAGGCCGCCGATGGCCTGGCCGAGCTGCATGGCGAACATCATGCCGCCGGCCCCGGCGAGCATGTGCGAGGCCCCGCCCATCATCTGGGACAGCTCCTCGGGCATCTGCCGCGTGATGGTGTCGGTCAGAGCCTTGGTGACCGACTCGGCCACGGGCCCCGTGATCTCCTGCCAGGTCCCGAACGTGCCCTCGACCCACTCGGAGCGCGACCAGGCGGCCGGCTGGACCGGGCCCCGGCCGAAGACGGTGTGGTCGTCGACCCACAGCTGGGCCAGCTGCACGGCGTCGTCCACGATCTTGCGCTGGGAGTCCGTCACGGACGGATCGCCCGCGGCGGAGACGACCCGTCGGGCGTGGTCCTGGGCGGCCTTCCAGTTGACGGGTCCGTCGGAGGCGGAGGCCGAGAACATGGACTGCACCTGCGCGAACATGGCCTGCATGGCGCCCGGGTCGGTCGGCATGCCCATCTTCTGCAGATCCTCCGGCGAGATCCCCGACTGCCCGAGGAACTGCTGGAACATCTGCTGGAAGGGGTCATCGCCCTGACCCTGGCGGTCGTCGTCGCCGTTCGGTGACTGGGGGCTCATGGTCCTCGATCCTGTTCTGCGTCGATGGCTGCGCGCACGGCTCTGCGGGGCAGGCGGCGGCGCGCAGGGTGTCTGCGCGGCTCGGCCGGCCGAGAGCCGACCCGGGACGAGTCGGGCTCGGCCGGCCTGCGATGCCCCCAGCGTAGCGACCGCGTCCGAGCGCGTCGCCGGGGCAGGGGCTCTTTCGCTGGGAGCATGCCGGCCCGGGGGCGACTAGGATCGGCGGCATCGCCCGCCGCCGATCGATCCCGAGGTCTCCACGCCGTGTCCCGTCTCCGATTCCGCCCGGGCATGGAAGCCGGATCGCTGATCGCGGCCGCCGTCCTGCTGGTCGCGTGCGCCTGGGCTCCCGCTCCGTACGTCGTGGAGCGGCCGGGCCCCACCTTCGACATCACCGAGGAGGTGGGCGACGAGCCGATCATGACGATCGAGGGCGCGCAGACGCACCCCTCGGACTCCCGGCTCGACTTCTCGACCGTCTACGTCGTCGGGGGACCCGGCTCCAGCCCGCGGGCCCTGGAGACGGTGATCTCGTGGGCCGATCCGGGAATGGCCGTGGTGCCCCTCGAGGTCATGTACCCGCCGGCGGCCACCCGGCAGCAGGTCTCCGACTCCGGGACGGCCGCCATGGAGTCCTCTCAGGACATGGCGATCGCCGCGGCGCTCAACGACCTCGACCTCGACTACTCGACGCGCCTGACCGTCGCCTCGACGGTTCCGGGGGCCCCGTCGGAGTCCGTGCTGCGCGCCGGCGATGAGCTGATCGAGCTCGACGGCGCCCCGATCGGCTCGCTCGAGTCGCTGCGCGACGACCTCGATGCGCTCGAGGGCGACACCGCCGAGGTGACGGTCGATCGCGATGGGCGGCGCGAGACGCTGGAGGTCGGGACCGTGGACTCGCCCGAGGGACGGCAGCTCGGCGTCTACCTGGACCGGGAGTTCGACTTCCCCCTGGAGGTCGGCTTCGGCCTCGAGGACGTGGGCGGGCCGAGCGCGGGGATGATGCTGTCGCTGAGCCTCGTGGACCAGCTCACGGAGGGATCGCTGGCCGGCGACCACCACGTGGTCGGCACGGGCACGATCGACGCCGAGGGGGATGTCGGGCCGATCGGAGGGGTGCGCCAGAAGATGCTCGGCGCCTCCGAGACCGGGGCCGATCTGTTCCTGGCCCCCGTCGAGAACTGCGACGAGGTGCGCGGACACGTCCCGGACGACCTGCCGGTGGTCGCGGTGGACACGCTCGACGACGCCGAGGACGCCCTCGGCGTCCTGGCCGGGGACGGGGACCTCGCCGCGCTGCCGAGCTGCGAGGGCGGCGACGGCTGAGGCCGGTCGCGTCCCGGCCTGCCCAGGGGATTCACCGACTTTGCCCATGTCGCCGACAGGGCGGACAATGGCTGGGGCGCGCCTCCACCGGTGCGCCGACCACCTGACGATCAGTCGCCGGGCCTCCACCGAGGGCTCCGCCGCGCGGCGGATCGCACGCACCGACCCCCAGGGAAGGCCCAGGCTCACGTGACCGCTGGACCAGCAGAACCGCCCCGCCCGCCGAGGGGCCCATCAGGCAGCACTCCGACGGGAGACGGACCGGCCGCGCGCCAGTCCAAGCGCACCGGGGCCCTGCTGCCCACGATCATCATCGTGGTGGCCCTGATCGCGGCCTTCGTCGCGTTCACGCAGGTGTACACCGAGATCCTGTGGTTCGACCAGGTCGGCTTCCTCGACGTCTTCGCGACCCAGAACATCGCCCGCGTGGTCCTGTTCATCCTGGCGGCGCTGCTCGTGGCGGCGCTGCTGTGGCTGTCGATGCGCCTGGCGCACCGCCACCGCCCGATCACGGCGGCCGATGCCCTCGACGACAACCTCCGCCGCTACCAGCAGGCCTTCGAGCCGGTGCGCCGGATCGCCATGATCGCCATCCCGGTGCTCTTCGGCCTGTTCACGGCCTCCACGATCGCCTCCCAGTGGGAGACGGTCCTGCTGTTCTTCCACCAGGTCCCCTTCGGGCAGGACGACCCCGAGTTCGGCATGGACCTGTCTTTCTGGGTCTTCACCCTGCCGTTCCTGCAGCTGGTCCTCGGCTTCCTGACCTCCACGCTGCTGCTGTGCGGCATCGCTGCCCTGCTCGTGCACTACCTCTACGGCGGCATCCGGCTCTCGGAGCGCGGCCTGAGCTTCAGCCGCCCCGCGCGCATCCAGCTGGCCGTGACGGCGGCGGCGTTCCTGATCCTGCAGGCCGTGAGCTTCTGGCTGGATCGCTACGCGACCCTGCAGTCCACCGCCGGCAGCTGGACCGGTGCCATGCACACCGACATCAACGCCGTGATCCCGGTGCGCGGGATCCTGGCCGCGGCGGCGCTCGTGGTCGCGGCCCTGTTCATCGCCTCGGCGGTCATGGGCCGCTGGCGGCTGCCCATGATCGGCACGGCGATGCTCGCGATCGTCGCGATCGTCGCCGGCGGCATCTACCCCTCCCTCGTGCAGCGCTTCCAGGTCGTGCCCTCGGAGCAGCAGATGGAGGAGGAGTACATCCAGCGCAACATCGACGGCACGCGCGCCGCCTTCGCCCTGGACGACACCGAGACCCAGCCCTACGACGCCACGACGCAGACCGAGGAGGGAGCGCTGGCCGGCTACGAGGAGACCACCAGCAACATCCGCCTGCTCGATCCCAACGTCGTGTCGCCGGCCTTCGGCCAGCTGCAGCAGTTCCGCCCCTACTACTCGTTCCCCTCGACCCTCAACGTCGACCGCTACGAGATCGACGGCCAGGTCCAGGACACCGTGCTCGCCGCCCGCGAGCTCAACCAGGGCGAGACCGAGGGCTGGTACAACCAGCACGTCGTCTACACGCACGGCTACGGGCTGATCGCCGCCTACGGCGACCGCGTGCAGGCAGACGGCTCCCCGTCGTTCATCCAGGGCGGCATCATGGCCGAGGGCGAGATCTCCGAGGACTACGAGCCGCGGATCTACTTCGGCGAGCAGTCGCCGGAGTACTCGGTGGTCGGCGGTGCGGAGGGGGATCCGCACCTCGAGCTGGACCGCCCGTCGACCTCCGACGACGAGGAGAACGACGTCCGCACGACCTTCTCCGGCGACGGCGGCCCGAACGTGGGCAATCCGCTGAACCGGCTGTCCTACGCGATCAAGTTCCAGTCGACCGACCTGATGTTCTCCGATGCGGTGCGCCCGGACTCCCAGGTGCTCTTCGACCGCACGCCGCGCGAGCGCGTCGAGAAGGTCGCCCCCTACCTGACGGTCGACGGCAACCCGTACCCGGCGATCGTCGACGGCCGCGTCAAGTGGATCGTGGACGCCTACACGACCTCGGACTCGTACCCGTACTCGACCCCCATGGAGCTCGACGACGCGACCGAGGACACCGCGACCGCCGAGGGCGCCTCGGCCGCGCTGCCCAGCGAGCAGGCCAACTACATGCGCAACTCGGTCAAGGCGACCGTGGACGCGTACGACGGCTCCGTGGATCTCTACGCCTGGGACGACGAGGACCCGGTCCTGCAGGCCTGGCAGGGCATCTTCCCGGCCTCCTACAAGCCGTACTCGGAGATGTCCGCCGAGCTCATGGAGCACGTGCGCTACCCGGAGGACGTCTTCAAGGTCCAGCGCGAGCTGCTCAACCGCTACCACGTCACCGACGCGGGCTCGTTCTACGCCGGCGACGACGTCTGGTCGATCCCCAACGACCCGACGACCGAGGCGAACACGGCGATCCCGCCGTACTACCTCTCGATGCAGATGCCGGGGGAGTCGGAGGCCAGCTTCCAGCTCACGACCCCGTTCATCCCGCAGCAGAACGAGGGGGAGAACTCCCGCAACGTGCTCTACGGGTACCTGGCCGCCAACGGCGATGCCGGCACCGGCGAGGACGGCGTGAAGTCCGAGGAGTACGGCTCCATGAAGCTGCTCGAGCTCCCGCGCAGCTCGGTGGTCCCGGGCCCGGGTCAGGCGCAGAACAACTTCAACTCGAACACCGAGGTCTCCTCGGCGCTGAACCTGCTGCGCCAGGGCGGCTCCGAGGTGATCAACGGCAACATGCTCGCCCTGCCGGTCAACGACGGGATGATGTACATCCAGCCGGTGTACGTGCGCTCCTCGGGCGAGTCCGGCTATCCGACGCTGCGCCGCGTGCTGGTCAGCTTCGGCGAGGAGGTCGGCTTCGCCCCGACCCTCGACGAGGCCCTCGACCAGGTCTACGGCGGCGACTCCGGGGCCCAGACGGCCGACGGCGCCGGCGTCAGCGACGCGGATGCCGCGGCGGGCGGCGAGCAGCCGGCGGGCGAGGACCAGCCGGCCGAGGAGCCCACGGACGGGGCCTCGACGCCGCCGACCGGCGGCACCGATCTGGAGTCGGCGCTCTCGGATGCCGGGGACGCCATGGAGGACTCCCAGACGGCCATGGAGGACGGCGACTGGGCGGCCTACGGGCAGGCGCAGGATCGCCTGGACGACGCCCTGGCCCGCGCCATGGAGGCCGAGGGCATCTCGACCTCCGGCGGCGGCCAGGGGCCGGTGGCCCCGGACGCCGGGCAGTGACCGGGCGTCGGCAGGCTCTCGGCCGCGGCTGCTGAGCCGCTGATCGGGACGAGGCCCCGGGGCGGGCGCGCGCATCGCGCACCCGCCCCGGGGCCTCGTCGTCGCCGGAGGGCCTCCGGCGCCGCAGGGTGGCCGGCGGGTGAACGGCCGACGACCCCCGGTTTGCACGTCGCCGCGCAGGTGCGTATAGTCGTTCTCTGTCGCCGCGGGGTGGAGCAGTTCGGTAGCTCGCTGGGCTCATAACCCAGAGGTCGCAAGTTCAAATCTTGCCCCCGCAACCAGAGAAGGCCCCGTCATCGGCTCGCAGCCGATGACGGGGCCTTCGTCATGCACTGGATCCGCCGGGTCAGGGCCTGCGGGCCGGTGCGACTGCGGCGGGCGGAGGCCCCTGGAAGACCTCCGCCCGCCGCTCGGTTCAGCGCTCGAGGCGCCTCAGCGCCGTCTGCCGATCAGTGCTCGATCTCGCCGATCTGCTGGGGAGTGGGCAGCGTGCCGAGCTGCTCGGCGGGCCGTCCGGCCTTGAGCGCGGCGAAGCGGGCCTCGACCTCCGACTCCTGGCTGAGGTCCTCGAGGGACTCGAACTGGGCGTCGAGGCTCGACGCCGCGAGCTCCTGCTGGCCCATCACACGGGCCTCCTCGCGGCGGATCTTGTCCTCGAAGCGCGAGACCTCGCTCGTGGGATCCATGACGTCGAAGGCCTTGAGCGCGTCCTGGACCTGCGACTGCGCCTGGACCGTCTTCTGCCGGGCATTGAGCTCATCGCGCTTGCTCGACAGCTCCTGGAGCTTGCGGCGCATCTTCTCCAGACCGTCCTTGAGGCGGTTGACCACCTCGGTCTGCGCCTGGATCTGGGGCTCGGCGCCGCGGGCCTCGTTCTCGTGCTGCATCTGGCGCTGCAGGGCGATCCGGGCCAGGTTGTCGAACTTCTCCGCCTCGCCGCTGCTGCCCGACGCGCGCAGCTGGTCGGCGCGGTTCGAGGCCGCCATGGCCTTCGAGCCCCACTCCTGCGCCTCGCGCACGTCCTCGTCATGGTCCTGCTCGAGCAGCCGCAGCTGGCCGATCGTCTGGGCGACTGCGGCCTCGGCCTCGCGGATGTTCTCCGTGTAGTCGCGCACCATCTGCTCGAGCATCTTCTGCGGATCCTCGGCGGAGTCGATCAGCGCGTTGATGTTGGCGCGGGTGAGCTGGGCGATGCGCCCGAAGATGGACTGCTTGGTCATGGTCCGTTCCTCCTGTGGTCGGGGTGCTGCGGGGATCGTGGGTCGTGGATCGTCGGTCGGATGCGGGTGGTCTGATGCGACGGGCCGGCTGGTGCCGCTCGGCCGGGTCCGGGAGGGCGGGGGGAGGTCAGAACCGCCCGCCGGAGCTGCGATGGCCGTCGTCGCCGCCCCCGCCGCCGAAGCCGCCCCCGAACGAGCCGCCGCCGAAGGTCGCGCCCCCGAATCCGCCCCCGAATCCGCCGCCGAATCCTCCGGTGAAGCCGCCTCCGGAGCGGCGGTCGCGAGAGCTCGAGCCGTCCACCATCTCGTCCAGGATGGAGCCGATGACGATGCCGCCGAGCGTGGCGCCGCCGAAGCCCGAGGGGCCGACCCACTGGACGCGCCGGTTCGAGAAGTCGAACGAGTCGGCCTGGGCGCCGTCGAGGGCGAGCTGGGCGTGGTGCTCGGCCTGCTGGGCCTCCTCCAGGGCGGTGCTCGGATCGCGGTGCGCGGCCTCCTCGGCGCGCTCGAGATAGCGCTGCGCCGCGGCCAGCCGGGTGCGGGCCTCGGCTCCGATGCCGCCCCGGTTCCCCCAGATGTAGCGCTCGGCGGACTGGACCCTGCTGCGGGCGCCCTCCATGGCCTGGGCGAGCCGCCCTCGCAGCGCGCGATCCTGCTCGGCGGCCGAGCGCAGCCCGCCCAGCGAGGCGTTGAGCTGATCGCGGGACAGGTCGAGACGGTGCTGCAGCTCGACGGGGTCGATGCGCTCGGCATCGAGCTGCTGCCCGATCGCATCGAGGACGGCGCGCACCCCGGCCGCGGCGGCGGCCAGATCCGGCCGGGAGCCGTCCCTCGCGTAGGCCTCGGCCTCGGCGATGTCGCGCTGGGTCAGCGCCATGGCATCGCGCAGAGCGGCTTCCGCCCCGGCCAGCTCCTGGGCGGCCTCGTGCATCGAGCGCAGCAGGCCCGCGGCCTGGCCCGCGCCCTCCTCGGCCGCGCGCAGGCGCACGACGGCGGCGCTGCGATCGCCCGCGCGGGCCGCCTCGTGGGCCTGGGCGGCCGTGGTGTCCACGAAGAGCAGGCGCTCCCGGGCCTGCTCCAGCCCCTCGCGCAGCGGCCGCAGGGCGCTGTCCGAGAACCGGGTGGACAGCTGCCCGATGCGGGCGTCGGCGGTCTCGAGGTCCGGGCGGATGCGCTCGGTCTCGCGCTGCAGATCCGACAGCGCCTCCGGCAGCCGCGTCTCCAGCTGCCGCAGCCGGCCGAAGGCCTCCTTCTGCTCCTCGAGGGAGCGCTGCGCATCGCGGCAGCGGCCGATGATCTCGCCGAGCCAGGCCCGCTGATCGTCCTCGGAGTCGGGGATGTGGTCGTCCAGCTGCTGCTGCAGCGCGAAGGAGGCCCGCATGTGCTCCTTGGCCTGCCGGATCGCGTCCTCGAACGGGGCGATCTGGGCCTGGCTGTACTGGAGCCGGGCGAACTCGAGCTCCTGCTCCGAGTGCTGGATCGCGTTGTCCGCGGCCACGATGAGCTCGCCGGCCCGGGTCCGCAGCTCGGGCAGGGGGACGTCGGCGTGCTCGCCGAAGCGCTTCCGGCGCTCCTCCCGCTGCTGGGTCTGCAGTCCCTGGCGGCGGTTCCGGACGCGTCCGGTCACCCGCAGCAGGAACGGGATGAAGATCCCGGCCAGGCCCAGCAGGAAGATGAGCAGAGGGAGGCCGACGAACGAGATCGGGGAGCCCGTCGCGACGGGGCCCGCGGGGGCCGAGCCCAGCTCCTGCTCGAGCCCGTCCACCGCCCCGGAGACGGCGCCGTCCCAGTCGTCGGCGGACAGCTCGGGGGCGATGCTCTGCCGGTAGATGCCGTCCTGCTCGTCGACGCTCACCCCGCTGCCCTCGCCGGCGACGAACCGGGCCTCACGGTCCTCCGTGGCCACGGCCAGCAGCGCATCGGAGCTGCCCAGGCCGCTCGTGCTCCAGGTCTCGCGGACCCAGTCGTCGGCCGCGGACGGGCTGGAGAACTCGTCCACGAACACGGCGGTCAGGGAGACGCCCTCGTCCTGGGCCAGCTGCCGGATCTGCTGCTCGAGCGCGGCGGGGTCCTCGAGGACGCCGGACTCGTCGACGACCGGCTCGCCGGCCGGGAGGTCGACGGGCGGCTCGGCGTGGACGGGGGCGGGGGCGATCAGCCCCAGCAGCAGGGCCGCTCCCGCGGCGCGCAGGGCGCTCGAGCGGCCCGCGCGGGGGACGGGCGGGGGCGTGGTCATGATCGGGGGCATGCTCTCCGTCGGCGGTCGAGGCCCGGCTCCCGGAGGCGGCCAGGGGGCCGCGTCGCGGGGGCGCGAGGGGTGGTGACGATCACTGGGCTCGAGTATAGGGCCCGCCCCTGCGGCGTCGCCGGGAACCGGCGGCATGACGCCCGACGACGGCCGCCCGACGGCCGGGGCCGCCGGGACCGCTGGGGCGGCCAGCGTCCGGACAGCGGCTTCCCAGCCGACGTGCGCCGGCGCCCAGCGACGGTCCAGGCGCCGGCTGGATACTCTGGGATCCGATGCCGGGACCGGCGACGTCCGGGACCGCGCATCGGATCCGAGACCTTCGCACGAGGAGCACAGGCTTGAGCAACGGCGCCGACACCCCCCGCCCCGACGACCGCGCGGGGGCGCCCACCGGGTGGCAGGCAGGCGGGGCGCCGCAGCCGGTCCCGGGCCAGGACCCCCGGCTGGGCGCACCGCCCCGGAGCGGCGGGCCGTACGCGCAGGCGGCGCCGCACGGCCCGTACGCGCAGGACCCGTACGCCGGGGCTCCGGCGCCCGGGGGCCCGTACGGGCCGTACGGCTCCCAGGGGGGCGCCGTCGGGGACGAGCGGCAGCGCCGCCGGGGCCCGGGCGCGGGGCTGATCGCGGGCGGCCTGATCCTGTCGGCCCTCGTGGGCGCCGGGTCCTACGCGGCCGTGGACGCCGCGACCGGATCGGACGACGGATCCGCCGGCCCGGGGGCGAGGGAGCTGATCGTCAACGACACCGACTCCGTCACGGAGATCACGGGCGCCGCCGCCAAGGCGTCGCCGTCGGTCGTGACGATCTCGTCCTCGGACGGGCAGAGCGCCGGCTCCGGCTCGGGCGTGATCCTGGACGAGGAGGGCCACATCCTCACCAACACGCACGTGGTCACCATGGACGGCCAGGCCAGCGACGCCTCGATCGAGGTCCAGCTCTCCGACGGCACCGTGACGACCGCGGAGGCCGTCGGCACCGATCCGCTGTCCGATCTGGCCGTGATCAAGATCGACCACGACGGGCTGGTGCCCGCCGAGATCGGCAGCTCCGGGGATCTGAACGTGGGCGATGCCGCGATCGCGATCGGTGCACCGCTGGGCCTGTCGGGCACCGTGACCGACGGCATCATCTCGACGACCGACCGCACGATCGCCGTCGCGTCGTCGGCGGCTCCCGAGACCCCGGGCGAGGGCGAGAGCCCCGAGGACGACCGGGGCGGCGGCTGGCAGGACTTCTTCTTCGACTACGGTCAGGGCGATTCCTCGCAGGGCCAGGCCGAGTCGGTGTTCCTCAACGTGATCCAGACGGATGCCTCGATCAATCCCGGCAACTCCGGCGGCGCGCTCGTGGACTCCGAGGGCCGGGTCATCGGCATCAACGTGGCCATCGCCTCGGCCGCGGGCAGCGAGTCGGACGGCGCCGGAAGCATCGGCGTCGGCTTCGCGATCCCCATCGACCACGCCCAGCGGGTGGCCCAGGAGCTCATCGAGGACGGCGAGGCCACCCACGGGTACCTGGGGGCCAGCGTCTCGGCCGCCGCGGCCGACGACGGCGACAGCCGGGCCTTCTCCGAAGGCGCGCTCGTCCGCTCGATCGAGAACGGCTCCCCGGCCGATGACGCCGGCCTGCGCGAGGGCGATGTCATCCGCAGCTTCAACGGGCACCGGACCCTGGATGCCGACGAGCTGACCGCCGCCGTGCGGGAGCTGCCGGCCGGCGGCACGGGCGAGCTCGTCTACGAGCGCGGCGGCCGGGAGCAGACCGTCGAGGTCGCGGTCGGGGACGCCGAGGAGGCCTGAGCCGCCGCCCGTCCCCGACGGCCGGCGCGGCGGCGGCGGCGCGCCCGGCTCAGACCGCCCCGCGGAAGCCGAGCTGCCGCCAGGCCTCATAGACGGCGATCGACACGCTGTTGGCCAGGTTCAGCGACCGCCGCGCCGGCAGCAGGGGGATGCGGACCTCGTCGGTCACATGCGGATCGGCCTTGTGGGCCTCGGACAGCCCCACGGACTCCCGGCCGAACATCATGATGTCGGACTCGCGCCACTGCACGGCGGTGTGCGGCGTGGTCCCGGTCGTGGTGAAGGCGAAGACGCGCTCGGGCCGCAGGGCCTGCCACGCGGAGCCGAGATCCGGATGCACGGTCATCCCGGCCAGGTCGTGGTAATCGAGCCCGGCGCGGCGCAGCTTGGCATCGCCGAAGTCGAAGCCCAGCGGCTCGACCAGGTGCAGCTGTGCCCCGGTGACCGCGGACAGGCGGATGACATTGCCCGTGTTGCCGGGGATCTCGGGCTCGACCAGAAGCATGCGCAGCATGCCCGGAAGTCTACGGGCGGGCGCGCGGCTCGGTGTCCGCGGCCCGCTTCAGCCCTGCTCCGCGTCCGGCAGCACCCGGTAGCGGGTCAGCAGCATCGACCCGTCGCGCAGGATGCGCCGCAGCTCGAGGCGGCGGGGATGGACGGCCGCGCCCAGCAGACCCAGCGCACGGCCGCCGGCGAGGACCGGGGCCAGGCTCAGGTGCAGCTCTGCGACCCGACCGGCGGCCAGCCATGCGGCCAGGACGGAGGGCCCGCCCTCGCTGTGCACGCGCCGCCAGCCCCTGCTCGCGAACAGCTCGTGGGCGGCGACCGGATCGACGCCGCCGCGGCCGTCGTCCAGGACGACGACGTCGGCGACCTCCTGGAGCCGCCGACGACGCTGCGCGCAGGAGCGCCCGCCCGTGAGGATCAGCGGGCGGACCGGGGCCTGCGCCAGGAACGGGGCCTCGGGATCCAGGCCGAGGCTGCGGGAGACGACCGCGAGCACGGGATGATCCGGCAGCCCGCGGGCCCGTCGCCAGGCCGTCGAGTCCGCCTCGACCCGCAGTCCGCCGTAGCCCTCGTCGCGCAGGGTGCCGGCGCCGATCACGACGACGTCCGCGACGCCGCGCTGCACGTCCATGAGCTTCTGGTCCGCGGGCGAGGACAGCCCGCCGGAGACGGCTCCCAGCACGGCGGAGCCGTCCAGGGACGCGATCATCATGGCCCCGGATCCGTCGGCGGCGTCGGGCCAGGTGCGGGCGTACTCGTCGCGCAGCTCGTCCAGGGTCAGCACCCGCGGGTCGGGCCAGATGCGCTCGACGCGCTCGACGCCGCCGGTGCGGGGCCGCTCGTCGCGGTCGTCGTGCCCGGTGCCGGTCTGCTCAGGCATTCGCATCTCCCGTGTTGTGGAGGGCCTGGGCGGGCTCGCGCAGGCCCAGGACGACGGCGGCCATGTCCAGGGCCCGCCGTGCTGGGCCCGCCTCGTGCATCCGGAAGATGCGCGCGCCGCCGGCCGCGCACAGGACCGCCGCGGCCAGGGAGCCCTCGAGCCGCTGATCGCGCGGCAGGCCGAGGGCCTCGCCCACGAAGTCCTTGTGGGACACGGCCGCCAGCGTGGGATGGCCCAGCTGCGTGATCTCCCGCAGGCGCCGCGTGAGCTCGAGCGAGTGCTCCGTCGTCTTGTTCAGGTCGTGCCCCGGATCGGCGAGGATCCGGTCCTCCGGTATCCCGCGCTCGAGCGCCCCGCCGATGCGATGCTCCAGGAAGCCGCGCACCTCGGCCACCACGTCCTCGTAGTGCGGCCGCGGCACGGCGGTGCGGGGGCCGCCGGGACCGACGAGCGAGTGCGTGACGATCACATGGGCGTCGTGCTCGCGGACCACGTCGGCCAGCTCCGGGTCCGAGAATCCGGTCGTGTCGTTGACCACGTGGGCGCCGGCCGCCAGGCAGGCATCGGCCACCGAGGCGTGGAACGTGTCGACGGACAGGATCAGCCCCGGATGCTCCTCGGCCGCGCGCTCGATCACCGGGACCACCCGCTGCGCCTCGATCCGGGGCTCGAGCGGCTCGCCCGGGGCGAACGGCACCCCGCCGATGTCGACCCAGTCCGCGCCCTCGGCCGCATGGCGGCGGCAGGCCTCGACGGCGTCGTCGAGCCGGACGGTCGAGCCCCGGTCGTAGAAGGAGTCCGGCGTCGTGTTCACGATGCCCATCACGAGCAGCTCGGTGCGGAAGTCGATCCGCCGGCCGGCCAGCATGCGCACGGGCGCCCGCAGCGGCGGCAGCGGCGGAGGACCCGCGGGCCGGACGCGCGCGGGCGGGCGGCGCGGTGCGGACGACGGCTCGGAGGGGGTGCTCACGTCCGCCACGATAGCCCGTCGGGCAGCGCTCCTACACTGAGCGCGTGTCCGACCCGTCTCCCGCAGCCGCTCCCGGCCCCGCCCCCTCCGCCCCCGATCCGACCGCCGCAGCGGCCCCTCGGCGGCCCGACCGGCCGATCTACCTCGATCACGCGGCGACCCATCCCGTGCTGCCCGCCGCGGCCCGGGCCGTGCACGAGCAGCTGCTGCGCGGCGGGAACCCGTCCTCCCTGCACGCCTCCGGGCGCGGGGCGCGCCGGGTCCTCGAGGAGTCCCGCGATGTCGTCGCCGCGGCGTTCGGGGCGGATCCGGTCGAGGTCGTCCTGACCTCGGGCGGCACCGAGGCCGACAACCTCGCGGTCACGGGCCTGTGGCGGGCTCGGACGCAGGAGGATCCGCGCCGCCGCCGCGTGATCATCTCGAGCATCGAGCATCCCGCGGTCCAGGAGCCGGCCGAGCAGCTGGCCCGGTCCGAGGGCGCCGAGCTCGAGCACCTGGAGGTCGATGCCCTGGGCCGCACGGATCCGCAGCGGCTGGCCGAGATGCTCGCGGCGGATCCGGGGTCGGTCGCCCTCGTGGCGGTCATGTGGGCGAACAACGAGGTCGGCGCCGTCCAGCCGATCGCCCGGCTGGCCGAGATCTGCGCCGAGCACGGCGTCCCGCTGCACGTGGACGCCGTCCAGGCGCTCGGCGCGCTGCCGATCGACGCGCGGCTGCCCGGGCTGAGCACCCTGGCGGTCTCCGGGCACAAGATCGGCGCGCCCGTCGGCAGCGGCGCCCTGGTCGTCGGCCGGGCGGCGCGGCTGGCGCCGATCCTGCACGGCGGCGGGCAGCAGCGCGGCCTGCGCCCCGGGACCATGGACGCCGCCGGGGCTGCGGGCCTGGCCGCTGCGGTGCAGGAGGCCACACGCGATCTGCCGGGGGAGGCCCGGCGCCTGGCAGGGCTGCGCGACCGGCTGATCGACGGCATCCGCGCGGCGGTGCCCGATGCCGTGCTGCGCGGGCCGGAGGACCGGGGCCGGGCCGGTCTGAGGCTGCCCGGCAACGTGCACGTCACGTTCCCGGGCTGCGAGGGCGACTCGCTGCTCTTCCTGCTGGATGCCGCGGGCTTCGCGACCTCGACCGGGTCGGCCTGCACCGCGGGGGTGCCGCGGCCGTCGCGGATCCTGCTGGCCATGGGCCTGGACGAGCGCACGGCCCGGGGCGCCCAGCGCTTCACCCTGGGCCGCGGCAGCACCGAGGCCGATGTCGATGCCCTGCTCGAGGTCCTCCCCGGGGTCCACGAGCGCGCGCTGGCCGCCGGGCTCTCGGGCGGCTGAGCCGGGCCCCGACTGAGCGGCTGCCCGCGGCGGGGTCTATCCTGGGAGGCTGATCCGCTCACGGCGCCCGGCCGACGAGCCGACGAGCCGGGCGCCGGGGACGAGCGCCCGAGCCGAGAAGGAGGACCCCATGCGCGTGCTGGCAGCCATGTCCGGGGGAGTGGACTCCGCCGTCGCCGCGGCCCGCGCGGTCGACGCCGGCCACGACGTCACCGGGGTGCACCTGGCGCTGAACCGCATGCCGGGCACCCTGCGCACCGGATCGCGCGGGTGCTGCACCGTGGAGGACTCGAACGACGCCTGGCGGGCCGCCGAGAAGCTGGGGATCCCGTTCTACGTCTGGGACTTCTCCGAGCGCTTCCAGGCGGACGTGGTCGACGACTTCGTCGCCGAGTACGCGGCCGGGCGCACTCCCAACCCCTGCCTGCGCTGCAACGAGAAGATCAAGTTCGAGGCGCTGCTGGACAAGGCCGTGGCCCTGGGCTTCGACGCCGTCTGCACGGGCCACTACGCGACCGTCGTGGACGTCGACGGCCACCCCGAGCTGCACCGCGCCGCCGAGGACGCCAAGGACCAGTCCTACGTCCTGGGCGTGCTCGACGAGCAGCAGCTGCGGCACTGCCTCTTCCCCCTGGCGCCGACCCCCTCCAAGGCGCAGGTGCGCGCCGAGGCCGAGCGGCGGGGGCTGTCGGTCGCGGCCAAGCCGGATTCGCACGACATCTGCTTCATCCCGGACGGGGACACCCGGGGGTGGCTGGCCGAGCGCGTCGAGATGCGGCCCGGGGCGATCCTCGACACCGAGGGCCGCGAGCTGGGCCGCCATGAGGGCGCGCTGGCCTACACGGTGGGCCAGCGCAAGGGCCTGCACATCGGGACCCCGGCGCCCGACGGGAAGCCGCGCTACGTGCTCGAGATCCGCCCGAAGACCGACGAGGTGGTCGTCGGCCCGCGCGAGGACCTCGCCGTGGACGAGATCCGGGGCATCCGGATCTCGTGGGCGGGGCGCCCCGTGCCCGAGCTCGCGTCCTTCGACCCGGCGGGTGAGCCCGGCGAGCGGTCCGAGGCGGTCGACGTCCGGGTCCAGGTGCGCGCCCACGGGGACGCGCTGCCCGGACGGGCGCGGCTGGAGCGCGTCCGGGAGGACGGGGCCGTGTCCGTGCAGCTGGTCCTGGAGCTCGACGAGCCCCTGCGCGGCGTCGCGCCGGGGCAGTCGGCCGTGATCTACCGGGGCACCCGCGTGCTGGGCCAGGCCACGATCAGCTCCGCCCGGGCCACGGCCCGGGCCCGCTGACCTAGGATCGAGGCCATGAGCTCCGCCGATCAGCCCGTCAGCGCCCCGCCCCCGGACAGCAGCGAGGGCGCCGATCCCATGGCGCAGCTGCGCGCCATGCGGGGCACGATCGACAATCTGGACGCGGTCCTGGTCCACGTGCTCGCCGAGCGCTTCAAGGCCACGCAGCGCGTGGGGGAGCTGAAGGCCGCCCACGACCTCCCGCCGGGGGACCCGCAGCGGGAGTCCCAGCAGATCGAGCGGCTGCGCAGGCTCGCGGCCGAGGCCGAGCTGGATCCCGAGTTCGCGGAGAAGATCCTGAGCTTCATCATCAGCGAGGTCATCCGCCACCACGAGCACATCGCCGATCAGCGGCGGACGGGCTCCGAGCAGTGACGGCGACCGGATCGAGCCCGGGCGGCGGGGCCGTCCAGGAGGCCCGCACGCGGGCGGTCGTCGTGGGGCCGCTGCCGGGCCGCAGCGCCGTCGAGGCCTTCACGACCATGCGGGGCGAGCTCGGCGCTCCCCACCGCAGCGGCCTGCTGGCCCTTCCGGGGCGCTCCGATGCCGCTGACGAGCTCCCTCGCACCGTCGCCGTGCTCACCGAGCTGCACTGCGATCTGCAGCCCCACGGCTGGCGGCTGCAGCGCCACGGCTCCCAGGACTCGCGCGCCGCGCAGTCCCTGCTGGCCGGCGACATCAACGCCCTGGCGGACGTGATCGGGGCGGAGTCCGGCGGCGACCGCGAACCGGTGACCACCGAGCTGCTCGGCCCGATCACCCTGGCCGCGCGCCTGCACCTGCACGGCGGCGAGCGGGTGCTGCGCGACCACGGCGCCCGCCGGGATCTGGCGGACTCCCTCGCCGACGGCATCGCGGGCCATCTCCGCGCCGTGCGCGAGGCCGCAGGAGGGCGGGAGGTCGCGGTGCGCTGGTCCGAGCCGGAGCTGCAGCGCGTGCTCGACGGCAGGATCCCCACCGCGAGCGGCTACCGGACGCTGCGGGCGGTGCCGTGGGCCGAGGTGCGCGAGACCCTGACGCGGATCGGCCGGGCGGCCGCGGAGGCGGGCGCCGCATCGGTCGAGCTGCGGATCCCGCAGGGGGCCGAGATCGCCCGGTTCGCCTCCGTCGGCGCCGACCGGCTCGTCCTCGACGCGCCCGGGCCGTCCGCCCGCGAGTGGGAGCCGCTGGCCGCGGTGCGCGAGGACGGCGTGGAGCTGACGCTGCAGCTGGGGCGGCTCGGCGATCCGCGCTCGGGACGCTTCTCGACGGGGCAGCACGTCGAGGCCGTCGCGGGCCCGTGGACCGATCTCGGGCTGCCCCAGCGCGAGCTGTCGCGGCTGATGATCGCGGCGGGACCCGGTCTGGAGGACACCGATCCGGGGAGCCTGGCCATGACGCTGGGCCGTGCGGCGGACATCGCCCGGGAGCTCGAGGAGACGGCCCGCGAGGCCTGAGCGCGCGGACGGCCGCGCGAGCGCTCGGGCCCTCTCGTGCCGTGGTCCGGTGCGCGGCGGCGGGGCCGCAGGGCTGCTCGGTGCTGGCCCGCGGGGCTCACCGGAGCTGACATGATGGAGTGGGGGCAGATGCGCCCGGCGGAGGAGCCGGCGCGCGAGCCGGCCCGATGCGAAGGAGAGAGACGGTTCAGTGGCCAAAGCACGCATCCTCGTCGTCGACGACGACTCCGCCCTGGCGGAGATGATCGGGATCATCCTCACCGCGGAGAACTACGAGACGATCTTCTGCGCCGACGGCGCCGAGGCCGTGGACCTCTTCCGCTCCTCCGATCCGGATCTCGTCCTGCTGGACCTGATGCTGCCGGGCAAGGACGGCATCCAGATCTGCACGGAGATCCGGCAGTTCTCCGACACCTCGATCGTGATGCTGACCGCCAAGTCCGACACGGACGACGTCGTGCGCGGCCTCGAGGCCGGGGCCGACGACTACATCCCCAAGCCGTTCAAGCCCGCCGAGCTGCTGGCCCGCGTCAAGGCCCGGCTGCGCCCGGGATCGCGCGCCACGAGCGACGAGCTCGTCGTCGGCGACGTCACCGTCGACATCACCGGGCACCGCGTCCTGCGCGGCGAGGAGGAGATCCCGCTGACGCCGCTCGAGTTCGAGCTGCTGGCCACGCTCGCCCGCTCGCCCGAGCAGGTCTTCACCCGCGACATGCTGCTGCGCCAGGTCTGGGGCTACCAGAACGCCGCCGACACCCGGCTCGTGAACGTCCACGTCCAGCGCCTGCGCTCCAAGGTCGAGAAGGACCCGGAGAACCCCCAGATCGTCGTGACCGTGCGCGGGGTCGGCTACCGCGCCGGCCACGAGCACCGCTGAGCGGGCCGGGGATCCACCGCCCATGACCGAGCGCGCCGCGGCCCCCTCCGCACCCTCCGGCACCGCCGAAGGGCCGGAGCCGAGCGCGCGCGCCGGCATGCCCCCGGAGCCCTCCGCGGCCGGGCCCACGCTGCCCGTGGACGTGCTCGACACCCCGGACCGTGAGGTCTCCGAGGCCGCGGGGTCCTCGGCCGGCCGGAGGGGGAGGCGGCCGCGGCGCAACCGGTACCGGGGCCCCGTCGGCGGGCTGCGGCTGCGGGTGCGCCTGCTGCTGCGCCGGTGGCGGCACTCCCTGCAGTTCCGCGCCGTCTCGGTGGCTCTCGTCGGGGCCCTGATCGTCTTCCTGGTCACCGGCAGCTTCCTGTCGCACCAGATCTCCGAGCGGCTCTTCAACGACGCCCTGGGACAGGCCCTGAGCCAGTCCGAGGCGGACTACCGCAGCGTGCAGGCCAGCTTCGAGGCCTCCGAGGGCGGCGACCAGGCCCAGCTGCAGACCCTCGTGTCCTCGACCCTGGGCGGCCTGGACTCGGGCAGCGACCGGGAGCGCAGCCGCTGGGTGCTGCTCCCGCTCGACGAGGAGGCGGACCGCGGCCCCGACGCCCTGCCGCCCCAGGCCGAGAAGGACTGGATGGGCCCGGACACGATCCCGGAGGACCTCAAGCAGGAGGTCGCGGAGAGCGGCGGGCCCGGCGAGCGCGTGTACTGGCAGTCGAGCTCGGCCCGCATCGACGAGGACGCCCTGCCCGTCCCCGTCGTGATCGTGGGCCAGGTCGTCGAGCCGGAGCAGGGCTCGCCCTACGGCCTCTACTTCGTCCACGACTTCTCGCAGCCGCAGCGCACGCTCGATGCCATCCACGCCGTGCTGCTGCTGGCCACGCTGGTGCAGGCCCTGCTCGTGTCCGGGGTGGTCTGGTACGTCACGCGGGAGGTCGTCCGGCCGGTCACCTACACCGCCCGGTCCTCCGAGTCGCTGGCCGACGGCAACCTGGACGCGCGCATGGAGGTCCAGGGCTCGCACGAGGTCGCCCGCCTGGGCCGGTCCTTCAACCGCATGGCCGACAACCTCGCGGATCAGATCACGCGGCTCGAGCAGCTGTCCAAGATGCAGCAGACCTTCGTCTCGGACGTCTCCCACGAGCTGCGCACGCCCCTGACGACCGTGCGCATGGCCGCCGAGGTCCTGTACAACGCCCGCGACGACTTCGACCCGGTCAACCGCCGCTCGGCGGAGCTGCTGTACCACCAGGTCGATCGGTTCGACGTCCTGCTCGCGGATCTGCTCGAGATCTCCCGCTTCGACGCCGGGGCCGCCCGGCTCGAGATCACCGGGGTCAACATCCTCCAGCAGGTCTCGGGGGTCCTGGAGTCCACGGCCCCGCTGGCCGCGAACGCCGGAAGCGTGATCCGGGTGCACGCCGACCGCCAGCGGATCCTCGTGCAGATGGACCAGCGGCGCATCGAGCGCATCCTGCGCAACCTGGTGGTCAACGCGATCGAGCACGGCGAGGGCCGTCCGATCGACGTCGTCGTGCGGGCCTCGGACGCCGCAGTGGGGGTCGCCGTGCGGGACCACGGCATCGGGCTCACCGAGGAGCAGACCGCCAAGGTCTTCGACCGCTTCTGGCGCGCGGACCCGGCGCGGGCGCGCACGACGGGCGGCACCGGCCTCGGCCTGTCCATCTCGGCCGAGGACACCCGGCTGCACGGGGGCTGGCTGGACGCCTGGGGCTCGCCGGGCGAGGGCGCCTGCTTCCGCCTGTGCCTGCCGCTGCTGCAGTCGCGGCCGCTGAGCGAGGACGACGAGCCGCCGGTCGAGCTGCCCCCGGAGACCGAGTCCATGGCCGTGGTCGGCGTGGTCACGGACACCGGCACCATGGTGGCCATCCCGCTCGATCAGGACTCGGTGGCCGCCCGCTCGACCGGCCAGCTGCAGCTCGCCGCGATCCGGCAGGCGGCGGCCGATGACGTCGACGCGGACGCGGACGCGGCGGCCGAGGCGGGGGCCGCAGCCGAGGGGGAGGCGGGCGGCCGGTCGCCGGCCGAGGCCGCGGAGGCCCCCGCAGCGGCGCCGAGGGGGTCGACCGCCGCGGCCCGCGAGTCGATCGACGGCCGCTTCGTCGGGTCGTCCGCGACCGGGCGCTCCGAGGGAGGGCCCCGCTACACCCCGATCGCCCTGGACGACGAGGCCCGGGAGGATCTGCTCCTCCCGGCGGTCCAGGAGAGCGGGCCGACCGGCATCGCCGACCCGGGCCAGGGGCAGGAGGAGGTCCCCGGCTTCCGCTCGGGGATCCTGGACGACGACGGCCGCCTCGCCGCTCCGGGCCCGGACGCAGGGCCGCACGACCCGGAGGCTCGGCTCGGCACGGCCTTCCGCGATGCGCCGGCATCGGATGAGCCGCCGGCGCCCTTCGAGGAGGACGACCTGGACGTGTCCTACGATGACCTGTTCCCGGACGACACCGGCGAGCTGCCGGCCTTCCGCGATCTGCCGGAGGAGCCGGCGGGGCCCGTCGGCGGCGAGGCGCCCGCGGCCGCCGAGGACGCCGATGAGGTCGCCGCCGAGGACGGGGACGAGCACGGCGACGGACGGAGCACCTGACATGCAGCGCATCCCACGGAACCCCGGTGGTCAGGCCCGCGCCGCAGGCGCCCCCCGGCCGCGCCTGCGATCGCGCCGGGCGCGTGCGGCCCTGTCCATGGGCGCGGTCGCCGCGCTCGTCGTGACCGGCTGCGCATCGATCCCCACGTCCGGTCCGGTCCACATCGCCGAGGGCCCCACCGACGAGGCCACCGACGAGACCGCCCCGGTCTTCGCCGCCCCCGCTCCGGGGGCATCCCCCGAGCAGATCGTCACGGACTTCCTGGCGGCCGGGCAGGGCGCGGCCGACGACTACGCAGCGGCGCGCGAGTACCTGGCCCCGGATCTCGCCGACAGCTGGCGCCCCGGGCAGCAGACCGTCGTCTTCTCCGGGGAGGCGGGGATCCAGCAGGGGCTCGAGGAGGACCAGGTCCGGGTCAGCGTGGACACGCGGGCAGAGATCGACGTCGACGGCATCATGGACCGAAAGGAGCCAGGGACCACCGACGAGTTCGACCTGCGGCTGACGCAGGTCGACGGCGAGTGGCGGATCTCGGAGGCCCCCGATGCCGTGCTCATCCCGGCCGGCAACCTGGACGACGTCTACCAGCCGTACAACCTCTACTTCATGGAGCCGGGCGGGCAGTTCGCGGTGCCGGATCCGCGCTGGTTCCCGGACCGCCCCGTCGTGTCCACGCAGCTCACGCGAGCGCTGCTCAACGGCCCGGCGCCCTATCTCGAGGACTCGGTGCGCAGCCACTTCCCGGACGGGGCCGATCTGGCCGACGGCACCACGGTCCCGGTGCAGGACGGCGAGGCCTCGGTCGAGATGACGATCCCCGAGTTCAGCCCCACCGATCTGGAGACGACCGAGGGGATGTACGGGCAGCTCATGCTCACCCTGGGCGACCTCCCGTCCGTCGACGACGTCGCCATGACGGTCAACGGGTCCCCGCTCGAGCTCGCCCCGGACGCCGCGGCCGAGCTGCCGTCGACCGCCAGCTCCGTTCCGGGCCGCCAGGTCGGCCTGCGCGACGAGGAGCTCGTGTTCCACCAGGGCGGCCAGATCAGCCCGGTCCCCGAGCTCGCGGGTGCCCTCGACGGCCGCTCGCCGAGCGCGCCGGCGATGGATCCCGACATGGAGGGCTTCGCGGCCCTGGCCGATGACGCCGGCACCATGGTCACCTTCACGACCTCCGAGCCGCAGCCGCAGGATCGCGTCAGCGGCAGCGGGCTCACGGACCCGTCGGTGGACAGCCGGGGATGGGCCTGGACGGCGGACGACGAGGGCGCTGTCAGGGCGGCGGCGCTCGCCGAGCCGGACCGGCCTGCGCTCGAGGTCCAGGCGGATGCCCTCGAGGACACGCCCATCTCGAGCCTGCGGGTGTCCCGGGGCGGCACCCGGGCGCTGATCGTCACCGACGAGGGCGAGGACTCCAGGATCCTCGTGGCCGGCATCGTGCGCGGCGAGGACGGCGAGCCGGAGCGGCTCAACGACCCCCAGCTGGTCGATCTCGGCACCATCGAGTCGCCCGCCTCAGCGGCGTGGATCAGCGACTCCGAGTTCGTGGCGGCCGCAGCGGGCCAGGACGGCGCCACGCCCCAGATCTACGACGTCTCGGGCCGTCACCGCAGCCTGCCCGTGGTCGCCGACGGCGTGCAGAACGTGGCCGGCGGCGACGGCGAGGGGGAGATCTACGTCGAGAGCGACGGCGAGGTGCGGCTGCTCACCGGCGAGGCCTGGTCGCCGCAGACCGACGAGATCTCCGACCTGGCCTTCGCCGGCTGAGATCCGGCGCGGGAGGCCGCGGCCCCACAGCACGGCCCGGTGCTCCCGGCCCCGCGAGACGGTGCCCGCGCGCAGCGGGGGTCTGCGGGCCAAGACCTGCTCGGGCAGGCTTCCGGGGATGAGCATCCCGACCCGCGGCCCCCGCCAGGATCCGACCCGCGCCGGCCGCCCGGGCGACGGGGGCGACGGCGGGCCGGCTCGTGCGCATCGGGTGAGCGGCCGGCGACTGGATGCGAGTCTGGTCCGCGCGAGCGCGGCTGCGCACCGGGCGATCGAGCCGATGCTGCCGGTGCAGTGCGCGGTGTGCCGCGAACCGGGCCGATCCCTGTGCCGCGCGTGCCGCCGGCTGCTGCGTCGCAGCTGCGCGCGGCCGCATCGGGTCGGCTCCGCGTCCGCGCAGCTGCGCGGGCTGCCCGTCGTGGCCGCCGGCGCCTACGAGTTCGAGCTCGCAGTGTGCCTCATGGCTCTGAAGGACGGCGGCCGCACCGACCTGCTCGGCGAGCTCGCCCCCGTGCTGGCCGCGGCCGTGCGGGCGGCGCTGGGAGACGCCTGCGGGGGCGCCGTGCTCGTGCCGATCCCCACCTCCGCCCGAGCGCTGCGGCGCCGCTGGTTCGACCCGGTTCAGGAGCTGCTGCGGCGGGCCCGCCGCGACGGCCTCCTGCCGGGCTGCACCTCGATCGAGCCGTGGCTGGGGCACCGCTCGCGCCGGGCGGGGGCCGCGGCGGCCGGGCTGGGCGCCCGGGCCGCTGCCCAGAAGACCCGCGACGCCGCGGGGCGCGCCCGGGCCGAGGACCCGTTCGAGGTCGTCCGGCCCCGCGGCCGGACCGGGCCGCCCCCGGCCGTCGTCCTGGTCGACGACGTGCTCACGACCGGCGCCACCCTGCGCCGCGCCGCGGACCGGCTCGAGGCGACGGGCCTGCGGGTCCGCGGAGCCGTCGTGCTGGCGGCGGTGCGGGCCCCGTCGGCCGGGCCGGCGGACGACGATGACGACGTGCGCGTCCAGGGCGAATCGCCGATGGCCGGACGATGAATCCTCGATGTGCTCCGAGTAACATCCTGTTACCGGGGCCCCTCGTCCCGGGTGGAGGTCGCCTCCGCCGGCCTCCGCAGCGTTGACGGCGGGATCCGCCGCCGATTGGGAGGACAGCATGGAACTCACCATCCAGGGTCGCAGCGTCACCATCTCGGATCGCTTCCGCGAGTACGTGGAGGGCCGGGTCGTCAGGTTCGAGGAGCTGGGCGACAAGGTGCAGCGCATCGAGATCAAGGTCCTCAAGGAGAATCCGCACCCCGGCCACGACGGCATGCGCGTCGAGGCCACCGTCATCGGCCGCGGTCCCGTGGTGCGCGCCGAGGCCCGCGGCGACGACAAGCAGGCGGCCTTCGACGCCGCCTACGCCAAGCTCATCGAGCAGCTGCGCCGCGCCCGCGATCGTCGCAAGATCCACCGCGGCAATCACCGTCCCACAGCTGTCCACGAGGCGACCGCCGATCTGCCCGTCGCCCCGGTCGGCGAGCAGCCCTATGCCACGCCGGAGGAGCTCAGCGCCGCCGAGGAGGAGGCCTTCGACACCGAGTACCCCCTGAGCGAGGACGTCCCTCCGGTCGAGATCCGGCGCAAGAGCTTCCCCGCCGAGCGGATGAGCGCCGATCAGGCGATCGATCGCATGGAGCTCGTGGGGCACGACTTCTTCCTCTACCTCGATTCGGAGACCGACGAGGCCTCGGTGGCCTACCGCCGCAAGGGCTGGGAATACGGTGTGATCTCCCTCAGCGAAGCGGTCGCCGAGCCCGAGACGACCGAATCGAGGGCCTACCAGACGAGCTGATGCCCCGCCCGGCGGCGCCGTCCCGACGGGCCGCGCCGCCTCGGGCACCGCGCGCACGGCAGCCGCGGCCGGGACCCATCCGGCCGCGGCTGCCGTCATGGGCTCTGCCGTACACTGTCTCGAGTCGTCGGCCGACCTCGCGGCCGGAACCGGGAGCAGACCGCGGAGATCCCGCGCTCGAACCCGGTCGATCGCGGCGACGAACACCACGATCAAGGAGCGTGAGCCTGTGGCGTCAATCCTGGAGAAGGTGCTCCGGACCGGCGACAAGAAGGTCCTGCGCCGACTGCGGTCCTACGCGGATGCGATCAACACGCTGGAGGACGGCTTCCGGGAGTTCACCGACGCCGAGCTGCGCGCCGAGACGGATGCGTTCCGGCAGCGCGTCGAGGAGGGCGAATCCCTCGACCGCATGCTCCCCGAGGCCTTCGCGGTGGTCCGCGAGGCCTCGCACCGCGTTCTGGGCAAGCGCCACTACGACGTCCAGCTGATGGGCGGTGCCGCACTGCACCTGGGCAACATCGCCGAGATGAAGACCGGCGAGGGCAAGACCCTCGTGGCCACGGCGCCGGCCTACCTCAACGCCCTGTCCGGCAAGGGCGTCCACGTCATCACGGTCAACGACTACCTCGCCTCGTCCCAGGCCGAGCAGATGGGCCGCGTCTACCGGTTCCTGGGGATGGAGACCGGGACGATCGTGGCCGGTCAGAGCCCCGACGTGCGCCGCAAGCAGTACGCCGCGGACATCACCTACGGCACGAACAACGAGTTCGGCTTCGACTACCTGCGCGACAACATGGCCTGGTCCGTCGACGAGCTCGTCCAGCGCGGCCACAACTTCGCGATCGTCGACGAGGTCGACTCGATCCTCATCGACGAGGCCCGCACGCCGCTGATCATCTCGGGGCCCGCCTCCGGGGAGGCGAACCGCTGGTACTCGGTCTTCGCCGCGCTCGTCGAGCGCCTGGACCTGGACGAGGACTACGAGGCCGACGAGAAGAAGCGCACCGTCTCCGTGCTCGAGCCCGGGATCGACAAGGTCGAGGACTGGCTGGGCATCGAGAACCTCTACGACACCTCGAACACCCCGCTGATCGGCTTCCTGAACAATGCGCTCAAGGCCAAGGAGCTGTTCACCCGCGACAAGGACTACGTCGTGATGAAGGGCGAGGTCCAGATCGTCGACGAGCACACCGGCCGCATCCTGAAGGGCCGGCGCTACAACGAGGGGCAGCACCAGGCGATCGAGGCCAAGGAGAAGGTGAAGGTCAAGCCCGAGAACCAGACGATGGCGACCATCACCCTGCAGAACTACTTCCGCCTCTACGACAAGCTCGGCGGCATGACCGGCACGGCCGAGACCGAGGCCGCGGAGTTCATGAACACCTACGAGCTCGGCGTCGTGGCGATCGAGACCAACCGGCCGATGATCCGCGAGGACCAGGAGGACCTGGTCTACAAGAACGAGGTCGTGAAGTTCGCGGCCGTGGTGCAGGACATCGAGCAGCGCCACGAGAAGGGCCAGCCGGTGCTCGTGGGCACCACCTCGGTCGAGAAGTCCGAGTACCTCTCCAAGCTGCTGGCCAAGCGCGGCGTGCGGCACGAGGTCCTCAATGCCAAGAACAACGAGCGCGAGGCCGCGATCGTGGCCCAGGCCGGGCGCCGGGGCGCCGTCACGGTCGCGACCAACATGGCCGGGCGAGGCACCGACATCATCCTGGGCGGCAATGCCGAGGCGATCGCCATGGAGCGGATGAAGGAGCTCGGCCTGGACCCGGACCGCGATCCGGAGGCCTACGAGCAGCAGTGGCCCGAGGCCCTCGCGGCCGCCGAGCACGAGATCGGCGACGAGCACGAGCAGGTCAAGGAGCTCGGCGGGCTGTACGTGCTCGGCACGGAGCGCCACGAGTCCCGCCGCATCGACAATCAGCTGCGCGGCCGCGCCGGGCGCCAGGGCGATCCCGGCGAGTCCCGGTTCTACCTCTCGCTCAACGACGACCTCATGCGCCTGTTCAACGCCGGCGGCGCCTCGCGGCTGATGGCCAACGCCGCCGAGGACACCGCGCTCGAGTTCCGCATCGTCTCCCGCGCGATCGCCTCGGCCCAGAACATGGTCGAGGGCCGCAACGCCGAGCAGCGCAAGAACGTCCTGAAGTACGACGATGTCCTCAATCGCCAGCGCACGGCGATCTACGCCGATCGCCGACGGATCCTGGAGGGCCACGACCTGCAGGATCAGGTCCAGCAGTTCCTGCGCGAGGTGGTCGGCTCGATCGTCGTCGACAAGACCAGCTCCGGGCACCCCGAGGACTGGGATCTGGACGCGCTGTGGGAGTCCCTGCGCACCGTGTACCCCGTCTCGGTGACCCAGGACGAGCTGATCGAGGAGGCCGGCGGGCGCGACCGGCTCACGACCGCGTTCCTGCGCGAGCAGCTGATCTCCGATGCCGAGGTGGTCTACGAGGAGCGCGAGGAGCAGATCGGCTCCGAGGCCATGCGCCATCTCGAGCGGCGCGTGGTGCTCTCGGTCCTGGGCCGCAAGTGGCCGGAGCACCTCTACGAGATGGACTACCTCAAGGACGGCATCGGCCTGCGGGCCATGGCCCAGCGCGATCCGCTGGTCGAGTACCAGCGCGAGGGCCACATCATGTACCAGACGCTGATGGAGGGCATCCGCGAGGAGACGGTCACCTACCTCTTCAACGTGGATCTCGCCTCCCAGCGCGCGGGCGCCGGCGGGGGCCCGCTGGCGGGCGGGCTGCCCAAGCAGCCCAGGTTCCTCCAGTACTCGGCCCCCACCGAGAGCGGCCGGACCCAGGTGCGCACCGAGCGCAGCGGGGGCGACTCGGCCGACTCATCGGGTGCGGCGTCCTCGGGCTCGCAGGCGTCCTCGTCCGGTGGGGGTGCCGACGACGAGAGCGCGAGCCGCAAGGGCAAGGGCGCTGCCTCCCGGAGCTCGGCGGGGAGGAGCTCATCGGGCCGAGGCTCGGCGGGCAAGGGCTCCGGTCGCAGGGGCTCCGTGCGCGGGGGAGCGACGGCCGGCGCAGGCTCCTCCGCGGCAGGGGCGACACCGGCGGCCGCCGCCACCGGGACGGCGACCTCCGTGGCCGACCCGGCAGCCGCCCCCGGGGAAGCGGGTGCGGATGCTGCCCCCGCCCCCCGGTCGCGCGCCGAGCGCCGGGCCGCCGAGGCCCAGGCCGCTCGCAGCGCCAGGAAGCGGGCCAGGAAGAGCGGCTGAGCCTCACCCGATCTCGAGGACCGTGACCCGCCACGAGTGCTCCGATCGCTCCGCGCGCACCACGACGGCGCGCGAACGGGCGTCGTCGCGGATCACGAGGGCGGCCTCGTAGATCCCCTCCGCGACAGCGCACACGCGCTGGCCGAGCACCTCGGAGTGCTGATGCACGCGATGCACCGGGGCCTCCGGGGGCTCGAGGCGTCGCCGACGCTGCAGGAGCACGCAGCGGCGATGCAGGCGCTCGACGATCTCCGGCTCGACCCAGCGCGTGAGCTGCGCCGCCGGGCGCGCCCCTGCCAGGACCTCGACCGCGGCCACCGCGACGGCGCGGGTCAGCGCTGCGGCGCGCTCGCGTTCCGTTCCGGGAGCGGTCCGGGCCTCCTGAGCGCGCTGCTGCCCTCGCCAGACGTAGGGGCGAGCCGTGCCCGGCGGTGCCGGCGGGCGGTCCCCGGAGCGCGGGGCGGGCGGTCGGTGCGAGGTGATGGGCATGGTGGGCTCCTCATGCTGCGGACGGGCAGGGGCGGATCGGGTCTCAGGGCTCGGGCAGCAGCTCGGCGGGCACCAGCAGGACAGTCCCGGCCAGGACGCGATCCGGGTCGCGGATCTGATCCGCATTCGCCTTCCAGAGCAGCGGCCACGCCCGGGCGACGTCCTGCGGCGCGGCGTGCGGACCCAGCAGGTCCGAGGTCAGCGACCACAGCGTCTCGCCGCTGCGGACCGTGATGGCTCCCTGGGCCAGGCGGTCCTGCATCGCCCTCCGGCCGTCCGCTCCGGGGGTGCTCACCGGCTCGGCCGGGGCCCACAGGGGGCTCGGCACCCCGGGCTCGGCCGCCGCGGACGCTTCGGAGACGGGTGCTTCGGGGACGAGGGGGGACCCGCTCGTCGTCGGCGCACCGGCAGCCGTCCCGGTCGTCGCGTCCGGTCCGGGCACGGGGCGCTGCACCTCCGCGGGCGGCGATGCCTGAGCGATCGCGGGCGCGGCGCAGCCCGTCGTCGCGGAACCGCCGGCCGCCAGCAGGAGCAGACCCTGCCGCCAGCGGAGGGATTCGGCGGATCGCCGTCGCCGCGGGCGGTGGCATCGGTCGGCAGGTCCCGGGGCGGGAGCTGAGGGAGACGGGGTGAAGCGGGCCGCGGTCCGGGCTGCCATGGGGCACCTCTCAGGATGTCGTGGGCATCGACCGGGGTGCTGACCGCCGCGCGGGCGGGCCATCGGCTCGTTGCGTCGATGCCTCTGAGTCGTCCGCCGCATCGCGCGGTCGGCGAAGATGATCGCAGTCGATGCGTGCGGAAGTCGGCCAATGCCGTGTTGTGTCATTTGATGCTGTTTGATTCCGATTGCTGTCATCAGCATCGCGGCGCCGGGGAAACCTGTCAATGACCGATGAATTCCACTGCGCATGGCTTGGAGGGCCGCCCCTCCCTAGACTCGAGCCACCTGTTCCGAGCGGCAGCAGGACGGCCCGGCGCGGGACATGACGCACACCCGCCGTCGGCCATGTCCGGTGCGGCGATGCCCCGCGGGGCGGGCGAGGGGGAGAGGATGCGCTGGGACGAGCTCTTCGCGGACATGGAGGCTCAGCTGGCGGCTGCGCGGTTCCGGGACGTCGAGCGCGAGGCCGCGGAGCTGACGCGTGCGGAGACGGCCGAGGCCCTCCTCCAGGATCGCTTCGCCGGGTGCCAGGGCGCTCGAGTCCGGATCGGCCTGCGCGGCGGATCGTCGGCGCGCGGGGAGGTCGTCGCCGCCGGGATGGGATGGGCGATGCTCCAGGACGGAGCGGTCGAGCTGGTGGTCCCCATGGAGTCCCTGCTGTGGGTCGAGGGCCTCGACCGGCGTCGCAGCGCACCGGAGCAGCGCAGCCGGCTCGCCCTGGGCCATGCGGTGCGCGCGCTCGCCCGGGCCCGCGCGGCCGTGCGGATCGTGCTGGTCGACGGGGTGCCGGGGGCCTCCCTCGACGGCACGATCGACCGGGCCGGCCGGGATCATCTGGATCTGGCCATGCACCCGGACGACGAGTTCCGGCGACGTCGCGCCGTGCGGGCGGTCCGCACGATCCCGTACTCGGGGATCGCGTGCCTGGTCTCGATGACGTCCGGGTCCGGAAGCGCCTGAGGGCGGCCCGGGGATCAGTCCAGCGAGGCTCCGCTGCGCACAGCTTCGGCCGTCTCCTGGTGGCGGCGCTCGACCCACTGCTCGAAGCGGGCCTTCTCGACCCGCCACTGCCCGCGGCCGCCGACCTGGATGGCGGGCAGCTCTCCCGATCGCACCATGGCCCGGGCCTGGGAGGCCGAGATGGCGAGGATCTCGGCCACGTCGGCCAGGGTGTAGAACTGCTGCTCGGCCATGGCATCTCCTGGGGCGTCCGGTGCGACGATCCGACGGCGTCCGCGGCGCAGGGCGGAGCCGACTGGACCGATGCGCGCCGTCGGCGCGCCATCGGGCGGTCGTCGCATGGGGGATCCGGACCGCGGCCCGGCATCGCTGTGCGGCCATTGTGCCATTCGAGGCCATCGGGCGCGGGCAGCCTGTGGAGGGCGCCCGCAGGTCGCGGATGATGCGGCTGAGGGGCGCTCGTCGCCATTCGGCCTCAGGTCAAGTCATCGAGTCGTCCACAGTTGGTTCGGAGGCCTCCCGCGGGGGAGGCGGCATGGTCACGATGGTCGAGACGGCACCGCATCCGCCGTGCTGCCCAGGACCGCCGTCCCCGGCGGCCGCCCGCCCGAGCGCTCAGGAGCAGACCGTGTCCAGGATCCGCACCGCCGCAGCAGGCCGCTTCCGGCGCCCGAGCTGGCGGGAGCCCCGTCTGCTGATCGGGCTCGGGCTGGCCGTCGTCTCGCTCGCCGCCACGACGGCCGCCGTCACCTACGGCGACGCCACCGAGCCGTTCGCCGTGGCCGCGCACGACCTCGAGGTCGGCGAGGAGGTGGGCGCCGATGATCTGCGAGCCGCCGACCTGCGGCTCGAGTCCACCGGGGAGGCCTATCTCTCGGGGGCCCAGGACCTGCGGGAGGGGGCCGTCGTCGTCGACCGCGTGGCGGAGGGGCAGCTCATCCCCGTCGACTCGATCGGTCGCCGTCAGGATCTCGACCGGCGACCGATCGGGATCCCCCTGTCGACCCCTCTGCCGACCGGCACGGAGCCGGGCGGGCTCGTCGACATCTGGGCCGCGGAGCGGGAGCGCACCGGCGGCGACTGGAGCGAGCCGGAGCAGATCCTCGAGGGGGCCGAGCTCGCCGGCGTCGAGGACGCGGCCGGAGGCCTGGGAGCCGATGCCGACGCCGCGGCCCAGGTGCTCGTGGACTCCGATGACGTCGAGGACGTGGTCGCAGCGCTGTCGGGGGAGTCCCGCATCACCCTGGTGCCGCATCTCGGCGGCGGGCGATGAGCCTCCCGCTGGCCTGCCTGGGGCCGCAGGCCGATCTGCTCGGGCAGGAGATCGATCGGCTGCACGGCCCCGTGACCCTGGTGCGGCGCTGCGCCGATCTCGTCGAGCTGCTCGCCGTCGTGCGCTCGGGACTCGCGCTCGCCGTGATGATCGACGAGGACGAGCCCGAGCTCTCGGCCGTGGTCATCGACTCCCTGCAGCAGGCGGCGGCGGTGGTCGCGGTGGTCGTGGGCATTCCCGCACCGGCCGGGGCGCTCGCCGGGGACCCGGACGGCGGACCGGCCGCAGAGCCGTCCGGGGACGCGCCACGGGAGACGGGGTGGACGGCGCTGGGCGCGGTGGAGATCCCGGCGGACCTGCCGGGGCGCCAGGCGGCCTCGGCTCTGATCGAGGCATCGGAGGGGCTGCCGCCGCCGGGGCGCACCCGTGAGATCGCCGCGGTCTCCGACGGCCTCGGCGGCGATGGAGCCGACACCGGGCGGGAGCTGCCGCGCAGGACGGGGCTGCCGCTGGATCCGGACGACGCGGGGTTCGACGAGGACTCCGCCGTCCAGTACGACGCTGCCTCGACCGGGCCTGGCGGTGAGCACCCGGTCCCGCCGCGAGGGCGCGTCGTCGTGGTGTGGGGCCCGCACGGATCTCCCGGGCGCTCGACGGTCGCGGTCAACCTGGCCGCGGAGTGCGCGCAGCAGGGGGCCGCGGTGACGCTGGTGGATCTCGACACCTGGGGGCCGTCCGTCGCCGCTCTGCTGGGGCTGCTGGACGAGACCGCGGGCGTGGCCCTGGCCTGCCGGGCCGCCGATCGGGACCGGCTGACGCCCGACGCGCTCGATCGCGCCGCCGTCGAGGTCCAGGTGGGGCCCGCTCGCCTCACCGTCCTGACGGGCCTCACCCGCCCCGAGCGGTGGCCCGAGCTGAGGGCCGGCAGCGTCCAGCGGCTGCTGCGCGCCTGCCAGCACATGCCCCGGGCCGAGCAGCTCGCCGCAGACGCGGAACCCGGTGCGGCTCGGAGCGCCGCGCTGCCGTCGGGGCCCGCTCCGGTGATCGTCGTGGACGTCGGCTTCAGCCTCGAGGAGGACGAGGAGCTCGTCACCGAGCTCGAGGCCCCGCGCCGCAGCGCGGCCACCACCGCGGCTCTGGCCGAGGCGGATCTGGTCCTGGCGGTGTGCTCGAGCGAGGTGCTCGGCATCCCCCGGGCTGCCCGATCCCTGCCGGCCCTGCTCGAGGCGACCCCCGCCCCGGTCATGCTCGTGGCCAACCAGGTGCGCCGCTCGGCGGCCGGGGCCGCGCCCCGCTCGGCCCTGAAGGAGGCATGGGCGGCCACCGGGGCGCCCGGTCAGTGGGATGCCTTCCTGTCATGGGAGCCGCGAGCCGTGGACACGGCCGCCCTGGCCGGCTCGGTGCTCGCGGAATCGGCGCCGAGCTGCGCGCTGCGGGGGCAGCTGCGGGATCTGGCCGCCTCGGTCCTGCGGCGCCTCGACGGCGACCTCGGGGCGCCGGGCGAGCCCGAGGAGATCGAGGACGTCCGCGGCACTCGCCTGGGCCGGGCCCTCGGAGGCTGGAGGCGCCGGTGATAGCCTCGAAGCCACGTCTCCGGCCGGGCGAGGATGCTCGGCTGTGCACCGGAAGGATGTGGCGCACGTGTCCCTGGCCGAGCTGCACAGCCGCGACGGGTTCTCCGCCGAGGCCGTCGAGCACCTCCACCTGCTCGTCGGCGAATGGCAGGTCCTGGCCGATCTCGGCTTCGGCGATGTCCACCTGACGTTCCCCGACCGCAGCTTCCAGCCGTCGCCGGGCGCCATGCGGATGCCCAGCAGGGACTCGGACTTCCTGATCCTGGATCACGCGCGCCCCGGCACGGCGCAGACGCTGTTCCCCGCCGATCAGATCGGGCAGCACCTGGACGCGCCGCTGAACAGCCTGCTGCGCGAGGTCTGGGGCGACCGCGGCGTGAGCGCCCACCGCAACACCGAGCGCAGGCTCATCCCCCGGGTGAGCGAGGCCGCCCAGGCGCTCGTGACCACCATCTTCTTCGCCGACCAGCCCATCGCGGTCCTGTCCCTGATCACGACCCGCGCAGCGGGGACCACTTCGGCTCCCGGCGAGGCCACGTACCGTGAGATCGCCGCGGAGCTGCTGCGGATGGCGGGCGCCGGGGACTGGCCGCAGGCCGGCACGCAGCCCTCGCCGCGGCGCGGCAATCCGCGCGTGGGCGACGGCGTGATCCGGCTGGGCGCGGACGACCGCGTGAGATTCATGTCGCCGAACGCCGTCTCGGCGGTCGCGCGCCTCGGGGCGGGGGAGACCGCCGTCGGCCGTCAGCTCACCGAGGTGCTGGGTCCGGAGTCGTTCGTCGGCGAGCAGGTGGACGAGGGCCTGATGGGCGTGCTGCGCGGGCGGGTGCCCAGCCACGCCGAGGTCCGCCGGGGTCGGTCGGTCGTGATGTTCCGCTCGATCCCGCTGAGCGACGACGGCCTCCGGGTGGGCGCCGTGCTGCTGTGCCGCGACGTCTCGGAGCTGCGGCGCCGGGAGCGCGAGCTGTCCTCCAAGGACGCGACCATCAGGGAGACGCATCACCGCGTCAAGAACAGCCTGCAGGCCGTCGCGGCGATGATGCGCATGCAGTCGCGGCGAGCCGGCAGCGACGAGGCGCGGCGCGGCCTCTCCGAGGCCATGCGCCGGCTCGAGGCGGTCTCTGCGGTGCACGAGACGCTGTCGCACACCCCGGAGGGATCGGTCGACTTCGACGAGCACTTCAGCCGGCAGATCCGGGCGATCGCCGAGCTCGCGGCCACCGGCCAGACGGTGCGCACCCGGGTCACGGGGGAGTTCGGCCGCCTTCCCGGGCAGCAGGTGACGGCCATGGCGCTCGTGCTCAACGAGATGCTCACCAATGCCGTGGAGCACGGCCTGCGCGGCAGGGACGGCACGATCGAGGTCGACGCCCGGCGTCGCGTCCCGGAGCCGTCAGAAGGCGGGCAGCCGCTGAGCGAGGGCCGCCCCGCGCCGGCCGCGGAGCTCGTGGTCACGATCGCCGACGACGGGGTGGGCATGGATGCGTCGGTGAGCACCGGTCGCTGGTCTGCCGACGATCCCGACTCGTCGGCCATGCCGTCCCAGGGGCTCGGCAGCCAGATCGTGCGCAGCCTGGTGCTCGGCGAGCTCGAGGGCAGCGTGAGCTGGCGCCCCGGAGACGACTCCGGCACGGTCATGGAGATGACCGTGCCGGTGCACGAGACCTCGCGCTGAGGAGGTCTCAGGGGCTGCTCGTCGGGCGTCGGCGCTCCGGTGCGGGACGGGCGGCGAGGCGCCGGAGGGGAGCCGGGCTCAGGAGGCGCGGCGGGCGCGCGCGTTGCGGCGCTTGAGGGAGCGGCGCTCGTCCTCGCTCATGCCGCCCCAGACGCCGGCGTCCTGGCCGGAGGACATGGCCCAGGCGAGGCACTCGTCCATCACGGAGCAGGTGCGGCACACGGCCTTGGCCTCCTCGATCTGGAGCAGGGCCGGTCCCGTGTTCCCCACGGGGAAGAACAGCTCGGGGTCCTTCTCGAGGCAGGCTGCTTGTGAACGCCAATCCATGACGCATCGACTCCTTTCGGAAGGCACGGAGTCTGCCGGGCATGGGCAGGCCCGAGCAGAAGAGGGGTGCCCGGAAGCGGGCGGACGACGGGCCTGTTGCGACCCGTTCGAGATTGCATCCACTTTTCCATGTGAACGGCACGTGAACAAGGAGTTGGGATGTTCATCACACCCCCTGGCGGGCGGGGGCGACGGCCTGCAGGCCGCGCCTCGGCGATGACCCGAGCGGGGGATCCGGGGCCGCAGGGGCGGCCGCGGCGGATCGGGTGCCCGACGTCATGACCGGCCGGGCCGCCCGGATACGCTGGGCACTCGCAGCGCGGCTGACCGCAGCCCGAACCGACACCCGCACGAAGGAGCAGCCCGTGGCATCCGCCGGCGACCGAGACCCCTCCGAGGCCGCGACCCGGCCGCTGCGACCGCAGGCGATCGTGCCGCTCGTGGCCGTCGTCGCTGCGCAGAGCATCGTGCTCTTCGCCGCAGCCGTCTGGCTGCTCTCGGGGCTGTTCACGGGGCATGCGGCGTCGGTGGGCGCCACCGTCATGCTCGCGGCGCTGCTGGCCGGCGGCGGGCTGTGGCTGCTGCGCGCGGCCATGGGCCTGTGGGCGGGCCGGCGCTGGCCCCGGGCCGCGGCCCTGACCGCCCAGCTGTTCGCCGTGATCATCGCCGGGGCTGTGATCCTCCCCTTCAGCGGGTGGCTCGCCCTGGCCGTGATCCTGGCTGCGCTGGTCGCAGGCGCCTCCCTGTTCCGGCAGTCCGTCGTGGACTGGACGACCCAGGACGTGCCCGAGGATCGGCGCTGAGGACGGCTCATCGGCCGGCCCCGTGACTGGGCAGGGCCTGGGAGCCGGCGCAGAGACGCTGCAGGAGACCGTCGCTCCTGTGCGTCCGCCCGGGAGCACGAGGCGGGCTCCGGTAACGTGGCCCCGATGCCGACCGGCCGCGGGCATGCGGGCCGGAGATCGACGCGGCCGCCGCCCCGCTGGATCGGCGTCGGCCGAGGAACGGGAGACAACTGATGAACGCAGACCTCGTCGTGGTCGGATCGGGCCTGTTCGGCCTGACCGTCGCAGAGCGCGCCGCCAACGACCTCGGGCTGAAGGTCGTGATCCTGGACCGGCGCTCCCACATCGGCGGCAACGCCTACTCCGAGAAGGAGGAGCGGACCGGGATCGAGGTGCACCGCTACGGAGCGCACCTGTTCCACACCTCCAACGAGCGCGTGTGGGACTACGTGAACCGCTTCACCACGTTCACGGACTACGTCCACAAGGTCTACACCCGCCATGACGGCGAGGTGTTCCCCATGCCGATCAACCTGGGCACGATCAACCAGTTCTTCCGCTCGGCCTACTCCCCGGGCGAGGCCCGGGAGCTGATCCGGGAGCAGGCCGGCGAGCTGGCGGGCACCGATCCGCAGAACCTCAACGACAAGGGCATCCAGCTCATCGGCCGCCCCCTCTACGAGGCGTTCATCAAGCACTACACGGCCAAGCAGTGGCAGACCGCCCCGGAGGAGCTGCCGGCCTCGATCATCAAGCGGCTGCCCGTGCGCTACACGTACGACAACCGCTACTTCAACGACACCCACGAGGGCCTGCCCACCGACGGCTACACCGCGTGGCTCGAGCGCATGGCGGATCAGCCGAACATCGAGGTCCGCCTGGACACCGACTTCTTCGACGACTCCCACGAGTTCTCCAAGTCCAGGGTCGTCGGCCAGGTCCCGGTGATCTACACCGGCCCCGTGGACCGCTACTTCGACTTCGTCGAGGGAGACCTCTCCTGGCGGACGATCGACCTGGAGGAGGAGGTCCTGGAGATCGAGGACTTCCAGGGCACCCCCGTCATGAACTACCCGGATGCCGACGTCCCGTTCACCCGCATCCACGAGTTCCGCCACTTCCACCCGGAGCGCGACTACACCAAGGACGCCACGGTGATCATGCGCGAGTTCTCCCGCTTCGCGCAGAAGGGCGACGAGCCGTACTACCCGGTGAACACGTCGGCGGACCGCGAGAAGCTGCTCAAGTACCGCGATCTCGCGGCCGGCGAGTCCGACGTCCTCTTCGGCGGGCGCCTGGGCACCTACAAGTACCTCGACATGCACATGGCCATCGGAGCAGCGCTGTCGATGGTCGACAACAAGATCACCCCCCACTTCCGTGGCGGCCACCGGATCCAGAGCGGAGGAATCGACGCGTGAGCCAGCAGAGCACCCCCGGCGAGGCAGCACAGGCCGGCACGGCCCCCCAGGACGGAGCCGGCAGCGGCGAGCAGGACCCCCAGGGCTTCCTGGGCAAGATCACCAACGCCCCCGAGCAGTCCCAGCAGGCCCTGCGGGAGGTGGCCCGCGTGGTCCTGCCGCAGGCCAAGGACCTGGATGCGCTGCCCCTCTACGTGGACGGGCCGCTGCACCGGGCGGGCACCTCGGGCTCCGCCGACGAGGTCGCCGAGCATCCCGACGACATCCTGAGCCGGCGCTCCATGCGCATCCGCTCGGGACGCCGCGTCTCCTTCGGCTCCTACTTCAACGCGTTCCCGGCCTCTTACTGGCGCCGGTGGACGACCGCGGAGAAGGTCGTGCTCTCGGTCCGGACCACGGGCGCGGGCTCGCTGATCGTCTACCGCTCGAACGCCCGCGGCATCTCCCAGCGCGTGGAGAACGTGCGGCTGTCCGCAGACTCCGAGGTCACGGAGTTCGAGCTGACGCTGGCGCCCTTCGGCGACGGCGGCTGGTACTGGTTCGACCTGATCGCCGACGAGGAGGGCATGATCCTGGACGGGGCCTCGTGGTCCGTCCCGGACACCGTCGAGCAGGGCACCGTGACCCTGGGCGTGACGACCTTCAACCGCCCCGACTACTGCGTGAACACCATCCGGACGATCGCCGAGGCCGACGGCTTCGACGACATCCTGGACGAGCTGATCATCGTGGACCAGGGCAACAAGCTGGTCGAGGACGAGCCCGACTTCCCGGAGGCGCAGGAGGCCATGGGCGGGCGGCTGCGCATGATCCGCCAGGGCAATCTGGGCGGCTCGGGCGGCTTCTCCCGCAACATGTACGAGGTGGTCCAGGGCCGCGCCGACGGCTCGGCCTCCGACTACGTCCTGATCCTCGACGACGACATCCTCCTGGAGACCGAGGGCGTCCTGCGCGCCGTCGCCTTCGCGGACTTCTGCCGCACTCCCACGATCGTGGGCGGGCACATGTTCGACATGTACAACCGCCCGGTGCTCAACGGCTACGCCGAGGTCGTCGACCGCTACCGCTTCCTGTGGGGCCCGATCGAGCATCTGGGCGGCATCGACTTCTCGGAGGCGGGCCTGCGCTCGCGACCGAACCTGCACCGCCGCTGGGACGCCGACTACAACGGCTGGTGGATGTGCCTGATCCCGCGCAAGGTGCTGCAGGACGTCGGGCTGTCGCTGCCGGTGTTCATCAAGTGGGACGACTCCGAGTACTCGCTGCGCGCCGCCGAGGCCGGGTACCCGACCGTCTCCCTGCCCGGGGCGGCCGTGTGGCACGTGTCCTGGATGGACAAGGACGACGCCGTCGACTGGCAGGCCTACTTCCACGAGCGCAACCGCCTGATAGCGGCCCTGCTGCACTCGCCGTTCCCGCGCGGCGGGCGCATGGTGCGCGAGTCCCTGGCCGTGGACACCAAGCACACGGTCTCCATGCAGTACTACGCCGCAACGTGCGTGCTGATGGCCATCGAGGACGTCCTGCGCGGCCCCGAGGGCCTGCACGGGATGATCGGCACCAGGATGCCGGAGATCCGCTCCCTGAAGTCCGAGTTCTCGGACGCCCAGTTCAGCCAGGACCAGGGCGCGTTCCCGGCGGCCAAGCGGCGTCGTCCGCCCAAGCGCCGAGGCCTGCCCAAGCCGCCGGCCTACTGGCAGCTGCCGCCGTGGGCGGTCAAGACCCTGCTCAAGCAGACGGTCCTGCCGGTGCGCGAGCTGGCGCAGAGCCATCCCGAGGAGTGGGTCGCCCACCAGGATGGCAAGTGGTACCACCTGGCCACCCTGGACTCGGCCGTGGTCTCCAATGCCGACGGCACCGGTGCGGCCTGGCACAAGCGCGACCCCAAGGCGGTGCGCGAGCTCACCGCCCGCAGCGCCAAGCTGCACGCCGAGCTGCTCTCGCGCTGGGACTCGCTGTCCGAGCAGTACCGCGAGGCTCTGGGCGAGATCACCTCGCCCGAGGCGTGGGCGAAGACCTTCGAGGACAACCCGCCGGTGGACGTCCAGCGCTGATCCGCGGCGCATGACCGATCCACCACGACGACGGGCGCAGCGGCGCACCCAGCCGCTGCGCCCGGCGTCGTCGTGATCCCAGCGCACGGCCGCCCCAGCGCCGCAGTGCGCTCACTGACGCAAGGAGCAAGGATGAGCACGACAGCGCCGGAGCTGATGACACCCGGCAAGGGACGCGGACTGCTGGACGTCTTCCGGAACCGCTATCTGCTGAGGCTGCTGGTCGACAAGGAGATCCAGGTCCGCTATCGCGGGACCGTGCTGGGCCTGGTGTGGTCCTATCTCAAGCCGGCCGTGCAGTTCTTCGTCTACTACATCGCGATGGGCATCTTCCTGGAGCTCGAGAAGGGCCTGGAGAACTTCGCGATCTACCTGTTCTCCGGGATCGTGCTGATGAATCTCTTCGGGGAGATCTTCGGCAATGCCTCGCGGTCCATGACGGACAACGGCGGGCTGCTCAAGAAGATCTACCTGCCACGGCAGCTCTTCCCGGTGGCCAATCTCTTCGTGGCCCTGGTGCACTTCGTGCCGCAGCTGCTGATCCTGCTGATCGCCTGCCTGACGGCTGGCTGGCATCCGGATCTCAAGCAGTTCCTGTGCATGATTGCCGGGTTCGTCATCGTGGCGGTCTTCGCGCTGGGGCTGGGCATGATCTTCGCGACACTCAACGTGTTCTTCCGCGATGCCGAGAACTTCGTGGACCTGATTCTCATGGTCTCGACTTGGGCTTCGCCCGTGCTATATCCCTTCACCCGGGTTATCGACAAGTTGCCCGAGTGGGTCTACTACCTCTACTTCGCCAATCCGCTCACGGTGGCAGTGGAGCTGTTCCACTACGCCTTCTGGTTCCCCTCCACCGAGCTGCCGCAGCCGCTGTGGCATGTGGCGGATCACCTCATGACGTTCTGGACGCCCTTCGCCCTGCTGGTCTCCGTGGCTGTTGTGCTCATCGGCGATCTCATCTTCCGCCGCTACGAGGGCAATTTCGCCCAGGAGCTCTGATCCTCATGACCACCATCCCCTTCAAAAAGCCCGGGGTCACCCTGAGCGAGGACACCGTGGCGATCCGCGCCGAGCGCATGACCAAGTGGTTCACGCTGCGGCACACCCGCTCCATCAAGGAGGCCGTGCTGTGGATCCTGCGCGGTCGGAAGAAGGATCTCTCCGACAAGTTCAAGGCCCTCGACGACATCTCCTTCGACATCCACGACGGTGAGACCGTGGCGCTGCTGGGCTTCAACGGCTCGGGCAAGTCGACGTCGCTGAAGATGATCTCCGGGGTCATGCATCCGGATGAGGGCTATGTGGGCACCCGTCGGAAGGTCGCGGGGCTGATCGAGGTCGGCGCGGGCTTCCACCCGGATCTCACCGGACGCGACAATGTGTATCTCAACGGCGCGATCCTGGGCATGGACAAGGCGGAGATCGACTCCAAGTTCGACGAGATCGCCGCGTTCTCCGAGATCGGGGAGTTCATCGACACGCAGGTGAAGTTCTACTCCTCAGGCATGTACCTGCGCCTGGCCTTCGCGGTGGCGATCCACACCGACCCGGAGGTCTTCCTGGTCGACGAGATCCTCTCCGTGGGCGATGAGCCGTTCCAGAAGAAGTGCATCCGCCGCATCAAGGATCTGGTGCGCCACGGCAAGACCCTCGTGGTCGTCTCCCACGACCTGGACCTGATCATGGACATCTGCGAGCGCGGCATCGTGCTCGAGCACGGGAAGGTCGTGTACGACGGCTCCTCCGTGGGTGCGGTGGCCATGCTGCGCGACCGCCCCGCCGATGAGGTCCAGCGCGAGCAGAACGAGCGCGTGGAGCGACGCCTCCACTGGAAGCGGGTCGACCGCGAGAAGGAGGCCGCCGAGGCCGCCGAGCGCGGCGAGGCCTATGTGCCGGAGTACGATCCCGAGCTGGACGATCCGGCGGATCTCGATGATCCCACCAAGGTGCGCCGCACCATGGGGCTGTGAGCGTTCGTCGGAGCGCGGCGGGATGAGCGAAGGGGGCCGGTCGGATGACTGACCCCTTCTCACGCTCCGGGCGGCCGGCCCAGGAACCACGCCTCGGCCCGGCCGTAGCGGGCCGGTCCGTGTGAGTACTCCACCCCGCGGTAGTCGAGCAGCAGGACGTGGGCGTCGTCGAGCAGGCGCGAGGCGCTGGGGCCGGCGATCACGCGGGTGAGATCCAGGACGCGCAGACCGCGCAGGGGTGCGTCGCCCTGATCGTCCGGGGCCGCCCAGCGCCGCACCGGGATGCCGGAGGACTGGAAGCGCAGCCACGGGCCCCGCGCCGCTGCGCGGCCCTGTGCGCAGCGCGCCCAGCGCTGGGGCGAGCGCACCGCCGCAGCCACCCCGCCCGCATCGCGCACGCGCTGCTCGACCTCCAGGGCCCGGTGACGGCGCAGCACCTCCCGCAGGCGCTACGGCTCCGAGGCCCCGAGGGCTCGTTCGATGGCACGGGCGTGGTGCAGGTAGTTGCCGTGCAGGCGCACCCAGCCATCGGCGGTGGCGTGGAAGCCGGACAGCGGACCGGCGGTCTCTACCCTGCGCCCGTTGACGCGCAGGTGGGAGATTGAGGCGAAGGAGGCGGCCGTCCGCTGGAGATATTTGGAGAAGGCGCACCCGGTCAGGTGCGCAGGCGACGCGCTCGGCAATCAAGTTAGGACAGCCCTCCACCACAAACTTCCGTCGATTCTGTTGGCGACCCTGAAAACGAGCCGAGTCGTTGGTATGGGGGCATGACTGCGACTAGACGTAACGACCAGTCTGAGGACAGGCAGGACAGGACCTTCGGCAGGTGTTGATCCTGTGCGATGAAGGCGAACCGGGAGGGGCAGGGAGATAGTCACGTTTACATGGAAATCATGGGGCGGGCATCAGGCAAGCATGGTTTTCCCTAAACGACACGATCGGTGTCTATGGAGCAGGCGCTCGCCAGACTGGGGAGAGCACATCGCGCAAAACTCAGTGCCGGTTGCAGCGAGTTGTGAGATGTGACACGATGCCGATGTCCGTTGTAGCTACGCTATGGAAGGTGTTGATTGTGAAGCGACTCAAGATGGGTGCAGTGGCGGCAGTGCTGACTATGAGTCTCATGGGGGTTTCTGCTCCTGGGGCATCGGCGGCGCTTATTTCCAAGGAGGTAATTAAGGGTCCATTTAGTGGAATTGATTTTTGTCATCGGTCAGTGCAGTACAATGGTGGAAGTGCGAGTGCTTGGTGTGTGAAGCACGATGACGGCAAGTGGTGGTTGCACGTTTTGGTGCCAACTGGTCGAATGTGAGAGTTGCGGCGTCAATGACTTGAGGTGCGCCTAGCTTTTCACTTGACCTGATTCGAAATCATTGAGGGGCCCGCATTGCGTGGAGTTTCGCGCGAGGCGGGTCCCGATCACTTTGGTTTCTGTAAGTGAAATTGGGTGCGGCCATTATTCTTTTATTTGATTTGTTTCGCCGATTGAAATCGCGAGAATAAAACGACCTGCCGCAGGTGGCGCAACCCCGGTTGTTCTGGTCGCAGGAGGTCCAGTGGCGCACACCGTGGCCTGGTCGTTTGTTGGAGCCGACGTGGAGTGCGCCCGTGTGGGGGCACTCGGTCTTGAACAAGGTTGTTCATAGTCTTCGCGTGCGCGTTGTAGCGCGTGTCGCCTTCGGTCCCAAACGAATGTTCGATGCCCACCAGGGGCGGGTGCTAGGTGTAGCGAAAAGGCATGTATCGATTTCCTGCGTCGCCGTGGCCAATCAGAGAACCAGGTAATTCGGGATGTCCTTCACGATTGCGTCGCCACATTGGGAGTTGCGGGGAGTCGCGATGGAGGCATAACGAGATTGGTGCGCATTCTAAAGCTGACGTGCCAGCCCACGACTCGCAGAGCGAGCATGTCCTCTACAAACGGGAGGAGATGAACCCTGCCCAGGTCTTCACGTACGTGACATATGCGACCGCATGTGACCCCGTGCTGCGGTAGAGTTTTGATTCAACAGGTCGCCCGCACATCTGCCATCGGCCCCGGGGCCGGGTGGTCCGTAACTACGTTGACTGGCGGATGCCCTCGAGCCAGATGCCGTTGCATGGTGTGGCCGAACTTGTCCGCGGGAGGTGCCGGTGAGACCAGCTCGACGGCGCAATTGCGCGACCCACTTCCTGCACCCGGAGCGACCTTCTGGCGTCATCCTCAGTTGCCTGGTGACTCGATTCACGCCCCTGGACAGAGCGCGGGTCATTCTTTAAACAAAACATCTGCGAAAGTTCAAGCCGCTATACGATCCGGGCTCATCCAGGCGCGGTAGGTGCGTGCAGAGAACCTTGTGTCCTGCTGGTTCAGGACTCGCAGGGTGGCTCGACTGGTAGCCTTCGGCCACCATCTCGTTAATGTTAGCTAGGGTCAGCCGTTGCTGGTGTCGAGCAATCCCGCGAAGGCAATCGAGGCCCGGCACAGGATGGCATTGATCTCCCGCAGGCACTTCTTCTCCGCGTGGAGACGCTGGATCTCGGCGGACTCCTCCGCGGAGGATCCGAGGTCCAGACGCCCGTTCGATGGCACGGGCGTGGTGCGGGTAGTTGCCGTGCAGGCGCACCCAGCCGTCAGCGGTGGCATGGAATCCGGACAGCGCTCCCGCGGTCTGCGGACGACGGCCGTTGACGCGCAGGTGGGAGATCGAGGCGAAGGAGGCGGCCACTCTCTCGGCATCCACCGAGAGGTCCCGCCCGGTGAGATGCGACAGTCCCGTGGCGGCGGCCTGCGCCGAACCCAGGGCCAGGCCCTCCACGTCCAGGGGTCCGCACCACCACAGGCGCGGACCGCGGATGGCGGCCGCCTGGGACGGGTCGAGGTCGACGGCGGCGGCGAGATCGCTGAACAGCGGCGGTACGGCGGCCATGGGCACAATCTATCGTCCGCTGTGCTCCCGGTCACAACTGCAGGGGCTGTGATACCTTCGGCGCCGCCCTCCGGGTGCTCCGAGCACCCGTCCCTCCTTCCGCAGAGAGCCGACCCCCGTGCACGCCCACTCCGAGTCCGAGATCCGCAAGAGCTTCCTGAACTGCTCCAAGGGAGCCGCGCAGCGCCTGGCGGTGCCGAAGGATCTGGACCAGATCGACTGGGACGCCCAGATCATCCTGGGCTGGACCGATCCCAAGTCGCCCAAGGCCGCTTACCTGGTGGTCGAGACCGACGACGGCCTGCGCGGGCTGGTGATGGAGAAGTCGACGCTGAAGGGCAACGGCGGGGCGCGGATGTGCCAGCTGTGCCTGACCCTGCACACCTCCACCGGGGTGTCCATGTTCTCGATCCAGCGCTCAAAGTCGGCCAAGGACCGGTACAGCAGCGTGGGCACCTACATCTGCACGGACCTCGCCTGCAGCGACTACACCGTGGGCCGGCGCAAGCCCGACGGCGTGCGGCAGATGGAGGAGACCCTTTCCCTGGAGGAGCGCTCGCAGCGTACCCTGGAGAATTCCCAGGGCCTGGTGCAGAGGGTGGCGCAGAGCCTGGGGAGGTGATTCCCCAGGCGACTCCCGGAACGGGATACAGGGTCTGCTTCAGATGGGCCGTATGGACCTGTTCGAGATGGACGGTCATCCCGTCGACGCAGAACCAGAACTGCGGAATCTCTTCATCGCGGACGAGGATCCGGACCTCGGGATGTACTCGGACTTCTTGGTCGGCTGCGGTACCGAGGTGTGCCTGCCCACTGCTCAGGGCCGCTCGACGATGAAGGTCGCGCCGTCCTCGTCGTCAGAGTCGAGCCACTCGACGACCTCCTCTCCCAGCCCCGCGGCGATGGCTTCAGCGGTCTCGCGCCATGAGGTGAACTTGGCGATCGCCAGGTGCGGCTGCGAGGTGGAGAAGGAGGCTCGCGCGGCGTCGATCAGACCCTGAGCCCATCGAGCTCGGTCGTGGTGGTCAAGCGCGAACATCCAGGGGTACTGCGACGTCATGGGGACTGCCGCATGGATAGGTCAAACTGTCACCTGATCGTGCGGCAGTCCCGATGTCGTGCGTTCTCGCACGGTCTGTCGGAGGCGCAGTGCTGTGGCCTGCGGCACGACCATGAGGACGCGGGCCGGGATTCGCGCGAAGCTGTCCGATTCCTCATCTCGGAGGGCATCTCTCAGATACCGACGAGTCCGCCGCGCTCGTGCCGAGCCAACTGGCGGAGCAGCAGCCGATCCGTGCCCAGCGACGATCGAATCGCGTGCCGCAGATGCTCGGGTGGCCGAGGAGCAGGGCCCTGGGTGCCCCGCTGAGGGGACCATCGGCCGCCAGCGGGCAGCGCAACTCGCACGGTCCTGGATCGGGACGCCCCGGGAATCGGCTCCACAGCCCTGGCCACGGCTGTGGAGCCGATCGGGGGCACACCCCGAGGTCAATCGACGCTGTTTCTCTAGGAGGTCTCGCCGGGCAGCTTGTACGCGATCACGTCGACGTTCTGGATGCTCGGTTCTGTGCTGAACAGATCTGCTCCCTGTGCAGCGAGTGCCTGACCGACGCCTCCGGAGAGGTGGGTCTGGCGGGCCTCGTCGTCGGGGAACACGTCGAAGATCCCGAAGGTCGATTCGTCGAACTGAAGAGCGAACCAGGCCCGCGTACCCTCCTCCTGCTCGACGATGGGACGGGCGCTGCGGAGGAAGTCCGCGACGTCCTGCTCCTTCCCGGGCTTGGCGTGCACGACGACCGACAATGCAGAGTTGATCATGGTTTCCTCACTTGTCCTGGCTGAACAGCTCGACCATCGCGGCGTTGAAGGCCGGGAGATCCTCGGGCGAGCGGCTGGTGATCAGGTTCCCGTCGCGCGCCACCTCTTCGTCGACGACGTTCGCTCCGGCATTGCGCAGGTCGGTGCGGATGCTCGGGTACGAGGTCAGCGTCCGACCCTTCGCGACACCGGCCTCGATCAGCGTCCACGGTCCGTGGCAGATCGCGGCGACCGGCTTGTCGGCGACCATGATGTCGCGCACGAATCCGACGGCGTCGGTGTCCACGCGCAGCTGATCGGGGTTGACCGTGCCGCCGGGAAGCAGCAGGGCGTCGTAGTCGTCGGCCGAGGCGGACTTCACCAGGGCATCGACCGAGAATGTCCCGGCCTCATCCAGGTCGTTCTCCCGGGCCTTGATCTCGCCCTCGTGCAGCGACAGCAGCTCGGTGGTGGCCCCCGCGTCCTGCAGAGCCTGTCTCGGCTGTTCGAGCTCCACGCGCTCGACGCCGTCCGCGGCCAGGATCGCGATCCGCTTGCCGTGCAATTCGTCTGCCATGTTCTGCTCCGTTCTGTGGGAGGTGACGGCCTGCCCTTGCGGGCGAGCCGCACGCTGTCCGTACCGGGCAGCGTGGTTCGGGTGCAGGACGACTCGCGTGCAGTCGTCGTTGCGCTCATCGAGGTCCCGGCAGGTGGTGGCTGCCGATTCTCGGGCCGGGTTCTGGGGGGGGCGGAGAAGAAGCTTCGGCCCGGAGGTCGTCGCTGACGTTTCGCCATCGACGGTGGGCCTTCTTCGCCGGGGCCTGGCCGAATGTGAGCGTCTGCCCCTCAGTCAGTGTAGACCTCGTACGTCAGGGACGGGGCGCACGTGGCCATCTCCTCCGGGACGCCGCGATGCCGGGGGCACGAGGACGTCGACGCCGCCGCAGGACGTCCGGTCAGCGTCGTTCGAGGGTCACCGGTTCCCGACCTCATCCGCAGGCGGGGCGGAGCGCCTGCTGACCGCGCGGGGAAGTCACACGGCGAGGGTCACCGATCAGGTGACGCAGCCTGCTCGTCCGATGCGCTCCCTGCGACGAGGTCATCGCCCTCGTCGCAGCCGTACGACGCTCACGTCCGGGAGGCGGCCTCCCGGAGCGCGGCCTCGAGGTAAGGTGCCGACGCACCGGCTCCGGACGAGGCGACCTGCGCGGGCGTGCCTGAGGCGACCACCGTGCCGCCGTCGTCCCCCGCCCCGGGCCCGAGGTCGATGACGTGGTCGGCCACGGCGACGATGCGCATGTCGAGCTCGACCACGACGACGGTGTTGCCTGCGTCCACGAGGGTCTGGAGATGCGTCACGAGCCGATCGGAATCGGCGCTGTGCAGCCCGGACGTCGGCTCGTCGAGGACGTAGAGGGTGTCCCCGCGCTGGGATCGTTGGAGCTCGGAGGCGAGCTTCACTCGCTGCGCCTCACCTCCGGACAACTCGGTGGCCGGCTGTCCGAGACGGAGATATCCGAGGCCGACGTCGACCAGCGCCGTGAGCGAGCGCATGATGTCGAACTCGCCCTGGAAGAAGTCGTGGGCCTCCTCGACGCTCATGGCGAGGATCTCCGCGATGTTGCGGCCACGCCAGGCGATCTCCAACGTGCTGGACTGGTAGCGGGTGCCGTGGCAGTCGGGGCACTCGGTGTAGACCGAGGGGAGGAAGAGCAGCTCCACCATGACGGATCCTTCGCCCTTGCAGGTAGGGCAGCGACCGCCGGTGACGTTGAAGGAGAACCTGCCCGCTTTGTACCCGCGAGCGCGAGCCTCGGGCGTCTCCGCGAACCTCCGCCTCACGTGGTCGAACAGGCCCGTATAGGTGGCGACGTTCGAGCGCGGGGTGCGACCGATGGGCTTCTGGTCGATGCTCACGACGCGGCGCACCCCGTCGACGTCGCCTCGGATCTCACCCTCGAGCTCGTCGGGCTCGTCCGACAGCAGGAGCTCGTCCCCGTCGGCGTCGTCAGCGTCCTCCGCCTCGTCTGCTCGTCCCTGCCGTTCGTCGAGCAGCGCAGGCAGTGCCTGGCTGACCAGGCTCGACTTGCCCGATCCGGAGACTCCGGTGACGGCGGTGAATGCCCCGAGCGGAAGGGAGATCGACACATCGCGCAGGTTGTTGCGCGTGACGTGCTCGAGCCGCAGCCATCCCTCTGGCTCCCGGGGGGTCCGGTGAGGCAGGCCGCTGCCCCCGAAGACATACCCGCGAGTCGCGGACTCCTCCACCGCGGCGAGTCCCTCGGTGGGACCGCTGTAGACGACGCGGCCGCCGCGCTCGCCCGCGCCGGGACCGATGTCGACCAGCCAGTCCGCGTGCCGCATCACGTCCACCGAATGCTCCACGACGAACAGGCTGTTGCCTCGGTGCTTGAGACCGTCGAGGATGCCGAGCAGCGCGCTGACGTCCTGCGGATGAAGCCCTGCGGAAGGCTCATCGAGCACGTAGACCACACCGAACAGTTCGGAGGTCAGCTGGGTCGCGAGCCGCAGTCGCTGTAGCTCCCCACCCGAGAGGGTGGGGGTGGTGCGGCTCAGGGAGAGATACCCCAGACCGAGGTCGATGATGGGCCGCAGTCTGTTGACGAGTTCTGCGCCCAGGCGCGCTGTCGCGGCCAGCTTCTCCACCGAGTGGTTCGGCGTCCTGCGCACGTCGGGGGCTGCCTCATGGGCTGATCCGCCGGCGTCGACGCGCTGCTGCACAGCGTCGCGTCGGGCTGTCTCGTCCAGTGCCTGACCGGCAGTCTCGGTCCCGTCGAGATCGCCGGTGGCCCGCTCGACTGCCTCCTCGATCAACGTCGAGAGCTCCGCGAGGGGCAGATCGGAGAGATCAGCGACATCGAGGCCCTCGAAGGTCACCGACAGCGCCTCCGGCTTCAGCCGCTTGCCGTGGCAGGCAGGGCAGGGCGCGGCCGTGAGGAACTGTGCCACGCGCCGCTTCATCGACCCGCTCTTGGTGTTCGCGAACGTGTCGAGCACGTACCGGCGCGCACCGACGAAGGTGCCCGAGTAGCTTGGCTCGACCCCAGCCGCGATCGCGGCCCGGGCCTCGGCGAGCGTCAGGCGCGAGTGGACCGGGACGTACGGCGTCTCGTCCGTGTAGAGGATCCAGTCGCGATCCTCCTTCGGCAGATCCTTCCAGGGCACATCGACGTCGTAGCCGAGCGCGACGAGGACATCGCGCAGCTGATGACCGTGCCAGGCCGTCGGCCAGGAGGCGATGGCCCGCTCGCGGATCGTCAATGAAGGGTCCGGCACCATCATGTCCTCGGTGACCTCGTACACCCGGCCGATGCCGTGGCACTCCGGGCATGCGCCCTGCACGGTGTTGGCGGAGAAGTCCTCGGCGTAGAGCATCGGCTGATCATCGGGGTAGTGGCCGGCCCGGGAGTAGAGCATGCGCACCAGCGAGGAGAGCGTGGTGATGCTGCCCACCGAGGACCTCGCGCTGCGGCCCCCGCGCTGCTGCTGAAGAGCGACGGCCGGCGGCATGCCCGTGATGGAGTCGACGTCCGGGACGCCTGCCTGGTCGATGAGGCGACGGGCGTAGGGAGCGACGGACTCGAGGTAACGGCGCTGGGACTCCGCGAACAGGGTTCCGAAGGCCAGGGAGGACTTTCCCGAGCCGGAGACGCCGGTGAACACCACCAGAGCCTCGCGGGGGACCGCCAGGTCGATGTCCTGGAGGTTGTGCTCGCGCGCGCCGAGAACCTGCACGTCGGGCTGAACGGGTGAGGAGTCCGACGATGCGGACCTGCGTGCTTCGACCATGCCGGCGACACTAGCAACGCGTTCCACCGATCGGTCGGAGCATGGCCCGGTCCTCCACGGCCCACCTGCCCGTGGCGCCTGTCGCCGCAGCGGCGGCGGGCACCTCGGTGGAGGACGAGATTCCTCCTCGGCTATGCTCGACGAGAGCCGAGGTCGCGGGCGACGGGCATCTAAATGACCGTGGCACTTCCGCGACCGGGCCATCCACAACTGGAGGAGATCGTCATGGCAAGCAGCAACCGCGCCGTCGTGTTCCAGAACGTCAAGGACATGCGCGTCGAAACCCTCGACTTCCCGAAGCTCGAGATGCCGAACGGCAAGAGCGCCCCGCACGGCGTCATCCTCAAGATCGTCGCCACCAACATCTGCGGTTCCGACCTGCATATCTACCGCGGTTCCTTCCCCGTACCCCAGGGCATGGTGATGGGGCACGAGATGACCGGCGAGGTCGTCGAGGTCGGCTCCGACGTCGAGTTCCTCTCCGAAGGCGACCTGGTCTCGGTCCCCTTCAACGTCGCCTGCGGCCGATGCCGCAACTGCCGCGCCCGCCACACCGAGGCGTGCGAGACCGTGAACCCCGACGTGTCCTGCGGCGCTTACGGGTTCAACCTGGGTGATTTCCAGGGCGGGCAGGCGGAGTACATGTTCGTCCCCTACGCCGACTTCCAGCTGCTCCGCTTCCCGGACAAGGACCAGGCCATGGAGAAGATCCGTGACCTCGCCCTTCTCTCGGACATCCTGCCCACCGCGTTCCACGGCCTCATGGAGGCCGGGGCGAAGCCCGGCTCGACCGTCTACATCGCCGGCGCCGGACCTGTGGGACGCTGCGGCGCCGCGGCGGCCCGTCTCCTGGGCGCTTCCTGCATCATCGTCGGTGACTACCATCAGGACCGGCTGGACCTGATGAAGAACAACGGCTGCGAGACCATCGATCTCAACCAGGACGTGCCGCTGACCGATCAGATCGAGGCCATCCTCGGCGAACCCATGGTGGACTGCGCCGTCGACTACGTCGGCAACGAAGCCCACGGGATCGGCCGCGAGGCCGAGGACATGAACCCGGCCCACGCCATCAACCAGGTCATGGACGCCACCCGCGCAGGCGGTGCCACCGGCATCGTCGGCATCTACGGTCCCGACCCGCTGGCCTCCTCCAAGGCCGAGCAGGAGGGCACCTTCTCGCTCGACTTCGGCAAGGCGTGGATCAAGTCGCCTCGGATCTCCGGCGGCCAGGCCCCGATCATGCACTACAACCGTGAGCTGATGATGTCGATCCTGTGGGACCGCATGCCCTACCTCAGCGACATGCTCAACACCAAGGTCATCAGCCTCGACGAGGCCCCCGACGCCTACGCGACGTTCGACACCGGTGCCTCGGAGAAGTTCATCATCGACCCGCATGGCATGATCCCAGCCTGATTCAGGGATGTCATGCACCCGGCCCGCGATCGTCGCTCCAGCGGCGGTCGCGGGCCGGTTCTTTGCACGGATCCTTCGACGATCCGGTCCTGGACGATGCCCGGGCGCGGGCCCGGGGAAGGTGGGGCCGGCATGCCGGCGCCCAGCGGCGTGGAGGAGCGAGGAGGGGCGTGGTCCTGGGAGATGGGCCAGCTCGCTGCGACGCTCCTGACGCCCCTCACCTCCCGCTCCGGATCGCCTCGCGGGGCGAGGAGGACGATCACCGGCGCCAGGACCGCCGGGACGCGCACGTCGCGGAGGGACCGGTTTCACTTCACCGGCGCCGGTCCTGGCGGGGAGCTCCAGCTGGGGTGTCACGCGGACGAGCGCCGGTCCACCGCGGGGCCGGCGCTGAGAAGGTCTGACGCTGCCGCAGCGACATCGCCCACGGCGGGGCCGTCGGGACGCGCCACCGCGCCGTCCAGAACGTCACGATCATCATGACGCGGATCGAGCGCCTCCCCGAGAGCACCGTCGCCGTCCGCGCCGGGAGCTCGGCGAGATCTTGTGCTCCGAGGCCAGGACGGCGGTCGATGAGCCGGAGCCCGCAGCTGTCGATCGAGCCCTTGCGGGAGTCCGGCGTATGCGCGTCATGACAGCAGCCATCGCCGGGATCGAGCGGACCTCCGAGCGGCGCCGATGCCGGGCACGTCCTGCGGGGAAGTAGGGTCACGTGGCGCTCTGTGCCACGCGGGGATCGACTGCGGCATCAGTCCACCGCATCCGGTGGGAGGGGACAGGGTCCGGGCGTGCCGTCACCTGCCCCCTCACCACGGGATGCGGTGGGCGGTGGTCACCGGATGGCGGAGCGGATGGCGGCGGCCGCGGCGGCGACGTCCGATGCGCTGTAGATGGCGCTGCCCGCGACGGCCACGTCTGCTCCCGCCTGCTGGACGGCCTCGACAGAGTCCGCACTGACGCCGCCGGCGACGGAGAACGGGACCTCGGCGGCCTTGCCGGCGGAGAGCAGGGCGTCGAGGCTGTAGCCGTCCTCCGCCTGCTCGTCGAGGCCGGCGTGCATCTCCACGAAGACGGCGCCGAGGGCGACGACCTCTCGGGCCCGTGCGGCCTTGTCGGACACGCCGATCAGATCGACGACGACGCCCTTGCCGTGCTTGGTCGCCGCGGCGACCGCGCCGGCGATCGTGCTGTCACCGGCGACGCCGAGCACGGTGACCAGATCGGCTCCGGCGGAGAAGGCGATGTCAGCTTCCAGCTCCCCGGCATCCATGGTCTTGAGATCGGCGAAGACGGTCTTGTCGGGGTGGGCGGCCTTGACCGCCGTGATCGCCGCGAGGCCCTCGCTCTTGATCAGAGGGGTGCCGAGCTCGAGGATGTCGACGTAGGGGGCGGCCTTCGCGGCGAGGTCGAGGGCGGACTCGGTGGTCAGGGTGTCCATGGCGAACTGCAGACGCATGTCAGGGTGTCTCTTTCTCGTGGTGGTGTCGATGAGGGAACGGGGAAGAAAGGTCATTCGAGGTTGGCATGACGGGGCCAGAGCGCATCCGCACTCTGTCCGCTCTTCTGCCACAGGACGTCGAAGAGAGCGTCGCCGACGAGGACGAGGAGCTGCTCGAAGAGGCTGCCGGCATACTGGGCCGACTGCTGCTCGGACCGGTCTGTCTTCGTCGCCGCACGGATGACCAGGACGGCGTGGGACAGCTGAGCAAGCGGTGACTCGGGGTCGGTCGTGATCCCGATGACGCGGGCACCGACGGATCGCGCCGTCTCAGCCGCGCTCACCACCCCCGAGGTCGTGCCGGAACCGCTGGCGGTCAGGAGCAGATCGCCCTCTCCGATCGCCGGGGTCGTCGTCTCACCGACGACGTGGACCTCCAGCCCGAGGTGCATGAGGCGCATGGCCGTCATCCGCAGCGCGAGCCCGGAGCGTCCAGCGCCGTGGACGAAGACCCGCCGGGCGTCCGCTGTCAGCTCGACGGCGGCCGCGAGCGCGGGCGCGTCGGGAAGGGCAGCTGCCCCCTCGATCTCGTTGACGATCCGCGTCAGCGAATCCTGAATGCCTCGTTCTTCCATGTCGACCATCTTGGGCCGGTCCGCGGCGGTCCACTGCTGCCCGATGAGCGGGGCGCCCCGTTCGATCGGGTGGGTCTCCCAGGTCGGGCTAGAGTAGCGGGGTGAGCGACCCCCCGACCCCGCTGGAACGTGCCCGCTCCCTGTCGCGGGACCGTGCCCTGACCGAGCAGGCCGATCAGCATGCGATCACCCTCGAATCGATCCTCGCCGTGCTCCGCTCCGGCCGACTCGCGGATGCTGCCGCGCGCAGGGAGGCCACGGAGATCGCCTCCTCCGCGCTCATCCGTGCTCGTTCGGTCCATGCGCAGCAGGAGAGCGTGCTCGAGCCGGTAGCCGAGGCATTCTCGCGCCTGCGCGCCGAACTGCGTCCTCTGATCCGCTCCGGGCCACTGCACGTCCAGTTCGCCGAGCCTCCTGCGCGAGGACGGGCGCTGCCGGGCCCGGTCGCTCGGGAAGCCCGAGCCATCTCCCGCACAGCAGTGCTCTCGCTCATGGACCGCGCGGACGCTGCACGCGCCCGGATCGGCTGGGACTGCGATGGCCGCAACCTGCTGATGGAGGTCCGTGACGACGGGGGAACCGCGGTGACGGCGGACGACGACACACTGCGTCCGATCGTGGAGCGGGTGGCGGCGCTCGACGGAACCATGGACGTGGAGACGACCCCGGGCTGGGGGACGACGCTGCGGATCGAGATCCCGCTGGACCCACCCAGCGCAGCGCTCACCGTGGAGGGCGCCGAGGAGCTCACCGACCGAGAGAAGCAGGTGCTGCGCCTGGTCGCGACCGGGATCTCGAACCAGCGCATCGGCGACCAGCTCGGGATCACGGCGAACACCGTGAAGTACCACGTGGCCAACTTGCTGCGGAAATACGGCGCCCGCACGCGCGCCGAGCTCGCAAGCATCACTCACTCCCATGATGCGCACCATCCGAGCTCCCGGACTCGATAGCGGGCCTCGGTCCGGACGGTGACTGCGGTGCCCCGACCTGGCACCCGGCGCGGAAGATCCCACCATCACCGGTCGGCCGGCACTGCGAGCGGCGGCGTACCCGCAGCATGGGCGTGGGTCCGGGCTGTCGAGCGATGGTGACCACCAGCGGACATGGTGCGCATCCTTCTGGGCCGCCCCTCGGCCACGCCAGAAGAGTCACCTATCCTTGCGGCGGTCCCCCTTCTCAGGCCTTGAGCACGCGGCACCGACATTCTGCCGACCAACCCCTGGGCGCGCCTCGGGGCCGGGCCGAGGCGCACTCCGGGTGGGCGGGCACGAGGCTCAGATCAGGCCGTGCTCCTCGAGGAGCTGACCGATCTCTCCGTGCTCGAGCCTGTCGCGCAGGTAGCTGCGCAGCGCGGCTGGGCCGGGGATCTCCACCTTCTTGCCGTCGCGCATGCGCGCCGAGGCCTCGAGGAGGTCGCGCACGTCGTACGTGGAGCCCCAGGTCTCCGGCACGCCGCGCTCCACGTCGAGGAGCTCGTAGACGGCCTCCATGCCGGTGCGCACCGAGTACTCGGTGGTGAAGATCGTGTCGCGGCCGGTCTCCGCGAACTGCCCGAGGAACGCGAAGTTCTCGGCACCCTCCGGGACGACCCGAGGGCGATCCCCAGCGCGGCGGGGCATGAAGAAGCTCGTCACGTAGGGCATCATCACCGGCACGCACCGGGCGCCGGTCGCCGCGAGCTCAGGGATCTCCTCCACGGGCACACCCAGGTGGTAGAGCCACTCCTGGGTGATCTCCTCACCGGTGCACTGCGACAGGGGCTTCTTCACGTAGTCGCCCTCGACGTCGACGAACAGGCCGTAGACCCAGACGACGATCTGATCCTTCGGCTGCTTCTTGAAGTGCGGCTGGCGATTGACCGTCCAGCTCAGCAGCCAGGAGGAGTCCTCGGCGGTGACGATGCCGCCGGTGACCACGCGGCCGCTGAACGGATCGCGCTGGGCGATGCGCTCGATGTAGGCCGGGATGCGCTGATCGAGCGTCGTGACCGTGGCCGATTCCCACTTCGTCTCCTCGATCGAGGAGCAGAAGACCTCCGGGCGCCCGAACGACGGGTCCTTCTTCGCGATGCGCTTCCACAGGTCCCAGGCCGGGGCCGGGCCCTCCTGGAGCACAGCGGGGGTGTGGTGGTCACCGTCATCGGAGTTGTCCACGAGCGATCCGATCGTCATCAGCGCGAGGTCGTGCTCACCGAGCTCGATGGTCTCCTCGGCGCCGTCGCGGCGGCAGTGGATCGCGGTGGCGCGGATCTCGCCGTTGCGGTGGGCGAAATCCACATCGAGGACCTCGGTGCCGGACTGGAAGACGACGCCGTGTTCGGTGAGGTAGTGCATGAGCGGCAGGACGAAGGACTCGTACTGGTTGTACTTCGTGAATTTCAGCGCCGTGAAATCGGGCAGTCCGCCGATGTGGTGGACGAACCTGTGGAGATAGAGCTTGAACTCGAGCGCGGAGTGCCACTCCTCGAAGGCGAACATCGTCCGCCAGTACATCCAGAAAGGCGAGTCGAGGAACTCACGGCCCATCACCTCGTCGATGCGCTTGCCCTCCATCTCCGCGCGCTCGGCGAGAAAGACCCTGAGCAGGTCCTTCTGCGCCCGCTTCGGCAGGCTGAAGCGGCCCTCGTGGCCCGCGTCCTCGCCCTGACGGACGGTGGCCCGGCGCAGCGAGTAGTTGGGGTCGTCCTTGTTGAGCCAGTAGAACTCGTCGAGCACGGAGGCGTCCTCGAGCTCGAGGGAGGGGATGGAGCGCATCATGTCCCACAGGCACTCCATGTGGTCCTCCAGCTCCCGGCCGCCGCGGATGACGAAGCCCTTGTCCGGCACGTCAAGGCCGTCGAGCGCACCGCCGGCGACGTCGCCCTTCTCGAGGATCGTGACGTTGGCACCGGGGACCCCGGCGTCGCGGATCAGGAAGACGGCAGCCGCGAGCCCGGCCAGCCCGCTGCCGACGATGTAGGCCTTCGTCTCCTGGGCGTGCTGTGCGGGGCGGGGACGCGCGAACGCCTCGTAGTTACCTGCTGTGTGCTGCATGGTCCATCCTTCCCGACGCGTGGCGGATGCCGATCACCCGGCCTGCATTTTGAGCGTACTCAAGATTGAGTCGACTACAATGGTTGTATGGAAACTCGGAATGGCACGGGGCTGGGGCTGTCGGCGACGCTGGGCAGGCGCGAGCGGGCGAAGGCGGAGAAGCGCGCCCGCATCCTCGCCGCGGCGCGCGCGCTGTTCGAGGAGCGCGGATTCCAGCGGACCTCGATGAGCGAGGTCGCGCGCGCGGCGGATGTGGCCGAGGGGACCGTCTTCCAGTACGCCGCGACGAAGACGGAGCTGCTCATGATGGTCGTCGATGCGCTCTGGGGAGCCCACGAGCGCGCGACGGCCAGTCCTCCGCTCTCTGCGTTCGCCGCGCCCGGCGGGTCCGATACACCACCGCCGGCAGGGGAGATCGCGGACCAGATCGCGGCGCTCATCTCGCCGCTCGTCGCCGCGATGTGCCGCTGGCCCGAGCCCGCGACATGGGTCGCCCGCGAGATCCTCTTCGGTGCAGAGATGCCGCACCGCCGGCGGGTCCTCGACCATGTCGAGAGCCTCGAGGAGCAGATCGCCTCGCGCTTGCAGGACAGTCGGGCCCACGCGTCAGGTGCGGTCGGAGTGACGCGGGACGGCGCGGCCGGAGCTGCCGGCGGGGCCCCCGGAGCGGTCGAGGCAACCGCCGCCCGGCTCATCGTCACCGGGGTGCTGGCCGAGCTCAACCGCTCCCGGCAGGGGCGCAATGAGAGCGAGAACGTCGATGCGGCTCTGCGTCGGCTCATCGATCTCGTGGTGGCAGGGGCGATCGCCTCGCGGTGACAGGCAAGCCGTCCCCATCGACACCGCCATCACGGGGACCGATGCTTTGACGAGCACGCCCTCGGTGTGACGTGCAGGGCGCGTGTACCGCCGCGAGGCGGTGCGCCGGGCTTTCCAGAAGGAGCCCAGCGGGTTCTCGGGGTCTCGATGAGAGGAGACTCCGAAAGCGGTGGAGCGCGACGGCTGCTACCTCAGCGACCTCCACGCCCTCATCGGCACGATCGGCGTGGCCGTCCCCCATCTCCGCCCGGGCACCTGCCTCCCCCGTGGCTGGTCGAGCGGTGTAAGCGCGCCGGAGCAGCCCTAATCCCGGTCGTCGCGGACTGCTATCTCGCCGGGTCTGCACCCACCGGAGGAATCTGCCCACGCGCCGCCGCGCTGGCGCGGAAAGTCCGGGAGGGCGGGGGCGTGATCTCGCCGTCGTCCCCCTCGCGATAGGCATGAACGGGGACGGGCACCGCGAAGTGCTCGGCATGCGGGTTGCGACCAGCGAGACCGGAGCTGCGTGGAACGGGTTCCTCGCCGGCAGGGTCGCCCGCGTCCCACCGTGTTCCGGGTTCGCGGATCGGCCTCAGGCCTTCGCCGCCTGGGTGCGGCTCCCGCGACGGCTGGATTCCAGCATCTCGGTCAGTGAGCGCGCGTCATAGCTGCCCACCATCCGACAACCATCGATGAAGAACGTCGGGGTCATCTTGGCGCCGCTCGCCTCCGCGCTCGCGATGTCCCGCTGCACCCTCGCAGCAACCTCGTCGCTGTCGAGATCCTCGATGAACGCCTCGACATCGAGGCCCAGCTCAGCCGCGTAGCCGATGAGATCCTCCCTCTCCAGCGCGTTCTGCCGAGTGAAGACGAAGTCGAGCCACGGCCAGAACATCTCCTGCTTCGCGGCCGCCTCGGCGGCCCGTGCGGCGAGGGGGCCGTGCGGATGGTGAGGCAGATGCCGCACGACATAGCGCAGATCGTCACCGAAGCGCCCGTGCAGGTCCTCCCAGGAGCCAGTGGCGTGCGCGCAGTACGGGCACTCGAAGTCCACGAACTCCACGAGGGTGAGCCGGGCGTCCTCCGGTCCGCGGATGTGATCCACCTCGGGGTCCACCGGAGAGTCGAGCGTCATCGGGAGATCCGCCGTCTCCTCTCCCCACCGATGGGCCGCGACCTTGAAGATCGACCAGCCCAGAACAGTAGCGAGCACCATCGCCACGAGCACGCCCAGCGTCGCCTGGCGCCCCAGATCAGAGGAGGAGTCGAAAGCGAGGCTGATGACCAGCAGCGACACGGTGAAACCGATGCCCGAAAGTGCTGCCCCGCCGAACACGCTGCCCATTCCGACTCCCTCCGGCAGTCGGCCTGCGCCCATCCGAACGGCGAGGAGCGTCGCGATCCCGATTCCGAGGAGCTTGCCGAGCACGAGCCCCGCGATGACGCCCCACGTCACAGGCGAGCCCAGCGAGTCGGCCACCACCCCGCCGCCCAGGTCGACCCCGGCATTGGCCAGAGCGAAGATCGGCACGACCAGCAACGCCGTGGGGAGACGGAGGTACTCGTGCAACCGCTCGTTGACCGACACGCCCTTGGACAGCCCCCGTCCGACGGCACGCGCCGAGGAAGCGCTCGGGGATTGCCAGAAGTCGCGGAACAGCTGCCGGGCGGCGGCCACCTCGTGCCTTTGCGTCGGGTAGGCGGGGATCAGAAGGCCGGCGATCATGCCCGTCAGCGAGGCGTGGATGCCGGAGGACAGAGTCGCCAGCCACAGCACGATGACGATCCCCACATACGGAGCAGCACTCCACTGCCGGGAACGGCCCAGCAACCACAGGGCGACGAGGCAGCCGAGAGCGACCAGCAGCGGGACGGGCCGGATCTCCTCGCTGTAGAACACCCCGATGATCGACACCGCAAGGAAGTCGTCGACCACCGTGAGAGTCAGAAGGAAGACGCGAAGCTGCCCGGAAAGCCGGGGGCCGACGATCGCGAGAGCACCGAGCATGAACGCCGTGTCCGTTCCGACGACCGCCCCCCACCCGCGAAGCCCCTCACCACCGGACGCTCCGACGACCAGGACATACACCAGCGCGGGCAACGCCACGCCCGCGACACCGGCGATCGCTGCCAGGCGTGCGCGACTGCTGTCCCGCAGGGCCCCATACGCAAACTCCTGGCGCACCTCGAGACCCACGACGAAGAAGAACACGACCATGAGCCCGTCGTTGATCCAGTGGTGCAGATCCAGGTGCAACCCGAACGGGCCGACGTCGATCCCTACGCTCTGGTGCCACAACTCGAAGTAGGAAGAGGACAGCGGCGAGTTCGCCCAGAGGAGAGCGAAGGCCGTGACAATGATGAGCAGCATGGCCGATCCCGACTCCGTGCGGAGTCTTCCGACCATGCCCCGGGGGGATGAGCTTGAGTGAGACACAGCTGCATTCTGCCTGAACATGCTGGCTAGCTGTTGTGGGTCATGAGGTTCTTGGCGCGGGTGCGTCGATGAGATGAGGAACGGGCTCCTCGTC
>NZ_VDOR01000007.1 GCF_007666205.1 Kocuria palustris
ACTCGCATTCTCCGGCCCATTATGGGCCAGACTCAGCGTGTCCACCACTCAGGGTTCATCCCCGTAGAACTGCGCAAGCTCGGCCGCACCCTGACCAGACGCGCCTGCGACGTCCTGGCCTACTTCGACCGGCCGCGCACGAGCAACGGACCTACCGAAGCCGTGAACGGTCGCCTCGAGCACCTGCGTGGCCTGGCCCTCGGCTTCCGCAACCTCACCAACTACATAGCCCGCGCACTCCTCGAAGCCGGCGGATTCAGACCACACCTACACCCCGAATTGTGAAGAGCCACGAATGTCGTGCGGCACTCCGGCGCCTCGCGCTGCGTCGTGCACGCGGAGCCGGGCCGGCTGGTCGTCGAGGACGACGGCATCGGGCTGCCGGAGGAGCGCGGCGCGGGCAGCGGCCTGCGGGGCCTGTCCGAGCGCGTGCAGCAGGCCGGCGGGCAGCTGAGTCTCGGGCCGTCCCGGCTGGGCGCACCCTGCGACCGACCGGGGACCCGCCTCGAGGTCATGCTGCCCCGGGCCGGCAGCTGAGAGCCTGGGCCCATGAGCTCCCCCATCCGAGTCCTGCTGGCCGATGACCAGGCCCTGGTGCGCGGTGCCATGGCCGCCCTGCTGGGCCTCGAGGCCGATCTGGAGATCGTCGCCGAGACGGGCTCCGGCGCGCGGGTCGTCGAGCTGGCGCGCGAGCACCGCGCAGACGTCGCCCTGCTGGACATCGAGATGCCCGGGGGCTCCGGGATCGACGCCGCCCGGGACCTGGGGGCCGCGGGACTGGCCTGCCGCGCGCTGATCGTCACCACCTTCGGCCGGCCGGGATACCTGCGCCGTGCCCTGGACGCCGGCGCCAGCGGCTTCGTGGTGAAGGACACCCCCGCCGCGGAGCTCGCCCGGGCCGTGCGGACGGTGCACTCCGGCGGGAGGGTCATCGACCCGTCGCTGGCCGAGGAGTCCCTGGTCGCCGGCGGCAGCCCGCTGACGGAGCGGGAGCGCGACGTCCTGCGCCTCGCCCTGGAGGGGGCCGCGGTCAAGGAGATGGCCTCTGCGCTGCACCTGTCCGCGGGGACCGTGCGCAATCACCTGTCCTCGGCGATCGGCAAGACCCACACCGCGAACCGAGCGGCCGCGGCGCGGGCGGCGCAGGACAACGGGTGGCTCTGAGGCCGCCGTCGGACGGACGCGCGCCGGTCCGGGGCCATCTGCGGCAACAACATGCAGTTCCCTGGGAATCTGCTTAGGCTCTGGGGGCTCGTCGGCCCCGCGACGGGCCCCTGATGATCTGGAGGATCCCTTGCCCCTGCGCTGCCCCGCCGTCGTGATCGGCGCTCTCGGACTGACCCTGGCCCTGTCCGCCTGCACCCCCGACTCCGCCGAGGACTCGGCTCAGGAGCCCGCCCCGGAGACCGTGACGGTCACGCAGACGGCCCCGGCTCCTGAGTCCCAGGAGGCCTCCGCAGAGGCCGACGACGACGCCTCGGCACAGGGGGGCTCCGCGCAGGAGGACTCCTCGGACGACGCGTCCGAGGAGCCCGAGGACCCGGAGTCCTCGGACAGCTCCGACGAGGCGGGGGATCCGGAGTCCTCCGAGGATTCCGAGGGCTCCGGCGCCCAGGAGGCGGCGGGCGCCGACGGCCTCAGCGCCCGCGGCAACATCCCCAAGCAGATCGGCGAGGAGGCGCGCCTGACGGCTTCCTCCGGCGACCAGGCCCTCGCCTTCACGGTGACCGGCATCCAGCCGGACTACCAGTGCACGGCTCCGTACGCGGAGGCGCCCGAGAACGAGTCCTTCGTGCGGATCGACATCGAGGCGACCACCGGCTCGGCCGCGGACATGGAGGAGCTCTTCTACTCGGATTCGATGATGTTCAACCCGTTCGACTGGAAGTTCGTGGACTCCTCCGGCCGGACCGCCAACGAGACCAGCACGGCAGCCTCCTACATGTGCCTCGACGAGAACGAGGCCCTTCCCTCTGACATCGGCCCGGGCGAGAACGTGTCCGGCGCCCTCGTGCTGGACGTCACCGACTCCTCGGGGACCCTGGCCTTCCAGCCGGTCTACGACTCGGCCGGGTGGGAATGGAGCCTCTGATCGGCTGACCCCCTCAGCTGCCGCACGGCGCGGTCCCGCCTCGGGCGGGGCCGCGCTGTGCTGTCGGAGGCCCCTGAGAATCTGACGGGCATGGAACAGAGCCCCGCCCTCGCCGTCGTCATCCCGCTGCTGCTGTTCCTCGCGGGGGCCGCGGCCGGGCTGGCCGTGGGGTGGCTTCTGGCCTCCCGCCGCGCCGAGCCCGCGGCCCAGGAGCAGGAGATCGCGGCCCTGCGGCAGGAGAACACGGAGCTCGAGCGCCGTCTGGCCACGGCCGCGGAGAGCTCCCGCCTGCAGACCGAGCGGGTGGAGGCGCTGGAGGAGCGCTCGGCGCAGGATCAGGACGTGCTCACCGCGCTGGCACCGCTGGCCGATCGGCTGCGCGGGGTCCAGGAGCACGTGACCCGGATGGAGAAGGATCGTTCGCAGCAGTTCGGGGAGGTCACCCGTGCGCTCGAGCAGGCCCGGGACTCCGATGCCGAGCTGCAGCGCGTCACGGGCTCCCTGGCGGGGTCCCTGCGCTCGAACTCCGCTCGCGGCACCTGGGGCGAGATCCAGCTGCGCCGCGTGGTCGAGGCCGCCGGCATGCTGCGCCACGTGGACTTCGACGAGCAGGTCCACGTGCGCACGGAGGACGGAGCCCATCGTCCGGACATGGTCGTGCGGCTGCCCGGCGAGCAGCGGCTCATCGTGGACTCCAAGGCGCCCATGGCCTCCTACCTGAAGGCCCAGGACCTCCAGGACGACGGCTCGGATCAGGTCCGCGCCGCACGCGCCGAGCTGAGGACGGCCCACGCCGATGCTCTGCGGACCCACGTGGACCAGCTGGCCTCCAAGAAGTACTGGACCTCGGCCGTCGGCTCCCCCGAGCTCGTGCTGTGCTTCGTCCCGGTGGAGTCGGCCCTGTCGGCAGCCCTGGAGACGGACCCCTCCCTGCTCGATCACGCCGCATCGCGCAATGTGGCGCTCGTGTCGCCGGTATCGCTGCTGGCCTCGCTCAAGGCGGTCGCCTTCTCGTGGCGGCAGGAGTCGCTGGCCCAGGACGCCGCGCAGCTGCTGCAGCTCTCCCGCGATCTCTATGACCGCCTGGGCACCGTGGGCGGGCACCTCAGCGCCATGGGCGGCTCGATCCGACGCTCGGTGGAGACCTACAACAAGCTCGTGGGATCGCTCGAGACCCGCGTGCTGCCCACCGCTCGCCGGCTCAACGACCTGGATGTCACCGCCGCCGCCGACGATCGGCTGGAGACCTCGACCGTGGAGGCCACGCCCCGGGCGATCACCGCTCCCGAGCTGCTCGAGACGGCGCCCGGGGGCGGCGCAGACCCGTCGCAGACGGACCGCGGCTCGGAGCGCTCTGACAGGCCGGAGACCACCGCCGGGCAGGGACGTCCCCACCGGGCGGGATCACCGGGCGGGGACGCTCGGAGCTCCTGAGACCCGCGCGGGCCCCGGCGGGGCGTCAGGCGAGCCCCGGCCGCGTCTCAGCGGGGCGGGCGCGCTCCGCGGCCGCCCAGGTTGCGGGAGGCGTCGCCGTCGGCCGACAGCCGCGCCCGCAGCTCCTTGGGCAGGGAGAACAGGATGTCCTCCTCGGCCGTGACGACCTCCTCGACGTCGTCGTAGCCGTACTCGGCCAGCAGGGCCATGACGTCGCGGACCAGGACCTCGGGCACCGAGGCGCCGGAGGTCACGCCCACGGTGCGCACGCCCTCGAACCAGGCCTCGTCGACCTCGTTCGCATTGTCCACCCGCTCGGCGCGGGCGGCCCCGTACTCGGCGGCGACCTCCTTGAGCCGCACCGAGTTCGAGGAGTTCGGCGAGCCCACCACGATCACCAGGTCCGTGCGGGGCGCGATCTCCTTGATGGCGCCCTGGCGGTTGGACGTCGCGTAGCAGATGTCGTCGGAGGGCGGGTCCTGCAGGTTCGGGAAGCGCTCGCGCAGGGCCGTGACGATCTCGAGCGTCTCGTCCACGGACAGCGTGGTCTGCGACAGCCACACGAGGTTGTCCGGGTCCTCGACCTCGAGGTGCTCCACGTCCTCCGGGCCGTTGACGATGATCGTGCGGTCCGGGGCCTCGCCGAAGGTGCCCTCGACCTCCTCGTGGCCCACGTGGCCGATCAGCAGGATCTGGCGGCCCTGCTTGGCGAAGCGCACGGCCTCGCGATGCACCTTGGTCACCAGGGGGCAGGTGGCGTCGATGGTCTGCAGCCCGCGCTCGGCGGCCGACTGCACGACGGCCGGGGAGACGCCGTGGGCCGAGAACACGAGCAGCGAGCCCTCGGGGACCTCGTCGACCTCCTCGACGAACACGGCGCCGTCGGCCTCGAGCGTCTGCACGACGTGCTTGTTGTGCACGATCTCCTTGCGCACGTAGACGGGGGATCCGTAGTGCGCCAGGGCCTTCTCGACGGCGATCACCGCCCGGTCCACGCCGGCGCAGTAGCCGCGGGGCGAGGCGAGCAGGACCTTCTTCCGCCCCTCGACGGGCGCGGCGGCCTCGATCTCCTGGGGAGAGCGGCGCTCGCGCGGGACGACGGGCATGGAGAGTGCGACGGGAGCGGACATGCCCCGCATTCTACGGGCTCCCCCGGTGCCGGGGACATGTCATGCAAGTCACCGGCCCGCACTTCCGGCTTCGGGCCGCGACGCCCAGGCCCCTGCCTGCCGGCCTCAGCCCTCGATGACGCGCCGACCGCTGCGTCGGCTCAGATCCGCCAGCGAGCCGTCCGCGGCGTCCCCGTCGGCCCCGGCCCTCCAGGTCAGGCGCACGACGCACAGCACGAGACCCGCGAGGGTCAGGATCGCGCCGGCCCAGATCCAGGGCGCCAGGTGCTCCTCCAGGCCCGTTCCCAGCACGGCCATGAGCCGCTCCAGGACGGTCCGGGCGACCCCCTCGAGCTCCGGGGAGGCCAGCAGGTCCTCCGCGAAGCTCTGCATGGCCGCTCCGGCCGCGATCACCCCGCCCAGCAGGCCCAGACCTGCTCCCACGAGCACCCATTCGCGGTGCCGTGCGATCAGCAGGGCCAGGACGACCCCGGCGACGGCGCCGGCCCACCAGTACGGGGCCTGCTGCGCGATCGCCGCGATCAGGTCCAGGACGGGCCCGGTCGCGGAGTCCGGCACGGTGAGCATGCCGTCGGAGCTGCCGAAGAGGTCCATGGACCCCAGGTCGATCTCCAGGCCCATCGGGAGGCGGTCGCTCACCGCCGTCGTCAGCCCGTCGATGACCGGGGCGATCTCGAGCTGCAGGTCCTCGGGTGCCCCGTCGGGTCCCGCCGCGGCCGCGACATTGGCGTCGTAGGTGCCCTCGAGGACCTCGCGCACGTCCTGCGAGTACAGGTCGCTGTCCAGGTAGCCGCCCAGCACGTCCTGCGCGGCGCGGTCCGCGTAGTCCTTCATGAGCCCGCCCAGCGGCACGCCGCCGGTGTCGATGTCCTGCACGGCCTCGGACGTGGTCTCCAGCGCCGTGGCCTCGAGCTCGTCGCGCAGCTGCTGGTCGGAGAGCAGCTGCTCGGACAGCGCGGCGAACCCCCCGCGGTCCATGATCGTGTCGTCCACCCAGGTGGTCAGCAGGGCGACGACCGCGGCGAGCCCCGCGCACAGCGCCAGCACGGCGGCCAGGACGGTGCGCACCCACCCGAGCGGGCCGGTGCGCCGCTCCGGCGATCCCTCCCGGGTGAGGTGGCCCTCGGCGCTCTTGCGGCTCGCGGCAGTCATGTCCACCACGCTACCGGCCCCGCGGCCGTCCACCGCGCGACGTCGGATCCGGTTCGCCCGACCGTCAGGTGGTATGCATGAGGGCATGAGCGATCCGTCCCCCGACGACGGCGACCGCCCCGCGCTGGCCCCGCGGGCCGGGCTGACCACGCCGGAGAACCCCTGGCCGCTGCGGCTGCTGTCCGAGAACCTGCATGCCTACATCGCCCGCTGCGATCCCACGTGGGTCGAGGGCCAGGTCATCGAGCTGAACCGACGGGCGCGAGTGACGTATCTGACCCTGCGCGACGTCGACGAGGAGATCTCCGTCCCCGTCACGCTGTTCGCCCGGGAGATGCAGGCCATGACCACTCCGCTGGAGAAGGGCATGCGCGTGGTCGCTCAGGTCCGCCCGGACTTCTGGACCAAGACGGGGCGTCTGTCCATGATCGGGCACGGCGTGCGCCCGGTGGGCCTGGGCGATCTGCTGGTGCGGATCGAGCAGCTGCGCCGGGCCCTGGCCCAGGAGGGCCTCTTCGACCCCGAGCGCAAGCAGCCCATCCCGCCCCTGCCCCGGCGCGTGGGGCTGATCACGGGGCGCAACTCGGATGCGGAGAAGGACGTCGTGCGCAACGCGACGCTGCGCTGGCCCTCCGTGCAGTTCGAGATCCGCAATGTCGCCGTGCAGGGCGCGTCCGCCGTCGGCCAGGTCATGGGCGCGCTGGCGGAGCTCGACGCCCATCCGGACGTGGACGTCATCGTGATCGCCCGCGGCGGCGGCGCGTTCGAGGACCTGCTGCCGTTCAGCGACGAGCAGCTCGTCCGGGCGGTCGCCGAGGCCTCGACCCCCGTCGTCTCGGCCATCGGGCACGAGAACGACCAGCCGCTGCTCGACCACGTGGCCGACGTCCGGGCGTCGACCCCCACGGACGCCGGCAAGCGGGTGGTCCCCGACCTCGTCGAGGAGAAGGCGAACGTGGCCCGCGCCCGGGCCGTGCTCGACCGCGCCGTGACGCAGTTCCTGGACCGCGAGCGCAGCGCCCTGGAGTCCCTCCGGTCCCGTCCCGCCCTGCAGCAGCCCGAGGGGATGATCCTGGTGCGCGAGGAGGACGTCGACCGCCTGCGCGAGCGCGCCCAGCGCACCACCGCCCACCGCATCGAGCGGGACCGCACCGCGATCGAGCAGATGAAGCTGCGCGTGCGGGCCCTGTCCCCCCAGGAGACCCTCAACCGCGGCTACGCGGTGGTCCAGGACCACGACGGCGCCGTGGTCCGCTCCGCCGAGCAGGTGACCGTGGACGACGAGCTCACGGTGCGCCTGTCCGCCGGCGAGCTGACGGTTCAGGCCCGGGCCGTCTCCGACCGCCGCCCCGGCCAGCGCCGCGACGACGACTGATCCGCCCGCCCCAGACCCGCATCGAAAGGACCCCGCATCATGAGCGAGACCGCCCCCTCCTCCCCCGGCGCCGCCCCGGACCTCTCCGACATCGAGTCCATGGGCTACGAGCAGGCCCGCGAGGAGCTCGTGGCCACCGTGACGAAGCTCGAGGCCGGCGGCACGGCCCTCGAGGAGTCGCTCGCGCTGTGGGAGCGCGGCGAGGCCCTGGCCAACCGCTGCGAGCAGTGGCTCGACGGCGCCCGCGACCGGCTCGAGGCCGCCCGGGCCCGCCGCGAGGACTCCGAGGACGCGCAGGACTGAGGCTCCTGCTGCCCCCGGGCCCCGCTCAGTCCGCCGGGCGCATCCGCTCGACGGCCTCGAGCAGCTGGGCCATGACCGCCTCGCGCTGCGCGGCCCGGTCCGCGAGGATTCCCAGGGCCGCATTCTGGTAGAGGCCGTCTCCCATGTGCAGCACGGCCTGGGCGATCACGGGATCGCCGAGCTCGCCCAGCAGCAGGCGGTACCACCAGCCCTCGAGCTCCAGCAGCGCCTCCCGGGCTCCGCGGTCGCCGCTCTGGACCAGGCGGGAGGCGGTGAGGATCGAGCGGTCCAGCGGCGAGTCCTCCCACAGCGAGGCGCGCAGGAAGGCTCGCGCCGCGCCCTCCGGGGACTCGGCGATCGCCCGCGCCCCCTCGGCCGCCAGGGCCCGCATCCGCTCCACCGACGCGTCGGCCAGATCCTGGCGCGTCGAGAAGTGGTAGAGCAGCCCGCCCTTGGAGACGCCGGCGCGGGCCGCGACCGCCTCGAGGGTCGCCGCCCGCTCCCCGTCCTCGACGACCGTCCGGTCGAACGCCTCGATGAGCCGCTCTCGTGCCTCGGGCCTGCGCGCCACGTTCCGTCCTTCCGCCGCCGCACCGGCGGCCGAGCTGGTCCTGGTCCCGGGCGGATGCGCATGCCGCGGACCCCGTTCCCGGTGAGCCGCGCGACACTCGCGTGCTGCCCGACCGTCCAGACGGTACAGTTACGCGGGCGCCGCTGTCACGGCGCCGATGACGTCATCCGCTCGTCCGAGTCGCCGGTGAGGCCCTGCCCCGGCTCGCGCTCACGAGCCGAGATCAGGTGAGGAGGTCCGTGTGTCCACCGTCCAGACCGCCGCCCAGGAGCAGAGCACGAGTCGCAGCGCATGGGTCGGCCTCGCCGTGCTCATGCTGCCGGTGCTCACCGTGGCCATCACCACGACGACCCTCAGCTTCGCGCTGCCCGACATCGCCGCGGATCTGCGCCCGTCCGCCACGCAGCTGCTGTGGATCGTCGACATCTATCCGCTGATCCTCGCCGGGCTGCTGATCCCCATGGGCACCGTGGGCGATCGCATCGGCCGCCGGCGCCTGCTGATGATCGGCGCGGTCGGCTTCGCCCTGGCCTCCGTGGCGGGCGGGCTGTCCACGTCCCCGGAGATGCTCATCGCGGCCCGGGTGGCCGTGGCGGTCTTCGGCTCGATGCTGCTGCCGGCCACTCTCGCCCTGATCCGCGTGCTCTTCACGAGCGACGGCTCCCGCCGCATCGCGATCGCCGTGTGGACCGCCGGCTTCAGCGCCGGCGCCGCCCTGGGCCCGCTCCTCGGCGGCGGGCTGCTGACCTGGTTCAGCTGGCACGCGGCTGTCCTGGCGCCCGTGCCCTTCTGCCTCCTGTTCGCGGTGCTGGCCCCCTTCCTGCTGCCGGAGTCCCGCGATCCGCATCCCGGCAAGCTGGACATCGCCTCCGCGGCCCTGGCGATCCTGACCATGACGCCGCTCGTGTACGGCATCAAGACGGCGGCCACCGCCGGCTCGCTGCTGACCGCGCTGGCGGCCGTGCTCGTCGGGCTGGCCTTCGGCGCCCTGTTCATCATGCGCCAGCGCCGCCTGAGCCACCCCATGCTCGAGCTCGGACTGTTCCGCTCGGGGCGCTTCTCGGGCGGCGTGCTCGTGAACCTGGCCGCCAACATGGCCCAGTTCGGCTTCCTGTTCTTCCTGACCCAGCACCTGCAGCTCGTGGTCGGCATGGACTCCTTCACGGCAGGCCTGATGATCATCCCGGGCATGGCCCTGGCGATCGTCTCGGGGCTGGTGGGCGCCCGCTGGGCCGGGACGGCCGGGCCTCGCACGGTCGTGGTCACCGGCATCCTGCTCATCGCGGCCGGCTACGGCGTGATCGCTCTGTTCGCCGATGCCACCCATTGGCCGCTGACCATCGGCTACGCGGTGCTCTCCGCCGGGCTGGGCATGGCCACGACGCTGTCCACCGAGCTCGTGGTCGGCTCCGTCCCGCCGGAGAAGTCGGGATCGGCCTCGGCCATCTCCGAGACCGGCTACGAGGTCGGCGCCGTGCTGGGCACCTCCCTGCTGGGCGGGATCGTCACGGGCCTCTACCAGCGCTTCCTTCGGATTCCCGAGGGCATCGACACCGAGAGCGCCGAAGCGGCCCAGGAGACGCTCGGCGGCGCCTACGCCGTGGGCGCCCAGGTGCCCGACGGCGATCAGCTCATCGATGCCGCGGGGCTGGCCTACACCCAGGCCATCCAGACGACGGGAGTCATGACGGCACTCGTCCTGGTCGCCTTCGCGGTGCTGATCCTGCGCATGCTGCGCCGCCCGGCGCACACGGCCACGGTGGACACCCGCACGGGCCAGATGTCGGTCGTGCCTCCGGCGCGCGACGACGAGGACTGATCCGGTCGGGGCGACGGGCCCCGAGCACGGTTGCGCCCCGGACCCCGCGGAGGGGTCCGGGGCGCTCGTGCTCACCGGGGCGGGCGCCGCACCGGCTCAGGCGACCTGCTGGTACGAGCCCAGGAACTCCTCGATGCGATCGAGCGCGGTCGAGAGCATCTCCACGGACGGCAGGAAGACCAGCCGGAAGTGATCCGGGGTGGCCAGGTTGAAGGCCGAGCCGTGGCTGACCAGGATCTTCTGCTCCTTGAGCAGGTCCAGGGCGAAGCGCTCGTCGTCCACGATGCCGAACTTCTCCACGTCCAGCCGGGGGAACAGGTAGAGCGCGCCGCGGGCGGGCTGGCAGCTCACGCCGTCGATCGCGTTGAGCCGCTCGTAGGCCAGATCGCGCTGCGCCTTGAGCCGGCCCCCGGGCAGGATGAGGTCGTTGATCGACTGGTAGCCACCCAGCGCCGTCTGGATCGCGTGCTGAGCTGGGACGTTGGCGCACATGCGCATGTTGGACAGCAGCTTGAGGCCCTCGAGATAGGACTCGGCGGCCCAGTTGGGGCCGGTGATGGCCAGCCAGCCGGAGCGGTACCCGGCCACGCGGTAGGCCTTGGACAGTCCCGAGAACGTCAGGCACAGGACGTCCTCCCCGCACAGCGAGGCCAGGTTGATCATCTCCGCGCCGTCGTACGTGATCTTCTCGTAGATCTCATCGGCGAAGACGACGAGGCCGTGCTCCTTGGCCAGGTCCACGATCCCCTGCAGCGTCTCGCGCGAGTACACGGCGCCCGTGGGGTTGTTCGGGTTGATGACCACGATGGCCCGGGTGCTCGGGGTGATCCGGGAGCGGATGTCATCGAGATCCGGGTTCCAGCCGTCGGCCTCGTCGCACTGGTAGTGGACCGGTGTGCCGCCGGAGAGGCAGGTGGCTCCGGTCCACAGCGGGTAGTCCGGCGACGGGACCAGGATCTCGTCGCCCTCGTCGCACAGCGCCTGCAGCGACATGCTGATCAGCTCGGAGACGCCGTTGCCCAGGAAGACCTCCGAGACGTCGAGGTTCATGATCCCGCGGGTCTGGTAGTACTGCACGACGGCCGTGCGCGCCGAGTAGATGCCGCGGGAGTCGGAGTAGCCCTGGGCATGCGGAAGATTCTTGATCATGTCGACCAGGACGGCATCCGGGGCCTCGAAGCCGAACGGCGCGGGATTGCCGATGTTCAGGCGCAGGATGCGGTGGCCTGCGTCCTCCATGCGCTCCGCCTGCTCGAGGACCGGACCGCGGACGTCGTAGCGGACGTCGGCGAGCTTCTGGGACTGTGTGATCTTGCGCATGCGGTCACGATACCGCCGCGGACTACTGCTGGGTCCCCCACCAGTAGTCCGCCGCCTCGTACGGCGTGTACGGGGTCGACGACGTCGTCATCCGCGTCAGCTGCCGCAGCGCCTCCTCGTCCAGGCGCCCGCCGACGTCGTCGATCACTCCGCGGGCCTGGCCGGGCAGGTCCTCGCGCGCCACCGGCACGACGCGCTCCGGGATCATGGCGCCCCGGTTGTCCTCGAGCACGACCAGCGCGTTGTCCTCGATCTCCGGGCGGGTCGTGACCACGACGGAGGCCTGCACCTCGTCGCGCAGCAGGGCGTCGACGGCCTGCTGCGGGGTGTCGAAGCCGACGACCTCCTCGGGCCGGCAGTCGTAGAGGGCCTCGAGGGCCGGCACGGTCACGGGACGCTCGATCTCCTCCTGGAGCACGCCGATGGTCATCTCCGAGCACTGCTCGGCCAGCGACTCCACCGATCCGCCGGAGAGCTCGGCGCCGGTCGCGGCGGTGACGGCCATGGACCGCGTCCGGTCGGCGGCCGACGTGCGCAGCAGCTCCGTGCCCTCGGGGAGCTCCTGCGCCAGGGCGGTCTCGACGTCCGCATCGGTGAAGCCCTCCCCGTCGGGGCTCTGACCCAGCAGGGAGCCGAGCGGGTCGACCAGCCCGCGCTGCTCGGCCCCGCCGCCGCCCTGGCCGTCCTGGTCGTCCTCGCCGCTGGGGCCGGGGCTGGGGCCGGCTGCGGCGGAGGGGCCGGCGGACGGGCCGTCGTCCGGGGAGGCCGCGTCGAGCTCGAGGTAGAGGTCGCCCGTGAAGTCCGGGTACACGTCCAGCCCGCCGCTCTCGACGGCCTCGAGGTAGCCGGACCGGCCGCCGTCGACCTCGCGGACCTCCGCCGGCACGCCGCCGTCCTCGAGGGCCAGGACCCAGGCGTGGGCGATCGTGCGGGTCTGCAGCGTGGGCCCCGCGCCCACGAGCACCGGCCCCTCCTCGGAGGGCTCCGGGGCGGGCTCCTGCTCCGCGGCGCACCCGCTGAGCGCGAGCAGGCCCGCCGCCCCCGCAGCCGCGGCCGCGCGCAGACCCCGCCGGGAACCGGGGATGCGCCGGCTCGCGGTGGTGCGCTGCTGCCCGATCGAGTCCATGCGGGCCAGTCTAGGGAAGCCCGACGGGCCCGCCGCGCCGCTCTAGGATCGCGGGATGAGCATGCTGCACTGCGCCGTCTACGCCCGAGGGCGCCGGATCGCCTCTCCCGAGTCCCCGCGCGAATGCGCGCGCCTGCTCGGCGAGCGCCGGGAGCACGACGACGGCCGCTTCGCCTGGATCGCGCTGGAATCGCCCGCCCAGGAGGAGTTCGACCAGCTGCAGGAGCGCTTCGAGCTGCACGAGCTGGCCGTCGAGGACTCGCTGCTGGCCCATCAGCGGCCCAAGACCGAGCGCTACGGCCGGGACGTGTTCACCGTCCTGCGCCCGGCGGCCTACGACGACGACCAGGAGACGATCCGCCTCGACGAGATCCACGTCTTCCTGGGAGCGGACTTCGTCATCACGGTGCGCTACGACCGCACGAGCACGATCCGGAGAGCGCACGAGCGGCTCGAGGCCGATCCCGAGCTGCTGGCGCGCGGTCCCACGGCCGTGCTCTACGCGATCGTCGATCAGGCGGTCGACGACTGCTTCCCGGTCCTCGACGGCATCTCGACCGACCTGGACGAGATCGAGGACGCCCTGCTGGCCGGCGAGCCCCGGGTCTCCCCGCGGATCTACAGCCTGGCCCGCCAGGTCACCGCATTCCACCGGGCCGTCGAGCCGCTCGAGGACATGCTCGCCCGCGCGGCGCGCAGCGATCGGATCCGCGAGGACGAGGACCTGCGCCACCGGCTGCGCGACGTGGCCGATCACGCGGTCTCGGTGACCCGCCGCGTCGAGTCCCTGCGCCAGGCGCTCAACGACGCGATGCAGCTCGACGCCACCCTGACCGCCGGGCGGCAGAACGATGCCGCGATGCAGCTCAACGAGCAGACGAAGCGGATCTCGTCCTGGGCGGCGATCCTCGTCGTGCCCACCCTGATCGCCGGCGTCTACGGCATGAACTTCGACGAGATGCCCGAGCTGCACTGGGCTCTGGGATACCCGTACGCCCTGGGGCTGATGGCCCTCGCCTCCCTCGTGCTCTACATCGTGTTCAAGCGCAAGGACTGGCTCTGAGGCGTCGGCTCCGCAGCACGACGACGGCCGGCCGCCCTCCGCATCGAGGGCGGCCGGCCGTCGCAGTGCGCGAGCCTGGGCTCAGGCGCGGCGGGAGCGGCGCGCGGCCTTGCGCTCCTCGCGCTGCTGCCGCACCTGCTCGTCCTTGCGAGCGCGCCGCTCGAGGACCTCGTCCACGCTCTCCTGGCGGGAGCTGTCCGTCTTGCCGCTGCGGATCTTGAGGATGCGGCGGATCACCCACCACAGCACCAGGACGATGACCACGACGTAGACGATGTTCGAGAAGACGCCGGCCCACTGCTCCATGAGGTGCCACTGCGACCCCAGGATCCAGCCCGCGACCACGAAGATCGTGTTCCAGATCAGGGAGCCGATCGTCGTCAGCACCGTGAAGAACCAGAACGGCATGCGCTCGACGCCGGCCGGGATCGAGATCAGCGAGCGGAACAGCGGCACCATGCGCCCGAAGAAGATGGTGTAGGGGCCGTACTTGTCGAACCAGTCCTCGGTGCGCTCGACGTCGTGGATGTCCACGAGCGGAATCCGGTCCACGATGAGGTAGAGGCGGCGACGGCCCAGCCAGGCGCCCAGCCCGTAGAGGGCCATGGCCCCGACGACCGAGCCGAGCGTGGTCCAGAAGATGGCCTCCCACAGCGTGAACCCGCCCTGGGTGGCCGTGAAGCCGGCCAGGGGGAGGATGATCTCCGAGGGCAGCGGCGGGAACAGGTTCTCGAGGGCCACCAGGAGCCCGGCCCCCGGAGCGCCGATCGCGTCCATGAGGTCCACGGACCACCCGGCGATGCCGGTCAGCCCGGCCTCCTCCGAGGCGCTCTGGGCGGGGATCTGCGGGGCGGCCTGGGCGGCTGCGGTCAGCGCTGCGGAGCTGAACAAGGGCATGGGTCTCCTCGGAAGGGTTCACGGGGGTCGGGCGGGGCCCACGAGCCGACGAGCGGCGTCGAATCTGCCGGGCATTGTTCCAGACGGGTCCGAGTGCGGGCTGGGAGCGCCCGGCGGGCGCGCCGCAGGAGCCAGGTCGCGTGCAGGCAGGCCCGCTAGCCTCCAGGGCATGCAGATGCTCGGCTCGACGGAGCCCGCCCCCGCGGATCTCACCTCCTGGTCCTTCTGGCTCGGCACCCCCGCCCGGGTGCTGCTGATCCTGGCGATCGCACTGGTGGCCTCCGCGCTGATCCGGCTCATCATCAAGCGCGTGACGCGCAGCATCGCCCGGGGAACCCACGCCCGGGTGGTCTCCAAGCTCGAGTCGGGGTCCCTGCAGTGGGTCGAGGACTCCGGGATCGCCACGCAGCGGCAGGCGCAGAGGGCCCGCACCGTGGGCGCGGTGCTCTCCTCGGTCGTGGTGCTGGTCATCTGGGCCGTCGCGCTGCTCATGATCATCTCGGAGCTCGGCTTCGACATCGCGCCCGTGCTCGCCTCGGCCGGCATCGCGGGCGTGGCCCTGTCCTTCGGCGCCCAGTCGCTGGTCAAGGACTACCTCTCGGGGATCTTCATGGTCGCCGAGGACCAGCTCGGCATCGGCGACGTCGTGGATGTGGGCGAGGCCTCCGGGACGGTCGAGGACGTCGGGCTGCGGGTCACCCGCGTGCGCGACGTGGAGGGCACCCTGTGGCACGTGCGCAACGGGGAGATCCTGCGCGTGGGCAACCAGTCGCAGGGCTGGGCGCAGTGCGTGCTGGACGTGCCGCTGCCCTACGACGCCGATCTGGACGCCATGGTGGGCACGCTCGAGACCGAGCTGGCGAGCCTGCCGGAGGATCCCGAGGTCGGCCGGCACGTCATGGGCGAGCCCGAGGTGTGGGGCGTCGAGGCGCTGTCCGGGGAGTCGCTGACGGTGCGCCTGGCCGTGCGGACGGCCCCGGCGCAGCAGTGGGCCGTGGCCCGGGCGCTGCGGGTGCGGATCAAGAAGATGCTCGACCGGGAGGGCCTGCGGGTCCCGCTCGTGAACCAGACCGTGATCCGCGACGGCGGGCCGTCGACAGGCTTCCCGCACGGCGGCGCACCGCCCACGGGAGCCCAGCCGATCGTCGGCGGCGGGCAGCCGCAGCAGCCCGGACGACAGCAGCAGACCTGACGACTCCGGGTCCAGTCCCCGGCCGGGCGGCCGAGGCGGTGCTCGAGTCGGCGACCGGCTCAGCGGCCGCGCCCGGGCCGTCCGCCGCGGCCCTTGGGCCTGCCTCCGGGGCGCCCGCCGCCCGAACGGCGCGGCTTCCCGCCGGCCAGGCGCTTGCCCGCGAGCTGGTCGCCGCGGCTCGTGCCCTTCCCGGTGCGCGCGCTCCCGCCGCCGGACTTCGTCGCCGAGCCGCGCCTGCGCGCAGAGCCCGCCGCCCGCCGCGCCTCGGGAGCGTGACCGGCCGGGAGGCCGTCCTGCTCCGCCGAGGGGCCCGTCTCGCTGCTGCGCGAGGTCCCCTCCCGGCGACCGCGCACGATGCCCAGGAAGTCCTGGACCATGGCCTCGGTCCGCTCCGGCAGGTCCCGGGGCCACACGAGGACGACCGGCACGAGCGGCAGATCCGGGATCGGGCGGTAGGTCAGGTCCTTGCGGTGGTGCCAGCGCGCGACCGACATGGGCGTCACGAGCAGCCCGGCTCCCGCCGCGACCAGCTCGACCGCGGCCCCGGAGTCGGCGATCTCGGGCAGCTCGCGCGGCTCGCCGGAGTCGTCCGTCCCGCGGCCCTCGGTCGAGGGCCGGTGCTCGGGCAGCTGGCCCAGGTCCTGCAGCAGCCACTCGTCCGCGAGCTCGGCGATGGGGACGTCGTCGAGCAGCGTCAGCTCCTCGTCGACGGGCAGGACGACGACCTGCTGCTCCTCGTAGAGCTCGACCGCATGCAGGGACTCCCGGACACGGGTCAGATCGGCGAGCGTCAGGTCGCCGTCGGGCCGCGGGTGCGGCGCCAGCCGGACGAGCGCGACGTCCACCGCCTCCCCCAGGACCTGCGGCCACCGTCCGGGGGCCAGCTGCCGCTCCTCGAGCCCGTCGCCGTGCGTGCGCTCGCGCCAGCGGCGGAACCACTTGCCGGGCATCATCCCGACCTCGTAGCCCACGCGCAGGACCGGGACGTCCTGCGGCTCGGGGCCGGCGATCCCCGGCTGTCCGGCGTCGTCCTGCGGCCCTGCGGCGTCCTGCGGCTCGGGGTCCGGGTGCGCGGGGGTTTCCATGCCGCTCAGACTAGAGGCTCCGCCGGTGGCCGCGCGCCGACCGGGTCGGACAGCGGGATCCGAGCGGAGTTGGACGACGGGCCCCGGGAGGCGTACCCTGGTCTGGTTCGTCAGGGGCTATAGCTCAGTTGGTAGAGCGCTTCGTTCGCAATGAAGAGGTCAGGAGTTCGATTCTCCTTAGCTCCACTGTTCAGAGGGGCCCGGTCGGCGCAGTGTGCGCAGACCGGGCCCCTCGTCATGCCAGGCCCTCCGAGGCCTCGTGCGAGCGCAGCCACCCGTGCAGCCGCGGCCACAGGATCCTCCCCGGCTCCTTGCGGAACATCCCGTGGTGGCCGAGCCGGTCCACCCCGAGCTCCTGCGGCGTGAGGGTCCAGCGCTCGACCCGGGCTGCCGTCATCCGGTCCAGGATCGCGTCGATCTGCCGCGGGGTCGCCCAGTCGTCGTCGGAGGCGCCGATGCCGAGCGCGGGCAGGCGCACGGATGCCGCGCGGGCGGCCGCGTCCATGCTCGGATCGTCGTAGAAGTAGCCGGGGCGCCTGGTCCATGCCGCCCAGTCCACCAGCGCCGCCGAGGGGAAGTCCTCCCCGAAGCCCGCGCGGCGGGCCGGCGCATAGCCCAGGACCCTGCTCATCGCCGGCGCCACGGCGAAGAACGCGCCGATGCGCCGGCGCTCGGCCGGGCGCGGGATGGTCGCCGTGACACCGGCGTGGGAGGCGACGGTCGCGAAGCTCGTCAGGTGCTGCGTGCCCCAGCCCAGCGCCAGTGCGTGCCCGCCCACGCTGTGTCCCACCGCATGCTGCGGCAGGCTCGGGTGCTCGCCGCGAGCCCATGCGGCGACGGCGGGGACCTCCGTGCTCATCCAGTCGCGCATGCGCACGCCGCGATGCTCCTTCGGCGCGCCGGAGCGGCCCGTGCCGCGGTAGTCGTAGGTCACCACCGCGACGCCCTGCTCGGTCAGGAACTGCGCGAAGCGGCGGTAGTAGCCCTGGGGCGTGGCGGTGGCGGGGTGGATGACGACCACCGCGCTCGGCGGCCCGTCGGGCTCGGCGACGACGGCCTGGATCGTCTCGCCCGTGGGCAGGGGGATGCGGACGTCGCGGCTGCTCATCTGCCCAGGCTAGCGGGGGCCGTCGGGACCGCGCCGATGGCGCTCGGCGGCGCGGAGGGCCCGCGGCGCGGGCTCAGCCGCGCGGCGGCAGGGTCTCCGCCAGGGCATCGGGCAGCTGCGGGTGGCGGAAGACGTGCCCTCGGGCTTCGAGGACCGCGGGCCGCACCCGCTGATCCGCCATGACGAACTCCTCGGCGGCCTGCCGTCCGAGCAGCAGCTGCGGGCCCAGGGCCGGTGCCGGCACGAGGCTCGGCCGCCGCAGCGCCCGCCCGGCCTCTCGGGCGAACTCGCGCTGGCGCACCGGCTCCGGCGCTGCGGCGTTGAGCGGCCCGGACAGCGACGGGTCCAGCGCCGCCAGCACGTAGATCCGGGTGAGGTCCTCGAGCGAGATCCAGGACAGCCGGTTGCGCCCGCCCCCGAGCGGCCCACCCAGCCCTGCCAGGTAGAGCGGCAGCTGGATCCGCAGCATCCCGCCCAGGCTCGTGAGCACCACGCCTGTGCGCACGGAGACCCGGCGCATGCCCAGTGCCTCCACGCGGGCCGCCTGCGCCTCCCAGTCGCGGCAGACCTCGGCCAGGAAGCCCCCGCCCGACGCGGAGGCCTCCTCGAGCGGCTCGTCGCCGCGCTGCCCGCCGTAGTACCCGATGGCGGAGGCGCACACCAGCGCGCCCGGGCGCGCCGAGGCCGGCAGCTGCTCGCACGCATCGGCGATGAGCCGCGTCGAATCGAGGCGCGAGTCCCGGACGGCGCGCTTGCCGGCGTCCGTGAGTCGACGGGCGATGCTCGCCCCGCCCAGATGGATCACGACATCGGCCCAGGCGACGTCGGAGGCCTCGAGACGGCCCGCCGAGGGATCCCATGAGACCTCGTCCTCGCGCTGCGCCGGCCGGCGCACGAGCCGCCGGACCCGGTGCCCGCCCGTCGAGAGCATCGCGGAGACCTGGCGGCCCACGAGCCCGGAGGCGCCGCCGATCAGCACGTTGAGGGAAGCACCACCGCTCAGGCGGGCCATGTCCTGCTGGAACCCCAGATCCGCGCGCAGCTTCCGGGACCGCGCGGCGAACGTGGCCTCCAGGGTGGGCTGCATGGCAGCGGCGAGGAAGCCCGTGCGCTCCCCCGCTGTCCCGGGCAGCGGCTCGTACTCGATGCGGTCCTCGACGCTCGTGGAGGAGCCGTCCTCGGCGGGGGCGAAGGCGTGGGTGTGCCTCCAGCTGCGCAGAGGTCCGCGGACCATGCGGTCGGCGAAGGAGTGCTCGGAGGGCCCGGGCCCGTGCTCGGAGACGAACGGGACGCGCACCGCCCCTGCCGTGCCGGGGACGCTCGTGCGCAGGTGCGCCCGCGACCCCGGGGGACAGCGGCGGCCAGGACTCCCGGGCCACGGACTGCGCCCATTCCGGGCTCAGCCGGGTCAGTGCTCCGGGTCTGGCGTGCCAGGCCCAGACCTCGCCCAGCGGGTGCTCGACGGTCTCCTGGTGCGTGAAGACGGCCATGCTGCTCTCCTCCTCTGCCCGGCCCCCTGCCCCGGCGATCGCGGCACACCGGGGCCTCCCACTCTCCCCCGGATCCTCCGGCGGATGCGAGCGGCCCCCGCCCGGAGTCGCCGGGAGGGGGCCGCCGCCGCGGGTCCGGAGCGGATCACGGCAGGCGATCACCGGGACGGGCGTCCGGCGACGGCATGGTCACGAGCGAGGAGTCCGGCTGCGGGCCGGGCAGGTCGCCGGGCACCGCCGTGAGGTCGGAGGCCGGATCGGTCTCCTGGGGCGGGGTGAGCACCGAGGCGGTCGCATGCATGGTCGAGTAGTCCAGGAAGCCGAGGTGGGACTCGAAGCGGTCCAGGACGTCGTCGATGATCTGCTGCCGGGTCACGCCCATCAGGTCGTAGCCCTCGGAGCCCGTGTGCGTGAAGACCTCGAGGCGGAAGTACCGTTCGGGCTTCTGCGCCATGCGCCCGCCCACCACGGGGACGGTGCTCTCGATGGCCGCGACCTCGTAGCGGAACGGGCGGTGATCGCCCATGTCCACCTCGATGCTCGACGACGGGATCCCGTGCTCCGTCAGCTCGTGGACGGCCATGGACGCGGTGTAGCCCTGGTTCTCGAACTCGCGGGCCACATCGCTCAGCGCCGGCTGGACCGCGGCCGTCACGAACTCGGAGACCTGGTGCCTCGACGGGTACGAGCGCAGGTTCGCCAGCCGCTGGCGCCAGCTGCGCTCGGGCGCGGTGCCGCCGCTGGCGGCCATGTTGGACCGGCGCAGCTCGCGGCCCTCGCGGTCGGCCTTCTCCATGCGCAGCGCCTTCATGAACGAGGCCATGATCAGGTAGGCGACGATCGTCACGGGCAGCGCGAAGATCAGCGTCGCGTACTCCATGGTCACCACGCCGCCGGCGATCAGCATGGCGATCGTGAGGATGGCCGTGAGCACGGCCCAGAAGATGCGCAGCCACTTGGGGCCGTCGTCGGCGGGGTCGGGGATGGTCGAGGAGTAGTTCGACATGACCATCGCACCGGAGTTGGCCGAGGTCAGGTAGAAGAGCAGACCGGACAGCGTGGCCAGCCCGATCAGGAAGGTCGAGCCCGGGAACATCTCCAGCAGCGCGTACCAGCCCTGCTCGGGGCTGTCCATCGAGAGCTGGGCGAACTCCTCGTTGCCGTTGACCATGACCTCGTGCAGGGCGGAGTTGCCGAAGATCGTCACGATCAGGAAGTCGCACAGCACGGGCGCGGTGATCGCCGCCAGCACGAACTCGCGCAGCGTTCGCCCTCGGGAGATGCGCGCCAGGAACAGCCCGACGAACGGGCCCCAGGCCAGCCAGAAGGCCCAGAAGAACAGGGTCCAGGACCCCATCCATTCGGCACCCTCCGGGTTGTACCCCATGGTCTGCAGGGTGCGCTCCGGCAGGGTGAAGACGAACCGGCCGATGTTCTGCACGATGCCGTTCATCAGGAAGGCGCTCTGCCCGAAGATCAGGATGTAGACGAGCATGGCCGCCGCCGACCAGATGTTGAGCTCCGAGATGATCCGGATGCCCTTGTCGACGCCCGAGGTGCACGCGGCGATGGTCAGCAGCACCGCCACGACGATCAGGGCGATCTGCAGCCCGAGGCCGTCGGGGATCCCGAAGAGGGTGGAGAATCCGACGGAGAGCAGGACCACGCCGATGCCCATCGAGGTGGCCACGCCGAACACGGTGCCCACGAGCGCGAAGATGTCGATGACATCGCCGGTGCCTCCGCGCACGCGCTTGCCGAGCAGCGGGTAGAGGGCCGCGCGGATGGACAGCGGCATGCCCCAGCGGTAGGCGAAGTAGCCCAGGGCCATGCCGATCAGGGAGTACATGGACCACCCGGCGATGCCGTAGTGGAACATGGTCCACACGACCGATTCCTCCGCGGCCTCGAGGCTGCGCGGGTCGCCGTCGATCGGGTGGATGAACTGGGTGACGGGTCCGGTCACCGAGTAGAAGAGCATGTCGATGCCCACGCCGGCGGCGAAGAGCATGGCCAGCCACGTGAAGAACCTGTACTCCGGGCGGGAATGATCGGGGCCGAGCCGGACGGAGCCCTGCTTGGACAGCGCCACCCACAGGACGAAGCCGATCACGAGCGTCACGGTCAGGACGTAGTACCAGCCGAGGTTCGCCGAGATCCACTGCACGATGCCGTGCATCGTCTCGCGGGCGTGGTCCGGTGCGGTCATGGCGTAGATCGAGAACGCCAGGATCGCCGCGGCCGCCACGAGGAAGACCACCCAGTTCACCCGGGGGCCGCGGTCCTCCGTCAGCGCCGAGTAGCCCGCCGAGAGCTCCGAGGACGAGACCGGCGGGCGCTTGTCCTCGTGCCTGGTGGATCGCTGCTGGTCCTTCTCCGTGCCCCCGAGCCGCCGCCGATCGATCGGCTGCCCCCGGGCTGCTGCGTCTGCGGGCCTCTCCTGCTCGGATTCCGTCACGCGCTGCTCCCTTCGCTGGTGTCGAGTCGTCGTCGGACCGCACCGAGGGGCATGCAGACGCCAGGGCACCCGCATGAGACATGCTTTACATGGCAATTCCCAGATTCTTCTCAGTTACGGCCAACCCGGCAAGGTTAGGGGCCTCGGTGGACTCGATCCAGCTCATCGGGCCGGCTGTGAGACGTCTGACTCCGTGCCCCGGGCCTCCCACGCGGTCCGCAGCGCCTCGAGCAGGACCTCCGGCGCCTGGGCTCCGGAGACCGCGTACCGGGAGCCCAGCACGAAGAACGGGACTCCGCCGATGCCCAGGCGCCGGGCGACCGTCAGGTCGTCCTCGACGGCCCGACGCCAGGTCCGCTCCCGCAGCGCGGCCCGCGCCTGCTCGGGGTCCAGCCCGACCTCCCCCGCCAGGCGGACCAGCACGGAGACGTCGTCGAGCACCTCCCCTTCCGCGAAGTACGCGCGGAACATCCGCTGCATCATCGGCCGGCCCAGGCCCCGGGCCTGCGCGAAATGCCCCAGCTCGTGCGCCCTCCGGGTCGAGGACGCGACGGCTCGGTCCATCGCGAAGTCGAGCCCGATCTCCCGGCCGCGCTCGATCACCGGGCGGTTCATCTGCTCGACCTGCTCGGGCGGGATGTCCTTCTCTCCCGCCAGCATCTTCGTCATGGGCATCGACTCCCCCTCCGGGAAGTCGGGGGCCAGCAGGAAGGAGTGGTAGACGACCTGCACGGCGTCGCGGTGCTCGAACTCCTCGAGGGCCAGCTCGAGGTGCCGGTCCCCCAGGCGGCAGAACGGGCACATCACGTCCGACCAGATGTCGATGCTCAGGAGGTCGGTCTCGGGGTGCTCAGCGGAAGGATCCATGCGTCGGACCCTACAAGCCCGCCCGGCAGGGCCGCGCCGATCGCGGCCGGCTCGAGCTCGCGCCTCAGGAGGGCTGCTCGGCGTCCTTCACGAGCGAGAGCTCGAACTCCAGGGTGATCTTGTCCGAGACGAGCACGCCGCCGGAGTCCAGCGGAGTGTTCCAGCTCACGCCCCAGTCCTTGCGGTCGATCCGACGGCTGCCCTCGAGCCCGAAGCGCAGCAGGCCCAGGTGATCCGCATCCATCCCGGTCATCTCGAGCGGGACCGAGATCGACCGGGTGATGCCGCGGATGCTCAGGTCGCCGGTCACGATGAACTGATTCTCGTCGATCTCGTCCACGGCGCTCGAGGCGAACTCGATCGTCGGGTGGCTCGCGGCGTCGAAGAAGTCCGCGCTGCGCAGGTGCTCGTCGCGCTGCGGATTGCGGGTGTCCACGCTCTCGACGCGCAGGACGACGCGGACCCGGGAGCGCGCCATGTCCTCGGGATCGAGCACGGCCGTGCCCTCGACGTCGTTGAACGCCCCGCGGACCTTCGTGACCATGGCGTGGCGCGAGGAGAAGCCGATCCGCGAGTGCGCCGGGTCGATCGTCCAGGTCCCCGCAAGCTGCGGCTGAGCGCTCATGGTCGTTGCCCCTGTCCTTCGGTCACGATGCGGGCCGGAAGCCCGTCCGCCCATCCTAGGGGCCCGGGGCAGGCCCGCCCTCCGGCCGGCCCGCGGTCGCGGTCCCCCGTTGAGGGGACCGCGGCCACCCGCACCGCTCCACGTCCGCCCACGTCCCCCGGGAAGACACCGCACCGCCGCGGAAAACCCCGGCATCCGGTGGTGGCGGCACCGACCCCCGGTTAGCCTCGAGCCATGAGACGGCTCCTGTCATTCATCCTCAACATCATCTGGCTCCTCACCGCCGGCTGGTCGCTGTTCCTGGCGTACGTCGTCGCCGGTGTGATCGCCTGCCTGCTGATCGTGACCATCCCGTTCGGGGTGGCCTCGTTCCGGATCGCGGGCTTCGTGATCTGGCCCTTCGGCCGCGAGGTCGTCACGACCCGCCGGTCGGGCGCCGTCAGCACCGTGGGCAACGTGATCTGGTTCGTCGTGGCCGGCTGGTGGGTCGCCCTGGGTCACCTCCTCACGGCGGCGGTGCAGGCCATCACGATCATCGGCATCCCGCTGGCCTGGGCCAACGTCAAGATGATCCCCGTGACCTGCTTCCCGTTCGGCAAGGACGTGATCCCGTCCACGAGCGCGCGCTCCATGACCTACCCGACCGTCCGGGCCTGATCCGGACCCGACGCGCAGCACGACGGCGGCGCCCCCGCAGAGACGGGGCGCCGCCGTCGTCGTGTGCCCCCGCTGGGACTCGAACCCAGACTGAGCGGATTTTAAGTCCGATGCCTCTGCCGGTTGGGCTACGGGGGCCCGCCGCCCGATGCCTCCCGGCGAGCTGCGCTCGAGCCTAATGGACAGCGCCCCCGCACCGTGGGTGCGGGGGCGCTGTCGCGGGGCCGAGGAGCGGCCGGGGCTCAGGACGAGCTGACTCGGCTCAGAGCTTGACCTGCTTGCGCACGACCTCCTGGCCGGTCGCGGTCTCGAAGTTCAGGCGCGGATCGCGCACGTGGCGGATCTGCGTGGTGTTGCGCCCGAACAGCATGTTGACGCCCCACTCGCCGAGGATCCGGGCCTTCCGGTCCAGGGAGGGCATGGCGTAGAGGTGGTAGCCGCGGTGCATGAGCCAGGCCAGCGGGCCGGAGAACTCGATGCCCTTGACGTTGGCCGCGCCCTTGAACAGGCCCAGCCCCGCCACGGTGCCGAGGCTCTCGTGGTAGTAGTCCTCGAGGGGCTTGCCCTCGCGGGACGCCAGGATGTTCTTGACCATGACCTTGGCCTGGCGGATGGCGTGCTGCGCGTTCGGCACGCAGAAACCGCCCGGGCCCTGACCGGACAGATCCGGCACGGCGGCGTTGTCGCCGCCGGTCCAGGCGCCCTCGATGGGGCCGTCGTCGCCGGTGACGCGCAGGTCGGCGCCGGCGCGGACGCGGCCGCGGTCGTCGACCGGGAAGCTGGTGCTCTTCTTGAACAGCGGGTTCGCCTGGACGCCGGCGGTCCAGATCAGGGTGTCGGCGTCGAACTCGCCCGCCGGGGACTTGTCCTCCATGTTGATCAGCTTGATGTGGTCGTCCTCGGCGGAGTCCAGCGAGGTGTTGAGCAGGACCTCGACGCCGCGCGAGCGCAGCTCGGCGACGACCTTCTCGGCGCGGTCCTTCGAGACCTCGGGCATGATGCGCCCGGCCGCCTCGACCAGCACGAAGCGCAGGTCCGAGACCTTGAGCCGCGGATTGCGCTCGGCGGCCTTGCGGGCCACGTCCTCGAGCTCGCCGATGGTCTCGATGCCGGCGAAGCCGCCGCCGACGAGCACGAAGGTCAGGGCCTTGCGGCGCTCGGGGCCGTCCTCCATCTGGGAGGCGACGTTGATGCGCTCGAGCACCCAGTTGCGCACCGCCACGGCCTCCTCGATCGACTTCATGCCGATCGCCGACTCGCCGAGGCCCGGGATCGGGAAGGCGCGGGTGACCGAGCCGGCCGAGAGCACGATCTCGTCGTACGGGACCTCGAAGACGGGGCCGTCGTTGATGGAGGCCACCGTGGCCACGCGCTTGTCGTGGTCGATGGCCACGACGCGGCCCGACAGCGACTCCGTGTCCTTGAGGAACTGCTGGAAGGGAGCCACCGCGGAGCGGGCCTCGAGGCTTCCCGCCGCGACCTCCGGGAGGAACGGCAGGTACATCATGTACGGGTTCGGATCGACGATCGTGACGATGCCGCCGGACTCCTTGATGCGCTTCTGGAGGCCCTGGGCCACATGGAAGCCCAGGTAGCCGCCGCCCACGATGAGGATGCGATTGCGGTCCTTGGCCAGGAATGAGCTAGACATATGCGCCAGTCTAATCCCAGGCGGCCTGTCGTTCTCCACCGTGCTCCCAGACTTCTCCGAGACATCCCGCACACCGCGAGCCGGCATCTCCGCACCGCCTGGGGCGGCTTCAGCCCCCGCGGCGCGTGAGCCACCGGATGTGCCGCACGGCCCCGGCCGTGATGGCGGCGACGAGCAGGCCGAAGCCGGCCAGCACGACGATCGGCAGGGCTCCGGTCGAGTTCAGCGGCTCGACGGGCTCCGGCGGCTGGGCCTCCACCCGGACGTCCTCCGTGAGCGGCGGACCGGAGGCGGCGGCCGAGGGGCTCGGCGACGCGTCATGGCGACGGTGGACCTGGATCCACTCCTCCATCGACCCCAGGGGCGATTCCTCCATCTCCGGGAGATCCGCCGACACGGCGGCCTCCACGTCGAGGATCCCGTAGCCGTAGAGCGGGTCCTTGCCCGGCTCCCCGGCGTCCTGGGCCGAGGCCGTGATGCGGTGGGCGACCTCGTCGGCGCTGAGCTCGGGGTGCTCGGAGCGGATGAGCGCGGCGGTCCCCGCGACGATCGGCGCCGAGGCCGAGGTCCCCGTCCAGCTGCCGTAGCCCCCGCCCGGGGTCGCGCCGACGAGGTCCTCCGCCGGGCCGGCGACCGCGATCGAGATGCCCTGCGACGACGACTCGCGCCCGGCCTGCAGGCTCCGGTCCACGCCGCCCACCGTCAGGACGCTCGGGATGGTGGCCGGGGCCCCGACCTGCACGATCCCGTTGCCGCGGTTGCCCGCGGCGGCGACGATCAGGACGTCGTTCTCCTCCGCGTAGGCGAAGGCGGAGTCCCAGGACTCGGGCCACGACTGCTGCGGTGAGCCCACCGACATGTTGATGACGTCGGCGTCGTTGTCGACCGCCCAGCGCACGGCGTCCGGGATCTGCTGATCGGTCGAGCGCACGCCCGGCTCGTCCGTGCCCAGGGCCGTCGAGACCGCGAGGATCTCGGCCTCGGGGGCCACGCCGATGATGCCCTCGGAGCCGCCCGCGGCGCCCTCGGACGTGGTGCCGTTGCCCCGGCCCGCGGCCACGGAGGTGACCATGGTCCCGTGGTCGGGATCCGCGCCCAGCGGCCTGCGCCCGTCGGCCGCTCCGATGCCGGACACGTCAGCACCGCCGGTCACGGCGCCCTCGAGGTCGGGGTGCGAGCCGTCCACCCCGGTGTCGATGACGGCGATCCGCGTGCCCTCGCCGCGCGAGGTCTTCCAGGCCTCGCGGACCCCGTAGTCCTCGAGCCAGTACTCGCGCTCGCGCGCCTGCCCCTCCGAGATCGCAGCGGGCTTCGGGGGCTCCGTGGGCTCGATCGCGGGGATGTCCGAGGGGTCCGTCACCGGGATCGACGGCGCGGGCCCGTCGGGCAGCGGCGCCTCCTCGACGGCATGCGCCGAGGGGGCGCCGGCCCCGAGGGCGCCTCCGGCCAGCGGCCCGGTCGCCCCCACGGCGACGGCGATCGCGAGCGCGGCGCGTCGAGCGCCGCCGCGCTGCCCGAGGGGGGTCGTCTCGGCATGCCAGGGGCTCATGGGCAGGTCCTCCACAGGATCGACGGCCCGCCTCCGCTGGTGCGGTCGCGGCGACGCACAGGGGTCTCAGACCAGCGGAGCCTTCTGGGGGACGGCCGACAGCCGCGACAGTGCGATGCCGTCCAAAATATCGTGCTCGCTCGTGGTGGCTGTGGTCACACGCCCGTCGGCGGCCTGCGAGATCCGCTCCAGGACCCGCCGCCACACGAGGGCGCCGGCGCCGATCACGTCGGCGCGCCCTGCGTGCATGACGCCCAGGGCGTCGCGCTGCTCGCGCGTCATGGCGGTGAGCTCCCGGCAGGTGCGGTCCAGATCCGCGATCGGCAGCTCGGCGCCGCTGATGCGGTCCTCGTCGTACTCCTCGAGCCCGAGCGCCAGTGCGGTGATGGTCGTGACGGTCCCCGCGACGCCGACGATCCGGCGGGTCTGGCCGAGCGGGACGGTCTGCGCGGCGGAGTCCAGGGCGCGGTCGACGTCGGCCAGCACGGCCTCCTGCTGGGCGGCGGTGGGCGGGTTGGAGCCGAGGTGGCGCTCGGTCATGCGCACGCAGCCGATGTTCATCGAGCGGGAGGCCAGGATGCCCGCGGAGCTGCCGAGCACGAGCTCGGTCGAGCCGCCGCCGAGGTCGATCACCATGATGCGGTCGTCCTCGCTCTCGGGCGCGGCCACGAGGGTCGCCCCGGCGAAGGAGAGCGCGGCCTCCTCCTCCCCGGAGATCACCTCGGGAGCCACGCCAAGCCGCGAGCGGATGCCGTCGACGAAGACATGGCGGTTGCCGGCATCGCGGGTGGCCGACGTCGCCACGAAGCGCACGGAGTCGACCGCGTGCTCGTCGAGCAGCCGCGCGAAGCCGTCGACGGCGGCGAACGTGCGGTCGAGGGCCTCCTGGGCGAGCCAGCCCGTGGCGTCGACGCCCTGGCCCAGGCGGACCATCTCCTTGGTGCGCACGAGCTCGCGCAGCTCGAGGTCGGCGGGCGCGGCGCCCCGCGCGTCGTCGTCGGCCTCCGTGATGAGCAGGCGGATCGAGTTCGTGCCGCAGTCGATGGCGCCGACGCGCATGGGATCTCCTCGGGGTATCGGTCGTGGATGCGGCGGCACCGGGCCGCTCGCGCTGGGATGCTCGGGTCGCGCCGGAGCGGTTCAGGCCTGTCGCCAGTCGGGGTCGCAGCGGCAGATCTCCGGCGTCCAGGTGCCGGCGATCCGCTCGAGCGTCTCATCCCCCAGGACGTTCACGCCCGGGCCCGCCGACAGCGAGTGCGCCACCAGCACGTGCAGGCACTTCACGCGGGTGGGCATGCCGCCCGCGGAGATGCCGTCGATCTCCGGGACGTCGCCGGAGCCGGCGATGCGGCCGATGCGATCGCGCCGGGCCAGGTAGTCCTCGTGGGAGCGCCGGTACGAGTCCGCGAGCCGCTCGTCCGATCCGAGCCGGTCGGTCATGCCGTACATGGCCCCGTCCGCCTCGAGCCGGGAGACGGCCGCCGTGATCACGGGGTGGGCCAGGTAGTAGACGGTCGGGAACGGGCTGCCGCCGGACAGCCGCGGAGCGGTCGAGGCGACGAGCGGGTTGCCGCACGCGCAGCGCGCCGGGATCTCGACGACGTCGCGCACCGGGCGGCCCAGCTGCCGGGCCAGGACCCGCAGGTCCTGCTCGGACGGGCGGCGGTTCTGCGGCGTCGAGTTCAGCCCTCGGGCCTCCGCGACGTCCGCGCCCGCCGGGGCGATGCCGGAGACGGTCGCGTCGAGGGCAGCGGCAGGGACGCTGCCCTGCCGGTCGCCGGTGGTGCTGTGCTCGCTCACGGGGTCCTCAGTCGGTGGGTGCGGGGGTCTCTGACGGTGCCGTCTCGTCCTGGGCGGGGTCCTGCCCGCCGCCGAGCTCGGGGAACTCCCCGGCGGAGCCGTCCTGCGTGCGCTGTGGCCAGGCCGAGTCCTTGAGGGAGCCCCACAGGGCGTCGGCCCAGGCGGGGCTGCCCGCCGACTCCTCCACGGCGGAGGTGTCGGGGGCCCCCGAGCCGACCTCGTCGGCGCCGACCACCAGGTACGAGCGCTGGCCCGGCTCGACCATCAGGAGCCGCTCGCCGGCCTGCTGGCGGACGTAGTCGGGGTTCTCCCACAGCTCGAGCTCGTCCTTCAGCTCGTCGCGGTCGGCGGACTTCTCCTGGATGCTGGCCTCGAGCTGCTCGATCTCGGCCTTCTGGTCCAGGTAGATCTTGGTCGTGGGGGCTGCCAGGAACACGATGAACAGGGAGATCGCCACGGCCGCGAGCAGTCCGGTGCGCCGCGGCGACGACGTGAACCGCTGCAGACGGCGCGCGGGGATCCCGTCCTCGTCGGCATCGCGCTCCGGCGCGAGGCCCTCGGTGCGGTGATCGGACACGGGTGCGGCTCCTGGCTGTGCTGCGGGCGGCGTCCCGGAAGCAGCGGGCTCCGGGAGCCCGGGTCCGCGCTGCTCGGCCCGGGCGGGCGGGGCCAGTCTAGTGGCACGCATCGACGACGCAGGACCGCCGCGTCGCCGGGGATCCGACGGACGCGGCGGTCCTGGTGCGCGGCCGGCCCGTTCGTCCCGGACCGGGCGCGCGAGCTCCGGGCGGGGCGGGCCGGTCTCAGGCGGAGTAGCGCGGGAAGGCGGAGGCGCCCGCATAGGCGGCGGCGTCGCCCAGGGCCTCCTCGATGCGCAGCAGCTGGTTGTACTTGGCCACGCGCTCGGAGCGGGCCGGGGCGCCGGTCTTGATCTGCCCGGCGTTCGTGGCCACGGCGATGTCGGCGATCGTCGTGTCCTCGGTCTCGCCCGAGCGGTGGGAGACCATGCACCGGAAGGTGTTGGTCTGGGCCAGGGTGATGGCCTCCAGGGTCTCCGTCAGGGAGCCGATCTGGTTGACCTTCACCAGCAGCGCGTTGGCCACGTCCTCGCGGATGCCGCGGGCCAGGAACTCCGGGTTGGTGACGAACAGGTCGTCGCCCACGAGCTGGACCTTCTGGCCGACGGAGGCGGTGAGCTCGGCCCAGCCCTTCCAGTCGTTCTCGTCCAGGGGGTCCTCGATCGAGACCAGCGGGTAGTCGGCCACGAGCTTCTCGTAGTACGAGGCCATGTCCTTCGCCGACTTCTTCCCGCCCTCGAAGCGGTAGAAGCCCTTCTCGAAGAACTCGGACGAGGCGACGTCCAGGGCCAGCGCGACCTGCTCGCCCGGCTTGTAGCCGGCCTTCTCGATGGCCTCCAGGATCAGGTCCAGGGCGGCGCGGTTGGACTCGAGGTCCGGCGCGAACCCGCCCTCATCACCCAGGCCGGTCGACAGGCCGCGGTCCTTCAGCACGGACTTGAGGGCGTGGTAGACCTCGGTGCCGGCGCGCAGGGCCTCGGAGAAGGTGGCGAAGCCGATCGGGGCGATCATGAACTCCTGGATGTCCACGTTCGAGTCCGCGTGGGACCCGCCGTTGAGGATGTTCATCATGGGCACCGGCAGCACGTGCGCGTTGGGCCCGCCCAGGTACTTGTACAGCGGGAGGTCGGCCTCCTCGGCGGAGGCGCGGGCCACGGCCATCGAGACGCCCAGGATCGCGTTGGCGCCCAGCTTGGACTTGTTGGCCGTGCCGTCGAGCTCGAGCATGGCCTGGTCGACCAGGCGCTGATCGGTGGACTCGAGGCCGATGACGGCCTCGGCGATGTCCTCGTTGACGGCCTCGACGGCGCCCAGGACGCCCTTGCCGAGGTACGCGCCCTTGTCGCCGTCGCGGCGCTCGACCGCCTCGTGCTCGCCGGTGGAGGCGCCCGACGGCACCGCGGCGCGACCGAAGCTGCCGTCCTCGAGGCGGACCTCGACCTCGACGGTGGGGTTGCCGCGGGAGTCGAGGATCTGACGCGCGTGGACGTCGATGATCATGGCCATGGAAGATCTCCTTCGATCGGTTCTTCGGCGGCCCGCTCCCGGGGGACCGGGCCGTTGCGTCTCCTCCGAGCATAGCCAGCGGGAACGGCGCCCACACCATGTCGGCCAGGGCTTGCACGACCTGCTCAGGAAGCGTCCGGCGACTGCGGAGCCGACGGCCCCCGCTCCTCCTGACGCCTCGCCCAGGCGGCGCTGTGCTCCCGCAGGGCGCGCTCTGCATCCAGCCCCGCCGCGGAGGCCTGCCGCACGATCTCGAAGAGCGCGGCGCCCAGCTCCTGCTGGGTGCGCGGGCCGGGCTCCGAGGCACCGGGGGCGTCCTCGGCCGGGGTCGGGACTGCGGGCTCGAGGCCGTGGCGACGGGCCTTGGCGAGGATCTTCTCCGCGCGCTGCAGGGCCGGCAGCCCCGGGGGGATGCCGTCGAAGGGCCCCGTGCGCTGCGGCTTCTCCGCGCGCTTGAGGTCCTCCCAGCGGGTGTGCAGCCGGGCCTCGGCGGCAGGCTCGTCGGCCGCGGCCTCCAGGCCGGCATCCGGCATGCCCGCTCCGAAGACCTGCGGGTGGCGGCGGATCAGCTTGGCCGTGACGGCCTCGAGGACGTCGTCGATCCCGAAGCCGCCCTCGGCGGGCTCGCGCTCCTGGGCCACGCGGGAGTGGAAGACGACCTGCAGCAGGACGTCGCCCAGCTCCTCGACCAGCTCGTCGCGGTGCTCCCGCGGACCGCCGGGGGCCTCGACGGCCTCCACGACCTCGTAGGACTCCTCGATCAGGTGCTTGAGCAGGGACTCGTGGCTCTGCCGGGCATCCCACGCGCACCCGCCGGGCGAGCGCAGCCGGTCCATGACCTCCGTGAGCCGCTCGAAGCGCTGCCCCGTGCCGCCGGGGCCTTGCCGCGCATCGGGCTGCTGCGGCTCGGACCCCGGTGCGGCCCCCCGCTGCTGCGGGGCGCTCACTGCTGCCCGGCCGTCGGAGCCGCGGCCATGAGGTCGCCGAGGCCCAGCGGGATCCCCGACTGCCGGACGGCGTCGAACTGCGCGCCGATCCGCGCCTCGAGGGCCAGCCTCCGGTCCAGCGGGAGGAAGGCGGCCTGGGCGCCGCTGCGCTGCAGGGCCTCCACGTCGTCCAGCGTGAACCCGTGTAGCGTGATCAGGTCGCCGAGCTCGGTCGTGATGTCCGAGCCGGAGACGAGCCGGTTGTCCGGGCCGATCACCACGCGGAATCCGGCCCGGTGCAGGAAGCCGACGGGATGGCGGTCGGTGCCCGGCCCGAGCACGCGCACCAGATTGCCCGGCGGGCGCCACGCGGCCACTGCCCCCGTCTGGGCGTTCGAGCGGGGGCAGACCTCCAGGGCGATGCCCCGGTCGCGCACCCAGCGCGCGAGCTCGCCGAGCTCGATCGAGACGTCGTCGTCGGGGGCGTCGGAGAGCTCGATGTCCTCGACGATCCGCACCCCGTGGCCCAGGCGAAGGGCCCGTCCGTCGACGACGGCCGAGCGGAGGGAGCCGAGTCCCGAGCCCTCCCCCGCGTGCAGCGTGACCGGGACGAGGTGCTGGGCCAGCAGATCGAGCGCCTCGCGATGCGCACTGGGCGGGAAGCCGTCCTCCGGCCCTGCCAGGTCGAAGCCCAGGACACCGCCGGGCTCGTCGGGAGCGAAGCGCTCCACGACGAGCCGGGCGATCTCCGGGCTGCGCGCCCCCTGCCGCATGGCGCACAGCAGCTGCCCCGCGGAGATCTCCCGGCCCTGCCCGGCCGCGGCGGCGATGCCCTCGCGCAGGCCCTCCTGGACGGCGTCGACGGCCTCGCCGAGGCTCAGCCCGCCGGACAGGTGCTGCTCGGGCGCCCAGCGCAGCTCGGCGTGGATGACGCCGTCGTCGGCGAGGTCCTCGACCGCCTCGCGAGCGGTGCGGCGCAGGGCGCCGGCGTCCTGCAGCACGGCCAGGGCGTGCTGGAAGGTCTGCAGATAGCGCTCGAGGGAGCCGGAGTCCGCGGCGCCGCGGATCCAGGCGGCCAGCCCGTCGGCCGTGTCGGCGGGCACCTCGCGCCCGGCCGCGGCGGAGAGCTCGAGCAGGGTCTGCGGGCGCATCCCCCCGTCGAGATGGTCGTGGAGGCTGATCTTGGGAAGGGAGCGCAGGACCCCGCCGGCCATGCCGGCGGGGTCCTGGCTCCCGGGCCGGCCGGCCTGGCCGGCGCTCGGGATCTCGGTCATGGGATCAGTAGTTCCAATCCTGGAGGGCGTCGTTCACGTGCTGCGGGATGTTGGCGCCCGTGCGCGGGTACATGCGCAGCTCCTCGACGTAGTTCTGCGACGGCAGGCGGTTCTCGTAGCGCACGAACGCCTCCTCGTCGTCGTAGTCGAAGGAGACCTCGGGCGGGATGCCGGCGCGGAAGCGGAACATGATCGCCAGCGGCGCGCCCTCCCCCTCGACGTACGAGTCCTGCTTGAGCGACTGGACCTGCAGGTCCTCCTCGGGGATCAGGTCGAAGGTCGAGCGCTGATCCCAGAACCCGCCCTGGCGGACGTGGGTCAGGGCGTCGTAGTAGGTGCCCAGCGTGCGGACGCGGACCAGGACGGTCGAGACGTCGCGGGCCGAGCCCTCGGGGCCGAAGAGGCGCTTCTGGGCGCCGGCTACGCGGCGGGCGATCTCCTTCTGGGAGAGCACCTTGTTGCCCTGGGCCAGCTCGTCGCCGCCGGCCGCCTGCTCGGCGGCGCGGTAGGACGGGGCGACGTCGGCGCCGCTGGCGATCGTGGGGGCGCCCGCCTCGTCCGGGGTGCTCGCCGACCGCGCCGCGGCCGCGCCCGTGGGGGCGGCACCGGTCCCGCGGGCACCGCGCTGGTCGTCGCGCCACTCGTCGTGATCGACGTGCGACGGGACCTGGTCGCCGGAGCCTCCGGAAGCGCGGTTCTCGCGCCCGTCCTGCTCGTCCGCGAAGTGCCGGCCCGTGTCGCTGCCGGCCGTGGACTGGTGGCCGGCGGTCCGGGCCACCGACTCCTGGACCTCGCGATCCACCTCGATGGGCTCCTGGCCCTGCTGGCGCGGAGCCAGGTTGTCGACCGTGCCGTCCTCGGTCAGCTGGCCCTCCGGGACGCGATCCTGCTCGGAGTCGCGACCTGCGGCCGCACCGCCCGCGGCAGCGCCCGTGCCGATGCCGGAGCCGGCCAGGGCGCCCGTGCCTGCGGAGCCGTCTCCGGGGCGATCGGCATCGGAGCGCTCGGACGGACGGCCCTCGTCGCGGCTGAGGTCGGAGCCGCGCAGCTGCGGGCCGCGCTCGTCCGCGCCGCGCGACCGGTCGTCGTCGCGGCGGTCCGCGTCCCGGGAGGCGGAGTCGACCACGCGCACCCGGTCCTCCTGGTCGCCGGAGCGCCCGGCAGCGGCGCCTGCAGCGGCACCCGCGCCGACAGCCGCGGCCGAAGCGCCCGAGCGGCGATCGCGGTCGCCGTCGAGCGGGCCGCGCGAGGCGGCGTCCTGGGAGGTCCCGCCGTCGCGCGGCGCCTCGGCGCCCCGGGCATCGGAGTCGCGGAGCTCGGAGCCCTGGGCGGCACCGCGGTCGGCGCCCCCGGTGCCGCCGCCCAGCTCGTACTCGTCGGTGCGGTGATCCGCGGAGGGGAAGTCGTAGTCCACCGTGACCCTGCGGCTGCCGGCCTCCTCGGCGCCGGCCGAGATCACGACGGTCTGCCAGGCGCCGGTGGGAGCGTTCATGGACTCGGTGTACAGGGCCGCGACGTCATCGAACAGCGGCGAGGCCTGGTCGACCACACCGGAGTCGGTCTCGGCGGAGCCGCCGGCCGCGGCGCGCTCGGACTGGTAGCTCATGGTCGAGCCGCGCTGCACGAGGGTCAGCTTGCCCCGCTGGGCCCCGTCCACCAGCAGGCCGTCCACGAGGCGCCGCAGCGGGCCGTCCGACGGCAGCTGCTCCCGGCGCTGCGAGGCAGGAGTGGCGGCGGCCTCGGGCTCCCGGACCTCCTGGCGCGGTTCGCTCTTGGGGGTCTGCTTCCGGCTGAAAAGTCCCATCTCGTCCTCCAGGTCGTCCGTAGCGGTTCGTCGGCGCCGCAGCGTCGCGACACCGGTGTCCTTGTGCACCAGACTACAAGTCGCGCCTCACAAGTCCCCGAATTCCACGGCGCCGAGGACCACGTCCGCTGCGGGCGAAGCGATGCCGGAGCCCTCCCCCAGGGCGAACGCACCGGTCACGAGCTCCTCCGCCCGCTCGAGGGCCTCGGGGGTCTCCGTCATGAGCGTCGCCAGCGGCTGGCCCTCCCGGACCGTCTCCCCCGGCTTGGCATGCAGCAGCACGCCCGCCCCGGCCTGGACCGGGTCCTGGCTGCGCTCGCGCCCCGCGCCCAGGGACCAGCTCGCGGTCCCGATGCCCAGGGCGTCCAGGCCCACGACCGTCCCGGACCCCCGGGCGAGGACCTGGTGCTCGTGCCGGGCCCGGGGCAGCTCCGCATCGGGGTCGCCGCCCTGGGCCGCGATCATCCGGCGCCACACGTCCATGGCGCGGCCGTCCTGCAGGGCATCGGCGGGATCGTCGTCGACCCCGGCGAGCGCGAGCATCCGTCGGGCGAGCTCGAGCACGAGCTGCACGAGGTCGTCCGGGCCGCCGCCGGCGAGGACCTCGACCGACTCCCGGACCTCGCAGGCATTGCCCACGGCGCGCCCCAGCGGGACGGACATGTCGGTCAGCACCGCGCTCGTGGGCAGGCCGTGGTCGCGCCCGAGCCCGACCATCGTGCGCGCGAGCTCCTCGGCCGCGGCGCGGTCCTTCATGAAGGCCCCCGAGCCGACCTTGACGTCCAGCACCAGGGCGCCGGCGCCCTCCGCGATCTTCTTGGACATGATCGACGAGGCGATCAGGGGCACGGAGTCGACGGTCGCTGTGACGTCGCGGAGGGCATAGAGGCTGCGGTCGGCCGGGGCCAGGTCGCCGCCGGCCGCGCAGATCACGGCGCCGACCTCCTCGAGCTGGCGCACGAGGACCTCGTGCTCGAGCTCGGCGCGCCAGCCCGGGATCGCCTCGAGCTTGTCCAGCGTCCCGCCGGTGTGCCCGAGCCCGCGGCCCGACAGCTGCGGGACGGCCACCCCGTGGGCGGCAACGAGCGGAGCCAGGGGCAGCGTGGTCTTGTCGCCGACGCCGCCGGTCGAGTGCTTGTCCACGGCCGGCAGCGCGCGGCCGTCGCGGCGCAGGGACGTGAAGTCCATCCGGCGGCCCGAGGCGATCATGGCCTCGGTCCACGCCGAGGTCTCCTCGCGGTCCATGCCGCGGAACCAGACGGCCATGGCCAGCGCCGCCATCTGCTCGCCGGTCAGCGCGCCGCGGACGTACGCGTCCACGGCCCAGCGGATCCGCTCGTCGTCGAGGCGCTGCCCGTCCCTCTTGGCGCGGATGATGTCGACCGCCGCGAAGGGCTCGCGCCCCGGGCGCTCGGAGTCCTGGTGGTGCCGGCTCATGATGATCTCCCTCCTCGGCCGCCTCACAGCACGAACGCGTCGGGCAGGACCTGGTCCATCGTGCGCAGGCCGCTCACGGTGAGCAGCTGCAGCTCGGGCCCGCCGTGCTCGAGCAGCAGCTGGCGGCAGCGCCCGCACGGCATCAGGACCTCTCCCCCGCCGTCCACGCACACGAAGCGAGTCAGCCTCCCGCCGCCGGTGGCATGCAGGGCGGAGACCAGCCCGCACTCGGCGCACAGGGTCAGCCCGTAGCTGCCGTTCTCCACGTTGCACCCCGACACGATCCGCCCGTCGTCGACGAGCGCCGCCGCTCCCACGCGGAACTCGGAGTACGGGACGTAGGCGTGGGCCATCGCCGCCCGGGCGGCCTCGATCAGCTGCGCCCAGGGCTCGAGGGCCTGCAGCTCGCGCAGCTGCGCGGCCCCGTCGTCCTGCCCCGCGTGCTCTTCCCCGGCGGCTGCGCCGCCCCTGATGCTCTCGGTCATCCCGTGATCCTCTCGTGCTGTCGGTGCCGCGGCCCTGCTGACCGGAGGGTCAGGCCGGGGGCCGCGGCGGGTTGCCGGACTCGACGGCGACCTCGCCGTCGATCACCTGGTGTCGCAGCCGCGCTACGTCGGCGGCGAGGTCCTCGCCCACGCGGTCGGCCTGGTCGTGGTACTCGGCGATGCCCACGCCCCCGTTCTCCAGGGTGCCGATGTACGGAGCGGTGTCGAAGCCGCCGTCGGCCGCCGAGGTCGCGATCTGCTCGACGGGCCCGGCGACGTCCAGCAGCACCGCGGTCAGCTGGTGCCGTCGCTGCTCCGGGGGCAGGGCGTCGTAGCCGTCCTCCCCGATCCCCACGAACAGCGGGTCCTCCGCGGCATCGTCCTCCTCCGCTTCGGATCCTGCCTCGGCCACGGCCTGCGCGGCTTCCGCGGCCGCCGTGCGCCCCGCGGCCGGAAGGACGACGTCGGCCCCCTGGTCCAGGAGCTCCTGCGCCGCGGCGCGGGCGGCCTCGTCGGCCTCCTCGTCGTCGGCAGGCTCGAGCACCGCGCCCTCCTGCTCCTGGGCATCCCACCCGAGCAGCTCGACGTCGTCGTCGTTCTGCTCGTTCCAGTGCTCGACGCCGGCGGCGAAGCCGTCCAGGACCTCGGTGATCTCGGGGGTCCGCTCCGCCCCGAAGGCGCCGACGGTGCCCGTCCCGCTCACCCCGGCGGCCAGATAGCCGGCCAGGAACGCCGCCTCGGCCGAGTCGTGGACCACGGGCTTGACGTTGTCGGGCCCGTCCTCGGGCCGCTCGGCGATGCCGCCGCCGATCACCGCGAAGTCCCGCTCGGGGTTCTGCTCGGCGGCGGCCCGGACGGCGTCGGCCAGCTGCGATCCGGCCGCGACGGTGAGATCGCAGCCGCTCTGGAGCATCGAGGCGAGATTGGGCCCGTAGTCGTCCTCGGCCCGGGACTCGGCCTCGCGGACCTCGATCCCGGTGCTGCCCGCCGCGGCCTCGAGCCCGTCGAGGGCGCCGCGGCCGGACCAGCCGCCCGCGAACCCGCTCCGATCGGAGACGACGCAGCCGGCGAAGGCGTCCTGCTCCCCGCCGACCGCGGAGTCCTGGGGCAGCTCGCCGCAGGAGCTGAGCACGAGCGCGCTCGCGACCGCGAGAGGGGCTGCGGCGAGCGCGCGGCGGCGGAAGGTCATGGCGGCTCCGGGAGCTGTTCCGGGCGCGACGGCCGGCGCGGGTCGGCGCGGCCGCGGCATCCGGCGGGGACGGGCGGACGGGGATGCCAGGAGTCTACGGCGCAGGTGCGCCCGCGGGCCGGGTGGCCCGGGAGCCGTCGATGATCTCCTGGCGCAGGGTCCGGACCTCCTGCACGGTCTCGGGCCCCACCCGATCGGCCTGGTCGTGGTACTCCCCCAGTGCGACCCCGCCGTTGGCGAGGGTCCCCGTGTAGGGCCGGGCGTCGAGCTCGGCCCTGGCCGACTGCGCCATGACATCGGCGACCGCGGAGCCCAGGTCCTTCCGCACGGAGGTCAGCTGATGAGTGCGCTGCTCATCCGGCAGCACATCCCATCCGTCGATGTCGACCCACACGAACAGGGCGTCGTCGCGCTGGGCGACCGTCTCGGTCGTCCCCAGCCCGGCCCGCCCGGCCACGGGCATGATCACGTCGGCGCCCTCGTCGAGCTGCCGGCGGGTCAGCTCGGCGGCGGCCTCGGTGTCGGTGAAGTCGCCCAGGAACTCCCCGCGCCCCGTCCGGTGGTCCCAGCCGATCAGGGCGACGTCGTCGTCGTGGACGTCGTTCCAGTGCTCGATCCCGGCCGCGTACCCGTCGAGGAACTCGCGGACCTCGGGCAGATCCCTGCCGCCGTAGGCGCCCACCGTCCCGGTCTCCGAGACCGAGGCCGCGACGTAGCCGGCCAGGAAGCCGGGCTGCGTCGCGTCGAAGGCCAGCGTCCGGACGTTCGGCAGGTCGATCGAGGTGTCGTCCACGATGGCGAAGTCCTGCTCCGGGTGCTGCTCCGCGGCGCTCTCGAGCTGGGCGACGTTCGGCGAGCCCATGGCGACCACGAGGTCGCACCCGCCGGCCGGGTCCGCCATCTCCTCGAGCAGCCGCTGCGCCTCCCGCGGGGAGGTCGGCTCCTCGGTGCGCACCTCGATGCCCAGCGTGTCCCGCAGCGCGACCGTCGACTCGTAGACGTCCTGGTTGAAGCTGCGGTCGCGGAAGCCGCCGTCGGAGCCGAGCACGCAGCCGGTGAAGTCCTCGCTCGTGGCCCGGCCCCGGTCGCCGGGGCCCTCGGCCGCGCACGAGCCGAGCAGCAGGGCCGTCGACAGCGCCAGGCACAGCCCGCTCAGCGGCCGATGAGGCGGTCTCCCCTTCCGGTCGGCCGGATCGGGACGACGAGGGCCGGGTCGGTGCGGGCCGGATCGGTGCGGGCCGTCGGCATGGGGCTCCCCCCAGCCGTGCGACGGCGAGGGGTCGGCCCCGCGGCAGGGGGCGGGGGCGGGAACGGTCATGGGCGGGGGACGCTCCTGGGCAGGTGCGGTCACGAGCCGTGGGGGGGTGCTCGTGCGCCGCAGCGGGGCTCATCGACTCCGGCGGGCCCGCTGCGCAGGACCGCCGGAGCGAGGGGACATCAGCGGGACAGGCCGCCGGACTCCTTCACGTGGTGCATCACGGCGCGCAGGGCGGTGCTGGCCATGACCTGGACGCCGCACGAGACGGCCTCCTCGTCGGCGATGTAGTCGGCCTGGTGGAGGTCGTGGGTCTCGCCTCCGCGGGTGCGGGTCCCCAGGCGCATCATGGCCCCGGGGACCTCCTGGAGGTACCAGGCGAAGTCCTCGCCGCCCATGGACTGCTCGACGAGCACGACCGCGTCCTCCCCGAGCTCGGAGCGCGCGGCGTTCTCGATCATGGTGGTCTCGAGCTCGCCGTTGACCACCGGCGGCACGCCGCGGACGTGCTCGAGGTCGACGTGCACGCCGTACGGCGCGGCGACGTCGCCGACCACCTGGTCGAGCAGCTCGCCGGACCGGTGCCAGGCCTCGGCGTCGAGGCAGCGCATGGTCCCGGCCATGCTGCCCTCGGCGGGGATCGCGTTGGGGGCCGCGCCGGCGCTCATCTCGCCCCAGACCACCTGGACGCCCGAGCGGACGTCGATGCGCCGGGACAGGATCGCCGGGACGTTGATCGCGATCTGGGCCATGGCGAAGACCAGGTCCTGCGTGAGGTGCGGGCGGGAGGTGTGCCCGCCGGAGCCCGACAGCCGCAGGCGCACCGTGTCGGAGGCGGAGGTGATCGCGCCGATCCGTGTGCCCACCTGGCCGACGTCGACCTTGGGCTCGCAGTGCAGCGCGAAGATGCGAGGCACGCCCTCCAGGACTCCCTGCTCGATCACGGTGAGGGCGCCGCCGGGCAGCTGCTCCTCGGCCGGCTGGAAGAGCACGCGGACCCGCCCGGCCAGCGGCGAGCTGCGGTTCAGATCCGCGAGCACCGTGGCCACGCCGAGCATCACGGTCGTGTGGATGTCGTGCCCGCACATGTGCGCGACCCCCGCGTTCTCGGAGGAGAACTCGAGCCCCGTGGCCTCCTGGATGGGCAGTGCGTCGATGTCGGCGCGCAGCGCGACGGCCAGCTCCCCGCTGCCGATGTCGACGTAGCACCCGGTGCTGCGCAGGCGGACCGGCTCCAGCCCGATGGCCTCGAGCTCCTCGATCAGCCGGTCGGTCGTGCGGTGCTCCCGGTAGGACAGCTCCGGATGGGTGTGCAGGTCGCGCCGGAACTCGATCAGATGCGGCAGGAAGCGGCGGACGAACGGGGCGATGGCCGGGGCCTGGCCGGCGTCGTCGGACCAGTGCCTCGGGGCCTGGACCGGGCTGCCCGACAGGATCGCGGTGGACTCGGGGGAGGATTCGGACATTGCCTCAGGATACGGCGAGCCCGCGGGCCGCCCGACACCGGCGCGCGGCCCCGCGTCGCGCCGGGCCTCCGTCCTCCGACGTCGGGCCCGCCGGGTCTCAGGCGTCAGAGGACGTCCGTGTCCCCGGCCGCCTTGAGGGAGTTCACGGTCTCCTTGACGCGCTGGGCGTGCTCGCGCGTGGTGACCAGGAGGGCGTCCGGGGTGTCCACGACGACGATGTCCTCCACGCCGATCAGCGCGACCACCCTGCCGGTGTCCGAGACCACGATGCCCGAGGAGCTGTCGACGAGCACCCGGGGGTTCTCGCCCAGCACGGCCACGTCGTCGGACTCGTCGGGGTGGTTCAGGCGCGACATCGCGGCGAAGTCCCCGACGTCGTCCCACGAGAAGGCCCCCGGGACCACGGCGACGTCGCCGGCGGCGGCGGCGGGCTCCGCGACGGCGTAGTCGATCGCGATCTTGGGCAGCTGCTCCCAGACCCGGGCCATGACCTGGTCCTGGCGCACCGTGCCCCAGGCGTCGGCGATCTGGGCCAGGCCGTCGTGCAGCTCCGGCTCGTTGGTCCTCAGATGCTCGATCATCAGCGCCGCCGGCGCCACGAACATGCCCGCGTTCCAGAGGTAGTCGCCGCCGGCCACGTAGGCGCGGGCGGTGTCCTCGTCCGGCTTCTCGACGAACTGCTCGACGTCGCGGGCGGACGGAGCGCCATCGACGGACAGCGGGTCCGCGGCCTTGATGTAGCCGAAGCCCGTGGACGGCGATGTCGGGCGGATGCCGATGGTGACGACCTTGCCCGTGCGGGCGGTGAGCACGGCCTCGCGCACGGCGTCCTGGAAGACGTCGGCGGGCTCGATCACGTGATCGGCGGCGAAGGAGCCGACGACGGCCCCGGGATCGCGCCGCTCGATGAGCATGCAGGCCAGCCCGATCGCGGCGCCCGAATCGCGCGGCGAGGGCTCCAGGACCAGATCCTTGGCCGACAGCTCCGGCAGCTGCTGGCTCACCGCCCCGGCGTGGCTGCGCCCGGTCACGACCATGACCGGGCCGGCGCTCAGCGGCGCGAGCCGCTCGTAGGTCGCGCGCAGCAGCGAGGACCCCGAGCCGGTCAGGTCCAGCAGGAACTTGGGGGCGTCGGCCCTCGACAGGGGCCACAGACGGGACCCCACGCCGCCGGCGGGGATGAAGGGGTGGAAATGCTCAAGAGGTTCCGTCACCCCGGCAGGATATCGCCCGCGGGCCCCCGCCGGGCTCAGCGCCGCTCGTCGGCGGCGTCGGAGGCCCGGACGGCAGCGGCGGCCTCGGGCCGCCGCGCACCCCGCGGGACCGGGCGCGGGAGGGCGGACACCTCGTCACCAAGTGGAGTCCGCGGAGCCGTCCGACTGATAGCATGACCTCCGAATTCGCTGACAATTCAATGCAACCGGCCTCAGACGCTCGACCGTCGATGCGCGGCTGCGCCCGTCGACAGGTCTGCCGGGCGGCCCGTCTGAGGCGATACAGGGAGGTATCACATCGTGACGACGACAGCACCCGCGGTCCGGACTCGTCCGGACTCCGCCGGGAAGATCGGCTCGGGAACCCTCTACCGCGGCGGGTTCGGCATGTGGTCGTGGGTGGCCCACCGCATCAGCGGCGTGGGGATCTTCTTCTTCCTGCTGGTCCATGTCCTGGACACGGCCATGGTCCGCGTGGACCCCGAGGCCTACAACGCCGTGATGGCGACCTACAAGAACCCGATCATGGGCATCGGCGAGATGGGTCTGGTCGCGGGCATCGTCTACCACGCCTTCAACGGCGTGCGCATCATCCTCATCGACTTCTGGTCGAACGGCGCGAAGCACCAGAAGAAGCTCTTCTGGGCAGTGCTCATCGCCTGGCTCGTCGTGATGGTGCCGTTCGTCATCGTCCACGTGTCCAACATGTTCTTCCACTGATCGCGAGGGGATCCACACACATGAGCACTCCGCTGAAGTCCAAGATCGCCGTCCCTCGCAGCCACGACCACGAGGTCGCCGGCGTCAAGTACAACCGGGCCTCCTCCGGGCGCAGCAAGTTCGAGATGCTGGCGTGGCTCTACATGCGCATCTCCGGCGTCGTCCTGCTGATCCTGGTGTTCGGCCACCTCTTCGCCAACCTGATCGCCCCCGAGAACGGCGTCCACGCGATCGACTTCGGGTTCGTCGGCGGCAAGTGGGCCAATCCGTTCTGGCAGGTCTGGGACCTGCTCCTGCTGTGGCTGGCCCTGCTGCACGGCGGCAACGGCATGCGCACGATCATCGACGACTACGCCGAGCGCAGCAGCCTGCGCTTCTGGCTCAAGATCGCCCTGTTCGTGGCCGTCGGGTTCACCATCCTGCTGGGCACCCTGGTGATCTTCACCTTCGAGCCCTGCCCCGCCGGCGCCGATCCCGAGCTGCTCGCCAGCTTCTGCACCGCGAACTGACTGCCGGGCCGCGGAAGGCCCCGCCGACGACGGAGTCCGGCGCAGACCTTCCGCGGCGCAGTGCTGTTCGACCTAGAACTCCCTAGAGAAAGAACATCTGGAATGCAGGTTCACAAGTACGACGTCGTGATCGTCGGCGCGGGCGGCGCGGGAATGCGCGCGGCCCTCGAGGCCGGCCAGCGCGCACGCACCGCGGTCCTCACCAAGATCTACCCGACCCGCTCCCACACCGGCGCGGCGCAGGGCGGCATGTGCGCCGCCCTGGCCAACGTCGAGGAGGACAACTGGGAGTGGCACACCTTCGACACCATCAAGGGCGGCGACTACCTGGTCGACCAGGACGCCGCCGAGGTCATGGCCAAGGAGGCCATCGAGGCCGTGCTGGACCTCGAGAAGATGGGCCTGCCGTTCAACCGCACGCCCGAGGGCAAGATCGACCAGCGCCGCTTCGGCGGGCACACGCGCGACCACGGCAAGAACCCGGTCCGACGCGCCTGCTACGCCGCCGACCGCACCGGCCACATGATCCTGCAGACCCTGTACCAGGCCTGCATCAAGCACAACATCGAGTTCTACAACGAGTTCTACGTGCTCGACCTGATCATGGTGGACACCCCCGAGGGCCGTCGCCCCGCGGGCGTCGTCGCCTACGAGCTGGCCACGGGCGAGCTGCACGTCTTCCAGTCCAAGTCGGTCGTGTTCGCCTCCGGCGGCGCCGGCAAGGTCTTCAAGACCACCTCCAACGCGCACACCCTGACGGGCGACGGCATGGCCATCGCGTTCCGCAGCGGCCTGCCCCTGGAGGACATGGAGTTCGTCCAGTTCCACCCCACGGGCCTGGCCGGGCTGGGCATCCTCGTCTCCGAGGCCGCCCGCGGCGAAGGCGGCATCCTGCGCAACTCGGACGGCGAGCGCTTCATGGAGCGCTACGCCCCCACGATCAAGGACCTCGCCCCCCGCGACATCGTGGCCCGCTCGATGGCCAACGAGGTCCGCGAGGGCCGCGGCTGCGGCCCCGAGAAGGACTACGTCCTGCTGGACCTGACCCACCTGGAGCCCTCGCACATCGACGAGAAGCTCCCGGACATCACCGAGTTCGCGCGCACCTACCTGGGCGTCGAGCCCTACACCGAGCCGATCCCCGTGTTCCCCACCGCGCACTACTGCATGGGCGGGATCCCCACGGACATCAAGGGCGAGGTCTTCGAGGACTCCGAGAAGACCATCCCGGGGCTCTACGCCGCCGGCGAGGTCGCCTGCGTGTCCGTCCACGGCTCCAACCGCCTGGGCACCAACTCGCTGCTGGACATCAACGTGTTCGGCAAGCGCTCGGGCATCAACGCCGCCGAGTACGCGCAGCGCTCCGAGTTCCTGCCGATCCCCGACGACGCCGTCGAGCGCACCCAGGCGCTGCTGGACAACGCCCGCTCGGACCACGGCGAGGAGAAGGTCGGCGCGATCCGCAAGGACCTGCAGGAGACCATGGACACCAACATGCAGGTGTTCCGCACCCACGATTCGATCTGGCAGGCGCTGCAGGACATCAGCGCCCTGGAGGAGCGCTACTCGCGCATCTCCATCCAGGATCGCGGCAAGCGCTACAACCTGGACCTGCTCGAGGCCGTCGAGCTGGGCTTCCTGCTCCAGCTGGCCAAGGTCATGTCCGTCGCGGCCCTGCACCGCGAGGAGTCCCGCGGCGGCCACGCCCGCGAGGACTTCCCCCAGCGCGATGACGAGAACTTCATGGTCCACTCGATGGTCTACGACGACCCGTCGTCGGACACCGCCGGGATCCGCCAGGAGACCAAGCCCGTCATCTTCACCCGTTACGAGCCGATGGAGCGTAAGTACTGATGTCGACCGCCGCAGCTGAGAAGACCGAGGAGAGCACCCAGTCGGAGGCCGTTCCGTCCTTCGACGTCACGGTGCGCGTCCGTCGCTACGACCCCGAGTTCTCGTCCGAGGTGACCTGGGACGAGTTCCAGCTCACCATGTACGGCACCGACCGCGTGCTGGACTGCCTCCACAAGATCAAGTGGGAGCTCGACGGCTCGCTGTCCTTCCGCCGCTCGTGCGCGCACGGCGTGTGCGGCTCGGATGCCATGCGCATCAACGGCCGGAACCGCCTGGCCTGCAAGGTGCTGCTCAAGGACCTGGACCTGTCCAAGCCGCTGACGGTCGAGCCGATCAAGGGCCTGCCCTGCGAGAAGGACCTGATCGTCGACATGGAGCCGTTCTTCCAGTCGTACCGCGAGGTCATGCCGTTCCTCGTCAACGAGGACAACGAGCCCGAGTACGAGCGCTACCAGTCCCCCGAGGACCGCGCCCGCTTCGACGACACCACCAAGTGCATCCTGTGCGCCGCGTGCACGTCGTCGTGCCCGGTGTTCTGGACCGACGGCCAGTACTTCGGCCCCGCCGCGATCGTGAACGCGCACCGCTTCATCTTCGACTCGCGCGATCAGGCCGGCGACATGCGCCTGGAGATCCTCAACGACAAGGAGGGCGTGTGGCGCTGCCGCACGACCTTCAACTGCACCGAGTCCTGCCCCCGCGGCATCCAGATCACCAAGGCCATCGCCGAGGTCAAGCAGGCGGCGCTGTCCACCTCGATGTGATCCCCGAAGGCATCGCGGACGGGCCTCCCCAGGCCCGCACCGCAGCCCACTCAGGAGCCCCGCCGGTCGTCCGCCGACCGACGGGGCTCCTGTCGTCCGCGCATGCCCCCGCGGCGCCGCCCGCCCGCTGAGGTCGGTGGAGGCCTCCGCGACCGCCCCGCACCCGCCGTCGCGGTCCGTCGCGATCCGGGCGGAGCTCAGATCAGGCGCCGCTCCCGGGTGCGGACCTCGTCCAGGGTCGACACGGCCACGGCGGTGACGGCCCGGGACTCCCCCGCCGGCTGCGGGTGGCCGCCGTGGGTGTCGGCCTGCACCAGCGCGCCGAAGGCAGCCGAGACCAGGATGATCTGGCTGAAGAAGTAGAACCACAGCAGGACGCCGACCGTGATCGCGATCGAGAGCAGGTACGGGCTCGAGGTCATGGCCTGGATGACGACGCCGCCGATCTCCCGCAGCAGGTAGTTGCCGCTCGCGCCCAGGATGAGCATGCAGGTCATCGCCCACGCCGAGGGCTTGAGCTGGGCGACCACGCGGTACATGAGGAAGAGCATCAGCGCATCGGCGCCGACCCCCACGGCCGTGGCCGCCCCGAAGGCGACGTCGCCGTCCATGAACCGCACGAGCGGGCTCAGCAGGGGGACTTGGCCCACCTGGTCCTCGAGCAGGCGCAGGGCTCCCGCCGCCTCCGCGTTGAGCACGAGCGAGGTCGTCAGGACCGCCACCAGCACGAGCAGGCCCAGGACGTCCCGGGGGACGGCCGCGGCCGGCGCCCCGCGCGAGGGCGGGACCTCGAACATGCGGCGGCTCGACAGCCGCAGCCCGGCGGCCCAGCGCCACGCCGTGAAGCCCAGCACGGCCGCGCCGATGATCCACGTGATGGTGAACGGCTGGGTCGACTCGAGCATCGACACGGGCAGCAGGCCGCCGTCGCCGGTGTTGAGCAGACCCGGCACGGTCTGGTCCACGGCGTCGACGGCGAGGTCCCGGAACTCGGAGTCCGAGCCGAGCCACCTGCCCATGACCGCGAATCCGATCACGAGCACGGCCACCGAGGCGAAGAGCATGTTGTACGACAGCCCGGCGGCCATCAGCGGGCCGCCGTGGAAGAGATAGTGCATGATCAGCCGCCCCGGCAGGAACGTCCACATCGAGGCCAGCAGCCACCCCAGGACGCTGCCCAGCATCGCCAGCGGACCGGCGCCCTCGCGCCGCCTCAGGCGCAGGATCGAGCGCTGGCGCTTGGCCTCGCGGCGCAGGCCGTCGCGGTCGACCGCGGAGGGCGGGACCGCCGGCGGCTCCAGGACGTACGACGCCGCTCCTGCCTGAGTGCGATGGCTGCCGGGGCGCTCGTGGTCGAGCCGGGTGGACATGGCCGGTTCAGCGCTCGGGCGGCAGGAAGCCGACGGCGTCCATGACCTCGGAGAGCGTCCTCGAGGTGATCTCGTGGCCCTTCCGGGCGCCGCGCGCCAGGATCCTGTCGAGCTCGGCGGGGTCGTCGAGCAGCTCCTGGGCGCGGTTCTGGATCGGCTCGAGGGTCTGAGCGACGACCTCGGCCAGGTCGACCTTGAGGTGGCCGTACATCCTGCCCTCGTACTCCGCCACGAGGTCGTCGATCGAGCGGTCCGTCAGCGACGAGTAGATCGTCAGCAGGTTGGAGACCCCCGGCTTGGCCGCGCGGTCGAAGCGGATCTCGGTGCCGTCGTCGGTCACGGCGGACTTGATCTTCTTGGCGTTGCGCTTGGCGGGATCGAGCAGCCGGATCAGCCCGTTCTCCGACTCCGCCGACTTGGACATCTTGGCCGTCGGGTTCTGGAGGTCGTAGATCTTGGCGGTCTCCGTCATGATCCGCGGCGCCGGGACGCGCAGGGTCTCGCCGAAGCGCTGGTTGAAGCGCTGGGCGAGGTTGCGCGTGAGCTCCAGGTGCTGGCGCTGGTCCTCCCCCACCGGGACCTGATCGGCCTGGTAGATGAGGATGTCGGCGGCCATGAGCACGGGGTACGTGAACAGCCCGACGCTCGTGGACTCCGCGCCCTGCTTGGCGGACTTGTCCTTGAACTGCGTCATGCGCGCGGCCTCGCCGTAGCCCGTGATGCAGTTCAGGACCCAGGCCAGCTGGGCGTGCTCGGGCATGTGCGACTGCACGAGCAGCGTCGAGCGCTCGGGATCGATCCCGGCGGCGATGTACTGCGCCGCGGTGACGCGGGTGCGGCGGGCCAGCTCGGCCGGGTCCTGCGGCACCGTGATCGAGTGCAGGTCCGCCACGAAGAACACGCACTCGCTCGAGTCCTGCATGGCCACCCAGTTGCGGATGGCCCCCACGTAGTTGCCCAGGTGCAGGGAGTCCGCCGAGGGCTGCACGCCCGAGAGCACGCGGGGCACGGCGGGGGTCGCGGAGTCGGCGGAGGAGGTCGCGGATGCTGCGGAGGTCACGGTGGAGCTTCTCTCATGTGCGGGCCCGTTGCGGGCCGTCGTCGGAGCCGGGGATCGGGCGGGAGGCGGGTGAGGAGGGCCTGCCCCGGTCGCGGCCCGGAGCGGGCGGCCGGGGCGCGACCGGGGTCGTCAGAGGCGGTAGTCGACGACGAGCGCGGCGTGATCGGAGAACCGCGTGTCGTAGCTCGGCGCGCGGTCCACGACGGCGCTGACGGCGCGCTCGGCCAGATCGGCAGTGGCCATGTGGTAGTCGATGCGCCATCCCGCGTCGGTGTCGAAGGCCTTGCCGCGGTAGGACCACCAGGTGTACGGGCCGGGGACGTCGCCGGCGAGCCTGCGCGCGACGTCGACGTAGCCGAGGTCGCCGAAGAACCGGTCGAAGTACGCGCGCTCCTCGGGCAGGAACCCCGCGTTCTTGACATTGCCCTTCCAGTTCTTGATGTCGAGCTCGGTGTGGCCCACGTTCAGATCGCCCACGATCAGGACGTGATCGGCGTGCCCGGCCAGCTCGGGCAGGCGGGTGAGCATGGCGTCGAGGAACGCGTACTTGTCGACCTGCTTGGGGGTCTCGACCTCGCCCGAGTGGACATAGGCGGATACGAGCGTGAGCAGCGACCCGTCCGGCAGCCGCAGGTCGTCCTCGACCCAGCGCCCGGAGTCGTTGAGACCCTCGGCCAGGCCCTCGCGGCGGTCCTCGGGGCTCAGCGCGCCGCCGTGGGCGTCGCGGCGGACGGCGGTCAGCACTCCGGCGCGGCCCTTGGCCTCGGCCTCGTGGTGATGGATGTCCCAGACGTCGTCGCCGAGCAGCTCGTGGGCCACGGCGTCGGGCGCTCGGACCTCCTGCAGGCACAGCACATCGACGTCGCGCGGGGCCAGCCAGTCGGCCATTCCCCGCTTGTAGGCGGCGCGGATGCCGTTGACGTTGACGCTGGCCACGCGCAGGGTCTGCTCCCGCGGGGGCGTGGGGCCCGCGGCCGCCCCCCGGCCGGTCTGCTCGTCGGCATCGGACGTGGTCTGCTCGCTCACCGGAGCTCCTCTCGTGCGCGGCCGCGCGGCGGCCTCGGTACTGCTGATCGGTCCTGCGTCGTCGTCTCCCCCGCCGCCGCGGCCGGGGACCGGGGGCGGCGGATCCCGACCGGTGCCGCGGCCGCACCGACGCGGCGGTCGGGCCAGGGGCCGTTCCGCCGCTCACCCGCTCCGGCGGGGGCCGGAAGGGGCACCAGGGCCGGATCGGCGACGGTCAGTCGACGATGTCGCCGTCCACGGGCGCGGAGGAGTCCTGGACGATCCCCATGCCGTTGGAGGCGGTCACGGCGATCGTATCCAGAGCGCGGTCGACCTGGGCCCGGTCGCCCTCGCTCGAGCCGTCGGCGGCCGGCAGGCTGGCCGCGATCACACGCGTCTGGACCATGATGATCTGGAAGGAGTGCTCGATCTTCTGGTCGGTGATCGAGCGGTCCGGGGCCGCGGAGCTGGCCGCGGCGGCGGGCGCGCGCCCGAAGGCCCGCTGGGCGTTCTCCTGCGCCTGCTCCATCTGCCGGGCGCCGTAGCGGGCGGCCTTGCGCACCGACCACAGCACGAACACGGCGAGCAGCAGCCAGCCCAGGGCGATGCCGGCGAGGACCCAGCCGAGCAGCGAGTTCGTGTCGGCGGCCTGCAGCAGGGCCACCACGAAGATCACCACCAGGGCCGCGATGCCGATCACGGAGATCCACAGCCCCGCTCGTCCGCTCGCGGACGGGGACTTCTGAGGGGCCTGGGACTCGGTGCCGATCTGCTGCATGCCCGACATTGTTCCGCATCGGCTCCGCACCCGGCGAATCACGGTCCGCGGCTCTCGCGGCGGGCGAACCGGGCCGGGGCCGGGCCGGAGCCCTCTCGGCCCGGCCCGGTCGGCTCGGCCCCGCGCACTCGGCGCGTCGGCTGAGCCCCGGGCTCAGCCCTGCCGGTCCATGCGCTCGGCGGCCCCGACCACGTTGGCCAGCAGCATGGCCCGCGTCATGGGCCCCACTCCGCCGGGGTTCGGCGAGAGCCAGGACGCGCGCTCGGCGGCGGCCGGGTCGATGTCCCCGGTCAGGACCTTCTTCCCGGTCTGCTCGTCCTCGACCCGGGAGACCCCGACGTCGAGCAGCACGGCGCCGTCCTTGATCTGCGCCGCTCGGATCATGTGCGGCTGGCCCGCGGCCGCGATCACCACGTCGGCGCGGGCCAGCAGCGGCGCGAGGTCCCGGGTGCCGGTGTGGGCCAGCGTGACCGTCGCGTTGATCTCGCGGCGCGTGAGCAGCAGCCCGATGGGGCGCCCGACGGTGACGCCTCGACCGACGACCAGGACCTCCTTGCCGCGCAGGTCGACGTCGTGGCGGTCCAGCAGCTCCACGATGCCCGCCGGCGTGCAGGGCAGCGGCGAGGCCATGGGCTCGCTCACGTTGAGCACCAGCCGCCCCAGGTTGGTCGGGTGCAGGCCGTCGGCGTCCTTGTCCGGGTCCACGAGCTCGAGGATCCGGTGGGTGTCGAGGTGCTTCGGCAGCGGCAGCTGCACGATGTAGCCCGTGCAGGCAGGATCCCGGTTCAGCGCCTCGAGCTCCGCCTCGAGGTCCTCCTGGGAGATGTCCCCCGGGAGGTCCCGCCGGATCGAGGTGATGCCCACCTCCGCGCAGTCGCGGTGCTTGCCCGCGACGTACGAGTGCGAGGCGGGGTCGTCCCCGACCAGGACCGTCCCCAGTCCCGGCACGACGCCCCGCTCGCCCAGCGCCGCGACGCGCTGGGCCAGCTCCTCCTTGACCTTCCGGGCCGTCGCGCGCCCGTCCAGAGTCTGCGCCGTCACCAGTTCTCGAGCCCCTCGTACAGCGGGAAGTCGGCGGCCAGCTTGTCCACCCGGCCTCGCAGCGCGGCGACATCGGCGCCCGGCTTGAGGGCGGTGGCGATGATGTCCGCGACCTCCTCGAACTCCTGGGCGCCGAAGCCGCGGGTGGCCAGGGCCGGCGTGCCGATGCGCAGGCCCGAGGTGACCATGGGCGGGCGCGGATCGAAGGGCACCGCGTTGCGGTTGACCGTGATACCCACCTCGTGCAGGAGGTCCTCGGCCTGCTTGCCGTCGAGCTCCGAGTCGCGCAGGTCCACCAGCACCAGGTGGACGTCGGTGCCTCCGGTGAGCACGGAGACGCCGGCCTCCTCGACATCGGAGGCCGTGAGCCGCTCGGCCAGGATGCGCGCGCCCTCGAGGGTGCGCTCCTGACGGGCGCGGAACTCGTCGGAGGCCGCGATCTTGAAGGCCACGGCCTTGCCGGCGATCGCGTGCATGAGCGGGCCGCCCTGCTGGCCCGGGAACACGTTGGAGTCGACCTTCTTCTTCCACTCCTCGGTCGTGAGGATGAGGCCCGAGCGCGGGCCGGCGAGGGTCTTGTGCACGGTCGAGGTGGTGATGTCGGCGTGGGGCACCGGGTTGGGGTGCAGCCCGGCGGCGACCAGGCCGGCGAAGTGGGCCATGTCGACCCACAGCGTGGCCCCGACCTCATCGGCGATCGAGCGGAAGGCCTCGAAGTCGAGCTGGCGGGAGTAGGCGGACCAGCCGGCCACGATGACCTTGGGCTGGGCGGCGATCGCCTGCTCGCGGACCCTGTCCATGTCCAGGACCAGGCTGTCCGGATCGACCTCGTACGCGGCGATGTCGTAGAGCTTGCCGGAGACGTTGAGCTTCATGCCGTGGGTCAGGTGACCGCCGTGGGCCAGCGAGAGCCCCATCAGGGTGTCGCCCGGCTGCATCATCGCGGCCATCACCGCGGCGTTGGCCTGGGCGCCCGAGTGCGGCTGGACATTCGCGTGGAACGCGCCGAACAGCGACGTTGCGCGGTCGCGGGCGAGGTTCTCCACGACGTCCACGTGCTCGCACCCGCCGTAGTAGCGCCGGCCGGGGTAGCCCTCGGCGTACTTGTTCGTCAGGACCGACCCCTGGGCCTCCAGCACCGCGCGGGGGGCGAAGTTCTCCGAGGCGATCATCTCGAGGGTGTCGCGCTGGCGGCCGAGCTCGGCGGTGATCGCCGCGGCGATCTCCGGGTCGACCTCCGACAGCGGCGTGTCGGTGATGGTGGGTCTGCTGGGACTCATGAGGTCTCCTCCTGTGAGGCCCTCCGCGAAGGAGGCGGCCTGTGGTCGCATCGAGGCGGTCGCCCTCGAGGACGGGACGGCCGCGCCGGCGGGATTCCAGCGTGCGCCGACTCGCATCGGCACGCGCAGCTCCACTCTAGTGCGCCCGCTCACGCGGCACGCGGCCCGTGGTCCGCGCGTCCGAGCCTCCGCGGCGCTCGTCGGCACCCGCCGGCCCCGCTGTTCACCTGCGGTGCGCCGCGCGGGACTGCGCCGAGGGCCGCTCGACGCTACGATTGCGAGAGAACGCGCTTCCGGCAGCGCGCGCCGCAGGAGTCCCGGGCGCGCCGCAGGATCGACTGCCGGAGGCGCCCACCACGTCCGACGCACAGCCGCGCCACGACCTCGCACTGCCGGCTGCCCGCCGGCCGGTCCGGGGCCGCAGCGCGGGAACACAGGAGTGCCCGTGAACGCCCTTGCCGAATCGACCTTCACCGCTTCCCTGGACCGCATCCAGCACGGCGGCGCCGCTGCCGTCGAGCCGTCCGCCGACAGCCTGCGGACCCGCTTCGCGGCCGTCGTCTTCGACATGGACGGCGTGGTCACCGACACCGCCGCCGTCCACGCGAGCGCCTGGAAGTCGCTGTTCGACGCGCTGCTCGCGGATGAGCGCCTCATGGCCCTCGAGACGGACGGCGAGATCGATCGCAGCCCCTTCGACATCGCCCGCGACTACCGCGACTTCGTGGACGGACGCCGCCGCGAGGACGGGATCCGCACCCTGCTGGCCTCCCGCGGCGCGCACCTCCCGGAGGGCTCCGACGACGACGAGCCGGGCGCATGGAGCGTCCAGGGCCAGGCGGCGCTGAAGAACGACTACTTCACCGAGGCCCTCGAGGAGAAGGGCGTCCGGGTCTTCGACGCGACCGTCGAGCTCATCCGCCGCCTGCGCGACGGCTCGGTGCCGGCCGGCCTGGTCACCGCCTCCCGCAACTCCGCGATGGTCCTCGAGCAGGCCGGGGTCGCTGAGCTCTTCGACTTCATCGTGGACGGCGCCCTGGCCAAGGCCGAGGGTCTGCCGGGCAAGCCCGCCCCCGACACGTTCCTGCGCTGCGCCGCCGAGCTGGGCGTCGACCCGTCGGAGGCCGTCGTCGTCGAGGACGCGGTCTCGGGCGTGCAGGCCGGCTCGGCCGGCGGGTTCGGCCTGGTCGTGGGCATCGCCCGCCACGGCGACCGCCAGGCCCTCTACCGCGGCGGCGCCCACGTGGTGCTCAACGACGTCGGCGAGCTCGATCTGGGCGCGCGGCGCGACGACCCCTGGAAGCTCGTCTTCGAGGGATTCGATCCGGCCGCGCAGGCGCGGCGCGAGACCCTCATGACCCTGTCCAACGGCTACATGGGCGTGCGCGGCTCGCACAGCGAGCGCTCGCGCGACAGCGTGCACAGCCCCGGCAACTACCTGGCCGGCGTGTTCAACCGCGTGGTCAGCCACATCAACGGCCGCGACGTCGAGCACGAGTCGATGGTCAACGTCCCCAACTGGACGCACCTGGACGTGCGCATCTCGGGCGGCTCCTGGCTGTCCGAGGGCGGGTTCGACTACTCCGACGAGCGCGTCGAGCTGGACCTGCGCCAGGGCCTGATGACGCGCACCATGACGCTGACCGACCGCGAGGGCGACGTCGCCGAGTCCGGCGAGCGCGCGGTCCTGCGCGTGACCCAGCGCCGCGTGGTCTCGCTGCGCCAGCGGCACATCGGGGCGCAGGAGACGGTCTTCGAGTCGCAGAACTTCACGGGGCGCATCCACGTGCGCACGGGCATCGACCCCAGCGTCGTCAACGACGGCGTCCAGGAGTACCGCGAGCTGAACGCGCACCACCTGGTCCTCATGGACTCGACCACCCTCCCGGACGAGCAGGAGACGCTGCTCAGCCTGGTGGCCACCAATCAGTCGCAGATCCAGATCGCGACCGCCCAGCGCACGCACGTGGACGGCGCCGCCTCGGTGCGCGCCCGCCGCGAGATCCGCCCCGGCGGCACCGAGTTCCGCCGCCACCAGATCGCGCTGCGCAAGGGCGAGCCGGTCACGATCGATCAGACGACGGCCGTGGTCACGAGCCGCGACGCCGCGATCGGCTCCCCGCGCGACGGAGCCCTGGCCCAGCTGGACCGCAACCCGCAGGACTTCGGCCAGATCCTGGCGGCCCATCTGATCGAGTGGCAGCAGCTGTGGAACCGCTACGACGTCGACATCGACCTCGAGGACGACCCCCGTCCCGAGGACGTGCTGACGCAGCTGGCCCTGCGCACGCACGCGTTCCACACGGCGCAGACGCTGGCCCCGCACATGTCCCTGCGCGATGCCGGCGTGCCGGCCCGGGGCCTGCACGGCGAGGGCTACCGCGGCCACATCTTCTGGGACGAGCTCTACATCCTGCCGATCATCTCCCTGCATCAGCCGCACGTGACCCGCTCGCTGCTGTCCTACCGCTGGCGCCGCCTCGCGCAGGCGCAGTTCCGGGCCCAGCAGTTCGGCCTGCGCGGGGCGGCCTTCCCGTGGCAGTCCGGCTCCGACGGCCGGGAGGAGACCCCTCCCGAGCTGTTCAACCACCACTCGCAGCGCTGGATGCCCGACAACTCGTGGCGGCAGTTCCACGTGGGCCTGGCCATCGCCTACAACGCCTGGCTGTACTACGAGGCCACCGGCGACCTCGACTGGCTCTCGGGCCAGGGCTCCGAGCTGATCATCGGCATCACGCGGCTGTTCGACTCCCTGGCCGAGTACGACGAGGCCGACGGCCGCTATCACATCAGCGGCGTCATGGGCCCGGACGAGTACCACGACGGCCCCCGCGGCCAGCACGGCGGCGGGCTCAAGGACAACGCCTACACGAACGTCCTGGCGGCGTGGCTCTTCCGCCACTCGGCGCACATCTTCCACGACATGGTCGAGCACCAGCGCGAGGAGCTCGCGGCCCGCTACGGCGTGAGCCGCGAGGAGGCCCAGCACTGGCACGAGCTGTCGCAGAAGCTCGCGGTGCCCTTCAACTCGGACGGCACGATCTCCCAGTACGACGGCTACGACGAGCTCGACGAGCTGGACTGGGACTACTACCGCGGCAAGTACCGGAACATCGGCCGCCTCGATCTCCTGCTGGAGAACGAGGGCGACATGACGAACAACTACAAGCTGTCCAAGCAGGCCGACACCATCATGCTGGTGCACCTGCTGGGCCCGGAGGGCCTGATCGAGGAGCTCGGGCGCATGGGCTACGACATCGACCACGACGTCGTCCAGCGCACGGTCGACTACTACATCCAGCGCTCGTCGAACGGCTCGTCGCTGTCCAAGGTCGTCAACGCCTCGGTGCAGGCGTGGCTGAACCCGGACCGCTCGTGGGCCTCCTTCCAGGACGCGCTCGTGATCGACCTCGACGACACCCAGGGCGGCACGACCGGGGAGGGCATCCACCTCGGCGCGATGGCCGGATCCGTGGAGGTCGTCACCCGCGCCTACGCGGGGCTGCGCGTGCGCGGCGAGTGGCTCGAGTTCAGCCCGCACCTGCCCCCGCAGCTCGAGGACGTCAGCTTCACGGTGCTCTACCGCGGCCAGATCATCAGGGTCTGCATCGACCACGAGGTCCTCGAGCTCGAGGGCGCCTCCCGCGGGGCCGATCCGGTGACGATCCACGTCGCGGACGCCGAGTACATCCTCAAGGGCGGGCAGAAGATCGCTGTGGCCATCGGCCGCCGCCCACGCGGCGCAGCCGTGTGATCCGCCGCTCCCGGCCCGCCCGTCTCCTGGCGGGCCGGGCACCCCGCGGGCGCGGTCTCAGTCGCCGGCAGCCTCGTCGGCGATCCGGCGATGGCGCCGGGAGAGCTCGAGGTAGTGCTCGGCATTGCGGCGCACGGCGTCGCGCTCCTCGTCCTCGAGCGGCCGGCGCACCTTCGCGGGGACCCCGGCCACGAGGCTCCCGGGCGGGACCTCGGTGCCCTCGAGCACCACGGCCCCTGCCGCCACGAGCGACCCGCTGCCGATCACCGCGCCGTTGAGCACGGTCGCGCTCATCCCGATCAGGACGTCGTCCTCCACGGTGCAGCCGTGCAGGACGGCGCCGTGGCCCACGGACACGCCGTCGCCGATCGTGCAGGGGTTGCCCGGATCCGAGTGCACGGTGCAGTTGTCCTGGAGGTTCGAGCCGGCGCCCAGGCGCAGCGGCGAGCGGTCGCCGCGCACCACCGAGCCGTAGAAGACGCCGCTGCCGGCGCCGATCGCGACGTCGCCGATCAGCACGGCGCTGTGCGCGACGAAGGCGTCCTCGGCGACCTCGGGCAGCGCGCCCTCCCACGGGAGGAGGACGGGATCCGGCAGAGACGGGGGCTGTGTGCTCATGGTCACACCCTACGCACGCGCCCCGGCCGGCGGGAGAGCCCGGCGCATGCTTCCGCCGCCGGACGCCGCGGGCCTCGCGGCCTCGCTCAGGCCTCGTCGGCGGCGACGATCGTGCGCGCGTAGTCCAGGTAGGCCTCGTGGTCGAAGCCCGGCAGCAGCGCGGACTGGACGACCCAGCCGTGGAGCACGGAGAGCACCGCCTGCGAGAACATCCCCACCCAGTCCCGGGCCTGGTCCTCGCCCAGCCCGAGCTCCTCGACGGCCCAGTCGGCGAACGCCGTTTCGACCGCGGCGCGCAGGGTCTCCTGATGGGAGCCCAGGATCTCGGCGACGGCAGGATCGACCGCGGCCTCCCCCCAGGTGATCAGCAGCGTCCGCGCGAGCCGGGGGCGGGCCGCCAGCTCCTCGAGCGCCCCGACGAGCCACGCGTCGGGCTGGAACCGGCTCGGCGGCGCCGCGGACCCCGACGGGCCGGAGGCCTCCGACGGGTCCGCCGGGGAGACGACGTCCAGGACCGCGTCGAGCCCGGTGCGGGCGCATTCGGCGACGAGCTCGGCCTTGCCGCCGGGGAAGTGATGGTAGAGCGCTCCGGCGGACAGCCCGGTGGCGTCGATGATCCGGTGCATCGAGGCCCCGCGGTAGCCGTCGGCCAGGAAGCACTCGGAGGCGGCGTCGACGACGGCGCGCCGCCGCGCGGCGCGGAACTCGTCGCTGACCCTGGGCATGCCCCGATCCTATCGGGAACGACCGTTCGCGGCGGCGGCCGCCTCAGCGCCGTCGGGCCGGGCGCCGGTCCGCGACCGTGCTCGACTGCCGGACCACGAGCTTGGTGGGGAGCACGAGCGGGCGGCTCGACGTGGGCTGGGCCCCGCGGATCATGGCGATCAGGTTCTTGGCCGCGGTCGAGCCGAGGGCCTGCACGGGGGCCGCGATCGTCGACATGGTCGGCGAGAGGAGGGGCAGCCCCATGATGTTGTCGTACCCCACGACCGCCGCATCCCCCGGCACGGAGAGACCCTGCTCGTGCAGGGTGCGCACGAACCCCAGGGCCATCAGGTCGTTGTAGCAGATGACGCCGCGCGTGCGCTGCGGGATCCACTGCAGCGCGGCCGTGCGCCCGCCGGCCAGGGTGGGGGCGGTGGGGCCGAGGCGGTGGATGCGGGCATGCAGCGCCGCTCCGGTCTCCCTGACGGCCCGCCAGCGCATGCCGTCGGCCCAGGAGGCCTCGGGCCCGGCGATGTAGGTGATGTCCCGGACGCCCTGCGAGACCAGGTGCTCGACGGCCCGGCGCGTGCCCATGGCGTTGTCCGACACGACCGAGACCACGCCCGAGACGGCGCGGTTGAGCATGATCGTCGGCTTCTGCTTGGCCGTCATGCGCACGGCCGAGTCCGACATCCGCGAGGAGACCATGAGGACCCCGTCCACGAGCGGCAGCACCCGTTCGAGGGCCTCCTGCTCGCGCGTGACGGACTCCTGGGCATTGGCCACCAGCAGCGTGTAGCCGGCCTCGGCGGCGGCCTCCTCCGCCCCGCGCAGCAGGTCGATGTAGACGGGGTTCGAGATGTCGGCGAGCACGAGCGCGATCATCCGGGTGCCCTCGCGGGAGTCCGAGCGGCGGGAGATCGTGCGGGCCCGGTAGCCGAGCTCGTCGGCCGCCGCGCGGATGCGCTCCGCGGTCTCGAAGGACACTCGGCCGGGCCGCGCGAAGGCCCGCGAGACGGTCGAGGGAGCCACGCCCGCGCGGCTGGCGACGTCGTAGATGGTCGGCGCGCGCCGCTTGGCCGCGGGCGTCTGCCGGGTCTCGGCCGACCGCGCCGAGCCCTCGTCGTGGCTCCTGCTCTGCTCTTCCATCACCAGGACAGTCTGGCGCACGAGGCGCACAACACAAAGCAGAGGGCCCGCGCGGCTCCCGACAGGGCTCGACGCGCCCCGACCGAAGTATCCATTACAATTCATCGGTGTTCTGAGCCGGAATACGCACCGCGGCCGACCGGCCGCAGCGCCCCCGTCGGCCCGATGCCGGTCACAGGAATGGGGACGACCGGCGCGGACTCCCCCGCGCCGGCACATGCCACACTGGGCATGCTCTGCGCCGCAGCGGACCCCGGGCCGGTCCTGCCGCGGCGCGTCCGTCGTGCCCCGGGCCGGGGATCCGACGCCGCCCCCTGGAGGAGTCCCATGTCCGCAGTCGACACCCGCCGCGCCGCCCGCGAGGCAGAGAAGAAGCAGTCCATCGGCCGATGGGCCGTTCTGGGCGCCGTCGGGCTCTTCGTGGTGGGCGGGGCCGGGCTCTGGACCGTGACGGCCGGCGACGGCGGGGAGGCCCCCGCCTCGTGCGACTCCACCATCCGCATCTCGGTCGCGACCACGCCCGAGATCGGCCAGGTGCTCGAGCAGAAGCCGGTGAGCAGCGAGTCCTGCGTGCGCCTGGACGTGGTGGAGCAGCCGAGCTCCGAGACCGCCCAGCGGGCGGCGGCCGATCAGCTCGCCGAGCCGCTGTGGATCCCGGACTCCTCGGGCCGCGTGGACGAGTCGGGCTTCGACGGCGCGGTGGAGGCGCACACGCCGTCGCTGGCCTCCTCCCCCGCGGTCGTCGTCTCCCGGCAGGGTTCCGAGGACCTGCCCGCCACGTGGACCGAGCTGGTCGCGGACGAGGGGACGCGCATGGGCGATCCGGATGCCGACGGCGGCGCGCAGGCCGCGATGCAGTCGGTGACCGCCGAGTCCCAGACCGGCGCATCGGACCGCGAGGAGGCGCAGGCGGCCCTGACCTCCCGTGCGCACACGCAGGGCGTCACCTCCCCGGTGCTCGACGCCCCTCAGCTGATCGAGGCGGTCGAGCAGGACGGGGGGCGCTCGATCGTCGCCGAGCACAGCCTGCTGCGCCACGGCCTCCCGTCGGATCTGCAGGCCGGCACCCCGGAGAGCGGGGCCTCGTTCCTGGACTATCCCCTGATGGTCACCTCCGGCGCACTGTCCAGCAGCGACTCCGTGCAGACCGCCGCGGACGAGATCACCGAGTGGTTCGGCTCGGAGGAGGGCCGCAGGGCGCTGGCCGAGGCCGGACTGCGGACGGCCGACGGCACCCCGGTCGACGACGAGTACTCGCTCGAGGTCGCGCACCGCCTGCGGGTCCCGGACCGCGCCGCCTTCGACGAGGTCGCCGAGACGTACGAGCGGCAGTCCATGCCGCTCAACGCCCTCGCGGTCGTGGACGCCTCCGGCTCGATGGGCGAGCGCGACTCCGACGGCCGGACCCGGTGGGAGTCCACCATGAGCACGGTCTCGGTCGGCTCCCAGCTCTTCCCGGCGCGCGATGAGCTGGGGCTGTGGCTGTTCTCCCACGACATGGGCCCCCACGGCGAGCCCTACGAGGTGCTCGAGCCGGTGCGCGGCGTCGAGGAGGAGGTCGCCGAGAAGGGCGGGCGGACGCAGCGGGAGCTGCTCCAGGAGGCCGCCGCGGACGCGCAGTACGAGGAGGGCGGGCAGACCGAGCTCTACGAGACCACCCTGGCGGCCTTCCACCAGCAGCAGGCCGACTGGCAGGAGGGCCACCTCAATGCGGTCATCCTGCTCTCCGACGGCGGGCAGCAGGTCTACGGAGACGAGGACCCCATGCGGATCGAGGACCTCGTCGCCGCGCTCCAGGAGGAGCAGGACCCGGCCCGCCCGGTGCGGATCATGACCCTGGGGATCTCGGAGGACGCCGACGAGGTCGCCCTCGGGGCGATCGCCGGCGTCACCGGGGGCTCGTACCACAGCGCGACCAACGAGCAGGAGATCCAGGAGGCCTTCATGGAGGGGCTCGCCACGGTCGATCGCTGATCCGCGCTCCGGCCGGCCGGAGCGCGGCGAGGCCCCGCACCGGCCGGTGCGGGGCCTCGCCGCGCCGATCGGCGCGGGCGCCCTCAGTGGAAGAAGTGCCGTGCCCCGGTCGTGTACATCGTGATGCCGGCCTTCTGCGCGGCGGCGATGACCTCCTCGTCGCGGATCGAGCCGCCGGGCTGGACGACGGCCCGCACACCTGCCTCGAGCAGGACCTCGAGGCCGTCGGCGAACGGGAAGAACGCGTCGGAGGCCGCCACGGAGCCCTGGGCCCGGCGCTGGTCGTCCTGGCCCAGGGTGTTCGCGCGCTCGACGGCCAGGCGGCACGAGTCCACGCGGTTGACCTGCCCCATGCCGATGCCGACGGTCGCGCCGTCGTCGGCGAGCAGGATCGCATTCGACTTGACCGGGCGCAGGGCCTTCCACGCGAAGGCGAGATCCGCCAGGGTGCGCTCGTCGGCGGCCGGGCCGGCGACCAGGCTCCAGTGCGCGGGATCGTCGCCCTCGGCCTGGCTGCGGTCGGCGACCTGCAGCAGCGCACCGCCGGAGACCTGCCGGTACTCGAGCGGATCTCGGGCGTAGCCCTCGGGCAGGCGCAGCAGGCGGATGTTCTTCTTCGCGGTCAGGATCTCCAGGGCTGCGGGCTCGAAGTCCGGCGCCACGACGACCTCGGTGAAGATGTCCTTGACGGTGCGGGCCATGGCCTCGCTCACCGGCCGGTTCACGGCGATCACGCCGCCGTAGGCCGACAGCGGGTCGCAGGCGTGCGCCTTGCGGTGGGCGTCGGCCACCGGGTCCTCGGCCCCCGGCGTGGCCACGGCCAGGCCGCACGGGTTGTTGTGCTTGACGACGGCCACGGCCGTGTCGTCGAAGTCGCTGACCGTGCGCAGCGCGGCGTCCGCGTCGACGTAGTTGTTGTAGGACATCGCCTTGCCGTGCAGCTGCTCGGCCTGGGCGATGCCCGGGGATGCGGCCTGGTCCAGGTACAGGGCCGCCGCCTGGTGGGGGTTCTCGCCGTAGCGCAGCGACTCGGCGCGCTCGAAGCCCAGACCGGCATAGGGGGGCATGACGACGTCGGCCTCGGGGTCCTCGGACAGCAGCGTCTTCTGCGTCCACTCGGCCACCGCGGTGTCGTAGGCGGCGGTGTGCGAGAAGGCCGCGGCCGCCAGCCGGCGGCGCGCGGCGAGGTCGAAGCCGCCGCCGGAGGCAGCCTGCACGACCTCGTCGTAGCGCGCCGGATCCACGACGACGGCCACCGACGGGTGGTTCTTGGCCGCCGCGCGGACCATCGAGGGCCCGCCGATGTCGATCTGCTCGATCACCTCGTCGCGGCCCGCGCCGGAGCGCACGGTCTCGGCGAACGGGTAGAGGTTCACGACCACCAGGTCGAACGGCTCGATGCCGAGGTCCTCGAGCTGCCGCACGTGGTCGTCCTTGCGGCGATCGGCCAGGATGCCGGCATGCACGCGCGGGTGCAGCGTCTTCACGCGGCCCTCGAGGCACTCCGGGAATCCGGTCAGATCGGCCACCTCGGTCACGGGGACGCCCGCCTCCGCGATGCGCTCGGCCGTGGACCCGGTGGACACGAGCGAGACGCCGGCGGAGTGCAGGCCCCGGGCCAGCTCCTCCAGCCCGGTCTTGTCGTAGACGGAGATCAGGGCGCGCTTCAGGGGAAGGCGGTCCTGCTGGTTCTGGCTCACGGGCGGATCTCTCCCAGGTCGTGGATCGGGGTCGTGGGGCTCGGCGCCGCCCGCCGGCGGCGGAGCGGGCGCCCGGCCCAGTCTAGGACCCGCCCCTGCCCGCCCGGCGCCGCCCGATGGTGTGATCAGCCGCGCACCAGCTCGGCGACGGTCTCCACGAGCAGCTCCCGCTCGGCGACCTTGATCCGCTCGTGCAGCGAGCCCTCGTCGTCGTCGTCGCGGACGGCCACTGCGGTCTGGGCCAGGATCCGACCCGCGTCCACCTCGGGGACCACTCTGTGGACCGTGGCGCCGGTGATCTTCACGCCGTGGGCCAGGGCGTCGCGGACGCCGTGGGCTCCCGGGAACGACGGCAGCAGCGCGGGGTGGGTGTTGATCAGCCGGTCCCGGAAGGCCGCCACGAACTCCTCGTCCAGGATCCGCATGAAGCCCGCCAGGATCACCAGGTCCGGCTCCCGGGCCGCGACCGCCTCCTGCAGGGCCCGGTTCCAGGACGGCCGGTCCTGGTACGAGGACGGAGCCACCCGGAAGGTCTCGATGCCCGCGGCCGCGGCGCGCTCGAGACCGGTGCAGTCCTTGTCGGCGCCGACGGCCGCGATCTCGGCGGCGATCCTGCCGTCCGCGACGGCGTCGATCAGGGCCTGGGCGGTGGTTCCGGAGCCGGAGACGAGGATGACGAGGCGCATGGCCGGAATCCTATCGGCGCTCGCCCGCCGCGGCGGCCAGCCCGGTCCGGCCCGGTGCGGCCCGCGAGCCTCCGGCCCGTAGACTCGGTCCATGAGCTCCGCACCTCCTCCCCCGAGCCCCGCGACCCGGCGACCGGAGTCGGACGGCGAGGACGGACCGGGCCGCGACCCGCAGGACCCGCGCGTGCTCAGCGGCGCCGCCGGGACCGCGCTCATCGCGCTGCTGGCCGTCGGCGCGGCCATGCTCCTGACCTCTGGCCCGCTGTGGATGACCCTGGCGGGCCTGGTCGCCGCGCTCATCGGCATGGTGCTCGCCGTGGTCGCCCTGGCACGGCTGCGCGGCGCCCCGCGCAAGGGCACGGTCATCCTGACCTCGATCATCGCGCTGATCATCGGCCTGTGGAGCCTGGTCGGGGGCGGCGCGCGGCTGCTCTTCTGGGATCAGGTCGAGAGCTACGACGCGTGCATGTCGTCGTCGGTCACGATCTCGGGCACCGCGTCCTGCCAGCAGGAGCTCGAGGACGACCTGCGCGAGTCGATCCTCCCCGGAGCGGGCTCGGGAGGCGCCGACGACTCCGGGGCCGCGGCGACCGCCGACCCGGCCGACGAGGCCTCCGCGACGGCGGGCACCGAGTCGACGGGCGACGAGCCCTCCGCCTCGTCCTGAGTCGGCCCGCCGCACGGATCCGCCGCGCGGCGGATCCGCGCTCCGGTCGGCACCTCTCAGCCGCGCCGTCCCGCGCCGCGGCCCTCAGCGGTCCCGGGCGGCCTTGCGGCGGCGCCGACGGCGCTCGTCCGCGGTCTCCCTGCGCTGCAGTCGCTCCTGCCGCGCCTGCGCGCGCAGCCGACGCTGCCGCTGGATCTCCTGCCGTCGGCGGGCCTCTCGCTCGCGCTCGGCCTCGGCCCGGGAGGCGGCCTCCTGCTCGGCGCGCTCGTCGTCGGTGCGCCACAGGTCATCGCCGGGCGCCGCCGCCGGATCCTCCGCGGAGGGAGCGGAGCCGCCGGAGCGCACCGCGCGGCGGCGGTCCGTCCAGGGGCTGAGGATCAGCGCCAGGGCCGCGCCCACGGCCACCTCCGCGGCCGTCATCAGGCCGAGGGCCCACGGGAGGACGCCGACGTGGGTGAGCACGCCGATGCCGAGGGAACCCGATGCCGCGGCCCCCAGGACCGCCGTCAGCAGCCCGGCGACGACGCCGATGAGCACCGCGGTGACCAGCACGACCAGCGGAGCGGAGACCCGGCGGCCGGGCAGGCGCACCGCGATCCACTCCCCCAGATGGTCCTCGCCCTCGCGGGCGAACCAGTGCCCGGCCGCGAAGCCGCCGAGGACCAGCAGCAGCGGCGCCGCCAGCAGCGCCGGCGACGGATCGTGGCCCGGCAGGATCGCGAGCACCGGGAGAGCGGGGAGCACCTCCGCCTCGGTGCCCAACGGGGTGATCGAGGTGCCGTGGCCGATCTGGAACCCGGCCCCGGAGGCCCATGCCGCCGCCCACACGATCAGGTTCGGCAGCAGCGCGAAGTGCAGCAGCGCCACGGCGACGTCCCCCGCGGCGTCGGTGCCCAGGCTGCGGTGCGCCTGGAGCATCTGCCCCGCGCCCGTGACCAGCGCCGCCAGGAGGCAGATCGCCCCGGCCAGCACGGCGCACACGGCCCCGATCCCTCCGGCGCGCAGCAGCGCCCACAGGTACGAGCCTGCCCAGCGGTAGTCCTGGCGCATGCGCCGGGCCCTTGCCACCGCCCGCTCGCCGACGAGCGCGGCGGCGGAGCCCTCCTCGGCCATCGCCCCGACGGCCACGAAGACCGCGACGATCCAGCCGCCGATCAGCACCGCCGACAGGGCCGAGGCCGCCGAGGCCTCGGTGCGGCCGAGCAGCGCGACCGCCGCGGCCAGGACGGCGTGGGAGGCGCCCGCGGCCAGCACCGCTCCGCCGAGCCGCGCGCCGGACGGGGCGCGGCGGGCCATGCGGACTCCGCAGCGGTAGGACAGCCACGCGGTGAGGACGGTCAGGCCCAGCGGGACCAGGCTGACCACGCCGCCCTCCGGGCCGAGGCCATCGGCCGGCGGGATCAGCACATCGACCGGCACGCCGAGCGAGAGCAGCCACAGCTGCGCGCCGAGACCGGCCGCGACCGCCGCCGGCAGATGCTCGAAGCCGCCCAGGACGGTCGAGAGCACGAGCGCGATCACCGACAGCGCCAGCACCGGCAGCCCGATCCCCAGACCGGGCAGCAGACCCCGGTGCCAGGGCACGGTCGCGGCCGGCGCCTCCTCCGGGGCCGGGCGGCGGGGGCCGGAGTCGGGCACGGAGGATGCGGAGGTCGGGGAAGCGGGTCGATCGGTCATCGCCGGCCATGTTCTCACGGCCTCCTGTCCGCCCCCGGTGAGACCGGCCGCACAGTCCGCGTCGCGAGTTCACACCTGCTTCACCGCCGGGCCACTGCGCGTCGGCCTCCTCAGCACCGCGGCGTAGCACGGTGGGGACCGTGAGAATCGCTGTCATCGCCGAACAGTTCCTGCCCCACATGAACGGGGTCACCCACTCCGTCATCCGGGTGATCGAGCACCTGCGCTCCCGCGGCCACCACGCGATGGTCATCTGCCCGGCGGCCGATCCCCTCCAGATCACCCACACCACGGAGACCCTCGACGGCCCCTCCATCGGGCATCCCGAGCTGGACGGGGTGGTCGTCCACCGTCTCCCGGCGGTGCCCCTGACGGGGTACTCGGACGTGCGCCTCGCCGCGGGGCCGACGGCCACGGTGCGCCGGATCCTGCGCCGACACCGCCCGGACGTCGTCCACCTGGCCTCGCCGTTCGTGCTCGGCTGGCGGGGGGTCCAGGCGGCCCACCAGCTCGGCGTGCCGTGCGCCGCCGTCTACCAGACGGAGATCCCGGGCTACGCGGGCCGCTACGGTGCTCCGTTCCTCGAGGAGCTGCTGTGGGGCCATGTGCAGACGCTGCACAATCTGGCCACGGTCACGCTGGCGCCGTCGTCCTTCGCGATCCGCCAGCTGCACGACCACGGCGTGCAGCGCGTGCACCTGTGGCGCCGCGGCGTCGACGCCGTGCGCTTCGACCCCGCCAAGCGGGACGAGGCCTGGCGCCGCGAGATCGGCGGCGGCCGGAAGCTGATCGGCTACGTCGGCCGCCTGGCCGCCGAGAAGCAGGTCGAGGACCTCGCCCGCCTCGACGCCCTGCCGGACTCCCGACTGGTGATCGTCGGCTCCGGGCCCGAGGAGGAGTCGCTGCGGCGCCGGCTGCCGAACGCGCACTTCGCGGGCTTCCAGGGCGGGGAGGATCTGGCGCGCATCATGGCCGGCCTCGACGTCTTCGTCCACCCGGGCGAGCACGAGACCTTCTGCCAGACGATCCAGGAGGCCATGGCCTCTGGCGTCCCCGTCGTGGCCACGGGCCGCGGTGGGCCGCTGGACCTGGTGGACCAGTCGCACAACGGCTGGCTGTACCGCCCCGGGGACCTCGATCAGATGCGGCACCACGTCCGGGACCTCCTGGGCGACGACGCCAAGCGCCAGGCCTTCGCCCGCGCGGCCCGGGCGACCGTGGAGACCCGCACCTGGGCGGCGATCGGCGATCAGCTGATCGGGCACTACGAGCGCGCCCGGCTCACGTCCCGGCGCCACCGCGCGGCCCGGCAGTCGCTGCGCGCGGGCTGATCGCACCACCCGCCGGAGCGGCGGGCGGCGGGGCACGGAGGGGCCGGTGCGCGCAGGTGTGCACCGGCCCCTCACGGGCAGCCGGACCGTGGGGCCCGGGGCCGTGGTGCCCCCGGGCCGTCGGGCCGTCTCAGCCCATGAGCTTGGCGATCAGCACCTCGGCGAACTCCCGGGAGATGTCGCCGTAGTTCAGCGAGAAGTCGTCGTCCACGCGGGTGGGGATCAGCCCCGAGCACAGCACCGCGGCGCGGGCGTAGAGCCCCGGCAGCTCCGCGCCGATCGGCACGGACAGCAGCTGCAGCGACTCGTCCCACGACACCAGCGGCGTCCCGGCCTGCCGGGCGGCCAGGTGCTTGCCGAGCCCGGAGTTCACCAGGCGGCTGTGCCCCGACTCGACATCGGCCTCCGTGCGGAACCGGTAGCGCGTGCGGTGGTGGTGGTTGATCCGGAACAGCCCGGCCTGCTCGCGATCCGTCGTGGAGTGCCACGTCGCATCGGCCGGGTCGAAGCGCTCGGCGACGCCGTTGTACTGCATCTCCGCGCGCGCCAGGCCCTCCTCGACCGAGGACAGCGGGGGCAGCGTGTCGAGCATGACCGGGCCGGCCTCGTAGACCACGTCGCACAGGCCCTCCGGCAGGTGCTCGGCCACGTCCTCCAGGGAGGCGTCCATGATCAGCGACAGCGAGTGGTCCTCCGGCGACAGCGTGACGACCGAGCCGCCGACCTTCTCCGCGGCCGTCGCGACCTGGGCCTCCTTCGCGGGGGTCCAGCCGCCGGTCAGCAGCACCGAGCCGTCGACGAGCTGGGCGAGCGCCGGCGAGCAGACCTGCCAGCGGCGCACCGTCCAGTTGGCGTCGCGGATCGTCTCGAGGAAGCCCAGGGCGTGGAGATTGCCCACGAACCACTCCTCGAAGCGCTCGGTGTCCTCGAGCTGGCGAGCCACGATCGACAGCGACGAGCGCTTGCCGCCGCCCAGGAACGTGAGCGCGTCCCGGAAGGGGCCCCACGACGACGGGTGCTCCCCGACCTCGGGGCCGATGAACTGCAGGGAGTCCGCCGAGCCGACCTCGGAGACGGCCGAGGCCTTGGTCAGCCGGCCCGGGTAGCGCTTCTCGAGCCCGCAATCGCGGCAGCGCCCGAAGATCCACGGCGCCTTGGACTTGGGGTCCATGGGCGGGATCACGATGCGGTGGCGGCCCGTCTCGAGGCACGAGGGCCCCTCGTGCGGCGGCAGCACGTTCTCGCGGGGCACGAGCAGCTGGCCCTCCGCCGAGTGCCACCCCGGCTGCAGGGGCAGCTCGGCATCGGTCTCGACGGGGTGGGCCTCGAGGTTGTCGAACGCGCCCTGGACGTACTCGTCGGGCAGCTCCTGCGCGGTCGCGGCCGTCACGGGCCACAGCACGTCGGAGGGCTCGTGGAGCATCTCGCCCTCGTAGCCCAGCGAGCGCTGGGTGATGTAGAAGCTCGTGTCGCGCACCTGGTACGAGATCCGCTGCTTGACGGAGCGCCCGGCCTTGAGCACCAGCACGTAGTCGTTGGGCCGCAGGCGGCCGTCGGCCCCGACCATGGGCGTGCTGCCCACGGAGATCTGGAACGGGGGCGTCCGGTTCTCCGCGAGCTTGTGCCGCTCCTGCCGGAAGGTCTCGGGGTGGCGCCATTCGACCTCGAGGGTCAGCGGCGCATCCGAGTCGGAGACCACCGTGATCTGCGGCGGTCGCTGGGTCGACCAGCGGATGACGTCGCCGGGGATCCGCAGCCCGCCGGAGAGCCGGATGGAGGGGACCAGGCGCGGGACCATGCCCGAGAAGTTGTCGTCGACGGTCAGCTCGGGGTTGCCGGCGCGCAGCACCTGGACGCCGTCGAACAGCGCCCAGCCCTCGGGCAGGCCCGCCGTGCCCGCCGGGAGGAACGTGAAGTCCGGGGAGGCCGAGTCCGCGAGGATCGCGCGCAGGGACTCGATCATGTCCTCGTCGTCGCGGATCAGGACGCGGCACGGCCACGCGGCGGGGATGTGGTCCACGGAGATGTAGGTGTCCGAGAAGCCGTCCTTGGCGAACACGACCACGGGCCGCGGCGAGCGCTGGAAGCTGTGCGCGCCGGCGGACAGGCGCAGCTCTCCGGCCAGCAGCGACTGCGGGTCGATGCGCGCCGAGTAGGCGGAGATGCCCAGGTAGGCGTCCCCGATGTACGACAGGAACACCGAGCGCGGCCCGGCGGTCGTCTCGAGCTCCACGTCGCGATCGGCCATGAAGCGCTTGGGCACCGCGAAGCCGAACTCGAACTGGGGATTGCCGACGTAGTCCGCCGAGTCGACCATCGTCAGCGAGGCGGAGTGCTCGCCCGGGCGGGAGGTCGCGGAGCGGCGCACGGGCACGGGGCCCCCGGCGGATTCGCGGGAGCGCTCCCAGCGCATGAGCTCGGAGCGGGCGATCTCCAGGCCCGGCTCGCGCGTGGAGGCGGTCGACCAGAGCTTCTTCATCTCGCTCGAGACGTCGGTGTCGGCCACGTCGAGCCAGAAGTCCAGGTAGATGCCGAGCTCGCCCGCCGAGAGCCCCTGGGCCATGGTCAGCTCCATGTCCTCGAACATCCGGTGCAGCTGACGCCGCTCGGACTCCCCCAGCAGCGACTGCGACAGCGCCAGGCCCACGGGGCGCTGGCTGAGGGCATCGCCCACGGGCAGCCCGATCTCGCCGTCGCGCAGCTCGAGCCAGTAGCGCACGGCGTCCCAGTAGCCCTCGGCGTCCTTCTTGAAGGACGTCTCGAGCGCCTTGGCCTGGTCCTGCCCCGCCCCCAGCAGCACGGCCAGCGGGAGGTAGAAGGCCGTGGCGGCCTTGGCTCCGGTGCGCGAGGCCAGCCGCGAGGTGTGCCGCCCGGCGACGGCGAACAGGCACAGCAGGGCCACGACGGGCGGCGGTGCGAGCTCCTCGAGCGAATCCAGCGCGCGCCGGGAGTCGCGGTACCACAGCGTGTTCATGCGGGTGAACGTCTCGAGCATGGGGGTGCGGGACCCGTCGAGCACGAGCAGGGGGGTCACGGAGTCAGCGATCGAGCGCAGGACGGTCGGGCCGTCCATCTCGTGCTCGGCGCCGATCCGCGCGAGCACGGCGTCGTCGAGATCCAGGGGCACCAGCTCGCCCGCCTTGTCGGTGCCGAACAGCGCCGCGCACACGGCGTCGTTCCAGCCCAGGTACTCCACCTCCGCATCGCTGCGCGCGATCCGGTGGTCCCCGAGGCTGAGCCCTCGCGTCTGAGCCAACTGCTCCTCCGTTTCGCGGCTCTCGTGGAGCCGTCGTCCTGATCCGGTGCCGCTCGGCCGCGATCCGCAGCCGACGCGCTCTGCCCATCGACGCCGCCCGATCGGATGGGACCGGGCAGCAGATGCCATTGTAGGCGCCGCGCGCCGCGTAGGATCGGTCGGATGACCGCCACACCGACCTCCGGCGACTCGGGGTGGAAGCGCGCCCTCGAGCAGATGCTCGACGACGCCCGGGACGACGGCCTCGACCCCGCCCACGACGACGGCCCGGCCCCGGAGATCGGCCTCGAGTTCGATCTGCAGCTGCCCCAGCTGCGCCGCGTGCGCCGCGCCGTCCCCGCGGCCGGCGCCCCGTACACGCTCGGGATGCGGCCCGTGCGCCGGGGCTCCCGCGGCGCCTGGATCCGCGGCGGCCTGGACTGGGAGCGGGTCGTCGATGCCGGGCACGCCGGCGCCGTCACCTCCGAGCAGGCGGACTGGTTCGACGAGCTGCGGGTCCTGGCCGAGGTCCGCTCGCGCCGGGTCGCCCACGACCGGCACTGGATCCGGCTCGAGCACTACGAGTCGCCCATGCTGTGGTCCCTGCTGGCCCGGGCCGACGAGCTCGGCGTCCGCCTGGTCAGCGCCGGCCACGGGCACCCGGTGGCCCTGGACCCTCCGGGGCGGTTCCAGGTGGATCTGAGCCGGGACGGCGGCAGCGGCCTGGCGCTGCGCCCCGAGGTCGTGGTCGAGGCCGACGGGCGGCGCCGCGTCATCCCGCTGACCTCGGCCGGAGTGATCGGGGATCCGGGGCACGGGCTCTTCTTCCCGGTCACCGCCGAGGACGGCCCGCCCGGGTTCTCGGGCTCGTCGCCCGATCTGCTGGATCCGGAGTCGGATCTCAATGCCATGACCCTGCGGCTGGTCCCGCTGAGCACCCGCCTGACCCGCGAGCAGCGCCGCTTCCTGGAGACCGCCCAGGAGATGACGGTGCCCGAGGCCGAGGTCCAGGAGTTCGTGGACCGCTGGTTCCCGCGGCTGCAGCAGCGCATCAGCCTGACCAACGACGACGGCTCGATCGAGCTGCCCGACGTGGCCGCTCCCGAGATGGTGCTGATCGTCACCCACGACGACCTCACGGTGCGCCTGGAGTGGGAGTGGGAGTACCAGCTCGGCGGCGAGCGCATGCGGCTGCCGTTCCGCCCCGCGGATCCGCTGGGCACCGAGCCGGTGCGCCGCGACTCGACCTGGGAGACGTCGATGACCACCGCGGTCCACAGGCGGATCCCCGACCTCGAGTTCCGCCGCAGCGCCTACGTGGGCCGCGACGCCGTGGTGCTGCTGCGCGACTGGCTCCCCGAGCTCGAGCGGGTCCACGACCTGCGCATCGAGACCCGGGGCACCGCACCCGCCTACCGCCCGTCCGAGGAGCCCCCGGAGATCACCGTCAGCACGGCTCCCAGCGAGCGCCGGGACTGGTTCGACCTGGGGGTCGCGGTCAGGGTGGGCGAGTTCCACGTCGCCTTCGCGGACGTCTTCAAGGCGCTGGCGCAGGGCCAGGACATCATGATGCTGCCCGACGGCACCTGGTTCGGCCTCGATGCCCCCCGGTTCGAGAAGCTGCGGGACCTGCTCAAGGAGGCCCGCTCGCTCCAGGACTCCCCCTCGGATGCGCCCATGATCTCCCGGCACCAGCTCGGGCTGTGGGAGGAGTTCGAGGAGCTCGCCGACCGCAGCGAGACGGTCTCGCGCTGGAGGGAGGCCGTGGCCCGCCTCGGCCCCGCCGCCGAGCAGGATCCGCCGGCCGTGCCCGAGTCCCTGCGCGCCGAGCTGCGGCCCTATCAGGTCGACGGCTTCCGCTGGCTGGCGGCCCTGCACGACCTCGGCCTGGGCGGGGTGCTGGCCGATGACATGGGCCTGGGCAAGACCGTGCAGACCATTGCGATGATCCAGCGCGCGCACGACCGCGCCGCCGCCGCGAGCGGCGCCGACGAGCACGGCGAGCCGGTCCCGCCCGGGGGTCCCTTCCTGGTCGTGGCCCCCACCTCGGTGGTCCCCAACTGGGTCTCCGAGATCCGCCGCTTCGCCCCGGGGCTGAGCGTGCGGGCCGTGCGCGGCACCGCCGCCGCGACGGGCGACGACCCGATCGCCCTGGCACGCCGGCACGACGTCGTCGTGACCTCCTACGCGCTGCTGCGCCTGGACGAGCAGCTGTGGACCTCGATCGACTGGTCGGGCGTCGTGCTGGACGAGGCGCAGTTCGTCAAGAACCCGCGGACGCGGGCGCACCGGGCCGCGCGGGCGCTGCGCTGCGACACGACCATCGCGGTGACGGGCACGCCGCTGGAGAACGGGCTGACGGATCTGTGGGCGCTGCTCGCGCTGACCGCTCCAGGCCTGTTCCCCTCGCGCCGGGGCTTCGCCCAGCGGTACCAGCGGCCCATCGAGACCGCGGGCGACCGCGCGGCCCTGGCGCGCATGCGCCGGCGGCTGGCCCCCTTCATGCTGCGGCGCACCAAGGAGTCCGTCGACCTGCAGCTGCCGCCCAAGATCGAGCAGACGCTCGAGATCGAGCTGTCGCCCGAGCATCGGCGCCTCTACGACCTGCACCTGCAGCGCGAGCGCTCGAAGGTCCTGGGGCTGCTGCAGGACCTGAACGGCAACCGCTTCACGATCTTCCAGTCGCTGACCAAGCTGCGCCTGATGGCCCTGGACCCGAGTCTCGTGGACCCGGAGGCGGAGGCGCCCTCCTCGAAGCTCGAGGTCCTCTTCGAGCACCTCCCGGAGATCATCGCCGAGGGGCACCGGCCGCTCGTGTTCTCCCAGTTCACCGGCTTCCTCGAGCTGGCCGCGGCCCGCCTGGAGCGCCTCGGCATCCCGTACTCGTACCTCGACGGCTCGACCCGGGACCGCGCCGCGGCGATCGACGGCTTCCGCTCCGGTCGCACGAGGATCTTCCTCGTCTCCCTCAAGGCCGGCGGCACCGGCCTGAACCTCGTCGAGGCCGACTACTGCTTCCTGCTGGATCCGTGGTGGAACCCGATGGCCGAGAACCAGGCCATCGACAGAGCCCACAGAATCGGGCAGACCCGGAAGGTGCTCGTGTACCGGCTCATCGCGCAGGGCACGATCGAGCAGAAGGTCATGGCGCTCAAGGGCCGCAAGGCGCAGCTGTTCGACTCCGTCATGGACGACGACGGGACCTTCGCCGCCGAGCTGAGCGCCGACGACGTCAGGCAGCTCCTCGAGCTCTGACGCCGCGCCCGCCGCACGGCGGATCCGGAGCTCCCGGCGGGCCCCGCGCCGGGGTCGCCGCGCCGCACGGGCTCGGACGCCGCCGCCTCGCATCGAGCGGATTCCGACCTCCGGCACCGGGGGATCCCAGCTTCGACGTCACATTGGCCGCGGAATCTGTGAACTCGTGTGGATGTGCCCGGATTGCACTACCGTGAGGCGCACGCGGCATCGGCCCGCGGCCCACGAGGCCGCGGTGCCGTGCCCCTCCCAGCATCCGGTGCCGCGGCTCGGCCCACCACCCCCGCCGAGCGCCGCAGGCATCCGCCGCCGTCGCACGACGCCGGCCTCGCGCTCTGCCCGCACCGTGCCCGACCGACGCTGCCTCCGACCGATCGCCGAGTCCGGCTGACAGCGCCTCTCTCCCGCAGAGGAAGTGATCCTCCGTGCCCTCTCCGCACACGGGCCGCGCCGTCTCCCCCGACGCCCCCGCGGCACCGGGGCAGATCGTCGCGGCCATGGCCGCCGCCGGACTCTCCCCCGGCGACGTCCGCCGTCGACTGCACATGCTCTATCCCGATCTGCCGCTGAGCTTCTGGGCCCCGTGGCTGCGTCGCGGCCTGTTCGCCGAGCACTCCGAGCCCCCGGGCGGCCGCCGTGCTCCGCACGACGACCGGCTGCTGCGCCTGGGCGTCGAGCTCGTGGCCGCGATCGCGCTGCGGCTGGCACCCGACGCCGCAGATGCCCTGCTGCTGGCGCAGGAGGACCTCGACGCGCTCGAGGACCTCCTCGGGGAGTACGACCCCTCCGGGGCGATCCTCGCCGAGTGCCTGAAGCTCATCGGCGCCATGCGCCGGCGCATCGACGCGGGCGCCCGCCCGCTGCTGAGCGAGTCGGCCTACCACGAGCTGCTCGTCGACATCCGACTCGTCGGGGACGCCCCGGAGGCCCTCCGCCTGGCCTGGCCCCCCGCCGCCTCCGTGGTGTCGTGGAAGCTCGGCGGGGGCGACTGGACCAGGGCCCTGGCCTCGCTCGGACTCGACGGCGGGCAGCCCTCGGCGTCGGCCGCCCCGCCGCCGAGGGCGGCCCGCGAGGTCCAGGAGCTCGAGGATCCCGGCATCGCCCTGGTCGCCGCCCCCGCCGGCGCGGACGCGGAGCCCGAGCACGTGTGGGACGAGCTGCGCGACCGGCTGGCCGAGGAGCTCGCCGGCGTGGCCTGGAAGGACGTCCTGGTCCTGCGCTACAGCGCGCTGCCCGGCCAGGACGTGCCGCCGTCCGCGTGGGCGCGCACCGGCCCCGACGGAACCCACGTCCACCTCTCCGGCGTCGACGGCTCCTCGGCCCGGTGGCCCCGCGAGGACAGCTACTTCGACGACGCGCGGTGGCGCCGGCCGTCGGTCGAGGGAGTGGCCTGGAACGCCGGCCCGCTGCCGTTCGTCGCGGCCGCCGAGCTCATGGTCGAGGGGATGCGCTTCGGCCGGCTGTGCAGCGATCCGTATCGCTTCTGCTGGGGCGTGGGCGATGCCGGCGCCGCGGACGCCCGTGCCGGGACGGACGACGACCCGGCGGTCGAGCAGGAGGACGAGGCGGTCGCCGCGGTGCTGCCCTTCACGAGCCCGGAGTGAGCATCAGCACGTCCCGGCCCGTCCACGGGGCAGCCGATGCTGTATAGACTGCTCCGATCGAAGGGGAGTAGCTCCGCGAGGCCGTGGCCTCACGAGGCTCGTCGACATACCGGATTCACGGAGGAGTCCCGGCGAGCCGTCCGCGCGCGGACGAGCGAGACCTTCACCGCCCTGCGCGACGGCTCGTGCCGCCCCGCATCGACAGGACAGGACTCCTCCATGACCGGCTCCCACGCGCCTTCCGCCGAGCCCGCCGCCGACAAGGCCCAGATCCGCCGGTGGCGCCGCTACCTCGCCGAGGAGCAGGCCGAGGCCGAGATCTACCGCCGCCTCGGGGAGCGCTCCTCCGGCCGTCATCGTCGGATCCTCCTCGAGGTCGCCGAGGCCGAGGGACGCCACAGCGCGCACTGGGAGGACCGGCTCGCCCCCTACGGCCTCGGGCCCACGCGGCCGTCGCCGGGCTCGCGCCTGCTGATGTTCCTGGCCGAGCACTTCGGCACGGTCTTCGTCCTGGCGCTGCTGCAGCGCGCGGAGTCGCGCTCCCCCTACTCCGGCGACGCCGACGTCCCCGAGTCCATGGCCGCCGACGAGGCCCTGCACGAGGAGATCGTGCGCGCCCTGGCCAACGACGGCCGCCAGCGCCTGTCCGGGAACTTCCGCGCAGCGGTCTTCGGCGCCAACGACGGGCTGGTCTCCAATCTGGCGCTCGTCATGGGCGTCGGGGCCACCGGCATGAGCGGATCCCAGGTGCTGTTCACCGGCATCGCGGGCCTGCTGGCCGGCGCCCTGTCCATGGGGGCCGGCGAGTTCGTCTCGGTGCGCTCCCAGCGCGAGATGCTCGACGCCTCGCGGCCCACCCAGGTGACCCTGGATGTCGCGCCCAAGCTCGACCTGCAGGCCAATGAGCTCGAGCTGGTCTACCGCGCCCGCGGCATGACCGCCGAGGCCGCCGCGCACCGAGCGGCCGAGCGCCTGGGCTATCTGGACTGCGACTGCGATCCGTCCCTGTCCTACCAGGACGATGACGAGGAGGCCGAGTCCGAGCAGGACAACGTCGCGCTGGGGACCGACCTGGGCGCCTCCGCCTCGAGCTTCTGCTTCTTCGCCTCCGGAGCGGTCATCCCCATCATCCCGTTCGTGTTCGGGATGTCGGGGATGCCCGCGCTGGTGCTGGCCATGGTGCTCGTCGGCATCGCGCTGCTCGTGACGGGCGGGGCGGTCGGCCTGCTGTCCGGCGCCTCGCCGTTCAAGCGGGGCCTGCGCCAGCTCGGGATCGGCTACGGCGCGGCCGTGGCCACCTATCTCCTGGGGCTGCTGTTCAACACGTCGGCCGCCTGAGGCGCCGACGGGGGCGCGGGTGCCGTGCCCCCGCTCGCCCCCTGGTCGCGCGGAGGACGAGCAGGCGGCTCCGCGAGGTTTTTTGCGCGCTGAGGCGCTCCCGCGGCCATCTCTGGGATATGATCGTGATGTGGCTCTCGAGCCACGCAGCAATGGAGGACCACTGCCGCGATCGTCGGCGCGGCCGCACTGGGGGGTGCTTCGTCGCCGGCAGCCGCAGTGGCACAGTCGCTCAGCCCACGACTCCCTCCGTTGAGACATGACTGTCTGCCGGCGGCCACGGGAACTCTCCTTCCGGAGGCGCATCTCTCCCCGCGCCGGGTGCCTTGCATCCGTCACCTCGTGGCCGCCGGTCCTGTCATCTCCGCGCCCGAGCCGCGCTCCGGACCGACAGCGCCCCGACCAGCTCTGTCTCGGAACAGCTCTGTCTCGGAACGGCTCTGCCCATGAACGGGCTCGTCCCCGAGCAGTCCGTCGTCCCCCCCGGTCGCCCTTCCGGGCTCGACGGCCTTCCCGAACGCCGCAGGCGGCCCGCACGGTTCCTCCCGTGCGGGCCATCGTCCTGGATCGCCCGCTCCCCGGCCCGGTCCGGATCCGGCGGACGGGCGGGGCGGGCCGGGGGGGGCGACTCGGCTCAGCGCTGCGGCTCGAACTCCTTCTCCCAGACGATCTCGCCGTTGCCGTCGCGCAGGGAGACCGTCATGAGGTCCTGCTCGTCCAGGTCCACATGGCCGAAGAACTGGAAGGCCATGTCGCGCGGCGATGCCTCCCTGGGGCCCGCCTTCACGAAGACCTCCTCCGGCCCGAACGTCCCGTCGAGCTCATTGGGCCCGAAGCAGCCGGCGTTGATGGGCCCGGCCACGAACTCCCAGAACTCGTCGAACTCCTTGAAGGCGGCGTTCTGCGGCCTGTAGCGGTGGGCCGCGCAGTAGTGCACGTCGCCGGTGATGACGAAGACGTTCTTCACGCCGTTGTCCTTGATCGACTTCAGCACGCGGGCCAGCTGCAGCTCACGGCCCAGCGGGCGGTTCGGGTCGTCGTTGGAGATCGACTCCTGCGCCTGGCCGTCGGGGACCACGAGGCCGAAGGGCAGATCGGCGGAGATGCACTTCCACGTGGCGGTGGAGTCCCGCAGCCCGTCGATCAGCCACCGGGTCTGCTCCTCGCCCAGGATGTCGGTCTCGGCCCGCTCCATGCCGTCGGTGTTCTCGCTCTTGTGCGTGCGCATGTCCAGGCAGAACACGTCGAGCTGGGAGCCGCGCGAGATCCTGCGGTAGATCCGGGCGTCCTCGAAGCCGGAGGTCCCGGGCTCGAGCGCGCGGGCGTCGCCGATGGGCTGGTACTCCTGCCAGGCGCGGCGGCCCCGGGCCGCCAGGGTGTCGACGTCGCGGACCGTGTAGCGGTCATCGGAGAGCACCTCGCCGGGCCACCAGTTGTTCGTGGTCTCGTGATCGTCCCACTGCGCGTACAGCGAGGTGTTCGCGTAGAACTCGCGGATGTTGTGATCCATCATGTTGTAGCGATGACGCGCCCGGAACTCCTCCTGCGTCTCGGCCACCTTGCTGACGCCCTCGGTGACGACGTTGCGCCACAGCTGCCCGCCCGGCTCCTCGACCTCGGCCTCGATCGGGCCGTCGGCGTAGATCGTGTCGCCGGCGTGGATGAAGAAGTCCGGATTGGTCGCCGCCATGGCCCGATAGGTGCGCATCCCGCCCAGATCCGGGTTGATGCCCCAGCCCTGGCCTGCGGTGTCGGCGGTCCACACGAAGGACTGCGCGGTGCCGGAGGCGCGGCGGGTCCGCTGGCCGCGGCCCAGGCGCAGGCCCTCGGGGGCGGTGCGGAACGTGCCGAACTCCGCCGGCGAGCGCACCCCGTCCTCGTCCTCGAACTGCACGGCGTACAGGAACTGCGAGCCGGAGGGCAGGCCTGTCACGCCGATCTTGACGGTGTGGTCGGTCTCGGCGGTGACCCAGCCGGACTCGACGGTCTTCTCGAAGCCGCCGCGCCCCCGGACCGGGTTGAAGTCCTCGTCGACCGCGGTGATCCGCACGACCATGCGGCCGTCGGCCGAGGAGCGCGACCAGACGACGACGGAGTCCGTCGAGGCCTCGCCCGTCATGATCCCCGAGGGGAGGTGCAGGCGGCTGCGGACGAGGCCCGCGACGGAGGCGCGCTCAGCTCGGACGGGAGCGGCCGGGGAGGCCGTCGCGGGGACGGCTGCGGTGGACAGGACGGCGGTGGCGGCGGCGGTTCCGGAGAGCAGGCCGCGGCGGGAGAGAGAAGCCATGTGCTTGATGCTCCGCCGATCCGACGACCCGGGCCCCACGGGCGGACGACCACTCGCCGTCGCTCAGGTGAAGAGACGATGTCCCAGGTCAGAGGCCGATGAACTGGCATCGGATCCGCCCGGCTGGGGGTCTCGAGGGGCCGCTCGGCCGCTCGCGTCGATCAGGCGCAGCGGCCGATCAGTCCCCCGCGAGCAGATCGATCATGACCTTCGACGAGCCCGTCGACCGGTCGGCTGCGAGCTCGAAGCCGCGCACCGCGTCCGCGAGCGGCACCTCGTGGGTCATCAGCGGCGAGACGTCCACGCCGTCGGCCATGAGGCGCAGCGCGTCGCTGATCTCGTCGACGAACCGATAGGAGCCCCGATAGGTGATCTCCCGCGTGACGATCCCGCCCAGGGCCGCCGGCACCTCCCCGCCCGGCAGGTTGCCGACCTGGATCAGCGTGCCGCCGCGGCGCACGGCGGCGATGACGCCCGCGAGCGCTGCCGGCGCGCCCGATGCCTCGATCGCGACCTCGACATCGGCGGGAAGGCTCTGCCCGGCGGACAGGTCGACGGTCTCCGAGGCCCCCATGCGGCGGGCGATCTCCAGGGCGTCGCCGGAGAGGTCCGCGGCGATCACGCGCCGCGCGCCCGCCCGCACGGCCGCCGCGACCGCGAGCGCGCCGATCGGGCCGCAGCCGTTGACCAGCACGGTGCGTCCGGCGACCCGTCCGGCCTGGGCGACGGCATGCAGGGCCACCCCGAAGGGCTCGGCGAGCGCGGCCTCCTTCAGCGAGAGGCCCTCCGGGAGGCGGCGCAGCTGCTCCGGGCGCACCGGGCGGCGGGAGCTGAAGCCGCCCTGCTCGTGCGGGAAGAAGGCGGCGGAGCCGAAGTAGCGGACCTCGGGCCAGAGATTGGTCCGGTCCGCGATCTCGTCGTCGACCTGGTGCTCCCCCACCGGCGTGGCCGGGTGCACGGTCACGGGATCTCCGACGGCCAGCCCCAGATCCGCCATCCGGGACTGCGCGTCCGCGCCGATCCGCTCGACGCGCCCGGAGACCTCGTGGCCCAGCACGAGCGGCTCCTGGAGGACCGCGGTGCCGGAGTAGCCGTTCCTCCAGTACGAGATGTCGGAGCCGCAGATCCCTCCCCACTCCATGACGACCATCACCTGGTCCGCTGCGAGCTCGGGGTCGGGGATCTCCTCGACCCTCAGATCGTCCCGGCCGTGGGCGACGACTGCCTTCATGGTGCTGCGCTCCTTCTGCGAGGGGACTCGGAATGCGGTGCGGTTGCCGTGGACGGATCAGAGCATGTTGACGAGGCCGATGACGCCGACCAGGAAGACGGCCAGCGCGGAGAGGACCAGCATGATCGTGAAGGGGGCGCCGTCGCGCACCGCCGGGTCCGTCTGCGTGCGCGAGAGATAGAGGGTCGAGACCGCCACGCCCATGAGGAACACGGCGTTGAGGATCCCGGCCAGCACCACGAGGAACAGCGGCGAGGACACCAGCGTCCCCAGCAGGCCCCAGACGATCGGCAGGACGATCATGATCACCCGCATCCAGCGGTCGCGCTGGGCCTGATCGTGCCAGTCGAAGGCGCCGAACACGGCCAGGGTGCTGCCGACCTGGCGTCCGAGGCTCGGGACGTTGGCGATGATCGTCTTGAACAGGGCCACCCCGGCGCCGACGAGGAAGATCACTGCGCCCCACCGGCCCACGGCCGAGTCGAAGATGCTCGAGATCGTGGTCATGACCTCCTGGCCCTCGGGCACGATCCCCTGCGGGTGCAGCACGGCTGCGCCCAGGATGTAGAACGCCGCGGTCGAGACCGTGTAGACGGCCCACGAGACCCAGGCATCCAGCTTCATGACGCGGATCCAGCCGCGGGCGCGCCGACGCCAGTCCTCGGAGCCGTCGTTCGGCCCGGTCCAGGACGCGTAGCCCTTCTCCACGCACCAGTACGTGTAGGCGGTGATCTCGCCGGCGCCCACGCCGGTCAGGCCGAACATCGACAGGGCGACGCCCATGGCGCCGAGGGCGATCTGGAACCGCATCCCGTCGCCGAGATCGCCGGCGCTCCAGGCGAACTCCGTTGCCTGGAGGAGGAAGACGACCACCACGGCGAAGGCGGTGACCAGGAAGACCATGACGGTCGAGATGGTCTCCACCACGCGGTAGCGGTTGGTGATGTGGATGGCGATCGCGATGGCCACCAGGATCAGGACCCACAGCCCGATCGAGAGCATCGAGTACGGGTCGCCGCCGATCGGCAGCAGCGTGGAGAAGGCGAACGCCGCCGCGGAGATCACGCCTGCCTGGCTCGTGAGGAACTGGACGAACATGAGCAGCACGAGCCAGGACATCCAGCCGCGCCGACCCAGCCGGGGCGGGACGTCGTCGTAGCCGAAGACCGCGACCCTGCCGGTCGAGATGGACCATCGGCCCAGCTCGATCTGCACCCAGACCTTGATGAAGGTCGAGACCAGCACGAGCCACAGCAGCATGAACCCGACCTGCGCGCCCAGCGTGGTGGCGGTGAGCAGCTCGCCCGAGCCCACGACCGCCGCCGAGGTGATCATGCCGGGCCCCAGGAAGCGGAGCCGCCCTGCGACGGTCTGCGGGGGCTCGGCCGTCTCCCGGCCGGTCACCAGGTATGGATCGACGCGGTCGGCGTCGATCGTCGCCGTGGAGGGGGTCTCGTCGTGGGACATCGGGCTGCCTCTCGCTGCGGCAGGTCGGCGCCGGTCGAGGGGCCCCTGCGATGAGCTGCGGATGGGAGGCCCTCAGCATAGTGCGTGAGATGCGACACGATCCGCCGTCTGCCTCGAGTGCCGAGGACGACGAGAGCACCGGCGCCCGGTCCTGGACAGGACGGACGCCGGTGCTCCCGGGTGCCGCCGAGGGCCGGGGCCCTCAGCGACGGCCGATCACTTGCCGGCCATGAGCTCGCGCATCAGGTCCGCGGTCTCGGTGGGGGTCTTGCCGACCTTCACGCCGGCGGCCTCGAGGGCCTCCTTCTTGGCCTCGGCCGTGCCGGAGGAGCCGGAGACGATGGCGCCTGCGTGGCCCATGGTCTTGCCCTCCGGGGCGGTGAAGCCCGCGACGTAGCCGACGACCGGCTTGGTCACGTTGGCCTTGATGTACTCGGCCGCCCGCTCCTCGGCGTCGCCGCCGATCTCGCCGATCATCACGATGCCCTCGGTCTCCGGGTCGGCCTCGAAGGCCTCCAGGGCGTCGATGTGGGTCGTGCCGATGACGGGGTCGCCGCCGATGCCGATCGCGGTGGTGAAGCCGAGATCGCGCAGCTCGAACATCATCTGGTAGGTCAGGGTGCCGGACTTGGAGACCAGGCCCAGCTTGCCCTTGCCGGTGATGTTCGACGGGGTGATGCCCAGCAGCGACTCCTCCGGGGAGATGATGCCGGGGCAGTTCGGGCCGATGATGCGGGTCTTGGGACGGCCGTCCTCGCCCGCGTTCGCCTTGGCGTGGGCCCAGAACTCGGCCGCGTCCTGCACGGGGATGCCCTCGGTGATCACGACGACCAGCGGGATCTCCGCGTCGATGGCCTCGATCACGGCGTCCTTGCAGAACTTCGGGGGCACGAAGACGATCGAGGCGTTGGCGCCGGTCTCCTTCATGGCCTCGGCGACGCCGCCGAAGACCGGCAGCTCGACATCGGCGCCCTGGGCGTCCTTGTGCGAGACGGTCGTGCCGGCCTTGCGGGCGTTGACGCCGCCCATGACCTGGGTGCCTGCTGCGAGCATCCGGGCGGTGTGCTTCGAGCCCTCGCCGCCGGTGATGCCCTGAACGATGACCTTCGAGTCCTTGTTCAGAAAGATGGACATTCTGATTCCTCTGCTTTCGGTTTCCGGCGGTGTCAGTTGGCGGCGGCGGCGAGCTCGGCGGCCTTGTCGGCGCCGCCGTCCATGGTGCCCACGGAGGTGACCAGCGGGTGGTTCGCCTCCTCCAGGATTCGACGCCCCTCGTCGACGTTGTTGCCGTCGAGGCGCACGACCAGCGGCTTGGTCGCGGTGTCGCCCAGGATCTCCAGGGCCTTGACGATGCCGTTGGCCACCGCATCGCACGCAGTGATGCCCCCGAAGACGTTGACGAACACGGACTTGACCTGCGGGTCGTTGAGGATGACGTCCAGGCCGTTGGCCATGACCTCGGCCGAGGCGCCGCCGCCGATGTCCAGGAAGTTGGCGGGCTTGACGTTCCCGTGCTTCTCGCCGGCGTAGGCGACGACGTCCAGCGTGGACATGACCAGCCCCGCGCCGTTGCCGATGATGCCGATCTCGCCGTCGAGCTTGACGTAGTTGAGGCCCTTCTCCTTGGCCTTGGCCTCGAGCGGGTCCTCGGTGTTCTTGTCCACCAGGCCGGCGTGGTCCTCGTGGCGGAAGTCCGCGTTGTCGTCGAGCGAGACCTTGCCGTCCAGGGCCAGGACGTCGCCGTCGCCGGTCTTGACCAGCGGGTTGACCTCGACCAGGGTCGCGTCCTCGTTCGCGAAGACCTCGCCGAGCTTCACGAGCACGGGCACGATCTTGGCGCCGGTCTCGTCGTCGAACTTGGCCTCGGAGACGATCTCGCGGGCCTTCTCCTCGGTGATGCCGGCCGCGGGATCGACCTCGACGCGGGCCAGGGCCTCCGGGCGCTCCACGGCGAGCTGCTCGATCTCCATGCCGCCCTCGACGGAGCACATGGCCAGGTAGGACCGGTTGGCGCGGTCCAGCAGCACCGAGAAGTAGTACTCCTCGGCGATGTCGGCGCCCTGGGCGATCATGACGCGGTGGACCGTGTGGCCCTTGATGTCCATGCCCAGGATCTGCTGTGCGTGCTCGTAGGCCTCGTCGGCGGTCTTGGCGACCTTGACGCCGCCGGCCTTGCCGCGGCCGCCGACCTTGACCTGGGCCTTGACGACGGTCACGCCGCCGATCTTCTCGGCGGCTGCCTTCGCTTCTTCCGGGGTGGTCGCGACGATGCCCTGGAGCACGGGGACGCCGTGCTTCTCGAAGATGTCGCGTGCCTGGTATTCGAACAGGTCCACGGGTGAGAGCCCTTCTTCGTCGAAGTTCATGTCCGACCGCGCGGATATGCGGCCGTCCGTTGCCGTCGAGGCCCATCGGCACTGTCCTCGCCGGGCGCGGCCCGACGCAGGGCACCGCGACGTGCCTCTCCTGCACTCACCATAGCGGACTCGCCCTCGGCCCCGCCCTGCGGGCATCGGCGCCGCGGACTTGGTTGACTGTCCCGCATGCAGGCAACCGATCACCCCGGCGCAGAAGCGGCCGACGCCCCCGCTCCGTCGGGGCGGTCCGCCCTGGGACGAGCCGCGGGCCGGGTGCTGGGGGTCTGCCTGGTGGTCCTCGTGCTGCGACTGCCCGTCGCGGACACCCCCGACCTGCTCGATCCCCCGGGGCGCCTGCTGGCCCTGTGGCCCCAGTCGGTGCTCTGGTTCGCCCTGGGGCTGCTCGCGGCCGTCGCGACGCGCGGCGGCTATCGCCACCTGCAGCGGTGGTCCGGGGCGACGCAGGTCTTCGCGGTCGGGCGGCGGCAGCCGGATGTCGAGTCCGACCCGCGCTCCCCCACCCTGGCTCTCGTCCTGTTCGTCGTCGCCCTGCTCTCGGCGGTGATCATCCCGCCGCTCATGCTGGGCGGCTGGACCATGCAGCCCGTGGAGCTGTGGCTGGGCCTCTACGGCACCTACGGCACGTCGGTCGCCGTGGCCACGGTGGCCTGGGTGGTGTTCCACACGGGCTATGCGCTCCTGTGCGCGCTGATCCTGGCCCTGCTCCAGGTGCTGGGCGAGTCGGCCGCGGGCAGGCCGTGGGCACGGCGCGCCCCGATCGGCGGGCTCGTGCTCGGGCTGCTCCTGGGCGCAGCCGACATCGCGACCGGCGGCTGGGCGGACCTGCTCACCACGGTGATCAGCTGCACGCTGCTGGGCTGCGTGCACCTGCTCGTGGGCGGCCGGCTGCGCTGGACGGCGGCCGCGATGTGGTTCCTGCTGATGGTCCTCTGAGCCCGGCAGGGGCTCGCCCCCCCCCCTCCCGCCGCCGAGGCCGCTCGCCCTAGTCGGCGGTCCGCTGCCCCGAGACCTTCGACAGCGGCGCCGAGCGGACCAGCAGGCGCTTCTCCTCCGAGCCGAAGCGGACCTTGGCGATCACCTTGTCCCCGCGGCCCTCGAGCTGGACGACGGTCCCGCGCCCGAAGCTCGCGTGGTCCACCTGCTCCCCGACCTCGAGGGAGAGGACCTCGCGCTGCGGATCGACCCTGCCGGCCGCGCCGGTCCGGGCCCCGCGCCGGAACGAGACCCCGGCGCCCGCTGCCTGGGAGCGCCCGCCGCCCATGAGGCCCGAGCCGTAGGCGGCCCCGCCCCAGCCGGGACGGATGCCGGAGCCCTCCCGCTCCCAGCGGATGAGCTCGGAGGGGATCTCGTCCAGGAACGGGCTGGGCGGGTTGTACTGCGTCTGGCCCCACTGCGAGCGGTTCTCGGCCCGGGTCAGGTACAGCCTCCTGCGGGCGCGTGTGATCCCGACGTAGGCCAGGCGCCGCTCCTCCTGCATCTCCTTCTCGTCCGTCATGGAGCGCTGGTGCGGGAAGATGCCGTGCTCCATGCCGGTCAGGAACACCACGGGGAACTCGAGCCCCTTGGCGGTGTGCAGCGTCATGAGCGTGACGACCCCCTGCTCCTGGGCATCGGGGTCGGGGACCTGGTCGGCATCGGCGACGAGCGCCACGTGCTCGAGGAACTCGGGCAGCCCGTCCTCGGGGTGATCGCGCTCGTGCTCGCGGACCACGGCCACGAGCTCCGCGAGGTTCTCGACGCGGGTCTCGTCCTGGGGGTCCTCGGAGGTGCGAAGGGCCTCGAGGTAGCCGGTCTGCTCGAGCACGGCCTCGACCACCGCCGCCGGCCGGTTGCCCTCCGCGACGGTCGCGAGGTCGTCCATCAGCTGCACGAACCCGCGGACGGCGTTGAGCGAACGGGTGGCCATCCCGGGGGCCTCCTCGGCCCGGCGCAGGGCCGCCATGAAGGAGATCCCCTCGCGCTCGGCCAGGGCCGTGACGGCCCCCTGCGCCCGATCGCCGATCCCGCGCTTGGGCTCGTTGATGATGCGGCGGACGGTGACCTCGTCGTCGGGATTGATCAGGGCGCGCATGTAGGCCAGCGCGTCCTTGATCTCCTTGCGCTCGTAGAAGCGGGTGCCGCCCACGACCTTGTACGGCAGCCCCACCCGCATGAGGATCTCCTCGAGCGAGCGCGACTGGGCATTGGTGCGGTAGAAGATCGCGATGTCCGCCGGGCGGAGCCCCTCGGCGTCCTGGAGGCGGTCGATCTCCTCGGCGATCCAGCGGGCCTCCTCGTGCGCGGTCTCCGCGGCATAGCCGACGATCTCGACGCCGTCGCCCTCGGCCGTCCACAGCCGCTTCTCCTGGCGGCCCGCGTTCTTGGAGATCACGGCGTTGGCCGCCGAGAGGATCGTCTGCGTGGAGCGGTAGTTCTGCTCCAGCAGCACGGTGCGCGCGTGCGGGTAGTCCTTCTCGAACTCGGTGATGTTGCGGATGTCGGCGCCGCGGAAGGCGTAGATGGACTGGTCGGAGTCGCCGACGCCCGTGAGCTCCGCGGGGGGCAGGCCCGTGCCGTCGTCCTCCTTGCCGACGATCGCGCGGATCAGGGAGTACTGCGCGTGGTTGGTGTCCTGGTACTCGTCGACCAGCACGTGGCGGTAGCGGCGGCGGTAGTACTGGGCGATCTGCGGGAAGGCCCGCAGCATGTGGACCGTCCGGGAGATGAGGTCGTCGAAGTCGAGCGCATTGGCCGCGTTCAGGCGCTGCGTGTAGCCGCGGTAGGTCTGGGCGACCGCCTGCTCCCACGGATCCCCCTCGCCGGCCCGGGAGGCGCACGTCTCGTCGTCGACGAGCTCGTTCTTGAGCGCGGAGATCGCGTGCTGCAGCGCCTTGGGGGCGAAGCGCTTGGGATCCAGCTCGAGCTGCTTGGCCACGGCCGTGATCACGCGCAGGGAATCGGCGGAGTCGTAGATCGAGAACGTGGACCTCAGCCCGATCGCGGCGGCCTCGCGCCGCAGCACCCGCACGCAGAACGAGTGGAACGTGGACAGCGACATGGCTCGCGCCGACGGGCCGACGAGCTCCACGACGCGCTCGCGCATCTCCGCGGCCGCCTTGTTGGTGAAGGTGATGGCCAGGATCTCGCCGGGGCGGGCGCGCCCCGTGCCGAGCAGATGGGCGATCCGGTGGGTGAGCACGCGCGTCTTGCCCGAGCCCGCCCCGGCCACGATCAGCAGCGGGGACCCGGCGTGCTCCACGGCCTGCCGCTGCGGTCCGTTGAGCCCCTCGACGAGCGACTCCGGCGAGCGGCGGTCGTGGCCCGGCTCCATGGCGGCGGCGCCGGAGGAGGGCGGGGAGGAGAGCAGCGGGTTGTCCGAGAGGAAGTCCATGATGGCCACGAGTCTAGGAGGGCCGCCGGACAGCGCAGCGAGCGGCCGCCGGCCTCCCGACCGGAGCGGGCCGGGGACGCAGGGCGAGCGCGTCGGTCCCATGGCCGATAATCGGAGGCATGGGACTGTCGCGGGCGCAGAAGATCAGGAAGTACGGCGAGGACGCGGGGGACGCCTCGGCGCGGCCCTCGCCCCGGGCCGAGCCCGCGCGCCCGGCGCTGAGCACCGCGCCCACGGCATCGCAGCGGCGCGAGGAGATGCGGGCGGATCCCGAGCGCTCCACCTCCAGCCCCATGCTGGTGCTGGGCGCGGCCATGACGATCGCCGTGCTGTTCCTGCTCTACGTGAACCTGCTGATCCTGCCGGGCTTCGCCTCCTCCGCGGCCGGCGGCCACGGTGTGCCCGAGCTGCGGCTGCTCGGCTTCACGACCGAGTGGTTCCAGGGCTTCGCCCATGCCCTCGGCGACGACGGCGCCGCGGCCTACCGCTCGATCCACCGCTCCACGGCGCTGATCGCCCCGCTGGCCGTGGCCGTCGCATGGGCGCTGTTCGTGCTCGTCCAGTCCAGGGGGAGCCGGCGGTTCCGCTGGACGGGGCTGGCGGTCGTCGTCGCGTTCGCGGCCGTGTACCTGCTCGGCAACGCCGTCCTGGACCGGGCCGTCGCAGCGCCCGAGGACACCGGGCTGGTCTCGGCGGCATCCCTGCTGATGAATCTGCGCGGGGCCCTGCTGCTGGGCCTGCTGGCGCTGCTCGTGTGGGCGATGCTGCGCTCCGTGAGCCGGATCGCCGGGGAGATGGCAGAGCGGGGCCGCGAGACCGGATGAGGCGAGGGGACGGGCGCGGCCGCCGCGGCCCCGTCCGTCCCCTCGAGCGCCGTCGTCCGTGCGGGCGGACGGCGCGCATGTGCCCCCGGCGCGATTCGAACGCGCGACACCGGCTTTAGGAGAGCCGTGCTCTATCCCCTGAGCTACGGGGGCGACGGCACACATCATAGGGCCCTGCGCCGAGGCGGCCGAACCGGCCCGCTCCTGCCCGGCCCCCGGCACGAGCGCCGAGCACCCGCTCCCCGAGCGCAGGCCGGGCCGGCGATAGATTGGCGGCATGGCTGTCTACATCGATCCGCCGAGCTGGCCCGCTCACGGCACCGTCTTCTCCCACCTGGTCTCCGACGCCTCGCTCGATGAGCTGCACGAGACCGCCCGGCGGATCGGCCTCAGCCGCCGCGCCTTCGACGAGGACCACTACGACGTGGCAGCGGCCCACTACGACGAGGCCGTCGCGGCCGGCGCCGTCGAGGTCGACGGGAGGGAGCTGACCCGGCGCCTGGTCCGCTCCGGACTGCGCGTCCCGGCCGCCCGCCGCAGCGAGCGCGCCGTCCATGCCCTGGCCTCGCGCTGGGACCGCGGCCTCGGCACCGGGCCCCGCATGCGGCAGCTGCGCGACGACCTGCTGGAGCGCTGGGGTCAGCCGCATCGTCGGTACCACGACCGCACCCACCTCCTGGCCGTGCTGCGGGCCCTGGACCGGCTGACCGAGGGCGCCCCGCCTCGGGAGGTGCTGCTGGCCGCATGGTTCCACGACGCGGTCCACGAGGGCCGCGCCGGCGCCGACGAGGAGGCTTCCGCGGCCCTGGCGGAGCGCCTGCTGCCCGGCATCGGCTGCTCGCCCGAGCAGACGGCGGAGGTCGCCCGTCTGATCCGCCTCACCGCCTCCCATGCTCCCGGCTCCGAGGATCTGCCGGGCCGGCTGCTGTGCGATGCCGATCTGGCCGTGCTGGGCGGCGCCCCGGCCCAGTACGCGGACTACGTGCGGCGGGTGGGACAGGAGTACGCCTCGGTGCCGCGGCGGGACTTCGTCCTGGGGCGCCTGCAGATCCTGGGCCGTCTGGCCGAGGGGCCGATCTTCCGCACGCCGGCGGGACAGCAGCTGTGGGCCGAGCAGGCCGCGGAGAACCTCGCCGTCGAGATCGACGACCTGCGCTGCGAGTCGCTGCTCGACCTCGACGTCCCGCAGGGCGTGCAGCTGCTGACGATCGTGGGCGTGTGCTTCGTGCGCGAGGGCCGTCTGCTGACCGTGCGCAAGCGCGGGACCGAGAAGTTCATGCTGGTGGGCGGCAAGCTCGAGGCCGGCGAGACGCCCGAGCAGGCCGCGATCCGCGAGGCCGCCGAGGAGGTCGGAGCCCGGCTCAGCGCCGAGCAGCTCTCGCCGCTGGGCAGCTTCCTCTCCCCGGCCGCCAACGAGGCCGACACGTGGGTCGCCTCGACCGTCTTCACCGTGGACCTGGAGGCGCAGGGCCCCGCGGCGGAGCCGTGCGCCCGGGCGGAGATCGAGGAGCTGCGGCCGCTGGATCTGGCCCCTGCCGCGGTGGCGCAGGCCGAGGCGACGCTGGCGCCGCTGGTCCGGCGGCAGGTGATCCCGCTGCTGCGCCGCGGCGACCCCCGGTTCTGGACGGCCGAGCCGCGCTGAACCGGACCGGACCGCAGCACAGGGCCGCCGAGACGTCGGACGACGGGGGTCGACGGGGCGCGCCCCGGGCCCGTCCTCGGCCCTCGACCCCGAAGCCCCCTCAGCCCCGGCGCGGGGTCTCGGCCGCCGTGGCGGACCCCGCCTCGGCGGCCTGCAGGCGCGCCTTCCGGCGCCGCCACAGGATGCTGGCGACCACGAGCCCGATGATGATCCCCACGCCGCCCACGACCGAGACCCACATGGCCGCGTGCCCGATCGCCAGCGAGAGCAGCAGCCCGATGATCACGCCCGGGACGGCCCCGGCCACCATCCCGACGGCCAGGTAGGTGTACTCCTGGTCGCTTCCCGTGCGAGCGGCGGCGCTGTAGTCCGCGGGGGGTCGCTGCTGTCGTCGAGGATCCTCTGCCATGCGCCCAGCCTACCGAGCCGAGCCGCCGGCCGCCGCGGCGCCGGAGGCCTCGGTCAGCGCATCGTGTAGTAGCCGTCGAGAGGCATGTCGTGCACAGAATGCTCGATCGTGCCCTGCTGGGGATTCAGCGCCGAGATCATGCGGTCGCCGCCCAGGTAGATGCCCACGTGGGCCCCGCCGTTCTGCGACACCAGATCCCCGGGGCGGGGGTCCGCGGTGGGCTCGGCCGCGGCGAACTGCTGCCAGGTGACCCGCGGGAGCTCGATGCCGTGCCGGGCATACACCCACTGCACGAAGGCCGAGCAGTCCCAGGCCTTGAACTCGGTGCCGCCCCACACGTACTGCCCGCCCAGTCCCTGGGCCGCGGTGTCCAGGAGGGCCTGATCCGGGGTCTGCGCGCCCCGGCCCCCTGCCCTGCCGTCCTCCGTGGGGCCGGCGGCGCTCGCATCCGCACCGCCGGGTCCGGCGCCGAACGGGGCGGAGGCCGCGGCCGCGAGGTCCTCGAGGCCGGGATCGGCCCCGGGGGCCCGCGGGTCGTCCGCGCCGGCGTCCTCGGCCCACAGCGGATCGTCGAGGCTCTGGACGGCGAGGTCCCCGGCGTCCTCCGCGGGGACCGGCGCCGCGGCATGCCGGGCGGTCGGATCGAGCGACGACGAGCGGCTGCCGTCCGCGTACTCGAAGGTGACGACCCCGGCGGCGTCGGTCGACCACGAGAACGTCCAGTCGTTGGCCTCGGCGGCCGCGCGATCGAGCCCCGTGTCCTCGGGAACGGTGCCGGTCACACTGGCCCAGGCGGGGAACTCGATCGGGGCCGCCTGTGCCGGCGCCGCGCTCAGCAGGGCGGCGCCGACCAGTCCCATCCCGGCCGCGCCGGCCAGGCGCGCGCCTCGAGCGGAACGGCCCGGCGGCGCCGGGACGCGCGGGGCGGACGGCGCCGCGCCGCCCCGCAGCCGGTCGATGTCCTGGGCGTCGAAGTCCCACCGCCCCGGCCCGAGGTCGCGGGGCGGACGGGCGCGGGCTCGATTCCCCGGTGCGCAGCGCCCCTCGGCGGGTGCGCAGGACGACGGGCGGAGGACGACGGTCATGGCGGGGCCTCTCACGGAGCGAGCGGCGCGGCCGCGAGAAGGCGGCCGCGGCACCGGCGGATCGATGCCCCCGCACCGTAGGCTCCGCCTCACGCGCCCCGTCTCCGGGCGGCTGCGATCAGGACGCCCGGGTGGAAGGATCGCCGCGGATCATGATGTCCGCACCACAGGAACCCCGCGGACCGAGCACTGTGGAGCCCGGGCGGATCGCGCCGACCGGGCGCGGCGGAGCGCCCGCAGCATCGCGGTGGAGCGGGACCGGCCTCAGCCCTGCCGGACCACGATCGAGGCCGCGGAGGCGGCGGGAATCCTGATCTCGTCCACAGCCTCGTCCTGCGGGGCCTCGAGCGCGCGCACGACGACCTCGCCGCTGTCCTCCCGGCGGGCCGAGAACGCGCCGCCGGCGAGCAGCCCCGCGCGCCCGAGCTGGGCCAGCAGCTCGGGATGGGTCTGGACCACCTCGGGGACGCCCAGGAGCACGAAGCGGCCGCCGAGCTCCTCCGGGGCGGACTCCGAGAGGATCTGGTTCTGCCCGAGCAGCGAGACCACGGGCTCGAGCAGCGCCTGATGCGCAGCCTCGTCCGATGCGGCGCCGAGCCCCGCCAGACCGGGGATCGGCATCCCGTACGGGGAGATCTGCGGGTTGTGCAGCAGCTCGACCAGCCGCTCCTCGACGGCCTCGCTCATCACGTGCTCCCAGCGGCAGGCCTCGTCATGGACGACCGAGAGGTCCAGCCCGATGACGTCGGAGAGCAGCCGCTCGGCCAGGCGGTGCTTGCGCATGACCTTGACCGCGGTCTCGCGGCCCGATTCGGTGAGGGCCAGACGACGGTCCGGCTGCACGGTGAGCAGGCCGTCGCGCTCCATGCGCGAGACGGTCTGGGAGACCGTGGGCCCCGAATGATCGAGCCGCTCCACGATCCGCGCCCGCATGGGCGGGATGCCCTCCTCCTCGAGCTCGAGGACGGTGCGCAGGTACATCTCCGTGGTGTCGATCAGTTCGGTCATGGACATCTCCTGGGCAGGTGGCGAGCAGGCGACCGGCACGGCGCCCCGGGCCGGTCCCAGGCAGTCTACGCAGGGGCGACGACACGGCAGGGGCCGTCGACGCCCTGCCCGGCGGCCCGGATCGGACGCGGCGTGCGGCACAATGGCCGTCCGGCCGTGCCGCGAGCCCGACCGCCCCTGCCCGTCTCGCCCAGGAGTCCTCCCGTGACCGACCGCCTCACGATCCCCGACAGCCTGCTGCCCGTCGACGGCCGCTTCGGCGCGGGCCCCTCCAAGGTCCGCGAGGAGCAGATGGGCGCCGTCGCCCGCGCGCACCGCCATCTGCTGGGCACCTCGCACCGTCAGGCCCCGGTGCGCGGCCTCGTCGGAGGCATCCGGGAGGGGCTGGCCGAGTTCCTGCGCCTGCCCGACGGCTACGAGATCCTGCTCGGCATGGGCGGGGCCTCCGCCTTCTGGGATGCCGCGGCCCTGGGTCTGGTGCGCGAGCGCGCCCAGCACGCGGCGTTCGGCGAGTTCGGCGCCAAGTTCGCGGAGATCACCGGCGGAGCCCCGTTCCTGCAGCCGTCGTCGATCCGCCGCGCCGAGCCGGGCTCGCGCACGGAGGTGCGGCTCGAGGACGGGATCGATGTCTACGCCTGGCCGCAGAACGAGACCTCGACCGGGGTGGCATCGCCCGTCCGGCGCCCGGAGGGCCTGGCCCCGGCGCGCACCGAGGACGATCCGCTCGTCGTGATCGATGCGACGTCGGCGGCCGGCGGCATGGCGGTCGAGCTCTCCGAGACGGATGTCTACTACTTCTCCCCGCAGAAGAACTTCGCCTCCGACGGCGGCCTGTGGTTCGGGGCCTTCTCCCCCGCGGCGATCGCGCGCATCGAGTCGATCGCGGCCTCCGGCCGCTGGATCCCCGCCTTCCTGTCCCTGCAGGGCGCGGTCGAGAACTCGCGGAAGGACCAGACGTACAACACCCCCGCGCTGGCCACCCTGGTGATGCTCGACGAGCAGGTCCGCTGGCTCAACGAGCAGGGCGGCATGGACTGGGCGGCCGCCCGCACGGCGGGCAGCTCGAGCCTGGTCTACGACTGGGCCGAGGCCCACCCCCTCGCCTCGCCGTTCGCGGCGGACCCGGAGCACCGCTCCCCCGTGGTCGCCGCCGTGGACTTCGACGAGGCCGTCGACGCCTCGGCGCTCAGCGCCGCCCTGCGGCGCCACGGCATCGTCGACGTCGAGCCGTATCGGAAGCTCGGGCGCAATCAGCTGCGGATCGGGACGTTCACGGCCGTCGAGCCGTCCGATGTCCGGAAGCTGCTCGCCTGCCTGGACGCGCTCATCGACCAGCTCTGAGCTCCCGGGCCACCCCGCCCCCCCCCGGCCGGCTCCGGGCGCCGCGCTCAGCCGCGGACCGGCCGGCCCGGTCCGGGACCGTCGGGCCGGCCACCGGGGTGTCCCGCCACGCCGCGGCCGACCCGCCGGCGATGCACCAGGCCCACGCAGGCGCCCGCCGCCCCGGCGGCCACCGCGGCCCCCATGCCCCAGCGGGGCCCGAGGACGTCGATGATCCACCCCACCAGCGGGGCCCCGATCGGCGTGCCGCCCATCAGGATCGCCGAGTACAGGCTCATGACCCGGCCCCGGAAGCGCTGCTCCGTCGTGGTCTGGACGTAGGCGTTCGCCGTGGTCGTCATGGTCAGCGATGACATGCCGAGCGGGATCAGGCACAGCGCGAACAGCCCCGGCGAGGGCGCGACGGCCGCCAGGAGGGCGAACAGCCCGAACAGCGCCGCGCCGATGTACAGGGTGCGCAGCCGGGCCCGGGGGCGTCGGGCCGCGAGCAGGGCTCCGAGGAGGGTCCCCACGGCCATGACGGAGTTCGCCGCGCCGAAGGCCTCGGAGCCCAGGCCGAAGGCCGTGCCCGTCATCGCGGCCAGGAAGAGCGCGAAGTTCAGCCCGAACGTCCCCAGCAGGAGCACGACGAGCAGGACGGCCAGCAGATCCGGTCGCCCTCGGACGTAGCGCAGCCCCTCGCGGATCTGCCCCGGCCCCTTCACCGCGCGCTCCCGCGGGTGCAGGGCCTGCAGGTCCAGGCGCAGGACCGCGGTGATCATGGCCGCGAAGGTGAGGCTGTTGAGCACGAAGACCCAGCCCGTGCCCACCTGCGCGATCAGCACGCCGGCGACGGCGGGCCCGATCAGGCGCGCGGAGTTGAAGGCCGCCGAGTTCAGGGCCACCGCGTTCGAGAGGTCTCTGTCCCCCACCAGGCTGGCCACGAAGGTCTGGCGCACCGGGGCGCTGAAGGTGGTCGTGACGCCCAGGGCCAGGGCGAAGGCCATGACCCAGCCGAGGCTCACTCCGCCCGAGAGCACGAGCGCCCCGAGCCCGAGGGCCAGCAGACCCATCAGGGTCTGGGTCATCAGCAGCAGCCGTCGGCTGTCGGAGCGGTCGGCGATCAGCCCCGCCCACGGGGAGACCAGCATCTGCGGGAGGAACTGCAGGGCCAGCACCAGGCCCATGGCCCGGGTGTCGTGGTCGGTGAGCTCGTCGAAGACCAGCCACGACTGGGCGGTGCGCTGCATCCAGGTGCCCGTGTTGGACAGCAGGGCGCCCAGGAACCACCGGCGGTAGTTGGCGACCCGGAAGGACCGGAAGGCCCCGGTCCTCGCGGCGTCGCTCATCGAGCGGCGCCGACCCCCTCGGGACCTTCCTCGGCGATCCCGGGACCGTCCGCGGCGGTCTCGGGATCCTCGGCGGCATCGGCGGCCTCCGCCGCCCGGTCGTCGGCCGCATCGGCGACGGCCGCCGGGTCGATGTCCGCCTCGTCGGAGACGTCGTCCCCGGCCCCGGCGTCGCCATCCGGCCCGTCGGCGCGGCCGTCGTGCTCGGCGTCGTGGTCGTGCTCGGTGTCGTGGTCGGCGTCGACCACGCGCTCCGACCACGGCACCCACGCCGGTGCCAGCAGGGCGTCATCGCCCGGGATCAGGCCGGTCTCGCAGACGGTGGGCTCCGAGGAATCGGGCGTGCGCGCGATCGTCACGTACCACTCCCATCCCCGGTAGCCGCGCGCCGACGACGGGAAGAGATGGGTCGCCGCGAGCTCGCCCTCGGCCAGCACCCGGTGTCCCTCGCCGATGACGTCGGCGGGCTCGACGGTCCGCAGCGCGGCGAGGGCGAAGTCCCGGGCCTCGGCCAGCTGCGGATCCGGGGCCTGCTCCGGCCCTCGCGCTGCCGGCGCCTGCTCGGGGGCGCGCTCCTGGGTGCTGGTCTCGTGGGTCACCGCTGCCTCTGTCCTCGTGGTCCGTGGTCTGCGAAGTCCGTGCTCCGCGAGCGCCGCCGCCCGTCGCCGGGGCGCTCGTCCTCCGGGAGCACGGCGCTCAGGCGTCCAGGTTATCCGCGACGATGCGCAGGATCCTGGCGATCTTCTGCCCGTGGCTGCGGTCGGGGTAGCGCCCGTGCTGCAGCCCCTCCGAGATGCCGTCCAGCAGGGTCACGAGGTCCTGGCTGATCTCGGCCATCTGCTCGGCGGGCATGCGCGTGTTGCGGGCGACCGACGGCCCCCCGTCCAGCACGGTGGCCTGCAGCGCCTGAGCGCCCCTGCGACCCTGGGCCACGCCGAACTCCATGCGCGTGCCGGGGGCCACGGTCTCCATGCCGTCGGGCAGCGCGGAGGCGTGCAGGAACACCTCGCCGCCGTCGTCGTCGGCCAGGAAGCCGAAGCCCTTCTGCGCGTTGAACCACTTCACCTTGCCGGTGGGCACTGTCCACATCCTCTGCTGCTCGTCGCGATGCGCGGCATCGCCGGTGTCCGATGGATCTCCTGCGCCGTCGCCCCGGCTCCGCTGCGGGAGCGGCGACGGCGGGCCCTCCGGGGTCTGCACCGGGCGGCGGGCGGCTCGGTGTCGCGGCCCGCGCTGCCGGGAGGGCTCCTGCAGAACGTCCCATCGTACCGCAGCCGGCCTCGCGGCGCCCGGCCGCCGAGGACCGGGGGCCGGGGGCTCCCCGATCCCGGCTGTATCCTGAGCCCATGCCCGCCCAGTCCCCCTCCTCCGTGCCCGGCCCTGTGCCCGACGACCTCTCGCACCCCGCTCCGACCCCTGCCCGAGGCCACGAGCCCGCGCCGAAGGGGGAGCGCATGGATGTGCTCGGCGGTCTCACGGTCTTCCTGGCCGTCACGGCCGGAGTCGCCATGGCGGCCATGCTGATCACCAAGTGGGTCGTCGGCGGCGGCGAGATCTGGCCGTGGTTCACGCGCTATGCCCTGGTGGCCCTGCCCCTGTCGGTGGTCCTGCTGTTCGTCCTGCTGGTGCGCAACGCGATCCGCCGGGCCCGCACCTGAGCGTGGCCTCCCCCGCGTCTCGGCGCGCAGCCGACCCGGCCGGGCTGCAGGAGGAGCTGTCCTCCCGCTCGGCCGCCGAGCTCGCGGCGCTGCTGCGCCTGCGTCCCGATCTCGCCCGAGCCGCGCCCGCTTCGGCGGCGCGGCTCGCGCAGCTCGCCTCGACGCGCGCCTCGCTGCATCGCGCGGCGCTGGGCCTCGAGCGCCCCGAGCTCGACGCGCTGGAGCAGGCGATCCTCCTGGGCCCTGATCAGGCGGCGCAGGCCCCGGGCTTCGAGGGGCTGCGGGCACGGGCGCTCATCCTGCGCGGGCCGGGATCGGGCGGTCGGAAGCCCTCGGCGGACGACGCCGCGACCTGGCTGCTCGCCCCCGGTGCGGAGCACATGCTCGGCCGCTATCCCGCGGGCATGGGGCGGCCCGCGGCCGAGCTGCGGGCCCAGCTGCCGGAGCCCGGGCGTCCGCCGCAGCTCGCCGCGGGCGCGCCGGTGGACCTGGGGGCCGTGCCCGCCGAGGTCCGCGCCGTCCTCGAGCGCTTCGCCGCCCATCCCCTCGGGAGCCTGCGCGATGCGCGCCGGCATCTCGATCCGGAGGCCCCGTCCTCGCGCCCGATCGACTGGCTGCTGGCGCGCGGAATGCTGATGGCCGTCGACGACCGGCACGTCGAGGCCCCTCTCGAGGTCGGCCTCGCCCTGCGCCCCGACCCGTGGTCCGAGCGCCCTCGGACGATCCGGCTGCCGGACGGACGCCGGGTGCCGGTGCGGCTGCGCGACAACGCGGCCGCCGCAGCGGCCGCGGAGATCGTGCGCCGGCTGCGCGAGCTGCGCGCCGAGCTGCGGGACCGGCCCCTGGATCCGCTGCGCGCCGGCGGCATCGGAGTCCGCGAGCGGCGCCGGCTGGCCGCGGCCCTGGACCTCGAGGTCTCCGAGGCGGATCGTCTGCTGGGCTTCGCGCAGCTGTCGGGGCTCGTGACCCAGGGCGACGACGACTCCTGGCACCCGTCGTCCGCTCCCTTCGAGGCCCTCGAGGACCCCGCCGCGCTGGGGCACGTGATCGCGTGCTGGTGGGATGCGGACCTGGTCCCCTCGGCCGTCGGCACGGCCCGGCCCGACGGCTCGGTCGTCGCCCCGCTCACCGGGGACCTGGCGCTGGAGGACGCGCAGATCCTGCGCGAGGCCGTCGCGGAGGCGCTGCGAGCGCACGGCGATGCGGCGCCGTCCGAGGACGCGCTGGCCGAGACCGCCGCGTGGCTGCGCCCTCGCCTCGGTGCCGCCGTGCGCGCCCGCGCCTCGGGCATCGCCCGGGAATGCGCCGATCTGGGGCTCACCGGCGCCGGCGCGGGGACCGATCTGCTGGGGCTGCTGCTCGACGAGGGCCCGGAGGCGGTCGCACGCGCCCTGGCGGATCGCCTGGACCGACCCGTCGAGACGGTGGTGCTGCAGGACGATATGACGGCCTCGGCCCGCGGCCCGCTGAGCCCCGGCGCCCGCGACGAGCTGGGCCTGCTCGCCGAGCCCGAGGGCCGCGGCGCCGCGGCCACGCTGCGGATCACGCAGGCCTCGCTGCACCGCGCCATGGACGCCGGCCACGACGCCGCCTCGCTCGAAGAGCTGCTCGAGCGCCGCAGCGAGACGGGAGTCCCCGGCGTGGTCCGGGAGGCCGTGCGGGAGGCCGCGCGCACCCACGGCAGCCTGCGGACGCTGCGCGCCGATCAGGTCCTCACCGGCCGGGCGGACCTGATCGAGGCGATCGCGTCCTCGGCCGCGCTGAAGGGCATCGAGACCGTGCGGGTCGCTGCCGAGGTCCTCGTCCTGCGCGAGCCGCACGCTGCCCGGCAGTCCGGCGGCGCGGTGGCGGCCGCGCTGCGCCGCGCGGCGCGCACCGTCGGGGTGCAGCCGGCGCCCGAGCGACCCGCCCGGCCGGCGGCGCAGTCCGTGGACGCCGCGGAGCCGGGCGACCTGGCCCTGCTCTTCCCCGTTCCGCCGCCGCGCCGGCCCCGGGCCGATCCCCGGGAGATCGAGGCGCTGGCCCGCCGGCTCGCCGGCGACCCGGACGAGACCGAGGAGGCACCCCGTGGCTGACGGACCGCTGATCGTGCAGTCGGACCGGACGATCCTGCTGGAGACGGGCCACGACCGCGCCGAGGAGGCCCGCGTGCGCCTGGCCGTGTTCGCGGAGCTCGAGCGCGCCCCGGAGCACATGCACACCTACCGGCTCACTCCCCTGGGGCTGTGGAACGCGCGGGCCGCCGGCATGGATGCCGAGCAGGTCATCGACGCGCTGCTCGAGCTCTCGCGCTTCCCCGTGCCGCACGCGCTGCTCGTGGACATCGACGAGACCATGTCCCGCTGGGGCCGCCTCGTCCTCGAGAAGGACCCCGTCCACGGGCTCGTGCTGCGCTGCCAGGACCCCCCGCTCTACGAGGAGATCTCCCGGGCCCGGAAGATCGCGCCGCTGCTGGGGCCCAGGATCGATCCGCGGACCACCGTCGTGCACGCCGTGGCCCGCGGCGAGCTCAAGCAGCAGCTGCTGCGGCTCGGGTGGCCGGCGGAGGACCGCGCCGGCTACGTCGACGGGACGCCGCACCCCATCGCGCTGAGGGGCTCCGACGCCCGCACCGGCCGGCCCTGGTCGCTGCGGCCCTACCAGGCGGAGGCCGCCGGCGCCTTCCGGGCGGCCGGCGCCGGGACCGTCGTGCTGCCCTGCGGAGCCGGCAAGACGATCGTGGGCGCCGCCGCGCTGGCCGCCTCCTCGACGACGGCGCTGATCCTGTGCACCTCGGCCGTGGCCGCCCGCCAGTGGCGCGACGAGCTGCTCGCGCGCACGACGCTGGCCGAGGACGAGATCGGGGAGTACACCTCCCGCACCCGGGACGTCCGGCCGGTCACCATCGCGACCTATCAGATGCTCGCGACCCGCCGCGGGCAGCTGTGGCCGCATCTCGAGCTGCTCGACGGCCAGGACTGGGGCCTGATCATCTACGACGAGGTGCACCTGCTCCCGGCCCCGGTCTTCCGGCGCACCGCCGACATCCAGGCCCGCCGCCGGCTCGGGCTGACCGCGACCCTGGTCCGCGAGGACGGGCGCGAGGGCGAGGTCTTCTCCCTGATCGGGCCGAAGCGCTACGAGGCCTCGTGGAAGGACATGGAGTCCCAGGGCTGGATCGCCCCGGCGCACTGCGTCGAGGTGCGCGTCGATCTGCCCGCCTCCGATCGGCTCGTCTACGCGACGGCCGAGGACGCCGACCGCTACCGCCTGGCCGCCTCCTCCCCGGTCAAGCTCGAGGCCGTGCGCCGTCTGCTGGCACGGCACCGCGACGAGCAGGCCCTGGTCATCGGGCAGTTCGTGGATCAGCTCGAGGAGCTCGGCGACCTGCTCGACGCGCCGGTGCTCACGGGCCGGACATCGCCCGCCCGGCGCGAGGAGCTCTACGCCGCCTTCCGCGCCGGCCGGCTGCGCACGCTCGTGGTGTCGAAGGTCGCCAACTTCTCGGTCGACCTGCCGTCGGCCACCGTCGCGGTGCAGGTCTCGGGCAGCTTCGGCTCGCGCCAGGAGGAGGCCCAGCGGCTGGGCCGGCTGCTGCGCCCGTCACCCGACGGCCGGCAGGCCACGTTCTACACCGTCGTGGCGCGGGAGACGGTCGATGCGTCCTTCGCGGCCAAGCGCCAGAGGTTCCTGGCCGAGCAGGGCTACGCCTACAGCATCGAGGACGCCTCGGAGCTGCCGCCCGTCGTCGTCGACCCCGAGGGACAGGACTGAGATGGCCAAGCTGTACTTCCGCTACGGCGCGATGAACTCCGGCAAGTCGACCGCCCTGCTGCAGGCCGCGTTCAACTACGAGGAGCGGGGCCAGCGGGTCCTGCTCGCCAAGCCGGCGATCGACACGAAGGGCGAGGCCACCATCTCCTCGCGCCTGGGCCTGGCCCGGGAGGTCGATCTGCTGCTGCGCCCCGAGGACGACGTCCGCGCCCGCTTCCGCGACGCCGCGGCCGGGACCGATCCCGAGGCCCTGCTCGAGACCGTCGACGTGCCGCCCGTGGCCTGCCTGCTCGTCGACGAGGCCCAGTTCCTGGGCCCCGGGCAGGTGGACGACCTGCTGCGCATCGCCGTGCTCGACGGCGTCCCGGTGCTCGCCTACGGCATCCGCGGCGACTTCCGCACCCGGTCGTTCCCGGGCTCCGGCCGGCTCATGGAGATCGCCCACACGCTCGAGGAGCTCAAGACGATCTGCCGCTGCGGCCGCAAGGCGATGTTCAACGCCCGCTCCGCGGACGGGCGCTTCGTGCTCGACGGCGATCAGGTCGCGATCGACGGCGAGGTCGCCTACGAGTCCCTGTGCGCGGCCTGCTACCTGGAGCGGAGCGGGGGCCGGCTCGGCTGAACGGCCCGGGGCGTCCAAGGAACGTCCTCATGGCGTCCAGACGACGTCCAGGAGACTCCGAGACACTGGGACCCGTGAACAACAGCACCCCTGAAGCAAAGCTCCTGGTCGTCGACGACGAGCCCAACATCCTCGAACTGCTCGCCACCTCGCTGAAGTTCGCGGGCTTCGAGGTCGTCACCGCCGCGAACGGCCGCGACGCGATCACGCGCGCCCAGGAGGAGAACCCCGATCTGGTCGTCCTGGACGTCATGCTCCCGGACCTGGACGGCTTCGCCGTCACGCGGAAGCTGCGCGCCGAGGGCCGCACCTTCCCGATCGTCTTCCTGACCGCCAAGGACGACACCGAGGACAAGGTCCAGGGCCTGACCGTCGGCGGCGACGACTACGTCACCAAGCCCTTCAGCCTGGACGAGGTCGTGGCCCGCATCCGCGCCGTGCTGCGCCGCACGGCGCCCGCGGAGGAGGACGACTCGCGGCTGCGCGTCGACGACCTCGTGCTGGACGACGACGCGCACGAGGTCTATCGCGGGGAGCGCGAGATCGACCTCTCGCCGACCGAGTTCAAGCTGCTGCGCTACCTGATGCTCAACCCCAACCGCGTGCTCTCCAAGGCCCAGATCCTGGATCACGTGTGGGAGTACGACTTCAACGGCGACGCCTCGATCGTCGAGTCCTACATCTCCTACCTGCGCCGCAAGATCGACAACGATCCCGATCTGCCCCCGCTGATCCACACCAAGCGCGGCGTCGGCTATCTGCTGCGCACGGCCCACAAGAACGGCTGAGCGCATCCGCAGCACCCCGGCGGCGGCGCACGCCGTCGGCGCCCCTGCCCGCCGTCCTGGGATGATGTCCGTCGTCCTCACCTCGCCGACGGAGGTCTGAACCGTGGAGAACCTCACCGCGCGCTGGCGCTCGTCGTCGCTGCGGACGCAGCTGATGGCCCTGACCGGGCTGCTGCTGATGCCCTCGATCCTGCTCACGAGCTTCGTGTCCATCTCGGTGGTGCGCGATTCGCTCGTCAACTCGATCGACAACGAGCTGCGCGGCTCCCTCAACACGGTCTCGACGGCGCTCATGGCCGACATGCTCGGCTCCCCCAGCGCGAACGTCGGGACCCGCGGCTACCTGGTGGACTCCGAGGGCGAGGTGGTCGCGCAGGTCGGATCGAACGCCCCGGGCGTCGTCGACCCCGGGGATCCCGACCTCTCGAGCTTCACGCGCGAGCTCGTGCTGCAGACGGAGCAGACCGGGCTGACCGTGAGCTCGGCCGATGATGCCGACGGCTCCTGGCGGGTGATCGCCGCCCCGCAGGCCGACTCCGAGTACTCGGTCGTCGTGGCCGAGCCCCTCGGCTGGGCCAACGGCATGATCTCGGCCGTCACGCTGCTGACCCTGAGCTTCGGGGCCGCGACCCTGCTCGTGGCCCTGACGATCGGCTGGATCCTCATCACCCGGGCCTTCACGCCGCTGAAGCGGGTCGAGGCCACGGCCGCGGCGATCGCCGCCGGCGACCTCTCCCAGCGCATCTCCGGCTACAGCTCGGCCACGGAGGTCGGGCAGCTGTCCATGTCGCTGAACCGCATGCTCGGGCACATCGAGGACGCCTTCGAGGCACGCACCCTCTCCGAGAACCGGCTGCGCCAGTTCGTGGCCGACGCCTCCCACGAGCTGCGCACCCCGCTGGTGTCGATCCGCGGCTACTCCGAGCTCTACCGCCACGGCGCGTTCCAGGACGAGGAGCAGGTCGCGCAGGCGATGGGGCGCATCGAGTCCGAGGCCACCCGGATGACCCAGCTCGTGGAGGACCTGCTCTCGCTGGCTCGCGTGGACAACGGCCGCGCCCTCGAGATCACCGACGTCGACCTGCTGGTCCTGGCCCACGACGCCGCCGCCGACTTCGCGGCGGCATGGCCGGATCGCCGCATCACGGTCCTGGGACCCGACGACAGCGCCGCCCAGCCCGTGTGGACCCGCGGTGACGACGCCCGGCTGCGCCAGGTCATCGTCAACCTGATGACGAACGCGGTGCGCTACACCCCGCAGGGCACCGCTCTCGAGATCGTCGTCGAGAACCCGTCGTTCGACGCCGTCCCCCAGGAGCAGCAGCCCGCCGTGCCCGCCGACGAGCCCGCCCCCGAATGGCTCGCGCAGATCAAGATCCGCGACCACGGCCCCGGCATCCGCGGCGCGGACCGCACCCGGATCTTCGAGCGCTTCTACCGCGCGGACACCTCCCGCACCCGGGAGACCGGCGGCACCGGCCTGGGGCTGTCGATCGTCGCCTCGGTCGTGGGCCAACACGGCGGCGTGGTCACACTCGAGGACACCCCGGGCGGCGGGGCCACGTTCATCGTGACGCTGCCCGGCGGCGAAGCCGGCGAGGCCGCCATCCAGCATGCGGCCGACGCCGACGACCCCGCCGACCAGGCGCTCCGGCCTCGCTCCGGCAGCGACCGGCAGGACCGCTCCGAGGGGACCGCCTGGTACTCGCGCACCGCGCGCAGCTCCTCGCGGCGGAAGGCCCCGGCCGCGCAGGAGCAGCTCGAGCGGCAGCGCCGCGCGGCCGAGAAGAGCCGGGGCCCCGCCGGGCGCCGGATGCGCCGCGGCGTCCGCCGCGCCGCCCCGGCCGCGGACGCCGTCGAGCAGGTCCCCGAGCAGCGCATCGCGCAGGGCCCTGAAACGAGTGCCGAGCAGACCGGACCGGCCCGCTCGGGGACGGCCGGCGCCTCGGCTGCTGCCGCGGGCAGCGCCGGGGACGCCCACGACCCGGTCCGTCGGGAGCAGGACCGGGCGGAGCAGGTCCCCGAGCGGAGCGGGCCGGCGCGGGCGCAGGACGAGCAGGCCGGCGAGTCCCGGAGCCCGCAGGATCCGAGCCGCGGAGGCCTGGACGAGGCCGACGACCTGCCGCCGATCCCGGAGATCGACGACGACGATCCGAGCATCATCGACGACACCGGGGACCTGCCGGATCCCGGGGGCCCGGATCCGGACGACCCCCGGCGCTGACTCCGCGGCGGGCCGGCCCCCGTCCCCGCGGGCGACGGCGCTCCCCCGCGCCGGTCCGGTCAAGGAACGGGCTCAGGACTCCAGGGTCACCTGATGGTGGCGCAGCTGCCACTGGCCCAGCTCGTTGCGCGAGTCCTCGCGCGTCCAGAGCGAGGAGTGGACGGACGAGCCCCAGCCGCCCACCACGTGGACCGTCAGCTGCACGGCGTTGCGGCCCAGCGGCAGCAGGCCCACCAGATGCAGGTCGGCGGAGGCGTCCCCGTCCTGGAGGCTCTCGGGCTCCTCGGGGCGCCCGTCCGCGCCGACGAGGATCGCCTCCGGGTGGAGATCCGCCGGGACCAGGCCTTCGGTCAGGCGCCTGCGCTCGAGGGCGTGGACCTCCTGGGCGATGCTGGGCCCGGCGGCCAGGTCCTCGGACTGGCGGTCCAGGGCGGAGAGCAGATCCGGATCCGGATCCCCCAGGTCCTCGCGCTGGTCCTCTCCCGCCCCCGGAGCGGGCCTCGCCTCCCCCGACGGCGAGACGGCCGCAGCCGAGGGGGAGACCGCGGGCGAATCGGCCGGCTGCTCAGCCTGCTCGTCCCGGGCATCCGGCAGCGCGACCGCGGCGGCCTCGTCCGAGGCGGCCTCGAGCCGGGCCCGGGGGTCCTCCGCCCGGGCCAGTGCGAGTCCCGGGCCCTCCTCCGGCTGCCTGCCGGCCTGGAAGGCCTTGGCGGCGGCATTCGCGCGGGCGTCGGCGGCCTCGTTGAGGTCGTGGCCGGCATGCCCCTTGACCCACTCGAAGGACACGTCGCGGCCCTTCATGGCAGCGTCGAGGGCCTTCATGAGCTCGACGTTGAGCACGGGCCTGCCGTCGCCCTTCTTCCAGCCCTTCTTCTTCCAGCCCTTCATCCACTTGGTGATCGAGTTGATCACGTACTGGCTGTCGCACAGCACACGCAGCGGCTCGCCCAGATCCGCGGTGGCCTCCAGCAGGTCCAGGACGGCCTGCAGCTCGCCCATGTTGTTGGTCCCGTGCGGCCACCCGCCGCTGCGCCAGTTGGAGTCGTCGATGTACCAGGCCCAGCCCGCGGGGCCGGGATTGCCCAGAGCGGAGCCGTCGGCGGCTGCGGTGATCGTCATGCGCCCACTGTGACATGCAGGACCGACAGCACAGCGCGCACGACGACGGGCTCCGATCCCCGTGGGGATCGGAGCCCGTCGAGCTCGCTGGGACGCGCGGGCGCGTCAGCGACGACGCCGGGGCGTCATCACATCATGCCGCCCATGCCGCCCATCGGGTCCTCGCCGCCGCCGGCGGCCGCAGCCGGCTCCGGCTTGTCGGCGACGACGGCCTCGGTGGTCAGGAACAGCCCGGCGATCGAGCCGGCGTTCTGCAGGGCCGAGCGGGTGACCTTGACCGGGTCGTTGATGCCCGCGGACATGAGGTCCTCGTACTCGCCGGTCGCGGCGTTGAGGCCCCAGCCCTTCTCGAGGCCGCGGACCTTGTCGGCCACGACGCCCGGCTCGAGGCCGGCGTTGAACGCGATCTGCTTCAGCGGGGCGTCGATCGCGATCTTCACGATGTTCGCGCCGGTGGCCTCGTCGCCGCTGAGCGACAGCTTGCCGAACGCGGTCTCGCCCGCCTGGATCAGGGCGACGCCGCCGCCGGCGACGATGCCCTCCTCGACCGCGGCCTTGGCGTTGCGCACGGCGTCCTCGATGCGGTGCTTGCGCTCCTTGAGCTCGACCTCGGTGGCCGCGCCGGCCTTGAGCACTGCCACGCCGCCGGCCAGCTTGGCCAGGCGCTCCTGCAGCTTCTCGCGGTCGTAGTCGGAGTCCGAGTTCTCGATCTCCGCGCGGATCTGGGCCACGCGGCCCTCGATCTCCTCGGCGGAGCCGGCGCCGTCGACGATGGTGGTCTCGTCCTTGGTCACCACGACCTTGCGGGCGGTGCCCAGCAGATCCAGGGTGGCGGTCTCGAGGGAGAGGCCGACCTCCTCGGTGATGACCTGGCCGCCGGTGAGGATGGCGATGTCGGCCAGCTGGGCCTTGCGGCGGTCGCCGAAGCCGGGGGCCTTGACGGCCACGGACTTCACGGAGCCGCGCATCTTGTTGAGCACCAGCATGGCCAGGGCCTCGCCCTCGACGTCCTCGGCGATGATCATCAGCGGCTTGCCCGACTGGATGACCTTCTCCAGGACCGGCACGAGGTCCTTCACGGCCGAGATCTTGGAGTTGACGATGAGGATGTACGGGTCGTCGAGGACGGCCTCCTGGCGGTCGGCGTCCGTGACGAAGTAGCCGGAGAGGTAGCCCTTGTCGAAGCGCATGCCCTCGGTCAGCTCGAGGTCCAGCCCGAAGGTGTTGGACTCCTCGACCGTGATGACGCCCTCCTTGCCGACCTTCTCCATCGCCTGGGCGATGAGGCGGCCGATCTCCGGATCGGCAGCCGAGATGGAGGCGGTGGCCGCGATCTCCTCCTCGGTCTCGATCTCCTTGGCGGAGCTGAGCAGCTCGGCGGTCACGGCCTCGACGGCCTTCTCGATGCCGCGCTTGAGCGACAGCGGATCCGCGCCGGCCGCGACGTTGCGCAGGCCCTCGCGCACGAGCGCCTGGGCGAGCACGGTCGCCGTGGTGGTGCCGTCGCCGGCGACGTCGTCGGTCTTCTTGGCGACCTCCTTGACGAGCTCGGCGCCGATCTTCTCGTAGGGATCCTCGAGCTCGATCTCCTTGGCGATGGACACGCCGTCGTTGGTGATCGTGGGAGCGCCCCAGGACTTCTCGAGGACGACGTTGCGGCCGCGCGGGCCGAGCGTGACCTTGACGGCCTCGGCCAGGGTGTTGAGGCCGCGCTCGAGACCGCGGCGGGCCTCTTCGTCGAATGCGATGAGCTTTGCCATGTGTTCGTCCCTCCTGGACGTTCAGTCTGACTCCCACCGACCCGCTGCCCGCGACGGACGGGGCGCTTCAGCTCCTGCGGGATCTGCCCGCGGGCGCCTGCCCCTCAGTGAGGCGGTGGCTTCCACTCCTGCGTCGGGCGGATCCGCCGGCCGCAGCGAGGCCGGCTGGCAGTCTGCTCGACTGAGTGCCAGTTCCATTATTGGCACTCGCACCCATCGAGTGCAAACCCCTGAGCGCTTCCGACTCAGGATTCACCCTGGGCGGACGCCCCGTGCCACGGCGCCCGCTCCCACTCCTCCCGGAGCATCCCGTAGATCATGCGGTCGTGGTGGACGCCCTCGACCATGCGGGCCCGGCGGATGCGCGCCTCCTCCGCGAACCCGAGCTTCTGCGCGACCCGGCACATGCCCACGTTGCCGCTCCACGTCTCCAGATCGACGCGATCGGCCTCGGCGGTCCGGAACAGGAGATCGACCCACAGCCGCAGGGCCTCCGAGCCGTACCCGCCGGACCAGAACTCGGGCGGGTAGATCGAGATCCCGATCGAGTGCAGCGGCAGAAGGTGCGTGCCGGTCCCGGGGTCCGCGGTGGGGGCCTCCGCGTGGTACCAGGACACCTGGCCCAGGAAGCGGTCGCTGCCCTGCTCGGCGATCACCGCGGTGTCGCGCACCCGCGGCCAGTCGCCGGTGCGCACCCGCGCCCCGAGCCTGCCGAGCCAGCGCTGGGCGGACTCCGCGGTGAAGTTCGGGTAGAAGGGCCCGTCGGTGCGCTGCCACTCGTGCTCGCCGCCGCCCGGCGGCGGCATGATCCAGCGTTCGTAGACGGGGAGGTCCTCGGCGCGCCAGTCGCGCAGGCGCACGAGGCGGCCCTCGACCGCCAGCGGCGCCGTGCGCGAGCCGCCGTCTGGCGACCGGTCCGGCGCGGGCTGCGGGGCCTGGCCGGGGACCTGCTCCTGGTCGGCGCCGCGCCCCTGCGCGGGCATCAGAGGCCCCCCGCCTGATCGGCCGGCGCCTGCTCACCGGGCACCTGAGGCACCGCGTCCTCGCCGGGCGCCTGCGGCACTGCATCCGCCCCTGGCGCCGGAGCGAGCGGCTGCTCGGCCGCGTCCTCGGCCGGAGCCCCCGGCACGTCCTCGACGGGGGCATCGGCCTGCTCCTCCGGCAGGACCGGGTCGGCGGGATCCGCCCCGGGCTGCCCGGGGCCCGCCTCGGCCACCCCGCTCTCCGGGGCCCGGCCGCCGCTGCGATCGAGCACCTCCTGGCCGAGGTCCTCGCCCACGACGACGACCAGCGGATAGGCGATGGCGTCGTCGGCCTGGGTCTGCTCGATGCCCATGGCCTCGGCGATCCGCTGCGCCTGCTCCTCGGTGTCGCCCGTGACGCCGTCGCCGGCGTAGTAGACGACGCTGTCCGCGGAGGGCATGCCCCAGTTGCCGGTCGCGATGATCTCCCAGTCCAGGTCGGCCAGCTCGCTCCCGGCGGCCCCGGCGACGCCGTCCAGCGAGGTGGCGTTGAAGACGCCGACCTGCTCGGCGTCCTCGGGAGCGGCGGTCTCGGCCGCTGTCTGCCCGTCCTCGGGCTCGGCGGAGGCCGACGGCGCCGGCGACGACGTCGCGGCGGGCGGCTCCGGGGCCGCGAGTCCGCGCGGCTCGCCGCTGAGGGTGCTGTGGACGTATCCCGCGGCCCCGAGCAGCAGGCCCAGGGAGCCGACCACGACCATGGCCTTCAGACCGGCGGGGGTCCTGCGCGGCGCCGCCCCGACCGGGCGGTGGGCGCCCTGGCGGGGGCCGTCCTCCGGGACGTCGTCGAAGACGTCCCGCGGCTGCTCGCGGATCTCGGACCACGGGGGCTGTGAGCTCATGGCCGACATCCTCCCATCGGCAGGCCCGCCGGCGCGCATCCCGACCCGGCGGGCGGGGCGGGACGGGGCCGCGAGCGGCTCACGAATCCCGCTGCTCGCTCAGCCGCCGCGCCAGGGCGGGCTCCGCCTGCCAGGCCAGGGGACTGTCCAGCAGCGCGTTGAGCCGCTGGTAGTACTCGGTCACCGGAAGCCCCAGCTCCGCGCGGATGGTGCGCTCCTTGGCCCCCTGGTACTTGAACCGCCGCTTCTCGAGCTCGAGGATCGCGCGCTGCGTGGCGTCGAGGCCAGGGGCCGGCTCGCTCGTCACCGCTGCTCCTGCCGGGGCCGCACCGAGACGGTGGTGAGCTGCATGTCCGCAGGGGCGTCGACGGCGGCCCGGATCGCCGCGGCCACGGACTCGGGGCGGATGTACTCGTCCTGCCGGTAGGGCTTGCCGATCGAGTCGTGGATGCCCTGCAGCATGGGGGTGTCCGTGGGCCCCGGGTGGACCGAGGCCACCCGGATGCGGTCCGGCTCGACCTCCTTGCGCAGCGAGTCCGCCAGGGCGCGCAGCGCGAACTTGGACGCGGCGTAGACGACATTGCCGTCGCTGGCGGTGAACCCCGCCCCGGAGTTGAGCAGGACCACGGTGCCCTCCGCGCGGCGCAGCGCCGGCAGGGCCAGGCGGGTCAGCTCCGCGGGCACCATGACGTTGAGCTCGAGCTGGGCCCGCCAGTCCTCCGGGCGCGCGGACTCCACGGTCGCCCGGTGGCCGAGGGCCGCGGCGTGCACGAGGACGTCGAGCCGCTCGAGGCCCTCGACCAGCCGCGGCAGGGCAGCGAAGTCCGTGAGATCGGCGCGCACGGGCTCGGCGCCGTCGGGCAGCCGCTCGAGCGCCTCCGGATCGCGCCCGACGGCGAGGACCCGGTGATCCGGGACCAGCCGTTCGACGGCGGCTCGTCCGATGCCGCTCGTGGCGCCGGTGACGAGCGCGACGGGTCGCTCCCCCGGTGCCTGTGCCCTGCTGCCTGCAGCGGTCGTATCGCTCATGGCGCCACTGTAGGCCGGGGCTGCGACAGCGCGGGAGCTCCTGGCCCCCCGCACCCGGGCGGCGCGGCGCCGGCGGGGTCCCTAGAGTGGCCCCATGACCAGCCAGGACACCACCAGCTCCCGACCCGACCTGTCGGAGATCATGGCCGACGACTGGGCGGAGGCCCTGCGCCCGGTCGAGGGGATCATCCACGAGATGGGCGACTTCCTGCGCGCCGAGCACGCGCAGGGCGTGCGCACGTTCCCCCCGGGCCCCGAGATCCTCCGCGCCTTCCGGGAGCCCATGGCCGACGTCCGCGTCCTCGTCGTCGGGCAGGACCCCTACCCCACCCCCGGGCACGCGATGGGCCTGTCGTTCTCGGTGCGCCCCGATGTGCGCCCGCTGCCGCGCTCGCTGCAGAACATCTACCGCGAGCTCGAGGACGATCTCGGCATCCCGCCGGCCGAGCACGGCGACCTCAGCGCCTGGACCCGGCAGGGCGTCATGCTGCTCAACCGATGCCTCACCGTGCGCTCGGGGACCCCGGCCTCGCACCACGGCAAGGGGTGGGAGGCCGTCACCGAGTGCGCCATCCGGGCCCTGGGAGCTCGCGGCGGACCCCTCGTCGGGCTGCTGTGGGGCCGTCCGGCCCGGCAGACCGCGCCGTGGCTGGGCGGCGCCCCGATCGTGGAGTCCGCCCACCCCTCCCCGCTGTCGGCCTCCCGCGGCTTCTTCGGCTCCCGGCCGTTCTCCCGGGTCGACGAGCTGCTCGAGCAGCAGGGCTCCGCCGCGATCGACTGGCGCATAGGCTGAAGCGCATGAGCGATGACCTCCCGACCCGTCAGCAGCCCGAGCCGCGCGGCAGGGCCAAGCCGCGGAAGCCGCAGATCGACCTGACCGTCGTCGAGCGCCTCGAGCTGTCCCCCTCGATGGTCCGCATCATCGCCTCGATCGCGGATCCGGAGTCGTTCCAGGACATCGAGCCGCCGGAGAAGTACGTCAAGCTCGTCTTCTTCGACCCGTCGCTCGAGCTCGGCGACCATCCGGACTACTGGCAGCTGCGCGAGACCCTGCCGCCCGAGCAGCAGCCGATCACCCGGCACATGACCCTGCGCCGGGTCGATCTCCAGGCCGGTCGCGTCTGGATCGACGTGGCCCTGCACGGCGACTCCGGGCATGCAGGCCCGTGGGCCGCCCGCGCCCGGCCCGGCGACACGATCGTGGCCGTGGGCCCCGGCGGCAAGTGGATCCCGGATCCGGAGGCCTCCTGGAGCCTGCTCCTGGGCGATGAGGCGGCGATCCCGGCCGTGCTGGCCAATGTCGAGGCGCTGCCCGACGACGCGCGCGGCGAGATCGTCCTGGAGGTCGAGGACGACGAGCACCACCTGGCCGTCGGCGTCCCTGCCGGCTGGAGCCTGCGCTGGGCCCACCGCAGCGAGGCCGCCGAGGGGACCTCCGCCCTGGTCGAGGCCGCGCGCGAGGCCGCGTGGCCCGACTCGGCCGAGGGCGTGCAGGTCTTCGCCCACGGCGAGCGCGAGGTCATGAAGGCCCTGCGCCCGCTGCTCTACGAGGAGCACGGCCTGGAGCGCTCGCAGGTCTCGCTGTCCGGCTACTGGGCGCGCGGCCGGGACGAGGACGCCTTCCAGGCCGAGAAGAAGACGCCGATCGGGAAGGTCTGATCCCAGGACCGCCCCGGCAGGACGGCCGCGCACCTGCTCGACAGGTGCGCGGCCGTCGTCGTCGGAGCCCGCGGGCGGGAGCGGCCCGGGCCGGCCGCCTCAGCGCCGCCGGTTCCGGCGCATGCCGATCCGGGCCTCCTCGGAGCGCACGAGCGGGCGCATCAGCAGCTGCCCCAGCACGAGCCCGGCGGCCATCGACAGGATCGTCGTCATGGCCGTGACGAGGGAGGTCATGCCGTAGCCCGTGGTCTCCGTCTCGATGGTGATCGCGTACATGCCGCGGAAGATCGACAGCCCGGGCAGCAGGAAGGTCATGCCCGGCACCGCGAGCACGAGCGACGGGATCCGGTGACGGCCCGCGATGTAGGCGGCCACCACGCCGGTCACGGTCGCGCCCACGACCGTCTGGAGCCGGGCGTCCAGGCCGATCGCGCCCACCAGGTGGAAGCCGAGCAGCCCGCCCAGCCCGGAGAGCATCGCCGGCACCAGGTGCCGGGCCGAGGACTGGAGGCTGATCGCGATCAGCCCGGCGGCGAAGGTCATGGCGATGATGTTGACGTGGGCCGCCGCGGGGACGAACTGCGACTGGGAGACGTCCAGGCCGCCCTCCCCGAGCAGCCCCATGACCGAGATGCCGGCGTAGATCCCGGCCACGATGCCCGCGAAGGCCATGCCCGTGGAGATCGCCCGGCCCGCCGCGGTCACGGGGAAGCCGGAGATCGCATCGTGCATGGTCGACATGAACCGCGTCGTGGGCATGAGCATGATCAGGCCTGCGGCGATCACCTTGGGCGGCGACATCTCGATCCCGACGCGGGGGCCCACGAGCGCCATGACCGTGATGACGAAGGCCGAGACGACCATGGTGAAGAACTCGGGGACGCGGCGCCGACCCATCTGCGCGCCGATCCACCCCACGAGCAGGGCGGAGACGCCCGAGATCGTGGCGCCGGTCAGACCGCCCCCGACGCCGAGGGTGATCGCGAAGGCCGCGCCCATCGTCGCCAGCGAGACGACCCAGTTCGGGAACGGCTTGGGGCGGGAGTTGATGGCCTCGAGCCGGTCCCGCGCCTCGGCCCGCGACATCCCGCCGCGGCTGATCTCCGTGACCAGGCGGTGCGTGTCGGCCAGGCCCGAGTAGTTGTCCGAGGACGAGCGCACGACCCGCATGACGGTGTGGCTCGTGGTGTCGGCGTCGTTGAAGACGTCCTCGCGGGTCCGCGAGCGCGCGAGCTCGGAGGTGTCGGCCACGTAGTTGATCGTCACCGACTGATTGGTGATGTCGACCTCGATGTTCTCCACGCCGTAGGTCGCGCACACCGCCACCACGGCGTTCTCGACGTCCAGGGCATCGGCGCCGTAGTGGAACATCGTCTCGGCCAGGCGCAGCGCGAAGTTCAGGGTCCGACGGGCCTCCCGGTCGTCGGAGTCGCCGTAGCGGCGCAGCCCCGCGAAGGGGCTGGCGGTCAGCCGCTCGACCATGGGCATCGCGGCGGTCATGCCGGCGTCGCGGTGCATGATCGAGTGCAGCACCCGGCGCGTGCGCCTCGACGCGGTCGCGGCCGTCGACCTCGAGTCAGAGGACGGATAGGCCGCCGGCTGCATCTGGGTGGCCGGGTGCGCGCCCGCCTCCGCCCCTGCGGTGTCCGGCAGCATGGACGTGTCGGGGCGCGAGACCGGGCCCGTGGCATCCGGCGACGGGCGTCGGCGGCTCGAGGACGTGATGGGAGCGGTCTGGGCCGGCGACTCGCGCCGGCGCCGGTCGCGCTCGATCGCCTCGGTCGTGAGCACCGGCAGGGAGCCGGCCACGGGCGGCACCACGTCGCCGAGCTGCCCCTCGGCCAGCGACTGGGCCCGCTGCGCCTGGGCCTCGGTCGGATGGGTGGGGACCAGCGCGTCCTCGTCGAGCCACTGGGCCAGGCGCAGCTCGGCATCCGGGCCGAAGGGGTCCGACGAGATCTCCTCCTCGTCCTCCCACCCGGAGCTCGGATAGGCCCCGGGGGGCGCGGCCGTGCCGAAGGGGTGCACGGGCTGCAGGGGCCCGGTCATCGTGGCTGGGGACACCGCGGATGCTCCTCCATGCTGTGATCCGACAGTCTGCGGCCGGGGCGGCGGGGGCCGTCCCGGCGGCGGCGCGGTGCGGCGCAGCGCGCCGCGATCGCTCAGCGGGCCGGGGCGTCCACGGCCCGGCGGCGGCTCAGTAGAACGGCTCGCTCCGGGAGCGGACCCACAGCTGGCGCAGGACCTTCTCCACGGCCTCGTCCCAGATCCGCGCGCGCCGCGGGGAGAGCCGCTGGTCCCACACGCCCGTGTAGTCGATCACGGACCTGGTGAACGACGTCTTGAACATGCCCAGTCCGTGGAACGGGTGCTCCTTGTCCTTGAGGCGGTCCTTCGGCGGGGTGCCCACGAAGTCGTAGTCGACGATCCCGTGGTCCCTCATCAGATCCGTCAGGGCGGTCCACTGGACCAGGTGCGAGTCGCCGTACTGCTTCCGCCGCGGCAGCGAGCCGCCGTCCTTGTAGAACCCGTGGCGGCCGTAGGCGACCACGTAGGCGCCCACGGACGGCGCGTCGTCCTCGTAGGCGAAGTAGAGGCGGCCCTGCCCGACCCGGTCGAAGTTCAGCCAGAAGCGGCGGTAGTACTCGTACGGGCGCAGCGTCACCCCCGCATTGCCCTGCCCGATGGTCTGCATCAGCCCGTACATGGCCTTCATGGTGGCCTCGGTGACGGGGACGCGCTCGACGCGGGCCTCTTCGCGGATCGCGCGGCGCACCGCGTTGCGGCCCCGGGAGTGCAGCGCCTTGAAGACCTCGTCCTCGCTGCGATCGGTGTCGAGCACGGCGGTCGAGTCGTTGGACTGGATCGGGAAGGAGCGGACCAGACCTGCCGCCTCGAGCGTGCTCGTCAGCTCCGCCGAGTCCTCCAGGACCGGCTCCATCTTGACCAGGAAGACCCCCAGCCGCTCGCGCTCCACGAGCTCCTGCGTGGCCCGGGAGAACCCCACGAGGTCATCGCCGTGCTCGACCGAGGGCCCCTTGGGCATGTACCAGAGCCGGCCCAGCCCGGGCACGGACTTCTCGAGGGCCAGCGTGAAGACGGGCTGCGAGCCGTCCTGCGGCTCGTGGACCAGGTGCACCGGCTTCCAGCCGTGGTGCTTCTTGACGTCGGCGTACGAAGCCGCCTGCAGCAGATCGCCGCCGCGGGGGTCGGCCTGGACGTGGTCGTCCCAGTCAACGGTCTCCTGGGTCGTGGCGAAGCGTCCGGTGAAGGCGCGCACAGCTCTCCCTTCTCGGGGTTCGGGCCCGGGATCCTGTCCCGGGTTCGGTCGACGGCGCGCGGCGCCCCGGCCGGTGCCGGGGCGGGCCGCGTCAGTACCAGTTCTCGCCGGTGCGCTTGAGGTGCACCCGCAGGACCGCGCCCTCGAGACCGGCGGTCCAGGCCTTGTGCTTGGCGGGGCTCAGGGGCAGGTCCCAGCAGCCGACGAAGTCCGTGACCTCGTCGCTGAAGCCCGTCTTGAACTGGCCCACGCCGTGCAGCGGGTGGTCCTCGTCCTTGAGCCGGTCCGAGGGCGGCGTCGAGCACAGGTCGTACTCGCTCGCCCCGTGCTCCTTGAGCCAGCGGATCGCCTCGACGACGTTCAGCGCCGGGACGCCGCGCACCGGCTGGCGGCGCATCGAGGCCGCGTCCTTGCGCGAGCCCTTGGTCCCCAGCAGCATCACGAAGTCGCAGCACACGACCTTGCGCGGGGCGGTCTCGTCGTCGGGATCCGGCACGGAGCCGAAGACGAAGCAGCCCTGCCCGGCCTCGGCGTGCTTCTTCCACATCGAGGTGTAGTACTCGCGGCTGCGCAGCCCGAAGCGGCCCTGGGCGGTCTCCTCGAACAGGTCCAGGAAGACCTCGCAGTTCGCATCGTCGACCGGGACGACCTCGCTGACCGCGCCCTTGCGGGCCTTGCGGATGTTGTAGCGGGTGTTGCGGTGGAACGACGCCTCGATCTGCTCGAGGTCCGGGGCGATGTCGAGGATCACGGTCGAGCCGTTGGGCTGGACGTTCCACGTCTCCTCGAGCCCCGCCTGGGTCAGCCCGGCGCGCGCGCCCGGCGAGTCGAGCAGCTCCGGCTCGATCTTCAGCACGAACGCGCCGCGGCTGCGGGCCAGCTCGCCGATCGCGTGGGCGGCCCGTGCGGTGTCGGCCACCGTGGTGGTGCCGGGGCCCTTGGGCGCGTACCAGACCGAGCCGAAGCCGGGCACCGAGCGCGTGAGCACCGTGACCGCGATCTGCTCGCCGTCCAGATCGACGACGACGTGCACGGGGTCCCAGCCGTGCTCCGCCTTGTGCGCGGCGAAGGCCGGGCCCTGGAAGACGTTGCCGCCGTCCGGGTTCCCGACGATGCGCCGCGACCACTCCTGGGGCGTCGCCTCGACGACGCGCGCGGTAGCGCCCTCCGCACCGGATCGTCCGGGGAGGGCGCGTCCGCTCGTCCCGGGGAGGACGCGCGGGATCTTCGGCAAGGGCATGGAGGACCGCCTCGGCTCGGTGACAGTGTGCTGGCCTCCACCGTACCGGGTGATCGCCCGCCGCTCGCGGGAGCCCGCCCTCACAGAGGCCTCATCGGCAGCTCCTAGCGTGGGTGTCCGTCTTCTGAACAGGAGGTGAGCAGACGATGAAGGACACGGTTGGAGGAGCCATGAGCATCGCCAAGCAGGAGAGGACCTCCTCCGGACGCGGCGGGCGCCCGGGGGCCAGGGATCGCGCGCCGGAGCTGCGGAGGCTGCGCTGGCAGCGGCCCCTGGCGGCGGCGGTCGCGCTCAACCTCGCGGTCGTCGCCCTCTCGCTGCTCATGCCGATCGTCCTCGGGCTGGCCTGGGACGACTGGCAGCACCCGGTGCGCCGGTGGTTCGACGTCGGCAGCGAGGGGAACCTGCCGACCTGGTGGAACACGGCGCTGCTCATCGCGGCGGCCGTGCTCGGCGCCGGGGTCGCCGTCCTGCACCGCAGCACCGGGGCCTCCGGCTGGCCCGCCTGGAGCGCCCTGGCCGCGCTCGCGGCGCTGCTGAGCCTGGACGAGGCCGCCGGCCTGCACGAGCGCCTGCGCTTCCTCGCGGACGCGATCGCGCCCCGGCACGGCTTCACCTACGCCTGGCTGGCCGTGGGCATCCCCCTCGGGATCGCTGTCCTGGCCGCGGCGATCCTGCTCGGGCGACGGATCGGGCCGACCTCGCGGCGCCTGTTCGTGCTCGGGCTCGCGGTGCTGCTCGCGGGCGCCGTCGGGCTCGAGACGGCCAACGACCTGCTCGTGAGCGCCCGCGGCGGCGAGCTGCCGGCGGGCGGCTCCCCGGCCTTCCACGTCGTCTACCACCTGGAGGAGCTGCTCGAGCTGCTCGGGTCCTCGCTGCTCATGGCCGCGCCCCTCGCGTCGCTGCGCATCGGCGCCTCCGGCGGCCGGATCGTCCTGCGCACCCGCTGAGACCCCGCGGCGGCCCCGCGCTCAGGCGATGAGGACCTCCACGCCGGCGCGCTCGAGAGCCCGACCGAGCCCGGCGGGCGGGGCGATGTCGGTGATCATGACGTCGACCTCGGAGAGGTGGGCGTAGCGGGAGAACATCTCGTGCCCGTGCTTCTCCGCATCGCAGACCACGACGACCCGGCGGGCCGCCCCCGTGATCGCCGCCTTCACGGCCGCCTCGGGCGCGTGCGGGGTCGAGAACCCGAATCCCTCGGAGACCCCCGAGCACCCCAGGAACGCGATGTCCACGCGGTGCCCGGCGTAGTGCTGCGCGGTGCGCGCCCCGGCGGCGGCCCAGGTGAGCTTGCGCACCGCCCCGCCGACCAGATCGAGCTCGATGTCGGGGTGATCCGCGAGCCGCCCCGCGGCATGCAGCGCATGGGTCAGGACATGCAGCGGCTGCTCCGGATCGGGAGCGCGCCAGGCGGCGAGCTCGTCGGCCACCGCCTCGACGGTGGTGCCCGCGTCCAGGGCGACGGAGACGGCCCCTTCGGATTCGAGCAGGCGCACGGCACGAGCGGCGATGCGGCGCTTGGCCGGGGACTTGACGGCCTCCCGGCCCGTCAGCGACTGCTCGACCGAGCCGGGGCGCTCGAGCGACACGGCCCCGCCGTGGACCCGGCGCAGCCGGCCGGCGGCCTCGAGAGCGGCCAGGTCGCGGCGCACCGTCTCCATGGTGACCTCGAAGCGCCGCGACAGGTCCGCGCCGCTGACCCGCCGGGCCTCGGCCACCAGCTGCGCGATCTCCGCCTGCCGCTCCTGTGCGAACATGTGCCGCTGCCTCCTGAGGCGCTCGGTTCCCCGCCGGTCCGTCGAGGGCGGCCCCGCCTCGGGCCGCGCCGTCCGGCGGGCGGCGCGGCGGGCCCGTCGGCCGCCCTGCTCCTGGCCCCCGACACTAGTCCTTCCGGGTCTATCCTGGTCCGGGCCGGGTTCGCCCCTGTCGCCGCGCCCGTCTCCGCCCCGCCCAGCTCCGGCACGAGCCGCTGCTCCGGCACCCGCCCATGCTCCGGCCGCCGCCTCCGATCCGGGGGCCGCCGAGCCCGACGTGCTCCGCGCACCGCACCCGGCGTCCGCCGCCGCGCCCTGGAGGCCCCATGCTGCTCCGCATCATCCGCGTCTACGCGGGCCGCTACCCCGGCTGGATCCTGGCGGTGGTGGTCCTGCAGCTCATCGCCGCCATGACCATCCTGTTCCTGCCGGCGCTCAACGCGCGCATCATCGACGACGGCGTGGCCCAGGGCCGCACCGGGGTCATCGGCGCCACGGGGCTGGTCATGCTGGGCGTGACGCTGCTGCAGGCCCTCTCGGCGGTGGCCGCGGTCTACTGCGGGGCCCGCGTGGCCATGGGCGCCGGCCGCGATCTGCGCCGCGACGTCCAGCGCCGGGTCGCCCGGTTCTCGGGCCGGGAGATGGACCGCTTCGGCACCCCGTCGCTGATCACCCGCGGCACCAACGACGTCCAGCAGGTCCAGATGCTCATCCTCATGGGCCTGACGCTGATGATCACGGCTCCGCTGATGAGCATCGGCGGGCTCGTCATGGCGCTGCGCACCGACCCGGGGCTGTCCTGGCTGGTCTGGGTCTCGATCCCCCTGCTGATCGTGCTGATCCTGCTGATCATGCGGCGGCTCATGCCGCTGTTCCGGGCCATGCAGGGCAGGATCGACGACATCAACGGGGTGCTGCGCGAGCAGGTCGTCGGCATGCGCGTGGTGCGCGCGTTCGTGCGGGAGGACCACGAGCGGACCCGCTTCGCCGGCGTCAACGACGACCTCTCCGACATCTCGCTGCGCATCGGGCAGCTGTTCGTGCTGATGTTCCCCCTGATCATGATGGTCCTGCACCTGGCGACCGCGGCGGTGCTGTGGTTCGGCGGGCACCGCGTGGACCAGGGCCTGCTCGAGGTCGGGCAGATGACCGCCTTCACGCAGTACCTCCTGCAGATCCTCATGGCCCTGATGATGGGCGTGTTCATGCTCATGATGGTTCCGCGCGCGCTGGTCAGCGCCGAGCGCATCGGCGAGGTCCTCGACGCGGAGTCGACGCTGGTCGAGCCCCGGGATCCGCAGCTGCCGCAGCGGCTCGAGGGCGTCGTCGAGTTCCGGGACGTGACCTACTCGTACCCGGGGGCCGAGGCCCCGGTCCTGCAGGGCATCAGCTTCACCGCCCGCCCCGGCACCATGACCGCGATCATCGGTTCGACGGGAGCCGGCAAGACCACCCTGGCCCACCTGATCCCGCGCCTGGACGACCCCACGCACGGCCAGGTGCTGCTCGACGGCGTCGAGACCTCCCGCATGGCCCGCTCCGAGATCGTGCGCCGGGTCGCGCTGGTGCCCCAGAAGCCCTACCTGTTCTCCGGGACCATCGCCTCCAACCTGCGCTTCGGACGCCCGGGAGCCACCGACGAGCAGCTGTGGGAGGCCCTCGAGACCGCCCAGGCCGCGGACTTCGTGCGGCGGATGCCCGATCAGCTCGGGACGAGCGTCTCGCAGGGCGGCACGACGGTCTCCGGCGGCCAGCGCCAGCGGCTGTCGATCGCCCGGGCGCTCGTCGCGGACCCGGTCGTGCACATCTTCGACGACTCCTTCTCCGCCCTCGACGTCACGACCGACGCCGCCCTGCGCGCCGCCCTGCGCCCCGTCACCCGGCACGTGACCCAGATCGTCGTGGCCCAGCGCGTGGCCACCGTCCTGGACGCGGATCAGATCCTGGTCCTCGACGACGGGCGCATCACCGCGCGCGGCACCCATGCCGAGCTGCTCGAGTCCTCCCCCACCTACCGCGAGATCGTGGACTCGCAGCTCTCCCCCGAGGACCCCTCGGCCGACACGGAAGCGGAGGCCTCCCGATGAGCCCCAGCAGCACCCCCCGCGGCCGCGGCGACCGGGCGGAAGCGGCGACGACGGAGGCGGCGGGCGCCGCGGTCCTCGGGTCCGACGAGCAGCCGCTCATCGCCCCCGGGGCCGACCCCGATGCCCCGCCCTCGGACGAATGGGGCGATGCCCCCGTCAGGAGGGCCCGGCGCTTCTGGCCCTCGGTGCGCCGCCTCGGCGCGCTGATGCTCGGCTTCAAGGGCCGGCTGGCCGTGGTGCTCGCGTTCATCACCGGCTCCGTCGTGCTCTCCGTGCTCGCGCCGGTGCTGCTGGGGCAGGCCACGAACGTGATCTTCGCCGGGGTGCTGACCCGCGAGCTGCCCCCGGATGCGACCCAGCAGGAGGTCGTCGACGACCTGCGGGCCCAGGGCCAGGACTCCCTGGCCGACGTCTTCACGACCATGCCCCTGGACCCGGGGGCCGGCGTGGACTTCCAGCGGCTGGGCGCCCTGATCCTCATCGTGCTCGCGATGTACCTCGTGGCCGGGATCCTGCAGTGGGCCCAGGGATTCGTGCTCAACGCGATCTCCGTGCGGATCATCCGCGACCTGCGCCGGGAGGTCGAGGAGAAGCTGCACCGCATCCCGCTGAGCTACTTCGACACCCGCCGCCGCGGCGACGTGATGTCGCGGGTGACCAATGACGTGGACAACGTGCAGACCGCGCTGCAGCAGACGTTCTCCTCCCTGCTCGAGAACCTCATGCGCGTGCTCGGCATCCTCGTCATGATGTTCGTGCTCTCGTGGCAGCTGGCCCTGGTGGCCCTGATCGCCCTGCCGCTGTCCGCGGCCGCTGCCGGGATCGTCGGGTCGCGGGCCCAGAAGCACTTCGGCCGGCAGTGGGCCGCGACCGGAGCGCTGAACGGCCAGATCGAGGAGGACTTCACCGGCCACCAGCTGGTGACCGTGTTCGGCCGCGAGGAGGACATGGCCCGCGACTTCGACCGCCGCAACGAGCAGCTGCACCGCTCCGCGTTCTCCGCGCAGTTCGTCTCCGGCTCCATCATGCCGATCATGCAGTTCGTCTCGTGGCTGTCCTACGTGGGCATCGCCGTCGTCGGCGGGATGCGCGTGGTGTCCGGGAGCATGACCCTGGGGGCGGCCACCGCCTTCATCCAGTACTCCCGCGAGTTCAACCAGCCGCTGTCCCAGGTCGCGTCGATGGCCGCCCAGATCCAGTCCGGCGTCGCCTCGGCCGAGCGGGTGTTCGAGCTGCTCGACGCGCAGGAGCAGGACCCCGAGCCCGCACCGGCCGAGCTGCCCGAGCGCACCGAGGGCCGCGTGCGCTTCGAGGGCGTCTCCTTCTCCTACGCGAAGGACCAGCCGCTCATCGAGGACCTCTCCTTCACGGCCGAGCCCGGGCGCACGGTCGCGATCGTGGGCCCGACCGGTGCGGGCAAGACCACCCTGGTCAACCTCGTGATGCGCTTCTACGAGATCGACGCCGGGCGGATCACCCTCGACGGGGTCGACATCCGGGACATGACGCGAGCGCAGCTGCGCTCCCGCGTGGGCATGGTCCTGCAGGACGCCTGGCTCTTCTCGGGGACCATCCGCGAGAACATCCGCTACGGGCGCCTGGAGGCCGCCGACGAGGAGGTCGAGGCCGCGGCCCGCGCGACCTCCGTCGACCGGTTCGTGCGCGCTCTGCCCGACGGCTACGAGACCGTGCTCGACGACGGGGGCGGCAACATCTCCTCCGGCGAGCGCCAGCTCATCACGATCGCCCGGGCGTTCCTGGCCGCGCCTGCGCTGCTGATCCTCGACGAGGCCACCTCCTCGGTGGACACCCGCACCGAGGTCGCCGTGCAGAAGGCCATGGCGGCCCTGCGCAGCGGTCGGACGTCGTTCGTGATCGCCCATCGGCTCTCCACGATCCGCGATGCCGACACGATCCTGGTGATGAGCTCCGGGCGGATCATCGAGCAGGGCTCGCACGACGAGCTGATGGGCCGGGACGGGGCCTACCGCGCTCTCTACGAGAGCCAGTTCAGCGAGGAGCCGCCCGAGGAGCCCGAGGCCCTGACCGGCCCGCTCGAGGCGCAGGAGCCGGGCCGGGGCTGACCGGGCCGGCGGCCCCGGAGCGCGTCCGGTGTGCGCCGCCTCACAGGTAGCATGGCTCGGACCATCGGCCGCGGCGGCGAGCTGTCCCCCGCCGCGGCCCTGTCCCGCACCGGCAGGAGCCCTCCCGTGGATTCACCCGACCCCGGTTCGCCGGGCCGGCGCGCCGTGCTCAAGGGAGTGGGTGCGGCGATCGCGCTCGGCTCCTTCGGCACCGCCGCCTACGGCTCGATCACGTCCCGCACCTCCGGGACCGATCTGCGCTCGAACCTCACGATCATCGCCCCGGCGGCCGCCGGCGGCGGCTGGGACACCATCGCCCGCGAGATGCAGATGGTCCAGCGCGAGCACTCGATCATCAACAGCACGCAGGTCGTCAACATGCCGGGCGCAGGCGGCACGATCGCCCTGAGCAACCTGACCGGCCTCGCCGGCGACGCCCGGACCATGATGGTCGGCGGCACCGGCCAGCTCGCGGCCACGATCCAGTACGAGACCGACGTCGCCCTCGAGGACGTCACGGCCCTGGCGGTCGTCGTCGAGGAGTACGGGGTGATCGTCGTCCCCGGGGACTCTCCCCACGAGACCCTCGACGACCTCGTGCAGGCGTGGCGGCAGGACCCCGGCTCCCTCCCGTGGACCGGCGGCGGCTCGTTCGACGAGCTCGTGATCACGGACCTCGCGCTGAAGTCCGGCGTGGACCTCTCGAGGTTCCAGTACGTCTCCTCCGACGGCGGAGGCGAGGCGATCCAGGCCCTGCTCAACGGCACCGCCGCGGCCGCCTCGGGCGGCTACCCGGACAACGTCGATCAGATCGAGTCCGGGAACCTGCGCGCACTGGCCCTCGTGGCCCCCGAGCCGGTCGAGGGCGTCGAGATCCCCACGACGGCGGAGCAGGGCTACGACGTCACGATGACCAACTGGCGCCTGCTCGCGGCGCCGCCCGGCATCTCCGACGAGGAGCGCACCGAGCTCGAGGCCGTGATCCGGGAGACGATCGACGCCCCCGAGTGGGCCGAGGCGATCGAGCGCTACCACTGGGCCGAGAACCGGATCTTCGGCGAGGACCTGGCCGCCTTCCTGGAGCAGGAGCGCACGCGCATCGCGGCGCTGTACGAGGAGATGGGCGCATGAGCCGGCCTGCCTTCCTGCTGCGGGAGCTGCTGACCCCGGCCGTGCTCCTCGCCTTCGCCACCTACCTGCTGGTCAACCTGTTCCTGATCGAGGTCCCGGACTCCGCGGACTTCCCCGGGCCCCGGTTCTTCCCCGCGATCATCGCCGGTCTCATGTACCTCCTGCTGGGCCTCGAGCTGATCCGCATCCTGCGCGATGCCCGGCGCCTCCCCGAGCACGAACCCGCCGAGACCGCGCCGCCCCGCGGCTTCGACTGGCCCGCGCTCGCGTGGACCGTCGGCGGGTTCGTCGTGTTCATCGCGACGCTGCGCCTGCTCGGCTGGGTCCTGGCCGCGGCGCTGCTCTTCTGGTGCGTCGCCCGCGGCTTCGGCGATCGCCGCCCGCTCACGTCGGCGGCGGCGGGCCTGACGATCAGCTCGCTGGCCTACATCGCCTTCGACATGGGGCTGGGACTGAACCTGCCCTCCGGCATCCTGGGAGGTGCGTTCTGATGGAGTCCCTGTCCCTGCTGGCCGACGGCTTCGCCGGCGCCCTGACGGTGGGCAATCTCCTCTGGGTCGTGGCCGGCTGCCTGCTCGGCACGGCCGTGGGCGTCATCCCGGGCCTCGGCTCCTCGATGGCCGTCGCCCTGCTGCTGCCCGTGACCTTCGCCCTCGAGCCCACCGCCGCGTTCATCATGTTCTCCGGCGTCTACTTCGGCGGGCTGTTCGGCGACTCGACCATGGGCATCCTGATGAACACGCCGGGCCAGGGCTCGGCCATCGCCTCGACCTTCGAGGGCCACCGCATGGCCAAGGACGGCCGCGCCCCGCAGGCCCTGGCCACCGCGGCCATCGGCGCGTTCATCGGCGGCTTCACCGCCTCGATCCTGCTGGTGTTCGTGGCGCCCTGGCTGGCGGCCTTCTCCACGAGCTTCGGCCCCGCGGAGTACTTCGCGCTGGCGATCTTCGCGTTCGCGGCGACCTCGTCGGTGGTCACGGACTCGGCGGTCAAGGGACTGCTCTCGTTGCTGCTGGGCCTGGGCATCGCGGTGATCGGCATCGACTCCGTGACCGGCATCCCCCGCTTCACCGCCGGCTCCCAGAACCTCTTCGACGGCATCTCGCTGGTCACCGTCACGGTGGCCGTGCTCGCCGTCGGCGAGGTCATCCACTTCGCCACGATCGCCCGCAACCGGCCCGAGGGGCAGATGATCGAGTCCAAGGGCCGCCCGTGGCTGTCGGGCCGCGAGTTCCGCGAGGCCCTGCCCGCCTGGGGCCGCGGCACCGCGATCGGCCTGCCCTTCGGCGTGATCCCGGCCGGAGGGGCGGAGATCCCCACGTTCCTGGCCTACGGCACCGAGCGCTCTCTGGACCGGCGCCGGCGCGATCCCCGGTTCGGGAAGGGCGCGATCCGCGGCCTCGCCGCCCCGGAGGCCGCCGGCAACTCGACCACCGGCATGGCCATGGGCGCGCTGCTGGCCCTGGGCCTGCCGGTGTCCGCGACGGCGGCCATGATGCTCGCCGCCTTCCGGCAGTACGGCCTCCAGCCCGGCCCGCTGCTCTTCGAGCGGTCCTCCGAGCTGGTGTGGGCGCTCATGGCGAGCTTCTTCATCGCCATGATCGTCCTGCTGATCATCAACCTCCCCTTCGCGCAGCTGTGGGCCAAGCTCCTGCTGATCCCCGCGCCGTACCTCTACGCCGGGATCATGGTCTTCTGCGGCCTCGGCGTGTACGCGGCATCCAGCTCCCTGTTCGACCTCGGCCTGCTGCTCGTGATCGGCCTGATCGCCTTCGCGATGCGGATCAACGGCTACCCCATGGCGCCGCTGATCATCGGCATGGTCCTCGGGCCGCTGGCCGAGACCTCCCTGCGCGATGCCCTGGTGTCCTCGGACGGCGATACCGGGGTCCTCGTCGGCAGCCCCATCACCTGGGTCCTGTACGGGGTGCTCGCCCTGATCCTGCTCCTGGCCCTCCGCGCCAAGGTGGTCAGCCGCACGCGTCGGGACGTCTGAGCCGACGCCGTCCGCCCTGCCCCGATGGGAATGTCCTGTGCATTCGGGCCGAACGCCCATCGGCTGTTCCGCGGTCCCAGCACCCCCCGATACGTTGGTGGGGAAGGCACCGAATCAGTCATCGCATGAGCGCCCCCGGCGAGCCCGGGCCGCGCCGAGAGGAGATGAAGTGACCAACTTCGCCGTCGTCGAGCGTCGTCACCTGGCAGCGCTGCTGCGCCGCGTGGGCCCGGATGCGCCCACCCTGTGCGAGGGCTGGGCCACCCGCGACCTCGCGGTCCACCTGATCGAGCGCGATTCCCGCCCCGATGTCGTCGCGGGCACCGTGCTGCCGAAGGTCCCGTTCCTGACCAAGCGAGCCAGGAGCGCCGACGCCCAGCTGCGCGCCCAGGACTGGTCCGACCTCGTGGCCAAGGTCGAGAAGCCCGCGGCCTACTCCCCGGCCCGCCTGAGCCCGCTCGACAAGCGCATGAACACGGCCGAGTTCTTCGTCCACCACGAGGACGTGCGCCGCGCGCAGGAGACCTGGCACCGCCGCCAGCTGCTGCAGGAGGAGGAGAGCGACCTCTGGGCCGCCCTCAAGCTCATGGGCAAGCCGCTGCTGCGCTCCCAGGAGGACTCGGTCCTGCTCGTGGCCAACGGCTACGGCTCCGTGACCGGCGGCAAGGCCAAGTCCTCGACCGTGCGCATCGTGCGCGGCACGCCCTCCGAGCTGCTGCTGTGGGCCTACGGCCGGCGCGAGCAGGCGGAGGTCGCGATCACCGAGGAGTGATCCGCGAGCGCTGACGATGCGGCCCCCGACCCGACGGTCGGGGGCCGCTCGTCATTCCGGCGGCTCCGGCACCCCGTGCGCGGCCCCAGAACGCCCCGACGACAGAGCGCGCCCGCGGGGGGCGCCCGGGCGGCCCATCGAGCGGCGAGGACTCGCATACGGGCCCCTCGCGGGTGCAGCGGGGGCGGTTGCACGACGAAGGCCCCGTTGAAAGCGAATCAACAACAATCCGTGGGTGCCTCCGCAGTTCATTGTCGACGACGCGGAGCCGTATCGGGCCAGCCCGCTCCTGCCGGCGACCTATGGGACGCCCGCTCCAGGCAGACCTGAAAACCCATGCGTTACCGTCGGACGCTGCCCTCCACGATGTCGGCCAGCTGCTCCACAGTGAGCCAGGGGGTCCCGCGATGAATCATCCGGTGGCAGTTGGAGCACAGCAACGCGAGATCCGCGAGCGACGTAGCTGTCGGACCTGAAACATGCAACGGAACCCGGTGATGCACCTCGATGTACCCGTCGCCACGGGCGCCGTAGAACCGACCGAAGTGGAAGCCGCAGACCTCGCAGGCGATCTCCCCGCCAGCAGCCCGCACCGCCTTGATCTTCGACTCCCTCATGACACGGTCTCGCTCCCGCGCAAGATGAGCCTTCTCGAGCACTCCGCCCTCTGAAACCGTCACACCCAGATCGGGATCCGCGATCTTCTCCCGGTTTGGGATCTCCCCTCCGAATGCGGACTTCCGGACCACGGCAGCCTGTTCTCTCAAGAGCCCGGGGTCGTTCTCGAACTCGTGCACCACCTGACGGGTCAGAGCCCCGCCCTTCGTGGGCGCGCCTCTGTAGGTCGAACGGGCGGTCACGATATCTGCCGTCTTGCGAGACACGCTTCCCGGGCTCCGGAAGTCGGCGGGCCGTGATGCGGGCGGATGGAACGGGAGCCTTCTCAGCTGCCGAGACAGCTCCACGACCTGAGGGTCCGTCTGCCGCAGCTCACGCCATTCGTTGGCGACAACGGCATCCGCGACCAGGACGATCTCCTCGCGTGTCCACACTGGATTCCGCAGTCTGCGCGGCTGGGACTCAGTCATAGGAGTGATTCTCCACCATGGGCCGGCCATCCTGTGAGCGTGATTCATCAGGCGCCTGACCCATGCCCTGGACAGGCCCGCTCGGTTATCAGCCGTCGCATCCGCCACCGGAACGGCGCCGAGCACGGTTGCGGCACAGGAGCGCCCTTCCGCCGACGTCACGGATCGCCCCCACCCGAGACGGGGCACCCCCCCCCCGCCGCGAGGGGTCGCCCGCGCGGCCCATTGAGCGGCGAGGACTCGCATGCGCCCCCCTCGCGGGCGGGGCGGGCGGCGCGGGGCGGATGCACGACGAAGGCCCCGGCAACGCGCTCGCGCGACCGGGGCCTTCGTCGTCCGTGAGCCCCCTGTCGGAATCGAACCGACGACCTGCTGTTTACAAGGCAGCTGCTCTGCCGACTGAGCTAAGGAGGCGCGTCCCCTCGGATGAGGAGCCCTGCCATCCTAGCGAAGGCCCGGGGGCCGGGACGACGTCGGCGCCCGCCGGCCTCTCGGTCGACGGGCGCCGCGTGCTGCCGGGGCGGGGGGGATCAGCCCTGTCCGCCCTCGCCGCCGGCGTCGTTCGGGTCCTTGCCCTCGCTCGCGGCCTGGACCGCGTCCTTCATCGAGGAGCCCTGCTGCCAGACCACGCCGTCGACCATCGCGGTCGGGGTGCCGGTCACGCCGTCGGCCTGGGCCTGGGCGGAGGTGTAGTCGACCATCGGGCGCCAGTCCTGGTCGTCCATGGCCTGCTGGATGTCGGCGCCGTGCTTGGAGGCGATCTCGACGATCTCCTCGTCGTCCAGCCCGCCGGTGCCCTGGTGGGTGAACATCTCCTTCTGGAACTCGAGGGCCTCCTGCGGGCCGACCTGGTCGGCGACCTCGTAGTAGGCGGCCGAGGAGCGCGAGGAGTAGTAGGTGGCGTTGTCCAGGTAGTTCACCGTGCGGTACTCGACGGTCGCGTCGCCCGACTCCACCAGATCGGCGATCTCGTCGCCGTAGGTCTCCTCGAACTCGGCGCAGTGCACGCAGTCGAAGTCCTGCCACACGACGATCTGGACGGGATCGCCGGACTCCCCGGCGGTGCCGGGCTCGACGATGCCCTGAGCATCCGGCTCCTGCGGCGGCTCGGCGGGCGGATCGCCGGCGTCCGCGGCGGAGACCTCGTCGGACTCGGCGGCGTCCTTCGTGATGCCGTCGGAGGTCATCTCGATCCCGCCCCACTCGTTCGCGCTGGCGGGGACGGGCCCGGAGTCGGGGATGCGCTGCGAGCGCACCTGCCAGAACACGAGCGCGGCGATCACCAGGATCGCGACCACCAGGATGGCGATGCCGATCTGGAGGAGGCGCTTCTGCCGCTGATCGGCCTGGGCGTGCTTGTCGGCGATGCCGCGGGCCTGTGCCCGGAAATCGTCCTTGTCCTTGGTGGGGGCCATGGATCCTCTTCTGCGTGGCGGTCGGTCTGGCGACGCCGCGGGACGCGCGGTCTCCGCGGGGACGGATCGTCTCCGAGCCAGGATAGCGGCCGAGCGCATCGCACCCGTGCCCAGGAACCGCCCAGCCGGTGCGCAGACGGGGGCCGCGACCGCGCGGGGGCCGCCGCCCTAGGATGGAGCCGAGAGGCGATGACGATTCCGATGGAGGGATGCCCGCATGAGCCAGACACCTGAGACGACCACGGCGAGGCCGACGTCGGGCGGGGGTGATGGGGGCCGGGACTTCGTCGTGGTGGCCAACCGCCTGCCCGTCGACCGGTCCACGGACGAGGACGGGCGCAGCACCTGGCACCGCTCCCCCGGCGGCCTCGTCTCGGCGCTGGCCCCGGTGATGGCCAAGAACGACGGCGCCTGGGTCGGCTGGGCCGGCAGCCCGGACGAGTCGCTCGAGCCCTTCGACCACGACGTGTTCCACCTGGTGCCCGTCGAGTTCTCCGCCCGGGACGTCGAGCGCTACTATGAGGGCTTCTCCAACGGCACCCTCTGGCCGCTGTACCACGACGTGATCGCCCCGCCGGACTACCACCGCACCTGGTGGAACGCCTACAAGGACGTCAACCGGCGCTTCGCGGAGGCGGCCGCCTCCGCCGCCTCCGAGGGCGCGACGGTGTGGGTCCAGGACTACCAGCTGCAGCTCGTGCCCCGGATGCTGCGCCGGCTGCGCCCGGATCTGACGGTCGGGTTCTTCGACCACATCCCGTTCCCCCCGGTGGAGATCTTCGCCCAGCTGCCCTGGCGCCGCTCCGTGCTCGAGGGGCTGACGGGCGCCGATCTCATCGGCTTCCAGCGCCCCGGGGACGCGCAGAACTTCCAGAACTGCGTCCGTCGCTTCATGGGCGTCGCCTTCCGCCGGGGCGAGGCCGAGATCACCCCGGAGACCACGTCCACGGCCTTCGACTTCACGGGCGAGGACTCCGCCGCCGGTCCGTCGTGGACCGTCAAGGCGGGCCCGTACCCCATCTCGATCGACGTCGAGGGCATCAAGGAGATGGCCTCCCGTCCCGAGACCAAGGAGCGCGCCCGGGAGATCCGCCGCGAGCTCGGCGATCCCGAGACCGTGTTCCTGGGGGTGGACCGCCTGGACTACACCAAGGGCATCCGCCACCGCATCAAGGCCTACGGCGAGCTGCTGGAGGACGGGGCACTGGACGTGGACCAGGACATCCTGGTCCAGGTCGCCTCCCCGTCGCGGGAGCGCGTGGAGTCCTACAAGCTGCTGCGCGAGCAGGTCGAGGGCATGGTGGGCCACCTCAACGGCCAGTACGACACGATGGGCCACACGGCCATCCGCTACCTCCACCACGGCTACCCGTTCGAGGAGATGGTCGCGCTCTACCTCGCCACCGACGTCATGCTCGTCACCTCCCTGCGCGACGGCATGAACCTGGTCGCCAAGGAGTTCGTGGCCGCCAAGGCCGACGGCAGCGGGCGGCTGGTGCTCTCCGAGTTCACGGGCGCGGCGGATCAGCTCAAGCAGGCGATCCTGGTCAACCCGCATGACATCGACGAGCTCAAGATGCTCATGCTCCAGGCCAAGTCCATGCCCGACGACGAGGCGCGCAAGCGCATGCGCTCGATGCGCCGGCAGGTCCTGACCAACGACGTCGACGCCTGGCAGAAGGCGTTCCTGACCGATCTCGCGGCCATGCGCAGCCGCTCCCGCGACGACCAGGAGTCCTGAGCCGATGACCGAGCCCTCCCCCGATGCCCCGGCCCCGGAGGCCGACCCGCAGCTGATGGAGGCCCTGCGGCGCCTGGCGCAGGCGCCCACGCTGCTGGCCGCCTTCGACTTCGACGGCACCCTGGCGCCGTTCACGGTCGACCCCCAGGACTCCCGGGCCCTGCCCGAGTCGCAGGAGGCGCTGGACCGCCTCGCAGGGATGGAGCGCACGCACGTCGGCATCATCTCCGGGCGCGATCTGGGGTTCCTGCAGTCGGTCGTGGACCACCAGCGCACCAAGCTGCTCTCGGGATCCCACGGCGCGGAGCTCGACCTGCGCCCCCTGGGCCCGGATGCCGGCGACTCCGCGATCCGGCTGAGCCCCGAGCAGCTCGTGCTGCTGGACCGCGCGGTCGACGCCGTGCGGGAGGTCGTCGAGCGCCACCCCGGTGCCAAGGCCGAGCTCAAGCCGGCGGGCGTGTGCCTGCACACCCGGCCCATGGAGGACCAGTCCCGCTCCGATGCGGCGCTGACGGAGATGCGCGAGCGCTTCGAGGACCTGGGAGGGCTGCGCATCACCCCGGGCCAGCAGGTCATGGAGTGCTCGGTGCTCTCGGCCACCAAGGGCGAGGGCGTCGAGGCGCTCATCCGGGCCACCGGCGCGGACGCCGCGCTGTTCGCGGGCGATGACGTGACCGACGAGGACGGCATGCGCGCGCTGCGCACCCAGGACGTCGGTCTCAAGGTCGGCGACAAGGAGACGATCGCGCCGTTCCGGGTGGAGTCCCCGCAGGCCCTCGGCCGGCTGCTGACGGTCTTCGCGCGGCTGCGCGCCGAGGCCCTCGGCTGATCGGGGCGTGCGGGGGACGAGTACGCTCTGGTCCATGTCGGACATCCCCCGCGCCGCCGCGGGCGGTCAGCAGCCCCAGCGCGGCCGCCGCGTCTCGATCCAGACGGGCTTCCCCCAGCCCGAGCTGCTCGACCTTCCCTGGCAGACGCCGCTGGCCGAATGGCCCGACGAGGTCCTGGTGGCCTACCCCCGCGGCATCTCCCGCCACGTGGTGCGCTTCGCCCGGGTGGGGCGGCGCGTGCTGGCGGCGAAGGAGACCACGGCTCGCAATGCCTCCCGCGAGTACGACGTCCTGCGGCGCCTGCGCCAGATGGGCACCCCGTCGGTCGTGCCCGTCGCGGTGGTCACGGGCCGCCGCGCCCCGGACGGCGGCGAGCTGCCGGCCGTCCTGCTGACGGAGCATCTGGCCTTCTCCCTGCCCTACCGCGTCCTGTTCTCGGACAACCCGGATGCCGAGATCGCCGACAAGCTCGTGGACGCCCTGGCCCTGCTGCTCGTCCAGCTGCACCTGGCCGGCTTCTACTGGGGCGACGTCTCCCTGTCGAACACCCTGTTCCTGCGCGATGCCGGCGCCTTCGCGGCCTGTCTGGTGGATGCCGAGACCGGCGAGCTGCACCCCCGCCTGACCGACGGGCAGCGCCGCTACGACCTCGACCTGGCGAGCACGAACGTGGCCGGCGAGCTCATGGACCTGCTGGCCGCCTTCGAGCAGCGGCAGCATCCCGCGGACATCCACGACGATCTGCGGGAGGCCCCGGCTCCCGAGGACCGCGGCACCCACTCGGGGCCCGGCTACGAGCCGGCCGCGGCCACCTCGTCCCTGCCCGCTCTGCCGCCCGAGCAGACGGCCTCGACCCCGGTGGATCCCTTCACCACCGCGCAGCGCCTCACGGAGACCTACGACTCCCTGTGGCGCGAGCTCACCGACGAGGAGAGCTTCCCGCACGAGCAGAAGTGGCGGGTGGCCGAGCGCGTCGAGCGCCTGCACGAGCTGGGCTTCGACGTCGAGGAGGCCTCCCTGGACACCGACGACGACGGGGTCGTGCGCCTGATCCCCCGCGTGGTGGAGCCGGGGCACCACTCGCGTCGGGTCCGGGCGCTGACGGGCCTGAGCGCTCGCGAGAACCAGGCGCGGCGCATCCTCACCGACATCCGGCAGTTCGGCAGGGCCCTCTACCCGGGACTTCCCGAGGACATGATCGCCGGGCTGTGGAAGCAGGAGGTCTTCACCCCGATGATGCGGGCCATCCCGGCCGAGCTGCGCGCCAAGCGGGAGCCGGCGGAGATCGTCCACGAGGTGCTCGAGCACCGGTGGTTCCTCTCCGAGCGGCAGCGGGCCGACGTCCCGACCGAGGACGCCACGCGGGACTACCTCGAGTCTCAGCTGCGTCGGCGCCCCGACGAGGAGATGCTGCTCTGACGGCCCTCCCCTGCCCGGCGGGGCCGGGCCGCAGGGCCGGCTGCTGTCGGCGGGCGGCTGCGGACGGGGTCAGCCGCGGCCGAGCTGGCCCAGCAGAGCGTCGCGCACGCGCTGGGCCCAGGAGTCGCCGAGGTCTCCCTGGCGGGCCAGGCGCACGTAGGCGGAGCCGAGCACGAAGTCGATCAGGACCTCCAGGTCGGCCTCCGGGGACAGGCCGCCCGCCTCGACCTGCAGCTGGAGCAGATGGTGCAGCTGCCGCACGCGCGGGCGCACCAGGTGCTCGCGCAGGATCCGTGCGGTCTCCGTGGTCGGCTCGCTGAGCAGCGCGACCGCCGTGCCGGTCCCGAGGTCCAGGACCAGGGCGCGCACGGCGGCGTCGAGGGCCAGGGTCCACTGCTGCTGGGTCCAGGTCCCGTCCTGCGGCAGCTCGAGCGGGCGCGGGGCCAGGCTGTCGCGGCTGCGCTCCAGGACGTCGTCGACCATCGCCTCGGTGTTCGCATAGCGGCGGTAGATCGACGTCTTGGCCACCCCCGACTCGGCGGCCACGGACTCGATCGAGACCCGGGCCGGGCCCTCGCGCACGAGCAGGCCGAGCACGGCGGCCGTGATCTTCCGGTCGGTGGTGGCCGCCCGGCCGATCGGAACCCGCGCCCCGGAGGCAGGGGTCCCCGCGGACGCGTCCGGCTCCGCCGCCGCGCCGGCAGGATCGCGCTCGGCGCCCGCCCCGGACGTCCGAGGCGCGGTCATGCGCTCAGCCGCTGGGCCGGCTCCGCTGCGGGGGCCTGATCCTCGTCCTGGTCGATGACGTCCTGGAAGAGGGTGAGCCCTCCCATGCCGGGCAGCCGGGCGATGTTGGCATCGAGCTTGCGCATCTCCTCGCGGCCCTCGTCGCCGGCGAAGAGATGGCCCATCACGTGGCGCACCTCGGCGTCGCTCATGACGCCGGAGCCCACCGGTCGCCAGGCGCTGCGCATGGCCAGCCGGGTGATCCGCTGCGCCCGCACCGAGTCGCCCAGGCGCTGCCGCGCCTGCGTCGAGTAGAACGCGACGTGGCGCGACTCCTGGCGGGCGATGCGCACGAGCAGCTCCGAGAGCACCGGGTGCTCCTCGATGGCCGCCATCCGCTTGTACGCGGCCACGGCCGAATACTCGTTCGCCGCGCCCCACGTCATGTGCGTGGCCACGAAGTCGTCGCCGATCAGCGTCGAGAGCAGCGACTGCTTGAGCGGCTTGAGCGCCTCCGCCCAGCCGAGCTTCACGCGCTTGGCCTTGATCTCGTCGTAGTCCACGACGATGCCGTGCAGGCCCAGCACCTCGGCCAGGGCCTCGCCGTGCCAGAACTCCTCGCGGTTCCACATGGTCATGAACGCCGAGACGTCCTCGTCGTGGTGCGAGGGGGTGATCAGCAGGTCCCGCAGGTAGCAGACCGTGTGGAACTCGACGTCGCACATGTAGCGCAGCACCCGCAGGGACGACTCCGGCAGCGGATCGCGCCGGAAGCTGTCCATGTCCAGGTCCTCCCAGGCCACTCGGTGGGAGGTCGCTGCGAATCGGTCGATGTCGAATGCCATGCGATCAGTGCTTCTTCCATTCCTCGATCGGCCAGTGCGAGCGCTTGGCCATGCGGTACAGGGGGATGTCGGGGTTCACGACGGCCGGGTGGCCGACGAGGCCCAGCCACGCCGCATCGGCCACGGAGTCGCCGTAGCCGAAGGAGCGCGACAGATCCAGCCCGTGGTCCTGCGCGTAGCGCTTGACCCACTGGGCCCGGGCCTCGTCCACCAGGGGCGGGGTGTCGAGATAGCCGGTCAGCACGCCGTCGCGCACGACCATGCGGGAGGCCACCACCTCGTCGAACAGCTCGGCGACCGGTGCGACGAAGAGATCCGGGCTGCCCGTCACGAGCACGGTGCGGTGGCCCGCTGCCCGGTGCTCCTCGATCCGGGCGAGGGCCCCGGGGTTGAGCTGCTCGAGCATCTGCTCCCCCAGGGGACCGTCGACGGCCTCGCGGATCGCGGACTCGGAGAGGCCCTGGTAGCGGCGCAGGAACGAGCGCAGGAACTCGCCGCGATCGCGGCGCTCGGCCTTCAGGTACGTCGGAACGGTGCGCAGCATGCCCAGGACGTCGCCGGGCAGGCGCGCGGGCGCGATGCGGCGCTGCACCGCGAGGTACTGCGACACCACGGTCGAGTCGATCACGGTGCCCTCGAAGTCGAACAGCGCCAGGACGTCGGTCCCGGGCTTGAGCTCGCGGCGGGGGCGCTGCGTGCGCTTGCGCCGAGCCGCCGAGGCGCGGGAGTACGCCCGGGTCATCTCCGTCAGCGCGGGCAGGTGGATCTGCTGCCAGTACGAGCGCCACTCGACGTCGCGGGGATCGAACGACGAGTCCGCCGGCGCGTCCTCGGGCCGCGAGGCGTTCAGCGCGCGGGTGTTCGAGTCGTCGAAGATCATCTCGGTGCGCGTGTAGTTCTGGTACAGGTCCACGTAGGTGCGCAGCGAGCCGAGGCCCGACTGGGCCTTGTGCAGCCGGTTGGCCCACTGCAGCGTCCGCCGGGTCGAGGGCAGCAGCTCGTTGAGCCGCCCGCCCATGTCGACCAGCCGCTCGCGCACGGCCAGCGAGCTCTCGACGCCGTTGTTGGCCGGGAAGCGCCACTCCGGCACGATCACCGGCTTGCCGTCCGGGCCCTCGACCGGGTGCTCGAGGAAGTACTCGCGCACGTACTCGTACATCTTGTGGAACGGCAGCGGGTTCGAGGCGCCCGTGCAGATCTGGTAGTAGCCGACGCTGCTCCGGTCGCCGGCGGCCTCGCCGCGATGGCCCTGCAGCGCCAGGGTGACGACCGCGCTGACCACGAAGTCGACCGGGGTCACGTCGAGCACCGAGTCCGGCAGGCCCGGGAACTCCGGCAGCGCCCCCTTGGCGTAGGCCATGATCAGCGGATCGGCGACCTTGTAGCCGTCGATCCATCCCGGGAACGGGTGGCGCAGCGCGGACTCGATGATCGCCGGCCGCACGACCGAGAGGCGGTGCCCGTCGCCGGCCCACAGGTCCTCGGCCACGCGCTCGCCCATGGCCTTGGTGAACGTGTAGACGTCGGTCCAGCCCAGCGACTGGGCGCGGGTGCGCCCCAGATCGACCAGGCGCTGGGTGATCCAGCCGGTGCGGCTGGCCTCGGAGGACCCGGCGACCGACTTGGGCCCCTGCTTGCCCTCGGTGCGGGTCGCGGCCTCGAGGAACGAGTGCAGCTGCTCCGGGGTGCGCGAGGCGGCCTCGGCCTCGGCCCGGGCCGCGAGGGCGTGCTCGAGCTCCTGGCGCCAGTCGACGTCGTGGTCCACCGCCGTCTCGGGGCGCAGGCCCTTGGCGATGCCCCCGACGTAGCACGTGGACACGTGGATGACGTGCGGATCCTGGCCGGAGGCGCGCAGGGCCTCGTAGAGGCTCAGGGCGCCGCCGACATTCGTCCGGAAGGCGTCGTCGATCGGCGGGTCGAACGAGACGGTCGAGGCCGAGTGGATGACGACGTCGAAGGGATCGCTGATCTCGCTGAGCGCCGAGAGGTCCCCGGAGAGGACGTCCGTGCGCTCCTCGAAGATCCGTCGCGCCTCCTCGTCGCCCACGGCCTCCCGCCACGGCTTGAAGACGGGCTTGCGCAGCAGCTGTCCCAGGCGCGTCTGCGCGGTGATCTCGCCCTTGGGGCGGATCACGGCCGTGACGTGGACATCTGCGCCGGAGGACAGCAGGCGCTCCAGCACCGCCTGGCCGAGGAAGCCGGTGGCTCCCGTCAGCAGCACGCGCTGGGTGGTGGACTCGGTCAACGGGACTCCTCGGAGGATGGGCGGCCCGGCGGCCGCATCTCGGGGATGCGGCGCCTGCGGCTCGACGTCGATGGATGGATGGTTCGGGTGCGGCCATTGTGCCGGACGCCCGGGAGGCGAGCCTGCCGGGTGCCGGGCCGTGCGGCCGTCGTCCCGGGGCGGGGTGCGCTCAGAGGCCGCGCAGCGCGGCCGCGAGCGGCTCGGGGCCGCGCAGCCCCGGCAGGGCGTGGACCTCGTCGTCGGCCTCTCGGCACAGCCGACGGCGCTGCCGCACCCCCGGGGCCAGGACCTCCAGCGCCCGACGGGCCTGCGCGGCCGACATCCGCCGGAGCAGCAGCGGCGAGAACCCGAAGCGCACTGCCCGCCGGGCCGATGCGGCCGCGGCGGCGTCGGCGAGCAGACGCGCCCGGGCCTCCTCGCGGAAGAAGCCGATGTAGTCCTGGGTGCGCTCGAGGGCCTCGTCGCACAGGCGGTCGATCACGGGATGGCCGGCGACCTCGCGCAGGCGCCGCAGCAGCGCGGCGGTCGTGGACTCCCGGGAGAGGCCGCGGGCCATCTGACCGGCGACCACGCGCTCGCCGCGCAGGTTCGTCCACACCGAGTCGGTCATGGGATGGATCTGGTCCGCGAGCGCACCGAGCCGTCCCGCCAGGTCGTCGTCGGGCTCGACCTCCGCAGGGGTGGGGGCGCCGTGGGCGGCGAGCACGCGCTTGAGCGCATCCGCGATCCAGAACCGCTCATAGGCCCAGGTCGTGAGGAAGGCGTCGATCCGGGCCTCCTTGGAGGTCCACCCCGCGAAGAGGTCGCGCAGCTGCCCGGTGGTCGAGCGCTGCAGGTCCCACAGGTGGCGCACGGCCACCAGGACGCCGTCGTCCAGCGGCTTCTGCTCGAAGAGATCGAAGCTCAGATCATCCGAGAACGAGCCCCGCTCCCTCCCGTAGAACTTCTCCACGGGGAACTCCGTGCGCAGCACGATCTCGCGGCCGGGCTCGCTGTGCAGCCGGCCCTCGCGATGCTGCGCCAGGTATCCGCGGGTCGGGTCTGCGGCGGGTGCTCCCATCGAGGTCCTCATCTCTCCTGAATCGCTACGCCTACCGTAGTGTAGCCTGTCCCCCATGATGACAGCTCTGATCACCGGCGGCACATCCGGCATCGGATCGGCCTTCGCCGACGCCCTCGCGCGCCGCGGCTTCGCCCTCGTCCTCGTCGCGCGCGGAGCCGAGCGCCTCGAGTCCACCGCAGCCCGACTGCGCGAGCAGTTCGCCGTCGAGGTCGAGACCATCGCGGCCGATCTCAGCGCGCCGGACGACGTGCTGCGGGTCGCGCAGCGCCTCGAGGATCCGCAGCGCCCGATCGACCTGCTGATCAACAACGCCGGCTTCTCCGTCAAGCGGACCTACGCGGAGGACGGCCTCGAGCTGCATCACCGCGGCATCGACGTCATGGCCAAGGCGGTGCTCGACCTCTCCTCGGCCGCCGCGCGCGCCATGACCGCACGCGGCGAGGGGTGGATCCTCAACGTCTCCTCGACCTCGGGCGAGGTCACGATGGGCCCCTACTCGGCGCTCAAGGCCTGGTGCACCACCTACACCGAGTCGCTGGCGGTGGAGCTGCGGGGCACCGGGGTGAAGGTGATGGCCCTGCTGCCCGGCTGGGTCCGCACGGAGTTCCACTCCCGCGCCGGCATCAGCGGCTCATCCATCCCGGACTTCCTGTGGCTGCAGGCCGACGATCTCGTCGAGGCCGCGCTCAAGGACCTGGCCCGCGGCCGCGTCGTCTCGATCCCGACCCTGCGCTACAAGGCGATCATGCTCGGCGCCAAGCTGGCCCCGCGCGCCGTCGTGCGCAGGTGCTCGGGCGCGCTCATGGGCACCCGGGCCAAGGAGGCCCCCCTCGAGGCTCCCGCGGCCGCGGGAGCCGAGCCGGCGGGTCGGGGCCAGGCCCGATGAGCGGCGTCGACCCCCAGGACGCCGGCCCCCGGGACGGCGGCCCGCAGGATGCGGCAGCGCAGCCGCGGCACCGCGCGCCCGAGTCCTCTGCGCAGGAGCGCACCGCCCGCGAGGCCCGCGATCTGCGCCGCCGCCTGGACGAATGGGCCCATCCCGAGCACGAGCCGGTCCTGGAGAGCATCGACTCCCACGGCCTGCGCGACGAGGACCGCGGCCCCGACCCCGTCGCCCCGCCGGCGGCCTCGGCCCACATCGATCTGACCGACTTCACCGGGCAGTCCAGGCGGCGCGCCCGGGCCGTCGCGCAGACGCTCTTCTTCAACGGCATGATCGATCGCGTGCTGCGGCGCAGGGTCGTGCGGGCACCGGGCGCGGAGACGCTCGAGGGCGGCTGCGTCGTCGTGTGCAACCACTCCAGCCACCTCGACGCGCCCCTGGTCATGAGCTCGCTGCCGCCGAACCTGCGCCACACCGTGGCCACGGGAGTGGCGGCCGACTACTTCTTCACCGCCTGGCACAAGCGGCTGTTCACGCAGCTCGTCTTCAACGCCTTCCCCATCGACCGCAAGGGCAGCGGCGCCAACCGCGGCCTGACCAAGAAGCTGATCGCGGCGGGCATCCCCGTCCTCATCTTCCCGGAGGGCACGCGCTCCAGGGACGGCCGCATGCGCGAGTTCAAGGTCGGGGCCGCCGCCCTGTCCCAGTCCCTCGAGGTCCCCGTGCTCCCCGTCGCGCTGATCGGCGCGCACGAGGCCATGCCCAAGGGGGCCTCGTGGCCGCGCTGGGGGCGGCCTCCGGTCGTCGTCGCCCTGGGCGAGCCCCTGCGGGCCCGGCCGAACGAGACCGTGCCCGCGTACAACGAGCGCATCCAGGCGACCGTGCGGGCCCTGTACGCGCAGAACCGGCCCCTGATCGACGACCCCGACGCCCTGTGAGCCGCGGCGGGGGCGCCGCCTCCGCACCGCCGACGGCTCCTCCCGGGGACGACGGGCACGACAGCAGACAGAACACAGCAGAGAGCAGAGGTCACGATGCCGAACGTGAAGCACATGAAGTGGTGGGGCTGGGGCGAGGAGGGCGTCTTCTTCACCTGGCAGAACAAGCCCGCCTTCGCGCCGCTGGTGCGGGAGGCGGTCGGCCAGGACCTGCGCCCCCGCCAGACCGACACCGTCGACTTCGCCACCGCCGAGGTCCCGGCATCCCGCCTGGACGAGCAGACCCGCGCCCGGCTCGTCGAGATCGTCGGGGATGCGAACACCGTGGTCGAGGACCACGACCGCGTGGTCCACTGGGCCGGCAAGGCGGTCATGGACATCGTGAAGACGCTGCAGAACCGCTTCGACCGCCTGCCCGACGTCGTGGTCTACCCCGGCGACGAGGACGAGGTCGCGGCACTGATGCGCTGCGCGCAGGACAACGACCTGGTGCTCATCCCGTTCGGCGGCGGCACGAGCATCTCCCGCAGCCTCCAGCCCCGCCCGGAGGAGACCCGCACCGTCGTCTCCGTGGACCTCGGGCGGATGAACCGGGTCCTGGAGATCGACGAGACCTCGTGCCTCGCCCGCATCCAGGCCGGGGCGCTCGGCCCGGACATGGAGGAGCAGCTCAACGCGCGCGGCTGGACCCTGGGCCACTTCCCCGACTCGTTCACCCACTCGACCATCGGCGGCTGGGCGGCCACGCGCTCGTCCGGCATGCAGTCCGACAAGTACGGCGACATCGCCGACATCATCCGCGGCATGGACGTCGTGCGCCCGGGCGGGACCGTCCGGCTGCGCCCGCTGCCCTCGACCTCCACGGGGCCGTCGCTGCGCGAGATGTTCATCGGCTCCGAGGGGCGCCTGGGCATCATCACCGAGCTGTGGGTCCAGGTGCACCGCATCGCCGAGCAGCGCCAGGTCATCGCCTACATGTTCCCCACATGGCAGCAGGGCCTCACCGGGATCCGGCAGATCAAGGAGGCGGAGGTCCCCACGACCTTCGCCCGCATCTCGGACGCCCGCGAGACCGAGTTCTCGCTGGCCACCCAGAAGGCGCCCACCTCGCGGAAGGCCGAGATCTCCGCCAAGGGGCAGGAGGCGCTGTGGGCCTTCATGCGCAAGCGCGGCTGGGACACCAAGGCCATGTGCATCGCCTACGTGTGCTTCGAGGGCTCCAAGGCGGACGTGGCCCGGCACCGGAAGACGGTCGCGGGCATCGCCAAGGCCAACGGCGCGCTCGTCCTGGGCTCGGGCCCGGGCGAGCTCTACGACCAGAAGAAGTTCGACACCCCGTACCTGCGCGACTTCCTGCTCGAGCAGCAGATCATCGGCGACGTCTCCGAGACGGCGGCCCCCTGGTCCCGGCTGACCACCGTGCACCGGGCCGCCTACGAGGCCGCGCAGAGCGCCTTCGAGGAGCTCGGCGTCCAGGGCTGGATCATGAGCCACATGTCGCACTCGTACCGCACGGGGGCCTGCCTCTACTTCACCTTCGCGTTCCCGTTCACCGACGAGGACGTCGACTACGAGTACGCCCTGGTCAAGACCCGCATCCAGCAGGCGTTCATCGACGCCGGCGGAACGCTGTCGCACCACCACGGCGTGGGCGCGGAGCACAGCCCGTGGATGGACCAGGACGTCTCCGCCGAGGGCGTCGAGGTCCTGCGCGGGCTCTTCCGCTCCGCCGATCCCGGGGAGAACTTCAACCCCGGCAAGATCATCGACTCCCCGGACACGCAGACCCGCGTGATCGAGCAGCACGGGCGGCAGGCGGGCTGACCCCGCAGCGCCGGCGGCGGCTTCCGTCGGACCCGCCGACGGGGCCGCCGCTCGTCCGGCACCCCGCGGCAAGACCGGTGCCGCCGCCCTGACTACCTCCCGCGGAACAAGCCTCCGGGCGGGAGGCGTTGCCCCTGATGACACCCGCGCCGCCGCTGCCGAGTCCGCGCAGCGCGGCGGAACCGATCGGAAGGAGCAGCACATGGCCGCGACCACGCGCATCCCCGGCATCGACGCCGACATCCTGCCGCTGAACCTGGGCGGCAACACCTTCGGCTGGACCTCCGACGAGCAGCGCTCGTTCGAGGTGCTCGACGCCTTCGTCGCCGCCGGCGGGAGCTTCATCGACACGGCCGACGTCTACTCGGCCTGGGCCGAAGGGCACTCCGGCGGCGAGTCCGAGACCGTCCTGGGCCGCTGGCTGGCCGCCCGCGGGAACCGCGAGGACGTCATCATCGCGACCAAGACCGGACGCCACCCGGACTTCCAGGGCCTGGCCCGCGAGACCGTCACGGCCTCGCTGGAGGCCTCGCTCGAGCGCCTGCAGACGGACCGCATCGACCTGTACTACGCGCACTACGACGACGAGAGCGTCGCCATCTCGGATCAGGTCCGGACCTTCCACGAGCTCGTGCAGTCCGGCAAGGTCCTCACGGTGGGGCTGTCGAACTACTCGCCGGCGCGGATGCGGGAGTTCTTCGAGATCGCCCGCCGGGAGGGCCTGACGGCTCCGGTCGCCATCCAGCCGCAGTACAGCCTGGTCCACCGCCGGGACTACGAGCAGGACTACTCGCCGATCGCGCGCGAGTACGGTGCCGCCGTCTTCCCGTACTTCACGCTGGCCTCGGGCTTCCTGACCGGCAAGTACCGCACCCGCGAGGACCTCGAGGGCGCTGCCCGCAAGGACATGGCCGAGGGGTACTTCTCCGAGGACGGCCTCCGGGTCGTCGACGCCGTGGTCGAGGTCGCGAAGGCCCATGACGCCGAGCCCGCCACCGTGGCGCTGGCCTGGCTGCTGGCCCGCGGCATCAGCGCCCCGATCGCCTCGGCGTCCAAGCCCGAGCAGCTGCCGTCGCTGATCGCCGCGACCCGGCTCGAGCTCGCCGAGGACGAGGTCACGGCGCTGAACGAGGCCTCCCAGCCCTTCGCCTGATCGGCCCCCTCCCCTCCCCGCAGGGGAGGCAGGACCACCCCGCTCGAGCCCGCTCCCGGCTGTGCAGCGCCGTTCGCACGACGTCATACACGGCCGGGGGCGGGCTCTCGCTCATCGGGCTTTCATCCCGCCGGCACAGAGTCGGGGGCATCAACGAAGCTGGCGCCGCCCGTTCCGCAGCGCCGGCCGCCGTCCGACGGAGGACCTCGCCCATGCCGCCCCGCCCCGCCGACATCGCCCGGACCCGACGCGCCGTCGTCGTCGGCTCCGGACCCAACGGCCTCACGGCCGCCGCCCTGCTGGCCCGCGACGGCTGGGAGGTCGAGGTCTTCGAAGGCGGCGAGCATCCCGGCGGGGCCGCGGCCTCGGCGCCTGCCCTGGGCGAGGGCACGATCGTCGACCTGGGCGCGGCAGGGCATCCGTTCGGCATCGCCAGCCCGGTGTTCCGCGATCTGCGCCTGGAGGACCACGGCCTCGAGTGGGCGCATTCGGCCTACCCGATGGCGCACCCGGCCGAAGGCGCCCCGGCGGCCCTGCTCCATCGGGGGCTCGAGGAGACCGCGGCCGAGCTGGGCCGCGATGCCCGCGCATGGCGGGCGGTGCACGCGACGCTCGTGGCGGACATCGACGCCCACCTGGAGAACATCCTGGGCCCCATGCTGCGCCTGCCGCCGCACCCGATCGCCATGGCGCGCTTCGGCCTGCGGGCCGCGCCCCCGGCCGCGGCCCTCGCCCGGACCCTGTTCCGGGACGACCCCGCCCGCGCGCTGCTCCTCGGCTCCGCCGCGCACGCGATCGCCCCGCTGGGGCACCCCTTCACCGGCGCCTTCGGCACGCTCTTCGGCGCCCTGGGCATGACCAGGGGCTGGCCGGTGGCCCGCGGCGGCACCGGAGCGATCGCGGGGGCCCTGCTGAGCGTCCTGCGCAGCCACGGCGGGACGCTGAGCACGGGCCGCTGGATCTCCGATCTTCGCGAGCTCCCGCCGGCGGATGCCGTGCTGCTGGACATGACGCCCTCGCAGGTCCTCGAGCTGACGGGCCCAGGCCGCGACGCCATCCCGGACCGGACCCGGGCGCAGCTGGGCCGCTGGCGCCACGGAGCCGCGGCCTTCAAGGTCGACTACCTCCTCGACGGCCCCGTCCCCTGGTCCGATCCCCGGGTGGGCGAGGCCACGACCGTCCACGTCGTGGGCTCGAGCGACGAGCTGCGCCGCGCCGAGTCCCAGGTCTTCCGCGGCCGACTTCCCGAACGACCGTTCGTCATGGTGTGCCAGCAGCAGGCGGCGGATCCCTCCCGCGCGCACGGTCCCGCCGAGGGCCGCACCGTGCTGTGGACGTACGCGCATGTTCCGGCCGGGTACGTCGAGCTCCGCGCGGGGGAGGTCGCCGGGCTCATCGAGGCTCAGATCGAGCGCTTCGCCCCCGGATTCCGCGACCGCATCCGCGAGCGCCGCACGACCGACCCCGCGCAGCTCGAGCAGTGGAATCCCAACCTGATCGGCGGCGATGTCGCCGGGGGGGCCATGACGGGCCTGCAGTCGGTGCTGCGCCCGCGCCCGGCCCTGCAGCCGCATCGCCTCGCTCCGCACGGGCTCTACCTGGCGTCGTCGTCCACGCCGCCGGGAGCAGGGGTCCACGGCATGGCGGGAGCCTGGGCCGCAGGGGCGGCCATGGCCGACGCCGCGCGCCGCGCGGGCTGAGCACCCCGCCCGCCCCCTCCACGATCATCTCGAGCGCCGCCCGGGCGCCGTCGAGGCGATCACCGCCACCCGGGCGCCGCTGCCCGGAGACCGCCGACGACCGATCCCCGCACCGCACCGCGCAGCAGGAGGCCTCCATGAACGATCCGCACCCCGATCACTGCCCGCCGCTGAGCTGCGCGGACCTGCTGCGCCTCGGGGGGCTGGCGGCCCTGGCCGCGGTCGTGCTGTCCCCGCTGCGCCACTACGTCGGGCCCCAGGAGGAGGTGGACCGGGCCAAGATCGACCAGGACTCCTTCCCGCTGTCGACCTATCCGATGTTCTCCGAGGACCGCAGGGGCCGGATCGTCGTCCCCCATGTCATCGGATTCACCGCCGGCGGCGAGCGCATCCTGCCGCACTACGCGCACTACGGGGCGGGCGGGCTCAACCAGGTCCGCAAGCAGATCGCCCGCGACGTGCGCGAGGGCCGTGCCGTGCAGGTCGCCCAGCGCTATGCCGATTCGCTGGCCCGGCCGATCGGCGGGGAGGGTTCCGTCGAGGTCGAGCTCATGCGCCGGCGCGAGCGCGAGGCGACGATCGAGCGCATCGAGGTCGTCCGCAGCCGCTTCGTGTTCGACGAGTACTTCGCCGGGGACACGGCGCCCCGCTCGGAGTCCGTCCTCGCAGTGTGCAATGTCGGCGGGCCCGCATCCGCACCGCCCGGCGGCAGGGCGCGCCGCATTCGGAAGGAGAGGTCATGAGCATCCGCGCAGCAGTCCTCCGGCATCTGGCCGACGTCCTGGTCCCCGCAGCCGAGCCCCTGCGACCGGCCGCCCTGCGCCTCGGCATCGGGGCCTTCTCCGGGATCCACCATCTGCGCAGACGGCCGATGTTCCAGCAGCTGCACGCCCAGGATCCCGAGCAGTTCGCACCGGTGGGGCCGGTGCGGATCCTGCGCAGGCCGCTTCCGGCGCGCACGGCGGATGCGCTGTTCGATGCCGCTCAGGTCGTCAACGCCCTGGCGCTGGCCGGACTAGCTGTTGTGGGTCATGAGGTTCTTGGCGCGGGTGCGTCGATGAGATGAGGAACGGGCTCC
>NZ_VDOR01000008.1 GCF_007666205.1 Kocuria palustris
ACGGCGGCCATGGCGTCGCGGTGGATGTTCTCGTTCGGGCGGAACGTCCCGTCGGACCAGCCGGTCAGGTAGCCCTGCTGCCCGGCCCAGCGGATCTGGGTGGCGAACTGGTGGTCGGCCGGGACGTCGCGGAAGCCCGTGCCGGCGACGGCGGACTGGGGGGCCCGGCCGCCGATCGGGCGGTAGTCCGGGTTCACCGCCAGGTCGCGCAGCTTGGCGGCGCTGCCGCCGAAGACGTTCGAGTCGCCCGAGAAGGGCCCGGACTCGGAGTACTGCCAGATGTCGTAGGTGGTCCAGCCCGCGGGCATGGGGCCCGGGGAGCCGGTCCACCGGGCCAGCATGAGGGGGTGGTCGCCGAACTGCGACGTGTTGCCCGTGCAGGTCTGCCACCAATCCGTCGTCGAGTAGATCGCCGGCAGGCGGCCGGTGCGCTGCTCGTAGCGGTTCGAGAAGCTCTCGATCCAGGCGACCATCTCGGACTGGCTGAGGTTGAAGCAGATGTTGCCGTAGGCCGGGTACGGGTTGTACTCGATGTCGAGCAGCCCCGGCAGGGTCCGGCCGTCGGGGGACCAGCCGCCGCCGTTGTCGATGAAGTAGTCCGCCTGGGCGGCTCCCGACGACGAGCGCGTGGGGATCGCGAAGTGGTAGGCCCCGCGCGTCATCCCCGACTGGTACGAGCCGATGTACTGGCTGTCGAACGTGGGGGAGCGGTACGTGGTGCCCTCGGTGGCCTTGACGTAGGCGAAGCGCGCGCCCATCGCGTACTCGCGCGACCAGTTCACCGACGGCTGCCAGCCGGAGACGTCCATGCCCTGGATGCCGGCCGGCTGCCAGGCGCTGCCCAGCCGGGTCAGCGCCATGGAGCCGGCGGGCCCGGCCCCTGCCGCGGAGGCCGCTGCCGGGGTGTCGTCGGCGGACTCGGGGTTCGGCGCCTCGCCGCTCTCGATGCGCTCCATGGTCCGCTCCGAGTCCTCCGACAGGTGCTTGGCCTCCTCGAGGGACTTGCGGTGCTGGCCCATCGTCGCCCCGGGGGTGTCATCGCCGGTCGAGGGTGCGGCGTCGGGCAGCTCGGGATCGTCGTAGGAGGCGACGGCGTCCTCGTCGTAGGACACGACCTCGCCGTCGACGAGGGGCAGCTTCCCGGCGGGGGCGCCCGCCGCGGTGGTTCCCGTGGCGGGGGATTCATCGGCGGAGGCGGGGGCGGCCGTGAGCAGGGAGGTCACGGCCAGCGCCGCGATGGACAGCACGGAGCACGTGCCTGTGAGGCGGGGGGAGGGAGACAACGCAGGGCCTATCTTCTCGGGAGGATCGAACATCCGTGCAGGTGGGGGGAGGGGCACGGACTTCCTGAAGCATAGGGGAGCGCACGGCTGCTGATCAGGCCGTTATCAGCTTTTCTTGAGCGAACTTCGCGTGAACCGGGGATGCAGAGCGACGACGCGGCTCGACGATGCGGGTCGATGAGATGCGGAGGCCGCCGCACCCTGGGGTGCGACGGCCTCCGGCGTGGCCGCGGGCAGCCGGCCGATCAGTAGGCCCCCTCGTGAGCGAAGACGGCCTTGACCGTGCGCATCAGGATGAGGAAGTCCTCCAGCACGGACCAGTTCTCCACGTAGTAGAGGTCGAGGCGCACGGCCTGGTCCCAGTCGAGATCGGAGCGCCCGGAGACCTGCCACAGGCCGGTGATGCCGGGCTTGACCCGCAGCCGGCGGTGGACGTAGGCCTCGTACTTGCTGACCTCGGACTCCAGCGGCGGGCGGGGGCCCACGAGCGACATCTCGCCGCGCAGGACGTTGACGAACTGCGGCAGCTCGTCGAGGCTGTAGCGCCGGATGATCTTGCCCGGCCGGGTTACGCGGGGGTCGTCCTTCATCTTGAACAGGACGTCGCCGCCGGACTCGTTGGCCGCCAGCAGGGCCGCCTTGCGCTCCTCCGCGTCGGTGTACATCGAGCGGAACTTGAGCATCCGGAAGCGGGTCCCGTCGAGTCCCACCCGCTGCTGCCGGAACAGGATCGGGCCGCGGTCGTGGGCCTTCACCGCCAGCGCGACGATCAGCATGATCGGCGAGAAGACCAGCAGCGCCGCCAGGGAGCCCACGATGTCCACGGCGCGCTTGAGCGCCCGGCGGGAACGGGTCATCCGCGGCGTCGCCACGTGGATCAGGGGCAGCCCGGCCACCTGCTGGGTGTGAATGCGGGGACCTGCGATGTCCGTCAGGCCCGTGTTGAGGACCAGGCGGACCCGGGCGTCGGCCAGGTACCAGCTCAGGTGCCGGATCTCCGCCGAGGTCAGCGGCGAGCTGGCGGCCAGCACCAGGGTCTGGATCTCATGGCGGTGCACCGCTTCGAGGATCCCGGCGACCGACGGGGGCTGGCCGGGGGCCAGGGCATTGGGGACCTCGAGCGCCTCGAGGTGGCCGGGCAGGCTGCTGCGGCTGTCCGGGGTGTAGACGGTCACGGGATCGAGGCCGGACTCGACGTGGGCGCGCAGCGACTCGACGGTCTCCAGGGCGCTCCTGCGGCGGCCGACGACCATGGTGCGGGCCATCGACTCACCGCGCTGCCGGCCGCGGATGAGCTGCGTGCGCAGCAGCCACCGCCCCACGATGAGCAGCAGCACGCCGGCCGGCAGGGCCACCAGGACGTAGCCGCGGGCGACGGGGAGGGCGAAGGCGTACGAGACGATCGCCACGGCGCTGAAGAGCGTGACCGTCGCGGTGACGACCTCCCGCGATTCGTCCATCCCGGCGCCGATCAGGCGGACCGTGCGGGTGCCGCGCAGATCGAGCCACAGCCACCACAGGACGCCCAGGACGAGCCCGACGACGGCGTAGTGCACGTCGATCGAGCCCAGGGCCAGCTCGGCCTCCTCGTCGAGCAGCGTGAAGCGGGCGAGCTGGGCCAGGGCCAGGGTCGCCAGGATCGCCAGCGCATCGATCAGGCGCATCCGTGTGGTGTAGCGGCTGCGCCAGTCCGGCTCGGGGGCCACGGGAAGCGGCCTGGGCGGAGCATCGGGGGTCGCGACGGTGCGCAGGGGGCCCGTGCTGGGCTGAGCGGCGCGGCCGTCGGACGACGGCGGCAGGGGCCCGGGGGCCGAGCTGCCGTGCGCTGCCCGGCCCGCGGCGGCGCGGCGGCCCTGCGCGAGCCCGGTCTCGGAATCGGCGTCGACGCGGCGGTGGTGCCGATCGGTCTCCTGCGACGTGTCCAGCGAACCGGCCATGGATGGAACCCTCCCCCTGATGGACTGCCCGGGGGCCGTCGCGCACCGTTCCGGCGGCGTGCGGCGATGCCGCAGGCCGGCGACCGCGCTCTCCGGCACGGCGGCGCGCTTGCAGGGGTGCCCCCGGCAGTCCTCTGACTGCTGAATCGACCGGGACGGCGCCGACGGCCCGCCGTCCCCACGGCAGGCCGGCACGATCCCGATCCACGAGACCATCGTACGAGGTCGGAGGCGGAATGCGGCGTCCCCATTGTGGTCATGTGCTCCGCGGGCGGCGATGGCGGTGCGGGAACCGGCGGCGACCTGCGTCGATGCCCCGCCTGGGCAGTCCCGCGCCCGACTGCTATCCTTGTCCGGTTGCCGAGGCGAGGGGAGCCCGGGTGCAGGCCCGCGGACTCCCGTTATCGACGAGGCTGGAACCTGCATTCTTCGCGCAGCAGACGCCCTGGTGCGTCGCGGCCCCGGCGATCCGCCCCGGCCCCGACCGGCGCAGCGTGCTCGGGAGGACGCGGTCCGGTCGACTCAGGCCGGCACCGGCGAACCGACACGCAGCGATCATCCACCAGGAGGAGCCACATGGCTGACACCACCAAGGTCCCCGGAGAGGTCCGCAAGGACTTCGGCAAGGGCTACGCCCGCCGCATCCGCAAGGCCGACAAGATCCCCGCCGTCATCTACGGCGCCGAGCACGATCCCATCCACGTGTCCCTGCCGGGCCACGACATGATGCTGATCTCCCGCAATGCCAACGCCGTGATCGAGGTCACGGCCGACGACGGCCAGGACCACCTGGCCATGCTCAAGGAGATCCAGCGGCACCCGATCCGCCCGGAGATCGTCCACATCGACCTGCTGACCGTCAAGCGCGGCCAGAAGGTCGAGGTCGACCTGCCGATCAACGTGACCGGCGAGGTGGACCCCTCCGCGATCTACACGCAGGAGGAGACCACGATCACCGTCATGGCCGACGCGCTGAACGTGCCGGAGCAGGTCGAGCTGAACATCGAGGCCCGCATGCCGGGCGAGCACGCGCTCGTCTCCGACATCGACGTCCCGAACGGCGTCGAGGTCCTGACCGACCCCGAGACCATGGTCATCAACGTCTCCGAGCCGATCGAGCAGGACCTCGGCGAGGAGCCGGAGACGGATGAGGAGACCGAGGAGGGCGCCGAGGGCGAGTCCGGCGAGGAGTCGGGCGACTCCGAGGGCGGCGAGTCCTCCGACGAGGAGTCCTCCGACAGCGAGTGACCCCCTGGCGCGGCCCGCCCGCCCTGCGCGAGCGGGCCGCGCCGGAGCCCCGATGGCACCCCGTCCCCGCGGCGGGGTGCCATCGCCGTGCGCGGCAGGCGCCTGCGCCGCAGGACCCGAGACGACGAGCAGCCCGAGGAGCGGCCCCGCATGACGACGGATCGCTGGATCGTGGTGGGCCTGGGCAATCCCGGCCCCCAGTACGCGCGCACGCGCCACAACGTGGGCCAGATGGTCCTCGACGAGCTCGCCGGGCGCACCGGCGGGTCGTTCTCCGCGCACAGATCGCGGGCCCAGGTCATCGAGACGCGCCTGCGGCCGGGCGGGCCCCGCCTGGTGCTGGCCAAGCCGCTGACCTACATGAACACCTCGGGCGGGCCCGTCTCCGCGCTGCTGAGCTACTTCGACGTCGGCCCCGAGCGGCTGATCGTCGTCCACGACGAGGTCGACATCCCGTTCGACGCCCTGCGGCTCAAGCGCGGCGGCGGCGAGGGCGGGCACAACGGCCTGCGCGACATCACCAAGGCCGCGGGCACGAAGGACTACGTGCGGGTGCGCGTGGGCGTGGGCCGCCCGCCGGGCCGCATGGACACCGCGGACTTCGTCCTGCGCCCGTTCACCGCCGCCGAGTCCGAGGCCCTGCCCGTGCACCTGGACCGCGCCGCCGATGCGGTCGAGCGGATCATCGACGACGGGCTGACGGCCGCCCAGAACGCGGTCCACGGCGCCTGAGCCGCCGGCCCCCGACGGATGACGGCGGGTGACCCGCCGCATCGCGGCGTCCGGGGCCTGGACTACCGTGGATGTGCCGCGCGCCCGAGAAGGCCACGAGCCGCCGCCGACGCAATGGAGGTACCGCATGCACACCCCGACCGGATCCCAGGACGCGGGCTCGCCGAGCGCCGCCCCGATCGACGACGCCGAGGCCCGCCGCATCGCCTCCGCATTCCCGATCCTCCAGTGCGAGGTCGGGGACCGCCCGCTCGTCTATCTGGACTCCGGGGCCACCTCGCAGCGCCCGCAGGCCGTCCTGGACGCGGAGACGTCCTTCCTGAGCTCGTCCTATGCGGCTGTCCACCGCGGCGCCCACACCCTGGCCGTCGAGGCCACCGACGCGTTCGAGGAGGCGCGACGCACCGTCGCGGGATTCGTGGGCGCGGACGAGGAGGAGCTCGTCTGGACCTCGAACGCCACGGAGGGGCTGAACCTGCTCACCTACGCGTTCTCCAACGCCACGGCGGGCAGCAACGGCTCCGGCCCCGCCTCCGAGCGCTTCCGCCTCGGCCCCGGCGACGAGATCGTCGTGACCGAGGCCGAGCACCACGCCAACCTGGTCCCGTGGCAGGAGCTGTGCGCGCGCACCGGCGCGACCCTGCGCTGGATCCCGGTCGACGACGACGGCCTGCTCGAGCTGCAGCGCCTGGACGAGGTCGTCACGCCGCGCACCCGGGTCCTGGCCTTCTCCCACGTCTCCAACGTGACCGGGGCGATCAACGACGTCCCCGCCCTCGTGGCCGCCGCGCGCGGGGTCGGCGCCCTGGTGGTCCTGGACGCCTGCCAGTCCGTCCCGCACCTGCCCGTGGACCTCCACGCCCTCGATGTGGACTTCGCGGTGTTCTCGGGGCACAAGATGCTCGGACCCACCGGGATCGGCGCGCTGTGGGGGCGCCGCGAGCTGCTCGAGGCGCTGCCGACCTTCCTGACCGGCGGGTCGATGATCACCCGGGTCACCATGGAGGGCAGCGAGTACATGCCGGCGCCCACGCGCTTCGAGGCCGGGACCCAGCGCATCTCGCAGGCCGTCGCCCTGGCCGAGGCCGTGCGCTTCCTGCAGGGCGTCGGGATGCAGCGCATCGAGGCATGGGAGGCCGAGCTGGGCGCCCGCCTGGCCGCCGGGATCGAGCGGATCCCCGGCGTCCGGCTGGTCGGGCCGCGGCCGGGGGTCGAGCGGGTCGGCCTGGCCTCGGTCGTCGTGGACGGCGTCCACGCCCACGACGTCGGCCAGCTGCTCGACGTCGCGGGCGTGGCCGTGCGCGTGGGCCACCACTGCGCGCAGCCGCTGCATCGCCGCCTGGGCACGACCGCCACCACGCGGGCGAGCGCCTACCTGTACAACACGACCGAGGACGTCGACCGCTTCCTGGCGGAGCTCGAGAAGGTCCGCCCCTACTTCCGGGTCGACGACACCGACGACAGCCGCGACGGCGGGAAGGGCACGGCATGAGCGATCTGGACCAGATGTACCAGGAGGTCATCCTGGACCATTCCAAGCGCAGGGTCGGCGAGGGCCTGGCCGCGCCCGTGCAGGAGCGCCCGGGGCAGCCTGCGGTCGTCGAGCTCGCACCGGGGGAGACCGCGGCCGGGCACGACCACGAGTACAACCCCACCTGCGGCGACGAGATCCGCCTGCGGGTCGGGCTGGCCGACGACGCCGTGGCCTCCGTGACCTGGGAGGGCGACGGCTGCTCGATCTCGATGGCCGCGGCCTCCGTGCTCTCCGAGATGGCCCCCGGCACGCCCCTGAGCGAGCTGCGCACCCAGCTCGATGCGTACCGCGAGATGCTGCACTCCCGCGGCAGGGCCGAGCCCGATGTCGAGCTGCTCGGCGACGCCGCCGCCTTCGTCGGCGTCTCCCGGTTCGTGGCCCGCGTGAAGTGCGCGGCCCTGGGCTGGGTGGCCGCCGAGAAGGCGATCGACCAGGCGCTGGCCGAGCAGCAGGGCTGAGCGCCCGAGGCTGCCGGCTCGACGACGACGGCGCCCCTCCTCCGTCGGGAGGCAGGGGGCGCCGTCGTCGTCGCTGCGCGCCGTCGACCCCGCGGCCGCTGGACGGCGGGGCCCGGCCGGGCGGGTCAGCCCATCGTGTCGACCTCGGCGCCCTCGGCGCGCAGCCGCTTGTAGTGGCGGTTGCGCCACACGAGCAGCCCGCCGCCGAGGACCGCGGCGATGGTCGAGCCGAAGAGGATGCCGACCTTGGCGTGGTCGTTGCGCGGGGAGCCGACGCCGAACGACAGCTCCGCGACCAGCAGGGAGACCGTGAAGCCGATGCCGGCCACCATGGCCAGCCCCGCCATGTCGATCCACTGGTAGTCGCGGTCCTTGCTGGCCGGGGTGAAGCGGTCCATCAGCCAGGCGGAGCTGAAGACGCCGATCGTCTTGCCGAGCACCAGGCCCAGCACGATGCCGATCGCGACGGTGTCGGTGGCCGCGGAGCGGATCCCCTCCAGGCCGCCGATCGCGACGCCGGCGGAGAAGAACGCGAAGACGGGGACGGCGAAGCCGTTGGCCAGCGGGCGGAACCGGTGCTCGAGGGTCGGGGCCAGGCCCTGGGCGGGGTCCTCGTCGTCGATCACATGCGGGTGGGTCTTCAGGACCGGGGTCGCGAAGCCGAGCAGCACGCCCGCGATCGTCGCGTGGATGCCGCTGTTGTACATCAGGATCCAGACCACGAAGCCCAGGGGGAGCAGGATCAGCCAGGCGGCCCAGGCGCGGGCCATGAAGAAGTTCGCGAAGCGGTGGGTCAGGACCCAGTACACCGCCAGCACGGCGAACGATCCCAGCAGCGGCAGGAAGCTGAAGCCCTGGCTGTAGAAGATGGCGATGATGACGATCGCGATCAGGTCGTCGACGACGGCCAGGGTGAGCAGGAACGTGCGCATGGCCAGCGGCAGCGCGGATCCGACGACGGCCAGGACCGACACGGCGAAGGCGATGTCGGTGGCCGTGGGGATGGCCCAGCCCTTGATCGTCTCGAGATCCGTTCCGGCGGTCAGGTTGATGACCGCGTAGATCACCGCGGGCACCGCCGCGCCGCCGAAGGCGGCCACGATCGGGACGGCGGCCTTGGCGGGGTTGCGCAGCTCGCCGTCCACGAAGGAGGCCTTGAGCTCCAGGCCCGTGAGGAAGAAGAAGATCGCGAGCAGGCCGTCGGCGGCCCATTCGCCCACGGTGTGGGTCAGCCCGGGGACGGCGTGGATGCCGACCTCGGCGTCGCGCAGCCCGAAGTAGAAGCCCTCCGCCGGCGAGTTGGCCAGCACCAGGGCGAGGACCAGGGCGATGAGCAGCAGGACGCCGCCCACCACGTCCTGCCGCAGGAAGTCTCCGAACCTGATCAGAGGCGATCTCTGGGCTGCTTCGGCTTGCGACATGCGGGGGGCCTTCCGGGGATCGGTGCGGTCGTCGCCCGGGGGCGGCGGCTGAGGACCAGCACAGTGTACGGCCGCTCACAGGCCGGCGCGCGCCGACCGGGCGCGGTGGGCCCGGACGGCAGCGGCCCCCTGATCCCGCTGCTGCGGGGCCAGGGGGCCGCTGCCGAGAGCGCCGGGCGGGCGCTCGTCCTGCGGCGCCGGCCGGGCGTGTGCGCGGCCGGTCCGCCGCGCCGGGGGATCAGTGCGAGGCGATCCAGGCATCGGCCTCGCGGGACTGCAGGCTCAGGGCCTTGCCGACGTACGGCTCGGCCATGGCGGCGAGCTTGCCGCCCACGAGCGGGACATTGGCCTTGACGGTGACGTCGACGACGACGTCGGTGGTCTCGCCCTTGGCGGCGAGGGTCTGGGTGCCGGAGCCCGACACGGGCATGCCGCCGACGGAGACCTCCGTCTGGACATCGCGCGAGCCGTTCTCGCGCGGACCGGACCAGGTGTCGACCTGGGTCACGGTCAGGCCGCCCTTGACGAACTTCTGGGCCATCTCGGGCAGCTTCTCGGCGCCCATGCTGCGCACGATCGTGACCTTGAAGGGACCCGAGGTGTCGCCCTCGACGCTCTGCGACACCAGGGTCGCGCCGCCGCGCTCGGCGACGTGGCGGTTGAAGGCCTCGTCCGTGAAGGTCTCGATGACCTTGTCCACGGGGGCGTTGATGGTCTGGCTGGCGTTGACGGCCACGGGGTCCTCCTGGATGGCTGATGACATCGGTCCGATGCTCATCCTACGGGGAGGCGCCCCGCCGGAGGCCGTGTCCGGGTGACGTGGTCGGACGCGGCGGCCGTGGGGCGTCCGGGGACGCGGGGCGGCGCGGCTGTGGGCCGAACTGGGTGGTGTCGATCCGTGCGCGCGGCCCCGTTCGCCTAGGATGGGACGACGTACGGCGCGCTCGGGGGAGTGCTCCGCAGGAATCGGGGAATCCGCGGCGCCGGCATCGAGGGGGACTCGTGCGGGAGCGCCGCTCGAATCGGGCTGAGCGCCCGGTGTCTGGGGGAACTGCATGGAGCGCAGCTCTGCGGTCGACGTCCTGCATGTCGTCGAGGCGTTCGGAGGCGGCGTCGCCGCCGCCGTCCGCGACTACGTCCGGGACCTGCCCGAGGCCACGCATCACATCGTGTGCCGCCTGCGGCCCGAGGCGGGCACGCTGGGCGCAGCATGGCAGGACGACTTCGCCTCGGTGACCGCTGTGGAGGGCGGTCATGCCAACGCGGTGCGCACCGTGCGAGCACTCATCCGCGACCTGAGCCCGGACGTCGTCCATTCCCACAGCAGCTACGCCGGCGTATGGGCGCGCCTGGCCTCCGTCGGTCTCGAGGGCTTCCGAAGCGTCTACACACCCCACGCCTGGGCCTTCGCGCGGCAGGACAAGTCGTCGCTCGAGCGCTTCGGCTACCGGGTCGTCGAGCGGGCCCTCCTCGAGCGCACAGATGTTCTGGCCGGGTGCTCCCGCGCCGAGCTCGCACCGGCTCGCCGGTGGAATCCGAAGGTGCAGCTGGTGCACGTGCCGAACATCGCGGAGGACCTCGACACGAGCTCGGTCCCCGAGCTCGTCGCCTGCTCGGCCCACCCCGGCGGCCCGCTGGTCGTCGGCTCCGGACGCTTGGCCCAGCAGAAGGATCCCGCCTGGTTCCGCGATGCGGTGCTCGGTGTCCGAGCAGGGGGCCATGCGGTCCGCGCCCTGTGGGTCGGCGGGGGCGACGATGCGATGCAGGCGGACCTCGAGGCCGCCGGGATCGAAGTCACCGGCTGGGTCTCGCCCGGCGAGGTCGAACGGCGTCTCGCCGCAGCGGACCTCTACCTGCACACGGCGGCCTGGGAGGGATTCCCCATCACGGTCCTGGAGGCTGCCCGGCTCCGGCGCCCGATCGCGGTGCGCTCGATCCAGGCCTTCCATGAGGTGTCCCTGCCGATCGTGCTGGATGCGCCCTCCGATCTCGCCGCCCAGTGGGAGCGGATCCGGCAGCTCAGCACGCGTGAGGAGATGCTCCGCCAGCAGGATCGGGCCCTGCAGGAGAACTGCGCCGGGATCCAGCACGATCGCCTGGCGCAGGCCTACGGACTCGACGTGCAGCCGTGGGGCATCGGCGGCCGTCCCGTCGAGCGGCCGACCGCGATCGCTGCGCAGCGCGTGCCGACCGATGCCGCGGCCGCGCCGCAGCCCGGCCCGGTGGGCTCCGCGGCAGGCCGAGCGGCCCGGTGGGGCCGCTGACTGCCGCCCCGGCCGGGGTCGGCCTCCGGCACGATCCGGGGGCGGAGCCCGTCTCGCGGCGGATCATCGCCGTCGGCTGCGACGTGCAGTCCCAGGGCCCCGTCGCGGAGTCGCTCGAGTGCTTCGGGGCCGCTTACGTGCGGCGCGTGCTCCATGCCGACGAGCAGGCCGTGCTCGACCGCTCGACCCGTCCCGCGGCCGCAGCGGGAGATCTCGTCCGGGTCATGGCCGAGAGCATGGCCGCCAAGGAAGCTGTCATGAAATGTCTGGACGTGGGCGCCTCGGATCCGATTTCATGGACCGACATCCAGGTGCTCCCTGGTTCGCCGGACGGCACCTGGGACCGGTTGCACGTCGCACCGGGTGGGGACGCCGGGCCGGGCATGCTACGACGGGTCCGGGTCCGGCTGCGGGGGAGGGTCGGCCACTACGCCCGCTCCCGGGGGATCGCGGTCGTGCTGGCCGGCGTTTCCTCGGCCAGGGCCGAGGGGGCGAACGAAGGAGGGGGAGCTTTCGCGGCCGCCCGAGCGATCGCGCTCTCGGGACGCTCCAACCCGGGGGGAAGGGGGCCGGAGGAGACCACCGTGAACGTCGGATCCGGGGGATCCGAGCAGACCGCCGCCGTTGAGGCGCGGCCGCGGGCCCGCCGAGCGGGTCCGCCCCGGGGCGCCTTCACGGGGGATGGAGAAGAAGACAGGGGAGCGTGGCCGGACGCCGGGATGACGGCGGCAGGCGCGCTCCCACGAACGCAGGAGGCCCCAGCGGGGTCTTCGCAGATCGGGGGAGAGAGCATGACCAGCAGAGAAGAGATCATCGCCGAGGTCCGTGAGGTCGTCGCGCAGCACGCCCACCTCGCGCAGGATGCGGCGTCGCTGGAGGAGTCGGCCAGCCTCTACGGGGCGGGGATGACGTCGCACGCGTCCGTCAACGTGATGCTGGGGGTCGAGGACGCGTTCGACATCGAGTTCCCGGAGGCCATGCTCACGAAGGAGACGTTCGAGAGCCTCGGGTCGATCGCGGCCGCGGTGCAGCAGCTCGGGGACGAACGATGAGCGCGGCGACCTCGGGAGCCGGCACCTCGATGCTCGATGGGTCAGATCGGAAGGGGGACTGGGACCGCCGCATCTCGGCGGTCGTCGATGCGGCGGCGGGCAGTGCCGCCGATGTCGACCGGGAGGGCCGGTTCCCGCAGGAGACGCTCGACGCGCTTCGCCAGCAGCGCATCCTCGGTGCGCACGTGCCCCAGGCTCACGGCGGCCTGGGCCGCACGATCACCGAGATCTGCGCCCTCGTGGAGTCCGTGGGCAGCGTCTGCGCATCATCGGCCGCCGTGATCGCCATGCACTTCAGCCAGGAGCTCTGCCTGACCCGCCACATCGATCTCGAAGCGGACACGATGCTGTCGCGGTTCACTCGCCGGGTGGCCGCGGACCAGCTGCTGCTGGCCTCCTCGACCACGGAGAAGAACATCGGCGGCGATACCCGCACCTCCTCGTGCGCGGTGGTGCCGAACCAGGACGGCACCGTGACCGTGGCCAAGTCGGCCCCGGTGATCTCCTACGCGCGCTTCGCCGACGCGATCCTCGTCACGGCCCGGAAGAGCCCCGAGGCGCCCGCATCCGAGCAGTCCCTCGTGGTCGTCCCGCGGGAGCAGCTGCGACTCGAGCGCACGAGCGAGTGGGACTCGCTCGGGCTGCGCGGCACCATGTCGGAGGGCTTCGAGCTCGAAGGAACGGTGCCTGCGCAGCTCGTGCTCCCGGCGGACTTCGCGACGGTCTCGGCGCAGACGATGCTGCCGGCCTCGCACACGCTGTGGGCCTCGTCATGGCTCGGCCTCGCGCTCGGCGCCGGGGCGATCGCGCGCCGCTTCGTGCAGAAGAAGGCCCGTGCGACGCCCGGCAGCGTGCCCCCGGGCGCGCTGCGCCTGGCAGAGCTCGAGGTCGAGATCCAGTCGATGATCGACACCGTGCGCGCGGCGGTCTCCCGGTTCGAGGCCGCGGCGCAGGACCCGGCGCAGGCCTCGTCCCTGCACTTCTCGATCGCCATGAACACCCTCAAGGTCTCGTCCTCGGAATCGGTGCGCAGGATCGTCGCGGACGCCATGGTCGTCGTGGGGATCGCGTCGTACTCGAACACCGGACCCCACTCGCTCGCACGGGCCCTGCGCGATGCCATGGGGCCCTCGCTGCAGGTGAACAACGACCGCATCCTGGGCAGCAGCGCGTCGCTGCTCACCGTCTCGAAGGGGAGGGCATGACCATGGCCGACGATCGAGGTCCCCGGCAGGCCCCAGCGGACGAGGAGCTCTCCCCGGAACAGCGGTTCGAGGCGGAGCTGACCGAGGCGGGCTGGCTGCTGCCCACCCTCGGCGAGGGCATCACGGGCACCGGAGCCGTCATGGAGGCCGTGGTCCAGGGGCTGATCCTGGCCGCTCGCGAGCGCGCCGTCGACCTGCCCCGCCCGGGCAGGCTCGAAGCGGTGCGCTTCCCCCCGGTCAACGGTCGGAGCCTGCTCGAGCGGACCGACTACGTCGCGAGCTTCCCCCAGCTGCTGGGCACCATCGACATCTTCGAGGGCGATACCAAGGCCCACCGCCGGCTGCTGGCGGACCGCGAGGCGGGTCAGCCATGGGACGGGCACATGACCACCAGCGGCTTCGCCCTGGTTCCTGCAGCATGCCACCCGCTCTACGCATCGCTGCAGCGCGGCCGTTCGCAGGGCGTGGTCGACGGCACGGTCCACTCGCTGATCGGCGACTGCTTCCGCAACGAGCCCTCTCCCGACCCCCTGCGCTTCGTCTCGTTCCGCATGCTCGAGTTCGTGCTGGTCGGAACACCCGAGCAGGCGGTGGCGCACCGAGAAGCCATGCTCGAGCTCGGCGCGGAACTGCTGCGAGACCTGGGTCTGGACGTGGAGGTCGAGAGCGCCAACGACCCGTTCTTCGGCCGTGCCGGGGTGATGCTCGCCAAGGGGCAGCGGGACGCGGAGCTGAAGTTCGAGATCACCGCACCCATCTACGAGTCGCACCGCACGGCCATCGCCTCGGGCAACTACCACGAGGATCACTTCGGCGCCGAGTTCGAGCTGCGGACCGAGGACGGGAGGACGGCGCACTCCGCGTGCTTCGGCTTCGGCCTCGAGCGGGTCGCGCTCGCCCTGGCACGGGCCCACGGGCCGGATATCCGGTCGTGGCCCGAGCAGGTCTGCCGCCTGCTCGGGCTGCCCGCAGGGGAGGCCTTGTGAACCAGGAGACGACATCCGCGACGGCGCACGGCCTCGGCGTCGTCGGCCTGAGCGCGGCGGGCTTCGAACAGCATCGGCTGCACCGCGACGAATCGGTGTGGTCCAACACGAACTGCTACCTCGACGTGTGGATCGAGCTGCTGCACGGGCTCGGGCACGCGCCCGAGCCGATGTTCGCCGCAGCGGTCGCCGCCGCCGCGCAGACGACCCAGTTCGAGTTCCTCAAGGTCGAGCACCGCGATCTCGAGGAGGTCTACGGCATCCGGGTGGGAGAGCACGACATCTGGCTCGGCCTGCAGGAGCAGGTCCTGCAGCAGCTGGATGCCGGCCATGCGATGCTCATCGAGGCCGACGCGTTCTGGCTCCCGGACACCCGAGGGGTCTCGTACGGGATCGAGCACACCAAGACCTCGATCGTGGTGCTGGCAGCGGATCCCCCGGCGCAAGAGCTCGTCTATCTGCACAACGAGGGCCTGCACCGCCTGGGGGGAGAGGATTTCGACCGCGTCCTCGGCCCGGGCAGAGCGGACGGCATCGTGCCGTCGCCGTACACGGAGCTCATTCGACTGGACGGGCTGCGCAGCCCGGACGAGGTCGATGCTGTCGCAGCCACCCGCCGCCTGCTGCGGCTGCATGCCTCGAGGGCGCCCCGGGAGAATCCGGCCGAGCAGCTGATGGCGATCCTGCGAGCACGGTTCGAATGGCTCGGCGGGCGGGGAATGGACGGCTACCACGCCCTGTGCTTCGAGACGACACGGCAGCTCGGCGTCGTCGCCATGCTGGCCGCCGAGGCCTGCCGACATGCGCAGGACCCTGCCCTCGAGACGGCGGCCCAGAACTGGACCGCCGTCTCCGAGGAGGCGAAGGGCCTGCAGTTCCAGCTGGCCCGCGTGGCGCGAGGAAGGGCATCCGCGTCGATCGAGGCGACGATGGGCTCGATCGCCGACCGCTGGGCCGCCGCCGCAGGCGCCCTGAGCGCCTGGGCGGGGGGCAGGTCCGTGGACGCCGGGCCGAGGGGATGACGAGGCTGAGTGAACCGAGCATCCCCGCCGCTGTCGGGGCGGCGCCTGGGGACAACGCCCTCGAAGCGCTGACATGGACCCTGAGCGCCACCGCGCCGGGCGCCGTCGGGTGGACCGGTTCGTGGGAGGGCGCCGCGCCGGCGGTCTCCGGCGGCCCCGGGACAGCGGCGGCCTTGGAGCGCGAGATCTCAGCGGCAGCGGAGGTTGCGGTGCCCGCGACCGTCCCCGGCACCGTCGCCTCCGCCCTGCGCGATGCACGCCTCGAGCCTGATCCGGACCCCGACGCGCGCGACTGGTGGTGGACCGCAGAGATCGATCTGCCGCCTGCACCACCGGGCGCGTCCGGGCCGGGGCCGGCGACCTGGGAGCTGCGCCTGCGCGGTGTCGCCACCGTCTCCGAGATCTGGTGGGACGGGATGCGGATCGCGACCTCGTCCACGGGGCTGGACGACGTCGCCGCGCGGTTCGAGGCCGACGCCGGGCGGCATGGGATCGCAGTCGTGTGCCGTGCGCTGAGCCTGCTGCCCGTGCCGCGCAGGCCCCGTCCCCGCTGGCGCTCGTCGCTCGTCGGGGACCAGTCGCTGCGCTGGCGGCGCACGCCGCTCATGGGACGGATCCACTGGGGCGGCACCGAGCCTGCGGTGGGACCGTGGGGCGAGGCAGACCTGCGCCGCGTCCCGGATCACGGTGCGACGGTCGTCGGCATCCGCACAGGCCTCGATGCGGACCTGTGCACCGCCCATGTGGTCGTGACTCTGGAAGCCGTGCGGCCCGTGACCGTGGAGCTCGCTTGCGCGGGGTCCTCCGAGAGCCTCGACGTGCCCGCCGGACGCAGCGAGCTCCGTCTCGGGGTGACGAGACCGCCGCTGTGGTGGCCGGCCACGCACGGCGACCCGGTCCTGCACCGCCTCTCGATCCGGGCCGGCGCCGAGAACGGGCCCCTCGAGTCTCTGGCAGAGGCGTCCGTGGGCTTCCGGCGCATCGTGGGACAGACCGACGGCGGCGGCTTCCGCCTGTTCGTCAACGGGCAGCGGATCTTCGCCCGGGGGGCGGTATGGGCACCCGTCGATCCGCTGAGCCTGGGCGGCGAGGCCGCGGAGATCGAGCGCACCGTGCGCGCGATGCGCTCCGCCGGGGCCAACATCCTGCGGATCTCCGGCACCGGGGCATGGGAGTCCGCGGCGTTCTACGGCGCCTGCGATCGCCTGGGGGTGATGGTGTGGCAGGACGCGATGCTGGCCACGCTCGATCCTCCCGAGACCCCGGAATGGCTCGGGCAGCTCGAGGCGGAGATGCGGACCTGGCTGCCGCGGCTGGGCGCACACCCCTGCCTCGCGGTGCTCTCCGGCGGCAACGAGGTCCTGCAGCAGCCCGTTCTGTGGGGGCGCCCGCCTCAGGACATGGCGATCCCTGCGATCGACGAGCTGATCCCGCGGCTGTGCGCAGAGCTCGTCCCCGGGGTCGTGCACGTCGCCACGAGCCCGTGCGGAGGGACCCCGCCCACACGGCCCGACCAGGGGATCTCCCACTGGTTCGGCGTGGGCGCCTACCGACGCCCGCTCTCGGATGCTCGCCTCAGCGGCGTGCGCTTCGCGGCCGAGGCACTGGCCTTCGGCTGCCCGCCGGCGCCGTCGTCCGCCGAGGAGGCGTTCGGCACCAAGACGGCCGACCAGGACCACGATGCGCGCAGCGCGTGGCGGGCCGCGGCGGCCAGGGACCCCGGGGCGTCGTGGGACTTCGAGGAGATCAGCGCTCACTATGCGCGGCGGTGGATCGCCCCCGGGATCGACGCCGACCGGGGCGCGACCGGAGCCGCCCCCGGGGGCCGTGCGGAAGCCGACTGGGACGAGCTGACCAGGACGGAGCAGCTGCGCCTGGAGCGGGCGGCTGCAGCCCGGGCCGTCGAGCGAACGCTCGTGGATCTGCGTCGGCCGGGATCGCAGTGCGATGGGGTGATCGTCCTGGCCGCGCGGGATCTGCTGCCCGGGGCCGGGTGGGGGCTGCTCGACTCCGAGGGCCGCCCCAAGGCCACGTGGTACGCCATGCGGCGGGCCTGTGCGCCCGTGGCGGTGGCGATCACCGACGAAGGGCTCTCCGGGCTGCACGTGCACGTCCTGTGCGACCGCCCGATCCGCTTGCGCGCCGTCCTGCGGCTGAGCGTGTGGACCACGGTGGGCGTGCGCAGTCATGAGCGGGACGTCGATGTCCGGCTCGACGGCCCGGGGGCCGTCACATTCGGCGCCGAGAGCGAACTCGGCGGCTTCATGGATCTCGACCGGTCCTGGGGCTTCGGCGATCGACAATGGGAGGCATTGGCCGCGAAGCTCCTGGTCGCGGATGATTCGGACGACGTTCCGGAAGGCTCCGTGCTCGAGACTGTCCGCCTGCTGGGGGACACGAGCCGTGATGCGCTCGCGGACCTCCGCGCGGCGCCGTCGGCGGACGCGCCCCCGGCCGGTTCGTCACATGCGCCGGACGGGTCAGGCCGCGGATATCGTGCAGAGGGCCGCGCGCTGGTGCTGCGGGCCGAGGCGGCGTCCTCGAGCGTGTGCGTCCCCTCCGGGCCGGGCTTGATCCCGGAGGACGACGGCTTCGACCTGGCGCCCGGCACGAGCCGGCGGGTCGAGATGATCGAGGAGGACCGCTGGCCGCCCACGGCGACGACCGGTCCTGCGGACCGCGTCGGCTGACGCCGAGGGCCGATGGATCCGTCGGGGGACGGATCGGGCGGCCGTCACGAGTGTGCGGGCGGCTCAGCAGGGCCGCAGCCGAACTTCATGGGGGAGAGATGATCGAAGGACAGCCCACCTGGGTGGGAAGCGGTCGGGATGCCGTGCTCGCGTGGATCCACGCACCGGAGGATGGCACGAGCCGCGGGATCGTGGTGCTCGCTCCTCCGGCCGGGCGCGAGCAAGTGCTGTCCCTGCTGACGGTGCGACGGCTGGCCGTGCTGCTGGCCCGGCGCGGTTACACCGCGGTGCGCTTCTTCTGGCGCGGCACCTCGGACTCGCAGCCGCTCTACGGCGACCCCGATCTGGTCGGACGGTGGCAGGACGACGTCCGCACCGTGATCTCCCACGTCCGCGGGTCCCGCGGTCTGCCGCAGGTCCCGGTGCACGCGATCGGCTACCGGATCGGAGCGGCCCTGCTGGCCAGCATGTCCGGGGAGCTCGGCACCGTCGTGGCCTGGGAGCCCGTGGGCGGCAGCGCCTTCGTGCGGCAGTGGACCCGCATGCGCGCCGCGCTGGCATCCTCCACGCCGCAGCGCGAGGGAGAGGCTGATCTTCTGAGCCTGACCCTGACCGGTGCCCAGGCGCAGAGCCTCAGCGGGCTTCCCGCTCCGAGTCCCGAGCACACGGTGATCGTGAAGGAGAAGGACCGCCGACGGGCGAAGGCCATGTACGCCGTCGAGCCCTTCGACACCCATCTGCACGACGATGTCCTCGACCTGGTCATGGATGCCCTGCCGGAGCACGAGGCTGTCCAGGGCGGGCCCGTCGCGGCCCCGGTGCGCGAGGTCAGCTGGGAGGACGAGCACGGCGCCCGGCTCCACGAGCGCCTGGTGGACGTCGGCCCCGAACCGCGGGTCGGCATCGTGACCTGGGCCGAGACCTCCCTGATGTCCCGGGACGAGGCAGCAGGCGAGGACCCGCGGGCCGAGGCGCTGCGCTGGCGGGGACCGGGCCTGATCGTCTCCGGGGGAGGCCCTGACGGACGAGCAGGCGGCGGGGAATGGCCCCACGCCGCCCGCGAGCTGGCCGCGAGCGGCTTCGTGGTGCTGCGCAGCGACCGTCCGGTCGTGGCGGACTCCACCCCGGTGGATGAGCTGCAGGCCAGCAACTCCTACACGCTGCGCTCGGCGATCGGACTGCAGGACATGGTCCAGTGGCTGCGCGAGCACGGCTGCGCCGAGGTCCACGCTGGGCTGCACTGCGCCTCGGCCTGGGCCGCCTGCCTGGGTGAGCTGCACGGCCGCCCCGTGCTCTCCGATTCGATCACGCTGATCGGGCACGCCGAGTGGAAGATGGACCTCTCCTGGTGGGAGGGCCTGCGCCTGGTCTACGACGCAGACCTCCCCGCCGTGGAGCGTGCAAAGGCGCGCAGCGCCTACCTGGGCATCGCCGATGATTCCGCACTCCCCGACGCGGCCGACACGGCAGTCGCTGACCGTCCCTCGGATGCGCCCGCCGAGGGCGGAGCCGAGAAGGCCTCCCCGGTCACGGCGCTGGTCAGGATCGCGGCTCGACGCCTGCGCGAGCACGATGTGCGCGGCCTGAAGGCCGAGATCCGTCCGGAGATCGTGCGATGGATGCGCTGGGAGATGCCCTACCCGCTGTGGCTGCGCCTGAACCGCTCAGGCCGAGTGATCGGCCCGGAGTCCGTGCTGGAGCCCATGGCGGCCCGTCAGCCGGTGCACGTCGTCAACGGCCCCGATGACATCGGGCGCTGGGAGCAGACCCGCGCAGACCGCGCGGTGCGCGAGCTCGCCCAGCGCGGGCTGTCCATCAGCGAGCAGCGACTGGAGCACATGGACCATTCGCTGCTCACCAGCGAGTCGCATCGGCTGCTGGTCGCCTCGCTGCGCAGCGCCCTTCCGGTGCCGGATGCCGCAGCACCCGCGGGAGGGGCGCGGGTCTCGTGAGCCCGGCGAAGGGATCCGTCCGGGCAGACGGCCCGGCCCGGCCGGTGCCGGGCGCCGGGCTGCGGGCACGCGGCTCGAGCAGACGTGGATCCCCGTCGGCCACGATCGCACGGTGCGCGGCGGATCGGCGAGGGCCTGTGTGCTGGAGGCTCCGGCGGCGGCGGGCGTCCTGGAGAGCCCCCTGAACGGCAGGGCGCGCGCGGCCGTGCTGGTCGTGGGACCGCTGGGGCGCGAGCGCGTCGTGTCCACGGCCGCGATCGCCGTGCTGAGCCGGGAGCTGGCGGAGGAGGGCTGCCTGGTGCTGCGTCTGAGCCTGCGCGGCTCGGGGGACTCCCACGACCTCGACGGCGACGACGTCCGCTCGGCCTGGCGCGCCGACGTGCGCGCGGCCGTGAGCGAGCTGCGACGACGCGCCCCGGGACTCGCGGTGCACGCCGTGGGCCTGCGTCTGGGCGCGGCCGTGCTGGTGGATGCCTGCACGGCCGCGGAGACCGCGGGTGATGGCACCGAGGCAGCCGCCGGTCCGGACGCTCAGCCGCTTGCGGGCCTGGACTGGGTCGAGCTGTGGGAGCCGCTGGGCGGTCGGGCTCAGCTGCGTCGCGACCAGGCTCTGCGTCGGGTCAGCGTGCCCCGGCCGACGGAGGCCGAGGGGACCGAGGTGAGCGGCATGCTGTGGAGCCGCGGGCAGGCCGAGTGCCTGCGGACCCTGCCGGATCCCCGGCGCAGCCCGCTGCCCTCGGCGCAGTGGAGCCTTCGCGAGGAGGAGGACCGGGAGGCGGCCGAGATGCTGTGGGGCGTGGGCTCGGAGTTCGCCCGGGTCCCGCGGGCTGCCATCCACGAGATCGTCGAGCGCCTGACGGCCGCGGCTGCGCTCGAGCCCCCGCTGGGTCCCGAGACGCAGCGCGCCGTGGACATGGAGCCCAGGGCCGCTGCCGCGCTGACGGTGCCCGACTCCTCCGGGGCGCCGCGACGGGTGATCGAGACCTTCGTGCGCGTGGCCGACGGAAGGCCGGCCGTGCTCAGCGCTGCGGAGGATCACTGCGCTGGAGCCGACGGGCGTCCTCTGCCTGCGACGGCGGTGCAGTTCATCGCGGCGGCCTCCGAGCCGTCGGACGGTCCCACGGGGCTGTGGACCAGCGCGGCTCGGGACCTGGCGGCCGACGGCATGACCGTTCTGCGTGCGGAGCGCCCGGGGTGCGGGATCCTCTCCGACCCGCGCCTGGACACGATCCCCTCGCCGTACGACCCCGCGACGCTGCGCGCCGTGGCATCGGATGCCGACTGGCTGAAGCGGCGCACAGGCCTGCCCGTGACGGCGGTCGGGCTGTGCGTGGGCTCCTGGCTGGCGCTGCGCAGCGCGAAGCGGGACGTGACGCGGCGGGTCATCGCGGTCAACAACGTGGCCTGGCGACCCGGGACCGGCTACTACGACCTGCTCTACGCCGAGCGGGACAGCTGGGAGAACGCCCCGCGCGGTTTCACGAAGTCCCTCGCACGCGAGGCAGGCGGGCCCGAGCGGCGGCCGTCGTGGTCCGTGAGGGTGCGGGACGCGCTGCGTCCTCGGCTGCGCGGTCTGCGCGGGGTCGTCGAGACGCATGCCCCGGCCCCGGCTCGGCATCTGCTGGCCCTGCTCGGTATCAGCGATGCGGTCTCGAGCATGCTGGTCCTGCCCGGCGGGGCGCGTGAGATCGATCTCATCCTGGGTGCCGAGGACCTGGCCGAGTTCCGCGAGGCCCGCGGCCAGTGGGGCGTTCGCCTGGCGCGACGGCTCGGACACGCCGTTCGGGTGCACGATGTCCCCTCACTGGACCACGCCCTGCTTGCAGCCTCCGGGCGGGCGGAGGTGCGTACGATGCTCCGGGACATGCTCGCATCGAGCGGCGGCGATGGGGATCGCGCTGCGCCGACGGCATCGGGGGATACCGAGGGCGCGTCCTGACCACGTGCGATTTCCACCGCGGCCCAGCAGCCGCACCTCGCGCAGGGGCCCTGTCTCCCCTTCGCACATGAGGACCTCGTGGTCCGCACCCGTCCAGGAGGACCGTCCGCATGGCCAAGCACCGCCTCGAAGGCCCCGCCTCCGGCCCCTTGCGCCGTCATCGGCGCCGGGATCAGAGCCCGGCCGCGCCGCTGCCCGCCGAGACGGCCGCGGACGAGGTGCGCGGAGGCCAGGAGCCCGAGGTCGACACCTCGGCCGACACCGGCTCGGAGCGGCTCGGGCAGAACATCCTGTGGAACTACCTCTCCGGCTTCACCTCGATCTTCGGGCTGCTGCTGCTGTACCCGCTGGCCGTGGCCATCGTCGGCGCGCCGTCGTACGGACTGTGGGTCCTGGCGATCGGCGCGATCCAGATGCTGACCATGACCGACTTCGGACTGGGCTCGGGCATCGTGCGCACCCTGACCGGCATCACCGAGGGCCCCAGCGCCTCGCATGAGCGCCGGCGCTTCGTGACGGCGGCGATCCTGGTCTTCGTGCTGCTCGGCGCCGGGCTGACCGTCGTGTACCTGCTGGCCTTCCCGCTGTACCTGGCGGCCGTCGATGTCCCGGAGCAGGACCAGCACGCCGTGCTGCCCATGACCGTGCTGGCCGGCTGCACCCTGTTCGTCTCCATGGTCGGGCGCGGCCTGAACTCGGTGCTGTGGGGGCTCAACCGCCCGGACATCGAGCGCAAGGCCGCCGTCGTGTCGATCATCCTGCGGGCCCTGGGCTACGGGGCCGTCCTGCTCACGGACAGCGGGCTGCTCGGGATCGTGGTGGTCGAGTGCTCCTCGCTCATGCTCCCGCCCTTCGTGTGCCTGTGGGCGGTGTGGCGCCGCTTCCGGGCGCCGGTGCTCGATCGGCGCCTGTGGGCCGATCACGGGGCCCCGCTGCTGCGGCTGTCCTCCGTCATGTCCATCGGCTCGCTGGCCCTGCTGGGCGTCTACCAGCTGCCGCTGTTCCTGGTCGGACCGACCCTCGGCTTGGCGGCGGCCACAGCATTCGGCGCCCTCATGCGCGTCTATCAGAGCTGCCGCCTGATCGTCAGCTGGATCACGATGCCCTACGGCTACCCGCTGCGCGTGACCGAGGGGGAGCAGGCCTCGCGCGTGCTCAAGAGCTGCCAGACGCTCACCCTGGGCATCGGCATGCTCATGGGGGTGGCGTTGCTGAGCATCCCCACGGAGCTGATGACCGCGTGGATGGGCGATGACTTCGCCTTCGCCGCCATGGGCCTGGCCACGCTGACGATCGGACTGATCGCCGAGGCGATCAACCAGCCGGCGAGCATGGTGATGACCCTTCGCGGGTCGGCGCTGCGGGCTTCGCTGATCAACCTCGCGATCCTGGTACTGACCCTGCCTGCCGTGTGGTTCGCGACCGGCACCGGGGACATCGAGTGGGTCATCCTCGGCACCGTGGCCCCGTCGCTGCTGCTCAGCGCCGTGCAGGTCATGGGTGCGAACCGGGACCTGCCCTACCGGGTGCAGGGACAGGACATCAGGCGCTGGGCCGTCATGCTCGCCGGAGCGATCGCCTACGGCGAGTTCGCCGTGCTGGTGTCGCGGCTGCTGCCGAGCTGGCCCACGATCCTCGTGGTCGGGGCCGGGCTGGCGCTGATGGCCGTGCGCATGATGCGCACCGTGCGCGCCGACGGACGGATCGTGGCCGAGGCCGCCGAGCAGGCAGCCCGGGACGACGAACCGTCCCGGGCTGAGGATCCCTCACGCGATGAGGGCTCGGATCAGGCGACCCCGACCAGATCGCGGTAGATGCTGCGGTAGCGGGCGACCGTGCGGTCGATCCCGAAGCGCTCGCCGCACAGCTGCCAGGCCTCGCGGCGCAGCTGCTCGCGCTGCTGCGGGGAGCGCTCGAGCAGCCACAGGAGGCGCCCGGCCAGCGCGCGGGGATCGCGCGGCGGGCAGAGCAGATGCTCGTCGACGGCCAGCAGCCCGGCATCCCCGGCGTCCGTGGTCACGACAGGCAAGCCCTCGCTCAGCGCCTCGATCCCCGCCATCGGCAGGGCCTCGGTGGAGCTCGAGAAGACCAGGGCATCGGCCGCCCGCAGCTCGGAGCGCACGTCCGAGATCGTGCCGCACAGCTCGAGACTGCCTTCCAGCCCGAGCTCTCGGCGCCAGGACGTGAGCTCGTCGTTGTCCTCGTCCACCCCGTTGCCGGCGCAGCGCAGGGTCACGGCGGGGAGCTTCTCATGGACCAGCGCCATGGCCATGAACAGAGTGCGATGGTCCTTCGCCGGGGCGTAGCGCCCCAGATGCAGCAGCCGGTGGCCCCCTGGGTCGGGGGAGGGGGCGGGGGCCGTCGCGGTCCCGTTGACGATCACCGGCATCTTCTCGGCGGGGAAGGTGTAGCCGAACTCGGTGGCGACCCGTCGCGCCGAGGGCGCGCAGGCCACGACCGCATCCATGCGGAAGGACGTCTTGGCGGCGACCTGCCAGGCGAAGCGTGCGACGGCGGAGGAGGATCCGTCCTGGCTCGAATGCTGCGTGGAGACCCGGGGGCGTCCGTGCGGGGTCAGCGCGCTGAGCAGATCGGACTGCTGCAGGTGCGAGTGGACCACGTCGATGTCCAGCCTGCGGACCATGCGCAGCAGATGCACTGCGGCCCGCGCTGGGACCAGGTCCTTCCGGGACATGCCCACGTGCTCGACGGAGCTGGCCGCCTCCTCCAGCCGGTCGCTGAGTCCGCCGCGGCCCAGCAGCACCAGGATGTGGGCCTCGTCGCCCGGGTCCCGGTGGCGGGCCAGAGCCTCCACGAGGGTCTGTGCGCCGCCGGTCTCGGCGTCGTTGATGACGTGCAGAATGCGCATTCTCGTCCTGTCCTCGTAGGCGGAAGGTGAAGCAGGGGCAGACGTGCGGCACGGCCGTGCGGGGCCCGCAGCCGGCTCAGCGGGTCAGCGCGCTCACGGCGCTGCCGCACTCGCGCCGTCGTCGTGCCGCGGGCCGGCAGCGCTCGCACCGCTGCTGCGGGGGTGCGGCCCGGCGGCACCGGCCGGTGCGTCGAGCAGATCCTGTCGGCGATCGAAGTCGTCCTCGATCTCGGCTGTGGAGCGGATGCGGCGCGCGTCCGGGACGGGCTCCTCCGGCCAGCGCCGGGTCAGCTCGAGGCCCAGGGCCGCACCAGCCCCACCCCACAGCCAGAAGGCGTTGTCGTAGCTGATGGTCGCCCCGGCGACCACGAGCCACGTGAGGACGTGCAGCACGCCGATCAGCAGCGGCACCCGCCCGCCGGAGCGCAGGATGAGCAGGCCCATGCAGGCCACCGTCAGGCCGCCGACCAGCATCCCGTTCTCGGCGATGATGCGCCCGAGCACGGAGTACACATCGGGGATCGGGTTGTAGTGCTGGAAGGTCTCCAGGGGCATGCGCCCGGAGACGAACTCCTGGTTCACGTTGCCGCGGCCCAGTCCGCCCCAGAAGGCGATCGGGTCCTCCATCAGCCTCTTCACCACGGCCTGAACCGAGCTGCCGCGGTCGGCCCAGGACCAGTTGAAGCTCTCCGAGCGCTCCTGGAGCACGCTGGAGGCCACCACGGCGGCGCCGAGGGCGGCAGCTGGCACGCCCAGCAGGAACAGCCAGGCCTGACGAAGGGCCACCGGCAGGATGATCGCCATGGCCACTGCCGCCACGACGACGACCGCCGAGCCGGAGCCCGAGATGGCCGCCGCCCACACGGCCAGGCCCACCGCGGACCACTCGAGCCAGGACGGGGTCATGCCGTAGTGGCGCAGCAGCACGATAAGCACCATGGCCATCAGCGTCACGGACCCGACCATGAACGACGTCTCCGGGAAGAACCCGAAGGGCCGTCGCACGTACAGCAGGAAGGTGTCGGCGAAGTCCGACATGTTGGCGTAGCCCGGCAGGGTATAGAGCCACATGAACGGGATGGTGTCGAGCCGGTCGATGAACACGAGCTTCTGCACCACGGCGTAGCCGGCTGAGCCGATCAGCGTCCAGGACAGCCAGGCGATCGCACGGCGGCGCAGGAAGAGCACGGCGGCGGCGGCCCCCGGCAGGGCCAGGGTCGCGGCGACCCACGTGATGGTGGGAATCGGCTGCAGCGGGTCGGAGGTGAGGAACAGACGGATGAAGGCCGAGAAGAACGGGACCGCCGCCAGCACCACGGCGACTGCGAACAGGGGCAGGTAGCGCACGGCGCGCAGCACCAGGATCCCTGCGATCACTGAGGACATGGGGATGTTCGTGTCGCCGCCCACGGCGATTCCCGCGTACGGGAAGGCAGAGAGCACGATCAGCAGCCCGGACAGGGCACGGTCCAGGCGCGTTCCGGTCTCGGGGAGGCGGCCATCGGGCAGGGCGGTGTGCCGAGCCGGGCGCAGCGTGCTGATCTCTGTCATGCTGCCTGCTCCTTCCTGGTCCTGGGGCCGCTCCTGCGAAGACCCCGGTCGGGTGTGTCCTGCTCAGCCGTGGGGGTCGGCGCCGAGCACGGCCTCGACCGTGGGCTCCCAGTCCGCGTGCGACGACGTGCCGGCACCGGTGTGCGGCCCGGCGGCGACGGCGTCGTCGAAGGCCTTCCGCAGCGCCGCGGCGAACGCGGCGCGGTCGTGGATGTCGGCGAAGCGGGCAGGGGCGTGTGTGCCGTTCTGCTCGCGCAGCGAGGCCAGGTCCGAGGCCACGACGGGCAGCCCCGCGGCGATGGCTTTGGCGAGGATTCCGGACTGGGCGTCGAAGTGCGTGTAGGGCAGCACGACGACGGCTGCGCCCTCCAGGGCCCTCTGGAACTCGCTGCGCTCCAGGAAACGGTCCTCGAGCCGCACGGTGCCGGCGCGCTCGACCCGCTCGCGCAGGGTCGCGGCGAGTTCCGGGCTCTCGGCGCGACCGGCCACGAGCAGCGGCACGCCCGCCATTCCGGCGGCATCGATGGCGAGCTCCACTCCCTTGTTGGCGCGCAGCTCGCCCAGCACCAGGGCGTAGGGCTGCTCCGGCAGCTCGAGGCGCGTCGAGGCGGCGGGGCCGTCGTCGTCAAGGGACACGGGTATGGACTCGGCCGTAGCCGCTTCGTCGATCCGCGTGCTCGTGGGCAGGGCCACTGCGACGAGATCGCCGTGGATCTCCCCCAGGTTCGCCCGGGCGGTGTCCTGCTGGTCCCTTCCGTGAACGATCACGCGGTCGCAGCTGGTGGCAGCACCCAGCTCGAAGCGACGCAGCAGGCGCAGGCGCAGGGGGGCGCCTGCGTCGTCGTGGTGCGGGCGGACGTTGTGCAGAAACAGCACGGAGGCCTGGCCCCTGCCGGGGGTGAGCACTGATGGGAACGGGTACTTCGAGGAGTCCAGGGCCACCACGGCTCCCGGCCCGGCCTGCGCGGCCAACCGGCGGATCTGCAGGTGCTCGCGCACCAGGTCCAGGATCTGGATCCCGCGGTGTAGGGCGCCCGATCCGGTGCGCCTCGGGGGGATCGTCTCCACGATCTGCAGCCCCTCGATCCGGGGCCGGCCCAGGTAGGCGTCGGCGCCCTTGCGGGAGAGCAGGACCACGCGCTGCGTGCGGGGGTCCGTGGCCAGGGCCATGGCGGTGTCCGCGGCGTGCTCGATCTGGCCCCCGTACTCGGTGGGACACACGACGAGCACGCGGACTCCATGGCCGGCGCGGTCGCGGGAGCGCGGCATCACGAGGTGCGCCTGCCAGCCTGGGATCCGGCCCGGGCCAGCACGATCAGCAGCCCGACGACCAGCCCGACCACGGCGCCCACGAGGGTGTTCATGGACGGCGACGGGGAAGCCGGTACGAGCGGGACCCCGGCCTCGTCCATGATCGACAGCTGCACCGGGGATTCATCCGGCGCGGACGAGCCCTCGAGATCCGCGGCACGCTCGACCAGGCTCTCCGAGACGCCCTGGGCGATCTCGGCCGCGCGCTGCGGATCGGGGTCCTCGGCGGTGACGCTGAGCGTGGCCGTGTTCGGCGCGTTGGTGACGGTCACGGCGTCCTCGAGCTCGTCGCCGACCTCGTCGCCGACCTCGTCCGCGACCGGATGCAGGACCTCGGAGGAGGTGCCGATCGCGGCATAGGAGGCGGCGCGGGACTGGGCGAACTGCTCGCCCATCTGCAGGTCCTGGACCGTGGCGGACTCGGAGACGTTCACGAAGATCGTGGTCTGCGCCTCGTACGACTTGGGCATGAGCATGGCGGAGCCGTAGCCCAGTCCGAGCCCTACGAGTGCGCACAGCACCACGATCGGCCACCAGCGCCGCAGCGCCTTCAGATAGCGTGCCAGGGTCACGACGGTTCTCCCCTCGAAGCTGCTCGGGGTCCCCACCCCGGGCGATGCATGGATCCTGCGCCCCGCGACGGGCCCGCCGTCGCGCCGCCTGTCAGCCGGATCCGAGACCACGGTCGGCCGACAGGCGGAAGGGGCCCTCGAAGCGGCCCCGGCGCATCGGGCTCAGACGATACCGCCTGGCCTGGGCGGCCGAGCCTCCTCGAACAGGCCTGCCGACCCGAGCCCGGCACAGTTGTGCGGACACACGGGGTGCCGACCTCGGCTCCGAGCACTCCTTCGCCCGGATGACGCCCCGCGCATGTGGGGACATCGGTTCGGGAACTCATGGAGCGAAACATGTCGGAGTTCCGATTCCGGGTCGGCGGTGCCAGGCTCGTGGAGGGTCGCTCGAGCGCCGCGGGGGCGGCGTCGCGACCCGAGCGCGGCCATGGGCGGCCGCCGGCGCTGCCGCGCGATCCGGCAGGCGGCGCCCGAGCAGCATCGATGACGGGAGACCCCTGTGACCACGAACGACCACCGAGGCAGACACCTGGCCGCCGTGCCCGACGAGGGCGGCGTCCCGCTCGTGACGGTGATCATGGGCGCCTACAACGCCCAGCGCTTCATCGGCGAGGCGCTGACCTCGCTGATGCGCCAGACCTGGCAGAACCTCGAGATCATCGTGATCGATGACGGCTCCCAGGACGCCACTGCCGAGCTCGCCCGCGTGTACGAGCGCATGGAGCTGCCCGGCCGGCGCGTGATCGTGCAGAGCCAGGAGAACACCGGCGTGGCCGGGGCTCGCAACCGCGCGCTGCGCATCGCCGGCGGCGAGTTCGTCACGTTCCTCGATGCCGACGACGCCTTCATGCCAGCGGCGATCTCCCGGATGATGGCCGAGCGCGAGCGGCTGGGAGGCGGCCGGCTGCTGGTCTCGCTGCAGGGCGTCGAGATCACGCGCGGGCCGCTCGACACGACGCGGCCTCTGCACCGCGAGCCCCTGCCCGAGCCGAAGCGCCAGCGAGAGGTGATGCTGCAGTACAACATCGGCAGCCTGGCGAGCTTGTTCCCTCGGGAGTTCTTCGACGAGGTCGGGCCCTTCGACGAGACACAGAGCTACGTCGAGGACTGGGAGCTGTGGCTGCGGGCGGTCTTCTCCGGCTGGCGGTTCCACCGCCTGGAGGAGGTCCTGCTGCTGCTGTGGTGGTCCCCGGGATCCATGAGCTCCGATGTCGAGGACATGGGCCGCGGGGAGGACCGGGCCCTGCAGCTGCTGCTCGCAGGATTCCGCGAGGAGATGACGCCGGAGGAGATCGCGTTCGTGGAGCACCGGCTGTCCGTCGGGTCCCCGCAGCGAATCATCCGGCAGTCCAACGAGGCCCTGCGGGCCGGGCGGCTCGAGGAGGCCAAGCAGAAGCTGCTGCTGGCCGCCGAGCTGATGCCGGCGCAGAGACGGGTGGCCGTCAAGGCGCGCATCGCGCGGGTGCCCGGCGGGATGCAGCTGCTCCAGCGGCGCCAGGAGACTACGGACGAGATGGTCGACTACGACCCGTCTATGGGGCGCTGAGGCCGGGGTCCGCTCCTATCCTCCTGAGACGTCGGAAGCCCCCGGTACGCTGTAGCTCTTCCGACCGCGGGCCGCACTGGCCCGTCCGGACCCGGCGTGCCCCGGCTCTGTCCTGCGCGCTCGCCGTCGGCGGGCTCCACCCATCGGGTCGGGCACCACAGGATCCAGCAACCAGGAGTCCAGCAGCACATGTCCCTCACCGGCCTCGCCGACGTCCTCGCCCAGGAGCGCTCGCTGTCCACGGCCCGCGCCCACACCGCGGTCAGGCCCGCCGAGCGCTCCGCGGAGACGGTGATCAGCGTCGCCGACGGCATGCGCCCGGCCCTGCTCAGCCAGCTCCTGGCCGGTCTGCGCGAGGTCCCCGCGGGGGAGGGGCGCAGGCCCGTGCTGCTCGTCGTGACCGCCACGGGCCGCGAGGCGGAGGACCTAGAGCGCCAGCTGCCGTCCTGGAGCCCGCAGGCGCAGGTGGCCGATCTCCCGGCCTGGGAGACGCTGCCGCACGAGCGGCTCTCGCCGCGCTCGGACACGGTCGGGCAGCGCCTGGACGTGATGCGCCGCCTGGCGCATCCCGGCGAGGAGCCGCTCGACGTGATCGTGGCGCCGGTGCGCGCCGTGCTGCAGCCCGTCGTCGAGGGGATGGGTGATCTGCAGCCCGTGATCCTCGAGCGCGGTGCCGAGCGGTCCTTCGACGAGGTCGTGCGGGCCCTGGCGGATGCCGCCTACTCCCGCTCCGACATGGTGTCGCGGCGCGGCGAGTTCGCGGTGCGCGGCGGGATCATCGACGTCTTCCCGCCCACGGCGGACCACCCCGTGCGCGTCGAGTTCTTCGGCGACGAGATCGAGGAGCTGCGCTGGTTCGCCGTGGCCGACCAGCGCACCCTGCGCAGCGGCGATCACCCGACGCGGATCGTGGCCCCGCCGTGCCGCGAGCTGCTGATCACCCCGGCGGTGCAGTCGCGCGCCGCCCGGCTCAAGGACCGTCTCCCCGGCGCCGAGGCGATCCTGGAGCGGATCGCCGGGGGGATCTACTCCGAGGGCATGGAGTCCCTGGCACCGCTGCTGGCCGATCGCATGGTCCCGGTGCTCTCCCTGCTGCCGGAGGGCTCGATCGTCGTCGTCCAGGAGCCGGAGAAGGTCCGGGCGCGCGCCGCGGACCTCGTGGCCACGAACAAGGAGTTCCTGGCCGCGGCCTGGGAGTCCGCCGCCGACACCGACCGGGCGCCGCTGGACGTCGCCCAGGCGCAGGAGCTCGAGGACGACGGGCGCACGCTCGCCTCCGGGTCCTTCCACAGCCTGGAGGAGACCCGCGAGATCGCGCTGGAGGCCGGCCTGGGCTGGTGGTCCACGACCGCGCTGACGGTGGGGGCCGAGCTCTCCGAGGTCGACGCCGACACCGACGAGTCGCTCGTGCGGCTCATGGACACCGACGCCGACACCCTGACGGTGTCCGGACGGGCCCCGCGGCGCTTCGGCGGCGACGTCGAGGCGCTGCTCGAGCACCTGGGCTCGCTCGTGCGCGAGGGCTGGCGCGTCGTGGCCGTGACGGAGGGGCCGGGCCCCCTGCAGCGCCTGGCGGAGCTGCTGCGGGGCGCCGACATCCCTGCCGCGCGCCACGAGACCCTGGAGGCCGCGCCCCGGCCCGGGACCGTCGAGCTGACCACGGCGAGCCTGTCCACGGGGTTCGTGGTGGAGACCGAGCAGGTCGCGCTGCTGAGCGAGGCCGATCTGCTCGGACGCTCCTCGGCGTACGCGGCCCAGGGCCGGACCCAGCTGCCGCAGCGCCGTCGCCGCAATGCCGTGGACCCGCTCGAGCTCAAGCCCGGCGACTTCGTGGTGCACGAGCAGCACGGCGTGGGCCAGTTCATCGAGCTGATCGCCCGCCCGATCGCCGGGGCGGTCACCAAGCCGGGCCAGCCCAGGCCGCAGCGCGAGTACCTGGTGCTCGAGTACGCGCCGTCCAAGCGCAACGGGCCCAAGGACCGGCTCTTCGTGCCCACGGACCAGCTCGATCAGATCTCGACCTACCAGGGCGGCGAGGCCCCCGTGCTGTCCAAGATGGGCGGCTCGGACTGGAGCGCCAAGAAGCGCGCGGCCAAGAAGGCCGTCAAGGACATCGCCGCCGAGCTGATCCGCCTCTACTCGGCGCGCATGGCCACCCGCGGCCACGCCTTCGGGCCGGACACCCCGTGGCAGCGCGAGCTCGAGGAGGCCTTCCCCTACATCGAGACCCCGGATCAGCTCACGACGATCGACGAGGTCAAGGCCGACATGGAGAAGGAGGTCCCCATGGACCGCCTGATCTCCGGCGACGTCGGCTACGGCAAGACGGAGGTCGCCGTGCGGGCCGCCTTCAAGGCCATCCAGGACGGCAAGCAGGTGGCCGTGCTCGTGCCGACCACGCTGCTGGGCCAGCAGCACGTCGAGACCTTCTCCCAGCGCTACTCCGGCTTCCCGGTGCGCGTCGCGTCGCTGTCGCGCTTCCAGACGGCCAAGGAGTCCAAGGAGGTGATCGACGGCCTGCGGGAGGGCTCGATCGACCTCGTGATCGGCACCCACCGCCTGCTGAGCAAGGAGATCCGGTTCCGGGACCTGGGACTGATCATCATCGACGAGGAGCAGCGCTTCGGCGTCGAGCACAAGGAGAAGCTCAAGGCCATGCGCACGAACGTCGACGTCCTGTCGATGTCGGCCACGCCGATCCCGCGCACCCTGGAGATGTCGCTGACCGGCATCCGCGAGACCTCGACCCTGGCGACGCCCCCGGAGGAGCGCCATCCGGTGCTGACCTACGTGGGCGCCTACACGGACCGCCAGGTCACGGCCGCGATCCGCCGCGAGCTCATGCGCGAGGGCCAGGTCTTCTTCGTGCACAACCGCGTCTCCACGATCACCCGGCGCGCCTCGGAGCTCTCGCAGCTCGTGCCGGAGGCGCGGGTCGCGGTGGCCCACGGGCAGATGTCCGAGGCCGAGCTCGAGCAGATCATCGTGGACTTCTACGAGAAGCGCTTCGATGTCCTGGTGTCCACGACGATCGTCGAGACCGGCCTGGACATCGCCAACGCGAACACCCTGATCGTCGACGGCGCGGACCGCTACGGCCTGTCCCAGCTGCACCAGCTGCGCGGGCGCGTGGGCCGCGGGCGCGAGCGCGCCTACGCCTACTTCCTGTACGACGTGGAGAAGCCGCTGACCGAGACCGCCCTGGAGCGGCTCAAGGCCGTGGCGGCCCACAACGAGCTCGGGGCCGGGCTGCAGCTCGCGCAGAAGGACCTCGAGATCCGAGGCGCCGGCAACCTGCTGGGCGGCGAGCAGTCGGGGCACATCCAGGGCGTCGGCTTCGACATGTACCTGCGGCTGGTCGGCGAGGCGGTCTCGGAGTTCCGCGGCGACGAGGACACCGCGCCGACGGAGATGAAGATCGAGCTGCCGGTCAACGCGCACCTGCCGCACGACTACGTGCCGGGGGAGAGGCTGCGCCTGGACGCCTACCGGACGCTGGCCTCGGCGACCGACGAGGCCGGGATCGTCGAGGTCGAGGCCGAGCTGACGGACCGCTACGGCGAGCTGCCGGAGCCCGCTCGGCTGCTGCTCGAGGTGGCCCGGCTGCGTGTCATGGCGCGCTCCGTGGGTCTGTCGGACATCGCGGTGCAGGGGCCGAGCATCCGCTTCGCCCCGGCGGATCTGCCCGAGTCCCGGCAGATGCGCCTCAAGCGCATGCACCCCGGCGCCAAGACCGTGCCGGTGCCGGGGGCGGATGCCGCCGGCACCCGCCAGATCCTGATCCCCAAGCCGAAGACCGCCAGGGTCGGCGGCAAGGACCTCACCGACGGCGCCGTCCTGGAATGGGCCCGGCAGGTGCTCCTCACGATCTTCGAGGCGCCGGAGCCCTCGGCCGCGGGCGAGGACGGCCAGGAGCAGGCCGGCGGATCGGCCTGAGCGCATCCAGCGGTGCGCAGCGGACGACGAATGTCATGGATCCTCGCCAATTGGGGGGACAATGCCGTGGATCCGGGTCGCAGCGGCCCTGTCGAGCGCGTCTGCGTCCTATCCTTCTGGTCGGGCCGCCGCAAGCGGGCAGCCCTTCGCGCCGCTCCTGTCATAGCCCGCGGGTGCTTGTGACCTTGGGGGCACCAGCACCCGCTGCGAGCGGCGCATCGCCGTCGGGGCCCGCACCGGATCCCGAGGCGGCTGATCCGTCGTGCCGCGCAGGCCGAGCGCCTGCGTCACGGCGTCGAGCGCCCGCGGCACAGCAGAGGCCCCGCACACCGATTCGTGCGGGGCCTCTGCCGCGCCCGCGGCCGTGCCGGCAGACGAGGCCCGCGGCCGAGCTGCGAGGGCGCACGACGACGGCGCGCCGCCTCCGCCGTGGGGCAGGAGGGCGACGCGCCGTGCGGGAAGGATCCGGTCCGTCGTCGACGACGGACCCGGTGCGGTGCTCGCGGTGTCAGTGGCCGGCGGAGGAGCTCACGTTGGTGGCGTTCGGGCGGGGGCCGTCCATGACCGTGTCGAGGCCGCCGGTCGAGTGCCCGGAGGTCCTGGAGGACATGATCGCGGTGGGCACCAGCAGGGCGATGCCGTAGACGACGATGCCGAGCAGGAACAGCCAGTTGTCGTGGTGGGCGAACAGGTAGAAGCTGACCAGGATGGTGGCCATGGCGCCGACCAGGAGGATCAGGCTGGTGACGGCGCTGCCTTCGCCGGAGTGACGGCGGACCTTGCGTCCCTGAGCATCGACGGCCATGGGCTCCTCGTTTCAGTGCGTGCGGCGCCGCGACGACGCCGCAGTGGTGCGGTTTCCTGGGATCAGTGTACGTCCTCAGCCGAGCAGAGCGGCGCCGGCCGAGGCGCCGATGCGGGATGCGCCGGCCCGCAGCATCCGCACCGCCGCCTCGTGGCTGCGGATGCCTCCGGAGGCCTTGACCCCGATGCGCTGACCGACGACGCGGCGCATGAGAGCGACGTCCTCGGCGGTCGCCCCGCCCGTGGAGAACCCGGTGGAGGTCTTCACGTAGTCGGTGCCGCCGGCCACGGCCGCCTCGCAGGCCAGGGCCTTCTGCGCGTCGTCGAGCAGGCAGGTCTCGATGATGGTCTTGAGCCGCGCACCGCCGGCGTGGACGGCCTCGGCCACCGCGCGGACGTCGTTCTCGAGGGCCTCCCGGTCGCCGGCGCGGGCCGCGGCGATGTCGATGACCATGTCGATCTCCCGGGCTCCGCTCTCGATCGCCTCGCGCGCCTCGAATGCCTTGGCCGCCGGGGTCGAGGCTCCCAGCGGGAAGCCGACCACGGTGCACACCAGCACGTCCGAGCCGGCGAGCGCCTCGGCGGCGCGGGCGACCCACAGGCCGTTGACGCACACGGAGGCGAAGCCGTGCTCGCGGGCCTCGGCGCACAGGGCGTCGATCGCCTCGGCGGAGGCCTCGGGCTTGAGCAGGGTGTGATCCACCCGCGCCGCGATGTCCGCCGCGGACACGTCGGACATCGAGGACATGGGCAGGCGCTCGGCGGGGTCGTACTCGGAGGTCATGGGGGCAGAGCCTTTCCTCGTGCGGGGCGGCCCGGCGGATCCGGGCCGGGAAGCGGGCGGGGCCGCTCGGCGGCGACCGCGTGCGGCGGCCGGGCGGCGCGTCCGTCCGAGGCTACCGCCGACGCGCCGGAGCTGCTCGGCGGATCTGCGCGGCGCGTGCCGGCCCGTGCGACAGGGCGGGTGCGAGAGCGCGGGTGCGAGAGCGCCGGCGCGTGGACGCACGAGCGGCCGCTCCGGAACCGAGGGGCGAGGCCTCAGCCCCGGGGGCCCAGGGCATCGACGAGCTGCTGGATCATGGCGCCCATGCGGAAGCGCTCCGGCACCAGGGCGGGGATCCCGGCTTCCTCGAGGGGCTGGGCCGTGACCGGCCCGACGGTGGCCGCGAGCACCGGTGCCGCGTCCGCCTCCCCGTCTCCCGCCCCGGGCCCGGGCTGGAAGGCGGCCGCGAACTCGTCGCCCAGCCCCATGGCAGCGGCCGTCGAGACGAGCGCCTGGGCGCCCGCGGCCGACGTGAAGGTCACGGCGTCGAGGTCCCGCCGGCAGACGGAGCGGATGAGCTCGGGCACGGCGCCGGTCTCGTCCGCATCGGCCCAGCGGTGCGGGGTCACGGTCACGGCCTCGGCGCCGGCGGCCACGAGCCGCTCGCGCTGGTCGCGGTCGGCGAAGCCGTTCTCCTGCCAGGCGACGACGGCCCCGGAGAGATCGTGGTCGTACGCGTCCAGGATGAGCTCGACCAGCGGAGGGAGGGTCTCGTCGGGGGAGATGCCGACGTCGCGCAGTCCCAGATTGCGCACGGCCGCCCGGCCCTTGGGGCCGCGGACCCACAGGTCGGCCCGCGACAGCACCTCGAGCGCCTCGTCGGCCAGACCGGCCGCCTCGACGACCTCCCACCACCGCTTGAAGCCGTAGCCGGTCGTGATCACGAACAGCCCCGGCCGGGCTGCGAGCAGCCGCCGCGTGTCCGCCACGACCTCCGCGTCCTCCTCGACCGGCACGAGCTTGAGGGACGGGGCGGCCAGGACCTCGGCCCCGCGGCGGCGCAGGGCCCCCATCTGGTCGTCGGCCCGGCGGTGGGCGGTCACGGCGATGCGCCGCCCTGCCAGGGGCCCAGCCTGCCCCTGCCCCCGGTCCCGGCTCAGGGCCTCGGCTTCGGTCCCGGAGGCCTCGGGCCGCGGGCCGTGCTCGGTCTGCTCGGTCTGCTCGATGTCGGCGGGTCGGTCGTGGGCCACGGGGCTCCCTGCGGTGCGGTCGGTCGGTGCGCTGCGGTCGGTCATCCCGGTCGCTCCGGCGCCGTCGCCCCCGTTGCCCGGGGCGACGGCGCGGTGCGGGGTCAGCTCGCCCAGGACGCGCTCGCGGTCCTCGGCCGCCAGCGCGGCCACCGGCCCGATCACGGTCACGGCCGGGGACTGCGCAGCGGCCAGATCGGTCACGGCAGTGCCCAGTCGGCCCGTGAGCACCCGCTGGTCGGGGGAGAAGCCCTTCTCGATCAGCGCGATCGGCAGCTCGGCGGAGGCCCCGGCGCGGATCAGCCCCGCCGCGAGCTGCGGCAGCGTCGAGACGCCCATGAGCACCACGAGCGTGGCCCCGGTGCCCAGCAGGGCCGCGAAGCCGCCGAGCTCGTCGTCGTCGAACGGGACGTGGCCCGAGGCCACGGTGAAGGCCCGGGAGACCTCGCGGAAGGTCAGCGGAATGCCTGCGGCGCCCGGGACCGCGACGGCCGAGGTGATCCCCGGTACGGTCTCGACCGGCACGCCCCAGGACTCGCAGTCGGCGGCCTCCTCGCCGCCGCGGCCGAAGACATAGGGATCGCCGCCCTTGAGCCGCACCACGCGGCGGCCGCCGGCCGCGGCCGAGAGCAGCTGCTGCTGGATCTGCTCCTGGGGCACCGGGTGGTGGCCCGGCCACTTGCCCACGCGCACGATCTCGGCATGCGGGGCCTGGGCCTCCACGACTCCCTGCGGCGCCAGGCGGTCCACCAGCACGACATCGGCATCGGCGACGGCCTCGAGCCCGCGCACCGTCATGAGCCCGGGCTCGCCGGGACCCCCGCCCACGAGGGAGACCCCCTCGCCGGGGGCGGGGACCGCGGAGACGGGCAGCGGGCCGTGGGCCTCGCGCAGCCGCTGCAGCACGGGCTCCCAGGGCTCGCGATCGCCGACGACGACCACCACGCCGGGCGCGGCTCCGTCGTCGTCCTGGGGTCCGCGCGCTCCAGGGGCCGTCGCGGCAGGGAGCGCGTCGGCGCCGTCCGGGACCTCCACGGCGCGCACCTGCGCTCCCGCGGCGCGGAAGCGGCGGGCGGATCGGGAGGAGTCGTCGGCGCCCAGCAGAAGGAGCCGGACACCGTCGAGGGAGGTCTCGAGAAGCATGGTGATCAGCCTAGGGGCCGACGGCGGCGCCGGGCCGCTCATGCCGAGGCGCCCGGCGCCGCGGCCTCAGCCCTGGGCGCCCACGGGGATGCGGGTGCCGGAGATGAGCACGGGGCCCGATCCGTCCTCGGCCTCCGAGGCGGCGATCTCCTCCGGGGTGGCCGGGCGGATCTGCTCGCGCTCGAGCACGTACTGGCGGGAGGCGTCGTCGGAGGCCTCCGGGGCGTTGACGAACGGGCGGAAGCGGCGCAGCCGCTCGGGGTCGCGCAGGGTCGCGGCCCACTCGTCCTCGTAGCCCTCCACCTGGCGCTGCATGTCGGCCTCGAGGTCGGCGCAGATGCCCAGCGAGTCGTCGATCAGCACGGCCTTGAGGTGGACCATGCCGTCGCCGTACTCCTCGTCGAGGTCCTCGAGCCAGCGGGCCGTGCGCTGCAGCTTGTCCGCGGTGCGGATGTAGTACATGAGGTAGCGGTCCACGTACTGCACGAGCTGCTCCTCCGAGATGCTCTCGGCGAAGACCCGGGCGTGGGCGGGGTTCGCGCCGCCGTTGCCGCCCAGGTAGAGCGTCCATCCCTCGGGGGTCGCCATCACGCCGATGTCCTTGGACTGGGACTCGGCGCAGTCGCGCGCGCAGCCCGAGGAGCCGATCTTGAACTTGTGGGGCGAGCGCAGGCCGCGGTACCGGTTCTCCAGCCGGATGCCCATGCCCACCGAGTCCTGCACGCCGTAGCGGCACCAGGTCGAGCCCAGGCAGGACTTCACATTGCGCAGGGCCTTGCCGTAGGCCTGCCCGGACTCGAAGCCCGCGTCCACGAACCGCTTCCAGATCGCGGGCAGCTCCTCGAGCCGGGCGCCGTAGAGCCCGATGCGCTGAGCGCCGGTGACCTTGGTGTACAGCCCGTACTCGCGCCCCACCTCGGCGATCACGGCGAGCTTCTCCGGGGTGATCTCGCCGCCGGGGATGCGCGGGACGACCGAGTAGGTGCCGTCCTTCTGCATGTTGCCCAGATTGCGGTCGTTCGTGTCCTGCAGGGACCCGCGGCCCTCGTCGAGCACGTAGGCGCTGGGCTGCGAGGCGAGGATCGAGGCCATCGTGGGCTTGCAGATCGCGCAGCCGTCCTGCCCCTTGCCGAACCGCTCGAGCGCCTCGGGGAAGGTGCGGATGCCGGTCGCGCGCACCGCGGCGTAGAGCTCGGCGCGCGAGAGCTCGAAGTGCTCGCACAGCGCCTTGGACACCGTCAGGCCCATGGCGGCCATGGTCTTCTCGAGGGTCTTCTGCATCATGGGGACGCACGAGCCGCATTGGGTTCCCGCGGTCGTGCACTTCTTGAGCTCCGGGATGCTCTGATGGCCGTCGCGCACGGCCTGGCGGACCTCGCCGAACGGGATCGCATTGCAGGAGCACAGGATCGCGTCGTCGGGCAGCTCGGTCTCGGGGGCGTCGCCGCCGGCGGCCGAGAGGTAGCGGGCGGGCTCGGCCGGCAGCGGCCGGCCCTGCAGCGGGCGCAGGGCGTCGTACGGCTCGGCATTGCCCACGAACACGCCGCCGATCAGCGTCTCGCGGTCCTCGGCGACCACGATCTTCTGGTAGATCCCGGCCACGGGGTCCGAGTAGTCGACCTCGATCGCCCCGGGGGTCGTCGCGTACACGTCGCCGAACGAGGCGACGTCCACTCCCGCGAACTTCAGGCGCGTCGAGGTGTCGAAGCCGGACACGGAGCTCTCGCCGCCGTGCAGGCGGTCGGCCACGACCTCGGCCATCTGGTTGGCCGGGCCCACCAGGCCCCACGTCTGGTCCAGGATGTGGGCGACCTCGCCGATGGCCCACACGTGCGCCACCGAGGTGCGGCAGGCCTCGTCGACCACGACTCCGCCGCGCGGAGCCAGGTGGAAGCCCGCGCGGCGGGCCAGGCCCGAGCGGGGGCGGATGCCGATGCCCAGGATGACCATGTCCGCGTCGAGGCGGCGCACGACGGCATCGGGGCCGGGGCCGTCGGCCACATCGACCCCCACGACGTTCTCCTGCTCGTCGAGCTCGACGCCCTGGATGTAGCTCGAGCACTGCACGTCCAGGCCCTGATCGCGCATCAGCGAGTTGACGGCGAGCCCGCCTTCCCGGTCCATCTGGGTGCACAGCAGGAACTCGGCGACGTCCAGGATCGTGGCCTCCGCGCCCAGGTCCCGCAGCCCGGCGGCCGCCTCCAGGCCGAGCAGGCCGCCGCCGACGACCACGCCGCGGGGCTTGCGGCCCAGCTCCCCGCGCAGCCGCTCGACCTCAGCGACGATGCCCTGGACGTCGTCGATCGTGCGGAAGACATGCACGCGGTGCGCCCCGGGGATGTTCAGGGTCGCGGCGTTCGAGCCCGTGGCCAGCACGAGCTCGTCGTACGGGAAGGTCTCGCCGCTGCGGGTCAGCACCGTCTGGGTCTTGACGTCCAGCTCGGCGGCGCGCTGGCCGGTGCGCAGCACCACGCCGGGGGTCTGCGTCCACATGTCCGGGTCGCCCAGGGTGAGGTCCCGCTCGACGTCCAGGAAGAGCTTCTCGAGGGCCACGCGGTCGTACGGGGTCCACTGCTCCTCGGAGAGCACGGTGATCGTGTCCTCCCCGAGCCCGCGCTTGATCATGGCCTGCACGAAGCGGTGGGCGGCGGGGCCGCCGCCGATCACGAGGATGCGCCGCCCGGCGGAGCCGGGCTCGGCGGCGGGGAGGTCGTGGGCGGTGGTGTCCGGCATGGGGTGTCTTCCTTCGGCTCACGGACGTGCTCGGTCGGCGGCCCGCCGCCGACCCGTCGGGCGATGACCCGCGGCCGGTGGAGAGCCCGCGAGTCCGATGGCATCACACGAGGCCGCGAAGGCGCGCCTCAGTTGCCAAGAGGTTTTCGAGGACCTGCGCGATCGGGGCCTCTCGGGTACGTTCGATCGACAGGAGGCGACGGCCTGCGGGCAGCCGCGTCGGCGCCGCCCGGGCCCTGCCGTGCCCCTCGGGAGGATGCCGTCCGAGCGCCGGCAGGACCCGCTGCGCACGATCCAGCATGCGAGGAGCCGCACCCATGACCACCAGCACCGCCGCCGAGATCTGCTCGGTCCAGGACCTCGAGGTCGACTGGGGCGAGGCCGCCCTGGTCGAGGGGCGCCAGGTGGCCGTCTTCCGTCTGCCGGACGACACGATCGCGGCCGTCGACCACGCGGATCCCCGGACCGGATCGCTCGTGATGGCCCGCGGCATCGTCGGGGCCACCCTCGACGGCGTCCCCACCCTCACCTCCCCGCTCTACAAGGAGGTCTACGACCTGCGCACCGGGCAGTGCCTGAGCTCCGACGAGTACGCGCTGCCGGTCCACGAGGTCACCGTCTCCGACGACGGCAGGGTCAGCGTCGCGCTGAGCTCGTGAGGGCTGCGCACGCGGCAGCCGCGCCCGGCGCGGCGCAGGACCCGGTCCTGCTGCTGTGCGCCCACGGATCGCGCTCGCCGGCCGCCCGGCGCACGACGGCGCGGATCACCGGGGCGGTGGCTCGCGCGCTGCCCGGGACGACCGTGCTCGAGACCTGGGTCGACGTCCAGAGCCCCGACGTGGCGCAGCGCTGCGAGCAGCTGGCAGATCGCCCGGCAGTGGTCGTGCCGCTGCTGCTCGCGGCCGGATACCACGTCCGCCACGATCTGCGGCGGGCCGTCGAGGGGCGGGGGCACCACGTGGTCACCGGGGCCCTGGGCCCGGACCGGCGGCTCTCGGAGCTGCTGTCCCGCCGGCTGGCCGAGGCGCGGCCCGGGCGGGGCGCGGGACAGGACGGGGGCCGTACGCGGGGAACCGATGCCGGCGGGGGAGACGGGCCGATCGTGCTCATCGCCGCGGGCTCCTCGGACGAGCGGGCCGTCGCCGATGTCCGTGCTCAGGCCCTGGATCTCGAGCGGCTGACCGGGCGCGCCGTGACGGCGGGCTTCGTCTCGGCCGCGCGGCCGAGCGCGGCGCGGGCCGTCGAGCAGGTGCGCGCGCAGACCCGAGGGCCGGTGGCCGCGGCGTCGTTCCTGCTGTCGCCGGGGGACTTCCACGAGCGAGCGGCCGAGGCCGGGGCCGACGTGCTGAGCCCTCCGCTGCTGGGCGCTGACGGGATCGCGGAGGAGATCGTCGAGATCGTGCTCGATCGCCGGCGCGAGGGGCTGGCGCGGCTGGGCGTCACCGGGGATCGGCGGGACTGAGCCCGCCGGAGGGGCCGTCGTCCGGGCGGTCGGCCCCGAGATCGCCGGCTCCGCCGCCGGCGTCGTCGCCCGTCTGCCGGCCCCGGTCCGCATGCGAGCCGCCGCGGCTCCCCTTCCCGCCTGCGCGTCGGGCGCGGTGCGCGCCCCGGTGCACGACGATGCGCGGACGCCGCGCGGACGCGCTGCGGGCGAGCTGCCGGCCGGCCAGGCGGGCGTCCCAGCCGCCTTGTCCCGGAAGCATCCAGCCGCGCCGCCGCGCCAGGACCGTGAGCGACGCCGCGAGCAGGATGGCGATGGCCATGCCCCAGTTCGGCCGCCCGAGCTCCCAGGCCACCGTCATGGCGATCGCGCCGACGAAGGCCCCCGTGGCGTAGAGGGTGCTGCCGCCGAAGATCGCGGGGATGCGGCCGATGCACACGTCGCGCACGGCGCCGCCGCCCACGGCCGTGATCATGCCGAGCATGACGGAGGGGACCCAGCCGAGACCGGCGCCGAGCGCCTTGGAGGTCCCGGTGGCCGCCCAGCAGCCGAGCGAGAGGGAGTCGGCCACGACCAGGACCCGGTTCGTCCACCTGCCCTCGAAGGAGAGGCTGAAGGCCAGGACCGTGCCGATCATCGCGGTCGTGAGATACGCCGGATCCGTGAGGGCCACGGGCTGGCCGATCTGCAGGAGGACGTCGCGGATCATGCCGCCGCCGAGGCCCGAGAGGACGCCGAGCACCAGGAAGCCGATCAGGTCGAGCTTCATGGCCCGGGCGATCGCTCCGCCCAGCACGGCGTTGACGAACACCCCCAGCAGATCGACGGCGCGGAACATCGTCTCCGGGTCGAGCAGTTCCACGGCCGCCTCCTCACCGGGGCTCTCGGACAGGCACGGACCCGTCGATCAGGCCCCGCCGAGGCTATCAGCGCCCGATCGCGCGTCGGGGCGGCCATGACGCACTCCACACGGCGCGGGGCGGGTCGCCCGACGACCCGTCCAGCGCCCGGTTCGCGTCAGGACCGCGGGGCGCGGCTCAGGCCGCGAAGAGCTCCCGCAGCTGCTCGGTCAGCGCGTCGTGGCGCTCCCGCGCGGCCTGCCGGGCGCCGGGCAGCCGGTCCGCTGAGCCGACCCCGGCGACGGTCTCGAGGTAGCACTTGAGCTTGGGCTCGGTCCCGGAGGGCCGCACGACGACCCGGGTGCCGTCCTCGGTCAGCAGGCGCATTCCCTCGGTCGGCAGCAGCCCCGATCCCGGATCCGGCTGCGAGAGGTCGTCGACCGAGACGACGGGGGACCCCGCGAGCTCGGTCGGCGTCGACTCCCGCAGGGCGCGCATCATCGCGGGGATGAGCTCGAGATCGGCCACCCGGATCGACAGCTGGGAGGCGGTGTGCAGGCCGTGGCGCAGCGCCAGGTCGTCGAGCTCGTCGAGCAGGGTGCGCCCGTCGGCGGCCGCGGCGCGGGCCAGGCGGGCGATCCCGACGGTGGCGGTGATGCCGTCCTTGTCCCGCACGGTCCCGGGGTCCACGCAGTAGCCCAGGGCCTCCTCGTAGCCGTAGACGAGCCCCGGCACGCGGGCGATCCACTTGAAGCCGGTCAGCGTCTCGCGGTGGGCCGCCCCGGCGGCCTCGGCCATCCGCCCCAGCAGGCGCGAGGACACGATCGAGTTCGCCACGATCGGCCTGTCCGAGGCCCCGTCGGCCGCCCGCAGGGCCGCCAGCCCGAGCAGCGCCCCGACCTCGTCGCCGGTCAGCGCCCTCCACCCGTCGACCGCACGGGGATCGCGGGCATCCGGCACGGCGACCGCGCAGCGATCGGCATCCGGGTCGTTGGCCAGCACCAGGTCGGCGTCGACCTCGCGGGCCAGCGAGAGCGAGAGGCTCAGCGCCCCGGGCTCCTCGGGATTGGGGAACGGGGCGGTCGGGAACTCCGGGTCGGGCTCGAACTGCTCGGGCACGGGGTGCACGTCGTCGAATCCGGCGCGCTGCAGAGCCGCCAGGGCCGTGGGGCCGCCGACGCCGTGCATCGCGCTCAGCACGATCCTCAGGCCGGGCTCGGACGCCTCCCCGGGCGCGGCGCCCACGGCGGCCTCGAGGTACTGCCGGTCGATGTCCTCGGGAAGCGTCGTCCAGCCGTGGTCGGCCAGCGGCAGCTCCCGCAGATCGCCCACGGCCTCGATCCGCTGCGCGATCTGCTCGTCGTGCGGCGGAACGATCTGGCAGCCCTGCCCGGCGGCATCGACGCAGCGGCCCCCGAGGTAGACCTTGTACCCGTTGTCGGCGGCGGGATTGTGCGAGGCGGTGACCATGATGCCGACCTCCGCTCCGCGCGAGCGCACGGCCCAGGCCAGCAGCGGGGTCGGCAGCGGGCGCGGCATGAGCTCGACCGACAGCCCGGCGGCGGTGAGCACGGCGGCGGTGTCGCGCGCGAAGTCCGCGGACCGGTGGCGGGCGTCGAACCCGATGACCGCACGCGGGGCGGGATCCGGGCCGGCCGCCTCGAGGACGTGGGCGGCGACGCCGGCGGCGGCGCGGCGCACGACCGCGCGGTTCATCCTCATGGGCCCGGCCCCGAGCTGCGCGCGCAGCCCCGCGGTGCCGAACCGGAGGGTCCCGCCGAAGCGCTCGGCGAGATCCGCCACGGCCTCCTGGGCGCGCTGCTCGGGCGAGGACGGGTCCTGGACGAGCTCGAGCAGACCGCGCAGCTCGTCGCGATCGCCCTGGTCCGGGTCCTGGTCGATCCACCCGCGCACCGCGAGCAGCAGCTTGGCCCCCTCGGCGGCGGCCTGGACCTCGGCGGTGCCGTCGGGGGTCCCGGAATCGCTGCGGGGGCTCATCGGATCTGCCCCACGATGCGCGCGAGCAGGTCCGCGATCCGGGGCGCGGCGGCCTGCCCGGCCTCGACGACCTCCCGGTGGGACAGCGGGCTCTGCTGGATGCCGGCGGCGAGGTTGGTCACGAGCGACAGTCCCAGGACCTCGAGCCCGGCGTGGCGCGCGGCGATGGCCTCGAGCGCGGTGGACATGCCGACCAGGTCCGCGCCGAGCACGCCGGCCATGCGCACCTCGGCGGGCGTCTCGTAGTGCGGGCCGGGGAACTGCGCGTAGACGCCCTCGGGCAGCGACCCGTCCACGGTGCGCGCGAGATCGCGCAGCCGCGGCGAGTAGAGGTCCGTCAGGTCCTGGAACGTCGCGCCCTCGAGCGGCGAGCGGCCGGTGAGGTTGAGGTGATCCGCGATCAGCACCGGAGTGCCGGGGGTCCACTCCGGGTTCAGGCCCCCGCAGCCGTTGGTGAGCACCATCGTCGAGGCGCCCGCGGCCGCGGCGGTGCGCACCCCGTGGACGACGGCCCGCACGCCGCGGCCCTCGTAGAAGTGCGTCCGCGCCCCGATCACGAGGGCGTGCCGGCCGTCGGCCAGCCGGATCGAGCGCAGCGTGCCCACGTGCCCCTCGAGCGCCGGCGCGGAGAAGCCCGGGATCTCGGGGGCGGGGATCTCCGCGACGGTCTCGCCGAGCAGATCGGCGGCCCCGCCCCAGCCCGAGCCCAGGGTCAGCGCGATCTCGTGGGTCTGCACCCCGGTGCGCTCGCGCACCGCGTCGGCGGCGCGCCGCGCCGCCTCGAACGGGTCGGCGCCGGCGAGGGGATCATCGGATGCGGTCTGCTGGGTCACGGTGCGGGCCTCCAGGAGCGGGATCGGAGCTCGTGCGGGCGTCGCGGCGACCGCGCGGCCCCGCACCGCCGTCGGTGCGGGCGCCCGGTCGCAGCCGACGCCCTCGTCGCCTCACATCCTGCCAGCGCGCCCTCCGGCGGCAAAGCAGCCCGCGGGCGGCCCGCCGCCCCGCCCGCGGCAGGGCGGACCGGGGCGGCCCGGGGGGAGCCGGCGGCGGCTCAGCGCTTGCGGCGCTTGGTGCGCCGGATCAGCAGGACCGAGGCGACGAGGAACACCAGGCCGAAGCCGGCGGTGATCCCGGCGGCGCCCCACCAGTTGAGGGTCGTGCGCTCCCAGAGCGGGTCGAGCACCGCGCCGGAGTCGTCGATCGGGGGCAGCTCGAGCGGCGGGGGCTCGGGGGCCCCGGCCTGTCGGGCGTCCTCCACGGCCCGGTCGTGGTCCTCCTGCAGATCGGCATTGGCCTCCTCCTGGGGCAGCGTGACGGCCGCCGTGCGCACGATCTCGTTGAGATCGCCCGTCTGGCCCATGGCCGCATAGGCCCATCGGGTCGGCGTCGCGCGCGAGATCGCATCGGCGGCCCCCTCCATGGCGAACAGGCCGCCGCAGAAGATCAGCTGGACGACCACGAGCAGCGAGGCGACGTTCATCGCCACGTCCGAGCGCGGCACCAGGGCGGAGACCAGGAAGCCCAGCAGCCACGAGGTCATGGTCAGCAGGAAGGTCACGATCCACAGCTCGAGCCACATCGGCCCCCAGGCGCCCATGGGCTCGTTGGGGATCAGGGCCAGGACGGCCAGCACCAGGATCAGCGACTGCACGAGCGACGCGGCGATCGTCAGCAGCGTCTTGGCCCCGACGTACGGCCACACGCCCAGGCCGGTGCGGGCCTCGCGCAGGAAGATCCGCTTCTCGTCCAGGAACGTGCGGCAGGCCGGGAACAGGCCCAGGGCCACGGCCGCCAGCAGGATGACGATCAGCAGGATCTGCGGCTGGTTGACCTCGGAGTCCGTGGACTCGGGGAACGTCAGCCCGTGCTCGCCCGGCACGACGAGCACCAGCAGGGCCAGCAGCGCCGGGGCGATCACGGTCGTGATCAGCACGGAGGCCGCATCCGTGCGCATGAGCTGGAGCTGGCGCCGCAGCAGCACCGAGAGCTGGTGCAGCCCGCGGCGCGACGACGCGTGCGGGGCGGCCGTCGGCTCCTGGGCGTGCACGCGCTCGCGGGGGCCGTCGTCGTCGCGCTCGCGCCGGAAGGCCGCGGCGGCGCGGGCGGGATCCTCCTTGAGGCCCTTGTAGACCTCGCGCACCTGCGGGCCGAGGCCCTGGGAGCGCTCGAAGTACGGCATCATCCCCGCGGGCTCGCCGAAGTAGGCCACCGAGCCGCCCGGGGCCAGGACCAGCACGCGGTCGGCCAGGTCCAGATTCGCGGTCGAGTGGGTGATCACCACGACGGTCGAGCCGTCCGCGCCGCCGACCTCTCCGTGGGCCATCCGCCGCAGGAGGTCCATGACCTCGAAGTCCATGTCCGGGTCCAGGCCCGAGGTCGGCTCGTCGAGGAAGAGATAGCGCGGGCCCGTCAGCAGCTCCATGGCGGTCGACACCCGCTTGCGCTGCCCGCCCGAGAGCTGGGCGACCGGGGTGCGGGCATGCTCGCTCAGCCCGAGCGCGGCCAGCACGGAGGCGATCCGCGCCTTCCGCGACGCCCGGTCGACGTCCTCGGGCAGCCGCAGCGCGGCGGTCGACTCGAGGACCTGCTGCGCCGTGAGCTCCCGGTGCAGCACGTCCTCCTGCGGGACCATGCCGATCTGCGAGGACAGCGCCGAGCCGAACCGGGCCAGATCCAGCCCGTGGTACTCGATGCGCCCCTCGTCGGGGTTCACATCGCCGAGCATGCAGTTCAGGAACGTGGACTTGCCGGCTCCCGACGGGCCGATCACCGCGATCAGCGACCGGTCCGGGATCTCCAGGGCGATGTCGTCGACGAGCGTCTTGCGCTGCCTCGGGTTCCTGCGGTCGGGGACCGTGTAGGTCAGGTCCCGCACCACGATGGACATGTTGCCCTCGGTGCGCACGACCTCGGCAAGGCCGAGCTCGGTCTGCAGGAACGGCACGCCGCCGATGACGGCCTGCGCGCCGGGCAGCAGCTCGACGGTCCCGGAGATGCGCTCGCCGTTGACCCAGGTGCCGTTGGTGGAGCCCAGGTCCGTGAGCACCGAGCCGCGCTGCGTGCGGGTCACCTGGGCGTGGCGCCGGGAGACCAGCAGGCCGTCGATCAGCACGTCGGCGGCGGGATCGCGGCCGACGACGAGCGTCCCGCCCACGTCGCGGGCGCGGAAGGCGGGCGACAGGCGCATGCCGGACTGCAGCGCCTCGGCGCCCTCCGGCGCGCGCAGCACCTCCGCGGCCTCGGGGCGGTTGACCCAGGAGCGCTGCTCGATCTCCACCGCCGGCTGCCCGCCGGGGCCCTCGGCGGCCTCCCGGTCGGCCTCCGCCCGGGCCGCGCGGCCCCGGTTCATGGACACGGCGAAGACCGTGGGCTCGGCCGAGGCCGCGGGGATCTCCTCGGAGTGGAGGTCGTCCGCTGCCGGCCCGGTGCCGGTGAGCTCGTCGGCGCCCGGGCTCGCCCCGGGCTGCGAGGCCGCCGAGCGGGTGCCCTCGCGGGGGCCGGGGCCCTCCTGCGCGGCCCGGCCGCGGGCGGCGTGCTCGACCGGCAGGGCGAGGACCGTCGGCTCCGCGGAGGCGGCCGGGATCTCCTCGGCGGCGGCGTCGGTCCGGGCCCCGCCGGGTCCGGCCGCAGCCGCATGGGCCCCGCCGCCGGAGGGGCCGTCGGCGCGCTGGGGCCGGGGGACCTGGTCCGTGCCGGGCCGCCGGCCCGCAGCGGCCTCCGGCGCCGGGCGCTGCGGCGCCAGCTCGACGAGCAGGCCGCGGCCGGTGTCGGAGGCCAGGGTGATCTGCGCCGGCTGCTCCAGCAGGGCCGCCATGTGCGCCTGGAGCCGGAAGCCGTTGAACGCGGTCCCCGCATCGGAGCCGCGGTCCTCGACGGTCCAGGAGGCCCCGCTCCAGCGCAGGATCACGTGGATGTCCTGCACGCCGGGGTGCTCCACGCGGACGTCGGCGTACTGCGAGGAGCCCACCGTCCACGGCCGCCGCGGATCCAGCTCGCGGGTCCGCCCCGCGATGGTCAGGGACAGGGGGTGCATGGGGCCTCCGAGCCGCGGCGACGAGGGGGAGGGGAACCCCCTTCACGACCGCGAATATATCCGCCGGGGCATCGGCGCCCGAACTGTGACGCGGCCCCGGTGCGCCGCCTCCGCCGGTGAGGGCTCTCACCCGCCCGCGCCCTCGTCGGACGGCTGCGGCGCTGGCGGCTTTGGCACAATGGCCGTGTGAGCTCATCCCAGGATTCCCACCGGCAGACCACCAAGCGACTCGTCATCATCGGCGGCGGCCCCGGAGGCTACGAGGCCGCCCTGCACGCGCGCACCCTCGGGGCCGAGGTCACGGTCATCGAGGAGAAGGGCATGGGCGGCTCCGCGGTGCTGACCGACGTCGTGCCCTCCAAGACCCTCATCGCCTCCGCGGACACCATGAACCGCTTCACGGAGGCCCAGGACCTCGGCGTCCACGTGGCCGGGGCCACGAGCGAGGACGAGAGCCTCAACGGCCTCGAGGTCGATCTGGAGGTCGTCAACACCCGCCTGCTGCGCCTGGCCGCGACGCAGTCCCGCGACATCCGCCGGGGCCTGGAGCGCGACGGCATCCACCTGGTCGACGGCCGCGGCACGATGGTCGACGACCGCACCGTGCGCGTGAGCGCCTCCGACGGCATGGAGTACGACCTCGACGCCGACGCGGTCCTGCTGGCGGTCGGCGCGCACCCGCGCGAGCTCGGCTCCGCGCGCCCGGACGGCGAGCGGATCTTCAACTGGACCCAGCTGTACTCGCTCACCGAGATCCCGGAGCACCTCGTCGTCGTCGGCTCGGGCGTCACGGGCGCGGAGTTCGCCTCGGCCTACAACGGGCTGGGCGCCAAGGTGACGCTCGTGTCCTCGCGCGATCAGGTGCTGCCCGGGGAGGACAGCGACGCCGCGGAGGTGCTCGAGAACGTCTTCGAGCGCCGCGGCCTCAACGTCATGTCGCGCTCGCGCGCCTCGGCCGTCGAGCGCACGGACGACGGCGTGGTCGTGACGCTCGACGACGGCCGCAAGGTCGCCGCCTCGCACTGCCTGATGGCCGTGGGCGGGATCCCCAACACCGAGGGCCTCGGGCTGGAGAGCACGGGCGTGGTCGTCTCGGACTCGGGCCACATCGAGGTCGACGGCGTCTCGCGCACCGCGGTGCCGTCGATCTACGCCGCCGGCGACTGCACCGGCCAGCTGCCGCTGGCCTCGGTCGCGGCCATGCAGGGCCGCATCGCCGTCTCCCACTTCCTGGGCGACGCCGTGCGGCCGCTGCGCACCGACGTGGTCGCCTCCAACATCTTCACGTCCCCGGAGATCGCCTCGGTGGGCATCGGCGAGGGCGACGTGCGCTCCGGGCGCTACGCCGCCGACGTCTACAAGATCCCGCTGCCCAACAACCCCCGGGCCAAGATGATGGCCGTCGACGACGGCTTCGTGAAGATCATCGCCCGGAAGGGCCCGGGCACCGTGCTCGGCGGCGTGGTGGTCGGCCCGCGCGCCTCGGAGCTGATCTTCGCGCTGTCCGTGGCCGTGTCGAAGGGCCTCACGGTCGACGATCTCGCCGAGACCTTCACCGTCTACCCGTCGCTGTCCGGCACGATCTCGGAGGTCGCCCGGCGCCTGCACCACCGCATGTGACCGGCCCGCCTCCGCGCCGGGTGCGGAGGCGGGATGTTCCGGCGAGGACGACGACGGGGCCCCGGGAGGTGATCTCCCGGGGCCCGTCGTCGGTGCTGGGCGCTCGGCGCCGCGCGTTCGGTGCGGCTGTGCGATCAGCGCACCGGGCGGGACCGCTGCCCGACGGTGTGCATGTCCACGTCCCTGGTCTCCGGGGAGAACCAGAGGGCCACGAGGGTGATCAGAGCGGCCAGCGAGAGGTACAGGCCCACCGCGGAGACGCCGAACGTCGAGGTCAGCCACACGGCGACGAACGGGGTGAGCGCGGCCCCCAGGATCGAGGCGACGTTGTACGCGATGCCCGATCCCGTGTAGCGGACGTTCGTGGGGAACAGCTCGGGGAGCACGGCCGACATCGACCCGAAGGTCAGTCCCATCAGGGCCATGCCGAGCGCCAGGAAGCACAGCAGGCGCACGATGTCGATCTCGGTGCCCGTGCCGAGGTTCTCCGGGGCGATGAACCAGCCGAAGACCAGGCCGAAGACGATGATCGCCGCGGTGATCACGAGCAGCGACGAGCGGCGCCCGAAGCGGTCGGCGAGCCATCCCGAGACCGGGACCATGGCCGCGAAGAGCAGCACCGCGATGAGCTGGATCACCAGGAACGACCGGTACGGGATCCCGAGCATGCCGTCGTCGGGGGAGCCGATGCCGTAGGAGAGGATCCACGCGGTCATCAGGTAGAAGAGCACGTAGGTGGCCAGCATGATGAACGTGCCCTGGATCATCTGGACCCACGACGTGCGGAAGACCTCGCCCAGAGGCGACCTGACGTCCTGCTTCGTGTCCAGCGCCTGCTGGAAGACGGGGGTCTCCTCGATCGAGATGCGGACCCACAGCCCGATCAGGACCATGGCGATCGAGGCCAGGAACGGGATGCGCCAGCCCCAGACCAGGAAGCCGTGGTCCAGGCCGTCGACGGCCGCCGAGGTGAATCCCATGGCCACCGTCAGCAGGAGCATGAAGCCGTTGGCCAGGATGAAGCCGAACGGGGCGCCGAGCTGGGGCCACATGGCGGCCCGGCCGCGCTTGCCCTCCTCGGCGTACTCGGTGGCCAGCAGCGAGGCGCCCGACCACTCCCCGCCCAGGCCCAGGCCCTGGCAGAAGCGCAGGATCGTCAGCAGCAGCGGCGCCCAGAGCCCGATCGCGTAGTAGGTCGGCAGCAGGCCGATCAGGAACGTCGCGATGCCCATGGTCAGCAGGGCGCCGATCAGGGTGGCCTTGCGGCCGATGCGATCGCCGAAGTGGCCGAAGATCACGGAGCCGACGGGGCGGGCGACGAAGGCCGCCCCGAAGGTGGCCATCGAGGCCAGCAGCTTGGCGGTCTCGTCCTCCCCGGTGAAGAACAGCGCCGGGAAGACCGCGACGGCGGCCGTGGCGTAGACGTAGAAGTCGTAGAACTCGATGGTGGTGCCGATGAGGGAGGCCAGGACGACCTGGCTGCGCTTCACCGGGGGCTTGCTGGCGGTGCCGTGCGCTGCGGCGCCGTCGACGGTCGTGGACATGGCGGTGCTTTCGACGGAGGGGCTGATCCGTCGAGAAGGATAGAGAGCGGTGACCGCATCGTGACATTCCGTCTCAGCATGTGAGCAACCCGGAACGGGCTCAGGGGCCGGTCCGAGGCCGCGGAGGGCGTCGGACCGGCCCCTGAGGAGCGGGCGGGAGCGGAAGGCTCAGCGGATGGTGGCCAGCACCGTCCCGGCCGAGACGGTGTCGCCCGGGGTGACCTCCAGGCCCGAGACGGTGCCGTCCTTGTGCGCCTTGAGCGGCTGCTCCATCTTCATGGCCTCGATGACCACCACGGTGTCGCCCTCGGAGACCTCGGCGCCGTTGTCCACGGCCAGCTTCACCACGGTGCCCTGCATGGGCGAGGTGAGGTCGTTGCCCGAGGCCTTGGCCGCGCCGCGTCCGCGCTCGCGGCGGTTCTTGGCCGCCGGGGCGGCCTGCGGCTTGCCCGAGCCCAGGACGGTCGCGGGCAGCGCGACCTCGAGGCGCTTGCCGGCCACCTCGACGACGATCGTCTGCCGCTCCTCGGCCTCCGCGCTCGCCTCGGGCGTGCCGGCGAACGGCTCGAGCTCGTTGGCGAACTCGGTCTCGATCCAGCGGGTGTGCACCGAGAACGGCTGGTCGCCGGAGGGCGCGAAGGCCGGATCGTCGACGACGGCGCGGTCGAACGGCACGACGGTGGCCATGCCCTGGATCTCGAGCTCCGCCAGCGCCCGGCGCGAGCGCGCCAGGGCCTGGTCCCGGTCGGCGCCCGTCACGACCAGCTTGGCGATCATGGAGTCGAAGCTGCCCGAGACGGTCTCGCCCTCGACCACGCCGGAGTCCACGCGCACGCCGGGCCCGGACGGGAAGCGCAGCCGCGACAGGGTGCCGGGCGCCGGCATGAAGCCGCGGCCGGGATCCTCGCCGTTGATGCGGAACTCGATCGAGTGGCCGCGCACCACGGGGTCGTCGAAGCCCAGCTCCTCGCCCCGGGCGATGCGGAACTGCTCGCGGACCAGGTCGATCCCCGTGACCTCCTCGGAGACCGGGTGCTCGACCTGCAGGCGCGTGTTGACCTCGAGGAAGGAGATGATCCCGTCCTGGCCGACCAGGAACTCACACGTCCCGGCGCCCTGGTAGCCGGCCTTGCGCAGGATCTCCTTGGACGAGGAGTACAGGCGCTGCATCTGCTCGTCGGACAGGTACGGTGCGGGAGCCTCCTCGACGAGCTTCTGATTGCGCCGCTGCAGCGAGCAGTCGCGCGTCGAGACGACGACGACATTGCCGTGGGCATCGGCCAGGCACTGGGTCTCGACGTGGCGCGGGGAGTCCAGGAAGCGCTCGACGAAGCACTCGCCGCGCCCGAAGGCCGCCACGGCCTCGCGCACGGCCGAGGCGTAGAGCTCGGGGATCTCCTCGCGGGTGCGCGCGACCTTGATGCCGCGGCCGCCGCCGCCGAAGGCCGCCTTGATGGCCACCGGCAGGCCGTGCTCGTCGGCGAAGGCCAGCACCTCGTCGGCGGAGTCGACCGGATCGGAGGTCCCGGGCACGCGCGGGGCGTCGACGGACTCGGCGATCTTGCGCGCGGCCACCTTGTCGCCCAGCGAGGCGATCGCGTGCGGGGGCGGGCCGATCCAGGTCAGCCCCGCGCTGATGACGGCGGCCGCGAAGTCCGCGTTCTCTGAGAGGAAGCCGTAGCCGGGGTGGACCGCATCCGCGCCGGAGCGAGCGGCGGCGTCGAGGATCTTGTCGATCACCAGGTAGGAGTCGGCCGCGGTCGTGCCGCCCAGGCCGTAGGCCTCGTCGGCCATGCGCACGTGCAGAGCGTCGCGATCGGGGTCCGCGTAGACGGCCACCGAGGTCAGGCCCTCGTCCTTCGCGGCGCGGATCACGCGCACGGCGATCTCGCCGCGGTTGGCGACCAGGACCTTGGTCACTGGTCTGCGCGCGGCGGTCGTGTCGGCGGCGGGGGCCTGCGGTGCGGTCACTGGTTGCTCTCCTCGGAAGACGCGGCTCGCGCGCAGGTCGGCGGAAGGGCCCTGTCCGGCCCCGGTCAGACGCTCATTCGATCACATCCGCTGCGGGAGCGTGATGTAGGGGATCGACAAACCCGACGGCGCTGCGGCTGGTGCTCCTCGCGTGCGGCCCGCGCACCGAGGACGCTTCGAGTGTAGTCAGCCGTCGCCGTGGCGGCCCCACCACAGGGCGGCCTGCACACGCGAGGCCGCGCCGAGCTTCGTCAGCACATGGGAGACGTGGGTCTTCACCGTGGACTCGGCGACGACGAGCTGCGCGGCGATCTGCTGGTTGCTCAGGCCCCGGGCCAGCAGCCGCAGGACGTCGCGCTCGCGCCCGGTCAGCGGCTCGGCCGGACCGGCCGGGCCCGGCCCCGGGGCGGGGTCCTCTGCGGAGCCCTCGCCGCCGGCGCGGCCTCCTGCCGCCGCGGCATCGTCCTCGGCCCCCGACGGCCGCGGCGGCCTCGGCGCGGCCGTCGAAGCGGGGCGCGCGACGGCCCGGTCGATCACCGCTCGCAGGACCTCCGGCGACAGCGCGGCGTCCCCGGCGGCGACCCGGCGGACCGCCTCGACGATCTCGCTCGGCTCGGCGGTCTTGACCAGGAAGCCGGAGGCGCCGGCGCTCAGCGCGGCCACGATGTAGTCGTCCAGGGCGAATGACGTCAGCATGAGCACCGCCGCGCCGCTGCCGCGCAGCCGCTCGATCACGGCGAGCCCGCTGTCGCCGGGCATGCGGACGTCGAGCAGGACGACATCGGGGCGGGTCCGGTCCGCCAGCTGCACGGCGGCCTCCGCGGTGCCGGCCTCGCCGAGCACGGAGATCGGCGGATCCGCGGTCTCCAGGATCATGCGCACGCCGGCGCGGATGGCGGCGTGGTCGTCGGCCAGCACTGCGGTGATCACGAGGCGGGCTCCTGGGAGGGCTGCGGCCGGGCTGCCGCGTCGGCCGGGGCCGCAGGGCCCGCATCGGGGTCTGCGGCGTGGCATGCGGCGGGACCGGCTGCGGGGGCCGCGGGGATCTGTGCAGCGGGGCCGGCCGCGGCGCCGGGAACCCGCGTCTCCCGGTGCGACGGCTGGCTGGGCCACACGGCGAGCACCCGCCACTGCGACTGGCCCGTGGGCCCGGCCTGGCAGGACCCGCCCGTCTCGGCGGCGCGGTGGGCCATCGAGGGGAGCCCGAGGCCCGCCCCGTGATCCTTCGCGGGCGTGCCGGGCAGCGGCGAGTCGACGTGCAGCACGATGTCCCGCGCGTCCGCAGGGCCCGGTCGGGCGCCGGTGACCGGGGTCGGCCCGGCGGACCGGCGCGCCGCCGGCTCCCGGTCCGCGCCGTCGGGGGCGGCCGTCCCGGGAGCGGGAGTCGAGCCCGGTTCCGGTTCCGAGGACGCGGCGAGGCCGAGCGAGAGGCGCACCGGGCCCGGCCCGGAGTGCTTGAGCAGGTTCGTGACGGCCTCCTGCCCGATGCGCAGGGCGTGCGCGGAGATCCCGCGGCGCTCCAGGGCGGCGACCGCATCGTCGTCGATCTCGATCGCGGCGTCGGGGCGCAGCGCCCGCAGCCGGGCGATCAGGCTGTCCCACGAGGCGGCGCCGGCGGCCTCCGACCCGTCGGTGCGCAGGACGTCGATGAGGCTGCGCATGTCCGCCATGGCCTCCAGGGCGCTGCGTCGCACGGCCTCGAGCGAGCGGTCCAGGGCCTCGGGGTCGGCGCGGTGCGCGGCGCTCGAGCGCAGGGCGCCGGTCTGCAGCGCCACGGCGGAGAGGTGCCCGGTGACCCCGTCGTGCAGCTCCTGGGCCAGGTGCGTGCGCTGCTCCTGCAGCCGCAGCGCCGTGCGGGCATGCTCGAGCTCGAGCAGCCGGTCCGCCGCCTCCCGCTCGGCGGCGGCGGCCCGCTCCGCCTGGGCCCTGGCCTCGCGGTGGCCGCGGACCTCCCCGGCCCACAGCAGCGGCAGGATCAGCACCAGGAACGCCTGCAGGCTCACGGCGAATCCCAGCGAGCGCAGGTCCACGACGACCAGCGTCGCGAGCAGCAGGACCCCCGTCGTGCCCACGCACAGGACCGTCACGAGCCGCATCAGCCGCCGGGAGCCGTGCAGGACGGCGGAGAAGACCGCTTCGAAGACCAGGAGGAACCCGCCGACGCCGCTGTCGAGCACCAGGGCCGCGGTGCCCAGTCCGCCCGTCAGCAGGAGCATGGCTCCGGGGCGCACTCGGCGCAGGGCGACGGCAGCGCTGGCGGCCACCAGCAGGAGCAGCGCGATCGGGCGGGGGACCGCCAGCGGAAGGCCGGCCACGTCCGTCAGCGAGGTGTGGGCCGCCCAGGTCGCAGTCGTGGCCAGCGCGTAGGCCCCCGCGATGCCGAGATCCCGCGCGGACACGCGGGGCGGGGCGGGCGGCTCGGTCATGACCCGAGGCTAGCGGGCCCCGGGCGCGAGCAGGGAGGGCCGCCCGGCTCCTCCGGGCGATCTCCATCGAACGGGGGAGCTCGCCGGGACCTCCGGGGGAGCCCGCCCGTCCCGTGGGTGCGCAGCGGCGGCCGCCCGGGGCCCTCGGATCGCGACCGATGGCCGATGCCCGGGCCGCGTCCCGTCCGGAAGCCTCGAGGGCATGGACACGATGCGAGAGCTGACGCAGATCAGCGGCCACGATCAGATCATGTTCGCCGTGCTGGCCCTGCTGGACGCCACGAGCGCGGGGACCCTGGCCATCCCGGCGGTGCTCCTGCTGCTGAGCGGACGCTCGCGGGGCCTCGGCGCGCGGGCGACGGCGCTGCGGGTCCTGGGCTACCTGGGGATCATCGCCGTCTTCTACTGGGCGCTGGGGCTGGCGCTGCTCGCGGGCCTGCAGGCGCTGCTGGCCCCGGTCGCGGCGGTGCTCGAGCAGCGGGCCGGCGCTGCGGCGCTCGTCGTGGTCGGCGCGGCCCTCGTCCTGCTGAGCTGGTGGCTGGATCCGGCGGAGATCCGCAGGCGCGGAGGCGATCCGGAGGCCTCGATGCGGCGATGGATCGACCGCGCCGATCGCGTGGTGAGCAGCTGGCGCGGGGTGGCCCTGCTGGCCCTGGCCGCCGGGCTCGTGGAGGCCGCCACGATGATCCCGTACCTGGCGGCGATCGCCGGGATGGGGCGCTACGACCTGGGTCCGGCGTCGTCGATGCTGCTGATCGCGCTGTACTGCCTGGTCATGGTCCTGCCGGCGCTGCTGCTCGCGCTGGCGAGGCTGGTCCTGGGGGAGCGGGGCAGCGGCCCGCTGTCGTCGGCGCGGGAGCTGGCCGTGCGCACAGCGCCCGATGCGGTGGCCTGGGGACTGGGCATCGTGGGCGTCCTGGTGGGCCTGCGCGGCATCGGGCGGCTGCTGTGACGGCGTCCTCGCGGGCTCAGGCCTGCCACAGGGAGGCCAGGACCACGTGCGTGAGCGTTCCGGCCACGAGGCTCAGGACCATGTTCCCGCGCCACAGGTGCAGCCCCACCGTGACGGCGAGGGCGACCGCTGCCGGGATCGAGACGCTCATGGCGACCAGATCGAGGTCCTGCAGGGTATAGATGACCAGGATGATCATCACGCCCACGGCCAGCCGGTCGCCGATGTAGGGCAGCAGCCGCGATTCCTGCAGCGGGGCCAGCATGGCGAACGGGAGGGCCCGCAGCGCCCAGGTGACGGCCGCCGCGACCGCCACGGCCGCCAGGATGCAGGGCAGCTCAGCCATCTCGGGGCTCCTCTCCGGGAGCGGGATCGGGGTCGGGGGCGGGGCCGACGATCTCCGTCTGCCCGGTCGTCGGCAGATCCCGGCCGCGGATCCTGCCGACGGCGTAGCCGATCAGCAGCACCAGGACGTAGGCGCCCATCGCGGGGGCCAGCATGTTCGAGCCCAGGACGGCCGCGCCGGCAAGGCCGATGGCCGCGGCGATCAGCGGCAGGGGGAGCGAGCGGTGGGCTCGGTGGGCGTCGACGGCGAGCACCACGAACAGCGCGGTCATGGCGAAGTCGAGGCCCTCGATCCACGGCGGGATGAGAGACCCCAGCAGCGCCCCGGCCGTCGAGCTGGCCACCCAGAACAGGTGGAACGTCGCCTCCAGGGTCAGGATGCGCGTCCCCGACCACCGCTGGGCCTGGGGCCCGGAGGTCAGTGCGAAGGCCTCGTCGGTCAGGGCGAACGTGCCGTACATCTTCCCCGGCACGCTGCGGACCCGGTGCAGGGGGAAGGTCAGGGCGTAGAACGCATGCCGGAAGTTGACGATCAGCGTGGTCAGCCCGATCTGCGTCAGGGGAGCGCCGGCGGCGATCATCCCCGCCAGCAGGAACTCGACGGAGCCGGCGAAGACGATCCCCGACAGCAGCGGGGCCGCCCACCAGGGCAGGCCGTACTGGATCACCAGCACGCCGAAGGCCAGGCCGACGGGGATGACGGCCAGTCCCGGGGGCAGACCGGTCCGCCAGCCCAGGCGCAGCTGCTCGGCATCGAGACCCCCGCGGCGGCTGCCGTCGTCGGCCGGTCCGGGCGAAGGCTTCGCCGGCGGAGGGCTGGAGGGAGTCATCCGAGCAGTCTAGACAGCGCCGGGCCCGGCCCCGACCGCCGTCGGAGGAGACAGAGGGAAGGACTCGCGCAGTCAGGCCCCGACGCCGTCCCACAGGCGGTGGATCGGGACGCCGGCCTGGCCGGCCAGCTGCCGCAGGACATTGATCGACAGGCCGATGACGGCATGCAGGTCGCCGTCCACCCGTTCGATGAAGGCCGCGCCGTACCCGTCGAGGGTGAAGGACCCGGCCACCCACAGCGGCTCCTCGGTGGCCACGTAGGCGGCGATCTCGTCGTCGGTCATCCGCACGAAGCTCACATCGGCGCCGGCGAGGCGGCCGTCCGAGAACCCGGTGCCCCCGGCCTGGGGCTGCCGGGCGTCGATCAGCCAGTGGCCGGTGTGGAGGCGGCCTGTCCTTCCGCGCATCTGCCGGATGCGCTCGCGGGCGACGTCGGCCGTGCCGGGCTTGCCGAGCGCCTGGCCGTCGAGCTCGAAGACCGAGTCGCAGCCGATGACCAGCCGCCCGGCGGCCTGCGGGAGGGCCGCGACGGCCTCGCACTTGGCCCGGGCCAGCGCGAGGGCGATCTCCGAGGGGTCGCTCAGCCCCGCGTCGGCCACCACCGCGTCCTCGTCGACCTCGGAGCCGAGCTGATCGAAGGCCATCCCGGAGTCGGTCAGCAGCTTGGCGCGGGCGGGCGAGGTGGAGGCGAGCAGCAGGAGCGGAGCGGTCATGCCCCCACTGTAGGAGCCGCCCTGCCCCCGCATCCCCGTGCCTCACTCCCTACGTCTCGATCCCTACCTCCCCTCCGCGCCCCCGCGCCCCCGCGCTCTCGCGTTCCCGTCCCCCGCGCTCCCGCGCTCCCGTCCCGCTCGCCCTCAATCCCCCTGCTCCCCGCGAGCGGCCGATCTTTCACCCCTCTCCCCGCGAGCGGCCGATTCCTCACCGATTCAGGGCTGAAACGGTGAGGAATCGGCCACTCGCTGAAGATGAGGTCCTGAATCGGCCGCTCGCGGCGAGGGAAGTCCTGAATCGGCCGCTCGCGGCGAGGGAGGTCCCGAATCGGCCGATCGCGAAGTCCCTGTCGGCACAGCGGTCGCGTCCATAGGCTGAGCGGACGCGTCAGGAGCTCGGCTCGCGCAAGGGCACGCGCTCCGGAGAGGTCAGGAGACACATGCACGGTGAGTTCAAGGTCCGCGGCGGCAAGCTGGTGGTCGTCGATCTGGAGGTCTCAGGGGAGGCCGACGACGCGGTGATCCGCGACGCCGTCGTCTCGGGCGACTTCTTCCTGGAGCCCGACGACGCCCTGGAGGATCTGACGGGCGCGCTGAACGGCCTCCCGGCGGCGTCGTCGACGGCGGAGATCGTCGCGGCTCTGGAGGCCGCGCTGGATCGGCGGGACGGCCCGGTCGAGCTCATCGGGTTCTCGACCGAGGCCGTCGGCATCGCCGCCCGTCGCGCCGTCGGCGCCGCCGTGTCCTGGGACGACCTGGACATCGAGGTCATCGGGATGAAGACTCTCCCGCCGGCCGAGCACGTCGCGCTCGATCAGGTCATCTCGGAGGAGGTCGGCGCCGGCCGCCGCGGTCCCGTCCTGCGCTTCTGGGACTGGGACGACGCCCTCGTGGTGATCGGCTCGTATCAGTCCGTGCGCAACGAGATCGACTCCGAGGCGGCCCGGGACCTGCACGTGGGCGTGACGCGGCGCATCACCGGCGGCGGCGCGATGTTCATGGAGCCCGGCAACTGCGTGACGTACTCGCTGGTCGTCCCTGCGAGCCTGGTCGAGGGGCTGACCAACGAGCAGGCCTATGCCTTCCTGGACGAATGGGTGCTCGGCGCGCTGCAGGAGATCGGCGTGAACGCGCACTACGTGCCGCTCAATGACATCGCGACCCCGCAGGGCAAGATCGGCGGGGCCGCCCAGCGGCGGTTCGCCGACGGGACCCTCCTGCACCACGTCACGATGAGCTACGACATCGACGCGGACAAGATGCTCCAGGTGCTGCGGATCGGCCGCGAGAAGCTCTCCGACAAGGGCATCAAGTCCGCCAAGAAGCGCGTGGACCCCATGCGCAGCCAGACCGGCATGGCGCGCGAGGACATCATCGAGGCGTTCCGGTCGCACTTCCTGGCGAACTACCGCTCCCACGAGGGCGACTACACGCAGCACGAGCTGGAGCGGGCCAAGGAGCTCGTCGACTCCAAGTTCGGCACCGAGGCCTGGACGAACCGCGTGCCGTGAGGTGACGACGTCTGCCCGAGACCGCGGCTCCGCGGCTCTCACCGCCGGCGGTTCTCGCCCGCCCGCACCCCCGGCGTCGGCTCCGTGCTCCTTGTTCCGCACTCGCGCCCGAAGCCGCGACCGGCCGATTCCTCTCTGATCACGCCGCGACCGGCCGATTTCTCACCGGTTCGACGCTGAACCGGTGAGGAATCGGCCGGTCGCGGAAGATGGGGTGGGGAATCGGCCGGTCGCGCGGGCGGGGCAGAGCGAGCGCGGGCGGGTCAGTCGTCCTCGCGGGCCTGGGCGGTCTCCCGGTCGTTCGCCTTCTGGATCGCCTCGACGAGCTCGTCCTTGGTCATCTCCGAGCGGCCCTCGATGTCGAGGCGCTGCGCGATCTCGTAGAGGTGATCCTTCGAGGCGTTGGCGTCCACGCCGCCGGCGGACTCCCCGCCGGTGCGTCCTCCGTTCTCGGAGCGCTCGTCGGAGGGGCCGTTCTCGTCCTTGGGCTCCCAGTGGTCGCCGACCTTCTCGTGCGTCTGCTTCACCGCGGCCCACGCGGTCTGATGCGCGCGGGCGCCGCTGCCGTACTCCTCCCGAGCGCTCTCCAGGGTCGCGGCGTACGTGTCCTGCGCCTTCCGGTCCGAGCGCTCGAGCGTCGAAGGGATCTCCTCGCGCTCGGCGGGCTTCTCGCTGTCGTTCTGGGGGCTCATGGCCGACCTCCCGGGTCTCGTGCTCGCTGCCGTCGGGCCGGCGCCCGGCGGCGCGACCCGGAACAAGCCTAGGCACGCGACGCCGGGCCCCGCCGTGCGGCGGGGCGTCATCGGATCAGACCGCGCAGAGATCGCTGCGGGTCAGGAAGCGCCGGCCGGTGGGAGCCTCGAGCGAGAACCCGGAGCCGCGGCCGGGCACCGCGTCGATGAGCAGCCGGGTGTGCTTCCACGCACCGAACTGCTCCCGGGAGATCCACAGCTCGAGATCGCCGAGCTCGTCGCCGGCCTCGTCGGTCAGCCGTGCGGTGCCCAGCAGGACATCCGCGTCGCCCGTGCGGAACTCCCCTGCGGGGAAGCACATGGGCGCGGAGCCGTCGCAGCAGCCGCCGGACTGGTGGAACATCAGCGGCCCGTGCTGCGCCCAGAGCTCCCGCAGCAGATCCACCGCGGCCGGGGTGTAGCCCACCCGGGCCGTGTCGTCCTCGGGCCCCGGCCGGGTCTGCAGCGCGACCTCGGGATCGTCGTGCACGGCCGGGCCGGGCATGGGGTCCTGCGCGCCCATCAGAAGAAGCCCTGCGCCTTCTCGGTGTAGGAGACCAGCATGTTCTTCGTCTGCTGGTAGTGATCGAGCATCATCAGGTGGTTCTCGCGCCCGATGCCCGAGGACTTGTACCCGCCGAAGGCCGAGTGGGCGGGGTAGGAGTGGTACTGGTTGACCCATACACGCCCGGCCTGGATGGCCCGACCCGCGCGGTAGCAGGTGTTGGCGCTGCGGGACCAGACGCCGGCGCCCAGCCCGTAGAGGGTGTCGTTGGCGATGCCGATGGCCTCGTCGTAGTCCGTGAACGAGGTCAGCGACAGCACGGGCCCGAAGATCTCCTCCTGGAAGATGCGCATCTCGTTGGTGCCCTCGAAGATCGTGGGCTTCACGTAGTAGCCCCCGGCCAGATCGCCGGGCAGCTCGAGGCGCTCGCCGCCGGTGAGGACCTTCGCCCCCTCCTTGGCCCCGATGTCGAGGTAGGAGACGATCTTCTCGAGCTGGTCGGTCGAGGCCTGGGCCCCGACCATGGTCTCGGTGTCCAGGGGGTCGCCCTGGACCATGGCCTCGACCCGCTCCACACCGTCGGCCACGAACTCCTCGTACATGGACTTCTGCACCAGCGCGCGCGACGGGCAGGTGCAGACCTCGCCCTGGTTCAGCCCGAAGAACGCGAAGCCCTCGAGGGCCTTGTCGTAGAAGCCGTCCTTCTCCCGGGCGACGTCGTCGAAGAAGATGTTCGGCGACTTGCCCCCGAGCTCGAGCGTGACCGGGATGATGTTCTCGGAGGCGTACTGCATGATCAGCCGGCCCGTGGTGGTCTCGCCCGTGAACGCGATCTTGCGGATCCGCCTGTTGGACGCCAGCGGCTTGCCGCACTCCGCGCCGAATCCGTTGACGATGTTGATGACGCCGTCCGGGACGAGGTCCTGGATGAGCTCCATGACGACCAGCAGGGAGACCGGGGTCTGCTCCGCGGGCTTGAGCACGACGCAGTTGCCCGCGGCCAGGGCCGGGGCCAGCTTCCACACGGCCATGAGGATGGGGAAGTTCCAGGGGATGATCTGCCCGACGACGCCCAGCGGCTCGTGGAAGTGGTAGGCGACGGTGTCCTCGTCGAGCTGCGAGAGCCGGCCCTCCTGGGCGCGGATGGCGCCGGCGAAGTAGCGGAAGTGATCGACGGCCAGCGGGATGTCGGCATTGAGGCACTCGCGCACCGGCTTGCCGTTGTCCCAGGTCTCGGCCACGGCGATGGTCTCGAGGTTCTCCTCGAGGCGATCGGCGATGCGGTGGAGCATGAGCGAGCGCTCGGCCGGCGTGGAGGCGTTCCACGACGGGGCGGCGGCCCAGGCGGCGTCGAGCGCGGCCTCGATGTCCTCGGCGGTGCCGCGGCCGACCTCCGTGAAGGGCTGTCCGGTGACCGGGGTGATGTCCTCGAAGTACTGGCCCTTGACCGGAGGAGTCCATGCCCCGCCGATGAAGTGCTCGTAGCGGGGCTTGAACTCGATCAGGGCACCGGGCTGTCCGGGGTGCGCGTAGGCGGTCATGGGGGTCTCCTTCGACTCGGCGGGCCGAGCTGCCAGACGACGGCGACACATCATCCGCTGTGATCTGCAGCACGTGCGGCCACTGTAGGGCTCGCAGGACCGCGATGCGATGGAAGTTGCCGGATCCGCCCGTCCGGAGCGTCATCCCGGCGCGTGCTCGGAGCGGGGACGACGACGGCGGGCGCCTCCTCATCGAGGAGACGCCCGCCGTCGTGCGCAGGGAGGTCGCCGTGCGGCACCGCCGCGCAGGCCCTTCACGCGGGGCCGTCGCGCGCCGAGGCGCCGCCGCTCAGTCCCGGCAGGGCCGATCGGCCGCCGCCGGTCCCGTGCCGGCGGCGACGCCGTGGGCAGCCGCGGCATCCGGGGCGGTCGCGCGCCGGGCCGAGGCGGTCTCGTCGGGCACGCGGATGTCGGGGGAGTCGTCGGCCGCGGCCTCGACCCGGCCGCGGGCGGCCGCCGGCTCCTGCGACTCGTCGGCGAACGGGTCGCCGCCGCTGCGCCGGGCGTCGTAGAGCCCGTGATCCAGGATGCCCTCGCGCTCGGAGACGATGGCCGCCACGACGGTCTGGCCCGCGACGTTCGTGGCGGTGCGGCCCATGTCGATGATCGGCTCGATGGACAGCAGCAGGCCGACGCCGGCCAGGGGCAGGCCCAGGGTCGACAGGGTCAGCGTGAGCATGACGGTCGCACCCGTCGTCCCGGCCGTGGCGGCCGAGCCCAGCACGGAGACCAGGGCGATCAGCAGGAAGTGCACGGGCTCGAGCGGCACGCCGTAGAACTGGGCGACGAAGATCGCCGCGAGCGCGGGGTAGACCGCGGCGCAGCCGTCCATCTTGGTCGTCGCACCCAGCGGGATCGCGAAGGACGCGTAGCTGGACGGCACGCCGAGGTTGCGCTCCGTGACCCGCTGGGTGAGCGGCATGGTCCCCAGCGACGAGCGGGAGACGAAGCCCATCTGGATCGCCGGCCACGCGCCGGAGAACCACTGGCGGACGCTCAGGCCGTTCAGGCGCATGAGCACCGGGTAGACGACGAACAGCACGATCGCCAGGCCGACGTACAGGGTCACGACGAACACGGCCAGCGAGCCCATCGAGGTCCAGCCGTACTCGAAGACGGCGCGGCCGATGAGGCCGAGCGTGCCGATCGGGGCCAGGCGGATGATCCACCACAGGACCTTCTGCACGATCGCCAGCAGCGAGCGCACGACGTCCAGGAAGGGCTTGGCGGGCTCGCCGACCTTGAGCGCGGCGATGCCCACGACCATGGAGATCACGAGGATCTGCAGGATGTTGAAGTCCGCGGCGGCCTCGATCGCTCCGTCCTCGGCCAGCTCCGCCTCGACCCCCAGGCCCAGGAAGTTCACGGGCACGAGGGACTGCAGGAACGCGAGCCAGGAGCCCTGCGTGCCGGAGTACGGCTCGGTCGGGGCGCTGATCGACTGATTGGCCCCGGGCTGGACGACCACGCCGAGGACCATGCCGATGACGACCGCGATCAGGGCCGTGATGCAGAACCACAGCAGCGTCTTCCACGCCAGGCGCGCCGCATTGGTGACCTGGTCGAGGTTGGCGATCGAGGCGATCACGGCCGTGACCACCAGGGGCACGACCGCCGCCGTCAGGATCGTGACGTACGTCGAGCCGATGATGTCCAGGACGGTCATCAGGATGTTGGGGGAGGTCTCGGGATCGCCGCCGATGGCCCGGGCGATCAGCCCCAGGAGGAGGCCCAGGAACAGCGCGGCGATGACCTGGAAGGAGAAGTTCGACAGCAGCGCCGGGATGCGACCGCGCGAGCGGCCGCCGTCGGCGGAGCCGTCGGAGTCGCGGCGGCCGGCCGTCGCGGAGGAGGATGCGGAGGAGGACATGGCAGAAGGCTAGGCCCGCCTCATCGGCGAGCACGAGGGAAGATGACGCTTCGTGACGCTCTTTCGCGGTGAGAAGCGCCACCGCGCCGCCGCGGAATCGACCACGGCCTTCCGGATGTTGTATACGGGCTCAGTTGTCGGGCAGACCCAGGGCGTAGTCGAGGGTCTCGAGCCCCACGGAGCCCAGGCCCAGGGCCCGGGAGTGGAAGGCGGGCAGGTCGAAGCCCCCGCCGGCCCGGGCCGCGGCATGGTGGCGGGCCCGCTCCCAGGCCCGCTGGCCCAGCGAGTACGAGGGCGCCTGGCCCGGCCAGCCCATGTAGCGCATCCACTCGTAGCGCAGGCTGTCCGGGTCCATCACGATGTTGGCGCGCAGGAACTCCCAGCCGTCCTGCGGGTTCCAGACCCTGCCCGGCTCGGCCGCCCCGAGGACCTCGCCCAGCCGCTGCGGGATCTCGTACCCGCAGTGGAAGCCGATGTCGAAGACGACCCGGGCCGCGCGCATGCGCTGCGCATTGAGCATCCCCATGCGGTCCCCGTCGTCCTGGAAGAAGCCGAGCTCCCCCATCAGCCGCTCTGCGTACAGCGCCCAGCCCTCGCCGTGGCCCGAGACCCACAGGCCCAGCCGCCGCCACAGGTTCAGGTGATCGCCGTGGGCGGCGACGTGGGAGAACTGCAGGTGATGGCCCGGGACTCCCTCGTGGTAGACGGTCGTGCGCTCGCCCCAGGTGCGGAAGACCTCCTTGCCCTCGGGCACCGACCACCACATCCGCCCCGGGCGGCGGAAGTCCGACGACGGCGGCGTGTAGTAGATCCCGCCGTCGGAGGTCGGGGCGATGCGGCACTCGATCCGGCGCATCCGGTCCGTGATGTCGAAGTGCGTGCCGGACAGGGCATCGAGCGCGTGCTCGGTCACGCCCTGCATCCAGGTGAGCAGCTGGTGGCGCCCGCGCAGCTGACGGTGGGGGTCCTCGTCCAGGGCCGACATGGCCGCTCGGATGCGATCGGGTCCGGCGTGGTCCGGCAGGATCCGCTGCGCCGTCTCGTTCATCTCGGCGACGATGCCCTGCAGCAGGTCCACGCCCCACTCGTACGTCTGGGCCAGATCGGGCCGCAGCCCGGTGAACTGCTGCAGCCGCAGCCGGTACTCGTCGGCGCCGACCGCCATCTGCGCGGGGGCCTCGGGGGCCAGGGCCCGCAGCTCGGCCGCGAAGCGCGCGTAGGCCTCGCGGGCCAGGCCCACGCCCTCGTAGACGTCCTCGCGCAGCGCCGCCGGGAGCTGGGTCACGCGGGAGGACCGGGAGAGGTTCATGAAGGAGCCCTCCGGCCCGGCGTAGCCGGCCGCCTGGCGGGCCGCATTGGCCAGCTGCGCGGAGGCGGTGACCGGTCCGTGCTCCTGCCGGTGGCGCAGGCCCCGGATCGCGGAGTCGACGGCCTCGGGCACGCAGCGCAGCTGGCGCTCGATCACCTCCCAGTCCTGCTCGGTGTACTTGGGCAGGTTGTCGAAGGCCTCGCGGATCTTCTGCACGGGCGAGGAGATGTTGTCGATGCGCGGCCCGGCCAGACCGGCCTCGTGCAGCCGCGTCTCGAGGGAGAGCTGCGCGCCCAGGGCGTGCGCCGTGACGCGGTCGACGTCGTCGGCGGGCACGGCACGGGCCAGCTCGGCGGCCGCGGAGCGGGTGACCTCGTGCTCGGCCTCGAGCCCGGCGGGGCTCCAGTCGCGGTAGCCCCAGCCGTGATCGGGCGCGCCGAGCTCGATGGCCCAGGCGGGGTCCAGGCGCAGCTTGGCGCGGAAGTAGGCGTCGGCGATCGCGTCCAGCGCCGTGGGCTCCCGGTGCGCGTCCCCGGTCCTCTGCCGCCCCGGTCCCGGAGCCGGGTCCTCTGCAGCGCGTTCGGACGGGGTGCTCGACGGGGTGGCGACCATACGGGCGAGTCTAGGTCCGCCGCGGGGAGACGACGGCCCGCTCAGCGGAAGGGCAGCGTGCGGCGCCAGGCCCCCAGGCCGGGGCGCAGGCGCAGCCCCAGCCGGGCGCGGCGGTTCTGGGCGCGCCGTCCGGTGCTGCCGGAGGCGGCGGACTCGGTCTCGGCCGTGGCCGAGACCAGCACGGCGGTGACCGCCGCGATCTCCTCGGGCGTCGGACTGCCGTGCAGGAAGCGCACGGTCGGGGCCTGCTGCTCGTCCTGCCCGGCGGCGCCGTCCTGCCCGGCGGCGCCGTCCTGCCCGGCTGCGCCGGGGGTGGTCTGCGCGGCGCTCACAGCGGGATGTTCCCGTGCTTCTTGGCCGGGGTCGAGGCGCGCTTGTCGCGCAGGCCCCGCAGCCCCCGGACGATCTGGTCGCGGGTCTCCGACGGAGCGATCACCGCGTCCACGTAGCCGAGCTGAGTCGCCTGGTACGGGTTGAGCAGGTGCTCCTCGTACTGCGCGATGAGCTCCTGGCGCTCGGCCTCGACGTCCTCGCCGGCATCGGCCGCGGCCCTGAGGTCGCGCCGGTAGAGGATCTCGACGGCGCCCTGGGCGCCCATCACGCCGATCTGCGCGGTGGGCCAGGCCAGGTTGATGTCCGCGCCGAGCTTCTTGGAGCCCATCACGATGTAGGCGCCGCCGTAGGCCTTGCGCGTGATCACGGTGATCAGCGGGACCGTGGCCTCGGCGTAGGCGTAGATCAGCTTGGCGCCGCGGCGGATGATGCCGTTGAACTCCTGGTCCGTGCCCGGCAGGAAGCCGGGGACGTCCACGAGGGTGAGGATCGGGATGTTGAACGCATCGCAGTGGCGCACGAAGCGCGCCGCCTTCTCCGAGGCCGCGATGTCCAGGGTCCCGGCGAACTGCATGGGCTGATTGGCCACGATGCCGATCGTGTGGCCCTCGACGCGCGCGTAGCCGATCAGCACCGACGGCGCGTACAGCTCCTGCATCTCCAGGAAGTGCCCGTCGTCGACGACGGCCGCGATGACGTCGCGCATGTCGTAGGGCTGGTTCGCGGAGTCGGGGATCAGCTCGTCGAGGGCGAGGTCCTCCGGCGTGGGCTCGGGATCCTGGTCGTGATCGAGCAGCGGCGCCTCGGCCAGGTTGTTGGAGGGCAGGAACTCGAGCAGCTCGCGCAGGAAGTCGAGGGCGTCGGTCTCGTCCTCGGCCAGGTAGGTGGCCGTGCCGGTGACCTCGTTGTGCTGCCGGGCCCCGCCCAGCGACTCCATGTCCACCGATTCGCCCGTGACGGTCCTGATGACGTCGGGCCCGGTGATGAACATGTGGGAGGTCTGGTCGACCATGATGATGTAGTCGGTCAGCGCGGGGGAGTAGGCCGCCCCGCCGGCGCACGGGCCCATGATCAGCGAGATCTGCGGGATGACCCCCGAGGCGCGGACGTTCATGTTGAAGATGTCCGCGAACATGGCCAGCGAGGCCACGCCCTCCTGGATGCGCGCGCCGCCGCCGTCGTTGATGCCGATCAGGGGGCAGCCGTTCTTCAGGGCGAACTTCTGGACCTTGACGATCTTCTCGCCGTTGGCCTCCGACAGGGAGCCGCCCAGCACCGTGAAGTCCTGGGAGTAGACGGCCACCTGCCGCCCGTCGACCGTTCCGTAGCCGGTGACCACGCCGTCGCCGGGCAGCTTCTTGGACTCCATGCCGAACGAGGTGCTGCGGTGCTCGCGCAGGGCGTCGAACTCGACGAACGAGCCCGGGTCCAGCAGCTGCTCCACGCGCTCGCGCGCCGTGCCCTTGCCACGGGCGCGCTGCTTGTCGAGCGCGGCCTCCCCGGCCGGGGCGAGGGAATGCTGCCTGCGCTCGCGGAAGTCCGCGATCTTCCCCGCGGTCGTGGACAGGTCGTGGCTCATGGCACCTCAGAGGTCGTCGGGGCGCGGTGGCGCCGTGCTGATGGATCGGGGCCGTCGCGACGGCGCCGATGCGGGCGGTGTGATGCAGGTCAGTCTAGGGACGGCCCGCGGGGCTGCCGTTGTGGAGGACCTACAAGATCGCGGCGGGGGAGGCTCAGGCGAGCTCGCCGAGCACGACCTTCCACGGCCGGGCGGTGCGCTCGGTGATCACGCCGACCTCGAGCAGCGGGTCGGCCTCGAGGCGCGCGAGCGCCTCCTCGGGGCTCTCGGCGCGCAGGAGCAGCAGCGCGCCGGCCGGGAGCTCGTCGTCGAACGGGCCGGTGGCGATCACCGATCCGGCCTCGTGCAGCTCCCGCAGGAACTCGCGATGGCGGGGCCGGTGCTCGGCCAGGGCCTGGGGATCCCCGCCGTAGACGTAGGTGACCGCGATGATCGACATGCTGGACCTCTCTCGAACCGGTGCTCGGCCGCGACCGGCAGTCAGCGGATTCCCGGGATGTCACCTGCAGGCGCCGGGGGAGGCCGACTACTAGTGTGGATGGAATGAACATAGCGGGCTGATCCGACGGTCCGCGCCCCCGCGCGGAGGATGTCGTCCCGGCGGCGTCGCGATGCCCTGAGGGGCGCCGCCCCGGGACGACCGAGACAGGAGCGATCATGACCCCCACCGGCACCCCGCGCGAGCGCGCCGCCGAGCCGCTGCTCGACGACGCGCAGCGCGACCGCCTGGCGGAGGTGCTGCGCGCCGATCTGGAGGTCCTCGAGCAGATCCCCTCCACGAACGACGAGCTCGTGGCCCGCGCGCAGGCGGCGGCCCGCAGGGGTCGGCCGCTGCCGGATCTGAGCCTCCTGGCCGCCGAGCACCAGTCGGCGGGCCGCGGGCGGCTGGACCGCGTCTGGGTCACGCAGCCCGGGGACGCCCTGACCTTCTCCCTGCTGCTGCGCCCGACGCAGGGCTCGGCCGAGGCGCCGCGGCCCCTGGCGACCCAGCACTTCCCGTGGCTCACGGTCCTGCTGGCCGCGGCGGTGGCCGAGACGCTGCGGGCGCAGGACGTCCCGGCCACCCTGAAGTGGCCCAACGACGTGCTCGTCGACACCGCCGGCGGCCCCCGCAAGATCTGCGGCCTGCTGGCCTCCCTGGTGGTCCACGACGGTATCGCCCCCGCCCTGGTGCTGGGCGCGGGGCTCAATGTCGAGGACGCCCCCGAGGGGGCGGCGAGCGTGCGCGCCCAGGGCTCGGAGGCCACGCGGGGCCGGCTGCTCGTGGAGATCGCCGAGCGCTTCACCGGCCTGTACCGCGTGTTCACGGCGGAGCCCGCGGCGCTGACCGAGGACGGCGGCGACCTGCGCGCGCGCATCGAGCCGCTCATGGCCACGCTCGGGCAGCGGGTCAGGGCGGATCTGCCCGGGGACCGCCCGCCGCTGGAGGGGATCGCCGCGGGCCTGGACGCCCGCGGCTCGCTGATCATCGACGACGGCGCGCGGCGCACGGCGGTCTCGGCGGGGGACGTCGTCCACCTGCGCCCGGCCGCTCAGGGGGCCGGCGCATGAGCTCGCGGCTGCAGCTCGATCCCGGCGAGCAGGTCGTCGTGTCCACGCGGGCCCACCCCAGCCGGCTGTGGCGGCCCCTGGCCGTGCTGCTGGTCTCGGTGTTCCTGCACTCGCTCCTGCAGCGCGCGCTCGAGGTCCGCTGGCGCCCGCTCGAGGCGCCGTGGACCACGATCCACCAGGTCGTGGGCTGGGCCCTGCTGCTCGCCCTGCTCCTGGCGCTGCTGCTGGGCGTGCTGCGTCCTGTGATCCGCTGGGCCCGCACGCGCTTCGTGCTCACGGACCAGCGCCTCATGCTGCTGGGGCCCACGGCCCCCACCGGGGGAGTGCGCATCCCGCTGGCCTGGCTCGTGCGCGTGGACGGCCGCACCGCCCGCGGGCCCCTGGGCCGGGCGGGGGTCGGGACGCTGAGCGCGGACTTCGGCCAGGCCGGGATCCTGCGCCTGAACCACTCGCCGAGCGTCCAGGACTTCGCCCGGCTGATCGACGACAAGTCGGCGCGCTTCCGCCGTCGGCAGGGCATGGGGGACACGGGGCCGGCTCCCGGCTGGAGCCCTCGGTCCGTCGACGGGTATCCTCCCGCCGGGCCGTCTTCGGCGGGGGCAGGCTGGTGACGGCCGGCTCCCGCAGGACGAGGCCGGGCGCGCGGCGGCTCCCGCCCGCGGCGCCGCCGGGCGGATGCGCCCGGACCACGATCGGAGGGAACGCAGCATGACCGAGCGCGATCCTTCGCAGCCGGGCCAGGACGGCTGGCTGTCGCGTCTGCGCGGATCGACGGCCCGGTCCCGCGGGGCCTCCCGCCATGCCCACGACGAGACCGGATCCGGATCCGCGAGGTCCGGCCGCGAGGGCGGCCCGGGGAGCAGCCGTCGTCACCGCGCGCCGGCGGCCACCACGCGCGAGCTGCCCGTCGTGGGGCGGGCCGGCTCCGGCGACGCCCCGTCCGGGCAAGGGGTCGATGCCTCGGACCGGTCCTCGGCCGGAGCGGCGCAGGAGACCTCGGCCGATGCCCGGGAGGGCGAGGGGCCCATGTCCCGGATCGCCGAGGACCCGCAGGTCGGGCCCCAGACGGCGGCCATCAACCTCAATCGGCACAACCCGGTCCAGGCCGACGTCTACGGCTCCCCGGAGGCCCGCGAGGCCTTCCACCGCCTCGAGCACCGGCTGCTCGGCGGCGAGCGGACGATGAACCGCAAGGAGGCCGCCCATGCGGGCGGCCTGGGCATCCTCAACGCCCGCAAGATCTGGCGCGCCATGGGCCTGCCGAACATGAGCGCCGACGAGGTCTTCTTCACGGAGCGCGACAGCAGCGCCCTGCGGCGGATCTCCGGGATGGTCGAGGGCGAGCTGATCACCGAGGAGGCGGCGCTGTCGCTGATGCGGGCCATGGCCCAGATGAGCGACCGCATGGTGGTCTGGCAGGTCGAGGCGATCGTGGAGGATCTCGTGATGCACGGGGGCTACTCGGACGCCGAGGCGCGCCAGGAGCTGCTCGAGCTGCTGCCGCGGATCGAGGCCGATCTGGAGGAGCTGCTGCTCTACACCTGGCGGCGCCAGCTCAACGGCGCCGTGCAGCGCCTGGCCATGCGCCAGGAGCGATCCGCCGGGTCGCCGCGCTCGGGCGACGTCGGCGACGCCTCGGCCTCGCTGCCGCTGGCCCGCGGGATCGGCTTCGCGGACATGGTCTCGTTCACGGCCCTGTCCCGGAAGATGAACGAGCGGACGCTGGCCGCGCTCGTGCAGCGCTTCGAGCAGCGCTGCGCCGAGGTCATCGCCTCCGGCGGCGGCCGCCTCATCAAGACCATCGGCGACGAGGTCATGTACATGTCCGAGAGCCCGCAGGACGGCGCCCTGATCGCCCTGGCCCTGCGCCGGGCGATCCAGGAGGACCAGGAGCTGCCGCAGACCCGCGTCGGCTTCGTGTGGGGCCGCGTGCTGCCGCGCCTGGGCGACCTCTACGGGCCGACCGTGAACCTCGCCTCGCGCCTCGTGGCGCTGTCCGAGCCCGGGGGCGTCCTCGTGGACGCCTCCACCGCCGCCGTGCTCGACGGCGACGACCGATTCGTCCTGAAGCCTCAGCCGCCGCAGAGCGTGAGAGGGTTCGGAGATGTCCGACCGGTGAAGATCTCCGCCGGACCTGGTCCCCAACTGGAAGTTGACTACGAATGAGTGCTCCGCTCGTGATCAGGGCAGGTGCCGCGACCGACCGCGGTCGTCACCGGGAGACCAACGAGGACTCGCTCGTGGTCACCCGGACCATGTGCGCCGTGGCGGACGGCATGGGCGGCCACGAGGCCGGCGAGATCGCCTCGGCGCTCGCCGTGCGCACCCTCGGCGGCTCGCCGCTGTTCAGCTCCAGGAGCCCCACCGGCGTCCGCATCCCGGCAGAGCCCGAGCCGCCGGAGGACGTCGCCCGCTTCCGCGCCCGAATCGAGCGCGAGATGAAGCTCGATCCGGAGATCCCGGCCGATGCCCTCGAGCTGGTGCGCAAGCTGCGCGCCGTGCTGCACGAGGCCGACCGGTCGATCCAGGAGGAGCTCGGCGGCCGCGCCGGCACGACGGTCACCGGGGCCTGGCTCGCGGAGATCGACGAGGATCCGTTCTGGGTGGTCTTCAACATCGGCGACTCGCGCACCTACCGGCTGCTGCGGCCCGAGGGGGAGCACCCCGCCCCGGACCACGCGGCGGTCTCCAAGCGCGCGACGGACCAGTTCTCGGCCTACACCGAGGCCGGCGTGGACATCACCGAGGTCATCCCGATCCCGGACGAGAGGGTCGTGCCCCCGAGCGAGGTCGGCTTCGACGAGGGGCCCGCCACGGAGCGCCTGACGCCGGTCCCCCCGGCGGCGGAGGCGCCGCAGCCCGAGCTGCAGCAGATCACCGTGGACCACTCGGAGGTCCAGTACCTGGTCTCGATCGGGCAGATCACCCCGGCCCAGGCCATGGTCCACCCCCGGCGCAACGTGATCACCCGCGCCCTGGGCACCGGGCAGGTCTGGGAGCCCGACGTCTGGGTCATGCCCGCCCACGCCGGGGACCGGCTCGTGCTGTGCTCCGACGGGCTCACGGGGGAGGTCTCCGTGGCCCACATCGCCCGCGTGGTGCACTCGGTGCCCCACCCCAAGGAGGCCGCCGACGTCCTGGTCAACGCGACGCTGCGCACCGGCGCCCGCGACAACGTCACGGTGATCGTCGCCGATGCCGTCGGCTCCCGCCCGGCCGACGAGGACACCACGACGTTCGTGCCGATCGAGCTGCGTCACGAGCTCGACGACGACGGCCCCGGCCGGCGCGGCTGAGGAGCCCGGCCCCGAGCAGGGACGGACGGGGCCTCGCCCCGAGCAGACGGAGGGCCCGGCCGCGGAAGCGCGGCCGGGCCCTCCCGGTGCAGTGCCTCAGGACATCCGGTCCATCGGCTTGTCGAGCGTGGGATCCGCCTGCGCGGGGGTGTGCTCGTCGGAGCCCGGGTGGGCGGCGTCGGAGCCGTCGTCGGAGGAGCCCTCGGGGGCGGCGGTGCGCCCCGCGGCGTCGCGGGCGGCGCGCCATGCGGCGGCGTCCTCCTGGCGCTGGGCCTCGGCGCCGGTGGCGATCTTCGCGCGCAGCAGCTCCTGCGGGAAGTCGAAGGCCGCCACCACGTCCATGATGTGCGGACGCAGCCGCCCCACCAGGCGCTGGAGGTACGCGTCGATCATGCGACCGCGCATCAGGGAGAGCCGGCCGTGGGCCAGGTACCAGCCCAGGTTCTCGTCGATCACGGTCAGCCCGAACAGGTCGCGCAGCCAGATCATGACCTGGCGGGTGCCGTCGTCGTCGATCTCGTCGAGGGCCCGGGTGAAGGCCTCCCACTTGAGCAGCTCCGCGTGGGCGCGCGCGGCCTCGATGAGCCGGTGCTGATTGCGGTCGAAGGCCTGGGCAGCGGCCTCGGGATCCGAGCGGTCGGCCCCGCGCATGTTCTCGGCGGCCTCCTCGACCATCGTGGAGACCCGGTCGGAGAGCAGGGCGTGCTGGGTCTCCGGGTCGCGCAGGAAGTTCACCGAGCGGCGCGGATCGCCGGTGTCGCGCAGGACCTGGGACAGCCCGCGCAGGCCCGAGCGGCTGAAGGTGGCCTCCGCCGCGCGGCCGGCCGCCCAGCGGGCCTTGCCGGCCGGGGGCAGGCCCGACAGGCCCTTGGCGAAGTCGCCCAGCAGGCGCTTCGCCACGAGCTGCATCAGCACGGTGTTGTCGCCCTCGAACGTCGCGTAGACGTCCAGGTCGGCGCGCAGCAGGGGGATGCGGTTCTCGGAGAGGAAGCCCGCTCCGCCGCAGGCCTCGCGGCACTCCTGCAGGGCGTCCAGGGCCAGCCGGGTCGAGGAGGCCTTCAGCGCCGCGGCCATCGTCTCGAGGTCCTGGCGGGACTCGTCCGTGTCGCTGCGCCCGGAGAAGACCCCGTCGAAGGCCTCGAGCAGCTCCTCGTGGGCGAATCCGGAGGCCAGGACCTTGGCGACGTAGGGGAAGAGCCGGCGCTGGTGCTGGTGGTAGTCCAGCAGCACGGACTCGGCCCTGCCCTTGACCGGGGCGAACTGGCGACGCTGCGAGGCGTAGGTCAGGGCGATGCCCAGCCCCGCGCGGGCGGCCACGACCGAGGCGCCGTCGAGCGAGACGCGGCCCTGGACCAGGGTCCCGAGCATCGTGAAGAAGCGGCGGCCCGGGGATTCGATCGGGGAGGTGTAGGTGCCGTCGGCGGCCACGTGGCCGTAGCGGTCCAGCAGGTTCTCCCGCGGCACGCGGACGCGGTCGAAGTGCAGGCGCCCGTTGTCGACGCCGTTGAGACCGCCCTTGTGCCCGTCGTCCTCGCCGCCGACGCCGGGCAGGAACTGCCCGGAGTCGTCGCGCAGCGGGACGAAGAACGCGTGGACGCCGTGGTCGACGCCGTCGGTGATCAGCTGCGCGAACACGACGGCCGCGCGGCCGTTGAGCGCGGCGTTGCCCAGGTAGTCCTTCCACGCGCCGCGGTGCGGCGTGTGGATCTCGAACTCCTCGGTCGCCGGATCATAGGTGGCCGTGGTCGCGATCGAGGCGACGTCGGAGCCGTGCCCCGTCTCGGTCATGGCGAAGGCGCCGGGGATCCGCAGCGACCAGATGTCCTCGAGCCAGCGCTCGTGGTGCTTCTGCGTGCCGAGGTTCACGATCGCGGAGCCGAACAGGCCCCACTGCACGCCCGCCTTGATCTGCAGCGACGGATCGGCGAGCACGAACTCCTCGAAGCCCGAGAGGTAGGCGGCCGGATCGCCCGCGCCGCCCTGCTCGACGGGCAGCCCGGCGCGCACGGCATCGGAGCCGGCCAGGAGCGCGAGGTGGTCGAACGTGGCCTCGCGGTGCTCCGACCAGTGGGTGCCCGGCTCGATGTGCAGGCGCGGGTCGGCGGCGAGGCGGCGCGCGGCGCGGCGCTGCTCGGCCCAGCGGCCGGCGATCGCCTCGCGCAGCACGTCGTGGTCGACGACGGCGGAGTCGGCGGCGGGGTCGAAGGCGTGCTCGCCCTCGCGCCTGCGGTCGTCGTCCCGGCCGGTGCGGGGCTTCTGGGCGGTGGTCGTCATGCTGTCCTCCTGGGGGAGCTCGTGGCCGGACGGGCCGGCCGCGGTGAGCGGGTCGTGGGAAGCGAAGGGGTCGCCGTGCTCGGGTGGGGCTCGTCGCCGCGCCCGGGTGCTCGGCGCCGTGGCGCGGGGCGGCTGGGCCGCGGCATCGGCTCCCGGCGGGGAGGTGCCGGCCACGACCCACGCGGTGACGATCTCGACGAACTCGTCGAGGCCGGGGCGCGGGGCGCTCGCGCGGGGGGCGGGCTCCGGGGACATCCAGGCCTCGCCCGCCCCGCGGACCATCCCGACCACTCCCGCGGCCCAGTAGCCGGCCATCCGGGGCTCGAGCCGGCGGTGGGCGGGCGCGCGACGGCGGTGCTCCTCGATCAGCAGCTCCGCCGTGGCGAGCGCGAAGCGCCCGACGGGGCCTTCGGCATGGGCGTCGGAGCCGCGGGTGATGAAGCGGTAGACGTGCGGCGCGCTCTGGATCTGCCAGAGGTACTGCTCCACGAGGGCGCGGACGGAGGCCTCGAACGAGGGCGCCTCCGCGGCCGCCGCGCGCATGCGCCGGCCCATGCGCTCGACGACGAACGAGGCCAGCTCGCGCTGCAGCCCCTCCTTGTCCTGGAAGTAGCGGTAGAACACGGACTTCGAGGTCCGGCACGCCCCGGCGATCTCCGCCATCGAGGCGCCCGGGCCCAGCTCGCCCACCGCCTGCACCGACAGGCGCAGCAGCTCGACGCGGCGCTGCTCCCGGTGGCGGTTCCACCGCAGCGAGCGGCCGTCGCCCTGCTGCTCGGGCTGCGCGCCGGGATCCGAGGCCCCGCGTCCTGCTGATGTGTTCACGATACCGAGAGTATCAGGTACTCTCGGAGAAGGTGATACCCCTCACAGGAGCACCGAGTGCTCACGCATACCGACTCCCCAGGAGAGTTCCGCATGACCGCCTCCGGCACCCCCGAGTCCGCCTCGGCCCCCGCGACCTCCGGCCGCCCCTCCGACGACCGCCCGTCCGGCGGCTCCGCACCGCGCCAGCGCTCCGCCTGGGTCGTGGCCGGTGACCGCATCCCGTTCGCGAAGGCAGGCGGTCCCTACGCCCAGGTCTCCGTCCAGGAGATGTTCAGGGCCGTGCTGGACGGCCTGGTCGCGCGCACGGGGCTGTCCGGGCGGCGCCTGGGCGCCGTCGCCGGCGGCGCGGTGCTCAAGCAGCCCAAGGCCTTCAACATGGTCCGCGAATCGGTCCTGGGCTCGGCCCTGGACCCGCACACCCCGGGCATCGACGTCCAGATGGCCTGCGCCACGGGCATGGAGACCACGTCGCTGATCTCCAACAAGATCCGCTGCGGGCAGATCGACGTCGGCATCGCCGGCGGCGCCGACTCCGCCTCCGACGCGCCGATCGTCGTGGGGGAGGGCCTGCGCCGGGTCCTGCTCAAGCTCAACTACGCCAAGACGCCCAAGGATCGGCTCAGGGCGCTGGCCGCGCTGCGGCCCGGGGACCTCGCCCCGGTCGCCCCCGGCGTGGCCGAGCCGCGCACGGGGCTGTCCATGGGCGAGTCCCAGGCGATCACGGGTCAGAAGTGGGGCGTCACGCGACAGGCCCAGGACGAGCTGGCGGCCGCGAGCCACCGGAACCTGGCCGCCGCGTGGGACCGCGGCTTCTTCGACGACCTCGTGACCCCGTTCCGCGGGGTCCGGAAGGACACGACGCTGCGTCCGGACACGACCCCGGAGAAGCTCGCCGGGCTCTCGCCGGTCTTCGGCCGGTCCCTGGGCGATGCGACCATGACCGCCGGGAACTCGACGCCCATGACCGACGGGGCCTCCGCCGTGCTGCTGGCCTCGGAGCAGTGGGCCCGCGAGAACGGCCTGCCCCGACTGGCCGAGATCGTCGACGTCGAGGAGGCGGCCGTGGACTTCGTCGACGGCGACGAGGGCCTGCTCATGGCCCCGGTCCGCGCCATGCCGCGCCTGCTCGCCCGCCAGGGCATCCGGCTGCAGGAGGTCGACCTCGTCGAGATCCACGAGGCCTTCGCCTCGACCGTCGTGGCCACCCTGACCGCGTGGGAGGACGCCGAGTTCTGCCGCGAGCGCCTCGGCCTCGACGAGCCGGTCGGCCCGGTCGACCGCTCCCGCCTGAACGTCAACGGCTCCTCGCTGGCCGCCGGCCACCCGTTCGCCGCGACCGGCACCCGCATCGTGGCGGCCCTGGCCAAGGAGCTCAAGGCCCGCGCGGTCGCCGAGGGCCGGCCCACGACCGGCGTCATCTCGGTGTGCGCCGCCGGCGGGCAGGGCGCGGTCGCTCTGCTGCGGGCCCAGCCGCAGGACTGATCCGCTCGAGCGCGGTGCGGCACGGACGCCGCACCGCGCCGGCGCAGCACCGCCTCGACGCCGATCCGCCTCGACGCCGCCGCGCCTCCGCACCGCACCGACTCACAGGACACCCCGAAAGGCCCTCTCATGCCCAGGACACCGCGCTGGACGCGCACCCTCGCCGATCTGCGCTCGTCGCAGGACGCCTACCTCGATGTCGTCTCCTCCGGCCCCGGACGATCGGTGGCCGGCGCGCTCGGGCTGCCCTCGCCCGTGGCCCTGACCCGCCACGAGCCCGGCACCCCGGAGCAGCCGCGCACCGTGCTGGTCCTCGGCACCGCAGCCGGAGCCGGCGACGCCGAGGCCCTGGCCGCCGCCCTCGCCGCGCGCGGGCACCGGGTCCACCGCGATCCCGAGGACGCGGACAAGGTCCAGGCCGTGCTCCTCGTGCTCACCGAGGTGGAGGGCCCGTCGGATCTCACGGCGCCGTCGCTCCAGCTCGGCGGCGTGCTGCGCCGGCTCGCGGCCGCCGGGCGCATCGTCGCGGTCTCGCGGCCCGCCGCCGGGGTGGCGGCGGGCTCGGCGGTCTCGGCGGCCCCCACGACCGGCGCGGCCGGGGAGGATCAGGCCGCGATCGATCCGGTGCGCCGCAACGCGGCCCGCCAGGGCGTCGTCGGCCTGGTGCGCTCGCTGGCGCAGGAGATGCGCGGCGGGTCGACCGCCAACGGCATCGTGGTCGCCGACGGCGTCGCCGCCGATGCCCCGTCGGTCCTGGGCGGCCTCGACTTCCTGCTCTCGGGCCGCAGCGCCTTCGTGTCGGGGCAGTTCCTGCCCGTCACCTCCGCCGCGGGACCGGAGTCGCTGTCCACGGCGCCGCTCGGGGAGCAGCCGCTCGAGGGCCGGGTCCTGGTGGTCACGGGCGCCGCCCGCGGCATCGGCGAGCGGATCGCGCGCCTGCTGCACGCCCAGGGCGCCGAGGTCGTCCCGATCGACGTCCCCGCCGCCGGCGACTCGCTCGCGGCCCTGGCGAACTCGATCGGCGCCGCGTCGCTGCCGCTGGACGTCACCGCCCCCGATGCCGGGCGGCGGATCCTGGAGCACTGCCGGGTCCGGCACGGGCGCATCGACGGCATCGTGCACAACGCGGGGATCACCCGCGACAAGATGCTGGCGAACATGGACGAGGCCCGCTTCGCCTCCGTGCAGGCCGTCAACATCGAGGCGCCGCTGCGGATCACCGAGCAGCTGCTCGAGGACCCGATGGCGCAGGGGCTGCGGGTCATCGGACTGGCCTCGACCTCGGGCATCGCGGGCAACCGGGGCCAGACCAACTACGCGGTCTCCAAGGCGGGCGTCGTCGGCATGGTCGCGGCCCTGGCCCCGGTGCTCGCACTCAAGGGCGGCACGGCCAATGCCGTGGCCCCGGGCTTCATCGAGACCGAGATGACGGCCCGGATCCCCATGGCGCGCCGCCAGGTGGCCCGCCGCCTGAACTCGCTGCAGCAGGGCGGCCTGCCGGTGGACGTGGCCGAGGCCATCTCCTTCCTGCTCTCCGACGCCGCGGCCGGGATCTCCGGGCAGACGCTGCGGGTGTGCGGCCAGAACCTGGTGGGGGCGTGATCATGAGCACCAGCCGCACCCGCACCGACGGCGGAGGGACCGAGCACGTGGTCCTGCCCTCCATGCCCGCGCTCGGACCGCTGTACGCCAAGGCCGCCGGGGGCAGCGTGCTCGGGGCCGGCACGCGGACCCTGCGCACTGCCTGGACGCGCGTGATCGGCGGGCTGCCGGTGCCCGCTCCCGGGCGGCGCCGGTCCGCGGGGCCGGCGAGCGGATCCGCTGCGCGGCGCCTCGAGCTGCCGGACGTCGAGGTCCTCGTGGACGACGTCCCGATCGAGGAGCAGGCCCACCGCGCGTTCTGCCGGGTGGTCGAGGCCCCGGTCCGGGCCCTGCCCGACGGATCGGTCGAGGCCTTCAGCGGGTTCCTGCACGCGGTCTCGTTCCCCGCGGCCATGGCGCTGCTGACCCGCGACGACTTCCCGCTGCCCCTGCTCGGCCTGGTGCACCTGTCGAACTCGGTGCGCCACGAGCAGCCGCTGCACGTCGGGGACCGCGTGCGCGTCGCGGTGCGCGCGCAGGACCTGCGGCCCCATCGCTCCGGAGCCCAGTTCGACGTCGTCGTGGAGCTGCGCGGACGCGAGGGCACCGAGCCCGCGTGGGTCGGGACCTCCACCTACCTGGCCCGCGGCGTCCGGCTGCCGGAGGAGGAGGAGGCGGCCGCGACGGGCGCCCGCCCCGACTTCGAGGCGCCGATGCCCACGGCCCGGTGGCAGCTCGGCGCCGACACGGGCCGGCGCTATGCCGGGGTCTCCGGGGACGTGAACCCCATCCACCTCAGCGCGGCCTCGGCCCGGGCCCTGGGCATGAAGGGCGCGATCGCCCACGGCATGTACACGGCCTCGCGCGCGCTGGCCATGCTCGATGCCCCGACGCCGCTGCAGTGGGACGTCGAGTTCGGCGCCCCCCTGGTGCTGCCGGCGACGCCGGCCGTGGCGGTGCAGCGCGACGGCCGCGGGCGGCGGCTGAGCCGCGGCCGGGTCGTCGTGTGGGATGCCCGGAAGGGCCGCCCGCACGCCGACCTCCGGCTCCGGCGTCCGCAGCAGGCGCAGGACGGGCGCGGCGCCGTCTGAGCCGGGGTCAGCCCCTCCCCGCCGAGCGGGACACTGCACCCCTCCGACGGCGCGATGCGCCGTCGGAGGGGTGCGCCACAATGTCCGGGTGAGCCAGCAGAGGAAGACCGCAGCAGTTCCCGGCCGCGACGCCGAGCAGCCCGTCGACGACGCCGTGCAGATGCCGGCCGAGCAGATCCCCGCCGACGCCCTGCGGGAGGAGTACGCGGAGCTGGTCGAGCGCGTGCGCCAGGCCCGGATCGAGTACTACCAGCAGGACGCGCCCACGATCTCGGACGCGGACTACGACCGCGACTACCGCCGGCTCGAGGAGATCGAGTCGCTGCACCCCGAGCTGCAGGCCAACGACTCTCCCACCCAGGAGGTCGGCGGCGAGGCCTCGGCGGCCTTCGCGCCCGTTCGGCACCTCGAGCGCATGTACTCCCTCGAGGACGTCTTCTCGATCGACGAGCTGCGGACCTGGCTCGAGCGGGCCGAGGCCCAGGTCGCGGCCCTCCACGGGGCCCCTGCGCCGCGCTGGCTCACCGAGGTCAAGATCGACGGACTGGCGATCAACCTGCTGTACCGCGACGGCCGGCTCGTTCGCGCGGCCACCCGCGGCGACGGCGCCATCGGCGAGGACGTCACGCACAACGTCGCCACGATCGCCACCATCCCCGAGCAGCTGGAGGGCGACGGGATCCCGAGGGAGATCGAGATCCGCGGCGAGATCTTCATCTCCACCGACGACTTCCGGACGGTCAACGCCCAGCGCGTCGAGGAGGGGAAGGCGCCGTTCGCCAACCCGCGCAATGCGGCGGCCGGCTCGCTGCGGCAGAAGGACCCCGCCGAGACGGCCAAGCGCCCGCTGTCCATGCACGTGCACGGCATCGGCGCGGCCGACGGCCTGGAGCTCGGCCGCCAGTCGGAGGCCTACGACCTCATGGCGGGCTGGGGGCTCCCGGTGAGCCCCTACTCCCGCGTCCTGGACAGCATCGATCAGGTCGTCGCGTACATCGACGAGTACGGCGACAAGCGCCATTCCCTGGCCCACGGCATCGACGGCATCGTGGTCAAGGTCGACGACCGCGCCACCCAGCGGCAGCTCGGCCACACGTCCCGCACGCCCCGCTGGGCGGTGGCCTACAAGTACCCGCCCGAGGAGGTCCACACCAGACTGCTCGACATCCGGGTGGGCGTGGGCCGCACGGGGCGGGTGACCCCGTACGGCGTCATGGAGCCGGCGCAGGTCGCCGGCTCCACCGTGGAGATGGCCACCCTGCACAACCAGGACGTCGTGCGGGCCAAGGGCGTGCTGATCGGGGACACGGTCGTGCTGCGCAAGGCCGGCGACGTCATCCCCGAGATCGTCGGGCCGGTGGTCGCCCTGCGCGACGGCACCGAACGCGAGTTCGTCATGCCCGAGCACTGCCCGTCCTGCGGCACCGAGCTGCGCCCGGCCAAGGAGGGCGACGTCGACATCCGCTGCCCCAATGCGCGCTCCTGCCCGGATCAGCTCAAGGAGCGCGTCTTCCACGCGGCCGGCCGCGGGGCCTTCGACATCGAGGCGCTGGGGGAGGAGGCCGCCGTCGCGCTGACCCGACCGGCGGAGCCGGCCGAGCCGCCGCTGACCTCCGAGGCGCAGCTCTTCGACCTCACGGCCGGGATGCTCAAGGACGTGCGGATCGAGCGGCAGAAGCGCGGCGCGGGGGCCCGGCCCGGGGAGACCGAGCTGGTCCCGTACTTCTGGACCAAGGGCAGCGCCAAGCACCCGTCCCAGCCCAGCGCCAACACCGTCAAGCTCTTCGACGAGCTCGCCAAGGCCACCTCCCAGCCGCTGTGGCGCGTGCTCGTGGCCCTGTCGATCCGCCACGTCGGGCCCACGGCGGCTCGGTCCCTGGCCACGGCCTTCGGCTCGATGGACCGCATCCGGGGCGCGAGCGAGGAGGAGCTGGCCGCGACCGACGGGGTCGGACCCGTGATCGCCCGCGAGGTCATCGACTGGTTCCAGGTGGACTGGCACCGGGAGATCGTGGAGTCCTGGGCCGCCGCCGGAGTGCGCATGGAGGACGAGGCCGACGACTCCGTGCCCAAGGTGCTCGACGGACTGACCATCGTGGTGACCGGGACGCTCGAGCAGCACTCCCGCGACTCCGCCAAGGAGGCGATCCTCGCCCGCGGCGGCAAGGCCTCGGGCTCCGTGTCGCGGAAGACCGACTTCCTGGTGGCCGGGGCCTCCGCCGGGTCCAAGCTCGACAAGGCCGAGTCGCTGGGCGTGACCGTGCTCGACGAAGCCGGCTTCCTGCGCCTGCTGGCCGAGGGCCCCGAGCCGTTCCGCCAGGATGATCCCGGCCACGGCTCCGAGGGCTGAGCGCCCCGGATCGGGGGCGCCGCGGCGGAACATCGTCGGCCGCTGATCCGCGGCCCCCGGTCGACAGCGCGGTCCGACCTGGGCGGTTGCTCGCGCGGCGCGACGGTGCCACTGTGGGCGGCCGGTCCTGCTGTCCCCAGAACGGCGGGTCGTGACCTGATCGTGATCTTCCTGTTATGCTGTCGTTACTCTGCGCGCCGGACCGGCTGCCCCGGATCGGACGGCAGGGTGCGGACGGCCGTGAGGATCGACCGCAGCGGAAGAGGCGCGGCGATGTCTGGTCGCCGAGACGCCAAACTTCCAGATTGGCATAGATCACAGCACAGGGGGCTTGTCAGCCCGAATCGTTACGGTACTGTGATCTCCGAACTTCCCCCGAGAGAGACTCGCACGGGTCTCGATCCAGCGCCTCGGCTCGCATGCCGGGCGCCACACGAAATCCAGGATGCAGTCAGCCGTCATCGCTGTCGAGGGCTGCATCCGACACCGACCATCATGGAACGGAAAGACAGCGACGCTATGACGCCGGGGACGGCACGAGCGTAGACGGCACCGTCGTGGAGCCTGTCGTGAAGAAGAACCTCAAGAACACCATCGTCGCCGGCACCGCCACCGTCTTCGGCGGCGTCGCCCTCCTCGGTGCGGCCGCCCCCGCGCAGGCCAGCCCGTGGGACGCCCTCGCCGAGTGCGAGTCCGGCGGCAACTGGAGCACCAACACCGGCAACGGCTTCTCCGGCGGCCTCCAGTTCACTCCGCAGACCTGGGCCGGCTTCGGCGGCACGGGCTCCCCGGAGAACGCCTCCAAGGAGCAGCAGATCGCCGTCGCCGAGCGCGTCCAGGCCGAGCAGGGCTGGGGCGCCTGGCCCCACTGCTCCGCCAAGCTGGGCCTGTCCGGCACCCCGGCCGCCTCCGGCTACTCCGCCGAGGCCCCGGCTCAGGCCGAGACCGAGGTCTCCACCCAGTCGGTCGAGGCCCCGGCTCCCGAGCAGGCCCCGGCCGAGCAGCCCGCCGCCCCGGCTCCGGCCCCCGAGGCCCCCGCCGCCGAGCAGGCCCCGGCTGCTCCGGTCGCCGAGCAGGCTCCGGTCGCCGAGACCCCGGCTGCCCCGGTCGCCGAGCAGGCCCCGGTTCAGCAGGCCCCCGTCGCCGAGGCTCCGGCCGCTCCGGTCGCCGAGCAGGCTCCGGTCCAGCAGGCCCCGGCCGCCCCGGCTGCCGAGCAGGCCCCGGCCGTCGAGTACACCGCCCCGGCCGCTCCGGTCGCCCCGCAGGCTGCCGTCGCCGGTACCTACACCGTCGTCTCGGGCGACACCCTGGGCACCATCGCGACCGCCCACGGCACCGACTGGGAGACCCTGTACGCGGCCAACGCCGACGTCGTGGCCGACCCGAACCTGATCTTCGTCGGCCAGGTGCTGGACATCCCCGCCTGATCCGATCCGGATCCCCTGCGCGAGAGCGCAGCCGCGATCAGCTGATCGCATCTGATCGACGAGAGCCCCCGCAGCGTCCGCGCTGCGGGGGCTCTGTCATGCCGTCGCGCCCGGGCCGCCGGCGCGAGGGCCGACTCAGCCCTCGGCGTCGGTGGCGGCCGGGCGCTCGGCCTCGTCGCCGGCCGCCGATCCGGGCCGGTGCTCGGATCGGGCCTCGGACCCGGTCTCGGGCCGGGGCCCCGCGTCGCTGTCCCCGGAGCCGGGGCGAGGGCGGCGCAGCAGGGACGCCGCGCGCTGCTCCACGGTCGGATCGTCGAGCTCGGTGGTCCTGGCGCCGCCGCGTCCGCCGACCCGGTAGGACTGCACCAGGGTGATGCTCACGCCGTCGCGGTGCTCGATCTCGATCACCAGCGCCGGGGCGCCGGAGCGATCGGGCAGCGTGGCCGGCAGCGCCAGGGCGGCGCCGAGCAGCTCCGGGGCCTTCCGCTGCGCCAGGGCGCGCAGAGCGGCCTCCGGGTCATCGGCGTGGTGCAGCTCCGTGAGCTCGGCCGCGTCGTCGGGCTCGAGCTCGTCGACGGTCTCGGCCGCCTCGGAGGGCTCCACGCTGTCGAGCTCGAACTCCCCGTCGCGCCGGGCCGTGATCAGGAACGCCGGGAACCCGCCGAACTGCTCGAGCTGCTGCAGCGCGATCGTCTGCACGTGGGCGGCCATCTGGTCGACGGTGTCGGCGGTCGCCTCCGAGATGCCCTGGCGCCACGCATTGGCCGCATCCTGCGATGGGGTGCGCGGCCCGGCCGACGGGCGAGCGCCGCCGCGCGCGGCCGCCTTCGCACGACGGGCCGCGCCGCGGTCCTTCTTGGGCTTGGCGTCCTTCTTGGCCATGCGGTCCTCCTGCTGCCCCTGAGGGGCTCGTGGGTGCGGGGCTCGGCGCGGCGTGCGCCGTCGCAGTCCAGGGTAGGCGGCGCGGGGGACCGGTCGGGCCGCCGCCGGTGTCGGGAGCTGTCGCTAGGATGGGGCGAGCCGGCCGCGTCGTCGAGCAAACCGCCGGCCTGCGCGCCGCGCGGGCCGCTCCGCGGGCCGCCCCCGAACCACGAGCACGGAACCACGAGCACAAGGAGCGTGCATGTCCGCGATCAGTCGCGATGAGGTCGCCCATCTGGCGCGACTCGCGCATATCGAGATGACGGAGGACGAGCTGCAGGCGATGGCCGGCGAGCTCGGCCAGATCGTGCAGTCGGTCGCCTCCGTCAGCGAGGTCGCCGGTGACGACGTCCCCGCGACCAGCCACCCGCTGCCGCTGCGCAACGTCCTGCGCGAGGACGTGGTCGGCGAGACCCTGAGCGCGCAGGAGGCCCTCTCCGGCGCCCCCGATGCGGAGGACGGGCTGTTCAAGGTCCCGGCGATCCTGGACGAGGACTGAGGCGATATGAGCGAGAACATCATCGAACTGCCCGCCGCCGAGCTGGCCCAGCGGCTGCGCGCCGGCGAGATCACCTCCGTGCAGGCCGTGCAGGCCCATCTGGATCGCATCGAGGCCACCGACGGCCGCGCCGTCGACGACCAGGACCGCTCGGCCGGCAAGACCGGTCTCAACGCGTTCCTGCACGTCAATGCCCAGGAGGCCCTCGAGGTCGCCGAGCAGGTGGACCGGGACCGGGCGGCCGGCCAGGAGCTGCCGGAGCTGGCCGGCGTGCCGATCGCGGTCAAGGACCTGATCGTCACCAAGGGCCAGCCCACCACCGCCGCCTCGCGCATGCTCGAGGGATGGATGAGCCCCTACGACGGCACCGTGACGCAGCGGCTGCGCGCGGCCCGCATGCCGATCCTGGGCAAGACCAACCTGGACGAGTTCGCCATGGGCTCCACCACGGAGCACTCCGCGTTCGGCGTGACCCGCAACCCGTGGGATCCCACCCGCATCCCGGGCGGCTCCGGCGGCGGCTCGGCCGCGGCCGTCACCGCGCACCAGGCGCCGCTGGCGCTGGGCACGGACACCGGCGGCTCGATCCGCCAGCCCGCGGCCGTCACCGGCTCGGTCGGCGTCAAGCCCACCTACGGCTCCGTCTCGCGCTACGGCGTCATCGCCATGGCGTCGTCGCTCGACCAGGTGGGGCCGTGCTCGCGCACCGTCCTGGACGCCGCGCTGCTGCACGAGGTCGTGGGCGGCCACGATCCCGAGGACTCCACGTCGCTCACCGACCCGGCCGCCGGCTTCGCCGAGGCCGCTCGGGAGGGCGCCGCCGAGGGCGGGCTCAAGGGCCTGCGGGTGGGCGTGCTCAGGGAGCTGACCGGCGAGGGCTTCCAGGCCGGGGTCGAGCAGCGCTTCCGCGAGGCCGTCGAGGCCCTCGAGCAGGCCGGCGCGACCGTCGTCGAGATCGACACCCCGAACTTCCGGTACGCGCTGGGGGCCTACTACCTGATCATGTCCTCGGAGGTCTCCTCCAACCTGGCCAAGTACGACGGCGTCCGCTTCGGGCACCGCGTGCTGCCCCGGGACGGACGCGTGACGATCGAGCGCGTCATGTCCGCCACCCGCGCGGCCAACTTCGGCGACGAGGTCAAGCGCCGCACCATCCTGGGCACCTACGCCCTGTCGGCCGGCTACTACGACGCCTACTACGGCTCGGCCCAGAAGGTCCGCACGCTCGTGCAGCGCGATCTCGACGCGGCCTTCGAGCAGGTCGACGTCCTGGTCTCGCCCACGGCGCCGACGACCGCCTTCCCCCTCGGCTCCGTGGACGAGCAGGCGGACCCCATGCAGATGTACCTCAACGACGTCGCCACGATCCCGACCAACCTGGCGGGCATCCCGGCCATCTCGATCCCCGCGGGGCTCTCGCCGGAGGACAGGCTCCCGGTCGGCCTCCAGTTCATGGCCCCGGCCCGGCAGGACGTGCGCCTGTACCGCGCGGCCGCCGGCCTGGAGGCGCTGCTCGAGCAGACGAACGGCGGGCCGATCCGGAAGGACCTGCCGGACGTCGTCGACGCCCTGGAGAAGCTGTCGGAGACCACCGAGGGAGGCGCCAAATGAGCGATCCGATCCTGTCGTTCGAGGAGGCCATGCAGGACTTCGACCCCGTGCTCGGGTTCGAGGTCCACGTGGAGCTCAACACCGAGACCAAGATGTTCGACTGGGCGCCGAACACGTTCGGCGACGAGCCGAACACCAACACGACGCCCGTGTCGCTGGGTCTGCCCGGCGTGCTGCCCGTGGTCAACGGCAGGGCCGTCGAGTACGCGATCAAGCTCGGGCTCGCCCTGGGCTGCCGGATCGCCCCTGTCTCGCACTTCTCGCGGAAGAACTACTTCTACCCGGACACGCCCAAGAACTTCCAGACCTCGCAGTACGACGAGCCCATCGCCTTCGACGGCGAGCTCACCGTGGAGCTGGAGGACGGCACGCCGTTCACCATCGAGATCGAGCGCGCCCACATGGAGGAGGACGCCGGCAAGCTGACCCACATGGGCGGCGCGGGGCGCATCCAGGGCGCCGAGTTCTCCCTGGTCGACTACAACCGTGCCGGCGTGCCCCTGGTCGAGATCGTGACCCGGCCGATCGTCGGGGCGGGGGACCGGGCGCCCGAGCTGGGCCGGGCCTACGTCAAGGCGATCCGCGAGATCGTCAAGGACCTCGGCATCTCCGACGCCCGCATGGAGCGCGGCAACGTCCGCTGCGATGCGAACGTCTCGCTCATGCCCAAGGGCTCGACCGAGTTCGGCACCCGATCCGAGACCAAGAACGTGAACTCGATGCGCTCCGTCGAGCGGGCCGTGCGCTACGAGATCCAGCGCCACGCCGCCGTGCTCAAGGCGGGGGAGAGGGTCGTCCAGGAGACCCGCCACTGGCACGAGGACACGCGCTCGACCACGTCGGGCCGTCCCAAGTCGGATGCCGACGACTACCGCTACTTCCCGGAGCCGGACCTGGTCCCGGTATGCCCGGACCCCGCCTGGGTCGAGCAGCTGCGCGCCGCCCTGCCCGAGCCCCCGGCGCAGCGCCGCGCGCGGCTGCAGAAGGAGTGGGGCTACTCCGACGAGGAGTTCCGCGACGTCGTCAACGCGGGCGTGACGGACGAGATCGCCGCGACGATCGAGGCCGGCGCCTCCAAGGCCGCCGCCCGCAAGTGGTGGATGGGCGAGATCGCCCGCCTGGCCAACAATTCCGGCGTCGAGATCGCGGACCTGGGCATCACCGCTCAGCACGTGGCCGAGATCGAGACGCTGATCGGCGAGAGGACGATCAACGACAAGATCGCCAAGCAGGTCCTGGGCCACGTGGCCGAGGGCGAGGGCTCGCCGGCCGAGATCGTCGAGCAGCGCGGCCTGGCGGTCGTCTCGGACGAAGGGGTCCTGGTCTCCGCGATCGACGACGCCATGGCCCAGATGCCCGATGTCGTGGAGAAGGTCCGGGGCGGCAAGGTCCAGGCCGTGGGCGCCCTGATCGGCCCGGTCATGAAGGCCACCAAGGGCCAGGCGGATGCCGGTCGGGTCCGCGAGCTGATCCTGGAGAAGCTCGGGGTCTCCTGACGGGCCCCCGATCGCATCGCCCCGCCTCACGGGGCGGCCTCGCGCCCGGACGCCGTGCGTCCGGGCGCGCGGCCGTGGCCGGCCGGGCGCGGCAGGGGAGCAGGATCAGGCGGGTGCGCACGACCGCGGCCGTGGTGGGGATGCTGGTCGCCCTTCCGATGCTGTGCCTCGGCCTGGCCGTCTCCGGAGGGCCGTGGGCGGCGCCGATCGCGGTGCTGCCCCTGGCGGCGCTGCTGCTGTGGTTCCTCGGCGCCCGCGGCGGTCTGCGCGAGCTGGGCTTCCCGCCCCCCGGCGGCCGCTCCCGGGCGCAGCGGCCGGCGGCCGGTCTGCTCGCGCTGCTGTGCGCGGCGGCGCTCAGCGGCGGGTCGGCGGTGGTCTTCCTGGCCGCCGGAGCCACCGTCCCGCTGGGTGTCTGGCTGCCGCGCGCCGGGGTGTTCGCCGCGCTGGGTGCGGTGGTCCTGGGCGTGCTGGCCGCGGCCCTTCCGGAGGAGCTGGTCTACCGGGGCGTGCTCGTGCGGCTCACGCTGCCGCTGTGGCCCGCTGCGCTCGTGATCGGGCTCAGCGGGCTGCTGTTCTGCGCCGCGCACCTGCCGAACCTGCTGATGGGCAGCGGCTCCTGGACCTGGCTGGGGCTGCGCTGCGCCGAGCTGCTGGTCCTGGGGAGCGTCCTGGCCTGGGCCGCCGTGCGCACCGGGGCGCTGTGGATCCCGCTGGGATGGCATGCCGGATCGAATCTGGCCGGCGTCTTCGTGGAGCTCGTGTGGGTGCCCCAGGTCGCTGCCCTGTGGCCGGTCGCGGCGGTGTCGATCGCCGGGTCGCTGCTCGTGGTCCCGCTCGTGCTGCTCCTGGAGCGGCACCCGGGAGCTGCCGGGCCGGCGGCTGCGGAGGCGGAGCCGCCCGCGGGCTGAGAGGATCGGCAGCGCACACCGACGCGAGACCCGAGGAGCCGGCAGCAGCATGGTCACCATCTGGAGATACCGCGGAGATCACCGCGCCCTGTGGGCGGTGATCGCCGCGATCATCGCCTCCTACGTGCTGTCCCTGCGCCTGGCGCGATGGGATGCGCCATGGGAATGGGTCCTCGTCGCACTGCCGATCGCCGTGCTGCTGATCTGGTTCCTCCTGGCCCGGGCGCCCGGGCGAGCGCTGGGCTTCCCGGAGCGCTCGCAGCGGCAGTCCGCGGCGCAGGGCCCGCTCGGCGGCCTCGCGGCGCTCGTCCTCGGCGGTGCGCTCGCCGCGATCGCGGCCGCCGTGCTCGCGGGGGCGGATGCCGTGGAGTCGTCGGGCCCAGCCGGGGCGGCGGCCTCCGGATCGGCCGCCGGCGCCGCCGCCGCGGGACCGGCGGTCATCGCGGCCCTGTGGGCGGGCGCGCAGGAGGTCGTCCACCGGGGCGCGCTGCTGCGTCTGGCCCAGGCGCGATGGGGCACGGCGACGGTCATCGGTGTCTCGGGCGGGCTCTCGGCGTTCGGGAGCCTTCCGCTGCTGCTGACCACCGACGGCACCTGGGGCTGGCTGGGCGCCCGGGTGGCCGGCCTGCTGGTCATGGGCCTCGTGCTGGCCTGGGCCGCCGTTCGCACGGGCGCGCTGTGGATGCCGCTGGGGTGGCATGTCGGAGCCGGCGCGGCGGCCGCGGCCGCGCTGCCGTCCTGGCCGGCCCAGGCCATCGAGGCTTGGACCGCCGCCGGCGTGGTCAGCGCGGGGCACCTGCTGCTGATCCCCGTCGTGCTGCTCCTGGAGCGCGCGGGCACGCGTCCGGCTCGGGGCCGTGCGGACTGATCCGGCTCAGGCCAGTCCCAGGCGCTCCAGGACCCAGGCGTCCTCCCACGCGTTGTCCCGCCACTGCTGATAGCGGCCCGAGGCGCCGCCGTGGCCGCCGGCCATCTCGATGCGCAGGAGGAGCTGCTCGGCCCGCTCCGGATTCGCGTGGCGCAGGGCCGCGATCCACTTGGCGGGCTCGACGCAGAGCACCCTGGTGTCGTGCAGCGAGGTCACGGCCAGGATCGGCGGGTAGTCGCGGGCGGCGACGTTCTCGTAGGGGGAGTAGGCCTTCATGGTCCGGTAGACGTCGGCGGACTCGAGGGGGTTGCCCCACTCCTCCCACTCGAGAGCGGTCAGCGGCAGCTCGGGCATGAGGATCGAGGTCAGCGGGTCCACGAACGGCACTGCCGCCACGGCCGCGCAGTAGAGCTCCGGGGCGAGGTTCAGCACGGCCCCCACGAGCAGCCCGCCCGCGGAGCCGCCCATCAGGGCCACCCGATCCCGGTCGATGTCCTCCCGAGCGCCCAGGTGCCGGGTCGCCGCCACGACGTCGGTGAAGGTCCGCTGCTTGACGGCCTTCTTGCCCCCCTCGTACCACCGGCGGCCGAGCTCGCCGCCGCCGCGCACGTGCGCGATCGCCCAGACCGCGCCGCGGTCCAGCAGGGAGATCCGCGAGTAGGAGAACGAGGGATCCATGCTGATCTCGTACGACCCGTAGGCGCAGACGATCGCAGGAGCAGGCTCGGCGGAGTCGGCGCGGCGGATGAGGGTCAGCGGGATGCGCGTGCCGTCCTGGGCCTCGGCCCAGTCGCGCTGCACGGTGTAGGCCGACGGGTCGTAGCCGCCCTGCACCGGCTGGCGGCGCCGCAGCACGGGCTCGGGCAGCTCGCGGGCCGGGGAGTCCAGCACGAGGTCGAAGACGCGCCGGGGAATGACGAAGGACTCGGCCGTGAAGCGCAGCACGGGGGAGTCGGGCTCCGCATGCGTCAGGGACACGGCGGTCAGCTCGCCCGGGACGTCCAGGACCGCCGGCTCCGGCTGCCTGGCCGTGCCCAGCCCGGCCAGCGGCAGCACGCGCAGACCGGGCAGCGTGTCCTCGCGGACCTCGACCACCAGGTGGTGCTCGGTGGCCGCGAAGCCCAGCACGCGCAGGCCCTCGCGCGGAGCCACGACGTCCACGGCCTGCAGGGCGTCCATGGCCCCGCCGATGCGCTCCAGCTCGACGAGGCTCAGGCGGGCGTCGGGTGCCTGGTGGTCGTGCTGCAGGAGGACGACGTCGCGGCCGTCGATCCGCAGGGGCTCGGCCGCGGCGAGCACTCTCTCCGAGCGCGGGACCACGATCCGCGGCGGCTCGTCGGCCGGGGCGTCGGCGGGCAGGATCGCGATCTCGGAGTACTCGGAGCACGCGGCCTCGATCACGATCCAGCGGCGGTCCGAGGACAGCTCGGCACCGAGCCACAGACCGGGGTCGTCCTCCTGCGCGACGATGCGGTCCTGGGACAGCGGGGTGCCCAGGACGTGCCGGCGCAGGCGCCACGGCCGCCAGGCGTCGTCGACCTCGGTGTAGTAGACGGCGCGGCCGTCGGGGGAGAGGAAGGCGCCGTACGACGTGCCGGGGATCTCGTCGTCGAGCGTGCGCCCGCTCGCGAGGTCGTGGACGCGCACCGTGAAGCGCTCGTCTCCCGTGGTGTCCTCGGCCCAGGCCATCCGGGTGCCGTCGTGCGTGACGTCGAAGGCGCCCAGGGACCAGAAGCCGTGGGGCCGGGCGCGGGCATTGCCGTCCAGCAGGGTCTGCTCGCCGGGCAGCCGCTCGCCCGCCGCGACCTGCGGCGGCTCCCAGTCCCGCGATCCCGAGCCGGGAGCATCGGCCGGGACGCGGCACTGCTCGGCATGCTCCCCGCCCTCGACCGTGCGGGAGAAGTACCACCAGTCCCCGCGGCGCCACGGGACGGACAGATCCGTCTCCTGCACGCGGGACCTGACCTCCTGGAAGAGCGTCTCGCGCAGCCCGGAGAGGCGGGCGGTCGAGGACTCCGCGAAGGCGGTCTCGGCCTCCAGGTGCGCGAGGACCTCCGGGGACTGCGTGTCCCGCAGCCACTCGTACGGGTCCTCGAAGCGATCGCCGTGGAACTCGCGCACGTGCTGCCGACGAGGTGCGACGGGCGGGGCGGTCGAGGGCTCGCGGTGCTGTGGGCTCATGCCCGCCATCGTAGGAATCCCCGCCGACAGCACAGCCGCGTCCTGCGCCCTGGCCGCCGGCCCGGCCCCGGTGCCGGCAGCCGCTGCCCCACAATGGAGGCCATGACCGATCGCGACGACGCCGAGACGACCGCACCGTCCTTCGGGGCGCGGCGCGCGGACCTGTGGCTGCAGATCGCGCTGGTGCTCGGGGTCTCCCTGGGAGCCAGCGCGCTGTGGTCGATCCTCGACCTCGCCGAGACGCTGGCGGTCAGCTCGATCGCCGAGTCGAGCGCGAGCATGAACGCGCCGCAGGCCGGCACACCGGTCTTCGACGCCCTGCGCCGCGTCCTGGGCATCGTCCTGGCACTGGCCCCGCCGCTGCTGGCCCTGTACCTGCTGGCCGGCTCCGCGGGGCAGCTGCCGGCCGTCGCGCGGCGGATCGGGCTCGACCTGCGCATGCCGCTGGCGGACCTGGGCCTGGGCGCGCTGCTGTTCGCCGTGATGGGCCTGGGAACCCTCGGGCTCTACCAGGCGGGGCGGGAGCTCGGGATCACGGCGGAGCTCGTGACCAATGCCGGCGGCACGTCGTGGTGGGAGGTCGTGCTGCTGCTGGCCTCGGCGGTGCGGCACTCGCTCGTCGAGGAGATCATCGTGGTCGTGTTCCTGGCCGACCGCCTGCTGCGGGTGGGCTGGAGCTGGCCGGCCGTGCTGCTCGGCTCCGCGCTGCTGCGGGGCAGCTATCACCTGTACCAGGGCGTGGGCCCCGCGCTGGGCAACGTGGTCATGGGCCTGGTCTTCCTGTGGATCTACCGGCGCACCGGGCGCGTGATGCCCCTGATCGTCGCCCACTTCCTGCTCGACGCGGTCGGCTTCCTGGCGGGCCCGCTGCTGTTCTGAGGCGGCGCGGCCCCGACGGCCCCCGGGCGGGACATCGCCGCGGACGGGTTTGCACCGGAGCCGCCGTCGTCCGAGAATGGGCACCAGGTCACGAGAGCCAGCGACAAGCCCCAGCTAGCTGGCCGGCAACCCTCCTTCCGCGGTGGGGTGCCCTGGGTGAGGACCGGGCCGGCCGCGCACGCGGCACGGCAAGCGCGGGTCACGGCACCCGGTCCGACGGGTGCGTCGGACCTCGGTCCGCGGCCCCGGAAGACCCAAGGAGTCGCCGAGATGTCCGCACAGCAGCCCACCCCCTCCGCCCCGCAGGGCTGGAGCTTCGAGACGCGCCAGATCCACGCCGGCCAGGAGCCCGATCCGGTCACCGGAGCCCGGGCTCTGCCGATCCAGCAGACCACGTCCTACGTGTTCCCGGATGCCGAGACCGCGGCCGGGCGCTTCGCCCTCAGCCAGGTCGGCCCGATCTACACGCGGCTGACGAATCCCACGGCCGAGGTCGTCGAGAACCGCATCGCCTCGCTCGAGGGCGGCACTGCGGCGGTCATGGTCGCCTCCGGGCAGGCCGCCACGACCTACGCGGTCCTCAACGTGGCGGGAGCGGGTGACCACATCGTGGCCAGCCCGTCGCTGTACGGCGGGACGTTCAACCTCTTCAAGCACTCGCTGTCCCGGCTCGGGATCGAGACCACGTTCGTGGCCGATCCCGACGACCCCCGGGCCTGGCGCGATGCCGTCCGGCCGAACACCAAGGCCTTCTACGCCGAGACCATCCCGAACCCGCGCGGCGACGTCCTGGACGTCGAGACGGTCGCGCAGATCGCCCATGACGCCGAGGTCCCGCTGATCGTGGACAACACGGTCGCGACCCCGTACCTCCTGCGCCCCATCGAGCACGGGGCCGACGTCGTGGTCCACTCGGCCACCAAGTTCCTGGGCGGTCACGGCACGTCGATCGGCGGCTTCGTCGTGGACTCCGGGCGCTTCGACTACACCCGCTGCCCCGAGCGCTTCCCCGGCTTCGTCGAGCCCGACGAGTCGTACCACGGCGTGGTGTTCGGCGAGGTCTTCGGCGAGAACGGGCCGTTCGGCGCCAACGTCGCCTTCGCCTTCAAGATCCGCACCCAGCTGCTGCGCGACCTGGGAGCATCCATCTCCCCGTTCAACGCGTTCCTGATCGAGCAGGGCATCGAGACCCTCTCGCTGCGCATGGAGCGCCACGTCGAGAACGCCCGGAAGGTCGCGACCTGGCTCGAGGGCCACGAGGGCGTCGAATCCGTGACCTACGCGGGCCTCGAGTCGTCACCGTGGCACGAGCGCGCGCAGAAGTACGTCCCGAAGGGCGCGGGCTCGATCCTGGGCTTCGTGCTCGCGGGCGGCTCCGGGGCCGGCCAGGCCTTCGTCGACGCCCTGAGCCTGCACTCGAACGTCGCGAACATCGGCGACGTGCGCTCGCTCGTCATCCACCCCGCCTCCACGACGCACGCGCAGCTCTCTCCGGAGGAGCAGCTCGCCGCCGGGGCGGGCCCGGGCTTCGTGCGCCTGTCCGTGGGGCTCGAGCACATCGACGACATCCTGGCCGATCTCGAGCTCGGCTTCGCCGCCGTCGGCGCTCGCGCCGCGGGCGGAGCGGCCTGACGTGACGATCGCCGAGGGCCTCGCACCGCGCTCGCAGCAGCCCTTCCGGACCGAGGGGCTGCTGCAGCGCGCGCGGATCGGGGACGTCGAGCTGGAGTCCGGTGCGGTGCTGCCCGACGTCGAGCTGGCCTACGAGACCTGGGGGACGCTCGACGACGACGCCTCGAACGCGGTGCTGGTCCCGCACGCGCTGACCGGCGACACCCATGTCACGCGCGGCCGCGTGGCCGACGACGCGACCTCCTTCGACCGCGTCTCGGCCGAGGCGCCGGGCTGGTGGGACGGGCTGGTCGGGCCGGGGAGGGCGATCGACACCGATCGGTTCTTCGTCGTCTCGATCAACATGCTCGGGGGCTGCTACGGCTCCACGGGCCCGTCGTCGATCATCCCGGAGGGGCGCGACGGGGCCGGTCTGCCGTGGGGCTCGGCCTTCCCCTCCGTGACGATCCGCGACTCCGTGCGCGCCGAGGCCCGCCTGGCCGAGCAGCTCGGCATCGGATCGTGGCGCCTGGTCATCGGCGGGTCCATGGGCGGGGCGCGGGCGCTCGAATGGGCGGCGACGCTCCCCGAGGCCGTCCGCGCGTGCGCCGTGATCGCCGCGACCGCGGTGGCCTCGGCGGAGCAGCTGGCCTGGGGCCAGGCGCAGGACATCGCGATCCGCACCGACCCCGACTTCCGCGGCGGGGACTACTACGACGGCGTCATCCCCTCCGCCGGGCTCGGGCTCGCCCGGCGGATCGCCCACACGACCTACCGCGCGGCTCCCGATCTCAACGCGCGCTTCGGCCACGCCGCCCAGCCGGGCGAGGACCCGGGCCCGGCGGCGCCGGGACGACGACGCGGCCGCTACGCGATCGAGAGCTACCTGGACCACCAGGCCGCCAAGCTCGTCGGCCGCTTCGATGCCAACTCGTATCTGGTGCTCAACGAGGCGCTCATGGGCCACGACGTCGGGCGCGGCCGCGGGGGAGTGCACGAGGCCCTGGCCGCGGCGACCTGCCGGTGGCTCGTGGCCTCGGTCGACTCGGACCGGCTGTACCTGCCGGAGGAGTCCGAGCAGCTCGCGCGGCTGCTGCCCGGCGAGGTCCCGCACCGCTCCATCGTCTCGCCTGCGGGCCACGACGGCTTCCTGATCGAGCACGAGCAGATCGGCCGGCTGGTGCGCGAGACCCTGCTGCGCGACTGAGCCGCGGCCCTGCCCCGCCTCTGCACGGACGGGTCGTCACGACGGCCGATGCCCTCGAGGAGGGACATCGGCGCCCCGAGCCGATGCCATGATGGGGGCCATGAGCGAGAACCCCGTCGTGATCTGGAACCGCGATCCCGCCGAGTCCCCGGAGGCGCCCCTGCTGGTGCTCTTCCACGGCTTCGGCTCGAACGAGCAGGACCTCATGGGCCTGGTCCCGCAGCTGCCGCAGGACTTCGTGGTGGCCTCCGTGCGCGCGCCTCTGCCGCAGCCCCCCGGCTACTCCTGGTACCCGCTCTACGACGACGAGGCCTTCTCGAGCGATCTCATCCGCCGGGCGGTCGAGCCGCTCGTGGACTGGCTGCGCGAGCAGGCCAGGGGACGCGCGTCGACGACCCTGCTGGGCTTCTCCCAGGGGATGTCGATCGCGACCTCGCTCGTGCGCGCGCTGCCCGGCGAGGTCGACGCCGTGATCGGGCTGTCCGGCTTCACGGTGCCCGAGCCGCTGGAGCTCTTCCGCGACGACGAGCTCGAGCGCAAGCCCTTCCGCCTGTTCTGGGGCCGTGATCCGCAGGACCCGATCGTCAATGCGCAGTTCGTGGACATGACGGCGCAGTGGCTGCTCGACCACGCCGACGTCACCAAGGTGCATTACCAGGGCATCGGCCACAGCGTCTCGCCGCAGGAGATCGGCCACGTCAGCGAGTACCTCACCCGATACGTCCTCGGCCGCTGACGGCGGCTCGCCGTCCGCCGCCCGCCCGCTCAGCCCTGCGTGCGGATCACCAGCGACGCGCCGTCGAAGGCGATGACGTCGCCGTCGTGGAGCTGGCGGCCGCGCCGGGTCTCGACCTCGTCGTTGACCTGCACCGCGCCGTCCTCCACGACGGCGCGGGCCATGGCGCCGTCCTCCACGAGGCTGCCGAGCTTGAGGGCCTGGCCCAGGCGGATCATCTCGTCGCGGATGGGGAGCTCTTCGGGGGTGCTGTCCGTCGTCATGCCCCCATTGTCCCGCACGGCCCCGCACGTCCCCGGTCATCGCCGCGGTGCCGGCGCGCGGGCGGCCCGGCGGGGATAGCCTGATCCGGTGCCCTCTTCACGCCCTTCCCAGCCCCAGCCCGGCTCCCGGCCCCGGCCCGACTCCGCGGCAGCGGACGCGCAGGACCCGCGCCGCGATGACCTCGCATCCGCCCCGGCGCAGGAGGAGGTCGTCGTGACCCGGGCCCCGCAGGAGACCCACAGCCCCGCGGTGGTGCTGATCGCCCAGATCGCGGCGGTGCTCGCCGGCGGTGCGATGGCCGTCCAGTCCCGGGTCAACGGCGAGCTCGGCGCGCGCACCGGCGATGCCGTGGCCGCCGGGCTCACGGGCTTCAGCGTGGGGTTCGTGCTGGTCGCCCTGGGGAGCCTCCTCACCCCGGCGGGGCGCCGCGGGCTCGTCACCGCCGCCCGCTCGTTCCGGCTGGGGCGGCTGCCCTGGATCTTCCTGCTCTCCGGTGTCTTCGGGGCCTTCCTGGTGGTCGTGCAGACCGTCGCGACACCGCTGGTGGGGGTCTCCGTCTTCATCCTGGGCATGGTCGTGGGGCAGTCGGTCGGCGGTCTCGGCGTCGACCGCGCGGGCATCGGCCCCGGCGGCGTGAAGCCGCTGACCGGCTGGCGGATCGTCGGCACCGCGATCATCGTGGCGGCCGTCGTGATCGCGCAGCTGCCGCATTTCGGCGCCGAGGACGGCGGGCAGACCCGCAGCACGACCGCCCTGCTGGCGCTCGTCCTGCTGCCGGTGCTGGCCGGTCTCGGCTCGGCGCTGCAGACCGCCTTCAACGGCCGGATCGGCGCCGAGGCCGGCACGCCCATCACGCCCACCTTCATCAACTTCGCCGCCGGCGTGCTGACGCTGATCGTCGCGACGGCGATCCACCGCGCGGTCGCCGATCTGCCCCCGTGGCACTTCCCGCCGCAGTGGTGGCTCTACCTCGGCGGCCTGTGCGGCGTGCTGTTCGTGGCCGCAGGGGCGGTGCTCTCGCGGATCATCGGCATCCTGCGCACGAGCCTGTCCCTGACCGCCGGGATGCTCACCGGAGCCCTGCTGCTGGACCTGCTCGTGCCGACCTCCGGAGCGGTCGTCGCCCCGCTGACCGTGCTCGGCACCGCGCTGACCTTCGTGGGGCTCGTCGTCGTCTCGCTGCCGTGGAAGCGGCCCGGTCGCAGCAGCCGCTCCTGAGCCCTCTCGGAATCGGCCCCGCTCGCGCCACCGGAAGCGGAGGAGGCGGCGCTCGCTCGTCATCACCGGCGTTGGCTACGCTGGCCCGTGGCGCCCGCGGGCGCCCCCACGATCTCGAGCTCCGCGCTGCCCGCGCGGAGCAGGACCCTCGCCAGGCCGCAGCCAGCGGTCGCGGCAGATACCGGAGTGTGCATCACATGGCCCCCAAGTCCACGCTGGACAACGTCATCTCGCTGTGCAAGCGACGCGGATTCGTGTTCCAGGCGGGTGAGATCTACGGCGGCTCGCGCTCGGCCTGGGACTACGGACCCCTCGGCGCGGAGCTCAAGGAGAACATCAAGCGCGAGTGGTGGCAGAGCTTCGTGCGCGGACGCCGGGACATGGTGGGTCTGGACTCCTCGATCATCCTGCCCTCGGCCGTGTGGGAGGCCTCGGGCCACGTCGCCACCTTCACCGACCCGCTCGTGGAGTGCACCTCGTGCCACACCCGCCACCGCCAGGATCACCTCGAGGAGGCCTTCGAGGACAAGAAGGGCCGCGCGCCCGAGTCCATGGCCGAGGTCAGCTGCCCCCACTGCGGCACCAAGGGCCAGTGGACGGATCCGCAGCAGTTCTCCGGGCTCATGAAGACCTACCTGGGCCCCGTGGACGACGAGAAGGGCAAGCACTACCTGCGCCCCGAGACCGCCCAGGGCATCTTCGTGAACTTCCTCAACGTGGTCACCGCCGCCCGCCAGCGCCCGCCGTTCGGCATCGGCCAGATCGGCAAGGCCTTCCGCAACGAGATCACGCCCGGCAACTTCATCTTCCGCACGCGCGAGTTCGAGCAGATGGAGATCGAGTACTTCGTCCACCCGGACCAGGCCCGGGAGTCCTTCGAGACCTGGGTCGACGACTGCGAGCGCTGGTTCACCGACCTGGGCGTGAACCCGGAGAACCTGCGCCGCTTCGACGTCCCGGACGATGAGCGCGCCCACTACTCCGATGCCACGATCGACCTCGAGTACCGCTTCGGCTTCCAGGGCTCCGAGTGGGGCGAGCTCATGGGCGTGGCCAATCGCACGGACTTCGACCTGTCCAACCACACCGAGTCCTCGGGCACCAAGATGCAGTACTTCGACCAGGCCACGGGGGAGCGCTACACCCCGTACGTGATCGAGCCGTCCTTCGGGCTGACCCGCTCCATGATGGCCTTCCTGGCCGACTCCTACCGCGAGGACGAGGCGCCCAACACCAAGGGCGGCACCGACGTGCGCACCGTGCTCGGGCTGGATCCGCGCCTGGCCCCGGTCAAGGCCGCGGTGCTGCCGCTGTCCAAGAAGGACGACCTCCGGCCCGTGGCCGAGGACCTGGCCGCCGAGCTGCGCCGGCGCTGGAACATCGACTACGACGACGCCGGGGCCATCGGCCGCCGCTACCGCCGCCAGGACGAGATCGGCACGCCGTACTGCGTGACCGTGGACTTCGACACCCTCGAGGACCAGGCCGTGACCATCCGCGAGCGCGACGAGATGACCCAGGAGCGCGTCTCCCTGGACCGGGTCACCTCCTACCTCGCCGAGAAGCTGGGCTGCTGAGCGCGCGCATGGCTGTCGAACTGCGCTCCTGGAAGGACGGCGACGACCTCGCCCTGCTCGAGGTCCTGCCCGCCGCCGAGGCCGATCCCGTCGTCGCGCTGCGGGCCCTGCTGGGCTCGGATGCCGACGAGCCCGCGTGGTCGCGCACCGTCGTGGCCGTCGACGACGGCGTCGTGATCGGCGCCGGCGCGGTGCAGCTGCACCCCATGCACCCCGAGCGGCTGTGGGCGTTCGTCGAGGTGGCCACGGCCGATCGCGGCGAGGGCGTCGGCCGGCTGCTCGAGCGGCGGCTGCGCGAGATCGCCGACGAGGCGTTCCCGGGCAGGCCGCTGCGGACCAAGGCCGCGCCGGGGACCACCGGGGCCGGCTATGCCGAGCATGCGGGCATGGTCCCGGTCATGACCCATCGCCACGTGGTGATCGCTCCGGGGGCGCTGCCTCCGCAGCCGATCGGCGAGGGCGACTCCGCGACCGAGGCGATCGAGGACCTGGCCACCGGATCGGTCGAGCTCACCCGAGCGGTGGGGGAGTTCTACGCCCGCGCCAATGCCTGGGACCGCCCCGCGGAGCTGTCCGTCGGGCAGGTCAACCGGCAGTTCCTGTCGGAGACGTCCCAGGCCTACGGGGCGATCGTCCTGCGCCGCGGGGTGGATCGCGGGGCGGGCCGGCGCGGCACGATCGGCGCCTTCGCCGTGAGCTACCGCTCTCTCGAGCTCGACCAGGAGCGCGCGGAGGCCGATCCCGAGCGGCTGGCCGAGCTCGACGACCTGCCGACGGACGTCCTGGTGGGCTGGGACCCGCGCCTGCCCGACGAGGAGGCGGCGGTCGCCGTCGCCAAGCTCATGGGACTGCTCGTGGCCCGCTACCCGGTGCGCGTCGAGGTCACCGATGCCATGCGGCCGCTGGCCATCGTGTGCGCCCAGCTCGTGGCCGACGGCGTCGCCAAGGTGATCGACGAGGCCGTGACCTACGCCGATCCGGAGGACCGGGAGACGGCTCCGCGCTGAGCCGCCGCGGTGCGCCGGCCCGCCGGCTCGGCACCGGGCCCCTGCCTCTGCTCCGGCTCGGCCGCCCGCACCGGCACCCCCGGTGCGGGCGGTCAGCGCCGTGCTGCCTCAGAGGGCCGGGGCGACGACCTCGCGGGGATCGATGCCGTAGTCGTGCATGACCTCCCGGCGGGTCTGCTCGTCGAGGTGCTCGAGACGCGAGCGCATGCGCAGCCCGTCCACGAGCCACCACAGGATCAGCACGAGCAGGCAGGCCGAGCCGGTGATCACGGCGCCGATCGTGGTGCCCCACAGCCACTGGTCGCGCAGCCCGACGGGAGGAGCGGCCAGCACCGCGACGGCCACCGACACGGCGCCGCCCAGCCAGATCACGAGCTTGACGGCCAGGGACCCGAAGCTGCGCAGATACGCATCCAGGGCGGGGAACCACAGCAGCGTCATGGCCGCGCCCGTCCACAGCGTCCAGGCGACGGACTCCTTCCTGCGCCGGGAGCCGTAGGCCCAGGCGGCGGGCAGCGCGTCGGCCGCGCCGTGCGTCGGCGCCGCCTGCACCTGCCAGGTCAGCTCCCCGCCGGGGTCGTCGCTGTGCTCGTCCCCGCGCTCGGCGGGGGGAGGCGACTGCTCGTCCTCCATGAGGTCGTCCCGGATCGGGTGCAGGGACGCGGTGACGGACCGGTCGGCCATGGGTCCTCCATCGGAAGTGCTCGGGTGATCGGCGCCCGCGCCGCCGACGACCTGCTGAGCAGGCACGACGGCCGCGGAGGTGCACCGATTCTAGGCCCGGGACCTGAGACGGATGTGATGGACCGGGCGGCTCCGATCCGGACTCGCAGAACGACCGGCGCTCAGAAGGTCCAGGGATCGACGCCCTGCTCGTCGGCGATCTCGCGGCGGATGCGCTCATTCGTCTCCTCGATCCGCCGGGTCATCCTCACTCCGTCGACGATCCACCACACGATGACGGCCAGGGCGGCCAGCGCCGCGACCGCGAGGCCGATCATCATGGGCACCATGCTGGTGCTGCCGGTGTCGTACATGCCCGGGGAGGCGATCATGCCGCCGAACAGGGCGACGAAGACCAGCACGATCAGGCCCAGCTTGAGCAGACCGCGCAGGACGGCGCCGAAGTAGAAGTCATGGATCGGCAGCCCCACGAGGAACGGCCCGCCGATCCAGAGCAGCCATGCCACCGTGCTGTTCTTGGCGCGCGCCGAGTAGCGCCAGGCGGCCTGGACGGCCGCCGGGTCCTGCGGGCCGCCCCAGGCCGGAAGCGGACCGGGATGCGGGGCGGGCGGCCGAGTCGGCGCGGGCGGATAGCCCGCCTCGGGCTGCCCCCAGGACTGCCGACCGGCCTGCTGCCGATCGACGTCCTGCGGGTGATCGCCGGCCCGCCCGTCCCAGGGCTGCGGCGCAGCGGACGGGGTCCTGCCGGAGGAGCTGTCGGGGCTGTTCGGAACGTGGGACACGGCGGTCTCCTGACGGTGGGGCGGCGCGATCGGGGAGTGCGCCGCGGCGAGCTGCTCCCACCCTAGGCCATGCGTTTGCTCCTGTGAACAGCCTGCTGCGGCGGAGGGCAGCTCGCGGGACGGGGCCGTGCGTCGGGAGGCTGTGCCGAAGATCGCCCGATCCCGTGGCCGCGCCTGTGGGAGAATGCCCGGATGACCACCACCGCTGAGCCCCGTGAGGAGACCGCGGCCGCGCCGCAGGAGAAGGTGCCGCCGCGCTCGTCGTCGTTCCGGCAGCCGTTCGGCCCCGGGACCGTCGAGACCTCCTCGGCAGAGGAGGCCGTCACGCTCGATCTGCCGCCGCTGCGGCTCGGAGGGCTCACGATCGACGTCCCGGTGGTGCTGGCCCCCATGGCAGGGGTGACCAACAAGGCCTTCCGCGAGCTGTGCCGCGCGCACGGCGGCGGGCTGTACGTGACCGAGATGGTCACCGCCCGCGCGCTCGCCGAGCGCCGCCCCAAGTCCCTGCAGATCGTCCACCACGATCCTCATGAGACGCCGCGCTCGGTGCAGATCTACGGCGTGGACGCGGTCAACGTGGGCCGGGCCGTGCGGATGGTGGTCGAGGAGGACATCGCCGATCACATCGACCTCAACTTCGGTTGCCCGGTGCCCAAGGTGACCAAGCGCGGCGGGGGGTCCGCCCTCCCGTGGAAGACGGACCTGCTCGAGGCCATCCTCTCCACGGCCGTGAGGGAGGCCGACCGGGGCGGGATCCCGGTGACGATCAAGACCCGCAAGGGGATCGACGACGAGCACCTCACCTATCTCGAGACAGGGCGCATGGCCCGCGATCTCGGCGTCGCCGGGATGACCCTGCACGGGCGGACCCTGGAGCAGCACTACTCCGGCACGGCCGACTGGTCGGCGATCGCCCGGCTGCGCGAGGCGATCCCCGACATGCCGATCCTGGGCAACGGCGACATCTGGTCCGCGGAGGACGCCGTGCGCATGGTGGACGAGACCGGCGTGGACGGCGTCGTCATCGGCCGCGGCTGCCAGGGCCGGCCGTGGCTGTTCGGCGACCTGCAGGCGGCGTTCGACGGCAGCCGGGAGAGGGCGCGGCCCGGGCTGCGGGCCGTGGCCGCGACCCTCCACCGCCACGCTCAGCTGCTGGTCGAGCAGGACGGCGACGAGCGCCAGGGCCTGCGCGAGATCCGCAAGCACGTCTCCTGGTACTTCAAGGGCTACCCCGTGGGAGGCGAGCTGCGCGCGCGGTTGTCGCTCGTGGAGACGCTCGAGCAGCTCGAGGAGATGCTCAGCGAGCTGGACCTCGACCTCCCGTACCCCGGTGCGGCGGTCGAGGGCCCGCGCGGGCGCGCCGGCAGTCCCAAGAAGGCCGCCCTGCCGGATCGCTGGCTCGAGGACCGGCAGATCCACGACGACCAGCGCCTGGGCCTGGTCGACGCCGAGCTCGACATCTCCGGCGGCTGAGCCGCGCCCGCAGGGCGTCGCACCGTCCGGCCGCGACCCCGGCACCGGGCAGAATGGGGGAGTGATGGATGATGCGACCCCCGATGCCCAGCAGGAGCTGCCCCTCGACGGGGTCGCCGAGATGCTCGCCGCCGTCGACCGCACCCGGGAGGTCGAGCCGGGCTACCGGGAGCGCGACATCGAGCGCTGGGTGCGCGAGGATCACCACAACAAGTACCGCTCCCACTTCGAGCGCGATCGCGCCCGCATCCTGCACTCCTCGGCGCTGCGCCGTCTGGCCGCCAAGACCCAGGTCGTCGACCCCGGCGCCGACGACTTCGCGCGCAACCGCCTGACCCATTCCCTGGAGGTCGCGCAGATCGGCCGCGAGATCGGGCGCCTCCTGGGCTGCAACCCGGACGTCGTCGATGCGGCGTGCCTGTCCCACGACCTCGGCCACCCGCCGTTCGGGCACAACGGGGAGACGGAGCTCGACGCGCTCGCCCGGCCCATCGGCGGCTTCGAGGGCAACGCGCAGACCCTGCGGCTGCTCGTGCGCCTCGAGCCCAAGGTCGCCGCCCCGAACGGGCGACCCGCGGGGCTGAACCTGACCCGCGCCGCCCTGGACGCCACCTGCAAGTACCCGTGGCGCGCCTCGGAGGCCCCGCAGCGTCCGGACGGCACGCGCTCGCGGAAGTTCGGGGTCTACGAGGACGACCTGCCCGTCTTCGAGTGGATGCGCCAGGGCGCGCCGGCGCGCACCAAGTGCCTCGAGGCGCAGGTCATGGACCTGGCCGACGACATCTCCTACTCGGTGCACGACGTCGAGGACGCCGTCGCGGCCGGCGCCCTGCGCCTGAGCCGGCTCAAGGACCCCGCCCAGCGGCAGCGCGTGTTCGACAAGACCCGCGAGTGGTACCTGCCCGGGGCCGAGGACGACGAGCTCGACGAGGCCCTGAGCCGGCTCGAGCACGCCCCCGAGTGGATCCCCGAGATGCACGGCTCGCGCCAGGACCTGGCCCGGCTCAAGGACATGACCTCCCAGCTGATCGGGCGCTTCGCGATGTCGGCCGTCGCGGCCACGCGGCGGGTGACCGGCTCCGACCCGCTGACCCGCTACGACGCCTCCCTCGTGGTCCCGCGCGGGACCGACCTCGAGATCGCCGTGCTCAAGGGCATCGCGGTGACCTACGTGATGACCGAGCGGGATTCGCAGACGGTCTACGACCGGCAGCGCGAGACGCTGCGCCTGCTCGTCGACGCGATGATGGACTCCGACGGCCGCTACCTGGCCCCCGAGTTCCGCGGCGAATGGCATGACGTCGGCGACGGCCCCGGTGCGGAGGACCTGCGGCTGCGGATCGTCATCGACCAGGTGGCCTCCCTGACGGACACGTCCGCCGTGCGGCTGCACCACCGGATCCAGGGCACCGACCGGCGCCTGGGCGACACGCCGCTGTGGTGAGGCGGCCGGCGCTCCCGTCGGCGAGCCGAATGCCCAGGGTGCCCCCAGGAGCCGCTCAGCCCGCCTAGACTGCCACCGCATCCGCCACGAGTCGGAGACGCCGCGGGGTCCGCACCCGCTGACGCGCGGCGATGAGCAGGCCCGTCCCGGGAGCACCGCCGGACGGGCACGGAACAGCTACGCGCAGGACGCGGGAACAGGTATGGCACCGTGATCGGAATCCTCTGGGGCATCGGCGGCATGGCAGGCATCCTGCTGATCGCCGTCCTCCTCTCCTCGAACCGGCGGGCGATCAGGATCCGCACCGTGGTCGCAGCCCTCGGCCTGCAGGTGCTGTTCGGCCTCGGCGTCCTGTACTGGCCGTTCGGGCAGCGGATGCTGGCGGCCGTGTCCGACGGCGTCCAGCAGGTCATCGGCTCCGCCAACGCCGGCATCGAGTTCGTCTTCGGCGGGCTGCTGCCGGCCGAGGGCCAGGGCGTCATCTTCGCCCTGCAGGTCCTCCCCGTCATCATCTTCTTCGCGTCCCTGACCGCGGTGCTCTACCACTGGGGCATCCTGCAGTTCGTCGTGAACTGGCTCGGCCGCGGCATCGGCTGGCTGCTCGGCACCCGGCGCGCCGAGTCCGTGAACGCGGCGGCCAACATCTTCGTGGGCCAGACCGAGGCGCCGCTGGTGATCCGCCCGTACATCCCGGGCCTCACCCGCTCCGGGATGTTCGCCGTGATGGTCGGCGGGCTGTCGACGGTTGCCGGCTCCGTGCTCGTGGGCTACTCGCTGCTGGGCGCCCCGCTCGAGTACCTCATCGCGGCCAGCTTCATGGCCGCCCCGGGCGCGCTGCTCATGGCCAAGATCCTCGAGCCCGAGACCGTGCCGGACGAGGAGGCCGATCGCCTCGAGAAGGCGGGGGCCGCCCAGCTGGCGGCCGAGAACGACGACGCCCCGGTCGCGGCGCCCGCCCACGGCGGGGACGACGCGGCCCCCTGGGCCCGCGAGGCCGAGAAGGACGAGGCCGCGGCCGTCGTCGACGATCCGGGCGATGCCCTCAAGCACCGCAACGTGATCGACGCCGCCGCCGCGGGCGCGAGCGACGGCCTGCGCCTGGCGCTGACCGTGGGGGCCATGCTGCTGGCCTTCATCTCGCTGATCGCCCTGCTGAACCTGCTCATCGGCATTGTCGGCGGCTGGTTCGGGGCCCCCGATCTGACCTTCGAGCAGATCCTGGGCTGGGTCTTCGCCCCGATCATGACCATGATCGGCGTGCCGTGGCACGAGGCGGTGGCCTCGGGCGGCTTCGTGGGCCAGAAGGTCGTGGTCAACGAGTTCGTGGCCTTCGCCGACTTCGGGCCCCAGATCGACAGCTTCAGCCCCAAGACGGCGGCGATCACGACGTTCGCCCTGACCGGATTCGCCAACCTGAGCTCGCTGGGCATCCTGCTCGGCGGCCTGGGCAGCCTGGCCCCGGAGCGCCGGCCGGAGATCGCCGAGCTCGGCATCCGCGCGATCCTCGCCGCCACGCTGGCCAACCTCATGAGCGCCGCGATCGCCGGCATCATGCTGGCCTGATCGCGGGCCCGCCCTCCGGCCGGCGGCCATCCGCCCCGGCCGATCGGGCCCGTCGGCTCCCTCGGTAGGATGGGACGCCGACGGGCTCCGTCGTCCCTCCGGACGCCCGCACGGCATCTGCCGCTGCCGGGCCGGCCGGCCCCGTGGCATCACCACCTCAAGGAGCACCAGATCATGGCATCGGCACCGCAGACCCCAGACCGCAGTGCTCCGGCGACCTCGGCGGAGGCGGAGCAGGTCTCCCGTGCCCCGGGGATGATCGCCTCGGCCGTCATCCTGCTGGCGGCCGCCGCGGCGATCGTCGTCCCGCATCTGGTGGAGGTCGCCGTGTGGGTGCGGGTGGCCGGGCTCGTCCTGGGCCTCGTCCTCATCGCGGCCGGGAGCCTCGTGTTCGCCCGGGAGCTGCGCCGCCAGTCCGTGATCCGGCGCTGACGGCGGGTCGAGTCCCCGTGCCCCGCGACGTCCGCTCCCGCCAGATCCTCCGCGGCCGGGCCTGGGTGGCTCCGCTGTGCTGGATCGCCGTGCTGCTCGACGGCTTCGACGCCGTGGTCCTGGGGGCCGTGATGCCCTCGATGATCGAGGACGAGTCCTTCGGGCTGACCGCCGCCTCCGGGACGGCCGTGGCCACCGCAGGGCTGTTCGGGATGATGCTCGGGGCCCTGGGCATGGGCTGGGCCACGGACCGCTTCGGCCGGCGCCGGATGCTGATCGGCGCGGTCGCGATCTTCTCCGTGCTGACCTTCGCCATGGCGTTCACGGACTCGATCGCGGTCTTCGGCGCGCTGCGCTTCCTGGCGGGCGTCGGCCTGGGCGGCTGCCTGCCCACGAGCATCTCGATGGTGACCGAGTTCTCGTCCGAGCGGCGCACGGGCAACGCGACCACCACCGTGATGACCGGCTACCACGTGGGCGCGGTGCTCACCGCCGCGATCGCGATCTGGATGGTCACCCAGGTCTCCTGGCACGCGATGTTCGTCGTGGGCGCCCTGCCCGCGCTGATCCTCATCCCGCTGATGCTCGTCCTCCTCCCGGAATCCCCCGAGTACCTGCTGTCCCAGGGCCGCACCGAGGAGGCGCGGCAGGTCGCCGAGCACTACGGCATCGACTTCCGGGCCCGCCTGGAGCGCGAGGAGGCCCTGGCCCGTGCCGGGGCCGCCGGGGAGCAGGGGCCCGCCGGCGCGGGGCTGCTGCTGTCCGGGCCGTACCGGCGCAACACCGTGATCCTGTGGGTCGCCTCGTTCATGGGCCTGCTGCTGGTCTACGGGCTGAACACGTGGCTGCCGCAGATCATGCGCGCGGCCGACTACGACCTCGGCAATGCCCTGGGCTTCCTGCTCGTGCTCAACATCGGCGCGATCGTCGGGCTGATCATCTCCGGGCGCGCGGCCGATCGGTTCACCCCGCGGGTGGCCGGGATCGTGTGGTTCCTCGGGGCGGCCGTGATGCTCGCGGCCCTGGTGATCCGGCTGCCGCTGGGCGGGATCTACGTCATGGTCTTCATCACCGGCTGCTTCGTGTTCTCCGCCCAGGTGCTGGTCTACGCCTTCACGGCCGCCAACTACCCGGCCCGGGTGCGGGCCACCGCCCTGGGCATGTCGGCCGGCACCGGGCGACTGGGCGCGATCTCCGGGCCGCTGCTGGGCGGCGGGCTGCTCTCGGCCGGCCTGGCCTACCCGTGGGGGTTCTTCGCCTTCGCGCTCGCGGCCCTGATCGGCGGCGGGGCGCTCACGGCCACGCGCACCCTGGAGGCCGACGACGGCCGGACCGTCGTCCACGGCGAGCCGGCCCGGGACTGAGGGGCTGCGACCGAGGGTCTCCGGTGCCGGCCGTAGGATGGAGCGGTGGCCGGACTGATCAAGCGCGAGGACATCGACGAAGTGCGCTCGCGGACCGACATCCGCGAGATCGTCGAAGGCTACGTCACGCTCAAGTCCGCCGGCATCGGCTCCTACAAGGGGCTGTGCCCGTTCCACGACGAGCGGACGCCCTCCTTCCACGTGCGCCCGCAGTACGGGACGTACCACTGCTTCGGGTGCGACGAGTCCGGCGACGTCATCGCGTTCGTGCAGGCGATGGAGCACACGACCTTCGCGGAGACCGTCGAGCGGCTGGCCGCGCGCATCGGCTACGAGCTGCACTACGAGCAGGGCAGCGGGCCGGACAAGGCCACGGTCGGGCGCCGACAGCGGCTGCTGGACGCCCACAAGGTCGCCGCCGAGTACTTCCAGGCCCAGCTGCGCACGGCAGCGGCCCGCGAGGCGCATCGGTACCTGGGCCAGCGCGGCTTCTCCCCGCAGGACGCCGCCGACTACGGCGTGGGCTACGCGCCCCAGGGGTGGACCCGGCTGCTCGATCATCTGCGCAAGCGCGGCTACACCGAGGAGGAGCTCGAGGCCACGGGCATGTTCTCCTCGGGGCGCAGCGGGCTGATCGACCGCTTCCGCGGGCGGCTCGTCTTCCCGATCCGGGCCATCGGCGGGGAGATCATCGGCTTCGGCGCCCGGAAGCTCTACGAGGACGATCAGGGCCCCAAGTACCTCAACACCCCCGAGACCCAGCTCTACAAGAAGTCCACGGTGCTCTACGGCATCGACAAGGCCAAGCGGCAGATCGCCCGCCAGCGCCAGGTGGTCGTCGTGGAGGGCTACACCGACGTGATGGCCATGCACCTGGCCGGGGTCCCCACCGCGGTGGCCACGTGCGGCACGGCCTTCGGCGCCGAGCACATCAAGGTCGTGCGCCGCTTCCTCTCCGACGACGGCTCCGGCGGGGAGGTCGTGTTCACCTTCGACGGCGACGAGGCCGGGCAGAAGGCGGCCCTGCGCGCCTTCGAGGAGGACCAGCGGTTCATGGCCCAGACCTTCGTGGCGGTCGAGCCGAACGGGATGGACCCGTGCGAGCTGCGCCTGGCCCGCGGCGATGCGGCCGTCCGCTCGCTGCTCACCGCCAAGCGCCCGCTGTTCGAGTTCGCCATCCGGGCGGCCATGAAGCGCTACGACCTCGAATCCCTCGAGGGCCGCGTCCAGGCCATGCGCGCGACCGCCCCGATCGTCGCCCGGATCCGCGACACCACGCTGCGCCCGGCCTACGCGCGTCGGCTCGCCGGCTGGCTGGGCCTGGAGGTCCCCGACGTCGTGCAGGCGGTCGAGATCGCGGCCCGCGCCGATGCCCGGGGCGACGGCAGGGGCGCCCGTGGAGCGCAGCAGCGCACGTTCGACCGGCCGGTCGACGACTCCGGCGGTCCGCCGAGCGGCGGCCCGGGGACCGGTCGACCGGGGCCCGGCCGGCCGGGCGACGAGGACCTGCCCCAGGACGACGAGTCCGCGCAGCCGCCGCGCATCGAGTGGCCGGATCCCCGGGATCCGCTGCTGCGCACGGAGAAGGAGGCCCTCGAGGTCGTCGTGCAGGTCCCGCACCTGCTGGGTCCTGCGGAATGGCAGCAGTTCGCCGAGGCGGAGTGCGCGCACCCCGTGCACACCGCGATGCACCGCGCCGTGACGCAGGTGCTCGCCGGGGTCGGGGCGGATCAGGCGATCACCCCGGGGCGCGGCTGGATCGAGGCCGTGCGCTCGGCGCTGCCGCAGGAGCTGCACGGCTACCTGGCGGGGCTGTCCATGCGCGCGCTGCCGGCCTCCTCGGAGCAGCAGCTCGAGCGCTATGCGACCGGGGTGATCAACCACCTGTTCGACCGGCAGATCAACCGCCGGCAGGCGGATCTGCGCGCGGAGCTGCAGCGCACCTCCTCCGTCGAGCAGCCCGACCGGTTCCGCGAGGTCAGCCGGCAGCTGCTCGATCTGGAGGCCCGCCGCCGCGAGCTGCGCCCGGCCTGACCGGGGGCCGGTGCGGGGCGGGGTCGACCGCCCCGGTGCAGGGCGCGTGTTTTGCGCGGCCCCGGGGGAGCGGGTATGGTGTCTGTCTGTTGCACGCGCGGCGTGCGCATTCCCCCGTAGCTCAATTGGCAGAGCATTCGACTGTTAATCGAAGGGTTGCTGGTTCGAGTCCAGCCGGGGGAGCCCTCCAGCCCCCGTGGTGACCAAGTCACCACGGGGGCTTTTGCGTGCCTGCGCAAGATCGGGGCCGAGCAATTCCAAAAGGGAGATGTCGAGCCAGTCTGCGATCTCCATCAATTCCGTGATCGAGAACGGGCGCTCTCCACGCATGCGTCGGGATGCTGCACTTCTTGCCAGCCCTAGGCGGGTCGCCATCTGCGACTGACTTACGTCGCGTCGACCGAGCCAGGCGCGGACCTCGTTTCCGACGAGGACGGCACGGGGATCCAGGGGTTCTGTGGTCTCACTTGTCATGGACCCACTGTACCCACAGCAGGGCAGAACGTCCGAAAAATGGTCCTGTGTCCCGCTGAAAGGGACACTCTTGTTGACATAGCATCCCGCTCAGCGGGACAGTGTCCCCATGACGAAGCAAAAGCGACTCGCCCTGGCCATCCGCTCTCGGATGGCCTTCTGCGAGATGACACAGGCCCAGCTGGCGGCGCGGATCGAGATGGGGCGGACCTCACTTTCTGCGCGACTCAACGGAGATCGGGAGTTCTCGTACTCGGAACTTGAGTCAGTGGCTCAGGCGCTGGATCTGAGCCTGCGGGATCTGCTGCCGGCAGACGAGAAGGAGGCGCAGCCATGAGCACGACGACGATGACGACGAACCCGCAGCCACTGAACGAGACGGATGCGCGCGAGCTGACGAACCAGATCGCAGAAGGACTGGCTGATGTCCACGCGCTGATCGTGCAGGCCTGGGAAGGCCGCGTGTGGGAGCCGCTGGGCTTCGAGACCTGGGACGCCTGGATCGATGCGAACTTCCGTGGCCTTCAGCTGCGCCCGCCGCGTGAGCAGCGCGACGAGGTCATTCAGTCCATGCGCGAAGCCGGCATGAGCATGCGGGCGATCTCACAGGCCACGGATCTGTCGTACAGCACGGTGCAGCGTGTCGCGCCGGCAGGTGACCCAAATGGGTCACCTGAGGAGTCCTCGAACGTCGTGGGCCTGGATGGCAAGTCCTACAAGAAGCCCAAGAAGCCGGTTCCGACAGCGGAAGACGCTGCCGAGTTCGCTGACGTCTCCCTAGATGGGCTCGGGATCCCGGTGGTTGATCCCTCAAACCTGCCTGGAGCGGATGACGGTCACGTGTTCTCGGGCGACGTCCTGGACCCGGAGCCGGTCTCCGGCCAGGAGTCGGAGCCGGCGGAGTCTGCTTGGTGGGAGGAGCCGCGACAGGCGCTGCTCGAGGCTGAGTCTCGTTGCGCGGCGCTGCTGAGGCAGCGCAAGGCGGAGCCGCGCCTGACTGAGGATCCGCAAGACCCGGGGCCGACGCAGCTGACGATGGCAGCGGCGCGGACCGTACTGGCTGCTGGCGGAGTCATCGTCGATCTGGGTGTCACCGACCTGGATGGCGAGTCGCAGGAAGCACTGCGCCGTGTCTTGGGGACCGTGATCGAGTCCCTGGACGGTGTCATCGGGGATCTGGAGGAGGCTGATGATGACCAGGCCTGAGCGCACAGAAAACGATGCGCGCCCGGGGGCATCCGGACGCGCATCTCATCAGCAGAAAACCCGAGATTCAGAAGGATCAACGCTGGTGAGCGACACGGTAGCACCGACCCCGCCCCGCACATCGCGAATCGACCCGGACACCCGGGGCGTCCAGTGGATCGTCGTGGGTCTGGTCGGGCTGCTGGGGCTGACTAGCTTCGCGGTGAGCTTCCGGGCGCTGCATGACGTGGCGGCATGGGCGGGCATCGGCCCGGGCCTGCAATGGGCCGTGCCGGTCTTCATCGACGGCGCGATCCTCACCTATGCGCTGGCGGTGCTGGTGCATCGGTCACGTGGTGAATCCGTGTGGCCGTCGTGGACATCCTTGGCGGTGTTCACTGCGATGTCGGTGGCTGCGAACGCGGCGCACGCTGTGGCTGTGCCGCAGCAGGTGTGGTGGCAGACCTGGGTCGGTGCGTCCCTGGCTGCGCTGGCCCCGCTGGGGGTCTTCGCGGCGACCGAGCAAATGGCCCGTCTGGTGGTGCTGCGCCCGCAGGACCGGCAGGCCCCGGTGGAGCCTGTGGAGGCGCCTGAAGACTCGCTGTCCGTCCCAGTGGCCTCGCCTGAGCCGTCGCCGCAGGTGGGACAGGCAGCACCCGTACAGGCCCCAGTGGAGGCTGCGGGGCCGACCCTGGGACCGGAGGCCCCTGCTGAGGTGCCGGCACCTGAGCCTGCCCCCGAACCGGAGCCGGAAGCCCCCGTCGAGCCTGAGGCTCCTGCCGAGGTGCCGGCACCTGAGACGGAGCCGGAAGCCCCTGCCGAGGAGCCTGCAATCAAGACCGCGCCGGTGGCACAGGTGCGCCCCGAGCGTGCGGCTGAGGAACCTGAAGGTCCGTCGGAGGATGACTTCACTGAGTGGGTGCTCGGGCGTCGTCGTGCCGGTGAGCCCGTCACGGGGTCGACTGCGGGCAGCTTCCTGGGCGTGTCTGAGCGCACGGGGCGCAACCGGATCAAGGAGCTGCGTGCGGCGCGGCCTGAGCTGTTCGAGGAGGACGCAGCATGAGCATCAGGGCGATCTCGTGGGCGTGGACGCAGCAGGTGAAGTCTTCGCAGAAGCTGGTGCTGATGGCCCTTGCGGACAGCGCTGACGACTTCGGGGAGGCCCGGGTCTCGCAGTCCTTCCTGGCATGGAAGACCGAGTACAGCGAGCGGTTCGTGCGCAAGGCCATCACGGAGTTGGAAGAAGCCGGTCTCATGACGCGGGTGCGCACGACTCGGCGCGACGGAACGCGCGGCGTGGATGGTCTCGTGCTGCACCTGGAGAAGGCCAGCTCCAAGGCCGCCTGGGGCGGTCTCAGCGAGGTGCGCCGGCAGCTGCGAGAGCAGGTGTCGCAGCGCGGTCTGCCTGCCGGTGAGGACTTCGGCCCGGATCTCGTGGCCGAGCAACCGGAAGGTATCGCGCCCAGTCAGAGCCACCGGAACAACGTGCCGGTGGACGAAGCGCCGCCTGTGGATAACTCCGTTTCGCCTAGTGGGAACCACCGGAACAACGTGCCGGTAGAGGGGTCCTACCGGAACACTGTTCCGGTCCTACCGGAACGACGTGCCGGTAGTGACCCTCGCGGACTCTCTACTACGCGCGCGCCCGTCTTTTATCCATCATCATCATCCGTGCCCGAGGACGGGCCTGTGGATGATGATCGACCGATGACGATGATCGAGGATCATCCTCAGCAGCCGACTCCGGCTAGCCGTCCGAGCCAGCACCGAGGCGTGAACGTCGCTCGGTTGCGGATGGAGCACGGGGCCGCCGTCGGGTCGTGGCCGGAAGCTGTCTGGGTCGCGGTGGTGGATCTCGTGCTCAGCCGGGCTCGCGGGGCGGTGAGCCGACCGCAGGCTTTCGTCAGCCGAGCGATTGAGAACGATCACGGCGTGATGATCGAAGCTGCCGAGGCCGTCGGACAGCTCGAGGACGTCTTCCGCGCCACGGCGCAGCCTGGCCCCGGGCAAGTGGCTCAGCCGGTCGTCCCGGCAGCTCGAGCAGCCGTGTCGACGCGTCGGGTGTCGTGCCCGGTCCACCACACGGATCACCTGGAATCTCACGAGTGTGGCGGTTGCCGAGCCGACCGGCTGGCACAACGGTCCGAGGAGGGCTGAACGATGGCAGGACTGGACAACCCGCAGCAGACCGCTGGTCGGCTGGTGGCAAACTCGCCGGAGGCGTGGCAGGCCGTGCTGGAGACGATGGAGGCTGTTTCCCCGGTGATTCGCTCAGTGCTGGGGCCGGCTGGATTCGGCTCCGAGGCCGAGGACATCGAGCAGGAAACGATCATCTCGGCGGTCAAGGGCATCGGTCGCTGGAGCGCAACGGAAGGGCCGCTCGTGGCCTGGGTGACGATGATCGGCAAGCGTCGAGCCATCGACTTCATCCGCCGTCAGAAGCACATGAGCCGCACGGCGGTGGTCTTCGCCGGGCAGGGCGGAGACGAGGACGACGCTCAGGTGATCGACGTGGCCGAGGCCTCGTTCGAGGAGCAGTTTCTGGACCGGGAGGAGGCCTGGGCGACTGTGGAGTCCGTGCTGGGGCAGGTGCAGCTGCTGCTGCGCAATCGCGAGACCGTCGCTCGGGCCCTGGTGGTTCTGGTGCGCTGCGACGGCGACGTAGCGGAGGCCTCGCGGTTGATGGGCCTGCCGGAGCCGATGCTGCGTGAAGCGCGCCGGGAGACCGTGCGCATGGCCCTGGTTGTGCGCAATGCGCTGCGGCTGCACGACGGTGGTGGGAAGGTCGGAATGACCGAGCTGTGGGCCTGCCTGCCTGACGGGGTCGGGTCGTGGACACGGGTTGTCGCGGTCGAGGTCGCGAAGGCCGGCGGGGTCGAGCGCGTGCGTGCCTCGGTCGTGGCGAAGACTTGGGGCTGGAGCGAGTCGACGGCTCGGCAGCGGATCGCGGACACGCTGTGGCTGCTGTCCGTGGCGCGGACGCTCGGCGAAGGCGGGCGAATCATCCCGCAGCAGAAGGTGGCTTGCTGATCCGGACCAGGGACTGCCGCACGGATAGGTGACATCTGATCTGGCTTGCCCGGAGGGCGGCCTGGAAGGATG
>NZ_VDOR01000009.1 GCF_007666205.1 Kocuria palustris
GAGCCCGTTCCTCATCTCATCGACGCACCCGCGCCAAGAACCTCATGACCCACAACACCTAGGGTCAGCGGCGGATGAGGATCTTCTCCCCGGGGTAGATGAGGTCCGGATCCTCGATGACGTCGCGATTGTCCTCCCAGAGCTGCTGCCAGCCACCTTCGACGTCGTAGCGCTCGGCGATCTCGCTGAGGGTGTCACCGGAGACGATGACGTACTCATGGCCGGTCGGGGTCGGGAGGTCAGCGGGGTCGGCGAGGTTGTTGAACAGGCTCGGAACGAACGAGGACGGCGCGCTCGGCTGCGCGGGGACCGTCGCGGTGGCAGCGGGTGCCGGGTCGACGGGCTGAGCGGCAGGTGCCGGAGCGGCAGCCGGTGCGCTCTGCGGCATCACCTGCGTTGCCGGTGCCGGAGCGGCGGTTGCCGTCGGAGCGGCAACGGGGGCCGGGGTGGCGGCAGGTGCCGGTGCCGCGCCCGTTGCCGGAGCGGGGGCGGGAGCCGGTGCCGGCTGCGCGGCAACCGGCTGAGGCGCCGCTGCCGGTGCCGGGGCGGCAACGGGCGCGGGAGCGGCGGGCTGCTCGACTGCCGGCTGGGGTGCCGGTGCCGGAGAGGTGTCGACCGGCACGGAGGGCTGGGGAAGGGCCGGTGCCGGTTCAGCGGCGGGAACCTCGGGCTGTGCCGGCGGCGCGGTCGGCGTGGGTGCCGGCTGCTCCGCCGGGGCTTCCGGTTCCGGGGTGGGCGCGGGTGCCGGCTCCTCGGCGGGGGCTTCCGTTTCCGGTGCCGGCTGCTCGGCAGGGGTCTCGGGCTCGGCGGGCGTCTCCGGTTCCGGGGCGGGCTCGGGTGCCGGCTCCTTGGCGGGGGCTTCCGGCTCTTCGGTGCCGGGGTCGATCTGGCCGCCGTCGATCGGGTCGGAAGGGCCCGTCGTGGTGCCGGGATCGATCGGCAGGTCGATGGACTCGTCAGCGGTAGCGGGTGCGATCGTGGCGAGGCCGATGACGGGGGTGATCGTCAGGGCGGTCAGGACGGTGCGGATACGGGTGTTCATTTCTGGTCTCCTTCTGCGGTGGTGATGGTGGTGAGGATGAGCTGCTGGGATCCGAGCCGGATGATCTCGGATGGCTGCGCGGGAGAGGCCCGGGCGGCAGGCTGCGGAAGTCTGATCGGCTGCATGGTCACTGGTCCATTCAGTCGGAGGAATCCGGGGCGAACGCGGCCAGAGCGCCGCGATGATCGACGACGATGTCGCCGGGGTCTGCGAGGCCGAGGAGGTCTTCGGCGGAGGACGGTGCGGCAGTGGTGCTGCCGTCCGGGGAGATCAGCACCGAGGTTCCGTCGGTCTGTGTGGCGATCCAGCCGCCGGGGACCGCGATGATGGCGCGGTTGCTGGTGGAGAGGTTCCCGACGGGGGAGCCGATCTGAGCCATGTCGAGGTCGATCGGTGTGGTGCCGGCCAGCAGCTGCTGGCCGTCGGAGGAGGGCACGACCTGCATGCTGGAGCTGCTGCTCGTGAGGTCGTGGGTCTCGACGACCTGGCCGGACTCGGCATCGTGGATGGCGATGACGCCGGTAGAGCCCTCGGACCAGATCACGGCTGCGTGCTCGTTGGTGGCGCCGAGCCACTGCGAGATCGTGGCGTCATCGGAGGGGCCGATCAGCCGGGTCGTGGAGATCTCCTTGCCGCTGGCCTCGGCATGGATGAGGGAGCCGCCCTCAGCGCTGGACGCCCAGAGGTACCCGGCGTTGTGCGCGGGGCCGATCGGCGATGCCGACGACGACGGGGAGGTGTACTTCTTGAGCCCGTCGGTGGTCACGACCTGGATCTCGTCGGGACGGACGTCGTCGCGCTGGGGGACGGTGAACGCGGTGCCGCCGCGAACGATGAGCCGGTCGTCGTCGCTGATCTTGCTGTCGACGAGACCGTGGTCCTGGGACCAGGTCATCACGCGCCCCTCGGCGAGCAGCAGCAGCCCGCCCTGCGCGCCGTCGCGCAGTGGCCGGGGGGTGGAGTCCAGGGCAGCCGGGAGGGTGAGGGAATCGGTGATCTCCCCGTCCTCGGCGGCGACGATGTCGAGGGCCCGGTTCGAGATCGCGCCGATGTGCTCACCGTCCCAGGTCAGTCCGGAGCTCTGATCTGTCGCACCAACGACTTCCCACGTCGGGGTGCCAGAGAACCCGGCAGGGGCAATCGCCTGGTTCTGGATCGGGGCAGGCGTCGCCGGATCCTCCGTGCCCGCCTCCTCGGGGGCCTGCGTCTCAGGTGCGGGAGCGGCTGCCGGTTCGTCGTTCGTGAGCATGGCGTGGGTGCCGAGTCCGAGGCCGGCGAGCACGAGAACGGCTGCCGCGCTGCTGCCGAGAACGAGTCGCCGGCGCTTCTTGGTCTTGGCCTGGGCGGCGACGTCGTTGTCGTCAGAGAGGTCGTCCATGAGGTCGTCGTCATCAGCAGCGACGTCGTCGACCTCCTGCTGCGCGGTGATCTCGTCAGTCGGTGAGGGATCGATCGTCTCGGCAGCGTCCAGGTCGGTGCCGATGGTCTGGAGAACGATCTCGACCGCCCCGGCCCTGGCTGCTTCCTCGGCCTGGGCATGAGCGACAGCCAGGGTCGAGACCTCCCGGTGGTCGGGGCCGTTGTCCAGCGGGACGGCCATCGTCCACGGGGACAGCAGGAGCCGGAAGTCCGGTGCTTCGAGGGACTCGTGGTCGAGCAGCGCTTTGGACCCGTCGGGGCGCAGCTCCCAGACGCGCAGCGTTTCGGAGCCGTCCATCACGGCGATCGTCGCGGGCCGGTCGGTGGCCCGGGTGTGCTGCGCGATCGAGGACCAGACATCCTCGACGCGTTGCTGCGGCATCCGCCGGTCACCCACGCTGAGGGTCAGCGTGGGCGTGAGCGTGATGGTGGTCGGCACAGGATCCCCCCTGAAGCGAATGAGCGAGGACGTCTGCGCCCTCCCCATCCCATCGCTGGCAGGTGTGCGTCTGTAGTGCGCAGCTGTGATGGCGGGTTTCCGGAAGGGGGATGAGGCGGACTGCTTCGTTCAGTGCGGCGGCGTCAACCCCGACGTAGATCTGTGTGGTCGCGACCGAGGCATGGCCGAGCAGTTCCTGCACGGCGCGGAGATCGCGAGTGCTGTTGTAGGCGGCAGTCGCGAAGTGATGACGCAACGTGTGGCCCGTCCATCCGGGTCCGAGGAGGCGGGAGAGTCGCTTGCCGATGTAGTCGGGGTGGCAGTGGCCGCCGAACCGGCCGGGGAAAGCCCATCCGCCTCGTGCTCGCAGGCGATCGAGGAAGGGGGCAAGTACAGGATGGATTGGGAGGAAGCGCTGCCGCCCCCCTTTGCCAACTACGAAAAGGAGGTCGGCTTGGAGGTCGTCGGCATGCACGGCGGCGATTTCGGAACGCCGGAGCCCGCCGAAGGAAGCGAGCAGAAGCATAAGGCGTTCCCGGTCGTTTTCTGCCCGCTCAAGGGCTGCGTAGAGGACCATGGTGGGTGTGGGGCGTGGCCGGGCTGGAGGGATGCGGATTGTCAGCAGTAGGGCGGCAGGATCGTCAGGCCGACGTTGGGTGGCATGCGCCCATTGGTAGAACCGGCGGATCGTTGCACGGGCAGACTTGCGAGTGTTCGGTGACCAAGCTGGGTTTGAGATCCATTCTTGAAGCTCTTCAGGAGTGACTGCCCATGGGCTTCGCGGCGAGGTCTGCTCCGCAAGCTTGTTCAGTCCCCAGCGGCGTAGGCGTAGGGTTCCGGCGGACTGTCCGCCGGCGCGCAACCAGCTAGTGAAGTCGTCGATCGCGGTGGCCCATTCGAGTGCTGTATCAGACATGACAGCAGTCTTGCGGTCCCAGCGGCGGTTGCTGGCTTAATGGCATATGATCAACTAGCTCGCATGCAGTGGTGTACCGATTATCAAGGAGGCGCTATGTCTGAACAGAATCGAATTGGTAAAATTGAAGGGACTCCCGGGTGGGTTATCGGACTAGACCCTGAGGGAGGAAGGCTGGAGCTGATCGTGACGGTTGATGATCGCGCGGTAGTCTCAACGCCGATGAGGCGTCAGGATGCGATTGATCTCTCGGCCATGCTGAGCGAAGCAGTGTCTCGGTTTGACGCGGGGACGTTGCAGCCTTGGGAGGGCCAGCCGGAGTGAGCCGAGGCCCGGGCTAAAGCGAATGCTGCGATAAGTAGCCATCGACTGGTGCGCTGGTCAGCGCGCCGAAGACGGAGCCAATAATCGAAGGGTTACTGGTTCGAGTCCAGTCGGGGGAGCTTCTCAGACCCTGTGGCGACCCCGTCGCCGCGGGGTCTTCCGCATGCCCCGAGCACGGTCTCCCCAGACGCGGCGGGACGGGCGGGGACGGGACGGCGGATAGGGTCGAGGCAGAGACGGAGGAGACGGGGGCGGCGGACCACCAGGAGGCAACGATGACTGCAGCTGACCGGCAGCCGAGGATCGCCAGGCGCACCCTGCTGGGCGGGCTGGGGCTGGCCCCGCTCGCGCTGGCGGGGTGCTCGACGCCCGGCGGCACCGGACCGTCGGCCTCGGCGGCGGAGGACGTGCTGAGGGCCCGCGGCCTCGACGGCCTCGAGGGACGGGAGATCGTCGACAGGCTCGAGCGGCTCCCCCTGGCGGAGCGGCCTGCGGATCTCATGGCCATGGTCCATCCCGCAGAGCTGGTGCTGACCGGCTCGGACGAGCGGGAGGTCACCCGGCCTCTTCCGGAGGATCGGTTCTACCTCTCGGTCGCGCCCTTCATGGAGACGACGCACGAGTGCCACTTCCACAGCCTGACCACCTGCCTGGGCGAGCTGCGCGATCGGGACGTGACGATCCGTCTCACCGAGCAGGGGAGCGCAGAGCCCCTGAAGGACGAGACCGTCACGACCCAGCCGAACGGCTTCCTGGGTCTGTGGCTGCCCCGGGGCCCGGAGTACCGCCTGATCTGCCAGGTGGACGGCGCCCGGGGAGAGGCGATCATCGCGACTGCCGACGAGCAGGATCCGACCTGCCTCACCACCGTGCAGCTGACCTGATCCGGGCCGGACGGCAGGGGGGGGACGATCGGCCGTCGGCCCGCCCGGAGCCGACGGGAATGATCATGCAACCTGTGGTGCCCCTCACGGGGTGCCGATACCGTGGGGGGTCGACGCAGGCGGGCTGCGCGCCGAGGAGGAGTGCCCCACTATGAACGCACGACGGATCGGCATCACGGGAGCGACCGGGCACATCGGCGGGGGCGTCTCCCGCCAGCTCGAGGAGGAGGGTGTCGCCCACCGGCTCCTGGTGCGCTCCGCGTTCAAGGTCTCCGACCGCGTGCGGGGGGCCGGTCGTCTGCTCGGGGCCGCGCCGTGCGACTTCGCCCGGGTCGACGAGGCCGTCGAGGCGCTGCGGGAACTGGACACCGTGCTGTTCGTCTCGGCCCACGAGACCGAGGACCGCGCGCAGATCCAGGAGGGCTTCGTCGAGGCGCTGCAGCGCGCCGGCGTCCGCCACGTCGTCTACCTCTCCTTCATGGCCGCATCCCCCGAGGCCGCGTTCACCTACGCGCGCACCCACTGGAAGACGGAGCAGGCCATCCGCGACTCCGGCATGGACTTCACGTTCCTGCGGGACTGCTTCTACCTCGATGTCCTCGCACAGTTCACGGGGGAGTCGAACACCCTCCAGGGGCCCGCCGGCGACGGGAGGGTCGCCGGCGTCGCACGCGCCGACGTCGTCGACGCGGCCGTGCCGGTGCTGCTCGACCCGGACCGCCACCGCGGCGAGACCTACACGCTGACCGGCCCCGAGGCCCTGTCCTTGCACGACGTCGCCCGGATCCTCACGGAGACCACGGGCCGCACGCACACCTACGAGCCGGAGACGATCGAGCAGGCCCGCGCCTCCCGCGCCTCCTACGGCGCACCCGAGTGGATGCTCGAGGGGTGGATCTCGACGTACACCGCGATCGCCTCGGGGGAGCTGGCGGAGGTCACCGACGACGTCGCCCGCCTGACCGGGCACCCGCCGCGCTCGCTGGCCGACATCGCACGCTCGCTGTGAGCGCCGCGACCCGGCCGAGCCGCCGCTGCAGCCGCCTCATCGTCTGCCCGTTCCCCGTCCGCCCGGTGAGTCCATGGGCTTCCTGAGCGCTCCGAGCCTGCGCGGCCCCCTGGGATCCCTGGTGCCCCTGTCCCCGGACCATGCGCAGGAGCTGGCCGAGGCCTCGGCGGACGGCGACCTGCACCGGCTCTGGTACGCGAACGTGCCCGCACCGGAGGCCATGGACCAGGAGATCTCCTCCCGCCTGCGGCGGCGCGACGACGGGCAGCTCGTGCCCTGGACGATCCAGGACGCCCGGGGCCGTGCCGTGGGGATGACGACCTTCCTGCACCCGGTCCCCGAGCACCGCCGCGTGGAGATCGGCTCGACCTGGATCGCCGCGAGCGCGCAGGGGACCGGGCTCAACCCGCAGATCAAGCTGCTCCAGCTGCGCCACGCGTTCGAGACGCTGGAATGCATCGCCGTGGAGCTGCGCACGCACTGGCACAACCGGCAGTCCCGGGCCGCGATCGCCTCACTGGGGGCCAAGCAGGACGGCGTGCTGCGCAGCCACCAGATCATGCCCGACGGCTCCCTGCGGGACACCGTGGTCTTCTCGATCACCGCCGCCGAATGGCCGGCGGTGCGCCGTTCCCTGGCGGAGCGGCTGCGCTCGCGGTGGGGCGTGGACGATCCCTTCCGCGCCTGAGGGGGCAGAGCCGGGTAGTCAGGACCATCGCCCCAGGCCAGAGGCTTCATTTACTTCTCATCTGCCTCGTGTTCAATCCCACGCCATGTTCCGACGCCTCGTCCTCCTCGCCCTCATCGTGGCGGTCCCGGTGCTCACCGCGATCTCCACGCAGCGCCTCGCGGGCAGCATCGAGCCGCCGACGCTGCCCGCGGAGCCCGTCTCGGTCGCTGTCCAGGAGGGCGGCGAGCACCAGGGCCCGGCACCCGATCAGGAGCCCGAGGGCGGGGAGGCCGACTCGCCGGTCGAATCGCTGGACACGGATCTGGACGGCGCGCAGGACGACGGGCCCGAGTCGGGGAGCGTGTCGCGGTGAGCGCACCGCACAGCGCCTCGAGCGGGTCGGGCGCACCGGACCAGCAGGAGCGGGGCTCGCGGGTCTCGGCCCGATGGCGGATCGTCGGCTGGATCGTGCTGACCACGGCCATCGCGCTGATGGCCGTGATCGTGACCATGCGCTCGCTGCTGCTCGGGCAGGTCGCCCAGGGGGCCAACGACGGGATCGTCCAGGAGGTCGACGAGTTCCGGACCTTCGTCAGCGAGGGCGTGGACCCGCAGACCGCCGAGCCGTTCGTCTCGGAGTCGGCGCTCATGCAGCGCTACCTCTCCCGGCAGACCCCGGCCACGCACGAGGCGTTCGTGGCCGTCGCCGGGGACGAGGTCCTGTTCCTGGACAACGCGGCCGACGACGCGGGGGAGCGGCTGGCCGGCGACGCGCAGCAGCTGGAGGCCCTGCTGCAGGCCCCGGAGGCCTCGGGCGAGACGGAGACGGAGTACGGCACCGTGCGCTGGGGCCGGGTGGACACGACCGGCGGCTCGTCGTTCCTGGTCCTGCAGTTCACCGACCCCTCTCGCGCGGAGGTGGACCAGAACGTGCTCCTGCTCTTCGCCGTGGCCGGCGGCGGCGTGGCGCTCACCGCGCTGATCGCCTGGTTCGCGGCCGGGCAGATCCTCCAGCCCGTGCGCCGGATCGGCTCCGTGGCGGCCTCCGTGACCGGGCACGGGATCACCGAGCGCATCCCCATCGAGGGCCGCGACGACATCTCCCAGGCGGCCCAGTCGGTCAACGACATGCTGGATCGCCTCGAAGCCGCCTCGGATCGCCAGCACCACGTGGTGATCGAGGCGGGGCGGCATCTCACGCGGTCGATGGGCACCCTCCGGCGGGAGCTGGACGCGCTCGATCCGTCGGCGGCCAGGCCCCTGCGTCCGGCGCTGCGGGACATGCAGCGCACGGTCGAGGACGTCGAGCTGATCGGCGCGCACTCGAGCGGCCGGCTGGACATCGAGCGGGCCTCCGCGGCCCAGCTGCTCGTCCAGGTGCGCCAGAGCGCGGCACGCAGGGCCCCGGACCGGCAGTGGGTGCTCGACGACGTCCCCGGGGACGCGGCTCCCATGGACGTCGCGGCCGTGCGAGCCGCTCTGCTGCAGCTGGCCCGCAATGCGGTCGACCACACCTCGGCCGGCGACGAGATCCGCATCGTCAGCGCCGTCCTCGGCCGAGGCGGCGCGCAGCCGGGGCCCCTGCCGGATCCGGAGCAGGCGCCTTCGTCCCTGAGCGGCTCCGTGCTGCGCCTCGGGGTCTCCAACCCCGGGCGCCCGCTGAGCCCGGAGCAGGTCCGCGCCATGGTCGAGGAATACCGCTCGGCCGCCGCGCCCCTCCACGAGCGGGCGACCGCGGGGGACGAAGCCGGCGCCGCTCCGGAGGCCGGCCCGGAAACCGAGGGCATGGGCCTCGGGCTGGCCGTGGTGCGCGGCGTGGCCGATGCGCACGGCGGCAGCCTGTGGGTCGAGTCGGACGCCCAGGGCCGCACGACCGTGGGGCTCGACCTTCCGCTGGAGGACGTCTCCGACGACGAGCAGCTGCAGGACCGCATCGTGCGCGCCATGCGGGAGGACCGATGAGCCCGACGCAGCGCGCCGCCGAGCCGGCCGGCGCGGACCGCCCGACCCGCTGGGCCTCGACGCCGCCCCAGCCCGCGCTCAGGCCGCAGCGCGCCCGGCCCCGGCCCAGGACCGCCGCGCTCATCGCGGGGCTGGTCCTGGCCGTCCTGTCGGTCCTGGTGATCCGCGCGTCCGTGACGGGGGACAGCCTGCCGGCCGACGGCGCGCTGACCCTCGTGGTCTTCGCGATCGCCGTCTGGCTGTGGATCTTCTCCCCGCTGGATGACACCTACGTGGCCCTGGGAGCGGCCCTCGTGCTCGTGGCCACGGGCGTGGTCGCCGACGACGAGCTGTTCGCGTCCCTCGGCGAGGACACGATCTGGCTGCTGCTCACGGCCTTCGTCATCGCGGCGGGCGTCACCGCCTCCGGCCTGGCCACCCGGGTGGCGGGCTTCGTGGTGACCGGGGCGGGCTCCCTGCGCCAGGTCTTCCACCTGAGCACCGGCGTCCTGGTGGCCACCGCCTTCGCCATCCCCTCGACATCGGGCCGAGCCGCCCTGGCGCTGCCCGTCTTCGTGGCCCTGGCCGGGGTCCTGCGCGATCGGCGGCGCGCCGTGCTGGCGCTGTCGCTGCTGTTCCCCTCCGTCATCCTGCTCTCCGCGGTGGCCTCCTACCTGGGCGCCGGCGCCCATCTGATCACCGCGCAGATCCTGGATGCCGCGGGCCACCGCAGCTTCGGGGTGGGCAGCTGGCTGATCCTGGGCCTGCCGCTGGCCCTGCTGTCCTCGCACGTGTGCGCCGAGCTGATCCTGCGGCTGTTCACGCAGCGGGAGGACCGACGGGAGCCGCTGACGATCTCGCTGCAGGACCTGCAGGCTCGGACGTCGTCGCCCATCACGGGTCCGCTGACCGTGGCCCAGTCCCGCTCGGCGCTGCTGATCACGGGCGTCGTCGTGCTGTGGTGCTCGGAGCCGCTGCACGGGCTCCACCCGGCGATCGTGGGCCTGTTCGGCGCGCTGCTGGCGGCCAGTCCGCGCTGGGGCTCGGTCAAGCTGGGCACGGCGCTGAAGTCCGTGCCCTGGTCGCTGCTCGTGTTCATGGCCGCCACGCTGGCCCTGGGCACCGGGCTCGTCGACTCGGGCGCCGCCCAGTGGCTGGCCGACCAGGCGCTGCGTCCGGTGAGCACGGCGGGTGCGGCGGCCCCGGTGGTCTTCATCGTCCTGGTGGTCGTCGGCTCGACCGCGGCGCACCTGGTGATCCAGTCCCGCTCGGCCCGCTCCGCGGTGCTGATCCCGATCGTGGTCGCGCTGGCGCCGGGGCTGGGAGTCGATCCCACCGCCGCGGCCTTCGCCTCGACCGCCGCCGCGGGCTTCTGCCACACGCTCACCAGCTCGGCCAAGCCCGTGACGCTGTTCTCGGACGTGGAGGGGATCGAGACCTACCGCCCGGAGCACCTGCTGCGGCTGTCGGCCTGGCTCGCACCCATCAGCGCCGCCCTGGTGCTGCTCTTCTCCTTCCTCGTGTGGCCCCTGATGGGCATGCCCCTGTTCCTGTGAGCCGCCTCGGCTCCCGTCCCCCCGATCGGAGATCATCATGAGCACCGTCAGCTCGACCGCCTTCGTCCGCCGGGTCCTCGTGGCCCCCTCGGGCTTCAAGGAGTCCCTCGACGCCGAGCAGGTGGCCCGCGCGATCAGCGCGGGAGTCCGCCGGGCCGTGCCCGGCGTGCGCGTGCGCACCGTCCCGATCGCCGACGGCGGCGAGGGCACTGCCCGCACCCTGGCCTCCGCCACGGGCGGCACCGTGGTTCCCCGGACCGTGACGGGCCCGGTGGGGGAACCGGTCGAGTCGCACTGGGCGCGACTGGGCGGCGAGTCCGAGGGCACGGCCGTGGTCGAGATGGCGGCCGCAGCGGGCCTGCGGCTCGTGCCCCGGGACCGGCGGGATCCCACCCGCACGACCACCCGCGGGGTCGGGGAGCTGATCGCGGCGGCGCTGGACGACGGCGCGGAGACGGTGGTGGTCGGCTGCGGCGACTCCGGGACCTCCGACGGCGGTCTCGGGGCGATGCAGGCGCTCGGGGTGCGGGCCCTGGACGCCCAGGGCGAGGAGGTCGGACAGGGCGGGGCCGAGCTGGGCCGGGTCGAGCAGCTGGACCTCTCCGGGCTGCATCGCGGCCTGGCCCGCCGCGACGCCCAGCTCGTGCTGGCCCTCAACCCGCACAACGTGCTCACCGGCTCCCGCGGCGTGGCCCGGGTCTTCGGGCCCCAGAAGGGAGCGACGCCGGAGCAGGTGGCCCAGCTCGAGGCCGGCTTCGAGTCCTGGGCGCGGGTCCTGGCCCGGGACGGGCTGGAGACCGCCCGCGACACGGACTTCGCCGCCGGCCCCGGCACCGGCGCCTCGGGGGGCCTCGGCGCCGGGATGGCCGCCGTGGGCGCCCGGCTCGTCCCGCGGTTCGAGGCGCTCCTGGACTCGGGCCTGGCAGGCATCGACCTGGATCGGTCGATCCGCGGCGCGGACCTGGTCATCACGGCCGAGGGCGCGATCGACTTCCAGACCCCGCGCGGCAAGGTCCCGGCCGAGGTCGCCCGGCGCGCGGCCGATCAGGGCGTTCCGGTCATCGGCCTGGCGGGGACCCTGGGCCAGGGAGCGGATGCCGTCCACGGGATCGGGATCGACGCCGTGGCCTCGATCCTGCCGGTGCCCATGAGCCTCACGGACGCCGTGCGCGACGGGGAGGAGCTGCTGATCGCCGCGACCGAGCGGTTCATGCGCACGCTCATGCTCGGCGCGGCGATCGCCGAGGCCCGTCTGGTGGGCGACGACTGGTGAGGGCCGGTCCCTCCGGGGGCCGCCTCGGGGCCGCGGGAGTCAGCGCCCCATGCCGTCGGCGACGCGCCGGATGAGCCCCCGGATGTTGGCGAGGGTCCGCTCCGAGCGCTCCTGCTCCGAGAGCGTCTCCTCCATCTGGCGGACGCCGTCGGGCTTGCGACGTCCCAGCGTGTAGTCGGTGCACGCCAGATCGGAGCACAGGTGGGTCCCGATGCTGCTGTAGCGGTCCTTGGCGGACCGGGAGCAGCGGATCGACATCATCGACACGCCGCTGCCGGGATGGAGGGTCAGGCAGATCTGGCACATCCGGGCCCCGCCCCGTCCGGGCGTCGTCGACTTCTCCATGACGAGGCCGCGCAGGCCCTCGTCGGTCTCGGCCACGACGTACCCGACGCGCGGCGCCTTGGCGTCGATCCACCCCAGGAAGATCTCCCGCTCCCACTCGGGATGGAGGACCTCCTGGGGGATCGCGATGCGCTGGGCCGCGCCCTTGGAGCAGTTGAGGAAGCTCTTGCGGATCTCGGACTCGGTGCGGGGCTGCATGGTGAAGCCCTCAGGCCCGGTGGCCGGGGCCGAACTTCCGCTGGCCCGCGAGCTCGCGGAAGACCTCGGCGGCGCGCAGCGAGTCCACATTGCCGGTGACGGGGTTCGGCTGGTGGCTCTGCCGTGCCGCGTAGAGGGAGACGAGGTTCATGGTCACTGCTCGGCGGTTGCGCCCGCCCATGAGCTTCATGATGTGGATGCCCAGCCATGCGAACCAGCCGGCGGTGCCGGTGATCCTGACCCCGCCGGGGGCGATCACGATCGCGGCGCGACGCCCGATCGTGGCCGCCTCGCCGAGATCGCGGTAGCGGAACGGACTGCGCGGTCGTCCCTCGAGCTCGGCGCGGATCATCCGGGCCGCGTGGACGCCGGTCTGGATCGCGGGCTGGGCGAGCTGGGGCAGGGGGTCGTCGTGCCCGGCGATGTCGCCGGCCGCGTAGACGCCCGGCATCCCCTTGACCTGGAGGGTCTCGTCGACGGCGATCGCCCCGCGCTCGGTGAGCGGCAGCCCCCATGCGGAGACGCGCTCGTCGGGGGAGGTGCCCGCCGCCCAGATGGTGATGTCGGACTCGAGGACGGTGTCGTCGGCCAGCACGACGAAGTCGTAGCCGACATCCTTGACCCCCTGGCCGAGCACCAGCTGCACGCCGCGGTCCCGCAGCTCGTCGGCCGCGTAGTCGCGCAGCTGCTGATCGTCGATCTGCTTGAGGATGTCCTTGCCGCGCTGGAGGATGCGGATCTGCAGCACCCGCTCGTCGAGCTCGGGGTACATGACGCTCAGCTCGTCCCTGCGGAAGTCCGCCAGCGCTCCCGCGATCTCCACGCCGGTCGCACCGCCGCCGACGATCGAGACATGCAGGAAGTCGTCCGGATCGGAGCGGGTCGAGCGCTCCAGCTCGGCGAAGATCCGGTCGCGCACGGCCGTGGCGTCCTGCCGCCCGTACATGGGCATGGCGTGGGCCTCGGCGCCGGGCGTGCCGAAGTAGTTGGTCGTGATGCCGTTGGCCGCGATCAGGTGATCGAAGGCGATCTCCTGGGGCGCGCCGCCCTCTTCGACCGTGACGGTGCGCCGCTGCGGATCGATGCCCACGACATCGCCTTGGCGCACGCGGAGGTTGGGCGCGTGGCGCGACAGACCGCGCAGGACCATGGTCACGTCGCCCGGATTCAGCCCGCCGGTGGCGACCTGGTACAGCAGCGGCTGGAACGTCTTGTAGATGTTCCGGTCGATCAGCGTGACGCGCACGCGCGCGTCCTTGAGCTCGAGGGCCGCGTTGGCGCCGGCGAACCCTCCGCCGATGATGACCACATGGGGCCAGGACATCCCGTCGGGGGCGGGCACACGCGGGCGGGCGGCGAACAGGCGGGGCATGGCGCTCCTCCGGGAGGGGATGTGGTCGCTGCGCTCAGACGAAGACGCTGCAGGTGGCGGTCTGGGTGGAGTCGGTGCCGCGCTTCTCGATGACGGGCTCGCCGTCGAGCTTGATGGCGCAGGTCAGCTCGAGGTCGTCGGCCTCGGTGTCGCCGGTCACGACGAGGCGGGGCCAGCTGCCGGAGGGCACCTCGATCTCCTTCGTCCAGCTGTCCTGGAACTGCTCGGACTCGATCGTGCCGTCGATCTCCCACTCGACCTCGCCGCCCTCCGAGGAGGTGACCTCCAGGGTCACCGGCTGCATGGACTCGTCCGGCAGCTCCGTCTCCTCGGCGCCGGCCGCGGCGCCCGCTCCGCCGGCGGCCGCCGCGGTGGTGCTCGTGTCCTCCTGGTCCTGCGAGGCCGTGTTCACGGTGAAGGCGACCGGGATCATGATGGCCGCGACCACCAGCCCGATCGCGAGGGCGAAGCCGAGCGCCCAGCCGAGCGCTGCAGCGCTGCGCCGGGCCCAGGGGAGGCGAGGCTGCTCGTCGGCGGATCCGGCGGCGGAGTCTTGGGGCTGAGGCACAGTGATGGTTCCTGCGGGTCTAGGGGGCGCTGCGGCTGACCCGGACAGAATACGTCCCCGAGGGCCTCAGCGGGTCAGCCGCGGGGTGTCCGCAGGGCCTTCCGGGCAGGAATATCCGCTCCGACGCAGGACGCTGCGTCTGCTGGTGCGCGCAGCGCCGCGTCGGATGCGATGCCGACGGGCCGGCGCCCGCGACGAGGAGGAAGGTGCGCATGACCCGTTGGATCGTGCTGGTGGCGGCCGTGTGCTGCGAGGTGGCCGGGTCGCTGTCCCTGCGAGCGGCGATCGAGGACCCCCGGTGGTTCGCCCTGGTGGCGGTGGCCTACGTGGCCGCGTTCACCCTGCTGCGCGAGGCCATGCGGCGGGGGATGCCCCTGGGCGTGGCCTACGGGGTGTGGGGCGCGCTGGGCGTGGCCCTGACGGCGCTGATGTCCGCGGCCGTGTTCGGCGAGCAGCTGACCCCGATGATGCTGCTCGGCATGCTGCTCGTGATCGGCGGCGTGCTGTGCATCGAGCTGGGCTCGCACACGGCCCGGAGGGGTCGGCCGGATGAGGCGGGTCGTCGGCCCGGAGGGGAGGTGACGGCATGATCGCGTGGCTGTATCTCGCCGGCGCCATCGTGACCGAGGTCGCCGCGACCACCGCGCTGCGGATGTCCCTGGATCGCAGCCGGCTGTGGCTGCTGGGCGTCGCCGTCGGCTACCTGGTCTCGTTCGGCCTGCTGGCGCTCACCCTGGCGGAGGGCATGGGTCTCGGCGTCGCCTACGGCATCTGGTCCGCCCTGGGCGTGGTCGCGACCGCCGTGATCGGCAGGGTCGTCTTCGGCGATCCCCTCACGCCGCTGATGTCGGGGGGCATCGCGCTCGTGATGGGCGGCGTGCTGCTCATCGAGCTCGGGGCCGCCCACTGATCCCGGGCGGCCGGCGCCGCCGCGGGGGAGCGCCGACACGGCAGGGGCCGGATCCGCGGTGCGGATCCGGCCCCTGCCGTGGTGAGTCCGAGGGCTCGGGCGCCGATCGGCTCAGAGATAGGTGTAGAAGCCGTCGACCTTCATGGCGTCGACCGGGTGCACGAGCGTGCCCTGGTCCGGGTTCAGCGCCGAGATCATCAGGCCGTCGCCCAGGTAGATGCCGACGTGCGAGCCGTTGTTCTGGGACACGAGATCGCCGACCTGCGGGGTCGACGTCTTCTGCGCGGCGCCGAACTGCTGCCAGGTCACGCGGGGGATCGAGATGCCGTTCTGGGCGTAGACCCACTGCGTGAAGCCGGAGCAGTCCCAGTTCTTGAAGTCGGTGCCGCCCCAGACGTAGTTGCCGCCGAGGCCGCGCATGGAGGTCTCCACGATGGCCTTGCCGTCGGCCGTCGCGGCGCCGTCGGCCACGGACTGGACGTCGATGCCCATCGTGTCGGCCGAGCTCGCGGCCTGCTGCTGGGCCTGCGGCGAGGTGCTGTAGCCGGAGGCGGACCCCGGAGCCGAGCCGACGGAGGCGCCGGGGCCGGCCGTCGTGGAGGCCTGCGTCCCCCAGGGGGTCCTGTCGGTGTCGTCGGCGACCACGTCGGCGCCGACCGCGGCATTGAGGACGGAGACCGCCTCGGCGCGGGTGATGCCGTCGCCGACGCCGAGCCAGCCATCGACGTCGGGCAGCACGTCCTCCCGGTGCAGCCAGTCGATCTCGTCGTAGCCGGCCTCGGAGGAGGCCACGTCGCGGAACGGGCTGACGCTCGGCGCGGTGTGCGCCGGCTCCCCCGCGGAGCGATGCAGGATCACGGCCAGCGCGGTCGAGTCCAGGGCCTCGTCCGGGCGCAGGGTGCCGTCGGACCAGCCGTCGATCAGGCCCTCCTCGACGGCCCATGCCAGGGCGCGCTCCTGGTGGTGGCCTGCGCCGTCCGAGTACTCGTCGAGGACGCCGAGATCGGCCTCGGGCTGACCGGCGAGGCGATGGAGCATGGTCAGGAAGTCGGCGCGGGTCACGTCGGCCTCGGGGCGGTAGGTGCCGTCGTCGTGGCCCGTGATGACGCCGCTGGACGAGGCCCAGTCGACGTCGGCGGCAGCCCAGTAGGACGCGGTGACATCCCGGAAGTCGACGGGCCCGGTCGGACGGGGGCCGATGGACTGCGTGCTCACCGGGGCAGAGGTCGAGCCGGCTGCCGGCGACGGGCCCGCGGCCGCGGGATCTGCGGCCGACGATGCGCCGGCGGACGGGCCGGCGGCCATCGGGTTCGGGGCGGGCTCGGCGGCGCTGGAGAGCCCGAGGCGCGCGGAGCAGGCGGGCCAGGCGCCCCAGCCCTGCTCGGCGAGCACGTTCTCGGCCACCGCGATCTGCTGCTCGCGGGTGGCCTCGTGCGCCGCACCCTCGCCGCCGAAGGCCGCCCAGGTGGAGGGAGTGAACTGCAGGCCGCCGGAGAACCCGTTGCCCGTGTCGATGGCCCAGTTGCCGCTCGACTCGCACATGGCCAGCGCGTCCCAGTCGGATTCCGGAGCGGCCTGCGCGGGCACGGCGCCCAGGGTGACGACGGTGCCGCCGCTGACGGCGACGGTGGCGGCGACGCTGAGGACACGGGGGGATCTCATGGCGATGCTGTGACTTCCTGGACGGGGACGAGGAGCGATGTCGGGCGAGGCCCGCGATGACGCGGTCCGGCAGGACCTGGGGAAGCGGCTGCCGCAGCCCACCTCCCAGCCGGGGCCGAGCGATGAAGCCGCACGTCACAGCGTCCGCTGATCGGCCTCATGATCACGGTTGCGTAACGTCAGTCGACTCTAGGGCCCCGGTCAGGGGGCGGCAAGGCTCCGCGGTGGCCGTCACATGAACTCGGAGTGATCTCCACGGGGCTCGGGCGATGTATCGACTGGTCACCAGCTTATATCAAAATACATGTACCCACATGTGTGGGGTTCCGTCCGGAACGGGCGGCGCGCCGGATCCCGCCGCGCGGCGCGCCGGGCGAGTCGGTCAGCAGTGATACTTTGACCCGTGCACTGCGGTGTCCGCATGGTCACTGCCCAGAAACTTCGAAACCCCCACGGAGGCGGGAATGTCCCACGCGGCGGGCTCTGATCAGGGCCGTTCGGCCGAGACCGGTTCGGCACCCATCCAGGATGTCGTCAAGGTCTTCGGAAAGCTTCTCCCACGTCAGCTCCAGGACGAGCTGGCACTTCTCAAGCTCGAGCTCAAGGACAAGGGCATCAGCGTCGGCAAGGGCGCGGCCCTGCTGGCGGCGGCGCTGGTGTTCCTCCTGCTGCTCGTCATCGCCCTGGTGTGCGCGGCCATCGCCGGCCTCGGCACCGTCATGCCGCTGTGGCTCTCGGCGCTGATCGTGTCCGCGTTCTTCCTGCTGGTGCTGGCGATCCTGGCTCTGATCGGCTTCCTGCAGATCAAGAAGGCCATGCCGCTCACCCCGATCCAGTCCGTGCGCGGCCTCAAGTACGACCTCGGCGTCGTCAAGGAGGGCTCGGCCTACACCGAGGCCCGCGTCCGCCGCGAGGAGGCGGAGGCCAAGGAGCGCAAGGCCGAGGAGAAGCGCAAGAAGGCCGACGAGGCCGCCACCGCGCCCCCGGCCCCCACCGAGGCCCAGCTGCGTCAGCGCCTCAAGGTCCGTCGCGACCGGCTCAAGGAGCTGCGCGACGACGTCGAGGTCCGCAAGAACAAGGTGCAGTCCTCCACGCAGGGCTTCGTGGGCCGCACCAAGGCCAGCGCCTCGAGCGTCGACCTCAAGAAGGCCGCGACCGACGAGACCATCGTCCACCGCGTCGCGCCGCTGAGCGTCGCCGCCGCCGCCGGCACCGCGTTCCTGGTCTTCCTGGCCAAGCTCATCCGCCGCTGACATCGGCCGCGTCGTCCCGCTGCGGACGGCCCCGCCGAGGCCCGGCTCCCGAGAGGGGGCCGGGCCTCTTCCATGCCCGGGGAGGTCGTCGGCCGCCGCAGGAACCCGTGCATCCCCTGTGAGGCTTCTCATGCGTCCGTGAGTGCCCGGTGCGGATGCCGGACGCGGCTCGTCGCCCTCCTACACTGACGAGACCGAGCCGCCCTGGCCGTCATGGAGGGGCGGTGCCGGCCGGGCGGACCCGGCTGCTGCATGCATCCGTGGAGACGAAGGACGGAGGTCCCGCATGGTCTGGTGCGCCCTGGGCCTCGCCGTCCTCTCGGCGATCTTCATGGCCGTGGGAACGCACCTGCAGTCCATCGCGGTCGTCGCCGGGACGGACGGGCGGCTCACGGCCGCGGCCATGCTGCGGCTGCTGCGCTCGCCCCGCTGGGCCGGCGGCCTGGCCCTGCTGGGGGTCGGCACGGCGCTGAACGTCACGGCGCTGAGCCTGGCCCCGGTCAGCGTCATCCAGCCGGTCGGCGTGCTGGCCCTGGCGATCATCACCGTGCTGCACTGCCGGCACGTCGGCCTGCGGATCAACGCGCAGACCTGGCGGGCGCTGCTGCTGTGCGCGGGCGGCGCGGCGATGTTCGTGCTCACCGCGGTGCGCTACACAGATCCCGCGCTGCGGATCACCGAGCGCTCGGCCACGGTCGTGACGATGATCCTCGTCGCGGTCCTGACGGCCGTCGTGCTGGGCCTGGCGACCCTGCGGGGCCACGCGCGGGAGCTGCTCCTGCTCGTCTCGGCCGGTGCGCTGTACGGCTTCGTGGCGCTCGAGATGAAGATCATCACCGCGCAGGTCCAGATGATCGAGGGAGCCTGGTGGCACGGCATCGGCATCCTCAACGTCATCGGGCTCCTCCTGGCGGCGGCAGTGGGCGGGTGGCTGGTGCAGTCGGCCTATGCCTCCGGACCCCCGGAGCTCGTGATGGCCGGGCTGACCGTCGTCGACCCGATGATCGGCGTGATCATCGGCCTGTCCGTGCTGGGGGAGGCCGGACCGGACTTCGGCCTCGGGCCGGCGCTGCTGCTGATCCTGTGCGCGGCCGTCTCGGTCAGCGGGGTCCGCGTGATGGCGCGGCACCACCCCGAGGTCCTGGCCCGGCAGCCCGTCGCCGAGGCGCCGGATCAGCACCGGGCCGACCCGACCTGCCCCGATGCGACCCGCCCCGATCCGACCCGACCCGATCCCACCCGACGGAGGACCGAGACGCAGTGACCCCCTCCCAGCGCGAACCCCAGGACCCCGACGACCCCCGCGGGGTCCTCCGCGACGACTACCTGCTCCCCGAGCCCGCGCCCGAGGACAGGCCCGTCCGGGACCGCGATCGGCTGCGGATCCTGGTGGTCGCCGAGACCTACCCCCCGGACGTCAACGGGTCCTCGCAGTTCTCGCACCGCCTCGCCCAGGCCGTGGCTCGGCGCGGCCACGACGTGCACATCGCCGCCCCTCGTCCCGGGCGGGGCCCCACCGTCCGGCGCATGGACGGGCTGGTCACCGAGCACCGCTTCCGCTCGCACACCGCCTTCACCTACGACACCTTCAACTTCTGCTTCCCGTGGGAGATCCGCGGCGAGGTCGCGCGCCTGATGGACGAGCTGCAGCCGGATGTCGTGCACATCGAGTGCCACTACATCCTCGGGCGGTACTTCGCCAAGGAAGCGCAGTCGCGGGGCATCCGGCTGATCGGGACGAACCACTTCATCCCGGAGAACATCGAGCAGTACCTGCCGCTGCCGAACCCGATCCGCCGCCTCTACCGCCGGATCTCATGGCGGGACATGGCCGCCGTGTTCCGCCGCTGCGACGTCGTCACGGCACCCACGCCGCTGGCCGTCGAGTCCATGCGAGAGCACGGCTTCGACTTCCCGATGCACCCGCTGTCCAACGGCATCGACGCCGCGCAGTACGAGCCGCGGCCGGGGGAGGAGCTGCCCCGCAGGCAGCGGCCCACGGTCCTGTTCACCGGGCGGCTGGATCCGGAGAAGCACATCGACGTCCTCCTCCGTGCGGTCGCGAGCATCGCGGATCGCAGCGACGTCGGCGTCGAGGTCGTCGGGCAGGGCGGCGAGTTCGACCGGCTGCACGATCTGTCCCAGGAGCTGGGGATCGGCGAGCGCGTGGAGTTCCGCGGCTACATCACCGACGAGCAGCTGCGCGTGGCCTACCTGCGGGCGGACGTGTTCTGCCAGCCGGGCACGGCCGAGCTGCAGTCGCTCGTGACGCTCGAGGCGATGTCCGCCTCCACGCCCGTCCTGCTGGCCGATGCCCGCGCGCTTCCCCACCTGGTCGAGGAGGGCGTCAACGGGTGGCTGTTCCCCCCGGGGGACCACGCGGAGCTGGGGCGGCTGCTGCTGCGCATGCTCGAGCTGCCGGAGCAGCAGCGGCGGGCGATGGGAGCGGCCAGCCGGCGGATGGTCGAGCGCCACAGCTTCGCGGCCACGATCGACGCGTTCGAGCAGATGTACCTCGGAGCGGACCCCCGGCAGCTGCTGGCCGAGTGGCCGCGGCGGCCGCAGACCCCGCTCGAGTAGACTGCTGATCCGTCGTCGGGCCCGGTCCGGGCCGCGACGGCCCGGGGCGGTAGCTCAGCCGGTCAGAGCAGAGGACTCATAATCCTTGGGTCGTGGGTTCAAGCCCCACCCGCCCTACCGCGGATGTCCCAGGGCATCCGCAGCGCCCCGCGCCCTCCGGTCCGGGGCGCTCGTCGTTCCCCGGGGCGCATCCGGCGGCTGCGCCCCGCGCGGGCGGGGCGAACGAGGTCGTCACTCGGGGACGGGCAGCAGCACGGAGGGGCGCTGGGCGCCGACGAACGGCAGCGGGTGGACGTAGTCGTCGCCCAGGCGCACGCCCCAGTGCACGCAGGCCCGCACCGCGGCCAGGCAGTGGGTGCCCTCCGAGACCACCCCGATGACCTGGCCCTTGCGCACGCGGTCGCCCTTCTTCAGGTCGGAGGCGACCGGCTCGAAGCTCGAGCGCAGCCCGTCTCCGTGGTCGATCGTGATCGTGGCCCGGTCCACGACGGTGCCGACATGGCTGACCCGGCCGTCCTCGGGAGCCCGGACCTCGCCCGACAGGCCCACCGTGAGATCGACGCCGCGGTGCCCCGACTGCCAGCGCTCGGCGGGAGGGTCGAAGTCCTCGACCACCCGAGGAGCCGGCGCGACCGGCCAGCGCCACGTCCCGTGCTCCGCCGCCAGCAGCGCCTGCGCATCCGCGGGCAGGGAGCCGGCGGCGGGCAGCGGCAGGGCGGTGGTCAGCTCGACGGCCGCAGCCGGCGCCGCCGGCGAGGGCGATGTCCCGGCAGGGCCCGGCGCGAACAGGGCCGTCACCGCGAGACCGGTGAGAGCGAGAGCGCGCACCAGGCGGGGGCGCCGCATGGCGGCCGCGCCCGGAGCGGCGGACGGGTCTGCCGATGGCGCACGGCCGGCGGCGGGTGCATGGGAGGTCGCAGCGCGGTCCGCGGGGGTCTCGGGGTCGGTGCTCATGGTCCGAGACTGAGCCGAGCGGGGCCGCGCGTCCGGTCCGAGCGGGCACCGGGGGAGGGCCGAGCATGTCGAGGAGATCCCGGTGCGGCTGTGGAGCCGGATCCCCGCGGCCTCGGCGTTCGCGGCCTCGATCTGTAGTATCCTCGACTCCGCAGTGTCTGCAGCTGCGCCGTTCGCCTGCCCGCAGGGGCCGGGCGCGGCGCGCGGCACTGACTTCGCGCACATCGTCGTCGGGACCCGGGATCGCACCCGCAGGCCCGACTCGCCCGCCACGGTCCTCCGGCAGCACGGCCGCAGGCGGCGGGCGGAGGCTCGCATCGGCTCGGCCGATGCTCGACCCACGCGGTGTGCCAGGGACGATCCGCCGACCCGGGGGATCCGTCGACGAACCGCAGACCGCGCTCCGCATGCCCGGACCAGGGGTGCGCGAGCGCAGAACGAAGGAGCACGACATGTCTGTCGTCACCATGCGCCAGCTGCTCGACAACGGCGTCCACTTCGGCCACCAGACCCGCCGGTGGAACCCGAAGATGAAGCGCTTCATCCTCACCGAGCGCAACGGCATCTACATCATCGACCTCCAGGGCTCGCTGGCCTACATCGACCGCGCCTACGAGGCCGTCAAGTCCACCGTGGCCCACGGCGGCACGATCCTCTTCGTCGGCACCAAGAAGCAGGCGCAGGAGACCATCGCCGAGCAGGCGACCCGGGTGAACATGCCCTACGTGAACCACCGCTGGCTCGGCGGCATGCTCACCAACTTCGCCACGGTCTCCAAGCGGATCGACCGCATGAAGGAGCTCGAGCAGATCGACTTCGACGACGTCGCCGGCTCGCAGTACACCAAGAAGGAGCTGCTGCTCATGCGCCGCGAGCAGGACAAGCTCGAGCGCACCCTGGGCGGCATCCGGAACCTGTCCAAGACCCCGTCGATGGTCTGGGTCGTGGACACCAAGAAGGAGCACCTCGCGATCGACGAGGCGCAGAAGCTCGGCATCCCGGTCGTCGCGATCCTGGACACCAACTGCGATCCCGATGAGGTCACGTTCCCGATCCCGGGCAACGACGACGCGATCCGCTCCGTGAACCTGCTCACCCGCGTCGTCGCCGACGCCGTCGCCGAGGGCCTGCTGGCCCGCGGCGGCGCCAAGGGCGGCTCGGAGGCTCCCGAGGAGCCCATGGCCGAGTGGGAGCGCGAGCTGCTCGAGCAGCACAACGCCGCCGCCGAGGCCGAGAAGTCCTCCGAGTCGGCCGCCGAGGCCGCCAAGGTCGCGGCTGCGGCCGGCGAGCCGGCCGAGGCCCAGACGGCCGAGGCCCAGACCGCCGCGGCGCAGACCTCGGAGGCCCCGGCCTCCGACTCGGCCCAGAACTGATCCGAATCCCTCTCCCGGCCCGCCCGGCGGGCGCCGGGGGAGGGCCGGCGGGCGGGCCGCGCGCCCACCTGCCGTTCACCTGACATTCGCTCCGCTCCCGCATGATCGGGGACGGAGCACGCCCGGCGGGCCGCCGCTCGGACCCGAGCGGACCGCCCCGGGCGATGATCGATCAAGGAGCTCACATGGCGAACTACACCGCCAAGGACATCAAGGAACTGCGCGAGCGCACCGGCGCCGGCATGCTCGACGTCAAGAAGGCCCTCGACGAGGCCGACGGCGATCAGCAGAAGGCCCAGGAGATCATCCGCGTGAAGGGCCTCAAGGGCGTCTCCAAGCGCGAGGGCCGCGCGACCGCCGAGGGCATCGTCGTCGGCCGCGTCGAGGGCTCCAAGGGCTACCTCGTCGAGGTCAACTCCGAGACCGACTTCGTGGCCAAGGCCGAGCCCTTCGTGGCCTTCGGCGAGAAGGTCATGGACGCCGCCGTGGCCGCGGACGCCGCGGATCTGGACACGCTGCTGGCCGCCGAGGTCGACGGCCAGAAGGTGACCGACCTCGTGACCGAGACCGGCGCGCTGCTCGGCGAGAAGGTCGTCGTGCGCCGCATCGCCCGCGTCGAGGCCCCGATCGTCGAGCTGTACCTGCACCGCACCTCCAAGGACCTCCCGGCCCAGGTCGGCGTGCTGCTGGCCGTCGAGGGCCAGGGCGCCGAGGTCGAGACGGCCGCTCACGACGTCGCCGTGCACATCGCCGCGATGTCGCCGAGCTTCCTCACCCGCGAGGACGTCCCCTCGGAGACGGCCGACAACGAGCGCCGCGTCGCCGAGGAGACCGCCAAGGCCGAGGGCAAGCCGGAGAAGATCCTGCCGAAGATCGTCGAGGGCCGCCTCAACGGCTTCTACAAGGAGAACGTCCTGGTCGACCAGGACTTCGCCAAGGACGCCAAGCAGTCCGTGGGCGCGGTCCTGGAGTCCGCCGGCGCCTCGCCGAAGGCCTTCGTGCGCTTCCGCGTCGGCGCCTGATCACGGCTGACGCTCCCAGCGGCCCAGCGGCCCAGCGGCCCAGCGCCCCGTCGCCTCCCTCGAGGAGCCGGCGGGGCGCTGTGCTGTCCGCACGCCGGCGGCTCGACGGACCGCGCACCGCGCGTCGACCGGAGGATCCCCGCGGCGGGCGCGGCAGGGGCTCGGCGGCACCCGGAGGCCGGGGCGCGGACCGCTATGCTGGTCCGTGCCCTGTGCCGGGATCCGGCGCGGGGACCCGTGGCCTGCCCCGTCGCCGCGGTGCACGCGCAGAACCCGCCAGGAGGCACCATGCCGACCACCAGCCCCTCCGAGATCCGCGACGGCGCTCTGCGCGCAGGCCGCGGCGCCGAGCGATCGGAGCAGGGACCGGGCGAGCGCAGCGATCGCCGCCGCATCCTGCTGAAGCTCTCCGGCGAGGTCTTCGGCGGGGGACGGGTGGGGGTCGATACCGGCGTGGTCCGGAACATCGCCGAGCAGATCGCGGCGACGGTCGGGCAGGTCGAGACCTCGATCGTCGTCGGCGGCGGCAACTTCTTCCGCGGCGCGGAGCTCTCCCAGGCCGGGATGGACCGCTCCCGGGCCGACTACATGGGCATGCTCGGAACCGTGATGAACTGCCTGGCGCTGCAGGACTTCCTGGAGCAGTGCGGAGTCGACACCCGGGTCCAGTCGGCGATCTCCATGGAGCAGGTCGCCGAGGCCTACATCCCGCGGCGCGCGATCCGGCACATGGAGAAGGACCGCGTCGTGATCTTCGGCGCCGGCGCCGGGCTGCCGTACTTCTCGACGGACACCGTGGCGGCCCAGCGCGCGCTCGAGATCGAGGCCGACGAGGTCCTCATGGGCAAGAACGGCGTCGACGGGGTCTACACGGCCGATCCGAACGTCGATCCGGAGGCGGTGCGCCTCGAGTCGCTGACCTACGACGAGGCCATCACCCGCGACATCCGCGTGATGGACCAGACCGCCTTCGCCCTGTGCCGCGACAACAACGTGTCCATGCGCGTGTTCGGGATGCAGGGCGACGGCAGCGTCACCCGCGCCATCCTGGGCGAGGACATGGGCACGGTCATCACCGTCTGATCCCGCGCGGGACGAGGGCGCCGGCAGCCGTCGCTAGACTGGACGCCAGCTGCCCGACCCGCGCTTCCCACCGATCGGCCCGATCCTGCGCCGATCCCGCAGACCCCGCAAGGAGCTTGAAGTGATCGACGAGATCCAGACCGAAGCCAAGACCGGCATGGAGAAGGCCGTGGCGCACGCCATCGACGAGTTCGCCTCCATCCGCACCGGCCGCGCCAACCCGTCGCTGTTCTCGAACCTGCTGGTCGAGTACTACGGCACCCCGACGCCGCTGAACCAGCTCGCCTCGTTCCAGAACCCCGAGGCCCGCATGCTGCTCATCACGCCCTACGACCGCTCGGCCCTCGGCGACATCGAGAAGGCCCTGCGCAACTCCGACGTCGGGGCCAACCCGGCCAACGACGGCAATGTGATCCGCGTCGTCATGCCGGAGCTGACCGAGGAGCGCCGCAGGGACTACGTCAAGATCGTGCACTCGAAGGCCGAGGACGGCCGCATCTCGATCCGCAGCATCCGCCGCACGGCCAAGGAGGCGATCGAGAAGCTCGTCAAGGACGGCGAGATCGGCGAGGACGAGGGCAAGCGCGCCGAGAAGGACCTCGACGCGCAGACCAAGAAGGCCACCGACCAGGTCGACGCCGCCGCGAAGAACAAGGAAGCAGAGCTGCTGCAGGTCTGATGCCCACCGTCGTCGATGAGCCGTCGCCGGCTCCCGCCCAGAAGAGCTCCCGAGCGGGCCGGGACCTCCCGGCCGCCATCGGGGTGGGCGCGGGGCTCATCCTCGTGCTCCTCGTCGGGCTGTTCGCAGCCCCTCCGCTCGTGGCGCTGCTGGCGGCCGCGGCGGCGGGGCTCGGCGTCTGGGAGATCTGCGGATCCCTGGCCCACGGCGGCATCGAGGTGCCGCGCCTGCCCGCCGCCGTCGGCGCGGGCCTGCTGCCCCTGGCCACGTTCGTCGGCGGGTCCGAGGCCCTGATCATCTCGCTGGTCCTGGTGTGCACGGTCGTGATCCTGTGCCGCGTCTTCGGCCGCCCCGAGGGCATGGTCCTGTCCGTCATGTCCGCGCTGTTCGCGGTCACGTGGGCGGGTCTGCTCATGTCGCTCGCGGTGCTGCTCTTCCACACGCCCCAGGGCCCAGCGAAGGTGCTGCTGGTGATCCTCATGGCCGTCGGCAACGACACCTTCGGCTACATCACCGGCGTGCTGTGGGGCAAGCACCCCATGGCGCCCCGGATCAGCCCCAAGAAGACCTGGGAGGGCTTCGCCGGCTCCATGATCGGGTCGATGCTGCTGGGCTCCGCGCTCGGTGCGGCGCTGCTGGACTCGCCGTGGTGGCACAGCACGGTCCTGGCGGTGTTCCTGGTGATCGTCTCCGCCCTGGGGGACTTCGCCGAGTCCATGGTCAAGCGCGAGCTCGGCGTCAAGGACATGGGAAACCTCCTGCCCGGCCACGGCGGGGTCATGGACCGGATCGACTCCATCCTCTTCGCGATCCCCGTCGGCTACGTCGTCTTCGGCCTCCTCGAGGCGGCCGCCCGGATCGGCGCAGGAGCCTGATCGCCATGCCCCGCACCACCCCCGCCCCCCGCCCCGGTCCGCAGGGCGCCTCGACCCCCGGCGCCGAGCTGGGTCTCGGGCGCGTGGCCCCCCGCGAGTGGGGCTACAGCACCTCCGAGGTCGACGCCCTGCTCGGGCAGCACCTCGGAGCCGACGCCCGCGCCGCCGGCGAGGGCGCCGAGCAGGACGACCTGCCCGATCCCCGGCAGCTGCGCCGGGCCGTCTTCCGCCGGCAGCGCGGGGGCTACGCCCCGGCCGACGTCGATGCGGCGATCGACCGGCTCGAGGACGAGGCCGCGCAGGCCCGCACCCGCGGCTTCATCCGCGACCACGGCGAGCAGGCCTGGCACGATCGCGTCGACGAGCAGCTGGAGGTCGTCCTGGGCCGTCTGGTCCGCCCCGCCGGGCACCGCTTCCGCGCGCCGTCCTCGGCCGCCGCCCGCGGCTACAGCGCCGAGGAGGTCGACGAGCTGTGCGACCGCCTCCACGGGCAGCTGCTCGGCCACGATGCGCCCCGAGCCGCGGAGGTCCGCGCCGCGGTCTTCGCGCCGGCCTGGGGCGAGGCGGTCTACGAGGAGCACCAGGTCGACGCCTTCCTGGACGCCGTCGTGGACCTGCTGCACTGCCTCGACTGAGCCCAGCCCGACCCGCCGTCCCGACACGACGACCGGTTGCACGGCGAAGTGGTGAACCTTGGGGAAACCTGGATATGGTGTGGATCACTCCTATGAGTGAGACATCTCACATGCCAGCCCTCCGAGAGGACTCCCGTGACCGACCAGCCCCGCATCGCGGAGCCGACGGCAGAGGACTTCATGGCGGCTCAGGCCTCCCCTGAGTTCCAGTCCCTGCGCAGCACGCACCGCCGGTTCGTCTTCCCCATGACCGTGTTCTTCCTCGCGTGGTTCATGCTCTACGTCCTGCTGTCCATCTACGCCCCCTCCCTCATGGCTCGCGAGGTGATCGGCAACGTCAACCTCGGCGTGATCCTCGGACTGCTGCAGTTCGTGACCACCTTCGGCATCACGGCCCTGTACGTGCTCTTCGCCAACAAGAACCTCGACCGCCAGGCGCAGGCCATCCGCGCCGATCTCGAAGCCGGCGACTACGCGGCCCTCAGCCGCGGCGCAGGACAGGAGGGCTGAGCCCATGAACGTGCAGATCCCCCTGGCCGAGACCTCCGGAAGCACCGTCGGGTCGCCCTGGATCAACATGTCGATCTTCCTGGCGTTCGTGGCGGTCACGCTGGTCGTGGTCATCCGCGCCTCGAACTCCACGCAGAGCGCTGCGGACTACTTCGCCGGCGGACGCTCCTTCACCGGGACCCAGAACGGCCTGGCCATCGCGGGCGACTACCTCTCCGCGGCGTCGTTCCTGGGCATCGTGGGTGCGATCGCCGTGCAGGGCTACGACGGCTTCCTGTACTCGATCGGCTTCTTCGTCGCGTGGCTGGTGGCCCTGCTGCTGATCGCCGAGCCGCTGCGCAACACCGGCAAGTTCACGATGGCGGACGTGCTCTCCTTCCGCCTGCGCCAGACGCCGGTGCGGATGGCCGCCTCGGTCTCGACGCTGAGCGTGACGTTCTTCTACCTGCTGGCCCAGATGGCCGGCGCCGGCGCCCTGGTCTCGCTGCTGCTGGGCGTGACGTCGAGCACCGGGCAGTCGCTCGTCATCTTCGCGGTGGGTGCGCTGATGATCCTCTACGTGCTGATCGGCGGCATGAAGGGCACCACCTGGGTCCAGATCATCAAGGCGTGCCTGCTGGTCGCAGGCGTGGCCGTCATGACCGTGTGGGCCCTGGCCCTGTTCGGCTTCAGCTTCTCCGGGCTGCTCGGCGGCGCCGTGGAGACCTCGGGCGATCACGCCATCCTGGAGCCCGGGCTGCGCTACGGGCTCAGCGAGGTCACCAAGCTCGACTTCGTCTCCCTGGGCATGGCCCTGGTCCTCGGCGCGGCCGGCCTGCCGCACGTGCTGATGCGCTTCTACACGGTCCCCACGGCCAAGGAGGCCCGGAAGTCCGTGGTCTGGGCCATCGTCCTGATCGGGACCTTCTACCTCTTCACGCTCGTGCTCGGCTACGCCGCGGCGGCCCTGATCGGAGCCGACCGCATCGCCGAGGCCCCGGGCGGCGTGAACTCGGCGGCGCCGCTGCTGGCCTACGAGCTCGGCGGATCGCTGCTGCTCGGGTTCATCGCCGCCGTCGCCTTCGCCACGATCCTGGCCGTGGTGGCCGGCCTGGCGATCACCGCCTCTGCCTCGTTCGCCCACGACGTCTACGGCAACGTCATCAAGAAGGGCAAGGCCACGGGCATGGAGGAGCTGCGCGTCGGCAAGATCACGGTGGTCGTCATCGGCATCGTGGCGATCCTGGGCGGCATCGGCGCCCAGGGCCAGAACGTCGCGTTCCTGGTGGCCCTGGCCTTCGCCGTCGCGGCCTCGGCGAACCTGCCCACGATCCTCTTCTCGCTCTACTGGAAGCGCTTCACGACCCGCGGCGCCGTGTGGTCGATGTACGGCGGCCTGCTCAGCGCCGTCGTGCTGATCATCTTCTCCCCGGTCATGTCCGGGGCGGAGACCTCCATGATCGCCGGCGCGGACTTCGCCTGGTTCCCGCTGACCAACCCGGGCATCGTCTCGATCCCCGTGGGCTTCCTGCTCGGCGTCATCGGCTCGCTCACGGAGCGCCGCCGCGAGAACCGGGAGAAGCAGGCGGAGATGGAGGTCCGCTCCATGACGGGCGTCGGCGCGGAGCCCCCGGTCGAGCACTGAGCCCCGCAGCATGCAGATCGACGTGAGAGCGGAGTGAGAGCCATGTGAGCAACGCCGCACGCCCAGGCGCGCCGAATCGATGCGCGCGACAGCATCTGAGATACCCTCCCTGCAGGTGCTCAGCAGACTGAGCACGTCCCCCAGCACTGGGCCTCCGCGCGGACGGCCCGAATCAGGAGAAACACCATGCTCTGGACCATCATCGCCTGGATCATCCTCGGCATCATCGCCGGCGCCATCGCAAAGCTCATCATGCCCGGCAAGCAGGGCGGCGGCATCGTCATGACCATGATCCTCGGCATCATCGGCGCCTTCGTCGGCGGCCTGATCGCCATGGTCATCCCCGGTCTGCACGAGGCCAGCAGCCCCCTGTCCATCGGCTCGATCGTGCTCGCCATCATCGGCGCGCTCGTCGTGCTGTTCATCTACGGCGCCCTGACCAAGGGCAGCCGCGGCGGCGCCGCCCGCGGCGGCCGCGTCGAGCGCTGATCCGGCCCCCACGCCGAACCGCAGCGCCCCGTCCCTCGTCCGAGGGGCGGGGCGCTGTCGTGTGCGGCGCGGCCGATGCCCGATGGGCATACTGGAGCCCATGTCCGACACCTCCTCCGCCCGCCGCCCCGCCCCCGACGCCCCGCTGTGGTCCCGGCCCCAGCGCAGGATCTCGATCCTCGGCTCGACCGGGTCGATCGGCACCCAGGCCCTCGACGTCGTGCGCAGCGCCGCCGCGGCGGCCCGCGGCGACGAGGCGCCCTTCCGCGTCGTCGCCCTGGCCGCCGGGCACTCGAACCTCGAGCTGCTCTCCGAGCAGGCCGTCGAGACCCGGGCCGGGCTCGTGGCCACGAGCGGGGACGTCGACGACGGCGATCTCCTCGCCCGGCTGATCGCCTCGCGCATGGAGACCCTCGACGGCGAGTACGCGCCCCTGATCCGCACCGGCCCCGATGCCGCGGCGGAGGCCGCGCGGGCCGAGGAGGCCGACCTGGTCCTCAACGGCATCACCGGCTCGATCGGTCTGGCGCCCACCCTGGCGGCGCTCGAGGCGGGCAAGCTGCTCGCACTGGCCAACAAGGAGTCCCTGATCGCCGGAGGCGAGCTCGTGCGCCGCGCGGCAGCTGCATCCCCGCACGAGGACCCGCTCATCCCGGTGGACTCGGAGCACTCTGCCCTCGCCCAGGCGCTGCGCTCGGGGGCCGGCGACGAGGTGGAGCGGCTGATCCTCACGGCCTCGGGCGGCCCGTTCCGCGGCCGGAGCCGGGAGGAGCTGCGCGGCGTCCGCCCGCAGGACGCGCTGGCCCACCCCACGTGGGACATGGGTCTGATGGTCACCACCAACTCCTCGACCATGGTCAACAAGGCGCTCGAGGTCCTCGAGGCGCACCTGCTCTTCGACATCCCGCTGGATCGCATCGACGTGGTGGTGCACCCGCAGTCGGTCGTGCACTCGATGGTGCAGTTCGTCGACGGCTCCACGCTGGCCCAGGCCTCGCCGCCGGACATGCGCCTGCCGATCGCCCTGGGGCTGGGCTGGCCGGACCGGGTGCCCGGGGCCGCCTCGGCCTGCGACTGGACCCGGGCCGCGTCGTGGACCTTCGAGCCCCTCGACGAGGACGCGTTCCCGGCCGTGCGCCTGCTCAAGGAGGCCGCCGCGGCAGGTCCCACCGGTCCCGCCGTCTTCAATGCCGCGAACGAGCAGGCCGTCCTGGCCTTCCACGCCGGGCGGGTCGGCTTCCTGGACATCGTCGAGACCGTGGCTCGGGTGGTGGACGAGCACGAGCCGGCGGGGGAGGCCGAGCTCACCGTCGGATCGGTGCTGGCCGCCGAGGACTGGGCCCGCGCGCGGGCCGACGAGCTGGTCTCCTCCCGCCGCCGCTGAACGACCCGCGGAAGGCCCGTCCGAGATCCCGGACGGGCGGGTCGGCGGCGTTCGCCGACGGCGGGGACCGATGCTAGGCTCTGCGGCCAGGATGACGAGATCCGGCGCGAAGCTCTGGCTGGCCGGACGGCAACCCTCTCACCGTGGTGGGGTGCCCCAGATGACCATCCGGCTCCGGTCCCGCACCGCGGCAAGCACGGGAAGTCGACGGCACAGCATCGCTGGGCACGCCTGATCTCACGCGCCGCCGGTCACCCCGATGGGACCGGGCGGCTCGCTGAACGAAAGGCAATCCCTCCCATGCGCGCATACCGTCTCCCGGCCGTGGCACTGACCACCGTCCTCGGCCTCACCCTCGCCGGCTGCGGCGGCTCCGGCTCCGGCGGCTCCGGCGATGCCCCGTACGACGACGGCGTGATCCAGATCGGCGTCGTCGGCACCACTCCCGTGAACGAGGCCCTCGTGGAGAAGGCCGAGGAGGAGGGCATCACCGTCGAGCTGGTCGAGCTCTCCGAGTACAGCCAGGTCAACCCGGCCACCAAGTCCGGCGACGTGGACATGAACTGGTTCCAGCACGCGGCCTACCTCGCGGACTACAACAACAGCTCCGGCGACTCGATCACCCCGATCGCCTCGACCTCGATCTACCCGCTGGGCCTGTACTCGAACAGCTACGACTCGCTCGAGGAGATCCAGGACGGCGACGAGATCGCCATCCCGAACGACTCGATCAACCAGTCGCGCGCTCTGCTGCTGCTCGAGGCCAACGGCCTGGTGGAGTTCACCTCGGAGACCACCGCGCCGACCGAGAGCGACGTCGACACCGAGAGCTCGAAGGTCACCGTGACCCCGGTCTCCGCCGAGCAGACCGTCCTGTCCCTGGACTCGGTCGCCGGCTCCGTGATCAACAACGACTTCCTGGCCCGCGGCGACATCGACCCGGACTCCGCCCTGGCCACCGACGGCGCCGAGAACGAGAACGCCCGCCCGTACGTCAACCTGTTCGCCACGACCGAGGCCAACAAGGACGACGAGACCCTGCATCAGGTGGCCGACCTGTTCCACACCCCGGAGGTCGAGGAGGCCGAGAAGGAGGACTCCAAGGGCACCGCCGTGACCATGGACCTCTCGCAGGAGGAGCTCGAGCAGATCCTCAGCGACTACCAGCAGGATCTCCAGCAGTGACCTCGACCGAGGAGTTCCACCCGCACAGCGAGCCCGTGGCCGACGCCGCCGAGACCGGGCGGCGTCGGCCCGGCGCCGAGGTCGAGCCCATCGTGCGCTTCGAGGGCGTCTCCAAGACGTTCGTCACCGGCAAGGGCCGGCAGCAGCGCGAGGTCACCGCGGTCGACGACGTCACCCTGGAGATCCGCCGCGGCGAGATCTTCGGCGTGATCGGCTACTCGGGTGCCGGCAAGTCCACGCTCGTGCGGCTGATCAACGGCCTCGAGCCCGTGACATCGGGCGTCGTCGAGGTCGACGGCCGGCGCGTCGACGGGCGCACCGAGGCCCAGCTGGCTCCGATCCGCCATGACATCGGCATGATCTTCCAGCAGTTCAACCTCTTCACGTCGCGCTCGGTCGCGGGCAACGTCGAGTACCCGCTCAAGCAGGCGGGATGGCCCGCGGACCGGCGCCGGGAGCGCGTGAAGGAGCTGCTGGCCTTCGTCGGGCTCAGCGAGCGCGCGGGCAACTACCCGGAGCAGCTCTCGGGCGGGCAGAAGCAGCGCGTCGGCATCGCTCGCGCACTGGCGGCCAACCCCAAGATCCTGCTGGCCGACGAGTCGACGTCGGCGCTGGACCCCGAGACCACGCAGGAGGTGCTCGCGCTGCTGCGCCGGGCCAACCGCGAGTTCGGGATCACGGTCGTGCTCATCACCCACGAGATGGACGTCGTGCGCGCCATCGCCGACCGGGTGGCCGTCATGGACAGCGGCCGCGTGGTCGAGCTGGGCCCCACGGTCCAGATCTTCTCGGCCCCCGAGTCGCCGACCACCCGCCGCTTCGTCTCGACCGTCGTCCACGCCGAGCCCGACACCGAGGAGCTGGCCCACCTGCGCGCGCGCCATCGCGGCCGACTGCTGGTGCTCGACATCCGCGAGGGCGTCGACGTCGGCTCGATCCTCAGCCGCGCGGCCGCCGGCCGCGGCGTGAGCTTCCGGATCGTGTTCGGGGGCGTGTCCGTGCTGCAGGAGCAGTCCTACGGCTCGCTGACGGTCGAGCTCACCGGCGACGACCGGGCCGTCGAGGACACGATCGCCGAGCTGGCGCAGACCACGAGTGTGAAGGAGGTGTCGGCATGACCGACTGGTCCGTCCTGGGTCCCGAGCTGCTGACCTCCATCGGGCAGACGCTCTACATGGTCGTCGTGACCATGATCATCGCCGGAGTGCTGGGGCTGGCCTTCGGCGTCGCGCTCTACGTGACGCGCCCCGGGGGCATCTACGCGAACCGGCCGCTGAACACCGCGGTCAACCTGATCGTGAACTTCGTGCGCCCCATCCCCTTCATCATCCTGCTGGCGGCCCTCGGCCCGCTCACGGAGGCCGTGATCGGGTCGCGGCTGGGGCAGAACGCGGCGATCTTCGCCATGACGATCGCCGCGCTGTTCGCGGTCGCGCGCATCGTCGAGCAGAATCTGATGTCCGTGGACCCCGGCGTGATCGAGGCCGCGCGCTCGATGGGCGTGTCCCGGTTCCGGATCATCACGACGGTGATCCTGCCCGAGGCCCTGGGTCCGCTGGTCCTGGGCTACACGTTCCTGGTCATCGGCGTGACCGACATGTCGGCCATGGCCGGGGCGATCGGCGCCGGCGGCCTCGGCGACTTCGCCCTGCGCCTGGGCTACCAGCGCTTCAACGACGAGGTCACCTGGGCCGCGGTCGCGGTGATCATCGTGATCGTGCAGACCGTCCAGTTCGTCGGCAACGCGATGGCGCGGCGGATCATGCGCCGCTGATCCGGGAGCTTCCGCCCAGCGGGTCCCCGACGGGCGCGGGCCCGGTTCCTCCTCGAGAGGGACCGGGCCCGCGCCCGTCGTCGTGGCGCGGCCGCCGGAGGCCCGTCCACGGTCCGGCTCCGCACGGCGGCTGCGTGTGGTGGGATGTCCTGCGTGAGCGTCCTGATCTTCGCCCTCGGGGTCCTGCTGGCCGCGCTGGCCCTCATCGCCTCGATCGCCTTGCACGAGGTGGGCCACCTGGTCCCGGCCAAGATCTTCGGCGTGCGCGTGCTGCAGTACATGGTCGGCTTCGGGCCCACAATCGTCTCCCGGGTGCGCGGGGAGACGGAGTACGGGATCAAGGCGGTGCCCATGGGCGGTTACGTGGCCATGGTCGGCATGTACCCCCCGGCAGCGGGCCGCCCCGCCGGGGTGGACTCCACCGGGGTCCTGCAGCAGATGGCCGCCGAGACCCGCTCGATCGCCCGGGCGCACGAGCTGCCCGAGGACGACCGGCGGGCGTTCTACCGGCTCCCGGTGTGGAAGCGCATCGTCATCATGCTCGGCGGCCCGCTCATGAACCTGCTGATCGCCGTCGTGTGCATCACGGTGCTGGTGACCGGCTTCGGCAGCCAGCAGCCCACCACGACCCTGTCGTCCGTGAGCCGCTGCGTGCAGACCGTGGACCCCGCCTCGGCCGCGCAGGAGCCCGACGCGGCGGAGGGGCAGTGCCCGCCGGACGCGCCCGCGGCGCCCGCCCATGCCGCGGGCCTGGAACCGGGGGACAGGGTCGTCTCCCTGGATGGGTCGCAGGTGGAGTCGTGGGATGCGCTCACGGAGATCGTCCGCGAGGGCGCCGGCGAGCCGCTCGAGATCGTGTACCTGCGCGGGGGCCGGGAGCGCACCGCCTCGATCACCCCGGTCGAGACGGCGCGGCCCGTCGTCGACGACACCGGGGCCCCCGTCATCGACGACGGCCGCCACGTCATGCAGGACGTCGGCTTCATCGGCGCCTCATCGCAGCTCGAGCTCGTGCCGCGGCCGCCGAGCGCGGTCCCGGGCGAGGTCCTCGACAGCCTCGAGCGCGTCGTGGGCGGGCTGATCCGCCTGCCGGCCAACGTGTGGGGCATCGCCGTCTCCACGTTCACGGACGCGCCCCGGGACCCCGAGGGGCCCATGTCCGTCGTGGGGGTGGGCCGGATCTCCGGCGAGGTCGCCAGCACGGACCTCCTGGAGCTCGAGGAGAAGGCCGCGGCCCTCGTGAGCCTGGTGGGCTCGGTCAACCTGGCGCTGTTCGCCTTCAACCTGATCCCGCTGCTGCCCCTGGACGGCGGGCACATCGCCGGCGCCCTGTGGGAGCGGATCCGCCGCAGCATCGCGCAGCTGACCCGTCGCGGCGATCCCGGCCCCTTCGACCCGCTGCGGCTGCTGCCCCTGACCTACGCCGTCTCGCTGCTCATGCTCGGGATGACCCTGCTGCTGGTGCTCGCCGACCTGATCGAGCCGGTCCGGGTGCTCTGAGCCCGGCACGTCCGGCCCCTGCGGCGACCGCGCCGGTGCGGCGCGTCCTGCGGGGCCCGTGCCGCCCGCCTCCGGGGCGCCGTCGGAGTGCGCGGTGGCTCACGCCGGGCGGTCGGCGGGTTGACCGCTGGGGCACAATGGAGCAGATCCATCCTCGATGCACCAGGAGACTTCCGTGAGTCCGGTCAGCCTCGGCATGCCTGCCGCCCCCCTCCCCGTTCTGTCGCCGCGTCGCAAGACCCGGCAGATCCGCGTGGGCTCCGTGGGGGTGGGCTCCGATTCGCCGGTCAGCGTCCAGTCCATGACCACCACGGCGACCACCGACATCAACGGGACCCTCCAGCAGATCGCCGAGCTCAACGCCGCGGGCTGCGACATCGTCCGGGTCGCCTGCCCGTCGCAGGACGACGCCGACGCCCTGCCGATCATCGCCAGGAAGTCGCCGATCCCGGTCATCGCGGACATCCACTTCCAGCCCAAGTACGTCTTCGCCGCGATCGACGCGGGCTGCGCCGGCGTGCGCGTGAACCCGGGCAACATCCGGAAGTTCGACGACCAGATCGCGGAGATCAGCCGGGCCGCCGAGGATGCCGGGGTCTCCATCCGCATCGGCGTCAACGCGGGCTCGCTCGACAAGCGGATCATGGACAAGCACGGCAAGGCCACGCCCGAGGCGCTGGCCGAGTCCGCGCAGTGGGAGGCCTCGCTGTTCGAGGAGCACGGCTTCCACGACTTCAAGATCTCGGTCAAGCACAACGACCCCGTGACCATGGTCCGGGCCTACCAGCTGCTCGCCGAGCGCGGGGACTGGCCCCTGCACCTGGGCGTCACGGAGGCCGGGCCCGCCTTCCAGGGGACCATCAAGTCCGCGACCGCCTTCGGCGCGCTGCTGTCCCAGGGCATCGGCGACACGATCCGCGTCTCGCTGTCGGCCCCTCCGGTCGAGGAGGTCAAGGTCGGCGCCCAGATCCTGCAGTCCCTCGGCCTGCGGCCCAAGAAGCTGGAGATCGTCTCCTGCCCGTCCTGCGGACGCGCTCAGGTGGACGTCTACAAGCTCGCCGACGACGTGACCGAGGGCCTCAAGGACCTCACGGTGCCGCTGCGCGTGGCCGTCATGGGCTGCGTCGTCAACGGCCCCGGCGAGGCCCGTGAGGCCGATCTCGGCGTGGCCTCCGGCAACGGCAAGGGCCAGATCTTCGTCAAGGGCGAGGTCATCCGCACGGTGCCCGAGGACCAGATCGTGGAGACGCTGATCACCGAGGCGAACCGCATCGCGGAGGAGATGGGCCTCGAGGACGACGACGAGGAGGCGGCCTCGCCCACCGTGACCGTCGGGTGAGGATCTTCGCCTCGTCGGAGACGCGCATCGTCCCCTCCCACGCCGTCCCCCGGGGCGAGCTCGATCGGCTCCTCGCCGAGGACCCGGTCGCCTCGGTCTTCGTCGCCGAGCACGTCGAGGGCCTGCGCGCCGCGCGCACGCGGGCGCCGATGCCGGTCGTGGGGCTCGCGCACGGCCGACGCCCCCTGCCCGGGGGCCGAGGACGGCAGCTCGAGCTCTCGGGGCTGTGCTGGGTCGGATCGAACGTCGTCCCGGTGCGCCTGGGGGAGGGCGGCGCCCAGGCCGTCGGAGCGCATCTGATCGGGCTGCGCCAGGCGCGCGCGTCGTTCTTCGGACCCCGCGAGGACGTCCTGGCCCTGTGGGCCGCGGTGCAGGACCGCTGGCGCGAGCCGTTCGCCGTCCGCTCGCGGCAGCCGCTGATGACGATCGACGCGCCGCCGCCTCTCGAGGCGCACCCGGAGGTGCGCCTGGCCCGCCCCGACGAGATCGATGCGGTGCTGCCCGCGAGCGCCGCCATGTTCGAGGAGGAGGTCGGCTTCTCCCCGTACGTCGAGGGCCGGGACTCCTACGTCCGCCGGGTGCAGGGCCTGCTGGCCCGCCGGCGGACCTTCGTGCTGATGCGGGACCGGCGGGTTGTCTTCAAGGCGGACATCGGGGCCGCCTCGGAGACGGTGTGCCAGATCCAGGGGGTCTGGGTGCACCCGGAGCACCGCGGGCAGGGTCTCGCCGCCCCGTGCATGGCGGCGGTCGTGACGCTGGCCCTGGCCCGCTACGACGTCGTGAGCCTCTACGTGAACGACTACAACGCGGCCGCCGTGCGCACCTACGACCGGGCCGGCTTCCGGCGGCGCGGGGAGTTCGCGACCGTCCTCTTCTGAGTCCGCCCCGGCCGCTCCGGGCCGCCTGCGGCCGACGACCGGGTGCGACAGCCGATGCATCCTTCTGCCGTCATGCATCGCCTTCTGCGTTTGCAATGGTTACCCTTCCTCCAGGGCGACGGTGATCCGCGTCACGGATCCCGACGATCCGTCCGCCCCCAGAGCTCCCGCCCGAGCCGCGGGTTCCACGAAAGGCAGGCACACCATGGCAGCGCAGACCCGATTCCGCACCCTCCTGGCAGGCACCGCGATCGCGGCCCTGGCCCTGACCGGCTGCGCTCAGGGCGGCGGCGACGGAGGCGGCGGCTCCGAGCCGTCGCCGACGCCCACCCCCGAGGCCCCGACGGACTACACGACGGAGCAGGTCGTCGACACCCTCGGCGCCTCGAGCGTCGACGGGCAGCCGCTGTCGGACGTCTCGAGCACGGAGGACGCCCTGGGCTCGGACATGTCGGAGGACGGCATCTCGATGATGGAGACCATCGTCGACGAGGCCGAGATCGAGCCGGCGGAGTGCGAGGAGCCGCTGCTGGGATCGCTGACCGGCGGGATGCTCACGGATGTCGTCGAGGACTCCGCCATGGGCACGACCGAGGACGGGGTCAGCGTCACGGCGTTCCCCATGGAATCGAAGGAGGCGGCCGATCAGCACGTCACCGACGTGCGCGACGCCTACGCGCAGTGCGGCGAGGTGACCATGACGCTCATGGGCGAGGAGATGTCGATCGCCACGACCACCGAGGAGCCCGGGATCGAGGGCGCGGGCGCGGCCATCTCCCAGAAGGCCGAGGTCGAGATGCAGGGCGAGACCTCCAGGACCTCGACCGCCATGATGAGCGTCGGCAATGTCGTGATCTCGATCTCCGATCCGAACGCCGGCATGGGCGGGCAGACCGGCTCCGAGGAGGCGCCCGACTACACCCCGATGCTCGAGGAGATCGCCCCGACCTTCGTCGAGGGCCCGGCCGAGCCCTCCGAGGGGGCCTCGGGCGGCGCATCGGAGGAGGCCTCCGACTCCTCGTCCTGAGCTCGCCGGCCGCACCGGCTCGCACTCGCCGGGGTGCGCAACATTCCGGCGGATGCGAGCCGGTGTGACAGCCTGGCGAATGTGAGGTGCATCACTGGCCGTCCGCCGCCGTCGGCGGCTCGACGCCCCCCCCCAGCACCACCGGCCCCCCGCCTTTCAGGACGGGACGACGAAAGGCCCCGCACCATGGCACCGCAGCTGCGCTACCGCACCCTCTTCGCCGGCACGGCCCTGGCCGCGCTGGCCCTGAGCGGATGCGTCCAGGATCCCGACGGCGGCGAGGGCGGCTCCGAGCCCTCGGAGGGGGCCTCGCAGGCGAGCCCCGCCCCCGAATCCGGCGGCGCCGAGCCGTCGGCCGAGGAGGCCTCGTCCGCAGAGTCCTCGGAACCGGCCGCTGAGCCGTCCGGGGGCTCCTCGGCCTCCTCCGAGGCCTCGGCATCCGATGCGGCCTCCGGCCCTGCGGCCGGGGGCGAGGCCCCCGAGGACATCTCCGAAGGGGATCTGACCACGCTGCTGTCGACCGAGGTCGACGGGACGCAGCTGATCGCCGTGACCCCGTCCCAGCTCGAGGCCTCCGGAATGGACCTCGAGGCGGAGATGGCGGCCGAGTTCGGCGAGGGCTTCGAGGTCTCCCCGGCCACCTGCGAGGGGCCGTTCATGAATGCCCTGCTCGGCGGCATGCACGACAGCGGCGACGCGGTCATCGCAGTCGACGACGAGGGCTCGCTGCTGATCACGGCGCGGACCTTCGACGACGCTCAGGGCGCGGAGGAGGCGCTGGACGAGCAGCGCGGCGCCGTGGACGAGTGCGGCGAGGTCGAGGTCACCGTCGAGGGGCAGTCCAGCGACTCCGAGATGACCACGGAGGACCTCGCCGTCGACGGCGCGTCCGCGGCCTACGAGACCACGCTCGAGATCGAGGGCGACTCCGTCGCCAACCCGAGCATGGCCTACGGCAACACCCTGATCAGCATGGTCGAGACCTCGCAGTTCGAGGGCGGCCCCGCGCCCGACAACGAGGCGCTGCTCGAGGAGGTCGCCGGAGCGCTCTCGGAGTCCTGAGCGCGGCCCGGGGGCATCCCGCAGCGGGCCGCCGGGCCGGGGATAGGATGGAGCGCATCGGATCCGGGCCCCGGCGACGGCGGCCCCCGGCACCCGCGCCTCGCTCCCGAGGCGCCAGACGCGACGACCCCCTCGAAACGGAGCGCCCGTGGCACTGCGCCTCTCCTCCCTGTTCCTGCGCACCCTGCGTGAAGACCCCGTCGACGCCGAGGTCGCCAGCCACCGGCTGCTCGTGCGCGCGGGCTGCATCCGCCGCGCGGCGCCCGGCATCTACACCTGGCTTCCGCTCGGCCTGAGCGTGCTGCGGAAGATCGAGGAGATCGTGCGGGAGGAGATGGCCGCGATCGGGGCCCAGGAGGTGCATTTCCCCGCGCTGCTGCCGCGCGAGCCCTACGAGGCCTCCGGCCGGTGGGAGGACTACGGCGACAACCTCTTCCGCCTCAAGGACCGCAAGGAGGCCGACTACCTCCTGGCGCCCACGCACGAGGAGCTGTTCACGCTGCTGGTCAAGGATCTGTACTCCTCGTACAAGGACCTGCCGGTCACGCTCTACCAGATCCAGACCAAGTACCGCGACGAGGCGCGTCCGCGCGCGGGGCTCATCCGCTCGCGCGAGTTCGTCATGAAGGACTCGTACTCCTTCGACATCGACGACGCCGGCCTCGAGGAGTCCTACCGCCGTCACCGCGAGGTCTACGTGCGGATCTTCGAGCGCCTGGGCCTCGAGGTCGTGGCCGTGGCGGCCGACTCCGGTGCCATGGGCGGGTCCCGCTCGGAGGAGTTCCTGCACCCCACGCCGATCGGCGAGGACACCTTCGTGCGCTCGCCGGGCGGATACGCGGCCAATGTCGAGGCCGTGACCACCGTCGTCCCGGACCCGGTGCCCTTCGAGGGCCAGCCGGAGGCCCATGTCGAGGACACCCCGGACTCCGCCACGATCGAGACCCTGGTCGAGCGCTCCGAGCAACTGCACCCCAAGGACGACGGTCCCTGGACCGGGGCGGACACCCTCAAGAACGTCGTGCTCGCCGTCACGACGCCCGAGGGCGAGCGCCGCCTGGTGGCCGTGGGCCTGCCCGGCGACCGCAATGTCGACCTCAAGCGGGTCGAGGTCGGCATCGGGGAGCTGATCGGGGTCGGCGGCGAGCTCGAGGTCGAGCAGGCCACCGACGCCGATCTGGCCAAGCACCCCCAGATCGTCAAGGGCTACCTGGGCCCGGGCCTCACCCTCGATGCGGCGCTGCTGGGGGAGGATTCCCTGACCGGCCTGCCGTACTTCGTGGATCCCCGCGTGGTCCCGGGCACGCGCTGGCTGACCGGCGCCAACGCTGCCGGCCAGCACGTCTACGACCTGGTGGCCGGACGGGACTTCGCCTGGGACGGAACGATCGAGTGCGCCCAGGTCCTTCCCGGGGACCCCGCTCCGGACGGCTCCGGGCCGCTCGAGGCCGCGCGCGGCATCGAGATGGGCCACGTGTTCCAGCTCGGGCGCAAGTACGCCGAGGTCCTGGGTCTGAAGGTGCTGGATCAGAACGGCAAGCAGGTCGTCGTGACCATGGGCTCCTACGGCTTCGGCGTCACCCGCGCGGTGGCGGCGCTGGTCGAGTCGAACCACGACGACAAGGGCATCATCTGGCCGCGGCACCTGGCCCCGGCGGACATCCACGTGGTCCCCACGGGCAAGGGCGAGGAGGCGGCGCGGGCCGCCGAGCAGATCGTCGACCAGCTCGAGGAGGCCGGTGTCAGGGTGCTGTTCGACGACCGGAAGAAGGTCTCCCCGGGCGTGCGCTTCGGCGACTTCGAGCTGCTCGGGGTGCCGACCATGCTCGTGATCGGCCGCGGCCTGGCCGACGGCGTCCTGGAGCTCAAGGACCGCGCCACGGGGGAGTCCCGCGAGATCCGCCGCGACGACGTCGCCCGGGAGGTCCTCGCGGAGATCGGCCGCTGAGCGGCCCCGCCCCCGGCTGAGCGGCCCCGCCCCCGGCAGAGGCCCGGTGCACACCGGGCCGTGCCGAGCGCTCCGGGGCCCGATGCGGTCCGGGAGGCAGCGCACCGCAGCGGCCGGGCGGCTCAGTCCTCGAGGCCGGGCAGCGCGTCCACGGGGCGCTGCGCCGCGGCATCGGCCACGGACAGCCGGATCAGCACGGACTGCCCGGGCTCGGGCCCTGCCGAGGCCGGGGCCTCCCGATCCTCCGGCGCGGAGGCGGCGATCTGCGCGAGCGCGGTCTGCCGGAGCCCGGCCACGAGGTCGTCGCGGGCGGCGTCGGGAGCGGAGCGGAAGCCCTCCGGCATGCCGGGGGAGCCGTCGATCACGGACGGGTGGCGCTGCTCGAGGGCGCTCAGCCACTGGCTGTCCTGGACCGGCTCGAGAGCGCGGGCCCAGGCGTCCGAGCTCGGGCGCTGGTCCTCGGGCAGCGCGGACCAGGTCTGCGCCGAGCTGCGCGCCTGTCCGAGCTGCCGGGCCAGCGCCAGCTCGGGATGCGCCTGCTCGCCGGTCGCGTGCGGTGCGTCCTCGCCCTGCGGGGCGGCCGCCAGGGCGTCGTCGGCGCTCGGCACGGGGGCGGCGCGGTCGACCTTCGCGGGATCGGCGCCGAGCTCGAGGGCGGTGGCCGCGCGGTGGGCGGCGATCGAGCTGAGCACCGCCCGGTCCTCGGCGGTCTCCGGCGGTGTCATCCGAAGCGATCGCGCGCTGGTCAGGAACCCTCCCGGCAGGCCGGGCACGTGATCCGCCTGGCTCATGCCGACCGGCGGCGGCTGCTCCTCGGCGGCCTCGAGCGCGCGCTCCGAGGGGCGGCCGATGGCCTCGAGCTGGCTCTCGAGCTCGCCGCGCAGCTCATCCCGCTTGGGCGCCGGGAGCTCCTCCAGCCGGTCCGAGTCCCTCAGCTGCTCGGTGGACCGGTAGGCGTGCGCCATCGCGATCTCCCCGTCGCTCACGGGACGCCCCGGTCCCAGGCGCCACACCAGGACGGCGCCGAGCACCACGACCAGCGCCGCGGCAGCGATCAGCGCGGCTCTGCTCCGGGAGCTCAGGTCCATGCGGCGTCCTCTCGTCCTCGTCTGGTCGTCATCGCGTCGGCGTCCGGCAGGGGCGACGGCGGGCGGCCGGACGCCCGCCGCGCGGCTGCGCCCATCGTAGGACCCGGAACGGGCCGCGCTGGATCCCGGACCGCACGAGCGAGGCGTCATGGGGCGGGCAGCGCGGACGGGGCACGTGATGTCGCGGCCGTCCGATAGCCTCGGCCCCGGGCGGGCGCACGCTGCCTCGCCCTGATGCGCCCCCTGCTGTCCCGCACCACCCGATGGAGGATCCGTGAGCGAGAACCGAGCACAGGACCCGCAGGCCGCCGATCTGCAGGAGCTGCTGGCCCCGGTCGTCGAGGCCGAGGGCCTGTTCCTGGAGGACGTGACCCTCTCCGGCACGGGCCCCCAGCGCGTCCTGCAGGTGCTCGTGGATCTGCCCGAGGACCGCACCGACGGCGTGGACCTGGACGACGTCGCCCGCGCGGCCCGGGCCGTCTCCGACGAGCTCGACCGCGCCGATCCCGTGGGCGGGCCCGGCTACGAGCTCGAGGTCTCCTCGCCCGGGGCCTCGCGCACCCTGGAGAAGCCGCGGCACTGGCGCCGCTCGATCGGCCGCCTCGTCGACGTCCACCCCGTGGATCGCACGTCGCACGGGCGCTCGTTCGAGGCCCGGCTGCTCGAGGTCCAGGACGACCGGGTGACGCTGCAGCGCAGCACCCAGGTCAAGAAGGGCATGCCCGTCAAGCTCCTGGACCCGGAGACCTGGGCCATGGCCGACATCCGGCAGGCCCGTGTGAGGGTCGAGGACTGATCTCCCCCGGTCCCGGGGAGCCGGAGAGGCCGGAAGCCGGGCAGTGTAGACTGGCTGGCCGACACCGGCGGAGCCGGGGGCCGCGCCGCACGCAGGCCGCCTGCACCGCCGTCATAGACCCGCGAACAGCGTTCCGTCCCATCCCGACGGTGCGCTGTCGTCGCATCCGGAGCCGGTCCGCGGACCACCTGCCTGCACCGGCTCCGAGCGGCCCGATCCGGAAAGGCCCTCGATGGACATCGATATGAGCGCCCTGCGCATGCTGGAGCGCGAGAGCGACCTCCCGCTCGATCTGCTGATCCCCACGATCGAGCAGGCCCTCGTGCTCGCCTACCATCGCTCGCCCGGGGCCATCAAGGACGCCCGCGCCGAGCTGGACACCCAGACCGGCCGCGTGACGATCTGGGCGGCCGAGACGGATGAGGACGGGACCAAGGTCGGGGAGTTCGACGACACCCCGTCCGGGTTCGGGCGCATCGCCGCCTCGACGGCCCGCAGCGTGATCGTGCAGAAGCTGCGCGACGTGGAGGACGACACGGTCCTGGGCCACTTCAAGGGCCGGGAGGGCGAGGTCGTCTCGGGGCAGATCCAGCAGGGCCGCAATCCGCAGATGGTCCAGATCGACCTGGGCACCGTCGAGGGCGTCCTCCCGCCGCACGAGCAGGTCCCCGGGGAGAAGTACCGCCACGGCAGCCGCATCCGCACGTACGTGGTGGAGGCCCGGCGCGGCCCCAAGGGCCCGTCGATCACGCTGTCGCGCTCGCACCCCGACCTGGTGCGCCGGCTCTTCGAGTTCGAGGTCCCGGAGATCGCCGACGGCGACGTCGAGATCATGGCGATCGCGCGCGAAGCCGGTCACCGGACCAAGATCGCGGTGACCGCCAGCACCCAGGGCATCAACGCCAAGGGGTCCTGCATCGGCGAGATGGGCACCCGCGTGCGGGCCGTGATGAACGAGCTCGGCGGGGAGAACATCGACATCGTGGACTGGTCGGGGGATCCCGCCCGCTTCATCGCGGCCGCGCTGTCGCCGGCCTCGGTGCTGCGCGTCGACATCCTCGACGAGCGCGGCAAGTCGGCCCGCGCGGTGGTGCCGGACGGCAAGCTCTCGCTGGCGATCGGCAAGGAGGGGCAGAACGCCCGCCTGGCCGCCAAGCTCACGGGCTGGCGGATCGACATCCTCTCGGAGTCGGACGACGCCCGGCGCCGCGGCGCCTGAGCGGCCCGGGTCGGGACGGGCCTGGCGCGGTGCGATCCACGGCGGGCTTCCGCGCGCGGCGATTCGGCGCCCGATCCCGGGCGGGAGTAGAATGATCGTCGGCCCAGCCGCAGCCGTCTCCCGCCGCAGGCGGAGGGCGGCATCGGACAGCGCGGAATCGGAGAGGGTGCAGCCACGTGGGACATGCTCCGCAGCGCACCTGCATCGGATGCCGCGAGGTCGCCGGCCCGGACCGACTCGTGCGCCTGAGCCTCGTCGCCGGTGATCAGGGACCCGCGGTGGTCCCCGATCCTCGTCGTCGGCTCGGCGGACGCGGCGCTTGGCTTCATCCCACGCGCGAATGCGCGGACACGGCTCTGCGTCGGCGGGCCCTCGACCGGGCCTTCCGGCGACGCGTGCCGGTCCGGGACGAGGCGCTGCTGATCGAGCAGATCCTCGCCGCGGGAGACCGCGGCGCAGGCTGAGCGTCGGGAGCACCACCACGACGGCCGTGGTCCGCGCCGCTGCCGTCGGAACCGTCCCCCGCACCGTGCGGGGAGGCGACACAGGATGCACTTGATGGGGAAGCGAGCAAGAAGCTGATGGACATCCGATGAGTGCCGAACGATGAGTGCCCCAGCGCACTCGGCAAGGGATGCCCTCCTGCGGTCCGACCGTCGAGGAGGGTCTCCGACAGACCGTTAGTCGGTCCGCCTCCTGTCACGGGCGCGGGCCGGGACAGGAGAGAAGTGGCTAAGCAGAGAGTGCACGAGCTCGCCAAGGAGCTCGGGATGACGTCCAAGGAGGCGATCTCGACCCTGCAGGAGCTGGGCGAGTTCGTCCGTGGCGCATCCTCGACCGTGGAGCCCCCGGTCGCCAAGAAGCTGAAGGACTCGCCGCAGGCCAAGGCCTCGCTGGCGAAGAAGAACGACAAGGACGGCGGCGCCGAGGAGAAGCCCTCCTCGAAGAAGACCGCCCAGCAGACCCCCGAGCCGGGCTCGACCGGCCCCAAGCCGGGCGGCGCGGCCAAGCCCGCGCCGAAGCCGGGCCAGTCCGCTCCGGCCGCCCCGGCCGAGCCGAAGCCCGCCGAGTCCGAGCCCGCGGCGTCGGCCCCGGCCGCCGCCCAGAGCACCCCGGAGGAGCCGAGGGAGCAGGCGGCTCCCGAGCAGGCCCCGCAGGAGGCGAAGGCCCCCGAGCAGAAGCCCGCGCAGCCGAAGCCCGAGGCCTCCGAGTCCCCGGCTCCGACGCCGAGCCGCCCCGCGCCCAAGCCGGGCAGCGCCGCGCCGAAGCCGGGCGGTCCCCGCCCCGGCAACAACCCGTTCACGCCCAAGCAGGCCGGCGGCTCGCAGCGCCCCGCGCGTCCGCAGGGCGGCCCCCGCCCCGGCAACAACCCGTTCGCCTCGCAGCAGGGCATGGGCACCCAGCGCCCGGCGCCCTCCGGTCAGGGCGGTCCCCGTCCCGGCGGGCCCCGTCCGGGTCAGCCCGGTCAGGGCGGTCCCCGCCCCGGTGCCCCGCGCCCGGGCGCGCCGCGTCCCGGACAGGCGGCCGGCGCCGGCGGCCCGCGTCCCGGCGGCCCCCGCCCCAGCCCGAACATGATGCCGGGCCACACGAGCAATGTGGCCCCCGTCGGCAGCCGTCCCTCCCGCGGCGGTCCCGGCGGCGGCGGCGGTCGCCGCGGCGGCCCGGGCGGCGGTCCCGGCGGCGGCTTCCGTCCCGGCGGCGGCCCCGGCCGCGGCGGGCGCGGCGCCACGCAGGGCGCCTTCGGCCGCGGCGGCCCCTCGCGCAAGGGGCGCAAGTCCAAGCGCGCGAAGCGCCAGGAGATGATGGAGCAGATGAACGCGCCGAAGGTCGGCGGCGTCACTGTTCCGCACGGCGACGGCAGCACCGAGGTGCGCCTGCGCCGCGGCGCGTCGCTGATGGACTTCGCCGAGAAGATCGACGCGAACCCGGCGTCGCTGGTGACGGTGCTGATCCACCTCGGCGAGATGGCCACGCAGACGCAGTCGCTCGACGAGGGCACGTTCGAGGCCCTGGGCGCCGAGCTCGGCTACGTCATCCGGATCGTCTCCCCGGAGGACGAGGAGCGAGAGCTCTTCGAGTCCTTCGACATCGACCTCGAGGCCGAGCAGGCAGCCGAGGGCGAGGAGGACCTGGAGAAGCGCCCGGCCGTCGTGACCGTCATGGGCCACGTCGACCACGGCAAGACCCGTCTGCTGGACGCCATCCGGAACACCCGCGTGATCGAGGGCGAGGCCGGCGGCATCACCCAGCACATCGGCGCGTACCAGGTGACTCCGGAGGTCGACGGCGAGGACCGCGCGCTGACCTTCATCGACACCCCGGGCCACGAGGCGTTCACCGCCATGCGCGCCCGCGGTGCGCAGGTCACGGACATCGCGCTGCTCGTGGTGGCCGCCGACGACGGCGTCATGCCCCAGACCGTCGAGGCGCTGAACCACGCCCAGGCGGCGGAGGTGCCGATCGTGGTCGCGGTCAACAAGATCGACAAGCCCGAGGCGAACCCGGAGAAGATCCGCGGTCAGCTCGCGGAGTACGGCCTGGTGCCGGAGGAGTACGGCGGCGACACGATGTTCGTCGACGTCTCCGCCCGCCAGGGCCAGAACATCGACGAGCTGCTCGAGTCCATCGTCCTCACGGCCGACGGCGCCCTGGAGCTGCAGGCGAACCCGAACAAGGCGGCTCGCGGCGTGGCCATCGAGGCCAACCTGGACAAGGGCCGCGGTGCTGTGTGCACCGTCCTGGTCCAGTCCGGCACGCTGCGCGTCGGCGACTCGATCGTCGCCGGCGGGGCCCACGGCCGCGTCCGCGCGATGTTCGACGAGACCGGCGCGGCCGTGGAGGAGGCGGCCCCGTCGCGTCCCGTCCAGGTGCTGGGCCTGTCGACCGTCCCGCGCGCCGGCGACACCTTCATCGCGACCGATGAGGAGCGCACCGCTCGTCAGATCGCGGAGAAGCGCCAGGCCGCGGACCGCAACGCCCTGCTGGCCAAGCGCCGCAAGCGCGTGACGCTCGAGTCCTTCGACCAGGTCGTGGCCGAGGGCAAGATCGACACGCTCAACCTCATCATCAAGGGCGACGTCTCCGGTGCCGTCGAGGCGCTCGAGGACTCGCTGCTCAAGATCGAGGTGGCCCCGGACGAGGTCCAGCTGCGCGTCATCCACCGCGGCGTCGGCGCGATCACGCAGAACGACGTCAACCTGGCCACGGTGGACAACGCCGTGATCATCGGCTTCAACGTCCGACCGGCCGAGCGCGTCACCGAGCTCGCCGACCGCGAAGGCGTCGAGATGAAGTTCTACTCGGTGATCTACAACGCGATCGACGACGTCGAGGCGGCCCTGAAGGGCATGCTCAAGCCGGAGTACGAGGAGGTGGAGCTCGGCAAGGCCGAGGTCCGCGAGGTGTTCAAGTCCTCCAAGTGGGGCTCGATCGCCGGCTCGTACGTGACCGAGGGCCTCATCCGCCGCAATGCCAAGGCCCGCCTGGTCCGCGACGGCACCGTGGTCAAGGAGGGGCTCACCATCGAGTCCCTGCGCCGCTTCAAGGACGACGCAACCGAGGTCCGCGACGGCTACGAGTGCGGCATCGGCCTGGGATCGTTCAACGACATCAAGGAGGGCGACGTCATCGAGACGTGGGAGATGCAGGAGAAGCCCCGCGCCTGATCGGCGTCCCATGCCGTGCGGCCCGCATCGGGGCCCGTCGTCGCGCACGCCGCGCGACGGGCCCCGGTGCGGGCCGCCGCCTGCGTGCGGCGCGCATCCGCCGCGAGCCCCGGACCCGGTCCTAGGCTCTGAGGGCGGCGGCGCGCCGTGCGCCCGGCACCCGATCGGTGCCGCCCCGACACAGCACCGCCGGGCCGTGCAGGCCCGCGCGCGAGAACTGGAGAGATCATGGCCGATGCACAGCGGGCCTCCCGCATGGCAGACCGCATCAAGGTGATCGTGGCGAAGGCCCTCGAGCGCCGGGTCAAGGACCCGCGCCTGGGCTTCGTGACCGTCACCGACGCCCGCGTGACGAACGACCTGCAGCACGCGACCGTCTACTACACCGTCTACGGCACATCCGAGGAGAAGGCGGACACCGCCCGCGCCCTCGAATCCGCCAAGGGCATCCTGCGCGCGGAGGTCGGCCGGAACATCACCGCCCGGCTCACGCCCACGCTCGAGTTCGTGGCCGACGAGATCCCCGAGGCCGCCTCGCACCTCGAGGACGTCCTGCGCCGGGCCAGGGAGAAGGATGCGTCCGTGGCCGCCGCGGCGGCCGGGGCCTCCTACGCCAGCGACGCGAATCCCTACCGCACCGCGCCCGATGAGGACGCGCAGGCCGACGACGCCGACGACGAGGCCTCCCGGGAGACCCGTGAGCGCTGAGTCCGACGGCGGCCCGGTGTCCGAGGCCGCTCGGCAGCGGCGCCGGGAGACGCCCCGGCCGGATCCCTCGCTGCCCGTGCCCGAGGGGCTCGCGGTGGTCGACAAGCCGCAGGGCTGGACCAGCCACGACGTCGTCGGGCGCATGCGCCGCCTGTGCGGGACCCGCAAGGTCGGCCACGCCGGCACGCTGGATCCCATGGCCACCGGCGTCCTGATCGTGGGGGTGGGCCGCGGCACCAAGCTGCTGACCCATCTCGTCGGCGCCGACAAGACCTACGAGGCCACGTTCCGGCTGGGCGCCTCGACCGTGACGGAGGACGCAGAGGGCGAGATCACCGCGACGGCCGAGCCCGCCGCCGTGGCGGCCGTGACCGAGCAGCGGATCCGGACCGCCGTCGCGGAGCTGACCGGGCCCCTGCAGCAGGTGCCCTCGGCCGTCTCCGCGATCAAGGTCGACGGCAGGCGCTCCTACGCCCGCGTGCGCGACGGCGAGGACGTCGAGCTGCCGCCCCGGCCCGTCACGGTCTCGCGGTTCGAGGTGACCGGCATCCGCCGCGAGGACGCCGCCGTCGAGGTCGACGCCGTCCTGGACGTCTCCTCGGGCACGTACATCCGCGCGATCGCCCGCGACCTCGGTGAGGCTCTCGGCATCGGCGGCCACCTCAGCGCCCTGCGGCGCACGCGGGTGGGGGCCCTGGGGCTCGAGCGCGCCCAGGACCTGGAGGCCCTGAGCGGGATCGTCGCCGGGGGAGGGGCGGTGCCCGTCACCTCGCTCGACGACGCCGCGCGCGCCATGTTCCCGGTGCGCGAGCTCACGGAGCAGGAGTCGCTCGAGGTGGGCCAGGGCAAGCGCATCGCCGCCTCGGGCACCGGCCCCGAGGAGCTGCGCGCCGGCTTCGATCCGCACGGCCGCGTCGTGGCGCTGCTCGAGGACCGCGGCCGGCCCGGCGAGCGCAGCGCCAAGTCCGTCCTGGTCTTCCGGGCCCAGGGCTGAAGCAGACCGGGCCGCGCGGCGGCCGCACGAGAGGAAGCAGGGAGCGCACGGATGCTGTGGGGATACGACGGGTGGTTCTGGGCCGCGGTGGTCCTGGGCTCGCTCTCGACGCTGATCTGCGCGGTCCAGGCCCTGCGGGGCAGGCCGCCGGGGGACGCGACGCAGGGCTCGGTGCTCGTGCTCGAGGCCTTCCTGATCGTCTATCTGCTCGGCTCGATCGCGCTGGGCCTGTTCGGCCCCGCCGCCTCCGGGTCCGTGCTCGAGTACTGGGGATACCTGCTCACCGCCCTGGTGATCCCCGCGGGCACGTTCATCTGGTCGCTCGTCGAGCGCTCGAGCTGGTCCAACTGGATCCTCGCCGCGACCGGCCCCACGATCATCGTGATGGTCTACCGGATGAACTTCATCTGGTACTACCAGTGATCAGGAGGGACACCATGCAGCACAGCACCGATCAGCGCAGCCCCGGACGCCTGCAGTCGAGGTTCGGCCCCCGCGAGGGGGCCGCGCGCACCGATGCGAAGTCCAGCGGCTTCGGGCGGGTCATCATCGTCGTCTACGGCATCTTCTCGCTCTCGGCGGGCGTGCGGGCGCTCTACCAGATCCTCACCCAGTTCGAGGTCGCGCCCCTGGCCTACCTCCTCTCGCTGTTCTCCGCGGCCGTGTACGTGCTGGCCGCCGTGGCCCTGACCCGGACCGGGCCCCGCTGGCACAGGGTGGCCACGATCGCCGTGCTGATCGAGCTGATCGGCGTGGTGGGGATCGGGGCCTGGACCTACGCGGCGCCGGAGCTGTTCGCCGACGAGACCGTGTGGTCGCACTTCGGCCAGGGCTACGGCTACATCCCGCTGCTGCTGCCCATCGTGGGCCTGATCTGGCTGCACCGCACGCGGCCGCGCACCGACCGTTCCGACGCACGAGCAGGAGACCGCGCATGAGCACCGAGGACACGACCGGCACGCAGAGCGCCGGCACACAGAGCGCCGACGCCGAGACGGCGGCCGCCGGGGCCGCCGCAGGCTCCGGCGACGGGGGCCTGAGCGTCCCGACCCTGGGCGACGGCGCCCTCACCCTCCGGGAGCTGCGCGCCGCCGACGCGGAGGCGCTGACCGCCAACTGCCAGGATCCCGAGGCGGTCCGCTGGACCACGGTGCCCGAGCCCTACGGCGTCGAATCGGCCCTGTGGTACATCCAGCAGCACGTCCCCGGCGCACTCCGGGCCGGCGAGGCCGTGAACTGGGCCGTCGAGGACCCGCAGGGCCGCTTCCTGGGCACGATCGAGCTGTGCCGCCTGCGCGCGGGGGCCGCGGACATCGGGCTGAACTTCGGCCCGCACGCCCGCGGCACGGGAGCCGCCGAGGGCGCATGCCGCCTGGTCATCGACCACGCCTTCGGGCCGATGGGCCTGACCCACCTGCACTGGCAGGCCTTCGACGGCAACTGGGCCTCGCGGAAGCTGGCCTGGAAGCTCGGCTTCTCCGATCCCGTCCTGGTCCGCGGCTTCATGGAGCAGCGCGGGCAGCTGCGCGACACCTGGATCGCGACCCTGGCCGCCGATGCGCCGCGCAGCCCGTCGCAGCCCTGGACCGGACCGGGCGCCGACGGCGGCGGCGCCCCCGCCTGAGCCGACGCGGGCAGTCCGAGCGAGGGACTACCCTGGGACGAGCGCACGGAGGGCCCCGGCCCTCGCCCGCCGGGCGCCCCGGCTCCGTCCCCCGGAAGGCCACACAGCCCGGCCGCCCGCCCGCCCACGACCCAGCGGCGGAGGCGGTCCCCGGACCGCCCCGCACCCCACGAGGAGACCCGTTGCATCGCTTGCACGACCTGTCCGAGGTGCCCGAGGATCTCGGCACCAGCGTGGTCACCGTCGGCAACTTCGACGGCGTCCACCGCGGGCACCAGGAGGTCCTGGGCATGGTCGTGGATCGGGCGCGGCAGGAGGGCGCCCACTCCGTCGTGCTGACCTTCGATCCGCATCCGGCGCTCGTGCACCGGCCCGATCAGTACCGCGGCCAGATCATGGGCACCTCGGACAAGCTCGACGCCATGGAGGAGCTCGGCCTCGATGCGGTCCTGGTCCAGCACTACGACCTCTCCTTCGCCGCCCAGGACCCGATCGAGTTCATGACCCGCTACCTCCTGGAGGGGCTGCGGGCCGTGTGCGTGGTCGTCGGCGCCGATGCCCGGTTCGGGCGCGGCAACGAGGGCGACGTGAACGCCCTGCGGCGCTTCGGGGACGCCCACGGCTTCGAGGTCGTCGTCGTGGACGACCTCGAGTGCCGCGGGACCGTCCCGGCGCAGATCCGCACCGAGAGCCTGCCGCTGGTCGGCGTGGACGGGCCCGTCGGGGAGGCCGAGGACGCGCAGCACGACCCCGAGGACCGGCGCATCTCCTCGACCTGGATCCGCGAGCGCCTGATCGAGGGCGACGTCGAGGACGCCGCGCGCCTGCTGGGCAGGGCCCACCGCATGCGCGGGACCGTGGTGCACGGCGCGGCCCGCGGCCGGCAGCTCGGGTTCCCGACCGCCAATCTGGCCCCGGACGCCGACGGCTACATCCCGGCCGACGGCGTCTACGCCGGCTGGCTGACGGATGCGGCGGGGCAGCGCTGGCCCGTGGCCGTCTCGGTGGGCTCGAATCCCACGTTCGAGGGCGTCTCCCGGGTCGTGGAGGCGCACGTGATCGACCGGCCCGAGGAGCGGATCGAGGACTTCGACCTGTACGGCCAGGAGATCATGGTCGAGTTCATCGCCCGGCTGCGCGGCATGGTCGCCTACGAAGGGGTCGAGAAGCTCGTCGAGCAGATGACCCGCGACGTGGACCAGACCCGCAGCATCCTCGCGCAGCACCCGGACGGCATGGCCGACGTCGCCCGCTGAAGGCCCGCCCTCGGCGGCCCGGGGCGGCCGCATGCCGACGGCGCCCCGCACGACGGGGGGGCCCCCCCCCCCGGGGGGGGGGGGGGGGGGGGGCCCGCCGTCGTCGTGGCCGGGTCTCGGCCCGGGGCCGCGATCACATCTCCTCGTGCTCGTCCGGATCGAAGCCGGAGCCGGAGAGGCCGGTGTGCAGCAGGCGGATGCGCTCCATCTGCCGGTCGTCGAGCTCCCAGCTGAACACGTCGAGGTTCTCCGCCATGCGCTTGGGGTTCGCGGACTTGGGGATCGGCAGGACGCCCGACTGGATCTCCCAGCGCAGGACGACCTGGGCCGGGGTCCGGTTGACCTGACCGGCGATCTCCGCGAGCCACTCGTGGTCCAGGATGTCGGTCTTGCGCCCCAGCGGGGACCACGCCTCGACCAGGATCCGCTTGTCGTGGTGGTGGGCCCGCAGCGGTTCCTGCTGGTACTGGGGGTGCAGCTCGACCTGGTTGACGGCCGGGGTCTCCCCGGTCTCCGCGATGAGGCGATCGACGTGCGCCGGGGTGAAGTTCGAGACGCCCACGGAGCGCACGATGCCCTCCTCGCGCAGTTTGAGCATCGTGCGGAAGGTCTCGACGTAGCGGTCGCGCCGGGGGTTCGGCCAGTGGATCAGCAGCAGATCCAGGCGGTCCAGGCCCAGGCGATGCAGGGAGCCCTCGACGGAGCGGCGCACGAGCGCCTCGCCGCCCTGGCTGCGGCCGGGGATCTTGGTGGTCACGAAGATCTGGTCGCGCGGCAGGCCGGCCAGCGCGATGCCGCGGCCGACGCCCGTCTCGTTGCCGTAGTTCACCGCGGTGTCGATGAGCCGGAACCCGCGGCTGATGCCCTCGTAGACGGCCACCTCCGCGTCGGCGTCGTCCAGCGGGTGGGTGCCCATCCCGATCTGGGGCAGCTCGTGACCGTCGTTGAGGGTGTGCCGGCGCTCGGACACGCCCACCTGATCGGCCAGCGACGGGTCGACCTCCGTGGCCTCGGACTCGCTGCTGTGTGCGGACTCGCTCACGGTCCACTCCTTTCCGTGGGGCTTGCGGGGGCATCCGGGGCCCGCCCCGCGACGACGGCCCCGGATGTTCCATTCGGGTCCAGTCTTGCACTGTCGGGGCAGTGCCGCGGCCGTCGGGGGCCCGCGGCGGGCACCTGCTATGATATTCGGCGGTCCGCCTGCAGTCCGTGGCGGACGGACCCCCGAGCCCTGCCGCATCGCCGGCCGGTCTCCTGCCCCGGTGCGCGCACCCGCGTCTTCCGGGCCGCACGGCACTGGACCCCGAAGGAGTTCACACATGGCACTCGATCCCGCTGTCAAGCAGTCGATCATCGAGGAGTACGCGACGCACGAGGGCGACACCGGCTCGCCGGAGGTGCAGGTCGCCGTCCTGACCCACCGCATCTCGGGTCTGACGGAGCACCTGAAGTCGCACAAGCACGATCACCACACCCGCCGCGGCCTCATGGCCATGGTCGGCCGTCGTCGCCGCATGCTGACGTACCTGCAGAAGACGGACATCGAGCGCTACCGCTCGCTGATCCAGCGTCTCGGCCTCCGCCGCTGACCCTCCGTCCTCACCGAGGCGGGGCCGCACCGCAGCCCGCGGCGGCCCCGCCTTCGCGCATCCCGGGCCCCTGGACCGGCACCTGAGCCGGGCAGGGTCGCCCGATCCGCCGCGTCCGGAGCCCTCCGGAGCCGCGGCGCCACACCATCGCAGCCCCGCCAATGCTGGTCCGCACAGTCCGGACCTGTCAGGCTGGTGCCGCATGACCGCCTGCCGCGCTCCGCTCAGGAGCCGGCGAGCGACCACCGCGGGAGGCGGCGCACCGCCGCCCCTGCAGGCCGAAGCCGAGCGCCTCCTTCCGCGCCCCGGTCCTCGACAGTGGTCCACGGACTCCGCAGCCCCCGGCTGCGCCGTGGACTTCGATCGAAGACCGAGCGCGAGGCGAGCGGCGGCGGCCGGAACCGAACCAGCCGGCCATCGACATGGCCGCGACGAAAGGAAGGTGGCCCTTGGAGGGTCCCGAGATCCAGTCCGCCGAAGCCGTCATCGACAACGGCCGCTACGGCCAGCGCGTCGTGCGCTTCGAGACGGGCCTGCTCGCCCAGCAGGCAGCCGGCTCCACCCTGGTGTCGATCGACGACGACACCACGCTGCTGTCCACGACCGCCGTGGGCAAGAAGCCCCGCGAGGGCTTCGACTTCTTCCCGCTCACGGTCGACGTGGAGGAGCGGATGTATGCCGACGGGCGCATCCCCGGCTCGTTCTTCCGCCGCGAGGGCCGCCCCTCGACGGACGCCGTCCTGGCCTGCCGCCTGATCGACCGCCCGCTGCGCCCCGCCTTCCGCAAGGGCATCCGCAACGAGGTCCAGGTCGTCGTGACCGTCCTGGCGATCGACCCGGACGAGATCTACAACACGGTGGCGATCAATGCCGCGTCGATGTCGACCACGCTCTCCGGCCTGCCGTTCACCGGCCCGGTCGGCGGCGTGCGCCTGGCGCTGATGGCCGAGGCCGACGGCTCCCACCAGTGGGTCTGCTTCCCCAAGCACTCCCAGCTGGAGAACGCGGTGTTCGACATGGCCGTCGCCGGCCGCGTCGTGACCCGCGAGGACGGCACCGAGGACGTCGCGATCATGATGGTCGAGGCCGAGGCCACCGACAGCTCGTGGAACCTCATCAAGGGCTCCGGGGCCGTCGCGCCCACCGAGGAGGTCGTGGCCGAGGGCCTCGACGCCGCCAAGCCGTTCATCCGGGCGCTGTGCCAGGCCCAGTCGGACCTCAAGGCCCGCGCGGGCAAGCCCGAGATGGAGCTGCCGACCTTCGGCGGCCACGGCGAGGACGTCGCCCGGGCCGTCGAGGAGGCCGCCGGCTCCAAGCTGACCGAGGCCTACTCGATCGCCGGCAAGCAGGAGCGCGAGGACGCGACCGACGCCCTGCACCACTCCGTGCTCGAGGAGCTCACGGCAGAGGGCAAGCCCTTCGCCGAGCGCGCCGACGAGGTCAACGACGCCTACCAGGCCCTGACCAAGCACACCGTGCGCCAGCGCGTGCTCTCCGAGAACGTGCGCATCGACGGCCGCGGCCCCCGCGACATCCGCGAGCTGACCGCGATGGTCGAGATCCTGCCGCGCGTGCACGGCTCGGCGATCTTCCAGCGCGGCGAGACCCAGATCATGGGCGTGACCACGCTGAACATGCTCAAGCTCGAGCAGCAGATCGACTCGCTGTCGCCGGTCAAGTCCAAGCGCTACATGCACCACTACAACTTCCCGCCGTACTCCACCGGCGAGACCGGGCGCGTGGGCTCGCCCAAGCGCCGCGAGATCGGCCACGGCGCCCTGGCCGAGCGGGCCCTGACCCCGGTCATCCCGTCGCGCGAGGAGTTCCCCTACGCGATCCGCCAGGTCTCCGAGGCGCTGGGCTCCAACGGCTCCACCTCGATGGGCTCCGTGTGCGCCTCGACCCTGTCGCTGCTCAACGCCGGCGTGCCGCTGCGCGCGCCGGTGGCCGGCATCGCCATGGGCCTGATCACCGGCGAGGTCGACGGCAAGCCGGCCCACGTCGCGCTGACCGACATCCTCGGAGCCGAGGACGCCCTGGGCGACATGGACTTCAAGGTCGCCGGCACCTCCGAGTTCGTGACCGCGATCCAGCTGGACACCAAGCTCGACGGCATCGACGCCGAGGTCCTGGGCGCGGCCCTGGCCCAGGCCCGCGACGCCCGCCTGGCGATCCTGAACGTGATCAGCTCGGCGATCGACGAGCCGGACGAGATGTCCGAGCACGCGCCGCGCATCATCACGGTCAACGTGCCCGTCTCCAAGATCGGCGAGGTCATCGGCCCCAAGGGCAAGATGATCAACCAGATCCAGGAGGACACCGGCGCCGACATCTCGATCGAGGACGACGGCACCGTGTTCATCGGCGCGGTCGACGGCCCCTCGGCCGAGGCCGCCCGCTCCGCGATCAACGCGATCGCCAACCCGCAGGTCCCCGAGGCCGGGGAGCGCTACCTGGGCACGGTCGTCAAGCTCACGACCTTCGGCGCGTTCGTCTCGCTGACCCCGGGCCGCGACGGGCTGCTGCACGTCACCGAGCTGCGCAAGCTCAACGACGGCAAGCGCGTCAACGACGTCGAGGACGTCGTCGGCGTGGGCCAGCAGGTCCAGGTCGAGATCACCAAGGTCGACGACCGCGGCAAGCTGTCGCTGTCGCCGGTCGTCGCCGACGACGACGCGGCCGCCGGGTCCGACGAGGACTCCGCCGCCGAGTGATCCGCATGCGGCCGCACCGGCGGCCGCCGCTGCCCAGGGGCCCCGCATCCGAGGATGCGGGGCCCCTGCCGCTGCCCCGAGGAGCCCGCCCGGTTGGCCGGCCCGGGGCCTGCCCCTACACTCGACAGGTCCCCCTCCGGGAGCTCGCGGCCCGGCCCGATCGCGGAGCGGGAGCCCCGCCGTCGTTCGAGGAGCCGAATCCCCTGATGTCCTACGCCCTGCAGCTGCGCCCGCAGGATCCGCCGGCCGGCAGCGATGCGGCCGCGGAGCCGGTCTGGGACGGCCCCGACGGCAATGTCGTGCGGCGCACCGTGCTGCCCAGCGGCGTGCGCATCCTCACCGAGGCCATGCCCGGGCTGCTCTCGGCCTCGGTCGGCCTCTGGGTGGGCGTCGGCTCTCGCGACGAGCAGCCGGGCCACCTGGGCTCGACCCACTTCCTGGAGCACCTGCTGTTCAAGGGCACGGCCCGGCGCAGCGCCCTGCAGATCGCGGAGGCCTTCGACGAGGTCGGCGGCGAGTCGAACGCGGCCACCGCCAAGGAGTCGACCTGCTACTACGCGCGCGTCCTCTCGGAGGACCTGCCCATGGCGATCGACGTGCTGACCGACATGGTCACGGCGCCCCTGCTGGACTCCGAGGAGCTCGAGCGCGAGCGCGGGGTGATCCTCGAGGAGCTGGCCATGGACCAGGACGACCCGACGGACGTGGCCTTCGAGCACTTCGCCGAGCACGTCCTGCGGGGCAGCCCCCTCTCCCGGCCGATCGGGGGCACTCCGGAGGAGATCACCGGCGTGGCCCGCGGGCGCGTGCTCGAGCACTGGCAGGAGCACTACCGGCCGGAGAACCTCGTGGTCACCGCGGCCGGGGGCCTCGACCACGACCGGGTCGTCGAGGAGGTCCGCACCTGCCTCTCCCGCGCGGGCTGGGATCCGGACGCCCCCGGCCGACCGCGCGCCCGTCGGCCGGCGGCCCCGGACGCGACGGCCGCCCTGAGCCCGGACTGGGGCCGGCACCGGCTGCACCGCCCGGTCGAGCAGGCCAACATCGTGGTCGGCCGCCCCGGGCTGGTGATCGGCGACGAGCGCCGCTACGCGATGACCGTGCTCAACGCCGCCCTGGGCGGGGGCATGTCCTCGCGCCTGTTCCAGGAGATCCGCGAGAAGCGGGGTCTGGCCTACAGCACCTTCTCGTTCTCCGGGGCGCACTCGGACGCGGGCTACTTCGGGATGTACGCGGGCTGCGCGCCCTCGCGCGCCGACGAGGTCCTCGAGCTGATGCGGGCCCAGCTCGAGCAGCTCGCCGAGCACGGACCGGGGGACCGGGAGCTGGCCAAGGTGGTCGGGCAGCTCGCCGGCGGAACCGTCATGGCCCTCGAGGACTCCGGGTCCCGGATGAACCGCCTGGGCTCGGCCGAGCTCGGCACCGGGGAGTTCGTGGACCTCGAGGAGACCATGCGCCGCGTGCGGGCGGTCACCGCCCAGGACGTGCAGCGCCTGGCCGCGCATCTGGCCGACGGCCCCGTCGTCGTGCAGGTCGTCGAGCCATCGGCGTCGTGAGCCGACCGGGTGTGCAGCTGCGCGCACCGCACCCACCGGAGGATGACGAGAGGGCCCGCCCGGCGGAGCCCGTGAAGGAGCAGAGAGCATGAGCGAGACGACGAGCGCCGCCCCGAGCACGGACGAGGCACCGCAGGAGAGCCTCAGGGTCGCCGTGCTGGGCGCGCGCGGGCGCATGGGCTCGGAGGCGGTGCAGGCGGTGCAGTCCGCTCCCGGCCTCGAGCTGGTCGCCGCCCTGGGCCGCGAGGACCCCCTGGAGCGGCTCGTGGAGTCCGGGGCGCAGGTGCTGGTCGATCTGACGGTGCCCGCGGCCACGGAGGACAACGTGCGCTTCGGCGTCGAGCACGGGATCCACTGCGTCGTGGGGGCCACCGGATGGGATGACGAGCGCCTGGCCCGGCTCGAGGCGCTGCTCGGCGAGCATCCCGGGATCGGCGTCCTGATCGCCCCCAACTTCTCGATCGGGGCCGTGCTGGCCATGCGGTTCTCGGCCCAGGCGGCCCGCTTCTTCGAGTCCGTCGAGATCGTCGAGCTGCACCACCCGGACAAGGTCGATGCGCCCTCCGGGACCGCATCGCGCACCGCCTCGCTCGTGGCGCAGGCACGGCGGGAGGCCGGCGTCCCGGCCTCCCCGGACGCCACGCAGACCGACCCCGCGGGCGCGCGCGGCGGGGTGGTCGACGACGTCCGCGTGCACTCGGTGCGGCTGCGCGGGCTGGTCGCCCATCAGGAGACCCTGCTGGGCTCGACGGGCGAGCAGCTCACGATCCGCCACGACTCCTTCGACCGCGTCTCGTTCATGTCCGGCGTCCTGCTGGGCGTGCGCACCGTCGGGTCCCGCCCGGGGCTGACCCACGGGCTCGACGGCTACCTGGACCTGGACGCGTGAGCCGGGGAGCCCGCAGCGGCGAGCACGGGTCGCTGCGCCTGTTCGGCTGGGCGGTGCTGGCCGCGGGGCTGGTGAGCCTGTGGCTGCTGCCGCTGCCGGCCGCATCCAAGGTCTGGCTCCTGGGCGTCCTCGCCTTCGCCGGGGTCTTCGTGCTGCTGGAGTCCGGAGCCAAGGGCAAGGCCCTGGCCGCGGTCATGGCGGCCCTGCTGGCCCTGTACCTGGGCCTGAGCCTGCAGCGCGCATGGATCCTGCTGAGCTCGGACGTGCTGATCTCCCGGCTGCTCGCGATCGGCATGATCATCCTGCCGGTGCTGGGCGTGTGGGCCCTGATCCGGGAGATCCTCTTCGGCAGCCGGCTCGAGCAGCTGGGCCGCCGCCTGGCCGAGGAGGGCGGCCTGCCGCAGGACCTCCCGCGGCGTCCCAGCGGCCGGATCGTGCGCGAGGCCGCGGACCGCGACTTCCAGCGCTGGGCGGCCGAGGCCGAGCAGTCCCCGCAGGACTGGCGCAGCTGGTACCGGCTCGGGCTGGCCTACATCGCCTCGGGCGACACTCCGCGGGCCCGGCGCTGCATGCGCGACGCCGTCGCCCTGTCCCGCGGGCGCACGCCGCGGGGACCCGCGCGCGCCGCCGACGACGACTCCGGGACCGGCCGGCAGCAGACGCTGTAGGGTGGGTCCATGACTGCGCACCGCGACAAGCCCCTGTTCGGAACACTGCTCACCGCCATGGTGACCCCGTTCCGCTCGGACGGGTCCGTGGATCTGGAGTCCACCGCCGCGCTCGCGCAGCGGCTGGTCGACCAGGGCTGCGACGGCCTCGTGGTCGGCGGCACCACCGGCGAGTACTCGACCATGACCGACGAGGAGCACGAGGCGGTCTTCCGCACCGTGCGCGAGGCGGTCGGCGATCGGGCGGCCCTGGTGGCCGGCGCCGGCTCGAACGACACGGCGCACACCATGCACCTGTCGGAGGAGGCGCAGAAGGCCGGCATGGACGGGCTGCTGATCGTCACGCCGTACTACAACAAGCCCACCCAGGCCGGCGTCGTGGCCCACTTCGAGAAGGTCGCCGACTCGGTCGAGCTGCCGATCATGCTCTACGACATCCCGGGGCGCACGGGCATCCCGCTGTCGGCGGACACCCTGATCCGCCTGGGCCGCCACGAGCGCATCGTCGCCGTCAAGGACGCCAAGGCGGATCTCACGGAGGCCACCCGCGTGATGGCGGAGTCGGACCTGCTGTACTACTCGGGCGACGACGGCCTCACCGTCCCCTGGATGGCGATCGGCGCCGTGGGCCTGGTCGGGGTGACCTCGCACGTGGACACCCCGCGCTTCCGCCGGATGATCGACGCCATGCGCGCCGACGACCTGGCCTCCGCGCGCTCGGCGGCCTACGAGCTCGAGCCGGTGGTCCGCGCGACCATGACGCACGTCCCGGGCGCCGTGGCGGCCAAGCAGATCCTGCACTGGCAGGGCGTGCTGCCCGGGCACACCGTGCGCCTGCCGTACGTCGAGGCCACGGACACGGAGCTGGCCGCCATGCGCAGCGATCTGGAGGGCACGGTCGTCGCCTCGAGCGTCGGCCTGTGAGCCCTCCGGCGTCCTCGCCCCGCGCGGGGGAGGACGCCGCCGGCCGGCGGGCATGCGCCGGCGCACCGCGCTCCGCAGCGGCCCCGAGCGGCCGACGGAGCGCGGACCCATGATCTGAAGAACGATGGACAACCAGCGCGCAGAGCGCTGACAACTGCACAGGAAAGGGGTCACATGGTCCACTGGATCGAAGACCTGAAGGCACCGCCGTCGCTGTCGAAGGACACTCTCCGCGTCACTCCGCTGGGCGGGCTCGGCGAGGTCGGACGCAACATGACCGTGTTCGAGATCAACGGCCAGCTGCTGATCGTCGACTGCGGCGTGCTCTTCCCCGAGGAGCACCAGCCGGGCGTGGATCTGATCCTGCCCGACATCTCCCAGATCGAGGACCGCCTCGACGACGTCGTCGCCGTCGTGCTCACGCACGGCCACGAGGACCACATCGGCGCGATCCCGTACCTGCTCAAGCGCCGCCCGGACATCCCCCTGCTCGGCTCCCAGCTGACCCTGGCCCTCGTCGAGGCCAAGCTGCAGGAGCACCGCATCAAGCCGTTCATGCTCACGGTGCGCGAGGGCCAGATCGAGAAGCTGGGCGAGTTCGAGTGCGAGTTCGTCGCCGTGAACCACTCCATCCCCGACGCCCTGGCCGTGTTCATGCGGACCAAGGCGGGCACCGTCCTGCACACGGGCGACTTCAAGATGGACCAGCTGCCGCTCGACGGCCGCATCACCGACCTGCGCCACTTCGCCCGCCTGGGCGAGGAGGGCGTCGACCTGTTCATGACGGACTCGACGAACGCCGAGGTGCCGGGCTTCACCCCGACCGAGAAGGACATCGGGCCCGTCCTCTCGGGCGTCATCGCCAAGTCGACGCAGAAGGTCGTCGTGGCGTCGTTCTCCTCGCACGTCCACCGCGTGCAGCAGGTGCTCGACGCCGCCGTGGCCGCGAACCGCAAGGTCGTGCTCATGGGCCGGTCGATGGTGCGCAACATGGGCATCGCCGAGGAGCTGGGCTACCTCGACGTCCCCAAGGGCGTGCTGGTCGACCAGAAGAAGATCGACAACTACCGCGACGACGAGCTCGTCGTGATGTGCACCGGCTCCCAGGGCGAGCCCATGGCCGCGCTGTCGCGCATGGCCCGGGGCGATCACCGGGTGCAGCTGCAGGAGGGAGACACCGTCATCCTCGCCTCGTCGCTGATCCCCGGCAACGAGAACTCCGTGTTCCGCATCATCAACAGCCTCATGCGCATGGGCGCGAACGTGGTGCACAAGTCGAATGCCAAGGTGCACGTCTCGGGCCACGCCTCGGCCGGCGAGCTGCTGTACTGCTACAACATCGTCGAGCCCGAGCAGGTCATGCCCGTGCACGGCGAGGTCCGCCACCTCATGGCCAACGGAGAGCTGGCCGAGGCCACGGGCGTCCCGCCGGAGAGCGTCCTGCTCGCCGAGAACGGGACCAGCGTGGACATGAAGAAGGGCCGCGCCCGCATCGTCGGGGCCCAGGAGATCAAGTTCGTCTACGTCGACGGGTCCTCGGTCGGCATGATCACCGAGGACGACCTCCAGGACCGCATCGTGCTGGGGGAGGAGGGCTTCGTCTCGATCGTCCTGGTGATCGACCGGGCCAGGAAGACCGTCGTGACCGGCCCGGACATCCATGCCCGCGGCGTGGCCGAGGACGATCGCGTGTTCGACGAGATCACGCCCAAGATCACCTCCGCGATCGAGGACGCCCTGAAGGAGAAGCGCGAGTACACGACGCATCAGCTCCAGCAGACGGTGCGCCGCACGATCGGACCGTGGGTCGGGCGCAAGCTGCGCCGCAAGCCCATGATCGTGCCGGTCGTGCTCGAGAGCGACGACAAGCGCAGCTGACCGGCTCCCGCGGCCGCGGTCCCCACCGCGGACCCGCATCCCGACGGCGGCCCGCAGGCTTCGTGCCTGCGGGCCGCCGTCGTCCGTCCGGTCCGTGCGGCCTGCCGCGCCCCGGGGGCCGACGGAGGCGTCGACTACCCTGGGCCCCATGGCGACTCGAACTTCCCCCGCCCGCAAGGGCGCATCGACGCCGCGCGGCTCTGGCTCCAAGGCCAGGGGCGGATCCGCCAGGACCCCCCGCGCCTCGTCCTCCAGCTCGCGCTCCTCAGGCCCCGGAGCCGGCGAGCGCATCATCGACGCATTGCTCGGCCTCTGGCTGTGGTGCGCTCATCTCGTCGGCGGGGCGGTGCGCCGCATCGGCACCGTGCGCACCGACATGGAGCCGGAGGATCGCCGCGACGGAGGCGCCCTGGTCCTGCTGTGCCTGGCCGTCCTGGTCGCGGTCGTGGAGTGGTGGAGCCTCCAGGACGCGGGCATCGCCGTCGTGAGCCCTGCCGCCGCCGGGCTGCACACCGTGGTCGCGGGCCTGATCGGCTGGGCCGCGCTCGTCCTCCCGCTGGCGCTCGGCGGCTTCGCCCTGCGCATCTTCCGCCGCCCGGTCCCGACGCCGCCGAACAACCGCATCGCCCTGGGCCTGAGCCTGGCCGTGCTGGCCGCGAGCGGGATCGCCCACGTGCTCGGCGGCTCCCCGGGCGTCACCGGCTCGTTCGAGGCCCGTCTCACCGCCGGCGGGGCGATCGGCTACCTGGTCGCCGGCCCGCTCGGCGGCGTCGTGACCCCGATCGGGGCGGCCGTCGTGTGCGCCCTGGTGCTGCTGCTGTGCGTGCTCATCGTCACGGGGACCCCGCTGTCGCAGATCGGCCCGCGCCTGGCGGCCGCGTGGCGCACCCTCGTGGGCGACACCGAGCGCTCCCGCGGCACCGATCTCTCGGCCGAGGAGCACGACCGCTCGTATCTCACCGACCGCGAGCCGCGCCGCGAGGACCGGGCGGCCCGCCGAGCGCGCAGGCGCCAGGAGAAGAAGGAGGCCCAGCGCCGCGCCGAGCTCGACTCCTACCACGGCGACGAGGCCTTCGAGACGGCCGTGGTGGCCGACGACGCCGTCACGGGCGAGGTCCCGGTCCAGCCCGCCCCGCGCCGGGGATCCCGCCGCGGCGGCTCCCGCGGCGCGGAGGAGACCCTCGTCTACGACGTCGAGTCCGGCCCCGGGGCCGGCTCCGCAGAGGCGGAGGCGGAGGGGAGGCCCGCCTCGTCCGGGGCCGAGCACGGCGGGCCCCGCCCGGGGCAGAAGCGCCCCACCCGCGATCAGCAGGCGGCCCGGCAGCTGCGACGGGAGCAGGGCCTCGAGCCCGAGGGCGCGGGGGCGACCGCCGCGACGGCCTCGGACACCGCGGCCGGCTCCGGGTCCTCCGCGCTCGTGGACGACTGGGGGACCGACGCGCCGGAGACGGCAGTGCGCCGGGCCGAGACCCCGGCCGAGCCGATCCCCGCGCGCACCGAGCAGCTGCAGCTCGAGGGCGATGTGGCCTACAGCCTGCCCGATCCCTCGTCGCTGGTCCTGGGGCCGCCGTCGAAGGAGCGCTCCGAGGCCAACGACGCCGTCGTGGCGGCGCTGACGAGCGTGCTCGAGCAGTTCAAGGTCGATGCCGAGGTCACGGGCTTCTCCCGCGGCCCCACGGTCACCCGCTACGAGATCGAGCTGGGCGCCGGGACCAAGGTCGAGCGCGTCACGGCGCTGTCCAAGAACATCTCCTACGCGGTGGCCTCGGCCGACGTCCGCATCCTCTCGCCCATCCCGGGCAAGTCCGCGATCGGCATCGAGATCCCCAACACCGACCGGGAGACGGTCGCGCTGGGCGACGTCCTGCGCTCGCAGGCCGCGCGCAAGAACGACCACCCGATGGTCATGGGCGTGGGCAAGGACGTCGAGGGCGGCTTCGTCGTGGCGAACCTGGCCAAGATGCCGCACATGCTCGTGGCCGGTGCGACCGGCGCCGGCAAGTCGTCGTTCGTGAACTCGATGATCGTCTCGCTGCTCATGCGCGCGACCCCCGACGAGGTCCGCCTGGTCATGGTCGACCCCAAGCGCGTGGAGCTGACGGCGTACGAGGGGGTTCCGCACCTGATCACCCCGATCATCACGAACCCCAAGAAGGCCGCCGAGGCCCTGCAGTGGGTCGTGCGCGAGATGGACGCCCGCTACGACGACCTGTCGCACTACGGCTACAAGCACATCGACGACTTCAACAAGGGCGTGCGGGCCGGCAAGGTCCAGCCCGAGCCGGGCTCCAAGCGCGTGATCCGGCCGTACCCGTACCTGCTGGTGATCGTCGACGAGCTCGCGGACCTCATGATGGTCGCTCCGCGCGACGTCGAGGACTCGGTCGTGCGCATCACGCAGCTGGCGCGCGCCGCCGGCATCCACCTGGTGCTGGCCACCCAGCGCCCGTCGGTCGACGTGGTCACCGGCCTGATCAAGGCCAACGTGCCCTCTCGGATGGCCTTCGCGACCTCGTCGGTCACGGACTCCCGGGTGGTGCTGGACCAGCCCGGCGCGGAGAAGCTGATCGGCCAGGGCGACGCCCTGTTCCTGCCCATGGGCGCGTCCAAGCCCATGCGCGTGCAGGGCGCGTGGGTCGCGGAGTCGGAGATCCACGACGTCGTCGAGCACGTGAAGTCGCAGATGAAGGCGCACTATCGCGACGACGTCATCCAGGAGCAGCCCAAGAAGCAGATCGACGAGGACATCGGCGACGACCTCGACGTCCTGCTGCAGGCGGTCGAGCTCGTGGTCACGACGCAGTTCGGCTCCACCTCCATGCTGCAGCGCAAGCTGCGCGTGGGCTTCGCCAAGGCCGGGCGGCTCATGGATCTCATGGAGTCCCGCGGGGTCGTCGGGCCCTCCGAGGGCTCCAAGGCCCGCGACGTGCTCGTGGGCCCGGACGATCTGGCCGCTACGCTGGCGGTCATCCGCGGCGAGGACCCGCCGACCGCCGCGGAGCCGGCGCCGGCCGCCGAGCATCAGGGCACGGGCGGCTCGGGCGCCGTGGCCGCCTCGGGCGCCGATGCGCTCGAGGACTCGTACGCCCAGCCGGCCGCCGAGCACCACGACGACGCGGACGAGGACTCGAGCCAGGACGCCTGGCAGCTCACCGGCCGCTGAACCGGGCCGGCGCGTCCGGCCCGCACGGCCGCGGCCCGGAGCCTCCGGGGCCCGGGGAGCAGGATCCGACCACAGCAGCGGCCGCGCAGGACCGCAGGACAGGAGCATCTCGATGACGGCACAGGCTGAGGCCGGGCAGGTTCCGGCACCCTCCAACTGGAACCTCCCGAACGCGCTGACCGCGCTGCGGATCCTCCTGGTCCCGGTGTTCGTGCGGTTCGCCGTGCTCGGGGGCTCCTTCGGCGAGCAGTCGCCGGCCTGGCGCTGGGCGGCGGTCGGGGTGTTCGCCCTGGCGATGCTCACCGACAAGCTCGACGGCGACATCGCCCGGGCCCGCGGGCTGATCACCTCGTTCGGCAAGATCGCCGACCCGATCGCCGACAAGCTGCTCACCGGGGCGGCCTTCATCGTCCTGTCGGCCATGGGGGAGCTGTGGTGGTGGGTCACGATCCTGATCCTGGTCCGCGAATGGGGCATCACGGTCATGCGCTTCGGGGTCATCCGCTACGGCGTCATGGCCGCCTCCAAGGGCGGCAAGCTCAAGACGGTCCTGCAGACCGTCGCCCTGCTCTTCCTGCTGATCCCGCTCGCGCCCGTGGTCGGCGGCTGGTGGCCCTGGATCGGGTGGTTCTTCATGGCGCTGGCCACGATCGTGACCGTCGTGACGGGCCTCGACTACGTCGTCAAGGCCTATCAGCTGCGCCGCGACTCGATCGCCGCCGGGCGCCCGGTGGACAACAGCCGGTGAGCGGGCGCGACGACGGCGCCCGCGCGCCCGAGGAGGCGAGCACGACCGAGCTCGCGGCGGAGGTGATCCGGCAGGCGCGGCAGGCCGGGCTGAGCCTGGGCACGGCCGAGTCGCTGACCGGGGGCGCGCTCGCGGCGGCGCTGGCCTCCGTCCCGGGGGCCTCGGCGGTCTTCGAGGGCGCCGTGGTCTCCTATTCGCACGCGGTCAAGCAGCGCGTCCTCGGCGTCGATGCGCAGCTGCTGGCGCGCACGGGTGCCGTCGACGCCGAGGTGGCTCGTGCCATGGCCCGCGGGGCCCTGACCGCGCTGGGGGTCGACGCGGCCGTGTCCACGACGGGCGTGGCGGGGCCCGAGCCGCACGACGGCCGGCCGGTGGGGACCGTCTGGCTCGGGATCGCCGCCCCCGGAGGCGCGGAGGCGCAGCTGCTGCACCTCGACGGCGACCGCGAGCAGATCCGGCGGGCCAGCGTGCGCGCCGCGCTCGAGCTGGCCGCCGGGGTCCTTGCCCGTTCCCAGTGAACTCCTAGGCGCGGACCCGGCACGGTCGGAACAATGGCCCTGCGGCGGGAGTTCTACTCGTCGAAGGCCCACAGAGGGCCGCCGGGCCCGGTCATCGACCGGTTCGGACAACGCGGAGCAGCAGTGCTCCGCACGACCGAGGAGCCACATCATCACCAACACCAAGACCCCTGTGTCCGTCAACGGGATCATCCGGTGGAAGGACATGGACCAGAACTCGGCCCCGGACTCCGCCGATGCGCAGTCCAAGCCCGTCGTCCTGCGTCAGGAGATCGGTGAGGTCCTGCGTTCGGTCCGCCAGAGGCAGGGCCGCACGCTGCGCGAGGTCTCGCATTCCGCGCGCGTCTCGCTGGGCTACCTGAGCGAGGTGGAGCGCGGGCAGAAGGAGGCCTCCTCCGAGCTGCTCGCCTCGATCTGCGCCGCGCTCGACGTCCCCGTCTCCGCCATGCTGCGCGAGGTCGCGGACCGCATCGCGGAGCTCGAGGGCAACTTCGCCCCCGACACCGTCCCGGAGGAGCTGCACGAGGAGTTCGGCTCGAGCTTCGCCGGCACCGCATCGGCCTCCTGAGCCGACCCGTTCCGCGGCGACCGTCCGTCGCCGCCCCAGACCACCTGCAGGGCCCGATGCCGCCTCGGCATCGGGCCCTGCGCCGTCCAGGGGCCCGTTCCCGGCCCCGGTCCGATCACGTCCAGGAAGCCCAGGAAGAGGTGCCGCGTGCGCGTCAGCAGGTTCAACGAGATGGTCGCCCACGAGTTCGGCTCCGCCCAGGGCAGGATCCTGGTCCGCGACACCGTGCTGGGGGAGCTCGGCCACCGCACGGCCGAGCAGGCGCTGGCCGAGGGCGCCGAGCCCAAGGACGTCTGGTTCGCCCTGTGCCGGGCGCAGGAGGTCCCGGAGCACCGGCAGTGGGGGCCGGACCGCGAGCCGCGCCGCTAGCGGCGGCGCCGACGGGCGCAGATGGCGACGCCGGGCCGACGGGATGCGCTCGGGCATGGGGAGGGGCGGTCCATCCGGGCCGTGCACCCCGAGGGGCCCGGCGGCGCGCGGCGCAGCTGCCGTCGACACGCGGGCCGCGACCTCTTCGAAGCTGTGTTCGATGCGGGTAACGTGGGTCGAGTGCCGGGATCGCCGGCGTCCGTCGTCGCCCCGAGGGCTGCCGCGGCGGTCCGAGGATCCCGGGCGGAAGACTCCACAGCCGCCGGCAGCCGGCGCCTCCGGGCGATCGCCCAGCAGCCCTCCCGGTCCGTCTTGTGCTGTCGGACCCCGTCCATACGTTGGTGCGCAGCAGCACCGGCGAGCCCCTCCTGACAGCGGGCCCGCCCCACGACCCACGCGAGGTGAATGATGGCTCCCAAGAAGTCCGCAGCTCCGGCTGCCTCCGGCGGCTCCGACCGCGAGCAGGCGCTCGAGACCGTCCTGGCCCAGATCGACAAGAGCTACGGCAAGGGCTCGGTCATGAAGCTGGGCGAGCGCCCGGCCCAGAAGATCGAGGTCATCCCCACCGGCTCGATCGCCCTGGACGTGGCCCTGGGCACCGGCGGCTTCCCGCGCGGGCGCGTCGTGGAGATCTACGGCCCGGAGTCCTCCGGCAAGACCACGGTCGCCCTGCATGCGGTGGCCAGCGTCCAGCGCGCCGGGGGGATCGCGGCGTTCATCGACGCCGAGCACGCCCTGGATCCCGTCTACGCCCAGAAGCTCGGCGTGGACATCGACAACCTCCTGGTCTCCCAGCCGGACACCGGCGAGCAGGCCCTCGAGATCATGGACATGCTGGTCGGATCGGGCTCGCTCGACATCGTCGTGGTCGACTCGGTGGCGGCTCTGGTCCCCAAGGCCGAGATCGAGGGCGAGATGGGCGACTCCCACGTGGGCCTGCAGGCCCGCCTGATGTCGCAGGCGCTGCGCAAGATCACCGGCCGCCTGTCGAACTCCAACACCACCGCGATCTTCATCAACCAGCTGCGCGAGAAGATCGGCGTCATGTTCGGCTCCCCGGAGACCACCACCGGCGGCAAGGCGCTGAAGTTCTACGCCTCCGTGCGCGTGGACGTCCGCCGCATCGAGACGCTCAAGGACGGCGCCAATCCGGTGGGCAACCGCACGCGCGCCAAGATCGTCAAGAACAAGATGGCCCCGCCGTTCAAGCAGGCCGAGTTCGACATCCTCTACGGCCAGGGCATCTCGACCGAGGGCGGCTTGATCGACCTCGGCGTGGAGCAGGGCATCGTCAAGAAGTCCGGCGCCTGGTACACGTACGAGGGCGACCAGCTCGGGCAGGGCAAGGAGAACTCGCGCCGCTTCCTCAAGGACAATCCGGAGCTGGCCGAGGAGATCGAGCAGCGCCTGCTCGTCAAGCTCGGCATCGTCGAGGACGAGAGTTCCGAGGCCGATCAGGACGCGATCGCCACGGCCGGGATCGACGCCCCGCTCGGCGGGGACCCGGAGAAGGCACCGGCCGACGCCGCCTTCTGAGCCCAGGCGCCCGCTTCCGACCAGGGGGGGCGATGATCCGCCGAGGCCCGCTCAGCGAGCCGCCCCCACCGACCGCACTGGTCGCGGGGGCGCTGGCGCATCCGATCGGCTCCGCCGCCGGAGCCGAGCAGCAGGGAGGTCCTTCTCATGGACGACGACGATGTGATGGTTCAGGACAGCGATCAGCTCCCGCAGGACGCGCTCGATGACGAGCTGAGCGACTCGGCATACGACCGCCGGCGCAGGCGCGCGCGGGAGCGCTTCCGGCGCACCGGCCGCGGCGGGAAGCTCATCGATCCGTCGCCGAGCCCCGAGCAGCGGGAGCAGCTGCGCGAGACCGCACGGAACATCGTGCTGCGGCAGCTCACCTCCTCCGCCAAGTCGCGGCGGCAGCTCGAGGACAAGCTCGCCGACAAGGACATCCCCGAATCCGTGGCGCGGGAGGTGCTCGATCGATTCGAGGAGGTCGAGCTCGTGGACGACCGCGCCTTCTCGCGGTCCTACGTCCGACAGCGCGCTGAGACCCGCAGGCTGGCCCGCCCCGCACTGCGGATGGAGCTGCAGCGCAGGGGAGTGGACCGGGAGCTCGTCGAGCAGGCGCTCGAGCAGCGCACGGACGACGACGAGCGGCAGGACGCGCTGGAGCTCGTGCGCCGGAGGCTGCCGAGCGGCCCGTCGCTGCAGGCCCAGCTCGAGGACCGGGAGGCCCGGCAGAAGCTCATCCGCCGGCTGGTCTCGGCGCTCGCGCGCAAGGGCTACGCCCCCGGCCTGGCCTTCGAGGTCGTGCGAACGGTCCTGGCGGAGCACGGCAGCGGCGACGACGGGCTGCTCGAGGAGACAGGCGGGCTCTGAGCAGGCGGCCCGGTGGGCGGCCGGTGCGCCCGGCGCTCGGCCCGCGCGCGCAGGGCCTGCCCCGCAGTCGCTCACGCGGGGAGGGGATTTGACCGGCTCACTATCCTTGTCGCGTGACTTCCACCCCTGCCCCCGTCGAGACCGGGCCCTCCACGACCGCGCCTCGGGTCCCCGTGCTTGAGGCCCCGCGCTCGTACGAGGTCCGCACCTTCGGCTGCCAGATGAACGTGCATGACTCCGAGCGCATCTCCGGGCTGCTCGAGACCGCGGGCTACGTGCCCGCCGGGGCGGAGGCCGAGCCGGACCTCGTGGTCTTCAACACCTGCGCGGTGCGCGAGAACGCCGACAACAAGCTCTACGGCAACCTCTCGCAGCTCGTGGGGCCCAAGAAGCGCAATGAGCGCATGCAGGTCGCCGTCGGCGGCTGCCTGGCGCAGAAGGACCAGGACCGGATCCTGGCGACCTCGCCGGTCGTGGACGTCGTCTTCGGCACGCACAACATCGGCTCCCTGCCCGCCCTGCTCGAGCGCGCCCGGCACAACGAGGCCGCGCAGATCGAGATCCTGGAATCGCTCGAGACCTTCCCGTCGGCCCTGCCGACGAAGCGCGACCAGGCCTACGCGGGGTGGGTGTCCATCTCCGTGGGCTGCAACAACACATGCACGTTCTGCATCGTCCCGTCCCTGCGCGGCAAGGAGGAGGACCGTCGCCCCGGCGACATCCTGGCGGAGGTCCAGGCGCTCGTGGACCAGGGCGCCGTCGAGGTCACCCTGCTCGGGCAGAACGTGAACTCCTACGGGGTCTCCTTCGGCGACCGCCGGGCCTTCTCCAAGCTGCTGCGCGCCTGCGGCGAGATCGAGGGCCTGGAGCGCGTGCGCTTCACCTCTCCGCACCCCGCCGCCTTCACCGACGACGTCATCGACGCCATGGCCGAGACCCCCAATGTCATGCCGCAGCTGCACATGCCGCTGCAGTCGGGCTCCGACCGCGTCCTCAAGGACATGCGGAGGTCCTACCGCTCGGCCAGGTTCCTGCGGATCCTGGACAGCGTCCGCGAGCAGATCCCCCATGCCGCGATCACGACCGACATCATCGTCGGCTTCCCGGGCGAGACCGAGGAGGACTTCCAGGACACTCTCGACGTCGTCGAGCAGTCCCGCTTCTCCTCCGCCTTCACCTTCCAGTACTCCGTCCGCCCGGGCACCCCGGCCGGCGAGCGCGAGGACCAGGTCCCCAAGGAGGTCGTGCAAGAGCGCTACGAGCGCCTGGTCGCCCTCCAGGACCGGATCGCGGCCGAGGAGAAGGCCCGGCTCGTGGGCAGCACGGTCGAGCTGCTCGTCACCGCCGACACCGGGCGCAAGTCCGAGTCGACCCGGCGGCTCTCCGGACGCGCCCCGGATCAGCGCCTCGTGCACTTCTCCGTGCCCGAGGGCGAGCAGGCCCCGCGTCCGGGCGACTTCGTGACGGTCCCCGTGACCCGGGCGGCCGCCTACCACCTGATCGCCGACCCCGAGCCCGGCCAGTACGCCCTGCGCCGCTCGCGCGGCGGCGATGCCTGGGAGCGGGAGCAGGCCGCCTCGTGCGGCACCTCGGACGGCGCCCCGGACGCCCGGCCCGGGTCCGTGAGCCTGGGGATGCCGTCGCTGCCCGCGCGCGGCGCGTGAGCGAGCCCGCCGTGGGCACGGGAGCCGCCCGGCTGCCCGTCGTCGGCGTCGTCGGGCCCACGGGCACCGGCAAGTCCGATCTGGCCATCGCCCTGGCTCGGCGCCTGGACGGCGAGGTCGTCAACGCCGACTCCATGCAGCTCTACCGGGGCATGGACATCGGCACGGCCAAGGTCACCCGCGCCCAGCGCGAGGAGGTGCCGCATCACCTGCTCGATGTCCTGGACGTCGATCAGGAGGCCTCCGTGGCCCGCTTCCAGCAGGCCGCTCGTGCGTGCTTCGACGCGATCCGATCGCGCGGACGGGTGCCGATCCTCGTCGGCGGCTCCGGGCTCTACGTGCGCGCGGCCCTCGACGTGATCGAGTTCCCCGGGACCGATCCCGACGTCCGCGCCCGCCTGGAGGGGGAGCTGCGTGAGCACGGGGAGGGACCGCTGCGCCGGAGGCTGCGCGAGGCCGATCCCGCCTCCGCGGCGCGGGTCCACGACGACCGGCGCCTCATCCGCGCGCTCGAGGTCCTCGAGGTGACGGGCCGGCCCTTCACCTCCTTCATGCCGAGCAGGACCTATCACCGCCCCGCGGTCCAGATCGGGCTCGACACCGACCGCGCCGCGCTGCATCGGCGCCTGGCCGAGCGCGTCGAGTCCATGGCCGCGGCGGGCCTCGAGGACGAGGTGCGGAGGCTGATCCCGAAGGGGCTGTTCGACGGGCCCACGGCGGGGAGGGCCCTGGGGTACCCGCAGTTCGCCGAGGTCGTGGCCGGGACGTCGAGCCCTGCCGAGGCCGTCGAGGCGACGACCGTGGCCACCCGGCGGTTCGCCCGGCGGCAGCTCACCTGGTTCCGCGCGGATCCTCGCGTGCAGTGGCTCGAGGCGGGCGCCGATGACCTGGTGGACCGGGCCGAGCGGATCGTGCGCTCCGCGGCGGCCTCCGAGGCGACGAGCCCGGCACCGGGCCCCGAGCCTGAGTGAGCGGCGCGTCCTCGGTCCGATCCGCGGCGCGGGGGGACGACTACCATGCTGGGGTGGGCTCCTCGCCCCGGGACCCCAGGGGCGGGCCCGGGCCCGAGCCGCCCCGGATCGACCCCGCCCGGACACCGACCAGGAGGCTGACGCCGTGACCGCCGAGACCGATGCCGAGAGCTCCGGAGCCGACGCCGCCGAGCGCCCGGGGACGGATCCAGCCGTGCAGCCCGGTGCGGGCTCGCATGCCGCCGCGGCCGATGACCGCCCGCCCCGCGAGGGCGCGCCGGAGCACGTCTCGCAGGAGGAGCCGTCCGTGTTCGGCGAGCTGAGCGGCATGGACTTCCTCAAGGGCCACGGGACGGGCAACGACTTCGTGCTCGTCGTGGATCCGGACGGCAGGCTGCTGCTGGACGACGACATCGTGCGTCGGGTGTGCGATCGCCACCAGGGCATCGGCGGCGACGGGCTGATCCGCGTGCTGCACAGCACCGCCCTGCCGGAGGGCCGCGAGCTGCTCGACGAGGACCCGTCGGCCGAGTGGTTCATGGACTACCGCAATGCCGACGGCTCGATCGCCGAGATGTGCGGCAACGGGGTGCGCGTCTTCGTGCGCACCCTGATCCGCGAGGGCCTCGTCGATCTGGCCGAGGGGGAGATGCTGCGGATCGGCACGCGCGGCGGGCTCAAGACCGTGGCCCGCACCGCCGACGGGTTCGCCGTGGACATGGGGCCGTGGGGCTTCGTCGACGGCGCCGAGGCCCGTGCCCGCGGCTCCGACGCCGTCGTCACGGCCGGCGGCCTCAAGGTCCCCCGCCCGGGTGTCTCGATCACCATGGGCAACCCGCACACCGTCGTCGCGCTCGCCGAGGGCGAGAAGCTCGATCACCTGCAGCTGTGGACCGCCCCGGACGTCCGCCCGATGCCGCCGGACGGCACCAACGTGGAGTTCGTGGTCCCGGCCGACGAGGAGGGCGACGGCATCGGGCGCCTGCGGCTGCGCGTGCACGAGCGCGGTGTGGGGGAGACCCAGTCCTGCGGCACCGGCGCCTGCGCCGCAGCCGCTGCGACCCGCTTCTGGGCGGGCGCCTCCGCGCCCGACGAGTACCTGGTCCAGGTGCCCGGCGGCGTCGTCTCGGCGACCTTCGTGCCGGGCCCGCACGGGGCCGAGCACGTGGTCCTGGCGGGCCCGGCGGAGATCGTGGCCCAGGGCGTCTTCGCCTGAGGCGGGGCCTCGGACCCGACAGCCCGGGACTGCGACCCCGGCCCGTCGGATCCGAGGTGCCGGAAGCGGCGGGCGGATGGCGCCGGTCGGAGCGCGACGCCCGGTCCTCGGCGCTCGCGGCAGGGGCTCAGCCGCGCTCGACGGCCAGGATCCTGAACCCCTTCGACGTCGCGGCCCGGCCCACGCTCCACGGGCCCTCGGCGGCGCGCGGCAGGGCATCGTCCAGCCAGGCCTGGAGGGTGTCGGCGCCGAGGTTCTTCTGCACCACGAGCCGCGCGCTGCCGCCGGGGGCCAGGCGCGGCAGCCACAGCAGGAGCAGCTCGTGCAGGGCCTGCTTGCCGATGCGGATCGGGGGATTGGACCAGATCGTGTCGAAGCGGCGCTGCTCCGGGACGTCGTCGGGCAGCAGCGCCTCGACGGCCGTCAGCCCGAGTCCTGCGGCATTGTCGCGCGTCAGTCCGAGGGAGCGCTCGTTGACATCGACAGCGGTCACCCGGGCATCGGGGGCCACCTGGGCCATGGCGAGGGCGATCGGCCCCCAGCCGCAGCCGAGGTCGAGCAGCTCCGCGCCTCGGGGGTCGGGGACCTCGTCGAGCAGGACCGCGGTGCCCTTGTCGAGGCCCTTGGGGGAGAAGACGCCGCCGGCGGTCTCGACCGAGACGCGCCGGCCGCGCAGCTCCACCCCGATCCGCGACCGGCGCTCCTGGCCCTGCGGCGTGGTGAAGTAGTGGGAACCGGGGGTCTCGGACATGGGGACCATGCTAGGCCGTGCGCATCGGGCCTGGGCGCGGCCGCGGACCGGTCGGCGGGCCGTCGCGGAACAACGGCGGTCCTCCGCGAGTTGTACCCTGAACCCGCTCGCGGCATCTGCGCCGTCGAGCGCAGCGCGGCGAGCGCTCCGCAGCGCCGCGGCGATCGGCGCGGCGCCCGGTGATCACAGCGCCGCGCAGCGCCCCCGGAGCGGGACATCCCCGCCGAATCCGTCGAAAAGGATCCATGACCCACACCTCCGCGAACGACGCCGAGCCCACCGGCTCGGCGCCCACCGACCAGCAGCTCGAGGACGTCGTCGCGCGCGTGCTCTCGCGCACGCAGCAGCGGCGCGAGGCCGCGGCGCACGGCGACGCCTCCGGCTCGGGGGCCTCGGCCCCCGCCCTCGACGACGCAGCCGCCGCGGACGACCGCGGGGGCGCGTCGGCCGGGCCCGAGGCCGCGCACGAGGACCGGGCCGAGGGGACCGGGGCGGCCCCGGACCGCGCGCAGCGGCACGACGTCCTGGGCGGACGAGCCCGCGAGCTCTCCGCCGAGACGCTGCACACGGACTCCGACGGCGAGCAGCTCGAGCTCGCCGAGCGCCAGTCGCTGCGCCGCGTGGCGAACCTGTCGACCGAGCTCGAGGACATCACCGAGGTCGAGTACCGCGAGCTGCGCCTCGAGAAGGTCGTGCTGGCCGGCCTGTGGACCTCCGGCCCCGCCGCCGAGGCGGAGAACTCCCTGCGGGAGCTGGCCGCTCTGGCCGAGACCGCCGGCTCCGAGGTGCTCGACGGAGTCCTCCAGCGCCGCTCGCACCCCGATCCCGCGACGTACCTGGGCTCCGGCAAGGCGCTCGAGGTCAAGGACATCGTGGCCGCCACGGGCGCGGACACCGTCATCGTCGACGAGGAGCTGGCCCCGTCCCAGCGCCGCGCGCTCGAGGACGTGGTCAAGGTCAAGGTCATCGACCGGACGGGCCTGATCCTGGACATCTTCGCCCAGCACGCCAAGTCCAAGGAGGGCAAGGCCCAGGTCGAGCTGGCGCAGCTGGAGTACATGCTCCCGCGTCTGCGCGGCTGGGGCGAGAGCCTCTCGCGCCAGGCCGGCGGCCGCGCGGCCGGCGGCGAGGGCATCGGCTCCCGCGGCCCCGGCGAGACCAAGATCGAGATGGACCGCCGCCGCATCCGCGCGCGCATGGCCAAGCTGCGCCGCGAGATCGCCGCCATGAAGCCCTCGCGCGAGGCCAAGCGGCTCAACCGCCGGCGCAACTCCGTGCCGTCCGTGGCGATCGCCGGGTACACGAACGCGGGCAAGTCGTCGCTGCTCAACCGCCTCACGGACGCCGGGGTGCTCGTGGAGAACGCCCTGTTCGCCACCCTGGACCCGACCGTGCGCAAGGCCGAGACCCCGGACGGCATCGGCTACACGCTCTCCGACACCGTCGGATTCGTGCGCTCGCTGCCCACCCAGCTCGTCGAGGCCTTCCGCTCGACGCTGGAGGAGGTCGCCGACTCGGACGTCATCGTCCACGTCGTCGACGCCTCCCATCCCGACCCGGAGGGCCAGATCCGTGCGGTCCACGAGGTCTTCGCGGACATCGAGGCCCTCGACGTCCCCGAGATCATCGCCCTGAACAAGGCCGATGCGGCGGACCCGTTCGTCGTCGAGCGCATCCGCAACACGCATCGCGATGTCGCGGTCGTCTCGGCCCGGACCGGGGAGGGGATCGACGAGCTCAAGCAGCGCATCGCCGAGGCCATCCCGCGTCCGGACCACGTCATGGATCTGCTGATCCCGTACACCGACGGCGACATCGTCTCGCGCCTGCACGGCTGGGATGCCGAGATCCTGCGCACCGAGTACCTGGGCGACGGCACGCATCTGCTGGTGAAGGTCCGCGAGGACCTCGCCGGCGACCTGCAGCGCTACGTCTGGCAGGACGCCCAGCAGTTCGGGCAGGGGGTGCCCGGCGACGGCACGCAGCCGGAGTCGGCGGCGGCCCCCGAGACCGGGGCCCGCTGAGCGTGGCGCGCCCGTCCGCCTCGTCCTTCCGCGACGCCGCCGGCAGGCCCGTCGCCGACCTGCGCCCGGAGTCGCTGCCCGGCGGCGCCGCTGCCCTGCGGCTGCTGGACACCGCGGTCGAGGCGCTGGGCGGACAGCGCCGCGACGGCCAGCGCCTCATGTCCGCCAAGGTGGCCGAGGCCCTCGAGCTGCGGCGCCACCTGCTGGTCCAGGCCGGCACCGGGACGGGCAAGTCCCTGGCCTACCTCACGCCGCTGGTGCAGCACGCCCGCAGCGCCGCCAAGCCCGTCGTCGTCGCCACCGCGACCCTGGCGCTGCAGGCCCAGGTGGTCGGCCGCGACGTCCCGCGCCTGCTCGGCGTGCTCGAGGACGAGATCCCCGAGCAGCTCGAGGTCGCCCTGCTCAAGGGCCGCAGCAACTACGCCTGCCTGCACAAGATCGAGGGCGGCTATCCCGAGGACGAGGACGGGGCGCTGTTCGCCGCGCCCGACGACGGCCCCCACCCCGCGCCCGGAGCGAACACCCGCGCCGGGCGGCTCGGGCAGGAGGTCAAGCGCCTGCGCGAGTGGGCCGAGGTCACCGAGACGGGGGACCGCGACGACGTCTCCCCGGGCGTGAGCGACGCCGCGTGGCGGCAGGTCTCCGTCTCGGCGCGCGAGTGCCTGGGCCGCAGCTGCCCGCTGGTCGAGAGCTGCTTCACGGAGCTTGCGAAGGCCCGCGCGGCCGAGGCCGACATCGTCATCACCAATCACGCGCTGCTGGCGATCAACGCCTTCCAGGACCTCCAGGTGCTGCCCGATCACGACGTCGTGGTGGTCGACGAGGCGCACGAGCTGCGCGACCGCGTGACCGGCGCCGTGACCGGGACCATCTCGGCGGCCGCCGTGCGCTCGGTCGCCGCCTCGGTGCGCAAGCACACGACGGCCAAGCACGAGGACCTCCAGGGCGGGGCCGACGATCTGGAGAAGGCCCTCGAGGGCGTCCCCGCGGAGCTGCTGGCCCGCGGCCTCACAGCCCCGATGACCGCAGCCGTCGAGCGCATCCGCGAGGCCGCGCGCACCGCGCTGTCGGAGACGAAGCCGGAGTCCAAGGACGGCGGCCGCGACGCCGACGGCGGACGCCAGATGACGCGCTCGCGCCTGACCGAGACGCTCGAGCTCAGCGAGCGGCTGCTGGGGGCCGACGAGGCCCGCGAGGTCGTGTGGCTGTCGCGCCAGGGGGGCTGGGAGCCGGGGCGCGGCTATGTGCCCGCCGACGACACGGATCCCGCCACGATCAGCATCGCCCCCCTCGGCGTCGGCGGCCGGCTGCGCGAGGGCCTGTTCGAGGGACGCACCGTCGTGCTGACCTCGGCGACGCTGACCGTGGGGGAGTCCTTCCAGGCCGTCGCCGGCGATCTCGGGCTCACGGGCCGCGGCGCCCCCACCTGGGACGGGATCGACGTCGGGAGCCCGTTCGACTACCCCCGCCAGGGCATCCTGTACATGGCCGGGCACCTCGACAAGCCCGGCCGGCAGCTTTCCGACGGGATGCTGCAGGAGCTCGAGGACCTGCTCACGGCCTCCGGCGGGGGAGCCCTGGGGCTGTTCTCGTCGCGGCGCGCCGCGGAGGAGGCCGCCGAGGCCATGCGCGAGCGCACCGGCCTGAGCATCCTGTGCCAGGGCGACTCCACGCTCAGCGCTCTGGTCTCCCAGTTCGCGGAGGAGCCCGACACCTCGCTGTTCGGGACCCTGGGCCTGTGGCAGGGGGTCGACGTGCCGGGGGACGCATGCCGTCTGGTGCTGATCGACCGCATCCCCTTCCCCCGCCCCGACGATCCGCTGTCCACGGCCCGCACCCGCGCCGTGGCCGAAGCCGGCGGAAACGGGTTCATGGCGATCTCGGCCACCCACGCGGCCGTGCGCCTGGCCCAGGGGGCGGGCCGCCTCATCCGCTCGACCGGGGACCGCGGCGTGGTGGCCGTGCTGGACTCCCGGATCGCGACCGCCCGCTACGGCGGCTTCCTGCGGGCCGGCCTGCCCCCGCTGTGGACGACGACGGACCGCTCGATCGTCCTCGGCGCCCTGCGGCGGCTGCACGGCGGGGACGGCTGAGCCCCTCCGGACCCGGCATGGCCAGGCAGGCGATATGCGGCGGGTCCGGGTCGATGGCACGGTGGATATCTCCGGAAGCCGAGGGCGTCCAGCACCTGCGCAGCCCGCATTCGAGGACCGCGCATCTGAGCATGCGGCCGATCTGGCCGGGGCTCGCCGTGGCGGCGCTGGCAGCGGATCGGGCTGCTGTGAGCCCGCCCCGGCCCGCTCCTGCGACGGCGGGGAGCGGTCCGGCCGCAGGGCGGCCTCAGAGGCTGCGCAGGACTGAGACCACCTTGCCCATGACGGTCGCCCGATCGCCCAGGATCGGCTCGTACTGCGAGTTCTGCGGCAGCAGCCAGGTGTGGCCGTCGCGCCGGCGGAAGGTCTTGACCGTGGCCTCGTCATCGAGCAGCGCGGCCACGATCTCGCCGTTCTCGGCGGTGGGCTGAGCGCGCACGACGACCCAGTCGCCGTCGCAGATCGCGGCGTCGATCATGGAGTCGCCCGAGACGCGCAGCATGAAGAGCTCGCCGTGGCCGGTGAGCTGCCGGGGCAGGGCCAGGCGGTCCTCGACCTGCTCCTCCGCGGTGATCGGGGCGCCGGCGGCGATCCGCCCCACGAGCGGGACGAACGCGACGTCGGCGGAGCCGATCGGCGGGACGGTCGGCAGGCCCTCGGACGCGGTGTCGGCCGCGCCGTCCCGTTCTCCCCGCGCGCCGTCCTCCGCTGCGCTCTGCCCGGTCGCGGCCTCCTCCGCGGAGGCCTCGAGCAGGTGAAGCGGCACCAGGACCTCGAGGGCGCGCGGGCGCTTGGGATCGCGACGGAGATAGCCGAGCTTCTCGAGCTGGTTGAGCTGATGGGTCACGCTCGACAGCGACTTGAGGCCGGCGAGGTCGCCGATCTCCCGCATGGACGGGGGATAGCCGTGGGTCGACACCGCGCGCTGGATGACCTCCAGGATGCTCCGCTGCCGGGGCGTCAGGCCCCTGCGGCGCGTCGGGGCCGGTGCGCGCTCTCCGGCGCCGTCCGCGCCGCGCTGCGTCCGGCCGCTGCCGCTGCCGCTGGCTGCCATGTCCGTCCTCGTCTCCCTCGATGGGCCCGCCGTGCTCGTCCGGCACGGGCCCGACCGGCAGCGCAGGCGATCGCCTTGTGCTGTCGGACCCGGTGCGTTGACTCGATCCCGACGGGCCGGACGGTGCTCCTGCGGAAGCAGGCACCCCGCGGGGCCCGTCGTCCGACCTGCGCAGATCTCCGTCGAGGCTACGTGACGCGGCAGACCCCTTCAAACATCTGTTCGATCGTGTCTCGACACGAGTCGCACGCAAGTGCTAGAAATGAAGCATGACGTTCGAACACGTATTCGATCGCCGCGACGGCGCACCGCACGAGATGCCGTCGCACCTGCTCCGCCGCGGCAGAGCAGCCCTGCACGAGAACCCTCCGGGCACAGGCCCCGGAGACGACCGCCACCGCCCGCACCTCGGCTCGAAGGAGTGCATCCCATGTCCGTGATCAGCGCAGCTGTCCCGTCGCACTCGCCGTCCGTCCGCGGCGTCCCCCTCCTGCGCGGCCTGCGCAGCGGCGGCCGGGCCTTCGCCCGGGAGGTCTCCGCGGCTGTCCCGGCGCTGCAGCGCGGGGATCGTGCGAACCGGGCGCCGCGTGGGAGTGCGCAGAGCCGGGCCGCCGCCGGCTCGTCGGACCTGCGTCTCACCCGCCGGGGACGGCTGCTGCTGGTCGGCGTCCCCACCATGGCGGGTGTGCTCGCGGCCGCCGCGCTGCTGATCGTGCTGATCGCCCCCTCCCATGTCGTGGCGGGCACCGAGCCGGCCCAGGGCCCCGGGGTCGAGTCCGTGACGGTCCAGCCCGGTCAGAGCCTCTGGGAGGTCGCGCAGCAGGCCGAGCCCCAGCGCGACACCCGCGATGTCGTCCTGCAGATCGTCGAGCTCAACGACCTCGACTCCGCTCGGGTCGACTCGGGCCAGGAGGTCCTGGTCCCGGCCGCGTGATCCGCAGCCGCCGTCCTCGTACGGGCCCGGCGCAGCGGACTCGTAGACTGTCCGGGTGACTTCTCCGACGGCGACCTCCCAGAACCAGGGCCCCTCCCCAGCCGACAGGCTCGCGGCACTGCCCCTGCGCGACGACCTGCGCGGCAGGTCCCCGTACGGGGCCCCGCAGATCGACGTCCCCATCGCCCTGAACACCAACGAGAACACGCATCCGGTGCCGCAGGACGTCCAGGACGCCATCGTCGCCGAGGTCGCGCAGGTCGCCGCCGGGCTCAATCGGTACCCGGACCGCGAGTCCGCGGTCCTGCGCCGCGAGCTGGCCGGCTATCTCGGGCACGGGCTGGGCGAGGAGAACGTGTGGGCGGCCAACGGGTCCAACGAGGTCCTCCAGCAGCTCCTGCAGGCCTTCGGCGGCCCCGGGCGACGAGTCCTGGCCTTCGTGCCCTCCTACTCGATGTACCCGCTGCTCGCCTCGGGGACGAGCACGGAGTTCATCCCGGGCCGTCGCGCCGAGGACTTCGGGCTCTCGGCCGAGTCGGCGGCTGCGCAGGTCCGCGAGCACCGGCCCAGCGTCGTGCTGCTGTGCTCGCCGAACAACCCCACCGGAACGGCGCTCGAGGACGACGTCGTGGACGCCGTCTACCGCGCCGGCGAGGAGTCGAACACCGTCGTCGTGGTCGACGAGGCCTACGCCGAGTTCTCCCGCTTCCCGGAGCGCACCGCTCTGCGCCTGCTCGAGGGCCGGCCCCGGCTGGTGGTCAGCCGCACCATGTCCAAGGCCTTCGCGCTGGCGGGCGCGCGCATCGGCTACTTCGCCGCCGCCCCCGAGATCTCGGACGCCGTGCGGCTCGTGCGCCTGCCCTACCACCTCTCCGCCGTGACCCAGGCCACCGCCCTGGCGGCGCTGCGGCACCGCGGCACCCTGCTGGCCGATGTCGCCGACATCCGGATGCAGCGCGACCGCATCGTCGACGACCTCAAGCGCATGGGCCTGGAGCCCGCCGAGTCGGATTCGAACTTCGTGTTCTTCGGCGGGGACATGGACGCCCCCGCCCTGTGGCAGGACCTGCTCGATCGGGGCGTCCTGATCCGCGACGTCGGCATCCCCGGGCACCTGCGAGTCACCGCCGGGACCGAGGAGGAGACCACCGCCTTCCTCGACGGGGTCCGAGCTCACCTGGAGGCCGCGTCCGGCCGGGAGCGGGACCCCGCCCCCGGCCGCTGAGACCGCAGGCCCGCCCCGGGCCGCACCGTCCATCCGCCCTCACCCACGCCGCAGGAGGCCCCATCGTGAGCCATCAGCCCACCACCGCAGGAGCCGGCGCGCCGTCGGCGCGCACCGCATCCCTGGAGCGGGTCACGAGCGAGTCGAGCATCCGCGTCGAGCTCGATCTCGACGGGACCGGAGCGAGCTCCATCTCCACGACCGTGCCGTTCTACGACCACATGCTCACGGCGCTGTCCAAGCACTCGCTGATCGACCTCACGGTCGAGGCCGTCGGCGACACCCACATCGACGTCCACCACGTGGTCGAGGACACCGCCATCGTGCTCGGCGAGTGCCTGCGCGAGGCGCTCGGGGACAAGCGGGGGATCGCGCGCTTCGGGGAGGCCTCGGTGCCGCTCGACGAGGCGCTCGCCCGGGCGGTCGTCGACGTCTCGGGACGCCCCTACTGCGTGCACGCGGGAGAGCCGGAGGGCCAGCAGTACCACCTGATCGGCGGCCACTTCACCGGCTCCATGACCCAGCACGTCTTCGAGTCGCTGACGCACCACGCGGGGATCTGCCTGCACATGGAGCTCGTGCGCGGGCGGGATCCCCACCACATCGTCGAGGCCCAGTTCAAGGCCCTGGCCCGTGCCCTGCGGGCCGCGATCGAGCCCGACCCCCGCGTCACCGGCGTCCCGTCGACCAAGGGCGCGCTGTGATCCGCCGCCCGGAGGACGCCGTCGACGAGAAGGGCCGCACGATCCCCGCGGCCCACACGGTGGGGGAGCCGCTGCCCGAGCAGCCCGCCTCCGAGGCCGCCTCCGTCGTCGTGCTGGATCACGGGGCGGGCAACGTCCGCTCTGCGGTGCGCGCGCTCGAGGAGGCCGGCGCGCGGGTCCTGCTGACCAGGGATCCGGATCTGGTCCTGGGCGCCGACGGCCTCGTCGTCCCCGGGGTCGGGGCCTTCGAGGCCGTGGCCGACGGGCTGCGCGCGATCGGCGCCGTCCGGCTGATCGAGCGGCGCCTGATGGGCGGCCGGCCCGTGCTCGGCATCTGCGTCGGCCTGCAGGTCCTGTTCGACCGCGGGGTCGAGCACGGCGTCGAGACCGAGGGGCTGGCCCAGTGGCCCGGCGTCGTCGAGCGGCTGGACGCCCCCGTGGTCCCGCACATGGGCTGGAACACCGTCGAGCCGCCCGGGACCACGGTCCTGTTCGAGGGCCTGGAGCACGAGCGCTTCTACTTCGTGCACTCGTACGCCGTGCAGCGCTGGGAGTTCCAGCAGAACAGCGAGCACATGCTCCCGCCGCAGGTGACCTGGTCGCAGCACGGCGGCCGCTTCATCGCCGCGGTGGAGAACGGCGCGCTGTCGGCCACGCAGTTCCACCCGGAGAAGTCGGGCCGCGCGGGCCTGCAGCTGCTGCGCAACTGGCTGGCCACGCTGCCTCGCACCGGCCGCCTGGATGCGGCCCTGGCCGAGCGCGACGCGCAGCGCTCGGCCGCGCAGCCGGCCGGGGCCGCCCCCGGTGAGATCGCGCCGGAGGACGGGGCGGCACGAGGCGACGGGAGGTCCGCGTCATGAGCTGGGCCGTCATCGTCATGGCGCTGGGGGCCTTCCTGGCCGGCGGCGCCTACTCGTTCCACCAGCAGGGCTTCCCCCGCTACACCGTCGTCATCCTCGCCGTCGCCGCCCTGGCGCTGATCGTCTACGGCGCGTTCGCCTGGATCACGGGCGCCCGGGCCTGACGCCCGAGGTCCGACCACGACCGCGTCCCACCGCACCGCCGCAGTCTGCGCGCGCCGAGCCCCTCGGCCGAGCAGCGGATCCCCAAGGAGAGCAATGACCGAGAACCAGAACCCGGACGAGCCGGCCGCCCCGCGGCTCGAGCTGCTGCCGGCCGTCGACGTCCGCGGGGGGCAGGCCGTGCGCCTGGTCCAGGGCGAGTCCGGCTCCGAGACCGGCTACGGCGACCCCCTCGAGGCCGCGCAGGCATGGCAGGATGCCGGGGCGCAGTGGCTGCACCTGGTGGACCTCGACGCCGCCTTCGGCACCGGGGACAACATCGACGTGCTCACCCGCGTGGCCCGCTCGCTGTCGCTGCGGATCGAGATGTCGGGCGGGATCCGCGACGACGCCTCCCTGGAGCGCGCCCTGTCGCTCGAGCCCGCCCGCATCAACCTCGGCACCGCCGCGCTCGAGGATGCCGAGTGGACCCGCCGCGTCATCGCCGAGCACGGCGACCTCATCGCCGTCGGGCTGGACGTGCGCGGCACGACGCTGGCCGCCCGCGGGTGGACGCAGGAGGGCGGCGACCTCTGGGAGGTGCTCGAGCGCCTCGAGGACGACGGCTGCGCGCGCTACGTCGTGACCGATGTGACCAAGGACGGCACGCTCCAGGGTCCGAACACCGAGCTGCTGCGGCAGGTCGCCGAGCGCACGGGCAAGCCCGTCGTGGCCTCCGGCGGGATCGCCTCGCTCGACGACATCGCCGCCCTGCGCCGTCTCGTGGGAGCGGGGGTGGAGGGCGCCATCATGGGCAAGGCCCTCTACGCGGGACGCTTCACCCTCGAGCAGGCCCTGGACGTCGCGGGACGTCCGGGGGCCTGAGCGATGGGCCCCGCGCACTCCCGCGATCACGACGAGCCGCAGGAACCGCACGGCACCGGACGTGCCTCGGGCTCCCGGGGCGCGGCCGAGGCCGGGGCGCAGCGCGAGCTGCCGGCCCACATCGCCGCGCAGCTGCGCTCGGCCGGCGGCTCGGCGGACACCGGAGGCCAGCCGTGGCAGGGCCGGGACCTGGCCCACGGCCACCGGCACCGCTTCTCCGGCGACGAGGGCCGGCCCGATCCCGCCCTGGAGCGCGCCCTGAGCGACCGGCTCGCGGGCGCCGCCGACGAGGCCGACGTCGTGGCCGCCCTGGCCGGGGCCCGGGTCTTCGTCCCGGTCATGGCCGAGGTCTCCGCCAGCACGATCACCGATGACGGCCTCGTGGCGGACAAGGAGGCCGACATGGCCCTCGTGACGCTGCAGTCGCGCTCCGGGCGGAAGGCGCAGCCGGTGTTCTCCTCGGACTCGGCCGTGGGGCGGTGGCACGACGGGGCCCGCCCCGTCGCTGCCGACGCCCGCCGAGTGGCCCTGGCCGCCGTCAAGGACGGCGCCCAGCTGCTCGTGCTCGATCCGGGGTCGCAGGCGCCCTTCGTCGTGCGGCGGCCCGCGCTGTGGGCGATCGCCCAGGGGCGGGTCTGGACCCCGAGCTATCGCTCCGACGAGGTCTCGCGCGCGGTGCTCGATGCCGCCCTGGGTCTGCCCGGCGTCGCCGGGGCGCACGTGCGTCGCGGGCGCGGCGCGGATGCGCCCCTGGACAGGGGCAGCTCGGTGCCCGGCGGCGGGGAGGGCCCGGAGCTGACCGCGGTGCTCGAGCTGCTGCCCGGGCTGGACCGGTCCCAGCTCGAATCGCTGGTCGGCGCCTTCCAGACAGAGCTGTCGCAGCACGCGGTCGTGGCCGAGCAGGTCGACAGCCTCGAGGTCTCCCTGGAGACCCTGGCCGTCTGAGGACCCGCGGAGCCCCGCGGGCGGGAGGCCGGGCGCGGCTCAGGCGTAGACCGGGCCGGTGAACTTCTCGCCGGGGCCCTGCCCGGGCTTGTCCGGGTAGGGCGAGGCCTCGCGGAAGGCGAGCTGCAGGGTGCGCAGCCCGTCGCGCAGGGGGCCGGCGTGCTGCGAGCCGATCTCCGGGGCCGCGGCCGTGACGAAGCCCGCCAGGGCGGTGATGAGCTTGCGGGCCTCGTCGAGGTCCTTGAGCGCCTCGGCATCGGGGCCCTCGGCCAGCCCGCACTTCACGGCGGCGGCCGACATCAGGTGGACCGCCGACGTCGTGATGACCTCGATCGCGGGGACCTCGGCGATGTCGCGGACCTGCTGGGAGACGGCGTCCAGCGCCTCCTGGGACAGCGTGCCGCTCGGCTGCTCGCCGTGCGCCGGCTCCCCGGCCTGCTGCGGATCGCCGTCGTGTTCGCGGCCGGTGCGGTCGCCCCCGGCCGAGCCGTCGAAGCGGAAGGTGCTCTCTGGAGTCATGGCCCCAGCCTAGGCGGTGGCCCGCAGCAGGAGCTCATCGGCCCGCACGGACCCCTGTCCGGCGGGCCCGGAATGGTGTAGGATCTTCGGCAGTGTGCAAGCGGAGGTGACTCCCACCCGCGCGGACGGCGGCCGAGAGGCCGATCGGGTCCCCGGGTCAAGACGACGCAGTGCGTCCGCGCCGCCGAGCAGAAGTGCTCGCGGCCGTCCCGCGACGGGACGGACCGGTGCCAGCCGGTCACGACGCAGCAGCCTCCGCTCGCCCTGGGCAGCGGAGGCTTTTTCGTTGCCATCCGCGCCAGGGCGCGGGCCGACGGGCGCAGCCCGCACGGACCGGCGCCGGAGAACGCCGGAGCCCACCGGCACGACTGATTCAGGAGCAGAGCATCAGCGATCCACGCATCAATGAGAAGATTCGCGTCCCGGAAGTCCGACTCGTCGGACCCGCGGGCGAGCAGGTCGGCATCGTCCGCGTCGAGGACGCCATGCGACTGGCGCGCGAATCCGATTTGGATCTGGTTGAGGTCGCCCCCACCGCCAAGCCGCCCGTGGCCAAGCTCATGGACTTCGGCAAGTACAAGTACGAGGCGGCGGTCAAGGCGCGCGAGTCGCGCAAGAACCAGTCGAACACGAGCCTCAAGGAGGTCCGGTTCCGACTGAAGATCGACGACCACGACTACGAGACCAAGGTCGGCCACGCCAAGCGCTTCCTGGGCGAGGGCGACAAGGTCAAGGCCATGATCCAGTTCCGCGGCCGCGAGCAGTCGCGTCCGGAGATGGGCGTGCGCCTGCTCGGCAAGCTCGCCGAGGACCTGGAGGAGTACGGCCAGGTCGAGTCCAGCCCCCGCCAGGACGGCCGCAACATGGTCATGGTCCTCGGTCCGCTGAAGACCAAGTCGGAGGCCAAGTCGGCCGCCCGCCGCGCCAAGGAGTCCGAGCCTGCCGAGGAGAGCCGTCTTCCGATGAAGACGAAGTCCTCCCGGCGCGATCGCGAGCGCGACGCCCGCGATGCCGGGGTCCCGGCCACCGGCGACGCCGAGAACCCGCTGCCCGTCGGCGGGAGCTCGATCGGGGAGTCGATGCCCGAGGAGCTGCGCCAGCTCGCGGCCGCGAAGTTCGAGGTGCCCGAGGGCGCTCCGCCCATGAAGGTCTCGGAGGACCAGCCGCCCGTCGTGCTGCCCAAGGAGGACAAGCGCGAGCCCCGCGGCGGCGGCCGCGGCCGGCAGGGCGGCGGCCCCCGGTCGAATGATCGCGGCTCGGACCGCGGCGGACGCCCGTCCGGCGGGTCGGGGCGTCCGTCCTCGGGCCGCCCCGACTCGAGCTCCTCGCGTCCCGGCGGCTCGGGCCGACCGGCCTCCTCGGGCCAGCGCTCGGACTCGAGCCGGCCCCCGCGCTCGACCTCCGGGACCCCGCGGCCGGCCTCGGCCCCGCAGCGCTCCGGCCAGGGCGGCTCGCCGCGCCCGAGCGGCGGACCGCGCCCCGCGGGCGGCCCCGCGCCCAAGCCCGGATCGGCGCCCAAGCCGGGGTCCGCGCCCAAGCCGGCGCCCAAGCCCGGTGCCGCCCCCAAGCCGGGGCCCAAGCCGGGCCAGTGAGCGCCCGGCTCTGACACAGAGCTTCGATCCGCGTCCTGTCCCCGGGGCGGGACGCGGATCGGCGACCACGGAGCCGTCGTCGCATCACGACGACGGACCAGACCAGGCCGCCCCCCAGGGCGGCGCACCGCGACAGCGGTGAGACCGACAGCAAGGAGACGGCCCACCATGCCGAAGATGAAGACCCACTCGGGTGCCAAGAAGCGCTTCAAGATGACGGGTTCGGGCAAGGTCAAGCGCCAGCAGGCCAACCGCCGCCACTACCTCGAGCACAAGTCCTCGCGCCTGACCCGCCGCCTCGCCGGCGACAAGATCCTGGCCCCGGGCGATGCCAAGGCCGTGAAGAAGATGCTCGGCCGCTGAGCCGGGGCATCCCGCCAGAACATCCGCTGACGGCCCTGCCGCAGCACCCCTGAACATCGAGCGGCCCCGGCGACCACCGGACGCGAGCCGCTCCCGCACCGAAGGAGCACGCACATGGCACGTGTGAAGAGGGCGCTCAACGCCCACAAGAAGCGTCGTACGACCCTGGAGATGGCCTCCGGCTACCGCGGACAGCGTTCGCGCCTGTACCGCAAGGCCAAGGAGCAGGTCCTCCACTCGTACACCTACAACTACGATCACCGCCGCTCCCGCAAGGGCGACTTCCGCCGCCTGTGGATCCAGCGCATCAACGCGGCGTCCCGCGCCCAGGGCCTGACCTACAACCGCTTCATCCAGGGCCTCAAGGCCGCCGATGTCGAGGTCGACCGCCGCATGCTGGCCGAGCTGGCCGTCAACGACGCCCCCGCGTTCAACGCGCTCGTCGAGGTCGCCAAGAAGAACCTCCCCGCGGACACCTCGGCTCCGCGCAGCGCCGACGCGGCCTGAGCCCGCTTCCGAGCGTGAGCATCCCGCAGCGCCTCGCCGACTCCGTGCTGACCAACCCCGGCTCCGACCGGGTCCGGTCGGTCGCGGGACTGGCGAGGCGCTCCGCGCGCTCCCGGACCGGGCGCTTCCTGGCCGAGGGCCCGCAGTGTGCGCGCGAGGCGCTGCGGGCCCATCTGGGCGAGTTCGCCTCACCCCGGCCGGAGACCGGCGTGGTCGAGGCCCTCTACCTCACCGCCGCCGCACTCGAGCGGCATCCCGACATCGCCGAGCTGACCGAGCGCCTGCTCGAGCCCGCGGCCTCCCCGAGGGCCTTCGTGCGCTTGGTCTCCGACGAGGTCCTGCACGCGATGACCGATGCCGAGCACCCGCAGGGGATCGTGGCCGTGTGCCGCATCCCGCAGCCGAGCTGGGAGCAGATCCTCCGGAGCGGCCCCCGGCTGGTGGCCGTCCTGTGCCGGGTGCAGGACCCCGGCAACGCCGGGACCGTCCTGCGCGCGGCCGACGCCGCGGGCGCCGACGCCGTCGTGCTGACCGCCGGGTCCGTGGACCTGCACAACCCCAAGACGGTGCGCTCCACGGCCGGCTCGCTCTTCCACCTGCCCGTGCTGGCCGGGGCCGATCTCGCGGACCTGGAGCCCGGACGGATGCAGGTGCTGGCCGCCGACGGCTACGGAGCCCTGGATCTCGACGTCCTCCAGGACGCCTCGGCCGCCGGGCTCCCGGCGGCCGTCGACCTCGCCCGGCCCACCGCATGGCTGTTCGGCAACGAGGCCCAGGGTCTCTCGGAGGCCGAGAAGGCCAGGGCCGCCCACGGGGTCGCCGTCCCCCTGCACGGGGCGGCTGAGTCCCTCAACGTCGGCACCGCCGCGACCCTGTGCCTCTACGCCTCCGCGCGGGCGCAGCGCCGCAGCACCTCAGCTGCCGCAGGGGCAGCCGCGGCATCGACGGCCGCACGGCCCGCGGAGGCCCCGCGGTCATGAGCCCTGCACCGTCGTCCTTCCCCGCCGAGCACCGGTTCCGCACGCAGGTGGTCGGGGCGGCCCTGCTCGACGACGCCGAGAGCCCCCGGCGGATCCTGGCCGCCCGCAGGGCCTACCCGGAGGCCCTGCGCGGGCTGTGGGAGTTCCCCGGAGGCAAGGTCGAGCACGGGGAGTCGCCGCAGCAGGCGCTCGTGCGCGAGTGCCGGGAGGAGCTCGGCGTCGCGATCCGGCTGCTCCGGGAGATCGAGGGGCCGCATCCGCAGGGCTGGCCGCTCGGCGGGGCGGCGGCCATGCGGGTCTGGACCGCGGTCGTCGTCGAGCCCGGGCAGGAGCGCGTCCCGCTGCCGGGCGGCCCTCGTCCCGAGGGCTCCGATCACCTCGAGCTGCGCTGGATCCCTGCGGAGCAGCCCGAGGAGGAGGGGCAGGAGCTGGCGTGGATCCCCGCGGACCTGCCGATCCTGGCGGCCGTGCGGGAGGGCGTGCGCGGCCGAGCCGCCTGAGCGGGAGGCCCCCGGCCGGGGACTAGACTTGCACCGCCCGTGCTGCTCGAGCCGGGCGCCGAACCGACCCCGAGAGCGAAGGCATCTGTCGCACATGTCTGAGAGCACACCGGAGGGCGGGCCCGAGCGGGCGCCGTCAGCCGCAGCCGAGGCCGATCCGGTGGGCAGCGGGACCGCCCCCACCGTGACGGACATCGACCCCACGGACGAGCAGGGGGTCGAGCGGGCGGTCGCCGAGGCGCTGAGCGCGGTCGAGGCCGCCTCCGACCTCGAGCAGCTCAAGGCCGTGCGCCTGGCCTTCGCCGGAGACAGGTCGGCCCTGGCCCTGGCGAACCGGAGGATCGGCTCGCTCGACAAGTCGCAGAAGGCCGCCGCCGGCAAGCTCATGGGCCAGGCCCGCGGACGGGTGAACAAGGCCGTCGCCGCGCGCACCGAGGTCCTCGAGGCCGAGCGCGCCGAGCGCATCCTCGTCGAGGAGGCGGTGGACGTCACCGCGGCCGGCAGCCGCCGGCGCCTGGGCGGGCGCCACCCGCTGAGCACCATGATGGAGACCGCCCAGGACATCTTCGTGGGCATGGGCTGGGAGGTCGCCGACGGCCCCGAGGTCGAGTCCGAGTGGTTCAACTTCGACTCCCTGAACTTCAAGCCGGACCACCCCGCCCGCGAGCTGCAGGACACGTTCTTCGTCGATCCGCCCGAGGCCCACCTGGTGCTGCGCACGCACACCTCGCCCGTGCAGATGCGCGCCCTGCTCTCGCGCGAGCTGCCGGTCTACGTCGTGGCCCCCGGGCGCGTGTACCGCACCGACGAGCTCGATGCGACCCACACCCCCGTCTTCCACCAGGTCGAGGGCCTGGCCGTCGACGAGGGCCTGACGATGGCGGATCTGAAGGGCACGCTCGAGCACTTCGCGCGCCAGATCTTCGGCCCCGACGCGAGGATCCGCCTGCGTCCCAACTACTTCCCGTTCACGGAGCCGTCCGCCGAGATGGACGTGTGGCATCCGCAGGCCCAGGGCGGCCCGCGATGGATCGAATGGGGCGGCTGCGGCATGGTCCACCCCAATGTCCTGCGCGCCGCCGGCATCGACCCCGAGGTCCACTCGGGCTTCGCCTTCGGCATGGGCATCGAGCGCACGCTCATGTTCCGCAACGGGGTCCCCGACATGCACGACATGGTCGAGGGCGACATCCGCTTCAGCCAGCACTTCGGAATGGAGGTCTGAGATGCGTGTTCCGCTGTCCTGGCTGCGCGAGTTCGCGCCGCTGCCCGAGGGAGCCGCGGCCGAGCAGCTGCTGGAGACCATGGTCTCCGTCGGCTTCGAGGAGGAGGAGGTCATCCGCCCCGGCGACGAGCTCTCCGGGCCGATCGTGGTGGGGCAGGTCCTGTCCCGCGAGCCCGAGGAGCACTCGAACGGCAAGACCGTGAACTGGTGCTCCGTGCGCGTGGTCCCGGAGGGCCAGGAGCAGACCCTGAGCGGCGAGGGGATCGATCCCTCGGGCGTGCAGGGCATCGTCTGCGGCGCCCACAACTTCGAGGTCGGCGACAAGGTCGTGGTGACCCTGCCCGGGGCCGTGCTGCCCGGCGACTTCCGCATCAGCCCCCGGAAGACCTACGGCCACGTCTCGGCCGGCATGATCGCCTCGGTGCGCGAGCTCGGCATCGGCGACGACCACGACGGCATCCTCGTGCTCGGCCGCCTGGGGCTCGATCCGGAGGTCGGGACCGACGTCCGCGAGCTGCTGCACCTCGACGAGTCGGCGGCCGACATCAACGTGACGCCGGATCGCGGCTATGCCCTGTCCCTGCGCGGCGTCGCCCGCGAGTACTGCCACGCCGTGGCCGCGCCGTTCCACGATCCCGTGCCGCCGATCGCCGAGCGCGCGCCGCAGCCCTCCGATTCCGCGTTCCCGGTCGTGCTCGCCGACGAGGCGCCGATCCGCGGCGGCGACGGCTGCACGCGCTTCGTGACCCGGATCGTGCGCGGCATCGACCCGAGCCGCCCCACGCCGGTGTGGATGTCCACCCGGCTGCGCCTGGCCGGCGTCCGCTCGATCAGCCTGCCCGTGGACATCTCCAACTACGTGATGCTCGAGCTCGGCCAGCCGCTGCACTTCTACGACCTGACCCGCGTGGCCGAGCAGATCACCGTCCGCCGCGCACGCGAGGGCGAGCAGCTGACCACGCTCGACGGCCGCAAGCGCTCCCTCGACGTCGAGGACCTGCTGATCACGGATGCGACCGGCCCGATCGGACTGGCCGGGACCATGGGCGGCGAGTTCGCCGAGGTCGGCGACGGGACCGTCGACGTGCTCGTCGAGGCCGCCTGGTTCGATCCCGTGTCCATCGCGCGCACCGCCCGCCGCCACCGCCTGCCCTCCGAGGCCTCGCGGCGCTTCGAGCGCGGCGTGGACCCGCAGATCCAGGCCGCGGCCGCCCAGCGCGCCGTCGAGCTGCTCGTCGAGCTCGCCGGCGGCACCGCCGGCGAGGAGGCCGGCGACGTCCGCGTCGAGGACCGGTCCGCGCACGAGCCGATCCGCCTGCGTGCGGATCACCCGGCCCGACGCGTCGGGGTGGACTACCCGCGGGAGCGGATCGAGGCCCTGCTCACCGAGATCGGCTGCGCGCTCGAGACGCTGAGCCCGGCGGCGGAGGTGTCGCAGGAGCCCAGCGCCGAGCTCGAGGACGGCTGGCTGGTGACGCCCCCGAGCTGGCGCCCCGACCTCGTGGCCCCCGAGGACCTCGTCGAGGAGATCGCCCGGCTGGACGGCTACGACAGGATCCCGTCGCGGCTGCCCGTGGCGCCTCCCGGGCGGGGACTGACCCCGGAGCAGATCGGCCGGCGGCGCGTCCTGGACGCCCTGGCGGCCGCCGGGCTGACCGAGGTCATGGCCTACCCGTTCACCGCCCAGCCCGACAACGACCTGTGGGGCGCGGACGAGGCCGGCACCGAGGTCCCCTCGGTGCGCCTGGCCAACCCGATCTCGGAGGCGCGCGGCGTCCTGCGGGCCTCGCTGATCCCCGGCCTGCTGGAGGTCCTGCACCGCAACCGCTCCCGCGGCTTCCGCGACGTGCAGCTGTTCGAGTCCGGGCTGGTCTTCCTGCCCGGCGCCCAGCTCGGCACGGGCGCCATCCCGCCCGTGGGGGAGCGCCCCTCGGAGCAGGTCCTGGCCGACCTGAGGGGCGGCATCCCCGATCAGCCGCGGCACGTGGCGGCGGTCTTCGCCGGCGACGACGCCCCGGCGGCCCCCGGGCTCGCGCCGCGGCCCCTCGGCTGGCAGGACGCGCTGGATGCGGCCCGTCTCGTGGGCGACGTCCTGGGGGTCGAGCTGTCGGTCGAGCAGGGCCGGCACCAGGCCTTCCACCCCGGTCGCACCGCCGTGCTGCGCGTGCCCTCCGGGCAGCTCGTCGGCACCGCGGGCGAGCTGCATCCTCAGCTCGTCGCGCGGCAGAGCCTGCCCGAGCGCACGAGCGCCATGGAGCTGGATCTCACGGCAATCCTCGCGTCCCGCGCCGGTGCCGTCGAGGCGCAGGCCTTCAGCGTCCAGACCCCGGCCACGCAGGACGTCGCGCTCGTGGTCGACGCCTCGCTGCCGGCGGCCGAGCTGCTCGCCACGATCCGCGAGGGCGCCGGCGAGCTCGCGGAGGACGTCCGGGTCTTCGATGTCTATCAGGGCGAGCACATCGAGGCCGGGAAGAAGTCGGTCGCGCTCGCGCTGCGGTTCCGGGCCCCCGACCGGACCCTGACCGCGGACGAGGCCTCCGAGGCGCGCACCGCCGCCGTCGAGCTGGCCGCAGCGCGGCACGGGGCGGTCCTGCGCGCCTGAGCGGCCCGCCCCGGACCGCACCCGAAACCCCACCACCCTGTCGCCGGCCCCCGCCGGCGCGGGAGGAGAGCAGATGAGCACGGACCACGACCCCGATGCCCCCGACCCCCGGGACGACGACGGCAGCCGGCGCCTGCGGGCGACGGGCCGCCGCGGAGACGGCGCCGGCTCGGCGTTCCGGGACGCGTTCTCCCTGCGCGGAGGCACGGACGCCGCCCCCGAGGGCGATCCCCTGGAGGACTTCGACGCAGCGGGAGGAGAGGAGCCGCGCACCGCGTGGCCCCCGGTCATCGCCGCGGTCCTCGGGGTGGTCCTGGCGCTGCTGCTGGCCATCTGGTCGTACTCCGCGTTCCAGCGCGGCGAGCAGCTGCAGGGCTGGGCGAACCGGACGTGGGCGGTGCAGGGCGCCTACACCGACATGACCCACGACCTGCAGGCCCAGACGTACAACCCCAAGTACGCGGTCACCCTGCCCGACGACCCGGAGATCGCCGAGCAGCGCTTCGACAACGGCCTGCAGGATCCGTTCACCCCCGAGGCGGGGGACACGGTCGAGGTCCGCGGCGAGGGCCGCGGGGCCTCGCCGGAGGACTTCGATCAGGAGGTCGACGTCCTGCTCGGCATCGAGGACGGGGAGCTGCAGGTGCTCTCCACCGAGGACGCCGGCTCCCTGGGCTCGGGCATCACGGACCGCAGCGTCTCGCAGGAGCGCACGAAGGGCACCGTCCTGGCCGTGGGCTCCGTGCTCGCCCTGGGTGCCGGGATCGCCGCGGCGGCCGCCCTGCGCCGCCGCGGTCGGCGCTGAGCCGAGCGGCTCCGCATCCGGAGCCGAGCTGAGCGGTGCGGGGGTCGGCGGCGCCGGGCCGGGGGCGGCCGACAGGGAGAGCGCCGAGGAGGGGCCGTGCCGATCCGCAGCGGATCGGCACGGCCCCTCGTGCATGCGCGCGTCGGCCTCAGAAGGTGAGCAGCAGCTTGCCCTGCGTGCTGCGGGACTCCAGATCCCGGTGGGCCCGAGCGGCGTCGTCGAGCGCGTAGGTGCCCCCGACCCTGATCCGCAGCCCGTCGTCGATGGCCTCGAACATCTCCCGGGCCCGCCAGTCGCGCTCCTCCCGGGTCTGCATGTAGGCGTTGAGCGACGGCCGCGTCACGTACAGCGAGCCCATCGCATTGAGGCGCTGGAGGTCGAAGGGGGGCACCTGCCCGGAGGAGCCGCCGAAGAGCACGACCATGCCGCGCAGATGGACCGCGGCCAGCGACTCGTCGAACGTGGCCCGGCCGACCGAGTCGTAGACGACGTCCGCGCCGCGCCCGCCCGTGATCTCCTCGACCCCGTCGGCGAAGCCCTCGTAGGGCAGGACGTGGTCGGCGCCCAGCGAGCGGGCCGTCTCGGCCTTCTCGGGGCTCGACGTCAGGCCGATGACCGTGGCGCCCTGGCGCTTCATGAGCTGGATGGCCACGCCCCCCACGCCGCCGGCCGCGGCGGTGATGACGGCCGTCGTGTCCGGGCCCACCGCGTAGGTCGAGCGGGTCAGGTAGTGCGCGGTGAAGCCCTGCAGCGGCAGGGCGCCCGCGGCGTCGTCGGAGACGGGCTCCGGGACCACGACCACCCGCTCGGCGTCCACGACGAACTGCTCGGCGTAGGTGGCCCGCCCCTGCGACGTGGTGATGCGCTGGCCGACCTCGAGCGAGTCCACGCCCTCCCCCAGGGCGATGATCTCCCCGCAGCCCTCGGTGCCCGGAGTGAAGGGCAGATCGACGTCGTAGACGCCCTCGCGCTGATAGGTCTCGATGAAGTTGACGCCGGTGCGCCGGGTGCGCACGAGGACCTGGCCGGGGCCGGGGGCGGGCTCCTCGACCTCGGAGACCGTGAGGACCTCGGGCCCGCCGTGCTGCGTGATCGTGATGGCGCGCATGCGCTGCTCCTCTCCCCGGCGGACGCGCCGCCGGTGTGCTCGTGCTCTCGAGCCTAGCGCCGCGCCCCGCGCCATCTGCATAAATATCGACATGAGTGCATAAAGTTGCGTAGGATGGCCGCATGACATTCACGGCAGCAGTCTCAGGAGCCAGCGGCTACGCCGGGGGAGAGATCCTCCGGCTGCTCATGGCGCATCCGGAGATCGAGATCGGGGCGGTCGCCGCGCACTCGACGGCGGGGCGGCGCCTCGGCGAGGTGCAGCCGCATCTGCACGGGCTGGCCGACCGGGTCATCGTCGATTCGAGCCTCGAGGAGCTCGCCGGCCACGACGTCGTCGTGCTCGCCCTGCCGCACGGGGCCTCCGCCGAGATCGCGGCCCAGCTGCCCGGGTCCACGATCGTGATCGACGCCGCTGCCGACCACCGGCTCGCCTCGGCGGAGGCGTGGGATCGCTTCTACGGCAGCGACCACGCCGGGACATGGCCCTACGGCCTGCCCGAGATGATCGTGGCCCCCGACGGCACCCGCCAGCGCTCGCGGCTGGTCGATGCGCGGCGCATCGCGATCCCGGGGTGCTACCCGACCGGCTCGCAGCTGGCGCTCGCGCCGCTGGCCGCGGCCGGGGCGATCGAGCTGCGCGACATCGTGATCGTGGCGGCCTCCGGGGCCTCCGGAGCGGGCCGGTCGCTCAAGCCCCACCTGCTGGGCGCCGAGGTCATGGGCGGGATGTCGCCCTACGGCGTGGGCGGCGTGCACCGCCACACCCCCGAGATCGAGCAGGGACTGGGCTGGGCCTCCGGACGCGATGACGTCGTCGTGTCCTTCACCCCCACGCTGGCGCCCATGCCGCGGGGGATCCTCACGACCGCGACCGCGCGCGCGGCCCAGGGGGCGACGGCGGAGTCCGTGCGCGCGGCTCTGCACCGGGCCTATGACGACGAGCCCTTCGTCCACCTGCTGCCGGAGGGGCAGTGGCCCGCGACCCAGGCCGTCCTGGGCTCCAACCACGTGCAGCTGCAGGTCGCCCTGGACGAGCGCGCCGGACGCGTGATCGTGAGCTGCGCGCTCGACAACCTCGTCAAGGGCACCGCCGGCGGCGCCGTGCAGTCCATGAACATCGCCCTGGGCCTCCCCGAGGACACGGGCCTGAACCAGCAGGGGGTCGCACCGTGAGCATCGCCCATCCGTCCCAGCATCCGGCCGCGGACCTGGCCGTGGACCTCGACCGGGGCGTGACCGCTCCGGCGGGCTTCCGCGCCGGCAGCGCGACGGCGGGGTTCAAGGCCTCGGGCCGTCCGGATCTGGCCGTCGTCGTCAACGACGGGCCGGGCTCGGCCGCCGCCGCGGTGTTCACCTCGAACCGGGTGGCCGCCGCCCCCGTCCACTGGTCCCGTCGGGTGGTCTCCGACGGATCGGCGCGCGCCGTGATCCTCAACTCCGGCGGAGCGAATGCCTGCACGGGCCCGCAGGGCCTCCGGTCCGCGCAGGAGACCGCGGAGCTGGTCGGGGAGGCCCTGGGGATCGGGGCGGGGGAGGTGATCGTGTGCTCGACCGGGCTGATCGGCGAGCAGCTGCCCATGGACGTGATGCGGCAGGGCCTGCCCTCGGTGCTGGCCGATGCGGCCGGCGACCATGCCGCCGGGCTGCGGGCCGCGGGCGCGATCATGACCACGGACTCCGTGGCCAAGCAGGCCGCCCACGCGGATCCCGCGGGCTGGAGCATCGGCGGCATGGCCAAGGGCGCGGGCATGCTCGCCCCCGGTCTGGCCACGATGCTCGTGGTGCTCACGACCGATGCCGACCTGCCCGCCGAGGCCCTGCGGCGCAGCCTGCGCCAGGCGTGCGCCGCGACCTTCGACCGCGCCGACTCGGACGGCTGCATGTCGACCAACGACACCGTCGCGCTGCTGGCCTCGGGGGCCTCGGGCATCGCGCCGGACGAGCACGGCTTCGCGCAGGCGCTCGCCGCGGTGTGCCACAGCCTGGCCCAGCAGCTGATCACCGACGCCGAGGGCGCGGCCCACGACATCGTCATCACCACGACGGGCGCGCGCAGCGAGGCCGAGGCCGAGGAGGTCTCCCGCGCCGTGGCCCGCTCCAACCTCTTCAAGACCGCGATCTTCGGCAACGATCCCAACTGGGGCCGCGTCCTCTCGGCCGTGGGCACGACCTCGGCGGGCTTCGACCCCGACGAGCTCGACGTCTCGATCAACGGCGTCATGGTCTGCCGCGCGGGGATGATCGGCGATCCCCGCGAAGGGGTGGACCTGGCCGCCTCGCGGAAGGCGGAGGTCGTCGTCGACCTGAAGGCCGGGTCCCATGAGGCCACGATCTGGACCAACGACCTGACCCACGACTACGTCGAGGAGAACTCGGCGTACTCCACCTGAGCACGCCCCGGACCGCCCGTCCCCCCGCCCGACCGCCCATCCGAATCCCAGGAGCAGCCATGACCGCCCCATCCGACCGCATCGCCGCCGCCCGCGCCAAGGCCGGCGTGCTCATGGAGGCGCTGCCGTGGATCAGGCGGTTCTCCGGCGCCGTGATGGTCTTCAAGTACGGCGGCAACGCCATGGTCTCCGAGCCGCTGCGGGAGGCCTTCGCCGCGGACATGGTCTTCCTGCGCGAGGTCGGGATCCGTCCCGTCGTCGTGCACGGGGGCGGCCCGCAGATCGATCGGATGCTCGAGCGCATGGGGATCGCCTCGCAGTTCCGCGGCGGGCTGCGGGTCACGTCGAAGGAGGCCGTCGACGTCATCCGCATGGTGCTCACCGGCCAGGTGCAGCGCGAGCTGGTCTCGCTGCTCAATGCGACCGGCCCCTACGCGGTGGGCATCTCCGGCGAGGACGCCTCCCTGCTCGGCGCGGTGCGCCGCGGCACGGTCGTGGACGGCCGGGAGGTGGATCTCGGCCACGTGGGCGAGATCGTCTCGGTGAGCCCCGCCCCGCTGCGCGAGCTGATGGCGGCCGGGCGCATCCCCGTGGTCTCCTCGATCGCCCCGGAGGTCGACGGCGCGGGGCGCTTCACGGGCGAGGTGCTCAACATCAACGCCGACACCGCAGCGGCCGCGATCGCCGTGGCGCTGGGCGCCGAGAAGCTCGTGGCGCTGACCGACATCGAGGGCCTCTACGCGGACTGGCCCGACCGGGACTCGCTGATCTCCTCGCTCGCCGACTCCGAGCTGCGCGAGCTGCTGCCCTCCCTGCAGTCCGGGATGATCCCCAAGATGGAGGCCGCGCTCGCCGCTGTCGAGGGCGGGGTCCCGCGCGCCACGATCGTCGACGGCCGCGTGGCGCACTCCGTGCTGCTGGAGATCTTCACCGACGAGGGCATCGGCACCGAGGTGCGCGCCGAGCGCGCGAAGGACCACGAGGGCACGGAGGCGGCGGGATGAGCCAGACCCAGCACAGCGATCATCAGGACGGCCCGCAGCTGCTCGAGCAGTACGACCAGCACCTGCTCGGCGTCTTCGGCCGGCCCCAGGCGGCGCTCGTGCGCGGCGAGGGCGCGGTCGTCTGGGATGCCGACGGGAACCGGCTGCTCGACCTGCTGGGCGGCATCGCCGTCAACGCCCTGGGCCACGCCCACCCCTCGTGGGTCCGCGCCGTCTCCGAGCAGGCGGCCGTCCTGGGCCACATCTCCAACTTCTTCACCTCCCCGCAGCAGATCGCGCTCGCCGAGAAGCTGCTCGAGGTCGCCCGGGCCCCCGCGGGCTCGCTCGTCTTCTTCGCCAACTCGGGCTCCGAGGCCAACGAGGCGGCCTTCAAGCTGGCCCGCAGGCAGGGCCGGGCGGCGCCGGGGCCCGACGGACCGCGCTCGCGGATCGTGGCGCTCGAGGGCGCCTTCCACGGCCGCACGATCGGCGCCCTGGCCATGACCGCCAAGGCGGCCTATCGCGAGCCGTTCGAGCCCATGCCCGGCGGGGTCGAGCACATCGCCCCCACGATCGAGGCCCTCGAGGCGGCCGTCGACGACACCGTCAGCGCCGTGATCGCCGAGCCGATCCAGGGGGAGTCCGGGATCCGCCCGCTGCCCCAGGGCTGGCTGCGCCGGGCCCGGGAGCTGACGCGCGAGCACGGCGCTCTGCTGATCGTCGACGAGGTCCAGACGGGCATCGGGCGCACGGGGCAGTGGTTCGCCGGCGCGGCCGAGCTGAGCGGGGACGACGCCCCCGATGCCGTGACCCTGGCCAAGGGCCTGGGGGGCGGCTTCCCGATCGGGGCCGTGATCACGTTCGGCGAGCACGTCTCCGGGCTGCTCGGGCCCGGTCAGCACGGCACGACCTTCGGCGGCAATCCGCTGGCCACGGCCGCCGGGCTGGCCACGCTGCAGGCCATCGAGGACGAGGGGCTCCTGGAGAACGCCCGTTCGGTGGGGGCCCGCCTGGCGGGCGGGCTGCGCCGGATCGACGGCGTCGCCGAGGTGCGCGGGCACGGTCTGCTGATCGGCGTCGACCTCGAGCCCGCCCCCTCGGACGGGGCATCGGACGGGTCGACGGCCCCGGCGCTGGGCCCCGCCGTCGTGGCCGCCGCGCGGAGTGCGGGCTTCATCGTCAATGCGACCGGGCCCCTGACCCTGCGCCTGGCCCCGCCGCTGGTCCTGACCACCGCCCAGGCCGACGAGCTGCTCGCCGCGCTGCCCTCGATCCTCGAGGCCGCCCGCGCCGCCGCGCGCAGCGCCCCCGGCAGCTGAGCCGGCCTCCTGCACACCACCGATCGACCCTCCGACGAAGGACCCCGAGATGCCACGCCACTTCCTGCGCGACACGGACCTGAGCCCAGCCGAGCAGGCCGAAGTGCTCGCGCTCGCCGCCGAGCTGAAGCAGGACCGGTGGCGGCACCGCCCGCTGGCCGGGCCCCAGACGGCCACCGTGATCTTCGACAAGACCTCCACGCGCACGCGCTACTCGTTCGCGACCGGCATCTCCGACCTCGGCGGCTCGCCGCTCGTGGTCAACCCGGGCGAGTCCCAGCTCGGGGCCAAGGAGTCCATCGCCGACACGGCCCGGGTGATCTCCCGGATGGTCGGGCTGATCGTGTGGCGGACCTTCGGCCACGCCGGGCTCGAGGAGATGGCGGAGCACTCGCGGGTCCCCGTGATCAACGCCCTGTCCGACGACTTCCACCCGTGCCAGATCCTGGCCGACCTGATGACGATCCGGGAGCAGCTCGGGGGGACGAGCGGCCGCAGCTTCGCCTACCTGGGTGATGCGGCCAACAACATGGCCAACTCGTACCTGCTCGGCATGGCCACGGCCGGGATGGACGTGCGCATCGCGGGCCCGTCTCCGTACCTGCCGGATGACGAGGTCGTCGCGCAGGCCCGGGAGCGGGCCCGGGTCACGGGCGGCTCGGTGCTGGTCACGGAGGACCCTGCGCAGGCCCTCGACGGCGCCGACGTGGTCTGCACGGACACCTGGATCTCGATGGGCCAGGAGGACCAGGCGGCGGCGCGCGCGGAGGTCTTCCGGCCCTACGCGGTCGATGCGGCGGCGATGGCCCAGGCCGGCTCGGAGGCCGTGTTCATGCACTGCCTGCCGGCCTACCGCGGCTCGGAGGTCGCCGCCGAGGTCATCGACGGCCCGCGCTCGGCCGTCTTCCAGGAGGCGGAGAACCGCCTGCATGCCCAGAAGGCGCTCATGGTCTGGCTGCTGGCGGCCTCGGGGCGCTACAGCCTCGAGACCGGGGAGATCGCGCTGCCGGGGTCCGACCGATGAGCATCCCCGCCACCAAGATCGCCCGCCAGGCCCGCATCGTCGAGCTCGTCGGCTCCGGCTCCGTCCACTCGCAGGCCGAGCTCGCGCAGCTGCTGGCCCGCGACGACCTGCAGGTCACCCAGGCCACCCTGTCCCGGGATCTCGTGGAGGTCGGCGCCGTGCGCGTGCGGGACGCCTCCGGCTCCCTCGTGTACACGGTGCCCTCGGCCGCGGGCGAGCCCGCCGGGGCGGCCGAGGCCCCCGCCTCCCCGGAGGCGCGGCTGGCGGGCGTGTGCCGCGAGCTGCTCGTGACTGCCGAGGCCTCCGCCAACCTCGTGATGCTCAAGACCCCGCCGGGGGCGGCGCAGTACTTCGCCTCGATCATCGACCAGTCCGGGATCCGGCCCGTCCTGGGCACGATCGCCGGGGACGACTCGATCATGGTCATCAGCCGGGACCCGTCCGGCGGGGAGGAGCTGGCCGAGCACTTCCTGCGCCTGGCGGGCGGGGAGTGAGGCGCGGCGTCGGGGGGATGTGGTCCAATGGCCCCCGTCCTATTCGCAGCGAGCCGACCCGTCCCGCCGGCTCCGCGCCCCGAGCCGGGCGCCCTGAGCCGAAGGCCACCCCGTGACGAATCTCGCGACCCTGCTCACCGATTCCGCCCGCCGCCTGCCGGAGGCCGTCGCGCTGCGCGTCGGCGACCTGGCGGTCTCCTACGCCGAGCTCGAGGAGCTGGTCGCCTCCTTCGCCGGCACGCTGCGCGCCGAGGGCGTGGGGGAGGGCGACCGGGTGGCGCTGATCGCCCCCAACGTGCCGCAGATGGCCGTCGCGTACTACGGCATCCTGCGCCTGGGGGCGGTCGTGGTGCCCCTGAACCCGCTGCTGACCGCGCGCGAGCTGCACGGGCTGTTCGCCGCCGCGGAGCTCTCCGCCGTCGTGGCGGATGCCGCCGTCTCGGCGAACGCGCGCGCCGCCCACGCGGAGCTGGCCCGGGGGATCCCGTTCCTCGAGACGGATGCGCAGACCCTCCGGGCACCGGAGCCGGCCCAGGCTCCTGGGGCACCCGCCGAGCGGGCCGACGACGATCTCGCGGTGCTGCTGTTCACCTCCGGCACCACGGGCGATCCCAAGGGCGCGTCGCTCACGCACGACAACGTGAGGTCCAACGCCCTGATGACCACCCGGATGTTCACCTACGTGCCCGAGGACGTCGTGCTGGGCGCGCTGCCGTTCTTCCACGTGTTCGGCCAGACGGTGTGCCTGAACGCGCCCGTGGCCGTGGGCGCGACCATCAGCCTGGTCCCGTCCTTCCAGCCCCGCGCCGTGCTGCACCAGCTGCGCGACCACTCGGTGACCCGGCCCATCGGGGTGCCGTCCATGCTCATGGCGCTGTGCCAGGTGCAGGCCAAGGAGCGGCTCGAGCTGCCCGCCCTGCATTCGGCGATCTCCGGCGGCGCCGCGCTGCCCGTCGAGGTGCTCAAGCGCTTCGAGCAGCTCTTCGGCATCACGCTCTACGAGGGCTACGGCCTGTCGGAGACCTCTCCCGTCGTGGCCTTCAACCACCCCATCCACGAGCGCGTCCCCGGTTCGATCGGGACCGCCGTCGAGGACGCTCGCCTGATCATCCTGGACGACGCCGGCGAGGAGCTGCCCCGAGGGGAGATCGGGGAGCTGGCGGTGGCCGGGCGCTACGTCATGGCCGGGTACTGGCGGCAGCCCGAGGCCACGGCGGCGGCCTTCGCCGGCGAGTTCTTCCGCACGGGGGACATGGCCCGGCAGGACGAGCACGACCGCTTCTGGATCGTGGACCGGAAGAAGGACACGATCCTGCGCAACGGCTACAACGTCTATCCGCGCGAGGTCGAGGAGCTGATCTACGAGCACCCGGGCATCGAGGAGGCCGCCGTGGTCGGGCGCGGCGATCTCACCTCGGATCAGCGGATCGCGGCCTGCCTGGTCCTGCGCGAGGGCCACGACCGGGACGCGGTCGTCGCCGAGCTGCGATCGATGCTGCGCAGCGGGCTCGCCTCCTACAAGCGGCCGCACGACTACCGGGTCGTCGAGTCCCTGCCCAAGGGCTCGACCGGCAAGATCCTCAAGCGCGAGATCGACCTGGGCTGAACCCGGTCCGCGCCCGGGTGCGACGACGGCCCGCCGTCCTGCCCGGGCGGGCCGTCATGCGCTGCGCCGGCGGTCTGCCGGGACGCCGTTCAGGCGTGCTCGTCGAGCAGCGGGATGACGTTCGTGCGCCCGAACTCCTCGGCCACGGCGCGTGCTGGCCGGAAGCCGGTGTCCTGCCCGGCGCCGGCCTCGAGCAGGCGCCGGGTGATGGCCTCGTTGCCGCGGAAGACCGCGCAGATCAGGGCGGTGAAGCCCATGTCCGAGACGCGCTCGGTGTCCGCCCGGTGCTCGAGCAGCATCGCGACCGTGTCCTCGTGCTCGTGGTACGCCGCGAGGTTGAGCAGGGTGTCGCCCTTGCCGTTGGTCAGGTTGACCGGGACCCCGGCCTCGAGGGCCTGGCGCAGCTGATCGGTGCCGCCCTCGCGGGCGAGGTCGAACATCTGGTTCAGCAGCGCGAGCTCGTCCTCGCTGAGCTCGGGGGCGCCGCCGGGCTGGGGATCGGGGGCGGTGTTCTGCTCGGACATGGGACTCCTTGGCGTTCTCGGGACGGCTGCTGGGGGATCATGGCCCCGGGGGCGCTGGCTTCCGAGCAGGCCGCGCGGGACGAGCAGATCCGCCGTCCAGTATCCGGCCTGCCGCCGCGCCCCACAATGCATAAATACAACCCGGTGTGTATAGTCATGCACAGCAGACCCGCAGCACCCGATTCTTCCAAGGAGACACACATGACCGAGCGCGTCGTACTCGCCTACTCGGGCGGCCTGGACACGTCCGTCGCCATCGGCTGGATCGGCGAGGCCACGGGTGCCGAGGTCATCGCCTGCGCCGTCGACGTCGGACAGGGCGGCGAGGACCTCGAGGCCATCCGCCAGCGCGCCCTCGACTGCGGCGCGGTCGAGGCCGTGGTCGCCGACGCCCGCGACGAGTTCGCGGAGCAGTACTGCATGCCGGCGCTCAAGGCCAACGCCCTCTACATGGACGCCTACCCGCTGGTCTCGGCCGTCTCCCGCCCCGTGATCGTCAAGCACCTCGTCGACGCCGCCAAGGAGCACGGCGCCACGACCGTCGCCCACGGCTGCACCGGCAAGGGCAACGACCAGGTCCGCTTCGAGGTCGGCATCCAGACCCTGGGCCCGGACCTGCAGTGCATCGCCCCGGTGCGCGACCTCGCCCTGACCCGCGAGAAGGCCATCGACTACGCCGAGCGCAACGACCTGCCGATCGAGACGACCAAGAAGAACCCCTTCTCGATCGACCAGAACGTCTGGGGCCGCGCGGTCGAGACCGGCTTCCTCGAGGACATCTGGAACGGCCCCACCAAGGATGTCTACGACTACACCGACGACCCGGCGTTCCCGCCCGCGCCCGACGAGGTCGTCATCGGCTTCGAGCAGGGCATCCCCGTGGCGATCGACGGGCGGAAGGTCACCCCGCTCGAGGCCATCCAGGAGCTCAACCGCCGCGCGGGTGCGCACGGCGTGGGCCGCATCGACATCGTCGAGGACCGCCTCGTGGGCATCAAGTCCCGCGAGATCTACGAGGCCCCCGGCGCGATGGCCCTGATCGCCGCGCACCAGGAGCTCGAGAACGTCACCGTCGAGCGCGAGCAGGCCCGGTTCAAGAAGACCGTCGGCCAGCGCTGGACCGAGCTGGTGTACGACGGCCAGTGGTTCTCCCCGCTGAAGAAGTCCCTCGACGTCTTCCTCGACGACACCCAGCGCTACGTCAACGGCGAGATCCGGATGACGCTGCACGCCGGCAAGGCCTCCGTGACGGGCCGGCGCTCGGAGACCGCGCTGTACGACTTCAACCTGGCGACCTACGACGAGGGCGACTCCTTCGACCAGTCCCAGGCCCGCGGCTTCATCGAGCTGTTCGGCATGTCCTCCAAGGTCGCCTCCGCCCGCGACCAGCGCCTGGCCGCCGGGGGCAGGTGACCCGCGGGCGCTGAGCCGGTCTCCGCAGCCCGACGACACGGCGGCCCCTCCTCTCTTGACTGCTTCGCTCGACGTCTGCGGGAGGAGAGGCCGCCGTGCCCTTCCTGACTCTCGAGCCGGCCGGGACGGCGCCGCGAGGGGTCTCCTGTGCAGATCTTCAGCGGCGGATGCCCTGCATAGGCGACTCCTGGGTCCTGGTCGGCAGCGGCGGATCGGCGACACGGCTGAGGATCCGAGGGCGGCGTCGAACCGCTGAGCCGACCGGCCCCCCCCCTCCGCCCTTCCCACGTCCGCCGGTGGGCTGGTGACAGCTGCGCATCCCATCAGCTCTGATGGCGTGCAGAGCTGTCACCAATCGGTCCACCGCCCATCCCGGGCCCAGCGGACGAACCCACATACCACCACCAGCCCTAAGCTGGAGCCAGCACAAGGACACGATCGAGGAGCAGCACCAGTGGCAGAGCACGTCAAGCACGGGACCAACGAGGGCGCGCTGTGGGGCGGGCGCTTCGCGGGCGGCCCGGACCAGGCGCTCGCCGCGCTGTCCAAGTCCACGCAGTTCGACTGGCGGCTGGCGCCGTACGACATCGCTGGCTCGCGCGCCCACGCCCGCGTGCTGCATGCCGTGGACCTGCTCAGCGACGACGAGCTCGACGGCATGCTCGATGCGCTCGACCGTCTCGAGGCCGACGTCCGCTCGGGCGCCTACCTGCCCGCGGAGTCGGACGAGGACGTGCACGGCTCGCTCGAGCGCGGCCTGATCGAGCGCGCCGGCCCCGAGCTGGGCGGGAAGCTGCGCGCGGGGCGCTCTCGCAACGACCAGATCGCCACCGAGGGCCGGATGTACCTGCGCGATCACGCCTCGATCATCGCCAAGGAGCTGCTCGACGTCGTCCGCGCCCTGATCCAGCAGGCGAAGGCGCACCCGTTCGCCCCCATGCCGGGGCGCACGCACCTGCAGCACGCCCAGCCGATCCTGCTCTCCCACCATCTGCTGGCCCACGCCTGGGCCATGGTGCGCGACGTCGAGCGCTTCGTGGACTGGGACCGGCGCGCCGCGGTGTCGCCCTACGGCTCCGGGGCGCTCGCGGGTTCGACGCTGGGCCTGGACCCGAACGCCGTGGCCCGCGAGCTGGGCTTCGACTCCGCTGTGCACAACTCGATCGACGGCACGGCCTCGCGCGATGTCTACGCGGAGTTCGCGTGGATCTGCGCGATGCTCTCCGTCGACGTCTCGCGGATCAGCGAGGAGATCACGACATGGGCCACCAAGGAGTTCTCCTTCGTGACCCTGCACGACTCCTTCTCCACGGGGTCCTCGATCATGCCGCAGAAGAAGAACCCGGACGTCGCCGAGCTCGCCCGCGGCAAGTCCGGCCGGCTGATCGGGGACCTGACGGGCCTGCTGGCCACGCTCAAGGCCCTGCCGCTGGCCTACAACCGGGACCTGCAGGAGGACAAGGAGCCGGTCTTCGACGCGATCGACCAGCTCGAGGTCCTGCTGCCCGCCGTCTCCGGCATGATCGCGACCCTCAGCTTCAGCACCGAGCGCATGGCCGAGCTGGCGCCGCGCGGCTTCGCGCTGGCCACCGACATCGCCGAGTGGCTGGTCCGCCAGGGCGTGCCCTTCCGCGACGCGCACGAGATCTCCGGCGACGCGGTGCGCGTGTGCGAGCAGCGCGACATCGAGCTCTGGGACCTGAGCGACGACGACTTCGCCGCGATCGACGCGCGCCTCACCCCGCAGGTGCGCGAGGTCCTCACGCTCGAGGGCTCGCTGCGCTCTCGCTCCTCCCAGGGCGGAACCGGCCCGCAGGCCGTCGAGGCGCAGCTGGCGGCCCTCGAGGACCGGCTGAGGGCGCTCGAGGCCTTCGAGGACCGCGCTCCCGTGGTCGGGGCCTGAGCGGGCGTGCCGGAGACCACACGCAGCGCCGGCGGCCCGCTGGACCCCCGGCTGCTCGAGATCCTGCACCGCCCGGCCCCCGAGGTCGCGCCGCTGCTGCTCGGGGCGCGGCTGAGCTCCGTGACGCCTGAGGGCACGGTCACCGTGCGGCTCAGCGAGATCGAGGCCTACGGCGGCCAGGCCGGCAGCGACCTGCCGGACCCCGGAGCGCACACGTACAACGGGCGCACCGCCCGCAACGCCTCGATGTTCGGCCCGCCGGGGCACGCGTACGTGTACTTCACCTACGGCCTGCACCACGCGATCAACCTGGTCTGCCGGCCCGAGGGGGAGCCCGGGGGGTGCCTGCTGCGCTCCGGCGAGGTCGTCGAGGGCGTCGAGATCGCCGTCCGCCGCCGATCCGCGCGGCGGTCCACGGCGCCCTCCGAGGCCTCCCTGGCCCGCGGGCCGGGCAACATGGCCCAGGCCCTGGGCCTGGGGCTCGACGACGACGGCGCCCCCCTCGGGTCGCCCCGAGCCGCGGCACCGGACGCCTCGTCCTCCGGAGCCGCGGCTCCGGAACCCGCCGGCAGTGCACGGCGGCTGCTGCTCGAGCTCGGGACGCCGCCGGAGTCGGTGGTCACCACGGCGCGCACCGGGGTCTCGGGCGAGGGCGGCACCGACCGGTTCCCGTGGCGCTTCGCGATCCCCGGGGATCCGACGGTCTCCCCGTACCGCAGGGCCTCGCCCAAGAAGCGCCGCACGCGCGGCCGGGACACTACGATGGGCGCGTGACTCAGCGCAGCCCCGCCCCCGTGCCCGACTCCCGACCCGAATCGGTCGAGGAGATGATCGACCGGCTGTGCGTCAAGATCCCGGACCACCCCGAGCCCGGGGTGCTCTTCCGCGATCTGACCCCGCTGTTCGCCGACGGCCCCGCCTTCGCGCGCGCCGTCGACGCCCTGGCGGAGGTGTTCAGCGGGCAGTTCGAGTACGTGGCCGGCATCGAGGCGCGCGGATTCCTGCTCGCGGGCGCCGTCTCGCGGGCCACCGGGGCCGGGGTCATCCCCGTCCGCAAGGAGGGCAAGCTGCCCCGCGAGACGTACCGCGAGAGCTACCAGCTCGAGTACGGCTCCGCGGTCCTCGAGATCCACACCGACGACGTCCCCCGCGGCTCCCGCGTGCTCGTCGTCGACGACATCCTCGCGACCGGCGGCACCCTGGAGGCCAGCGCGAGGCTGCTGCACCGCGCCGGGCTGCACATCGCGGGCTTCGGGCTGCTCATGGAGCTCACGGAGCTGCGCGGCCGGGCGCGCCTGGGCGGGCACCGCGCCCGCGCGCTGTACCGGGTGTGAGCCGCCGTCCGATCTGCTGAGAGCAGAAGGCCCGTCCCGGGCCGGCAACCTCCCGTTCACACGCGGAGGACTAGGATGTCTGGTCCCCTGATCCGGGCTGATCGGGGCGATGCGGACGTTTCGAGGAGCACGAGCACATGACGGATGTCGCCGGCAGCACCAGCACCCAGTCGGGATCGCCCGATGACCGCGGCGAGGACCGGGACGCCTCCCGGGCCGCGCTCGAGCGGCAGCTGGCCGTCGAGCAGGCCTACGTCGGGCGGCTCTACGAGCGTCTGGATGCGCTGCGCGAGGAGAAGGCCGCCGAGCTGGACCGCGTGCGCCGATCGGACGCCGGCGGCGGGCACCAGTCCCGGTCCGAGCGCGATGCCTTCGCCACGCACTACGAGGACCGCCTGGCGCAGCTGGAGGCCGTCGACCAGCGGCTGGTCTTCGGCCGGATCGACACCGCGGACGAGGGAGAGGCCGCGACCCGCTACATCGGGCGGATCGGGCTGGCCACGGAGGACCATCAGCGGCTGCTCGTCGACTGGCGGGCCCGCGAGGCGGCCGCCTTCTACCAGGCCACCGGCCGCAGCCGGATGGGCGTCCGGCGTCGTCGGCACCTGATCCTCGACGGGCGCGACGTCTCGGCGATCGAGGACGACGTCCTGGACCCCGAGCTGCTCGACGACGAGAGCGTGCTCCAGGGAGAGGGCGCTCTGCTCGCGGCGCTGAACTCCAAGCGGACCGGGCGCATGACCGACATCGTCGCCACGATCCAGGGGGAGCAGGACCGCATCATCCGCGCGCCCCTGCAGGGCGTGCGGGTGGTCCAGGGCGGGCCCGGCACCGGCAAGACGGCCGTGGCGCTGCATCGCGCGGCGTTCCTGCTCTACGAGCACCGGGAGCGGCTGCGCCGCTCGGGGGTGCTGATCGTCGGGCCGTCGTCGTCGTTCCTGTGGTACATCGACCGCGTCCTCCCGTCTCTCGGGGAGACCGGCGTCGTCATGTCCTCGCTGGCCGATCTGTACCCGGGCGTGCACGGCGTGCCCGAGCGCAGCCGGGAGGCGGCGCGGCTGAAGGCCGGGCTCGAGATGGTCGACGTCATCAAGCGGGCGGTCCGGGACCGGCAGAAGCTGCCCGCGCAGGACCAGGTCCTGGAGGTCGACTCCCACCGCGTGGTCCTCACGCGCTCGCTCGTGCGCCGGGCGCGGGAGAAGGCTCGAGGCACGGGCAAGCCTCACAACGAGGCCCGCACGACCTTCCTCAAGATCATCCTGCGGGAGCTGGCGGAGAAGCTCGGCGAGGAGCTGAACGAGCGTTCCGGCAACGTGATCGACCGTTCGTACCTGATCGAGGACCTGCGGCAGGCGCCCGCGGTGCGCCGCGCGGTCAACCTGCTGTGGCTGCCGATCTCCGCCGAGACGCTCGTGCGGCAGCTGTTCGCCAAGCGGCACTACCTGGACTCCGCGTTCCGGCACCTGAGCCCGGAGCAGCGGGACCTGCTCGCACGGGACCGGGACGCGCCGCTGACGGTCTCCGACGTCCCGCTGCTCGACGAGGCGGCCGAGCGCCTGGGCACGCTCGAGGACGCCGGCGTGCGCATCCGCACCGGCGAGGCGGAGCGCGCCAAGGCCACCGAGATGGCCGAGAAGGCGCTGTACAACATGAGCCAGGCCCTCGAGGACGTCGGCGTCGACGGCGTCGTCAGCGCCCAGGACCTCACCGATTTCAACGAGGAGCACGTGCATCGCATGACGGCCGCCGAGGCCGCGACCGCGGATCGCACCTGGGCCTACGGCCACGTCGTCGTCGACGAGGCGCAGGAGCTGACCCCCATGCAGTGGCGGGTGCTGATGCGCCGGTGCCCCATGAAGTCGTTCACCGTCGTCGGCGACATCGCGCAGGCGGGCTCGGCGTCCGCGGCCACGTCCTGGGCCGATGCGCTCGCGCCCTTCGTGGGCGATCGGTTCTCCCTCGAGGAGCTCACGGTCAACTACCGCACGCCCGAGTCGGTCGCCTCGGTGGCCGCAGCCGTCGCCCGGGCCGCCGGCCAGGACGTCGCGGCTCCCCGGGCCGTGCGCGAGGGCGAGCCCCCGATCATCGACGAGCTGCCCGCCGAAGCCGGCCAGGAGCAGCTGCTCGCGGCGATCGAGCGGCAGCTCGGGGAGGAGCTGGAGGTCGTGCACGGCGGGCTGGTCGCCGTGATCGCACCCGAGGATCGGGTCAGGGCCGTGGGGCAGCGGCTCGCCCGGCGCTTCCCCGGGCGGGTGGGCGCCGGCGTGCGCCGCCTCGAGCACCAGATCGTCGTGCTCTCCACGTGGGATGCCAAGGGACTCGAGTTCGACTCGGTCGTCCTGGTGCAGCCGCAGGAGATCATCGACGAGTACGACGGCGTCGGCTCGCTCTATGTGGCCATGACCCGCCCCACCCAGCGCCTGCGCACCGTCTCGGCCGGACCGCTGCCCGCAGGCTTCGACGGCGTCCGCGCCTGACCGGACCCACCGCTCCCTCACTGATAGGTTTCCCCACGTGACCACGACCCCCACGGCGATCGATCTCGCAGCGCAGCACAACGACCCCGCGTTCCCCGGCATCTGGCAGGAGCTGAACTGGCGGGGCCTCGTGCACGTGTCCACGGACGAGGCGGCCCTCGAGGAGCTGCTCAACGGGGAGCCGATCACCTATTACTGCGGCTTCGATCCCACCGCGGCGTCGCTGCACCTGGGGCACCTGGTCCAGCTGCTCACGCTGCGCCGGCTCCAGCTCGCCGGCCACCGGCCGCTGGGGCTCGTCGGGGGATCGACCGGTCTGATCGGGGATCCCCGCCAGACCTCCGAGCGAGTGCTGAACTCCCGCGAGGTCGTCGACGAATGGGTCGAGCGGCTGCGCGGTCAGATCGAGCGCTTCCTGTCCTTCGAGGGCGACAACGCCGCGCGCATGGTCAACAACATGGACTGGACCGGCGGGCTGTCGGCCATCGACTTCCTGCGCGATGTCGGCAAGCACTTCCGCGTGGGCACCATGATCAAGAAGGAGATCGTGGCCAAGCGCCTGAACTCCGAGGAGGGCATCTCCTACACCGAGTTCAGCTACCAGATCCTGCAGGGCATGGACTTCCTGAACCTGCACCGCGACTACGGCTGCATGCTGCAGACCGGCGGGTCCGATCAGTGGGGCAACCTCACCTCCGGGACCGAGCTGGTGCGCAAGGTGGAGGGCGCCTCGGTGCAGGCCATCGGGACTCCGCTGATCACCAACTCCGACGGCACCAAGTTCGGCAAGTCCGAGGGCAATGCCATCTGGCTCGATCCGGAGCTCACCTCGCCGTACGCGTTCTACCAGTTCTGGCTCAACACGGCCGATGCCGATGTGATCGACCGGCTCAAGGTCTTCACGTTCCGGACCAGCGAGGAGATCGCCGAGCTCGAGCGGCGCGTCGCCGAGGAGCCGTTCCGCCGCGCGGCCCAGAAGCAGCTCGCCTGGGACGTCACCGTCCTGGTCCACGGGACCCAGGCCACCGAGCAGGCGATCGCCGCCTCCGAGGCCGTCTTCGGCAAGGGGGATCTGAGCGCGCTCGACCGGCAGACTCTCGCTGCCGTGATCGGGGAGCTGCCGTCGGCCGCGGTGGGAGCCGAGGATCGCTCGATCATCGACCTGCTCGTGGCCACGGGGCTGTCGACCACGCGGTCCGAGGCGCGGCGGACGCTCCAGGAGGGCGGGGTGTCGGTCAACAACCGCAGGATCCAGGGCGTCGACGCGCAGCTCGTGGACGACATGCTGCTGCACGGCGCCTACGCACTGCTCAAGCGCGGCAAGAAGAACATGGCCGGCGTGGTCGTCGACGGCTGAACGACCGGCAGCGCTCCGCCGGAGGTGTGGACCGGCGGCTGCCGCGCGGCCACCATGCGGTGCCGACGGCACGCGACCACGGCCCCGGGTTCCATGACCCGGGGCCGTCCGCATGGTGCGGGACCGCTCGCCCGCCGGCAGGATCGGCCGCAGCGGCGGCATCGCGGTGAGTCGGACCACAAACGACTCCAGCGGTTTGCGCGGGACCGGGACCGTGTGTAGTGTTCCTTCTCGTCGCTCCGGCAGTCCGGACGACACCGAACGGCCGAGAGGCGCTCGGGGTCGGACTGCAAGCAACACGCCGGAAGGCAACCGAAGGTTCACCCGCTGGAGACAGCGAGTTGACCGGGAGGGGCCGGAACGGTAACGTTGCGGAGTGCTTCGGGCGGAAAGGCGAACCGAGCTGCGGTTGCAGCGGGGGAGCGGCCCGAGCAGGACGATCTGATCTTCGCTGGCCCTGTGGTGGGGTCGGGTTGGTCGTCTGTTGTTTGAGAACTCGATAGTGTGCCAAGTTTGCTG